>JAHHGX010000069.1 GCA_019359675.1 Calothrix sp. FI2-JRJ7
CGCCAGTCATGTAGATGCATGAATTTTAGGTAATCTTACCTTTTTGTCTTGCACGTGGGTATATTCCTTTGGTCTGATAATCTTCAAGTGTCAGCTTTCCTTTCTTTTTCAGCATGCCCTAATTATTATTAGCATTATTGAGCTGCGAACTAATTCTTGGCACAGGAAGCTATAAAACGTTCTTATGTTTGATACGGCGCCTGTAAATTTTTTGTAGCAATCAAAAGGGCGCATAATTACTGACTATAATTTATATTAAATATATAAGTATTTAGATACTTATATATTTAAATACCTAAATAATTACTTAATGGTGTTTATGAAATTAAGGGCAATAGTATAACTTGAAAATTGTACTAAAAAAACAATAGTGACTTTTCGGTAAGGAAACATTTGAAAATAGTAGAAAAGGTAGGTGCCGAAAATTATTTTAAGAGAGATTATTGAAGTATAGTTTATTTCGGTCTTTGCCCAGATGAAGGTGTAGTTTTCCCGCAGGGTAGAATCTCGCTTATCTTCAAAATTTTGAGATGCTTCACTGCGGGACTTATGACATTGTTAGGTTTATTTTTGGTTTTGAAAGTTATCGATTGCGGCTCTAAGATTGCCTTGATGTTGTAATAATAATTGTTCTCCTGCTTGTTTGTCTAAGTTAGTTGAGTGCATTAATAGTGCAAGTTTTACCCATTTGCCGCTATTTTCAAGGAGTGAGTTTGCTGCGTCGCGACCTAAACCTGTAAGGTCTTGAAGTATGCGTAATGCACGGTCACGCAGTTTGTTGTTTGTGACTGCGACATCGACCATGCGGTTGCCGTAAACTTTACCTAGACGCACCATTGTACCTGTTGACAGAATGTTTAAGGCTAGTTTTGTGACTGTACCTGCTTTTAAACGGGTTGACCCTGCTAGTATTTCGGGCCCAGTTAATAAGCGAATATCGATGTCAACGTCTGCTTTTACTTGCTCTGCTGGTACACAAGCTATAAATATTGTTGTGGCGCCGCGCGTTTTTGCTGCTTTCAATGCTCCGTGAACATACGGTGTTGTGCCACCTGCTGTGATACCAACTACTGCGTCATTTTTACTTACATTACGTTCGACCATTGCAGTTTCTCCATCTTCTGCACGGTCTTCTAAATCTTCTGAACTACGAACTAAGGCATCATTCCCACCTGCTATTATCCCTTGTACTAGTTCTGGAGGTGTGCAAAAAGTTGGCGGACATTCTGCTGCGTCTAATACTCCTAACCTTCCTGAAGTTCCTGCACCAATGTAAAATAGGCGCCCACCTAAACTTAAACCTGCTGCAATACGTTCAATTGCTTCTGCTAGTTCGTGTTTAGCTGCTGCAACTGCGTCAATAGCGCGTTGGTCTTCTGCATTAAATAACTCTACAAACTCAAGCGAACTTAGCTGGTCTAAGTTTAAACTGTTGGGGTTAACTTGCTCCGTCAAAAGATGCCCACGTTCTTGTAAAAAATTTGTCATGTCTTTATTACTAGTAGTTTGGTATGGGTAGGGAAGTGAGAAATACACACTTCCCTTTTACATTCAAATCAATCCTTCCAGTCGGCGCCTAATGTTATCTAGTTCGCTATCGGCAATATCACTTGCATTCGATTGTTGTTGATTGGAAGCATCAGCATTTTTACTTGAGTTATCTGCATTGGGGTCCCAGTCGGTTTCTTCCACATTTAGCTCAGGAGGAATTGCTAAAGCGCCATTTGAAGGCACAACTTCATAGTCGTAATCCATCTCAGAGCAAAATCCTTCCACTTCTTGGGAATCAATAGGCTCAACGGTGGGTACAGGAAAATCCTGAGCCTCAAGCAGCATCGCAAAACGTTCGGCATCGTCGCTTGACTCGAACATTAGCACCTTGTTACGGTCGCCAACTCGAATCGTGTGGATACCCTCGTCATCAGTCCGAGCATTAAAAAGTAACACGAAGACACGCATTTTCTGTAGTCACCAGTCCTTTCTAAATTCACCTCATCAATATTAAAGTTTAAAGAGCCTAAACGCTTATAGCTATGTGAAACAATTACCACTTTTTTTGTATTTTTCCCGACGATAATATTTTATGGCGCATACTAAAGAAACCGGGTTTCTTCGACAAACGCGGTTTCTGGGTACTGAAGGTTCACTCAATTACAGCACAATCTTACACTACCCAACCAGTGACTGAACTTTATGCTAACCTGTAGGTCGTTATAAATATTTATTTAATTTTACAGGCAACTAATGTATGTTCTCCCAAAATCTCAAATAGGTTTGTATTCTGGTAGATGGCATTATTCTCTCATAACATGGGTCTAGCAGGCTCTTGGGCATGTTTTTTTGATGCAGTTTGTGTTCTGGCAGTAAAAAGGCGATTAAATAGTAAACTCATATGACTAATCCCAATCGCGATAGTAAATCTAAGCCTGTAAAAGCTCAACGGTTCTGGTTCATGTTGTTGACCCGCAGTGGTATCGCTGCTGGTATTTCGCTGCTTGGACTTGCGGGGTTTGGGTCGTGGCGGTTGTGGAAATTTGTTAAGGAAGATTTAACGCCTATAGCTTCACAAAGCGTTACTACCGCGCTCAACCGTCCCGTCAAGTTAGGCGCCGTTCAAGGTTTCTCGTTTGGCACAGTAAAATTTGGCGCCTCGTCTATTCCTGCTACACCCAATGACCCAGACAACGGAACTGTTGAATCTGTCGATGTTACTTTTGACCTGCTGCAACTGCTTTTAAGTAGGCGCCTTAAACTTGATGTAACCCTTGTTAATCCTAGTCTTTATATTGAACAAGACGGGCAAGGACGTTGGATAACTACAAAAATTCAGCCTCCTGGTAAAAACGCACCCTTTAAAACTGACCTTGATAAAATACGCTTTCGTAACGGTAATTTAGTATTGGCGCCATTACATACAAAAAAGCAACTCTCATTCGCTGACCTTAACGGTGTTGCCGACTTATTAGAAAATAACCAACTCGTTAAATATGAGGTAGGTGGTAAAGCAGTTAATGGGGGTAGCGTGTTTGTTCGTGGCGAAACACGTCCTCAAACTATACAACATAAATTAAACCTACAGGTCGAAGATTTACTGGCAGAAGATGTTACAACTTTGGTTAAGTTACCGCTAGATTTACAGTCAGGAAAAGTCAAAAAAGCTGACTTAGACATCGAAGCACAGCCACTTAAGCCAACTTTATTGCATGGCAATGCGACTGTAGAGGGGGTTAAAGCTGCTGTCGCACGCTTGCCACGACCTTTTGTAAATGCCCGTGGGTCACTTAGTTTCGATAAAACAGAAGTCAAGTTAGAAAATGTCATTGCGTCTTACGGTAAAGTACCGTTGTTGGCAAATGGAACTATTGACAGAAAAACTGGTTATAATTTAGGCGCCCGTATAAACGAAGTCAGTGCTGCCAATGTTCAAGAAACTCTAAAATTAAAACTACCTGTTCCTGTTGTTGCTTCGTTGAATGCAGATTTACTGGTGACAGGAGAAATTGATAGTCCAGTACTTTTGGGTCAAGGCAATACAGTCAAAACCGCCAAAATAGATAAAGTTGACTTTGATAACCTCGGCGCCAAGTTTGAATTTTTACCGCGTTTACAAAAAATCACTTTTACAGATATTCAAGGTAAAGCTACTCTAGGTGGTGTTTTGACGGGTACAGGTGTAGTAACAATCGGTCAAAACCCCCAAGTCAATTTTAACGTTACTGCTAAAAATGTACCCGGAGATGCAATTGCTCAGATATATAATATTAATCCTAACTTTCAAATTGGTGCTGTTGCCGCTACTGCACAACTAAGCGGGGCGCCTGGAAATGTTCAAACAGTGGTACAGTGGCAGTCTCCTAACGGTACATATCCTGGTACCGGAGAAACTACCGTTTATTCCGACCGCTCCTTTACATTTCGTAATGTTAATTTGAATGTCGCAGGTGGTAAAGTTCAAGCTGCGGGAAGGTGGGCAAATCAACAGTGGCAAGTTACCGCTGATACTTCGGGTATACCTGTTGAACGCTTTGTAAATAAGGAACAATTAGAAAACGTTAATATAGAAGGTGTAAAATTTAACGGTAGGTTATTAGCTTCAGGCTCAACGGCGCCGTTTAAAATTGCTAATGTCCAATCAGAAAATGCTGGTATGGAACTTGGTGGTGGAAGAGTTGCGATTAAAAATGTTAAGTTTGATGAGCAAAACTTTGCCGCTCAGTTTGTCGCCAATAACGTTAGATTATCGCGTGTTCTCAAACAATCGGCGCCTGTTTTACAAAATCCTTTAGCTGGTACGTTTCAAATCGCAGGCAATCGCGATAATATTACCCTGAAAACAATTCAAGGTACAGGCAATGCGGTTTTGAACGTTGGAGGAGGTACGGTAGGTGTTAATAATATTCAACTGGCTGATGGCGCCTATCAAGCTCAACTACAAATTAATGACTCTAACGTTCAAGAGTTAGCACAAGTACCAAATATAGTCCAGGGTCGAGTTACAGGTAACTTTCAAGTTGCAGGAACCGTTGACTCGTTCCAACTACCTGCCATACAAGCAAAAGGTATCGGACGTTTGAATGTAGACGGTGGTTCTTTCAATGCAACTAATATTGTACTTGATAAAGGGCGTTATACTGCAAAAGTTGAAGCGAATAATGTGCGTTTGCAGCGTTATGCAAAAGTACCAACTTTAGTTGAGTCTGGTTTAGATGGTTTATTTGACGTTACAGGTACGGTTGACTCTTTCAAACTAGAGGACATTCAACTTAGTGGTACAGGAAAAGTTAAATACGCTGGTGGTGACGTAACTGCGTCGAATATTCAACTAGATAAAGGTCGCTATCAAGCTGCTGTCAATGCATCTGATGTACAACTAAAGCGTATTAACCCACAGCTAGAGGGACTACTTGTTGGTAATTTACAAGTTGCGGGTGCGGTTAATGATATTAGTCTTGCGAATATAGCAGCAGTTGGTAAAGTTGGACTTTCTCAAGGGTTGGCAGGTATTGAACAACCTTTGGCAGCAGATATTGGTTGGAATGGTACAAAGTTAACTGTTCAACGTGCAACTTCACGAGATGTGACGGCAACTGGGTATGTTATGGTTAATGCCAAAAATCCCAATACCCCAGAAATTACTGATTTAAATTTGGATGTAATCGCTAAAAATTATAACCTTTTAAATTTACCAGCAAAGTTACCAAATGCAATCGCGTTAGCTGGTTTAGCTGATTTTAATGGTAAAATTACTGGGCGCCTGCCTGTACCAAATCTCAATGGACAAGTAGCATTACGTAATTTGAATGTAAATAAATTTGCTTTTGATGTTTTAACAGGAAGTTTAGTAAGCGAACGTGGCAACGGTTTAAAATTAGACGTAGTTGGAACACAAGACCGCATTGCCTTAAATTTAGATGCTAATAACCGTCCCAAAGATTTTAATATACGTTGGAAACAAGCGACAGCAACAGGAATTGCCAGGGGTGATAATTTAGATGTCAAAGTTGATAATTTTCCACTTTTAGCTTTAAATATTTCTCCCCCTGCAAATGGATTAATTGGTAAGGGTAGTGTTGCTGGGACTTTAACTGGAAATTTTGTAGTTAACCCCAACACTTTAACCGGAAATGGAAATATTGCAGTTGCTAATCCTCAAGTTGGAACTATTAGAGGTAATAGTTTAAGTGCAAATTTTGCTTATAACAACGGCGCCTTAACGCTTGAAAATAGTATCTTCAAGAAAAATAATAGTACTTATAGCTTTGCTGGTACTGTAGTACAGAATACTCCAATTCCAAAAATTCAAGGTAAACTGGCAGTTGCTCAAGGTAACATTCAAGACGTTTTAACTACATTACAAATCTTTGAAGTGCAAGATTTCCAACGTGGTTTAACAGAACCATCATATGGCAATGCCGCAAATCTGAGTGGTACAAGTGCTGTGGGTGTGCAAAACCAACCAGCACTTACTCAAATAAAACGTTTCTCCGAAATTCAAGCATTACTAGAAAAACAGCAATCTGATAAACGTGCATCTTCACCTTTGCCCGAATTAGCAGATTTAGTAGGAACTTTCAACGGCGAAGTCACATTTGATACTGCTTCTAGTAATGGATTAAAAGCAGACTTTAAAATTAATGGTCAAGACTTTGCTTGGGGGCGCCCTCTGGACGAAGACCGTTATTTTGGCGCCCAGCAAATAATTGCTCAAGGTAGCTTTGATGATGGAGTATTACGACTGCAACCCCTGCGAGTCGAGTCAAAAAATCGTCTACTAGCTTTTGTGGGTAGTGTTGGGGGCAAAGAACAGTCGGGACAATTGCAAGTAACCAATTTTCCTGTAAAATTTCTAAATAACTTCGTCAAGCTGCCTGTAGGGTTAACAGGAAATCTCAGCGGACAAGCAGCCATTGCTGGTAATATTCTTAACCCACAAGCTAAAGGAGATTTTTCAGTTAGCGAAGGCGCCTTAAATTCTAAAGGCGTTCAGTCTGCAAATGCCAGTTTTAGCTATAGTAATGGACGTTTAAATTTTAATAGCGAAGTTAATGTAGGTAACGCAGACCCTGTTACTATTAGAGGTGGCATTCCTTATCAATTTCCAACTGCAATTGCCCCACCAGAAAATAATAAAATTGACCTTGATGTCAAAGTTAAAAATAAAGGGTTGGCAGTGATAAACTTGTTAACCAACCAAGTCAAATATGAAGATGGACAAGGAGAAGTTGATTTAAAAGTACAAGGTGATGGTAAGCAGCTTATTCTAAATGGAATTGCAAACCTCAATAAAGCTACATTTAGCTCACCAACAATACCTGGTAATATTACTGATGTTGCAGGTCAAATAAAATTTGATTTCGACCGTATCATCGTTGATAATTTACAAGGAACATTTAGCCGAGGCAACGTTAAAGCAATTGGTGAAATTCCTATATCGGACACAACACTTCAAATCAGTAATCCCTTAACACTTACCCTTGACCGTATCGCGTTAAATTTGAAAAGCTTATATCAAGGTAACGTCAGTGGTGGTTTACAGCTAACTGGCTCTGCTCTCAACCCATTAATTGGTGGTAACATCGAACTTAGGAACGGTAAAGTATTACTTGCTGAGTCAACGAACCTAAACCCGCAGCCAAACGATACCTTGCAGGAATTAACAACACTGCTCAAATCTCAAACACCTGAGCTACCAGAAACTTCGGAAACCGTTACACGTTTTAATAATTTACAAATCAAGCTTGGTAACAACGTTAGAATAACACGGGCGCCGATTCTCGATTTTATCGCAACTGGCGACCTTAACGTCACAGGCACAATCAACGACCCAGTGCCACAAGGAGTTATTAAACTAAAGGATGGAGGAGTTAATTTATTTACCACTCGCTTTAATTTAGCGCGTGGATATGAGCATACAGCAACTTTTAAAACAACTCAACCGCGTGACCCCGAACTAGATATTCAACTCTTTGCAAAAGTACTCGATATCGTTCAAAGTAGCGATTTTAGCCGTAACATTACTGGACTAGCTGCATTAGAAAGCGTCCGTGTAGAAGCTAAAATTCAAGGACTCGCAAGTCAGCTAAACGAAAATCTCGAACTAACTAGTTCACCAACACGCGGTCAAAACGAACTTGTTGCATTGCTTGGAGGTGGGTTTGTAGAAACTCAAGGTCGAGGTAGCGATAGTACATTAGGATTAATTAATATTGCAGGTTCAGCCGTATTTAATAACTTTCAAAGTGCGTTTAACCAAATTGGTACAGCATTTGGTTTATCGGAGTTTCGCTTATTCCCGACTATTATTACTCAAGACCCAGAAGCTGGTAAAAACTACACAAGCTTAGAACTTGCCGCAGAAGCAGGTGTAGACATTTCGCCAAAAGTCTCAGCTTCCGCACTCAAAATATTAACAACTAATGACCCAATTCAATGGGGTTTAAACTATCGTATCAACAAAGAAATCCGCTTCCGCACCTCCACAAACTTATTCAACGACAACCGCGCAGTATTAGAATTTGAACGTAGGTTCTAAAAATAAAACTTTAACTAACTGTGCTGTGTATAAATGACCTCTTAAAGCTAAAATTATTTCAACACCTGCCTCAGCATCGTCTCGACTGGGTGTGTGAGCGCGCATCTCTTTTGGAACTAGAAGCAGGCGAAATTTTAGTTAGCGAAGGAGATGTAGGACGAGGTTTTTGTATATTATCTTCTGGTCGAATGGGTATAACTCGCCGCAGCGAAGGAGTAGAAATGCCTATAGGACAACACGAGGCGCCAGAGTTTTTCGGAGAAGTCCAAGTACTTACTGATGAAGTTGTACCTGTAACACTGCGCGCTTTAACTCCATGTCGGTTACATTTACTCTCACCAGAAGATTTTTTAGAATTACTCCATGAATGTCGTGATTTTGAGCGCACTGTTTTTCGAGTTGTACAACGGCGCCTCGAAGGGTTAACATCATTTATTCGTCAGCGCGAGAAAATGGCAGCACTGGGTACATTGTCTGCGGGGTTAGCGCATGAACTCAACAACCCAGCAGCAGCAGTAGTACGCACACTACAAAATGTTACTCCTGCCTTATTAGAATTACAGCGCATGAATATGGTAGCAGGGCGAAACCAAATTGATGAAGAACATACTCAAGAATGGCTCAAAGTGCGTGATGCTGGCTACGATGCAATTCTTAACTCGCGTATCGATATTAATACAATAGCTGAACGTGAAGAAGAAATTCTCGAATGGCTCGAAGACTACGGAGTTGAGCAACCTTGGAAACTTGCTGAACCGTTAGCAGCAAGTGGAGTTGAAATTAGTACACTTAATAAATTAATCTCTAGATGGCGCCAGCACCCAACTGAGCTTCGAGATATGGGAATACGTTGGTTAGCGCTATCATTCGATGTAATGTCTATGATAAATAGTGGACTCAAAGGCACCGAGCGTATTTCTGAACTAGTACAAGTCATGAAATCATACTCGCATATGGATGAAGGCGCCGTTCAACAAGTAGATATACATCAAGGATTAGAAGATACGCTACGGTTATATGCCCATAAACTAAAACATGGCATTCAAATTCGCCGTAACTATAACTGTGAAGTTCCAAAAATCATGGCTTACGGCAGCGAACTCAACCAAGTTTGGACGAATCTAATTGAAAACGCCATAGATGCAATTACTGACAAAGGTGTAATAGAAATAACCACAAACTGCACTAATGAAAAAATTAAAATCGAAATAACCGACTCAGGTTCAGGCATCCCCCAAGAAATACAATCACGTATCTTTGAGCCATTTTTTACCACAAAATCTATAGGTCAAGGTTCTGGTTTGGGATTAGAAATGATAAGACGTATTATCGAAAACCGTCATCGTGGTAGCATCACCTTTACCTCAAAACCCGGAGAAACACGTTTCACCGTTTGTTTGCCTATCTCTACACCTACAACATCGGCGCCGTTCTAAAGGATTACTTAATAATTAACAATCAATTAAGAAATGATATGTCAGGAAAAACTAGTTATTGTTAGTTATACACAGCAAAGTGGGAATAATAAACCAACAACGATTTATTCAGGGATAGGAATGACGATGATACTATCTGGTTATCAAATAGGGGAGCAAGTTTACGCAGGTACTAGAACGCTCGTTTATCGTGGGGTGAGACAACAAGACCAAAAGCCTGTTGTTATCAAGCTACTACGGCGTGATTATCCTTCCGTTAGTGAATTAGTGCAATTTCGCAACCAATACACCATCACCAAAAATCTTGATAATGAAGGCATTGTTAGAACTTACAGCTTAGAGAATTACCAAAATAGCTATGCATTGGTAATGGAAGACTTTGGTGGTATTTCTCTTAAAGAGTATACGAGCGCAACACCTATAAGCTTGGCTGATTTTTTCCCCATTGCTTTACAAATCGTTACCATTTTAAATGATTTATATCACCATAGAATCATTCACAAGGATATTAAACCTGCCAATATCCTAATAAATCGAACTACAAAGCAAGTAAAGCTAATTGACTTTAGCATAGCTTCTTTACTTCAAGAGAAACACAAACTCCTAGTTGCCCTAACGTTTTAGAAGGAACTCTTGCATATATATCCCCCGAACAAACGGGAAGAATGAATAGGTTAGTAGATTGGCGTAGTGATTTTTACTCGTTAGGCGCCAGTTTCTACGAGCTACTAACTGGACAATTACCGTTTACAACTAACGACCTAATGGAGTTAGTTTATTGTCATCTAGCAAAGGAGCCTCCACAAGCTACTACAATTAATACAGAGATTCCTATTGTTATCTCTAACATTGTTGCCAAACTGATGGCGAAAAATGCAGAAGACCGCTATCAAAGCGCTTTGGGGTTAAAGCATGATTTAGAGCAAGCGTATTTAATATATAAAGAGACGGGAGAATTTACAAATTTTGAGTTAGGAAAGCGAGATATTCCTGACCGCTTTACCATTCCAGAAAAACTGTATGGTCGTGAATGTGAAATAAAAACGTTGCTAACTGCCTTTGACCGTATAGCAAAACCATTTACTGAACTCAATCGGTCGGAAATGATATTAGTTGCGGGTTATTCTGGAGTTGGCAAAACCGCTATAATTAATGAAATTCATAGACCGATTGTACAGAAGAAAGGTTATTTTATTAAAGGTAAATATGACCAGTTTCAACGCAATATCCCTCTTTCTGGATTTGTACAAGCATTTCGTGATTTAATGCAGCAACTATTGAGTGAAAAAGATGCTCAATTACACTCATGGAAAAACAAAATTTTGGCAGAGCTAGGTGAGCAGAGCCAAGTAATTATAGACGTAATTCCAGAGCTTGAAGAAATACTTGGTAAACAATAATACTTAGCCCTAACCGTATTACAATCACTACGAAAATAAGTGGTGCCCAAGGTATGAAAAAACAAGGATACACTAGCGTTAAAACACAAATCCCACCCACAGATTTTGTCATGCTTGCACGCAGTATGGGCGCCGACGGTATTTGTGTAGAAACCGAATTTCAAATAGAAGCAGCGCTTTCACAAGCAATAAGTGCAAAAATTCCATTTATTGTAGATGTTAGAATTGACCCCACCGAAATAGCACCAATTGGTACAAGAATAAATAGTCTAATTGCACAAACAGCAAATCATAAAACATCTAATTAATTGCCCATGCCTGTAAAGACGTTACATGTAACATCTCTACAATGGTTTTATTACTGTGGTAACGTACCTAGCGCCACATCTCCCCAACGCATAACAGTTGCAGCTGCACTACTAGCTGTCCCAAAACCGTACATTAACACTAAATTATTTTCACGAATTTTACCTAATTGTGCAGCATGGTAAAGATTGACTAAAGTTAGTACTGCTCCCATATTGGCATATTGAGGGTAATAATTAATTGTGCGCTTTGGGTCAATTTTTAATACACGAATGCAAAAATCTATGAACCAAGCTGTTGCTGTAGTGAAAACAAAAAAGTCAATGTCATCCAAAGTTACACCAGCACCAGCAACAGCACCTTCACAACAAGCGCGAAGCATCTGCGCGGAATTATCGCCAATTACTTTATTTGTATCTTTTGCAATCTGAAGTCGAAACCTTTGATTACCTTTCTCATCTTCTGTGACTTTCAAATTTAACTTGTCGCACAAGACGCTAGTATTGATTGCCTTTGTACCCAAAATACCCTGATTAACAGATAATGAACCAACTACAAAAGCCCCGGCGCCATCGCCAAAAAACCATGAAAGAGTATCATCTTCATCAACAAGGCGAGAATAAGTACAAGAAATCACTACTAGTACATTTCTATATGTACCAGCTTGGACTAAAGCAGAAGCTGTTTCTAAAGCTACCGGAGCGCTGCAACAGCATGCATCAAGGTTCCAGGCGCCGCATTTTAACCCCAGTTCACGAGCTAGGAAAGCTGCATTACCAAATCCAAGTTGGTCAGGTAAAAACGAGGAAACAATTATCAGGTTTACATCCGACGGAGAAAGCTTGGCGCCATCAATTGCCTCTTTTGCAGCACGATATTCTAAATTTAATGCAGTTTCACCTTCGCCAAGTATTCGTCGCTCAACAGTACCGCGAAATGGGTCTTTTAAATATGGCATCATCTCCAGTTCAAAATCGTTGCTCGGAGTTGATTCAGTCAGCGACATTAACCTACACAAGGTTTTAGATTCAGCTTTAGCAACCAGTTCTGGATATTTTCCTTGATAATAACTGTTAGTACGAATTACGCTTGGTAAACTTACCGCAAGCGAACGAATGCCTACTGGAATATGCATTTTTCAACCTCCTGTTTAAATTTTGATTTTTGCGGGACATGCTTGATTATTAAATAATTTAAAACCCTGAATATAGGAAAATATTCCTACTGCCCTATTCAAAAAATAAATTATATTTACATTTAACTCTATTTTTATTCTTAAAACCTTACGGTATTTGCGGAAAATTACTAAGTTTTTCTAAGTATTTACTCTTATTTTTATAATATTTAGTATGTCTTTATACTGTTAATCCAAATGTAGAGATTTTACGAATGATTTTAGGTGTTTATGATCATTCTCATATCATATAATCAGCTCTATCATTTTGTATACTCCTCAAGCAAGAAGACTATATCCCTAAGAATATCCCCACTCACTACAATGCATTCGTTTAGGCGCCAGTCGTGATGGTAAGCTTACTGCTATTGCTCAAGAAATCAATACCCAAACATCCATTTCTAAAGAGTTTGTCGAGCATATAGGTGCAGCAACTAACATGATGTACAACGCTCCGAATGTGCTTGTGACGCATCATGCAGTACCATTAAATGCTAAGAAATATTCTATGCACGCATTCGGCGGGTCTTCTGTAACAATATCGAGAATAACATTGCTGTCTACTAGTATTTCTTTCATCAGTCTTGTCTAGTTAATGACATAATCTCATCGGTAGTCATTTTGACTCTTGCTTTACCTCGCATCATTTCTATTAGTCTTTCACCAGCAGTGGGGTTTAATTTTGCTTTTTTCAAGTAAAGCGCGTCTCCAATGACTTCAAATTCTACCTCCGTATTAGGTATAACTCCTAACTTGTCTCGTATTTCTAAGGGAATAGTGACTTGTCCTTCTGATGTAATTTTCATATTTCTGAAGCTAAGTAAGAAATTCCTATTCAATTTTATTACATAATTTATTAAATTAAACAGTCAAAACTAGAAAATTTAACGAGTGATGCAGAGCTTACAGCAAGTTGGTATAGTGATATTAGCAGCAGGCGCCTCTACTCGCATGGGTACACCTAAGCAGTTATTAGACTTTCAAGGACGTAGCTTTTTACGTCACACAACAGAAATAGCTCTAGCTTCTGTTTGCAAACCTGTTATAGTCGTACTCGGAGCAAATGCTTTACAAATTCGTGATGAGATATCTGAACTTCCTGTTGTTATTGTCGAAAATCATAATTGGCGTCAAGGAATGGGAGGTTCTATTCAAGCGGGTATAAAAACGCTTGACCATGATAGTAATATTGATGGTGCCATACTTTTACTTTGTGACCAACCATTTATTTGTGTGGATATTATTAATGAGCTTGTAGAAGCTTTTTATACTACTAAAAAATCAATTATAGCGAGTGAATACAAGCAAACGTTAGGAGTGCCAGCACTTTTTAGTCGTCACATTTTTCCTGAATTAATTAATTTAAATACAGCTTCAGGAGCAAAACAAGTTATTCATAAGTATGATAAATTAGTACATAGAGTTTCTTTTGAATTAGGCGCCATTGATATTGATACGCCAGAAGAATATAAGCAATTAAATATCTAAGGAATTGTTAGTAATAAAATTAATTATATCAACCAGTTCATCAGGTTCAATAGGCTTTGATATACTGGCTTGAAAACCTGCTCGCATGATTTTATCCTTTGATTCATTAACATAGCCACTAATTGCTACTGATTTTAATGGTTCAGCCCATTGTAACCCAAGTGTTTTCGCTTCTTCGAGTAACATATAACCATCTTTATCAGGCATTATTAAGTCGCTAATCAAAATATCTGGTTTATTTGTTTGCAAAATTTGTAAAGCTTGTGTTGCGGAATTAACTGCGGTAACTGTGGCGCCTTCGTTTTCTAAAAGCATTACTAATAAATCTAATGTATCTGTTTCATCGTCAACTACCAAAATTTTTAATCCTTTGAGTAAAGAATTTGTTAATGTACTATAATTTGTGTTGGTGCCTTGTATAGTTGTATTTTCTGTGCTTGCTATTTTATTTAATAATGGCAGCCGAATTGTAAAAGTTGCTCCTTGGTTTACACCTTGACTTTCTGCTTCAATAGTGCCACCATGCATTTCAATTAACTTTCTTGCTATCGTCAACCCTAACCCTGCTCCTTGATGAGTGCGAGTACGAGAACCATCTTCTTGACGAAATTGTTCAAACACATAAGGAAGAAATTTCTCGCTAATTCCTTGCCCTGTGTCACTAATACTAATTTGAACACTATTCTTACTATTTTTATTTACATCAATACAAACTTTTATACTCCCTTTCTCAGGAGTAAATTTGATTGCATTAGATAGTAAATTCAAAATTACTTGATATAATTTGCTTTTATCACCTAATACTTTTACTGTTGAATCATTACATACATACTCTAAACTTATCGATTTGGCTCGAACTGGTAATTGCGTACTGTCAATGGCGCCTTTTATAATAGATTTTAAATCAACAACTTTACGTTCAAACTGCATCTGTCCAGATTTTAAACGCGAAATATCTAAAATTTGTTCAACTACACCTTGTTGTCGCTTCAAGTTACGTTCGATAATTTCTAAACGCTGGTTTCGAGTTTTTTCATCAAAAGGATATTTACGTAGTAACTGCGTCCATCCTAATATGGCATTTAATGGTGTACGTAGTTCATGAGAAGCTATCGATAAAAACTCATCTTGAACACTATATGCTTGTACTAACTCTTCTGTATATCTTTGCTGTGCAACTTCACGCTCTTTTCGGTCGGTAATATCTAAAATAATACCACTAGCTCTTATGGCTTTACCCGAATCATCGTAGAAAAAATGTCCTTTACTCGCTATCCAATGAATACTATTATCTGACCAGACAACACGAAACTCTTGATAAAAGTCACTATTATTTTCTAAAGCAAATTCTAATGCTTGGCTAATTAAATCTCTGTCTTCATTATATACACAATTAATAAAAGTTTGATATGTTCCACCGAAACTTCCTATTTCCATTCCAAATAATCGTTCGTGATTATCATTCCAGGTAATAGTATTCGTTATTAAGTCCCAGTCCCAAATACCCAAATTTGCAGCATCTTGTGCTACTCTAAATCTCTCTTGATGTTCGTAGAGAAGCTTTTGATTAGCTGCATACTCTTCTTTAATTCTTTTTTGTTCCAAACACTTTTCAATGGCAACAACAAGACGACGATAGTGTTGCTTTTTTAGAACATAATCGTCTAAACCTGCTTTCATCGCTTCTACTGCTATTTCCTCACTACCACTGTCTGTGAACATAATAACAGGGCAATTAGGATATTTATCCTTTATTTTTTTTACTACTGTTAGTCCATCAATCCAAAGTAGCTTGTTATCGGTTACTGCTAAATCGAAATTACCTGTTAATAGTGCTTGCTCTAAATCATCTTCGTTTGTAATTTCGTCAAATGTTATACCTTCAGTAAATTTTAGCTTCAATTCGCGAGCAGCTAGGAAGCGGTCGTTGGGATTATCATCGATAAGGAGAATGTGTAATAGCATTTTGGATTTTAATATGGGCGGGTTTATAGATATATTAAAAGAAAGTGTAGAATTTTGGTTAACCCGCCTTTACTAGATAGATTGCAGTTTTATCCAAAATTTGCTACCTTCTCCTAATTCGGAATCAACACCGCATTGTCCGTTCATCCTTTCAACTCCTTTGCGTACCATAGCCAAGCCGATTCCAGTTCCTGGGTAAGATTCAACGCCGTGTAAACGTTCAAATACACCAAATATTTTGTCATGATATTCTGGCTTGATTCCAATCCCGTTGTCTTCTATCCACAGAATGAAATTATTTTGATTAGTTTCTGCACGAATTATAACTTTTGGTTGAACGTTAGGAGGAACAAATTTAATTGCATTAGATACTAAATTAGTAAATATCTGTATACATGTAGTGTAGTGCCCTAAAACCGTAGGTAAAGAATTCATAACATGTACTTCTGCTTGTTTTTGCTGTAGTTCTTCTTCCATTTGTGCTAAGACTTGAGAAACTATAATATTAATATCGATAGGTTCTAATTGCAACTCTATACGGCTGAGTTTACTATAATCTAACAGGTTCTCAATTAAAGTGTTAGTTAGTTCAGCAGCACTGACTATTCGCTGAAGATAATTTTGGGCTTTTGGGTCTAATGAGGAAATATAATCTTCTAATAATGCTTCGGCAAAACCTTGAATGCTTCGCAACGGCGCCCGTAAATCGTGAGATACTGAGTCAACAAACATTTTCAACTGCTCAATCACATCTTCTAAATCAGCGGTACGTTCTTGTACTCTTACCTCTAACTGTTCGTTAAGTTTTTGTAAAGCTGTTTCCGCTTCTTTTTGCTCGGTGACATCTTCAATAAGTCCCTCAATAAAGGGTTCATCTTCTGTTGTAATTAAAGTTTGTGATAACTTAATCCATTTGACTTTTGCATCCTTTTGATGTAAAGCAATTTCTTTTGATTGTTGTTGCTGTTCAATGGGGTTTTCTTGTTGCCAAAAAAGTTGCCGTAAATCGAGCATTTGCGCTTCTGAAACGGTTTCTAAATTCAACAAACATAAAAATGCGTTATTACCTTCTAATATGCGACCTTCGATAGTACAACGAAACACACCTACGTTTAATTTATTTAGAAGTGACTGTAAACGATTTTCGAGACGCGATACTTGATGTTCTGCTTTCGCACGCGCTAAAGTAGACCGTGCAGCTAGTGCTAAACGTAAATAATGCTTTTGAGATTTAATAATATAGTCATCAAGCCCGCTTTTCATAGCTTCTACAGCTATTTCTTCGTTCCCGGTGCTGGTAAACATGATGACCGGACAGTTCGGATAATGCGATTTAATGCTCAAAAGTACGCGCAATCCATTATTCCAACAAAGTTGGTAATCGGTGATAACCAAGTCAAAGTTATTAATCGCTAAAGCATGTTCTAGCTGTAATTCATCTCCAATTTCAGTCACTTGTAAGCTAGAAGAAAATTCTCGCTCTAGTTCTCGATGTACAAGTAAGCGGTCATCTGGGTTATCGTCAATTATAAGGATATGAGGCATTTACAGTAGGGGCAGGTTTAGAAATATCGTAAAGTGTAATTATATTATGATTAACCCGCCCTTACGGGAGGTTCGTTGTCTACTAGCCAATATAAGCTTAAAGTTTCCACGACCCTTTTTAATGCTTTTAGACCGTTTGGTTTAACTAAGTACGAATTGGCGCCTAACTCATAAGCTAAGTTTACATCAGCGGGTTCACGCGAAGAAGTAAAAATAACTACAGGTAAAAGATTTAGGCAAGCGTGTTGTCTGAGCCAAGCGAGGATTTCGTGTCCTGAACGGCAAGGTAATTTTAAGTCGAGTAAAATCAATTTAGGTATGGGAAAACGTTGACGGTCTGCATATTCTCCATCACCGCTCAGGTAGGCAATTGCACTATCTCCGTCATCAATAATTTGCAGCGAAACATTTATATTTGCCTTTTGAAACGCGCGCTGGGTCAAATAAATTTCGTTTGGGTCATCTTCCACCAGTAAAATGGTATGTATTGCTGTCATACTTACCTACTATCATCTTTCAGTTCAATCCAGAAACTACTGCCTTGTCCCTTTATAGACTCGACACCAACATGACCCCCCATTCTTTCGACTCCTTTACGAACAATTGCTAACCCAATACCTGTACCTGGGTAACGTTCTATTCCGTGTAGACGTTCAAAAACGCGAAAGATGCGTTTATGGTGTTCAGCTTTTATACCAATACCATTATCCTTTACCCATAACCTTACCCATCCTGGAGTTGTAATTTCTGCCCATATTAGTACCTGTGGTTGTTCGCCAACTCTTACAAATTTAATTGCATTAGTTAATAAATTGGCAATCACTTGTGCTAAGGTATTAGGGTGCGCTGAGACTGTGGGCAACGGTGCCGAAATTGTCACTTGAGCGTTTTTTGCTTTTAAATCACCATCTAACTGAGTCATTACCTCAAACATTACGTTATTTAAATTGACTGGTTGCAAGTATAAATCTGCACGACTAAGACGACTGTAAGCGAGTAAATCTTGAATTAGATTTTCCAAACGCTGGGCAGAATTGACAATTCGATTAATATATTCGTTTCCCACTTCGTCAAGTAGCTTACCATAATCTTCAGCCAATGCCTCCGCAAAACCCTGCATTGCCCGCAACGGCGCCCGCAAATCATGAGATACTGTGTAAGCAAATGCCTCTAATTCGTTATTAGCAGATTGCAACTGGGATGTACGCTCCATAACTTGCTGTTCCAAAGTTTCTGTTAAATGGCGAATTTGTTCATGTGCAAGTTTTTGTTCAGTAATATCTTCGGCAATACCAACATAATAATTAAGTGTTCCTGTTTCGTCACGGATCGGAAAACCTCTATCCCATATCCAGTGAACCGAACCATCAGGACGTATAATTCTGAACTCTATATTAGTAAGTTGCCCGTTTTCCTGTTGTTGTAACTTGCCTAGAACTCGCTCATAATCTTCTGGATGTACCGCATCGAGCCAAGAAAGTGGCTGACTAATAAGACTATCACAAGAGCGATGCCAAATTTTTTCATAAGCCTTATTTGCATAAAAATGCTGGCTAGAATCTGGACTAGCAATCCAAATTATGGCATCAAGATTATCAGCAAACAAACGGAACCGCTTTTCGCTTTCACTTAAAGCAGTTTTGATAAACTGTTTTGATATCTCAAGCTCTAACTCTAAGCGAGTCTGCTCAATCAGTTTGTGAACCGCAAAGCGTAAACAAACCGCATCAATTTTTTCTTTTATCAAATAATCATAAGTTTCTTCATCTCCAACCAAAGCTTCATCTTGCTGAGGTGTTAAAATTACCACAGGCAATTTACTACCTTTATTAGTGTTAAATTCTGCCTGTAACTGCTCAATAAACGCGCGCGCGTTCATATCAGGCAACACAAAATCGAGTAAAATAGCATCAGGTTTACCTTGCTTACATAACTCTAATGCAAGAGTCGCGGACTCTGCCTGCAAAATTCTATAGATATATTGCCTATCTTGCAGCAGGTAACGACGATAAATTTGTCGGTCTTCATAATTGTCGTCCACAATCAGAACCGTCTTTTGATTCTGTATCATTGCTACCTGTTAATGTATCTATAACATTGGTAATACATCCAAACCCAGATTGGTTTAGATAAGTAGAGACATTACATGTAACGTCTCTACTTATTATTCGACGATAGTAACAACTCTCAAGAAATGTTAAATCTTTCTAATTGAAGGTAGATAACAAATTTTAATACTCCATTGTTCGTAAATCTTAGTTATTATCTATATAAAATCAACCTTTAGATAGAGTTCTATTTGAATGAACTCAACCATGTGGACATTAAAAGTTTTCTTAAGTAGAAATTTAATTAGAAACAACAAGGAACTATCTGTAGGTAGTGGTTTATGTCATTAATTTTGATGAGTTGTAGCACAGGCATCGCAAGCCTTGTGTGGTTATGTATTTTTTCACCACAGAGACACACAGAGATGAGAGTAAGATAATATCAACACTCCAAAACTTTTGACATGAACCAGTAGTAGATATTAAATATGACAACCTTAAAATGCTTTAGAAATTTGATTATAATAAAATGACAGTCAATTACGTATATTATTTACTTTTGTTACTTCCATAAATACCGAACTAAAGGTAAGTTTTTAGCAAATACAAACTTCGGTTACAATCATCTAGATAAAATTGCCCTCTTAAATAACTATCTATGGGTAGGGGAATTTTCCGTAGGTTAATGAGTAAATTGAGCAACAGTAGTCATATTGATATAGACCTATGCTCGGCACAAAAATTTTAGAACAATATGCCACAGGTAAAAGGGATTTCACCGCTGTCGATTTAAGCGAGGCAGAACTCGAAGGTGCCAATCTTACTGGTATAATATTAGACAATGCATTATTAGACGGTGCCAATTTGAACGGAGCAAACTTAAGTCAGGCAAGTTTACAAAATGCTGACCTGAATGGAGCAAACTTAACAAATGCTAACTTAACTGGCGCCAATTTAACAGGGGCAATTTTAGAAGGAGCTATTTTAGAGGGTGCAATATTAGATAGCGCAAACCTTAGTCACTCAGAACTCACAGTAGCTAAGATGATAGAAGCTGATTTAACGCAAGCTGACTTGAGCGAAGCGAATTTAAATGCAGCCAACCTTGACAAAGCTAATTTAACAGGAGTTGACGCACATCAAGCTGATTTAAGTAGTGCTAACTTGGCAAGTGCTGATTTACATGAGGCAAATCTAAGTGGAGCAAATTTAGAAGGCGCCAATTTAGAAGGAACGATTTTAGAAGAAAATACTAATATAGATTAATCTATGAACATGCGAGTTACCGTTGGACCCCCACATTTAACAATCAACCACGGCAGCACTTTTATGGTGACTGACTTAGATGGGCAGATTAATCAAGATAAATTTTTGGGTATTTTTACAGACGATACTCGTTTTTTAAGTTACTACGCTCTTTATGCCGATGCTTTACCTTGGATTCGTTTGCGGTCTACAACACCAAGATATTACGCTGCACAGATTTATCTGACAAATCCCGAATTAACAACTGAAGATGGAATTATTCCTTCATACGCCTTATCACTAACTGTGGGTAGAACAGTAGAAGGAGGTATTCACGAAGATATAGATATAACAAATTATAGTACAAAGAAAGTTAGTTTTAGTTTTGAAATTGCCTTACGTTCAGACTTTGCCGATATTTTGGAAGTGCAGCAAGGTAAAATTGTACGTCGAGGATGTATTGAAACAATATGGGATAAAGAGCGTAAGGAATTACATACGACTTATCAAAATAAAGATTTTTCTCGCAGTATCATTTACCAACCGCGTAACTACACATCTCAACCTCATTATGCCAACGGTCGTGTTACGTTTGAAATTGTATTAGAACCAGGCGCCAGTTGGCATACCTGTGGTAATTTTATTCTAGTTTTAGATAAACTAACGCGCGAACCTGCAAATATATGTTATGACTCTGCTGTAAATACAGAAGTTAACTCTAAATTAGAACATTTGAATCAAACATGGGTTGAGTCAGTCACCGAAGTAACAACAGTAAACGAAGAAGTTTATCGAGTCTACAAACAATCTGTCAGAGATTTAGCGGCACTACGACTTTATGATTATGATTTAGGTGATGATATTTGGCTACCTGCTGCTGGTGTTCCCAAGTTTGTAACAGTTTTTGGACGTGACAGTTTAATTGCTAGCTTACAGACTACAACAGTTCATGCTGGCTTTGCACGCGGCGCCTTAAAAAAGCTATCACAACTACAAGCAACAACATGGGATGATTGGCGTGATGCAGAGCCAGGTAAAATACTACATGAAATACGTCAAGGTGAATTAGCGCATTTCCAAAAGATACCCCATACACCTTATTATGGTACAGCAGATGCCACTGTTCTATATTTAATAGTTTTGCATGAAACGTGGAAATGGTTAGGGGATAATTCGTTACTGAAATCATATAGAGATACAGCATTACGCTGTTTAGAATGGATTGATAATTATGGTGATTTAGACGGTGATGGTTTTCAAGAATATAAAACTCGTTCGAGTCATGGTATAGAAAATCAAGGCTGGAAAGATTCAGGAGATGCAATAGTATATCCTGATGGTAGTAAGGTTTCGGCGCCGAAAGCCTTGTGCGAACTGCAAGGTTATGTATATGATGCCTGGATACGCATGGCTGAAGTATTCGATGCTTTGGATGAAAATAATAATGCTTCGGAGCTACGTAATAAAGCATCGCAACTCCAAGCAAGGTTTGAAAAACACTTTTGGTGTGATGACATAGGTTATTATGCGTTTGCACTTGATAAAGACAAACAGCCAGTTAAAACTATTGCTTCAAATCCAGGTCACTGTTTATGGAGTGGTATTGTAAGTAAAAAACGTGCAGCTAGTGTAGTAGAAAGATTAATGGCGCCTGATATGTTTACAGGTTGGGGAATAAGAACATTATCAGCCGAAAATCCAGCATTTAACCCATTTTCTTATCATCTTGGTTCAATTTGGCCTCATGACAATGGTATTATTGCACTAGGATTAAAAAAATATGGTTTCACCGAAGAGGTAGCTCGTGTGGCACGTAGTGTATTTGAAGCTGCCAGTTATTTTGCATCTTACCGTATTCCAGAAGTATATGCAGGTATTGAGGAAAAACCGGGCGCCTTTCCGGTTCCTTATATAGAGGCAAATGTACCACAAGCATGGGCAGCAGGTTCAATATTCCAACTTTTACAAGCCATATTGGGTCTTACTGCTGACGCACCAAACAACAGACTTTACGTTAACCCCTGTTTACCAGATTGGTTGCCAGAAATCACGCTGAGACGTTTGGAAATTGGTAATAGTAAAGTTGATTTAAAATTTTGGCGCCCCCTAAACTCTTGCAATGAACAAACTCACTGGGATGCTTCAGTTGTATCAGGTGATATTGAAGTTAGATAGTAAGCTTATAAACGAAAGTAGACGAAAACATATAAATCATGTTCCCGACAAATAATTGAAACTCAATAATCAATCCAGAGACAGAGAAAAATGAAGCTAGAGCGTCCTAGCTAGAGATAGATGTACTTTGGCGCTAATAAAAGCTATTCAATATATATAACGAAATGTATTTCTCTATGGAGGAGCTAAATTATTATTATCAACTCGATAGACAAATATCTAGACAACATCATAAAAGTAGGTTGTTTGACGAATGATTTAAGAATTTAATCTCAACATTTTAAGAGAAAAGTGATTAAGAACATACTAAGATGACAGAAGCTGTGCTAATTATCCTTCTTCTTAGTTTAACAAACCGGGTTTCTAAGTAAAATCGTTGTTTACATTATAAGATATCGACAAAGAAACCCGGTTTCTAATATTTGTACTCACACATAAACAAAATAGCGCAACGTATCAATTTAGCCATTTCGCAGGAGTGAATTTGAATGTTTAGTAATTTGCATCGGTTATTAGCAAGTACTGTAATGGTAATGGGAGTCTCGATCGGTGCAGTAAGCCCCGCCGTCATTTCCACCTCAGCCCAAGCTCAGGAAACAGTTGGTGGTAACGCATCAGATTTAAGAATGCCGTCCCAAAAACTGTCTCAAACACCATCTCAAACACCAACACAAACACCTGCTCCAACACAAGGAACCGTCAGCTTTCCTGATGTCAGCCAAGATTACTGGGCACGTCCTTTTATTCAAGCGCTTGCAGAAAGAAACATAATTGCAGGTTTCCCTGATGGTACCTATAAACCAGAACAACCTGTAACCCGCGCAGAATTTGCGGCAATTATTCAAAAAGCTTTCAATCAAAACCGGGTCAGACAGTTACCAACAGGTGGTTTTAGAGATATACGCTCTAACTTCTGGGCAGCACAGGCAATTACAACAGCTTTTGAGACAGGATTTTTATCTGGTTATCCTGATAATACTTTCCGACCAAACCAGCAAATAACTAAAGTACAAGCAGTCGTTTCGTTAGCTAGTGGTTTGGGATTAACTGGTGGTGACACAGCAATTCTGACCAGCTTCTACACAGATGCAAACGCCATTCCTACTTATGCAGTATCTCAAGTTGCTGGTGCCACACAAGCAAGTGTCGTTGTCAATTATCCAGACATCAGAGTATTTAATCCAGAAGTACCATTAACACGTGCAGATGCTGCTGCACACGTGTACCAAGCGTTAGTAAGACAAGGAAGATTGCAACCCATTGCAAGCAACTTACCTGCGGCTAGTTATATAGTAGGTAGTACTCAAACTGGTACAACTCCTCCAGGTGGTCAAACAGGTAGCGATATTGTTACCACAGCATCGGCAAGCAATTCATTTACAGTTTTAGCCTCGTTGTTAAAAACAGCAGGTTTAGCAGAAAGCTTGCAACAGGGTGGACCATTCACAGTATTTGCTCCTACAGACGAAGCATTTGCAAGACTACCAAAAGAAACTCTAGACCGCTTACAACAGCCAGAAAACCGAGAAACTTTAATTAGAATATTAACTTATCACGTTGTACCCGGACAGTTAACAGCTAGTCAATTAAAAACTGGTGAAATAAACACTGCCGAAGGTAAACCAGTTAATGTGAATGTTAATACATCTGAAAATAGAGTTACAGTCAATAACGCTCAGGTAACTCAGGCAGACATTTCAGCTAGTAACGGTGTTATCCACGCCATCAACAGAGTATTAGTACCATCCGATGTCAGCTTAAGAGGTCTAGGTGGTTCAGGAGATCAAGCAGGTGTTGAAGCAGGTCGTGCAACCCGTGGTGGTAGAAGCTATATCGGCGCCGCAGGTAATATTGGTATAACTGGTGGTGGTGGCTCATCACTTGGTGAAGGTAATTTTGCGGTCATCAGTAAAATAGGCTTAACCAACAACTTCTCCATACGTCCTAGCGCCGTATTTGGAGACAACACAACAGTATTAGTGCCCTTAACATTTGACTTGGCGCCACGTGCAGCCAACCCAACAGGAGGCCAAGCATTCCCAATATCACCTTACATTGGTGCGGGTGTCGCCATTGAAACCGATGACGATGCTGAAGTTGGACTGCTATTAACTGGTGGTCTAGACATCCCATTAGGTTCGCGTTTCACACTTAACGGTGGTGTAAATGCAGCATTTCTTGATGAAACCGATGTTGGCATACAAGTAGGTGTAGGCTTCAACTTCTAGGTTTGTGCTAGGTTTGTGGCACAGGTGCCCCACCTGTGCAATCAATTTAAGCAAAAACATAGAGACCGTATTAATACGGTCTCTACAAAAATTTAATTAATTAGGTGTAATACAAAACCTACACCATTTCCGATTGCTGCATAGCAGGTTGAGGTTGAGGTTGGAACATGAACAGCGAGTATACAACGTCTCTACGGATATTTGTCATCATATCCAAAAACAACTCATAACCTTCGCTCTTATATTCAATCAATGGGTCTTTCTGTCCATAACCTCGTAACCCTACTGACTCACGTAAAGCATCCATACCTTGTAAATGCTCACGCCACAAAGTATCAATACGCTGCAAAATAAAGAAGCGTTCGGCTTGACGCATCAAACCAGCTTGAATTTGGTCGATTTGCGCCTCTTTCATATCATAAGCAATACGAACTTGCTCATGAAGAAAAGCTTTAATTTCGCTCACCGACATATCTACCAACTGTTCCGATTGTAAATCAGCTAGTAAGTAAACAAACTCTTTGACTTTTTCAACTAATTTATCGAGTTCCCACTCTTCTGAAGGCAAGTCAATATTAATGTAGTAGTCAACGATGTCATCCATCGTTTTCTCAGCATATTTAATTACTTGCTCTTTCAAATCTTGCCCTTCTAATACACGGCGCCGTTCCGCATAAATAGCACGACGTTGGTTATTCATAACTTCGTCGTACTCAAATACTTGTTTCCGAATATCGTAATAATATGTTTCGACTTTCTTTTGGGCGCCTTCTAAACTGCGAGTTAACATACCCGACTCAATAGGCATGTCTTCTTCGACGTTGAACATGTTCATCAAGTTAGCAACTTTCTCTCCCCCAAAAATCCGCATCAAGTTATCCTCTAAACTGAGGAAAAATCTGGCGCTTCCAGGGTCTCCTTGCCGTCCTGCACGTCCCCGCAATTGATTATCGATACGGCGCGATTCGTGACGTTCCGTTCCAATTACGTGTAACCCACCTAACTCAACAACTCTATTATGTTCAGCTTTGGTAAACTCTTCATATTCGTGTCGAATACGATTATAAGCATCACGCAATTTTTGAATTACTGGGTCATCGGTAGGCGCCTTTTCTGCGGCAACAGCAATTCTTTCTTCTGCCTCAAGTTCGGGTAAAGAGCGCTCACCATACTCACGCGCAGCAAACTCTACTGCTTGCTTTAATAAATTCTCAGTTTCTTTTCCAATTTGAGTAGGGAAAATTTCTGGAGAAGCGCGCCATGTTTTAACCTTTTTACCAGGTACAAAACCTTGACCACCACCACCATGACCACCAGGTAAACCACTAGCACGTTGAATACCAAAAGTATCTTCGTCTTCTGGCTGAACAAGACGTGGCATAAAGTATTCGCGCACCTTCAAACGTGCCATGTACTCAGCATTACCACCCAAGATAATGTCAGTTCCACGACCTGCCATGTTAGTCGCAATAGTCACAGCACCACTTCGTCCTGCTTGCGCGACAATTTCTGCTTCACGCTCTACGTTTTCTGGACGCGCGTTGAGTAACTCGTGAGGTATCTCCATTTGCCGTAACAACTGACTGAGATATTCAGATTTTTCAACACTAGTAGTACCCACCAATACAGGTCTACCAAGTTCATGCATTTCCGCACATTCCCTAGCAATGGCAGTCCATTTACCGTTTTCAGTCTTAAAGACCATATCCGATAAATCTTTCCGCATCCGAACCCGGTTTGTGGGTATTATTGTAACTTCCAGCTTGTAGATTTTTTCAAACTCAGCTTCTTCTGTTTTCGCTGTACCTGTCATACCACCTAATTTAGGGTATAAAAGAAACAGGTTTTGATATGTAATTGTCGCAAGAGTTTGGGTTTCTGGCTGAATTTCTAAGTGTTCTTTTGCCTCAATCGCTTGGTGTAAACCATCACTCCAACGGCGCCCAGGCATAACACGACCCGTAAATTCATCAACGATAACCACTTCACCACCACGGGTAATATAGTTAACGTCCTTTAAAAATAATTCTTTAGCTTTAATAGCATTAAATACAAAATGTGCCCAAGGGTCTTCTGGGTCAAATAAGTCAGTAACTTCAAGTAATCTTTCAGATTCTGCAAACCCTTCATCAGTTAATAACACGTTACGAGCTTTCTCATCAACTTCATAATGCTCATCTTTTTTGAGTGCATTAGCAATTTCTGCGGCTCTAAGGTATTTTTCGGTTGGTCGTTCAATCTGTCCCGATATAATTAACGGTGTACGCGCTTCATCAACTAAAATCGAGTCAACTTCGTCGATAACGCAGTAATTAAAGGGGCGCTGCACAACATCTTTGATATCTGTCGCCATATTATCGCGCAGATAATCAAAACCAATTTCACTATTTGTTACATAAGTAATATCGCAGTCGTAATTCTTCTTACGCTCCTGCGGTGTCATACTTTGTTGAATAAGACCTACACTCAAACCCAAGAACCTATGTACCTGACCCATCCACTCAGCATCTCGACGAGCTAGGTAGTCGTTAACGGTTATTACGTGTACACCTTTACCAGTTAGAGCATTTAAATAACTCGGCAAAGTCGCCACAAGGGTTTTACCCTCACCAGTCTTCATCTCGGCGATTTGCCCTGTATGTAGAATAATACCACCCAACATTTGGACATCAAAGTGACGCAACCCTAACACACGCCGTCCAGCTTCTCGAACAGTTGCAAAAGCTTCTGGCAAAATATCGTCAAGAGTTTCACCCTTTGCCAAACGCTGTCTAAACTCTACTGTTTTCCCCTTCAACTGCTCATCTGAAAGGGACTTAATTTCTTCCTCAAAGAGATTAATATCAGTGATGTAAGGTTGGTATTTTTTAAGTTTACGAGCGTTGGGGTCGCCCAACAAGGTTTTTAGCATGGCGGTTAATTAACTAAACAAAGAATGGGAATAATTAATGAAAGGCTTATAGATTATAGACATTTCACATAACCGAATTTAATAATTATCATCGGTTATACTCTAACAGACTTATTATATAGACGGTTACTTGAGACCAATATATATTGAGACTGTTTCCATAGTAACCTAGGTTGTCCCCAAAGCTTGTTAGGAACTCCGACCATACTCCTGTAGCGATATCCCACCTTATTGCCACTCCTTGCTTAAGCTGCGAAAGTCATAATTATTTGCTCTTGGATGACATGTTACACAACTACTAACTTGTGCAGGGTTTGGTAGTTTAACTTGAGGATGTAAAGCTTTGAAATAACGTGAGCTATTTAAACGGTACGGTATTTGCTCGTCAGAGAGTATTGGACGCGAAAAAGTCGAAAGGTATCGCCACACTAACATACGCGGTGGGTCTACTAGCGGTTGAAGTTGTGAACCGTAATGTTGACTATCTTCAAGAAGGTTTTTCCAGGTTTGAGTCGGAAAAACTGAGGCAGGCAAAGCAATATGACAAGTCGAGCAATTTTCTAGGTAAAGCTCCTGTCCAAGTTTAAATTGTGCAGGTACTACATCTACCGTACCAATTGATGACATTGTATCATCATTTGGAGTGGCGCCGTTTACACTTGTAGCAAAAGCGAGCAACCATCCCATCGCAAGACTCCAAGCCAAAATAATTAAGAGTAAACCAACAGGATTACGTTTTAGCCTTTTTTCCTTACTTTTGCGTTTAACCAGATTAGACATTTGATACTTTTACTATATAGTACATAATACTTATTAAAGGCAATGATAGCTTTTGAACCGACTAAAATATAAACTGCATACACGCAATATATATTAAGAGTCTTATATT
This sequence comes from Calothrix sp. FI2-JRJ7, assembly GCA_019359675.1. Taxonomy (GTDB): domain Bacteria; phylum Cyanobacteriota; class Cyanobacteriia; order Cyanobacteriales; family Nostocaceae; genus Dulcicalothrix. The sequence goes on from JAHHGX010000069.1 coordinate 28,843, forward strand.
AGCTGTTTTGTTGCCGTTACATAGTCATTAAGGTAACTACTGATGTCTTTGATTGAATTGTGGGGTGTGTGGCAACGGATGTCACGAATGTAACGGATGTGTGATTTTAAATAATAATATCTAATTTTTGACTTGAACTAAACAAATAGTACTTAATGGCGCCAGCTTAAAAGTAAATCAACCAAGCAGTACTACTGGTTCACGCTCAACCAGTAGTACCAATACCACAACCGTAAGGGCGGGTTAACCCAAATTAAACATAGTATTAAAATATCTCTAAACCCACCCCCCTCCCAATCAAGGTATAGGCACCGACCGTAATATACGCTCCATAACACTCTTAGCTCGGCGCCCACCTACTGGTATCAAACGATGACACAAAACATGAGGCGCCAGAAACTTAATATCATCAGGAATTGCATAATCGCGTCCCAGCAAAAAAGCAAGAGCTTGGGTTGCTTTTTGTAACGAAACCGTACCACGAGGACTGACACCAAGAGTAATTTCTTCATCTTGCCGTGTCGCTCGTACTAAATCAAGAATATATTGTTGTAACGAAGTATCTACTTTTACACTTGCACATAAACGACGTAACTGTGCAACTTCGTCTAAAGTAATACAAGGCTCCAATGCATCAACTTGTATACCCTCCGAAGCACGCTGCAACATTTGAAGCTCCTCGTTTTCTGATGGATAACCCAGACTTAATGACAGCATAAACCTATCCATCTGAGCTTCTGGAAGCGGAAAAGTACCTTGATACTCAATAGGGTTTTGGGTAGCAATAACAAAAAATGGTAAGGGAACTGGACGCGAAACACCATCAACAGTTACTTGATGTTCTTCCATTACTTCCAACAATGCTGACTGAGTTCTAGGTGTAGCTCGATTTATTTCGTCAGCCAGTAGAACATTAGCAAAAACAGGCCCAGATAAAAAACTAAATTCGCCGCTTTTGGGGTTCCAAATATTAGTGCCAGTTATATCAGTCGGTAAAAGGTCTGGAGTACATTGTAATCTTTGAAACCTACCGTCAATAGAACGAGCTAGCGATTTTGCTAATAAAGTTTTACCAACACCTGGGACATCTTCTAGTAGCGCATGACCACCTCCAAGCAAGGCAACCAGTACCAAACGGATAGATGTAGTTTTGCCAACTATTGTTTTTGCTAAGTTTTGTGTCAATGCGTCAATTTTTTCTCTCATGTCCCGCCCTATTCGCACAATTAAATAAAGGTACGGATATACATCCGCACCCTGGCTTTACTTCTTGAGTCCTATATTGAGTGTTCCCGCAACTCGCCAAAAATTAACATGTCAACTAAAAAAAGCTTTGGCTTGAGAGCAGTCAAGTTGAATTTGGTTCTTTAATGCTTCTAGAGAGGCAAATTTTGTTTCAGGTCGCAAAAATTTCTCTAGCTCAACTACCAACTTCTTACCATACAAATCACCTGCCCAATCGAACATATGTACTTCAATAGTTACATTTTCACCATTTACTGTGGGACGGTTGCCAATATTCATTACACCAAGGGCAAGGAATTCCAGCTGTTCCAAAGTACCTGACGCTTCAAATACGCGAACTGCATAAACACCATTGCGTGGTAAAAATTTATCTTTAGGTAACTCAAGGTTTGCAGTTGGAAAACCAATTGTTCTACCAAGTTGTTCACCTTTGACAACAACACCGTGTAAACTATATGGTCTTCCAAGAAGTTGTTGTGCCCGTTCAACATTGCCCTCTTCAAGGATGGAGCGAATTAATGAGGTTGAAATGCGAGTCATTTCTGGGCATGTATTTTGTGCAGTACTATCGTGCTGAGTATCAATTTCTAAAGAAACAATCGTTACAGGAATATTGTACCTAGCTGCGATAATTTTTAAATCATCTGCGGTTCCACTGCGTTTTGAACCGAAACGAAAATCTTGCCCAACACTAATTTGGGTTGCTTGAAGCTGTTGCACTAAGATTTTCTCAACGAACTCCACAGGAGATAACTCACATAATTCTCGGTCAAAGGACAGCAGTACTAATTGTTCGACACCAAGAAACTGTAATTGCTTAACCTTTTCATTAAGAGGTGTTAGCAATGTACGAGGTTTTCCGCTAAAAAATTCTTGCGGATGAGGGTCGAAGGTGACTACAGTCGAGTGGATATTTCCTTGTTCCAACTCTCTTGAACTCAAATTTAATCCCATCTCCGTGCTGGATGAGATGGGCTTAATAACCTGCTGATGTCCGCGATGTACACCATCAAACTTGCCAAGTGCGACAGCAGTAGGCGTTAGAGCTAATTCAGCTTGATTAGTAACCCGCACAGAACACCCATTTGGAGACAGATTTAGCACTTTTTGGTACTGGGATAAGCGTGTTTATGAGCGATTCACTTCAAAAGTGTAACTGTCTAGCGACCATTAACTTTTAAAGCTTCTCAATCACCAATCTAATCTAAAATCTTCTATTACTCCGGTTATCTATGTCTATTTTAAATATGGCTAACAGGAAAAGTTTCCGACAGTGGGATTGAAACAGGCACCTCAAGCACCATCCCTTCTTTTGCCATAACGGCGCCAGAAAACTTTTGTGCAGCTTGTTTACCAACCGAGTCCAAAAAATCATCATCGTGTGCTGGGTCATGATGAAAAATCACCAAAGTTTTGACGTTAGCAGCTTGGGCAATTTTTACTGCTTCTTGCCATGTCGAGTGACCCCAGCCAATTTTAGGAGATTTTGGAGAATTGTATTCCTCATCTGTATAAGTTGAATCGTAAATTAGAATATCGGCGTTACGTGCTAACCAAAGAACATTTTCGTCGAGATGGTCAGCAAAATGCTCTGTATCGGTTATATAAGCTGCGGCGCCACCACACCAGTTAACTCGATAGCCAACAGCTTCACCAGGGTGATTCAGCGGTGCCGTTTCAACGACAATATCATCAATTTTGATTGGTTCTCCTGGCGCCACATCATAAAAATCCAAATCAGCCTGCATAATTTGTAAAGGTACAGGGAAATTAGGATGCAGCATTTGGTCGTTAAGACGCTGCTCGACGGTGGAACCATCAGGTGCAATGGCGCCGTATATACAAAAATGGTTTCCTCTCACAAATCCTGGAGTGAAAAATGGAAACCCTTGCATGTGGTCCCAATGCGAGTGAGTAAAAAAGATGTGCGCGGTCGTTGGCATTTGGCGCAATAACGATTGCCCCAAAACATGTAACCCTGTACCACCATCGAAAACTAAACGCTTGCCGCCCACTTGCATCTCAACGCAAGGGGTGTTGCCGCCATAACGCACGGTGTTCGATCCCGGACAGGGGATGCTGCCGCGAACCCCCCAAAAATGCACTTTAAAATGTTTTTCTATCCTAGACATGAGTTAGCCAAAGCTTGATACTGAGTGGGCGATTTAAAACGTGACTCGTTTTGTTTAGTTTATACGCTATATAAAACCAAATGGCAGCAAGCGTGAATTCACTGGTAATGCTATATACCTAATTTCATTTTACTTTCCAAAGTTTCTAAACATAGAAAAGTACTGCCGTTACCCTTGTACAGTTTTAAGGAATCATGCGCGTAAGCTTGATTTGTGAACTGCTCCTACTTTATAGCCTATATTTTGTCATTGTTGCATTGACTGACGGTAACTACTCCGTTTGTTTCTCAGCTTGCCACTTAACACCGATTCCCCACTCCCGCTTGCATAGCTCAGTCGCTGCCTTAGAATAAGTAAGATTATACTGCAAAGGAGTAATACTTATGTATTTATCACGTATAACATGCACATCTATTGGTATATTTTGAGGCAAATTTAAGCCAATAGGAGGCTCGATATCTTCTTGAACTTCCCCGGTAAGCCAGTAATAAGTTTTACCACGCGGGTCAGTACGCTTGTCAAAAACATCAATGTAACGCCGCACTCCTTGCCGTGTAACTACGGCGCCCCTTATTTCTTCCCACTTGACAGCAGGAACATTTACATTTAGCAGCATCAAGTCTGGCAAAGGATTTTTTGCCAGTTCGGCTATCAAAATAGAAGCAAAATCTGCTGCGGGTTGAAATTCCCGAATTGTATGACTTGTCAAGCTAAAAGCAATGCTTGGAATACCTTCGATTAAACCTTCCATAGCAGCCGAAACCGTCCCAGAGTATAAAATCTCTGTACCAACATTGGCGCCTTGATTAATTCCCGACACAACCAAATCAGGCGCCGAATCAAGCAAAGCCCACAGCGCTAACTTGACACAATCCGAAGGAGTTCCATCACAAGCCCAAGCTTTGATGTTGGGATGAAATAATGACTCAACTATTTCGGCACGAATGGGTTGATGCAAAGTTAGTCCATGTCCGGTTGCCGAACGCTCCCGGTCTGGACACACCACAGTTACCTCATGACCAGACAGAGCTAAAGTGTTAGCTAGAGTCCGGATACCTAGAGCAGAAACCCCATCATCATTGCTAATTAGCAGTTTCATTTAGTTAGTAGTGTTGCTATAAACAATTAATAAACAATATCATTAACGATATCGTCGTTGAACATTCGTGCCGAGTCAGGGACACATAAAACTTGATTTAATTTGATTTAATTTAAGAATTATAGTTTCTTTTTGTTAATTTAACTTATTACAAATACTTTTCAAGTGTATAAAAAATTTAATAAATAACTAATAAAATACATACTACACTATTTTGGCATTATGACATCTGTTTAGGGCATATGTTGTAAACTCAGTATTGCCCAAGCACGTATTAACAACCAACAGATGAGCAACCCTGAAAACGACTTAGAAGCTCAACTAAATGCACTGCGTACTGATGGAGAAAACGCAATTCGTAGCGCTGACACCCTTGACCGACTAGAAGAGTTGCGCGTTAACTATCTAGGCAAAAAAGGTCAATTGTCTGTGCTTTTAGGCAGCATGGGCAAACTGAGCGCTGAGGAACGTCCCAAAATAGGCGCCGCAGCCAACACTGTAAAGGAAGCGTTACAATCTAGCCTTGACAAACAACGCACCGCATTAGAAGCAGCAAAAATACAGGCACAACTCCAAGCGGAAACGTTAGATGTAACAATGCCAGGTATTTACCAGCGTCCTCAAGGTCGTATTCATCCCCTCAACGGTATTATCGACCGTGCCTTAGATATATTTGTCGGTATGGGGTATACCGTTGCACAGGGTCCAGAAATGGAAACTGACTACTACAATTTTGAGGCACTAAACACACCTGCCGACCATCCAGCACGCGACATGCAGGATACATTTTACTTACCTGACGGAAATTTACTCAGGACACAAACCTCGTGCGTACAAATACGTTACATGGAAGCTGAAGAACCACCAATTCGCATTGTGGCGCCAGGGCGAGTGTATCGTAAAGATGATGTAGACGCTACCCACTCAGCAGTCTTTCATCAAATCGAACTCTTAGCTATTGACGAAGGATTAACTTTTACTGACCTCAAAGGCACAATAAAAGAATTCTTAACTTCAATATTTGGCGACCTACCCATTCGCTTCCGCGCTTCTTACTTCCCATTCACCGAACCAAGCGCCGAAGTAGACTTACAGTGGAATGGACGCTGGTTAGAAGTAATGGGTTGTGGAATGGTTGACCCAAACGTTCTCACCGCAGTAGGTTACGACCCCGAAGTATACACTGGCTTTGCCGCAGGTTTCGGTGTCGAACGCTTCGCAATGGTACTACACCAAATGGACGACATTAGGCGCCTATACACCAGCGACCTCAGATTCCTAAAACAATTTTAATTCCTGTACGGGCGGGTTAAGCGAAATTTTTGATTATCTATCAAAATATAGTAAACCCGCCCCCACGGCAATTATCACAATGCCCACAATGCCAATTTTCAGATTCCCCACCAAAACCAAATCCTTTTAACAAAGACTGCCAACGACACCCCCTACTAAACAAATACTTGTGCATTTGTTTAGAACCATTTAGATGCGTACTTGCTTGACGCTTCCCCCCCGCAATAATTCTGTAATTAAAAGGGTCAAGCCATTCCAATTGACCATTACTATGAAGCAGCGAAAGCGCAGTTGCACTATTAGGAAATTTTGCCATTACAGAATTTATTTCACCTTGTCGCGGTAACTTCTTTACAAGCTGCTGCGCTTCGAGCTGTTGTTCGAGCATTTTCAACTCAAAAAAATTCTGTCTTTGTTTATCTTCAGGGTCTAACCATCCAGTTGGTTCGCTAACCAACGTTAATGCTTCAGCTGGTTTCCCGTCTCTTCCCGCACGCCCAATTTCTTGTACATACTCTGATAACATTAACGGTGCGTGAAAATGAATAACCCATCGGACATTCGGTTTATTCACTCCCATTCCAAACGCTGAAGTACAAATAACAAACGGTATTTTATCGTTTAACCAACTCGTTTCAATAGCACGGCGCTCTTCTGCATTCAACCCAGCATGATAAGCTGCTGTAGAATAACCCAATTCTTCGAGCCAAGCTGCTAACTCTTCACTAGAGCTACGTTGACGAACATAAATTAATCCTGCTTGCTTTGGTCTATTTTTAATAAATCTTAATAATTGTTGCTTACGACCATTAGGTGTCCATGCAATACGAACATTTGGATTAAGATTAGAACGATATGGATTAAGTCTAAATATTTCTGGTTTCTGTAATCCTAAAACTTTTTGTATTGTCTCTTGAGCCAGGGGGTCAGCAGTGGCAGTAAATGCGGCTATGCTTATCAGACTTCCCACAGGTTTATATTTGAGTAAAGCTTGACGCACTGCCCCTAACCTTCTATATGCTGGACGAAACGTGTCTCCCCATTGTGTCAAACAATGCGCTTCGTCCAGTATAATTGCTGTAATCTCAATTTCTGGTTTAATTAACCTTTCCCATACGGGTGGACTAAATAAAGTCTCTGGTGATAGATACAATAATCTTAACTTTTGCTCTTCCAACGCTTTTAACGTTAGGCGCCGTTGTATAGATGACAACTCGCTGTGTAAAAGTGCAGCAGATAACTTTTTGCAGTGTAATTCCTGCACCTGATTTTCCATCAACGCCACTAATGGAGAAACAACCAGCGTCAAACCAGTTTGAAGTAACGCTGGCAATTGGAAACAAATCGACTTTCCGCCACCAGTTGGCATAATAACCAAAGCATCATTCCGCGCGAGTAAACAACGAATTATTTCTCCTTGGGGCGAACGAAAATCTTCATAACCCCAAATATCCCGAAATGCTGCACGAACATCATGCCAACATGAAGAAGAAAGTCGATTCATATTTGGGAGTAGATGCTCCCATCTCCTTGCACACTTATTTTCAACGTAATCATAAATATACATGTGCATATGTAATAAACGCTTCAGGGTTTACACTGATTTATGTATAAATTGTAATACTGATTCTCATTGCTAAAAACTAAATAAACCCTTCCACAGCAGGAGTAAATAAGCTTTAAGACAGATTTGTATATTGATATTAGCGTATAATTTACTACCTTAGACAGAAGACACGCTCACAAAACTTGGAGACTCAGTAAGAAGAGACGTTAATTTTTTTAGATTTTGCGGGAACTCTATAAACAGAGTGTAATAATTCACAACTACATATGAACACAGCTACGAACATAAATGAATTTTCCGTAACTAGCGTATTGACTCCGGACAAAATTCAAAGTCGAGAAAAAGCAAATAACTCAAATACCGACTCAGACACACTAGGTAATTTGGCAACCCACAAAGACTTTTACGTGCGTCGTGCAGTCGCAACACACTACAAGACCCCAAAAACAGCTTTATCAAAGCTAGCTAGCGACGCAGAAGAACAAATACGCTTTTATCTGGCAGCAAATCCCAATACCCCACCCGAAACCTTAACTCAACTTGCTTTTGATGAGTCAGGTGATGTGCGTTCACAAGTTGCCGGAAATTCCAATACACCAGTAGATATCCTCGAAGAACTGGCCAAAGATATTTACATGGAGACACAACGTCAACTAGCAGAAAACCCTAATACCAGAGCTACAGTTCTAGAAAAAATTGGTCATAACATGATTGAACTTGCCGAATCAAAAGCTCTATCAAGTCAAGAAGCGGCAGTCCTACGAGGAATCTCAATGAATTCCAGTACCCCATCCCATATACTAGAAAAAATCTGTACAATTCAAAATCGAGAGAATCACTACTGGCTATTTGAGCTTGGCATCGCAAAAAATTGCAACACCTCAGATACCTTGTTAGAAAAATTAGCTACTCATCCTGACTACGATATTCGTTTTGCTGTAGCCAAAAATGCCAGCACTCCCGATTTTGTACTAAATATATTAGCTACAGACAAAGAATATTACATTCGCCAAGCGGCAGAAAAAAGATAATTTATTTTTATTGAAACCGGGTTTAGACTCGACTCAAACAAAAAAACCCGGTTTTTATGTCATGAGTCGCGAACGAAGGGCGCAGTTTTCCCGTAGGGTAGCATCTATCGAATGTCATGAGTCGCGAACGAAGGGCGCAGTTTTCCCATTATCCGTAAACGTAAACGGAGTTTTCCCGCAGGGTAGTTTTCCTTTATGGTAGGATATCCCGTAAACGGAGTTTTCCCGAAGGGTAGGGTAGGGTAGGGTAGCATCTAAAATCTTTTGATGTTTGTCAAAATGTCAAGTTGACGATTTTTCACCTTCCATACTGCCACAAACATCCAGTAGAAAAATTACTAGTAGTGGGCGCCTCTGTGGTCAAAAGTCATTAGTGTTAATTTGCATAAGTTTTTCGCTGCTGAAAAGAATATCCTGTGCTAGCTAATTTTTATTATTCCCATCTTTGCTGACACAATTAATACTCGTGCGATTTTTTTATTTAACCTATTTGAGCCGAACATATCATGTGAATTGGCAAGTATGACCAGCCGACAAAATTTATTGACTCAGTAACGAGTCGTGTCACTGCCTTATAGAGATTGGCGATTTCGTATACAGGACATAATACAAACAATTGTCGCTAGTAGGTTGGGTGGAGGAACGAAACCCAACATGAAAACATCGAGTATTTGTTGGGTTACGCAAAGCCTCCACCCAACCTACTAATCTAAGTAGAACCCCTCTATACTCTCACCTAATATATAATGACTAAACCAAATTAAATTTTGTTTCATCAGCGCGCGTGCAATACCACGTTTATTCACCCCATGTCCCATATTCTTAAAAATCACAAGCTCAGTTTCTACACCAACATCACATAAACCTCGATATAGTTCATACGCATTAGATACTGGTACGCGCTTATCAGCATCACCGTGTTGAATTAAAGTTGGTGTGCAAGAATTCTTAATATAAGTCATTGGCGAAGCTTTCTCATAGACCTTCATATCATTCCAAGGAGTATCACCCAAATAATAGTGTGTAAAAGGGTGAATATCTGTACTAACATAGTAAGTAACCCAATTACTAATTCCGGCGCCTACACTAGCTGCTTTAAATCGTTTACAATAAGTAGCGTAAAAAGCAGAAATATATCCACCCTGACTCCTTCTTTTGTAAACAAAAGAATACGAATATTTATGGGTTTTGCATCTGATACTTGATGACTAGGCAACAATATCATCTCATCAGGTACAGATTCATCACCAAACAGCAGTTCATCGAGGTCATCAAAATCAGGTATCTGCATAGCCTTGCTCGCTCCGACATAAATCAACAAAAGCTTTTAAACTATTAGAATAAGGTGTTCCATCGGCACGTAACCCAGCAACACAAGCAGAATTTCCCACACCTATTAGTACGCAACGTGCGCGGCTAAATGCAACACACAGCCGATTTGGAAGTGCAGTAAAACCAAGGCGCCTTTCAACAGATTCATCCTGATTGCTGCGAACCGTAGAAAGAAAAACTACATCATATTCTCGCCCCTGAAATGCATCGACAGTTCCGACGCGCACTCGGCGCCGCAAATGTTCTGGCAACCCGTCACGAAGGTCTGCAATTGCCTCTTTGATGGCTTCTTCCTGGGCAGAGTAAAATGCAATCACCCCAACCATCCCTGCTGGCTTACTAGGGTCGAAATTTGGGTATTTTTCTTCTATACGTGGAAGGATACAACGTAGTTCGGTCATTATTCGCTCAACTTCCGCAGAACGCTGCCAACTACGATTGCCTGCAAGGATTTCGCCCCCAGCCCTTGCTGGAACATCTAGCCAAGCAACAGGTTTTTGATTATACTCACCTGTGTAATTAATCCTTGATTCAAACGTGACAAAACTTGAATTAAGTGGGCTTTCAGCATAAAAGCACTTGCTAACAAATTGCCCAATTGTCGGATGCATCCGAAACTGATCTGTTAGCTGGACAGTGCGCTCAATGCCATCGATAGCAGTTTGTTTGGGTAGTGATTCCCAAAGTCTTTCAAACAAGCTTTTACCGTATATATCCTTCAGCTTTTCATCTCTTTCCTTAGCCAAACTTTGCTCAATTTCTCGTTCCAAAACGTGAGGGAGTTGTTTGTGGTCGCCAACGAGGATTACTCTCCGTCCTTTTACCATTGGTATTAATAAATCAAGGGGATTTGCCCTTGCTGCTTCATCCACAACAACTAAGTTAAAAGTCCGGTCAGCCATCCCCAGTGATTTGGAGTCTGCTTGCCCGCAACTGGCAGCTTGAATAGGTGAATATTTACCAATTACCTCTCTAATATGAACTGGGTCTTCCTCCAAATAGCGGACGAATAGCTCTAGTGCTTCTTGTACGCCTTCTGTGCTTTGGTCACGGGCTGCTTCAACTTCATCAATTGAAGCAAGAAGGCATTGCTCGATTTCTTGGTCTAAAACATCCTGTTCAACTATCAGGGGGGTTAAAGGAGTCTCTAGTAGTTGTTGACGGATACCAATACAAGTGTTATCTATAACTATCCAGGGTTCGCGATAGGTTGTATCGTCTGGTGTCCAAGAAACTGCAACTTCTACAGCCTCAATAACATCAGGTGAAAGATTATCAATATAAGGCTCTAAAAAGCGTCTTAGCCTTCGAGCTTGCCTATTACCATCATCTTCAAAACTTTCTTTTGTAACACATTGCTGCAAAAGCCTGCGTTCTAGTTCCTCCCTATCGTCTGTGTTTTCAATAACTGGCTTGGGTTGAGTTGGCAATATTGGAATAGTACCCGCAAGACGGTCGAGTTCAGCTATTTGCTGGGTAGATAAAAACTGTTCTGCCGCATTGCGAAATGTCAAAAGAATTTCGCGGGTTCCTTCCCTTCCACCTGCCGAGGTGCGCCAATGAGAGAGATAGCCTTTAAGTTGGTCGATAAGAGCGCGAGTTGCGCCTTGTTCGTTCTTTAAGTGAGAACGAACAACAGAAGTAACTTCATCACCCCATGCTTGAATTACCTCGGCTCCTCGGTCTTCACCTTTTTTGCCTCCAAGTCGGTCAACAGGTAGTCCTGAAAGGCTCATTCCAGAAATTGCGTTATCGACTGCTTCATGCTGCAAACTTGTAACCAAAACTGTTTCCAACCCATCGCGCTCAGTGCGTCCCTCATTTAACATAGTCAGCAACGCCTGAATGACTCTTGTCTTACCAGTTCCTGGCGGTCCCTGAATAATAGCAATATCTGGTGTAGAAAGCGCAATGCGTAGCGCCTTTTCTTGGGCTGGTGTTGGTCCTGTTTCGCCAAAAATGCGACGCGCTGCTTTTGTAAGTATTTTTTTATTGCGAGGAATTGCCCGCTCGAAGGTTTTTCCCTCGAAAATTAAACCTAAATAAGGTAAACCAGCCCGCGCAGTTTCTAATATATTTAATGCTTTGTCACGTTTCTTAAGTCGTGAATCCTCTAAAGCCATAGATGGCGAAATAGTTGCATTATCTGGTGGGTCATTCTCACTTTCCCAAACAACAGTAAGGCGTTTATTTCTCTGATCGCAATCTACAGCTAATCCGTCGGGTTTACCTTTATCGTTCTGAATTATTACTGGTAGACCATCACCAGAAATACGCTCGACCCAAGGTTTGAGATTCGCTGATGGTTCCAAGTCAAAAAATAGTAATTTTTTACTGCTATCATCGGTTTTTTGCTTTGGTCTACCTTGGTACGGCAAAGATGGTAGGCTTCCAAAACGCTCTTCTAAAATTCTTCCTTCTTCTGAGTTATATAGTTTCCAGCTAGCAATCCAACTGTTACTTTCTTTAACTGCTTTATCAAGAGCCGCTATTGCTGCCGAATGTATGATACTAACGGCTGTTTTGTCGCAAAACTCTAACGGTTGGCGCATTATAGACATTCGGCTATCAAGATTTTGCCCGCGATGATTTACGATCCGTTTTGCAATTAATTGCTGCTTATCATCACTTAACCTCAAATCGAGGGCGTGAGATTTACCAACTATAGTAAACCCTCGTACAAACCAATAGCCTAATTTATCAAGCAAAAATTCTTGTTCCAAACAGCGTTTTGCATCTTGAAAATTCTGCACCTGGCGCCAATTAGGCATCCGCATCACAACTGTCTCGATGAATTCGTCAGTCAACGCAACTTGTAGCTGTACAGGAATTTCTGTTTTAGTTAAAGTGAATGCTTGTCCTTTAATTTCAACCTCTCTGTCAGTCGCTTTCATGACGTAGCCTAGTATCGTAACTTGTCCCGATTGCAATTCCCACATTAATATTTTGCTATCAGAAGAGTTTGGCTCAATCTCGATTACCGAATTAGAGTTATTGCTGTTGGGAACCTCAAAACCAAGAATATTCTCGTCGATTAGCTGTAATTCAACTACTTTATCTTCCCACTCTGGCTGTGCAGTGCCTCTACATAGTAGAAAACGACCGTTTACTTGTTTGCCAAATTTTAAGTCAAATAATTTCATATTTGCCCTCCCATGTGGGGATAAGGATTACGCACCTTTGCCCTAATACCAGATGGAAAGAGGATAACCGTTTTGTTAAACAGCCACACATAATCACCAGGGGGGCACATCTTTTTATTTCCACCAGCATCTTTGATTGCCCAAGTATCTTGACTAGTATTTTTAATACCAAAAATTAAATCATTATTACTATTACGTTTAGTGCCAAATAGTCCAGCATTGCCAATTGCTTCAAGGTCGCTACCTACCAAGCGGTTAGGAACTAATATTTGCCCTTTATCTAAAACTAGTCTGTGTGGTTTTTTATGCCTTATCAATTCCATACGCTCGTTTTCGTCTAAGTTCTCAATGGCTGCTTCGGTATCAAAAAAACCTAGTTCAATGGGGCGATTATTAGTTTGTCCACACCAGTCACAAACGAAGGGAGCGCTTCCTATTTCTGATAAATAACTAGTGGCGCCACACTTTGGACAAAGTGCAGTTTGGTCAGCTGCTTCTTGTAATGCGCTCAACCATTCTTCTGGGGTTGGTCGCGTCCAAGGGTCTGTAACACCATCTTCAAAAGCTTGTCGGCTTAAGTCTTTTAGTCTTCTTGTTAACACACGTCCTCGCGGTAAACCACTTGAAGAGCGATTTTGGTCATTGTTTTTGGAATCTATAAAAGGCAGTTCCCCTCGGTAAGCAATTTCCTCAAGTTCTGACTCACCTTCGAGGACTTGATCTCCAAAAAAGGGATGAATCAGCACTAACATATGAAAAATAGCCACTGCTAGAGACCAGCGATCACACGCATGGTCAGGAAAACGAGACTCTTTCAATATTTCTGGGGCAATAAACCCAGGACTACCCATAACTTGTGCAAACGATGTGCCCGGAACAATCAAGTTGTCAGCATCGATAAGTTTAATAGATGCCAGTTTCGGGTCTGATGGCACTAGCACATTTTCCCAAGATAAGTCTACATAGCAAAGACCGTTACGATGAATTTGCTGTATAGTTCTGGCTAGTTCCGCAGCAATTCTCAAACGACGTCGCAAGCCACCTGTTGCAACATGCCAGTTACTGGTGAGAGATTTTGGGTAAATTTGCTCTGCAAGTGGAACGTGGTCGTTAATACGCTCCATTACATAGCCAAAATAAGGCTCATCTAAAACAGCACGAGGCACTACTAAAGCATCCACTTCTAAGTTACGGCGTATTAAAAGACGCAGGTGCTTATGAAAATCCGCTGAGTGAGAAGAAGGCGGTTTGCGGACTTTCACGAGTATGCTTTCATCCTCTGTTGTGTATATGGCTCCTTGCATTCCTTGATTTATTTGTGCAACTAATTTATAGCGCCTTCCTTCTATATCTCTAACTATTGTCCCTGGTTTTGGATAAGATAATCTAGCCACTTGCATCCCTTCAATTTAATCAAATACTAGATCGTCGTTGTCTAGCATGTGGAGTGGTAAGTTGTTATTGGAGTTAGGATTTCTAGCTGTTGAGCGTGCCATAACTGACATACTAACAAAGCGGAAAAAGTCCATTAACTTACTAACTTCCGTTGCCCGTACTACTGGAATTTCTGGATGATTGACGAATCGCTTTAGAACATCAAAGTCACAATCGCTACCAGTGCCAATACCTAGGGCTAGGCGCACGGCTTGTTTGCCTCGTTCAGAATCTAAAAGCTTTTGTAACGCTTCTTCCCAATTATCATTAGGTTGACCATCGCTAACCAGAACAAGACTGGGAAGATAAGAGCGCTTAGGCATTTGTTGTTCATCCTGTAACATTCGCAATGCTATATCGAAAGCGGCGCCCATCGCAGTTGTACCAGCAGCATTCAAAGTTGGCAGCTTAACACGTTCTACAGGGCATAAATTAAGAATTTGTTGAGCGTTGCTGCCAAATGTAATTATCGCTGTATGGATATGAGAGCGTGTATCATGAACTGTTTGGAACTTTTGGAGCATTTCTGCCAGTGCAGCATTCAAGGTGGCAATTTTTTCACCTTCCATACTGCCACTGACATCCGCCAGAACAATTACTGGTAGTGGGCGCCTCTGTGGTAAAAAGTCATTAGGGTTAATTTGCATAAGTTTTTCGCTGCTGGAAAGCATAGCCTGTATTAGCTAATTTTTATTATTCCCACCTTTGCTGACATAATTAATACTTGTGCGTTTTTTTTTGTTTAACCTGTTTGACTTGCCGAACATATCGTGTAAATTGGTAAGTATGAGCAGCCGACAAATTTTATTGACTTAGGAATGAGTCGTGCCACAGTAAAATATAGAAAATGATAATCAAAGTGCTAGTTGCCAAGCTATTATTGACTTATTGATGGTTAGCACGCACTTGAGAAAAATGTGTATATTTAATTACAATAGCTAACTTAACTAAGACTATTTTGACTCTAACCGTATTACTATATTTATTTATATTACGGAACTATGAAGATCACAAAAGAATGAGACGAAATGAGGTATTATCAATCATTGAAGCACATAGAGAAAAATTGCGTGAAATGGGAGTAAAATCGTTAGAATTGTTTGGTTCGGTAGCACGTGATGAAGCCACAGAAAATAGTGATGTTGATTTTTTTGTGGAGTTCGATCGTGAAGTTGGGTTATTTGAATTTATTGAAGTGCGGCTTTATTTAGAAGATATATTAGGTTGTTCTGTTGATATGGGAACAGTGGATACTTTACGAGAACATATGAGAATACCTGCTACAAAGGATGTGATTCGTGCGTTATAGAGATTGGCGATTTCGTATACAGGACATAATGCAAGCAATTGTCGCTATCTAAATGCGAGTCGCTGGAATGACTTATGCTGATTTTATAAGTAATGAGACAATTGTAAAAGCTGTTTTCTACGACTTTTTAATTATTGGGGAAGCCGCAATAAATATCCCCTCCGAAATTCAACAGCGCTATCCTAATATTCCTTGGCGTATCATGGGCGATATGAGAAACGTGATGGCTCATGAGTATTTTTAGATCAATCTTAGAGTAGTATAGGCCACTATACAAAATAGTGTTCCTCAATTAATGCCGCAATTGCAAGATTTAATTGAACGTGAAGCAATCGAAGAGTAAATAAGCTAGTAGGTTGGGTGGAGAAACGGAACCCAACCTACAAATATAGCGTTTTCCGTTCTAATGAAGTACACAAAGGCGGGCAAGGATGCCTAGAACATAAGAAATTTATCAATTTAATCTGTACCTCGCTTGACTAAGAAGCGCTATAATGGCGCCTGACAAACATCAATGAAAGTGAATGAACGTTTATTCGTGAGATTGATAGGCGCCTTTGTCACCCCTTCAGGGAAGAAAGGGTGTACTAAGAGCTTTACTTGAGCGAGGGAGGGGGCTGTTACTAAAGTTAGAATATTGGGTATTAACCTGATAAGCTCTTTTAACGATTTGGTTAAAAAAGAAATTGGTAAGCTTTAATTGCCTAAAAATTTGCTGTGGGTCGGAAAGATGAGTTTTTGGTAACTGTTCTCCCATTTCTTTAAAAACCAAACCAAGAGGTACATTGATTTCATCTTGGAGTTTGAGACAACGGATAAAAAACGGACTAATAGCTGAAATGAGTGACCCTACCCCGCCTCTTGCTTGTCCCCAACCAATATAATACAGTCCTTTGTAATCTTCGAGAAACGAACCTCCATAACATTTAACCACTGCGAGTTCCACACGCTGAAGTTCTGGGGGAAGAAACGGGTACACAATGTTGTAACCAGTTGCACAAACGATGAGGTCAAATGCTTCTCTAGAGCCATCAATAAACTCAACAAAACAACCATCTAACCGATGCACAGCGGGCTTGGGTTTGATTCGTCCATGCTTTATATAGTAAGGAACTTCATTGTTCAGGGTAGGATGCTTGTCGAAAACCCGATAATTTGGTTTAGCCAAACCATAATTGTCATGAGTGCCAAAAGTCAAGCGTATGATCCCATAAGTTATAAGCCGTTGAAACCATTGCGGCATCCACCATTTGATTAAATCAACAACAGGGAATCCAGCAAACGACTTTGGGATAAACCAGACGGATTCGCGCATACTGAGAACACACTTAGAACCTACGCGAGCTGCTTCTGCTGCTAGGTCACAGGCTGAATTTCCTCCACCAATAACTAGAACCCTTTTACCACGAAGCTGGTCAGGATGTTTGTAATCTTTAGAATGAATTATTTCTCCGTTGAATTCTCCTTTGAACTCAGGAAAACGCTTACACCAATGATGACCGTTGCATATCAATACTCCTTTATAAATTTTCTGTTGACCATCGCTAAAAGTCACTTCCCAAAGATTGTTTTCAACTGGTCGCACATAACTAATTGTACGATTAAGTTCAATAGATTCACGTAAGTTAAAATGATTAGCAAAAGCATTCAAGTAATCCCGCATATTTTGAGCGCTAGGAAAGTCGGGGTAATTGTCTGGCATTGGAAAATGGGTAAATTGAGTGACTTTTCGTGATGAAATGATGTGCGCTGTTTCATAAACGCCGTGATACCAATTCCCACCAATATCGTCACTAGCATCAACCTGGTCGTAGGCAATATTAGCAGCCTTCAATGCTTGAGCCATACCCAAACCAACAAAACCAGCCCCAATAATCAAATGTTTGTTAGTTGTATCAACCACCTTGGAATCTCCTTGTAAATACATCACTAATTCTGTCAAGTAATTGGAGGAATATCTTTTGAGAAGATGAATCCTTTTCGCCATTGCATCAGGAAATACATGCAGTTTCTTGTGAACAATTCCTTGAATTGTCTCACTCATTACCTTTGCTGGGTCAGTTGCTAAATGTTGCGGAAAATCTAGATTATTCTTGGCTAGAATTCCATATCTTTCTGACTGAACAATTGGAGTACGGCTAAAAAATGGATAAACAACCGTAACCTTCACATTATAATCTTTTAACTCATTGAACAGCCCTTCACTAAAGCCACGTAAACCAAATTTGCTAGCTGCATAATGAGCCAACCCTGCCGTACCTGACCAACCTGCTACGGACGAAATATTGACAATGTGTCCCTTTTGACGTGTAATCATATCAGTAGCAAACAAGGCACTTAACCGCATCGGCGCCAGCAAGTTTACCTGCATAAGCCGCTCCCATTTCTCGTTGGGAACTTCGTCCGTGCGACCGTAGAACGCAATACCCGCATTGTTAATCAAAATATCAATGTTGATATTGAGTGTCCTTACTTGATCATAAAGGGTTTCACATCCTTCACGTGTAGAGAGATCAACACTCAAAATTGCCAGTACATTCCCAGTCTTGACTCTAGTTTGAATTGCTTCAACTCGTTCGCGCAAAATAGCTTCATCTGTATCCGTTAAAATCAATTGGCTACCAGCCTCTAACAACTGGCGGGTTAGTTCCTGTCCAAACCCACCAGATGCGTCAGTGATCAGCACGACTGCTTCGTATAGTTGGGTCATCAAAAAGAAGTTGGGGATAGAGGATGAGGATGGAAATTAGGGAATAAAAACCTTAAACGTATTTTTGATGACCTTATTAACGGTTAACAAATTCTTCAAAAGTCTGACGAGCATTTTGACAAAGTTTAACTTTACGATTAAATAATTTTGATTTTATATATACACTTAACTTTAGTTAAGTTGTCAGCAATAAACTGATAACATTTGTAAATTTTTAGCTTCTTTATATGTGTGTTCAAGTAATATTCTTTATTATGCTATTTAGTACGTATTGAAACTATTGAGGCGATTTCTGCGACTTGCCTTTATGCGGAACCCAACATCAAAAACATCGAGTATTCGTTGGGTTACGCAAAGCCTCCACCCAACCTACTAATCTAAGTAGAACCCCTCTATACTCTCACCTAATATATAATGACCAAACCAAATTAAATTTTGTTTCATCAGCGCGCGCGCAATACCAGGTTTATTCACTCCATGTCCCATATTCTTAAAAATCACAAGCTCAGTTTCCACACCAACATCACATAAACCTCGATATAGTTCATACGCATTAGATACTGGTACGCGCTTATCAGCTTCACCGTGTTGAATTAAAGTTGGTGTGCAAGAATTCTTAATATAAGTCATTGGCGAAGCTTTCTCATAGACCTTCATATCATTCCAAGGAGTATCACCCAAATAATAGTGTGTAAAAGGGTGAATATCTGTACTAACATAGTAAGTAACCCAATTACTAATTCCGGCGCCTACACTAGCTGCTTTAAATCGTTTACTATAAGTAGCGCAAAAAGCAGAAATATATCCACCCTGACTCCAACCCATAACACCAGTTTTGTCACCATCAACAAAACCCTGACTAATTAAATAATCAACACCAGATATAACATCCGCATAATCACCAGTACCCAAATCTTGATAATTCAAACTGCGGAATTTTTCACCATATCCATTACTACCTCGGTAATTAGGTAATAGTACAAGAAAACCTTTCTCCACAAAACTCTCAATTGGATAAGTATTCTCATCTAACGCAACTGGAAGCGATGTTGATTTAGGTCCACCATGCACCCTAACTAACAAAGGATATTTTTTACTCGAATCAAAATCAACAGGTTTACATAAAATTCCTTCTACTTTAGTACCATCTAAACTAGGCCATTGAATAACTTCCTTTTGAGCAAAAGCCTTGTTTGTTAATATACTCGATTGGTTTGTCACGCGCACATCATTATAATAAAGCTCGTAACACTCTTGATAATCACCCTTTATATAAGCAAAATTTTCGCCATCTAAACTAATTGCAGCAATTTGAATATACGACTTATTATCTGCAACGAGTGGAGTTACTTTGCCATCGAGTTTTAATATACCCAATTTACTGCTAGTTTTATATTGCCACCAAATTAAAATACCTTTAGTCGTCCAACGTAGCGGATAAACACATTCATTAATACCCGTAACATCTGGTGTCAGCTTAGTAATTTGATTATTTTCTAAATTATATACAGCTATATACTTATCATCAAACCATTTGCCAGTACGTAAATAAGTAAAACAAACACAAGTACTATCTGGAGAAAATAAAACATTACGCTTAACACCAACAAGAGGAACGTCAAGTTTCTTAACTTCCTTAGACTCTACATCTAAAATATAAATCTCGATTTTGTCTTGTTCTGCTAAATTTGGCGAAGGTGTAGCAAGCAAAGCGACTTTTTTACCACTACTAGCAACATCAAAATCATGAATATGAAGATTTTTCAAACATGCAAACTGCACAGACAATTCATCTTTCTCTTCTTTATTACCATTATTTTCTTTATTTTCATTACCTTCGCGTAAATCTTTCGGTAACTTACTAGCTTGCAAAGTTTTATCTAATCCTCTTTGCAAATCTAGATAAAATAAAGTACTATTGCGGTACTCACGATTTACATACTCAATATCTCCATAAATTTCTCGTCGCTTTTTGATAGGTTTAGCTTCAACCTCACGCGAAACAAAGAAAAATCCCTCTCCTGACGGCGCCCATTGAAACGCGGTAATATCTTCAGAAGCATAAGAAACTTGAAAACCCGTAACATCGCCATCAGGTTTAATAAAAATTTGCCTTTTCCTATCCCTTTCACTCGGCCTTGCTAAATAAGCCAAAGTCTTAGAATGTACACTATCAGAAGGCGCCCATTTAGGTTGATAACTTTCATTTTTACCGCGCGTCAATGGATAATTATTACCATTCTCATAAACCCAAACATGCCATTGATAAACATTGCTATCCCAATCAACTTGACGTTTAACATAAGCAAGCTTTGTTCCATCATTACTAATAGAAGGATTTGACAGCCTTGGCAACGCAATTAATTCTTCGATTTTAAGGTATTCTGACATTTTGTTTTTGATATTGATAATTTAATCATAATAATTACAATCATCTATTTTCCCACTCCTCTCGACTAATTCCATAAACCACACATTCTTTACCCAAAACTTCTGCTGTACCCTCCAACTTCTCCCCCAACTTCTGGGCAACACGTCGAGAAGCAGCATTCTCCGGCTGAATAATACTAATCACGTGCGGTTGCTCTAGCTCCTCAAAAGCAAATTCCATCGCAGCACTACCCGCCTCAGTTGCAAAACCTTTTCCCCAAAATTCGCGTCGAATCATCCAACCAATCTCAAATCCTGGCCATCCTTCAGGGCGCCAACAACCAACTCTACCAATCATGGCGCCGCTAGTACGTTCCTCAACAGCCCATGACCCATAACCACGTAGATGCCAATGTCCTAACATCACTGCCATAAGGCGCCAAGATTCAGAACGGTTAGAAGTTTGACCCGAACCAATGTAGCGCATAACATCAGGATTGCCGTACATATCAGTGAAAGCATCTAAATCATTTTCCTCATATGCTCGTAAAATTAAACGTTTTGTTACGATTTTAGGAATTTGCATAATTTTGAAAATAAAACACTTTTTATACAAGATTTTTGATAATTGTCACTTTTAATTTTATACATCATTATATAAGCTATTATCAACTACTGAAGAAAAACAACCAATGAAACGTAATGATGCATTAACAATTATTAAAGCGCATAAAGAACAATTACAGCAAATGGGAGTAAAATCGTTGGATTTATTCGGTTCTGTCGCACGCTCACAGAAGCAACAGAAGACAGCAATGTCGATTTTTTGGTAGACTTTAATATGAAGTAGGATTGTTTGAATTTATAAAAGTGCGGCTTTACTTAGAAGATATATTAGGCTGTGCTGTGGATATGGGAACAGCAGATACTTTACGAGAACATATGAACATACCTGTCACAAAGGATTTAATTCGTGTCTTATAATAATTTGCAGTGTTTTATACAGGAAATAATAATATAGTGTAGAATTATATAATGCTTTACTAGGAACGAGAATATCGTAATGACTCAAGCACCAGATAAAGCTCGCTGGACAATTGCCGATTTAGAACTTCTCGCTACCGATGAATCGAAGCGTTACGAAATTATTGATGGCGAATTATTTGTGACAAGGGCGCCTCATATTGGACACCAGGATGCTGGTGGTGGTATTTACGTAGAATTAACAATTTGGTCGAGAAATTCAGGTTTGGGTAAAGCAATTCTAGCTCCAGAAATGATTTTCTCTGATGCTGACAATGTTATTCCTGATGTAATTTGGATAAGTAATGAGCGACTTGCACAAGTTGTGGATAATGAAGGGCATTTAACAGGTGCCCCAGAATTAGTTGTCGAAGTCCTCTCTGAAGGTATTAGCAACGAACGACGCGATAGAGAAGCAAAATTAAAGCTTTATTCAACAAAAGGCGTGCAAGAATATTGGATTGTTGATTGGAGGAAGCAGCAAATCGAAGTTTATCAGCGTCAAAATGCTCAACTAGTTCAAGTTGCAACTCTGTTTGCTAATGATATAATAAGCTCACCTTTACTTCCAGGCTTTAGCTGTCAAGTGAAGCAATTATTTTAACTAAATATTCCACCTGTACTATTAAATGTGAAAAAAATAGGAAAACGTCAAAGAATTACTATTTTAAGCTGAATTATACCTCTTATAGTAGTTATTATGTTCGACGCTGGCTGCCGTATGCTTTGTTAAGCCATTATAAATTTCCGGTAGTGGAAAAATTAAACTCTATAATTAAGGCGCCAATTGCCAAACCTTCACAGATTTATCACCACTTCCACTAACAAGAGTCTTACCATCACGGCTAAAAGCTAAACCATAAATTCCACCAGCATGACCTTTTTGTGTAATAATTGCTTTCAATGTCTTAATATCGCGCAATACAACTTCATAACCCAAACCACCCGCAACAAATATCTTTCCATTTGGACTTATTGCCAACGTATCAACACTTGCTCCCCCAATCGAAACATTATAAATTAGCCTCCCAGTTTTCAGATTCCAAGCTTTGAGATTTTTACCATCAGTTTGTTGCAAAGGACCAGATTGAAAACTATCATCATAACCACCGCTAATTAAAGTTTGTGCATCAGGACTAATAGCAAGAGAAATGGCGCCACTTGCTTGCTGCTGTGGAGAAAATGCATCCTTGGGACGTGGTGGTGTCAAAGTTCGCAGTTGTTTTCCAGTTGCTAAATTCCATATGCGAATCTTACCGCCATTTTCACCACCACTAAATAAAGTTTTACCATCAGGACTTACCGCTAAAACGCGCGCTTCAGCTTTTAGAGTGCGTTGAAGCTTCCCAGTTTTAATATTCCAAAGCTTGATAGTATTATCTGCACCCGTACTAACGAGTGTTTGCCCATTAGGAGTAACAATAGCTGCAAACACACCATTCTTATGTGCAGTAATAGTTCTAATTAACTCACCAGTTTTAGCATTCCACAGTTTAATAGTCTCCGCATCAGAACTTACAAGCGTTGTTCCATCTGGTGTAAACGCAACTGCTTTAATATTTTGCACATGTCCATTTAAATCAAAAAGCAACTTTCCTGTCAAAGCATCCCATAACTTCACTGTTTTATCATCACCACCGCTAGCTATGATTTGCCCATTTGGAGAAATTGCCACCGCGCGTACAGGCGCCTTATGTCCTGATAAAGTTAACCTAGCTGGCTTTACAGATGGTGTAACAGCAACACTACTAGCTGCAACAGGATATTCTTGAGCAACAATTATTGATGTAGATAAGCTAAAAGCAAGTAATATAAGGCTTTTAAATACTAAAGATGATTTCATTAACGTTATTACAAATACAATAAATCGAAATTTACCCTTATACTTATTGAACGTCATAACGGCGATTATAGTTCCCAAGAAATGTAGAGACGTGTTCACGCAGTGTCCCGCAGGGAATATATCACGTCTCCAAAACTAAGTGAACACCAACAATCTACAATCACAATATAAATAATGGGAACAAAATGCAGAAACTAGCGTCAATCGTCTAAGTATCTTATTTTATTTATCACTCACCCATAACTCTAAATCATAAATTTATTAATGTTTCCGAAACTGTAACAAACAAACAAGTAATTATCTTTAGAAGCTAAATTATTTACACAAACTATATAACTCAAAAAATATGAAAACACTAAAGTATATAAATGTAGCTTTAGCAGCTTTAATCATGCTTACTACAAACGCATCTATTACAACTGCACAAGCACCAGACTCAATCAAACAACAAGTAAAATCAGAAGTAGTGGCGCCTCAAAAAATTACAGATGCAGCACTGCGTAACGCCCGCTCAGATTGGGGATTAGGTAAAAAATCAGGAAAAATCATTAATACAAAACGTGCAAAATGGTCGCCAGATTGTGGAAATATTCCTCTACCACTTTGCGACGTAGCAGTATTTACAGGTTGGAATGTAACAATCGCCGATGGAAATAAATACTGGCGTTACTTTGTCTCAGATTCTGTAGACCAAGTAATTCTAATAGGAAGAGACCCACAAAACCGAACTAATGTATCAGTCCCAAAACCCGTAATGGATAATATCTTAAACATGGCATCAAAGCACCTGGAATTACCCAAAAACGTATTGCTCATTAAACAAGTACAGCGGAAAACTTGGACGAATATTTGTCTAGAATTCGCTCTACCCTATACCAGATGTCGTACTGACGACAATCAACTTGGTTGGCGAGTAATCATTGAAGGAAAACCAGGAAAAGAATATGTTTACTTAGCCTCCGAAAAAGGCGAACAAGCCCGCACAGAAGCAACAAAAACACTAGCGACTCGCAATGATTTAATGCCTAATTCTTGGGCAACTAATATCGCCAAAACAGCAAGCAAACGCTTTAAAATTCCTACCAACCGTGTTTACTTCCTAAGCGCAGAACAAACATTTGACCCAAATCGGGGAACATACTTCTGGAACGTAGCAGTTGATGTAAAACAAAATGCTTTTGTAACATACGAACTTGACACATCAGGTAACATCACCAAACAACCATAAATAGAAAAATCGTAGCTTGGGTTGAGGAAGCATGAGCGTAAACGGAGCTTTCCCTTTACTAGTAGTTTGCCTTTATGCGAAACCCAACCTACAAATATTCGCGGGCAATACTGGGACGGGAATAATTGGCGCATGAAAAACGTAGGGTGCGATCAGGCTACCAAAAAATTTCAACGTAGTTGTAACACTTGTAGCCTGATCGCACCGACTCCCGATTGTTACAATATCGTAAGTCCTGATTTATTCACGAATTGCATCTTCAATAGAATCTAGTGCATCACGTATCTCTTGCCTAAGAGATTCGGCATTTGTCTGAATTGCCTTAGCACTTTTATCGATGATTGTCAAGTTTTGATTAATTGACGCAATGCGCTTTAAGGTATCGCGAATACGTTGCAGACTTTTCGAGACAGCCATCGTATCGATTTTCGGTTCAGATGTAAGTTGTTCTTTAAATCGTTGCTGCACAATTAACATGCGGATAGCGACTTTAAGATTTTCGTGTGTGGTAGCAATCCAAGTGCCATGTTGACACACACCTTCACCCCATTCACCAATTTCGTCAGCTAACCCATCGCTATAACGACTTAGGAAAATCGCTGCATTGGCACCACGTAGACTCATTGCTTTAGTTAACTGTTCGCTAATGCGCTTGCGTCCCCAAGATTGTGACTCTCTATCGCGCGCTTCAATTACTATTGTAAAATTAGCCGCTACTCCAAATTGACTCGAAATCTTAATGAGAATATCACCTGGCTTTTTGTCGGCGCCAACAAAATTAACTTCTACACCCATCAACTTTGACCAATTTTGAAGATTCATTACGACTTCATCTTCATACTCAAAACCTTTTACGGTGGTATTTTGGAGTGCTTCGTGTGCTGCATCTCTTCCACGAATTTCCTTAGCAAGTCTATCAACTTCCAATGCTAAAGGTTTGACACTTTCCGCAACAACTGCCTTCACGGTCTTCGCAAGAGTACCGTTTTCTGCCGTTGCTTTTTCTAGTGCTGTTGTAAATACAGCTTGCACTGAGTCTTGACGTTTAGCGTCGAGTAAATTCTTCAATTCCTTAAGCACTTTACCAAGTATAGAAGACTCTTTAGATGGGTCAATGTCTTGTGAAAGTAAAGTTTTTACTTCCTGAAGGCGAGTTGTAAGTTCTCTTGATGTCAAATTTATCTGCGTTTGAATCGGCGCCAGTACTTGACCTTCACCAGTACCAATTTTACTAGTTAACTGTTTTTCTACAGTTTTAGGTACACCACCAACAATTTGAGCGACATCGGCAAGCAAAGATTGAATTTGAAGCTTGACAAAGTTGACATCTTGAGAGCTTTGAGTTCTTTCAAGGCAAAAAACGCCAACTTCAAGCGCGCGGATAAATGCTTGCTGCCGTTCTTCTTGAGGTATTGCCTGTAAGTAGTGTATTACGTCTTTGCTAGCAATTTCCAAATTATGGATGAAGATACAGTCATTATTAACTTGAATATTGGAAGTAAATGTTTTGCC
Organism: Calothrix sp. FI2-JRJ7; assembly: GCA_019359675.1. Classification (GTDB taxonomy): domain Bacteria; phylum Cyanobacteriota; class Cyanobacteriia; order Cyanobacteriales; family Nostocaceae; genus Dulcicalothrix. The sequence continues at coordinate 55,114 of JAHHGX010000069.1, forward strand.
GTTTGTTAAAACCATAGTTTTGTGTATTTTATCTTGAAAAAGAATGAAGTATGGTAGACAACCCCCGAATATTGGGGGTTATTGCGGAGTTTAAAAAATTGGGTTACTGTCCTCGACGATTTTCATCAACTTTTTGAGTTTCGGGACTATACCACCACAACTGACGTGCTGTTTGTTCGCCAGCATAGCAGCGTGGTTCATCTCCACCTGGTTTTGCATAAGAAGACTTTCCACCGCAAATGCTACCTTTGAATGCTCTGTCATAAGGACATTCGCAACTTGGATTTTTCTTAGTGCTAGGTTGGTTCGCGTATTTTGGCGCCCGGATGCGGAGAGGTTCTGTAAGAGTACTGCGACCTCCACTATCTTGTGCGTAAGTTGAGGGAGTAAATGAACTTAAAGTTAAGGGTAATCCAATTAAAGGAAGGACTAAAACTGACTTTAAGAAGAAACCTTTCATGTAAATAATCCTCATTTAGCTTACTGTTGTTGCGTTTTCATCGGTGGAAATCACCTTACGCTAATACTAGAAGGAAAACTTACTAACCTCAGTGTAATTAAGGTGGACAATTGGTATAAAAAAGGTGTATGAAAGATGTAATGAAGTGTTGTTGATAATATTTTATAAGCAATATTGCATTTTACTTATAGGTAAAAAGGAAAACCGGATGTTAGATGAAAATTTTCTAAAACAAATAGCAATTAAACATAGCCTGACACCTATAGAGGTAGACACATTTATAGCTAGATTCTCAGAAAAAAATTGGAAAAAAACAGAATTGAATATAGCTATGGAATTCAACATAGCTGAAGATACGCTCAAAAAAAGATTAAAGGAAATATATACAAAGATGTCTCCTAGTTGTTTCGAGCTTGAATGTAACAGTAAAGGTAAGTTTGAAATATTAAGAACTTGGTTATTAAAAGAATATCAGAGAATAGAAGAAGCAAAAATATCCAACTTTTAGTCAGAATAGCCAGTTGCTTGCCATAAAATCTGAAGATAATACTGTGAAAATTTTGAATTTATTAGGGAAACAATTAGCTGAATTTAAACCTACAAGTGAAATTAACGATCTGAGCTTTAGCATTGATGGAAAACAGCTTATTACTGTCTCACAAGATGGTAAAATTCAAAGTTGGAATTTTGATGGAAAAATTTTAACTGATTTGAATATTGGTAACAGTAAACTGAATTATGCACGTTTTAGCCCCAACGGGAAAACAATTGTTACCGCAGAAGCAGATGGTATATTAAGAGTCTGGGATATTTCCGGACGTAAGTTAGCTGAACTTAGTAGTTATGATTCCAATTTTAAAGGAGTAAGTTTTAGTTATGATAGTCAGCGAATTGCTATTAGAGATTTAAATGAAGCTCGCATATGGGAATTATCAGGTCGTCAAATAGGTGTATTTTCACTTTTTAAGGATTTTACTCCTGATGGAAAGTATGTAATCACCCATGATTACCCTAATGTCCAGATAGAAAGTATAAAGAGATTAGATGAACTTTTAGATGAAGGTTGTAACTGGCTTCAAGATTACTTTCTTAAAAATCCCGAAGCTTTAGAAAAACTATATGTATGTCAAGTCAACGATTTGGGAATGGAAAAGCCTGTAGATAAAAAGTTAATTCATAATATTCAAAATAAATTAAACAAGTAATGGATATATGAGTTTTTAGGTACGGAAAAACTACCACTTATAATATCATTTATATATGAAGATGTGCTTTATTATTAGTCTTAGCTCTCTTCCGTGCGGGGGTTGGAGGGTTTAATTCGTTGCCGCTTCATATTATATTGGTATAAATTCTACAAACTGGTTTATATTACCTTATTTGTCTGGCAAATTGTCAGGGTCAATGCCAAGGGAGCGTAAATAGTTAGATAAGCGTTCTACACGTTGACGTTCTTGTTCCGCTTGCTGATAGTATTTAAACCATTCTGGTTCTACCTGTGCGACATATATTTCTTCTTCACCCCGCTGTTTTCTTTGTTCTGCAACAAATTCCTCTGGGGTCAAATAACGATTTCCTTGCTCGTCATACAAACCAATTAACTCTTCAGTTATGGCGCCACCACCTGATACACTTGTATATCTTCCAATTCCTAATCCTATTTCTGGCATCCAACAAGGTTCGCCACTTTGTAATTGATACGAGTTATCTATTAACTTATATACTTCAAACGGTTGATGTTGGTCGCGTTCCCAAAACTCTGGATTATAAATTACATAATAAAGAACGCCAAGTTTTGCATAGATATTGAGCTTTTCATCATATTCGCCACGTGGAATATGAGATACTAGCTCTAAAGTCAAGATAGGCGCCACCCAATTTTCTTCCCAAGTAGCATAACTGTTACGCGACTTGCCACCTTTTTTACGCTCCACTCCCAAAGATAAAAATGCATCAGGTATAACTGGTACTGTAAAGTCTGACGCTGTTGTATGGTAAACAGCCATTTCTACACCAAAGTACCAATCCCTCCGATGTTTCCATATATATTGAAGCAAAAATAGTAGAACGTTGGGTATTAAATTGTGTTCTTCGTTATCTACAGGAGTATCGTCTGAACAAGGGAGTTCATCAGTGCTTGGTAATGCAACTCCATTAAAAAATTTGTCTGACTGCATATCCATTATAAGCGTGTGGTGTTCGATTTTTTTAGGTAATTGAAAGACAAGAAGGGCTTAGTAAAATTTCAGCCCTTATTCATCTGATCAATTAGGTGGTAAATTATTAGGGTCAATGCCCAGAGAGCGTAAATATTGAATTAGCTGTTCGTTCTTTTGACGTTCTTGGTCAGCGCGCAAAGTTTCTTGCTCTCTCATTCGACGCTCTTCATTAGCGCGCAAAGTTTCTTGCTCCCTCATTCGACGTTCTTCGTCCGCACGTCGTTCTTCTCGGTCTGCACGTTGTTTTTCTCTGTCAGCGCGTTGACGTTCAATTATTGTAGTTTCGTCTCCTGTTAAATAACGTTCTCCTTGCTCGTCGTACCAAAATAAAAACTCTTCTGAAATACCATTTACCGTCATTTGGTGTCTTCCAACACCTAACCCTACTTCTGGCATCCAATAAGGTTCGCCACTTTGTAATTTATATGATTTATCTAGTAATTTATAAACTTCAAAAGGTTGATGTTTGTCGCGTTTCGAGTACTCTGGATTATAAATTAAGTAGTAAAGTACACCTAATTTCGCGTAGAGCTTAAGTTTTTTATCGTATTCACCACCTGCTTTATGCGATACCATCTCAAGTACAAAAATAGGCGCCACTCCATTTTCTTCCCAAGTGGCATAACTTCTACGTGATTTTCCACCTTTTTTACGTTCCACCCCCAAAGATAAAAATCCATCTGGTACAACAGGTATATCTGAGTCAGTTCCTGTTGTATGGTACACTGCCATGTCTACACCAAAGAACCAATCTTCTCGTTCTTTCCAGATAGATTTCAGCAAAAATAACAAAACGTTAGGCAAATAATTTTGGTCTTCGTTGTCCACAGGTGTATCGTCGGAGCAAGGTAGATCTTCTGTGCTGGGTAACGCAAAGGCTTTGAGATGGTCTGACAACATAAGTCTTTATCTCGATTGGCGTTTAGTTATCTGATTATATACGACTATTTACGGCGCCACTAGTACCTTTGTTGTTAAAACATCACACATGTAGAGACGCGATATATCGCGTCTCTACAGTATCGCGTCTTTACATTTATTGCATGTCATATTCATTGGCGCCCTTTACGCTATAAATTCAAAAATAGCTTGTTGTAACGTAATTTACTATTTGGGCATCATGACGCAAACAATATCGATTAAAACGAGTCAAAAATTAAACCTTAGCCCTTTATCAATGCCCAACCGCTTGCTGTTGGGTCCTGGTCCTTCTAACTCTCATCCAGACGTGCTTAAGGCGATGAATACTTCACCTGTTGGGCACCTTGACCCTACGTTTTTACATTTAATGGATGAGATACAATCGCTACTTCGGTATGTGTGGCAAACTGATAACTCGATGACTATTGCTGTTAGTGGTACTGGCACTGCGGCAATGGAAGCTACTATTGCAAACTCTGTAGAACCGGGTGATGTAGTTTTAGTTGGTGTAATGGGTTATTTCGGTAATCGTCTTGTTGATATGGCAGGACGCTATGGCGCCGATGTCCGCAGTATAACAAAACCTTGGGGACAAGTTTTTAGTTTAGATGAAATTAAAGCAGCGATGGAAACCCATCGTCCCCGTATTTTAGCATTGGTTCATGCTGAAACTTCTACTGGCGCCCGTCAACCAATGGAAGGGGTCTCAGAACTGTGTGAAAAATACGGGACTTTGCTATTAATCGATACAGTTACAAGTTTGGGTGGAACTCCAATATATTTAGATGAATGGGGTGTTGACTTAGCTTATAGCTGTAGCCAAAAAGGTCTAGGTTGCCCTCCTGGCGCCTCACCTTTTACAATGAGCCGGAAGGCAATGGAGAAATTACTTAACCGTTCCACCAAGGTAAAAAACTGGTATCTCGATATGAACCTACTTGGTAAATATTGGGGAAGTGAGCGTGTGTATCATCATACGGCGCCTATTAATATGTATTATGCCCTGCGGGAAGCACTAAGATTAATAGCAGAAGAAGGTATTGAAAACTGCTGGCAGCGTCATCAAAAGAACGTTGAATACTTATGGGAAAGTTTGGAAAGCATAGGTTTGAAGATGCACGTCGAAAAGCAATATCGTCTTCCTACACTTACAACAGTATGTATCCCCGAAGGAGTTGACGGAAAAGCAGTCGCGCGTAAACTACTCGATGAGCATAACGTCGAAGTTGGTGGGGGATTAGGTGAACTCGCTGGTAAAGTATGGCGAGTTGGTTTGATGGGTTACAATAGTCGTCCCGAAAGCGTTGACAGACTAGTTAGCGTACTCAAAGAAGTCTTAAATACATAGCATAGGCGTACATGTGTATGGTGGGCATTGCCCACCTTACTTATTTTTACCACGGAGGCGCAGAGTACACAGAGAATAAAGATTAAGTTGCTAACATATATCAGACACCTTTCCCTTTCCGCTATGAGTCTTTGTATAAACCCTACCTGTCCAAAACCTAATCACCCAGAAAACGATGAGAACCGCTTTTGTCAAAGTTGTGGTTCCCAGTTAGAGTTACTTGGACGCTTTCGTGTAATGCGTCTGCTCAGTGATAAAACAGGTTTCGGGAAAGTATACGATGCTTATGAGCGGGACAAACCTATAATTATCAAGGTATTAAAAGAAGACCTTAATTATGATGCCAAAGCTGTAGAACTCTTCAAACAAGAAGCATCAGTACTAGGAGAACTACACCATCCAGGTATTCCCGGAGTAGAAGGTTATTTTCTCTATCAAACCAGAGAAGGTTTAGGGTTGCACTGCTTAGGGATGGAAAAAATTGATGGCCCAAACTTAGAGCAATGGTTACAGCAACAGCAAAACCGACCTATTTCTGAAGAACAAGCAGTTGCTTGGTTAAAACAATTAGCCAGTATTTTAGTATTAGTACACGGCAAACAGTATTTACACCGTGATATTAAACCATCTAATATAATGATTCGCCCGAATGGGCAACTAGTATTAATCGACTTTGGTACAGCAAGAGCATTAACAAACAGTTATATCGCAAAAGTTAGTAGTGGTTCAGGTAGTCAGACATCTATTTCCTCTGGTGGTTACAGCGCACCCGAACAAATGTATGGAAAAGCTGTAACACAGTCTGACTTTTACGCATTAGGACGCACCTTTGTATTTTTACTCACGGGTAAGCATCCTGATACTATGTACGATGCTTATAATAATGAATTACAATGGCGCCCACATACCAAGAATATCTCACCAGCATTACTCAATCTCATCGATTGGCTAATGGCACACGAAATAAATAACCGTCCTAAAACTGCTGAGGAAATTTTACAGCGTTTAAGTCAATTCGACCAATACCCCAATGCAAGTAGTGCAGCAACCGTTAACGTTGTAGGTGCTGTAGTTAATCCAAAAACAGAAATCTTATCATCACCTCATACTACCACTCTACCACCACAACCCGTATGCCCACCCGAAGAAGAAAAGCGTGATAAAGTCCCTTTACTAGCATTAATTAGTGCATTGCTAGTAGTGTTAGGATTATTAGGATTTGTCGCACTAGCAACTCGTTCCGATAAATATGGTATTGGTGGCAGCTATGGACAGGCGCCGGAGCGTAAAAAAGGTGATAAAGTTACAGTAGACTACTTCCCCTATCAACAAGGTAAAGACAGTCAAGGAAGAGTAGCCGAATTTAACGTTGCAGTATTATCCGTTGAATATAAATGGTTATTAGGCAGTAGTTTTCAAATCAAACATAACGACCAAACAATAAATCTAGACACCTTAAAATCAAACCTTCAAGAAGAAGGAATACAACGCATCATGGAAAACCCCAGCGAAATAATCTCAGTGGGAACAGCATCATGCGAAGGTAACGTAGCAACCGAAGAAGCACGCGCATTAGAAAGAGCAAAACAAATTCAATTATTATCCAAAAAACTATTTAATAATAACCGTAACCTACAAGGATATAGACTATTAAACTTAGGACAATTCAACCGCACTGACTGCAAAAGCAACCAAGACGCAACAGCTTACCAACGTAGTATAATTATCATCGGAGTACGCAAAAAATCAGAAGATGTAATATTAGACGAAGCACTAAGAAACCGCTTAGAAGAAAAACCCTTCGCCGACTTTAAACTAGAAGACTACTCATCAGGCTCAAAAGAAAAATTCAAAACAATACCCAGCAACTTGTAAGGTGGGCAATGCCCACCATGCCAGTTCGCAATACATAACCGCGTACTGCTACATCTAATGCCTGACGTGTATTTTGCTCGACTAGTAAAATAGTTGTTTCTTCGTATATTATTTTGCTTAAGTTGTATAAAATGTGAAGGAATTGCTTAACTTGGCTTAAAACGAGTAAAATTAGTTTCGACAAAGCGTTAGCCTTCTTAGCCTATGGAAGCCTCCAAACAAAGACGTAGGCGTGGTGTGATTCTTAGCCTCCAGGGATGGAAAAAACTGACTGAGGCGAAACATCAGGCTGAGATTTTGGAAAACGATGGCGCCAGGTTTACTTTAGAAGAACTAAGCGCGCGCACTCAACTAGCTCCTTTTACTGTTTCTAAAGTGATGGCACGCTCTGAAGGAGTAGATAAGCAAACTTTAGAATGTTTTTTCAGAGCTTTTGGGCTAAATTTAACGAAAAGCGACTATGCGAAAGTAGGGAATGAGGAGAGTGAGAGTGTCTTAGCTGACTCTCCTCCACTCTCACCCCCTCAGCTTCTAACCCTTTCACGCTCATCCCCTTTTACCCTCCCTACTCCCCTTACAGACTGGGGTGAGGCGGTTGATGTTTCAATTTTTTTTGGACGTACAGAAGAAATTGCCCTTTTAGAGGATTGGATTTTTCGTGACCACTGTCGGTTGATTGTACTTTTAGGGATGGGAGGAATTGGTAAAACTTCCCTATCTGTAAAACTAGCGCAACAAATACAAGAAGAATTCGAGTTTGTAATTTGGCGCAGTCTCCGCAATAGTCCGAGCTTGGGAGATTTACTTGCAAACCTATGCGACTTTTTCGCCAACTGCGAACCTGTTAATTTATCAGAAAATATTGTTGAACGCAATCGCCAAGTCCTGGCACACTTACGTTCTCATCGTTGCCTAGTTGTGCTGGATAATGTCGAGTCTATTTTAGTAAGTGGTGCCGATTCGGGGCATTATCAACCGGGATATGAAGATTACGGACAATTCTTCAAGCAGATAGGAGAAACGGTTCATCAAAGTTGTGTAGTTTTAACAAGTCGGGAAAAGCCCCAGGAAATTGCTACCCTCGAAGGTGATACTCTACCAGTTCGGTCATTACAGCTACCTGGTTTGAAAGAGAACGCCGCTTTAGAATTGTTAAGAAGCAAAAACTTTTTCTATAGTTCGGATACAGAATGGAAAAATTTAATACAGCATTACGCAGGAAATCCTCTAGCTCTAAAAATTATTGCGACTACAATTCAAGATTTATTTGACGGCGATATTGCTGAATTTATTGCTCAAGGGACAAAAGTATTTGGTAGCATTTACGACTTGTTAGCAGAGCAATTCCACAGGCTTTCTGCTCTGGAGAAAGATTTGATGTACTGGTTAGCAATTAACCGAGAACCTATTACCTTAACAGAACTGCGCGCGGATTTTGTCTTGCCTATATCTTCTGTAAAGCTATTGGAAGCTTTGGAGTCTTTGGGTAGACGAAATTTAATTGAAAAAAAATCATTTCCCCAAACTGCCGTGCAGTTTACCCTCCAGCCTGTAGTAATGGAATATGTTATAGGGCAGTTGGTTGAACAAGTGTCTTTGGAGATAGGGGAATGGGGACAAGAAAAAGGGGAAGGAAGTTTTTTATCTTCTAGGGTTGAAACCCGCGTGCTACCCCTGTTTAACAGCTATGCTCTAATGAAAGCTACGGCAAAAGATTATATTCGTCTTGCTCAAACTAAATTAATTCTCCAACCTGTCATTGAGCAATTACTCTTAAAACTAAGAACTAAACAAGCACTAGTAACTCGTCTGAATCAAATTTTAAACGAGTTACGATTGAAAAATACAGTAGGGGCGGATTTACAGATATTTTGCAAATCAACGCAAAATACTTCTAAACCCACCCCGACGACAATCCAAGATTCTACATCTGAGCCAGGTTATGCAACCGGGAATATTATTAACCTGCTGCATCAGTTGCAAACAGATTTGACTGGTTATGATTTTTCTTATCTAACTATCTGGCAAGCATATCTCCAAGACACACCTTTGAAACAAGTTGATTTTACTGGCGCCGACTTATCAAAATCGGTATTTGCTAAAACTTTTTCGACAGCAATGTCGGCAGTGTTTAGTCCAGATGGTAAAATTTTGGCAACAGGTCATACTGAAGGCTCTATTTCACTGTGGGATAGCAGCAACGGTCAACATTTAATCAAATTTCAGGGGCATTTTGCTCCTATTTGGTGCATTAGCTTTAGTCCAGATGGGAAATTACTTGCTACTGGTGGGGACGATGAAGTAATCAAGCTGTGGGATGTAAGTACAGGAGAATATTTAAAAATACTCAAAACTCTAAAAGGACATAAAAGTGGAGTTTTTTCAGTTGTATTTAGCAATGATGGCAAAACATTAATTAGCAGTAGTACAGATAATTCTCTCAGAGTTTGGGAAATAAACACTGGGCAATGCACAACAAACATTTTACAAGAAAATCAAAATTCAATAACTTTTGCAGCGCTAAGTCCAGATGGTTCCATAATAGCAACTTGCGGTAAAAGTAATATTATTTCGTTATGGGAACTGAAGACAGGTAATTACATCAAAACTTTACAAGGACATAGCGACTGGATTATGTCGATAGCATTCAGCGCGCAGGGAGTACTTGCTAGTAGCAGTTTAGATTCGACTATTAGACTTTGGGATATAGACAAAGGTACTTGTCTTGAAGTTTTGCAAGGACATAGCAATGGAGTATTGAAAGCTATATTTGTTGATGATGGAAATATCCTCGCTAGTTCTAGCATCGACCGCACAATTCGTCTCTGGGATATTACTACCCAACAATGTATCAAAACTTTTTATGGGCACACTAATTCGATTAATACTATCGCAGCTAATCCTCAAGGAACTTTGCTTGCTAGTGGTGGTGATGACTTCTCAGTTAAGTTATGGAATGTCTTGAATGGAGAATGTGTAAGAACTTTCAAAGCAAGAATTAACTGGGTTGGCGCCATTGCTTTTCATCCAAGTAGTACAATTATTGCTAGTGGCAATGAAGATTGTATCGTTAGACTGTGGAATTTAGATGGAAGGCGCCGCGATTTAATTGGACACACCGATTTTATTTTTTCAGTAGCATTTAGTCCAGATGGTCGTTGCTTAGTTAGTGGTAGCGCTGACCAAACTATAAGATTGTGGGATATAGAAACAGGTAATTGTACTAAAATATTGCGGGGACACTCTGGTATGGTGACAGGAGTTGCCGTTAGTCCAGATAATCGAGTTATAGCTTCTAGCAGCTACGACCGTACTGTTAAACTTTGGGATATGGCAACAGGTCAACTTCTGCATAGTTTTCCAGAACACATTGCCATGTCTGTAACTTTTAGCCCAGATGGCAAAACTTTAGCAGTAGGTAGCTTTGATGATACCGTTAGAATTTGGAATTTAGAAACTCTTCAGTATTGTTTAACTTTAAAAGGACACCTTTACTGGATTTGGCGCCTTAACTTTAGCCCAGATGGTGCTACTATTGCCACTGGGTGTAGTTCCGACCACACAATTAGACTATGGAACGCTAGCACAGGTGAATGTATACATATACTAAAAGCACATCAAGATTGGATATGGGCAACTATCTTTAGTCCCGATGGTAAAACCCTTGCTAGTTGTAGTAGTGATGGCGCCATTAAATTTTGGGATGTAACAACAGGTAAGTGTCTGAAAACATTAGAAGTTGCTGCAAATACCTGGGTTATGTCTTTAGCTTTTAGTCCGGACGGTCGGATGTTGATAAGTGGAGATACAAATGCTGCTATTCAAGTTTGGAACACAAAAACATTTGAACGTATTCAAACTTTAAAAGCAGAACGACTTTATGAAGGAATGAATATTTATGGCGCCACAGGTTTAACAGAAGCACAAAAACAGACTTTGTTAGCTCTTGGAGCAGTTGAAAACATAGATACTAGGTTTTATAAGGATTGATACAGCAGATTTCAGGTTCTGGAAGTACATGCCTGATACCCAAAACCCTGTAGAGACGTTACATGTAACGTCTCTACATGTATTCGATGAACACGCTATCTGCTGTATCACTATAACTGTAGTATGCTCAATGTATAAACACGCTCATCATAATTCTCAAAGATGATTACCCAAAAAGTCAGCCTGTGGGGCAACTCTCTTGAAATTAAGCTCCCGCAAAGCATTATTCAACAGATGGGATTAAAACAAGGGGACTTGGTAGGCATTTCAACCGAGGAAAATAAGATTATTTTATCTCCGGCAAGACCCAGGTATACCTTTATGAACTGCTTCAAGATGTCACCCCAGACATCCAGCATGATGAGATAGGTTGGGGAGAGCTTGTGGGAGAAGAAAGTTAGTAAAAAAGTAAAATTTCAAACATTAAGGAAATGAATACACAGTCTGCACAACAAAAGTTGATGGCGCCAATACTTTCTAGTGCAGGCGCCGCTTGGAATAGCATTGTTGTTGAATACTGGCAGCTACAGGCACACGAAATACCGCCACAAACAACATCAGATTATATCATTAACCTGCACTTCCGGCGCCCAGCTAGGGTAGAGTTAATGTGGGATGGGCAACTAGTGAGCAAGCGCTTTACATACGGTGAAATTACAATTATGCCTCCAGGTTTATTATGTTCTGGAGTATGTTATGATGCTTGTGACTTCCTGGTATTACGCCTCAAACAGGCATTTGTCACTCGCATTGCACAGGAGTTGAACTTAAAAGATATTGAGATTGTGCCTAGCTTGGGTGTAGTAAGTCCCCAAATTCAATATATTGGGCTAGCGCTGAAAACAGAACTTGAATTTGGTTGTAAGTCTGGGCATCTTTACGGTGAATCACTAGCAACCGCACTTTCTAGTTATTTGCTACACCAGTATTCTACCTCTATCACTATTGAGGATTTTAGTGGTGGTTTACCTAAATATAAGTTATCAAACGTACTTACGTACATTAATGACAATCTTGAGCGTGATTTGACACTAGCGGAACTTAAGAGCGTCGTACAAATGAGCACTTATCATTTTTCTCGTTTATTCAAGCAGTCAACTGGTCTTACTCCTCATCAATATGTAATTAATTGTAGAATCGAGCGAGCAAAGATTTTACTAGCTCAAAAACAATTGTCAATAGCTGACATTGGTGAGTGCATAGGTTTTCCCAACCCTAGCCACTTCACAGCACTATTTCGGAAGCATACAACAATGACACCAAAAGTGTATAGAGAAAATCTTTAATTTTAAATTTGTTTTTCAACTTGGTTCGTCAGTAGTCACACTTTAATGTTTGAAAATTGCCTTTCTTACATGAAAGTGTCAGTTAAGGGTAGTTTTGTATCAATATACTTATTAATTCTTTACGTTTATCTATCCTAGATCAACCTCTAATCCAAATATTTTCGCAAATTTAGAATATTTATAGCAAGAATACAACATAATGCTAGGTAGACTTTTAGAAAATACAGGCTTATCATTAGTACAGATTAAATAATGAAGCAAGTTTAGTTTTCAGTTAGGTTTTTTAGCGCCTAATTAAATTGAATACTACATATATGTATATGAACACTTTATGCTTTTTTTAAGAAAATGTTCATAATTTTTTGTTTGATTGCAATAAAAATAATAGATATATTTTTCCAAAAGAATGTTCATTTTAAATAACCATTAAATTCGGTATTTTTTAAGTAAAATAACTTGGAATTTTAAAGGTTATGAAAGCCAAAAAAATTACGATTACTTTTGCTCTAACTACTTGTCTTACTGCTGTTGCCGGAACGAAAGCTGCACAAGCTGCTTCTCTGACAGTAATTGCCGATGGAATTAGTAACGCGCGCGGTGCGGCATTTGGTCCTGACGGTACTCTTTATGTAGGAGAACCAGGCATTGGGGGAGATGGATACTGCCAGCCAACCCCTACACTGTTTGACCCTATCTGTGCGGGTAATACTGGTTCAGTCGTCAAAATTACACCCGACGGCAAGCAAGAGCGTATATTCAACAACTTCCAGTCTATAGCACAACAACCCTCTGCCAATGGGGCAGCAGGTCCTCAAGAACTCCAATTCGACTCGCAAGGTAATGCTTATCTTCTGACTGGGCTTGTTAGTCATCCAGGATTCCGTGATTTAGAATTAAATACTCTTGGTACTCAATACCCAATCCCAGAAGCGCAATTTGGTTCTTTCCTATTGCCACCGAATCAAGTCTTCAACACCTCTAACTTGGCAAAACTATTCAAAGCTGACTTGGAAACCGAGCAGTTGACAGAAATTTTCGATTTTGGCAGATATGAAATTATTAATAATCCTGATAATCAGGATGTCGTTAGTAACCCCTATGAGTTAACCATTGGTGGTAATACTGCTTACGTTATTGATGCAGGAGGGAACACCGCTTATAAAATTAAACTTGATGGCAGTGATATAGCGGCAATTCCATTACCCAAAAAACTCATAGATAACCCAGAATTCCCACCGCTTCCGCCAGGGGCTGAAATACCTCCAGGGCTAGTAGAGATACCAGCAGACGCGCTGCCCCTGGGGCAACCTGCGGTGGGAGCAGGGCAAATACCTACCCAAATATTGGTTCAATCGGTACCCACAGGCGCCGCGATTGGTCTTGATGGAGCTTTATACGTTGGCGAATACTTGGGTTTTCCTTATCCAGAAGGTCAAGCTCGGATTTTTCGCATTGGGGACGACAATCAACCACAAGTTTTCGCTGAAGGATTTACGCACATCACTGACTTAACCTTTGATAAAGACGGCAACTTGCTGGTTTTACAGTTTAGCGACCAGTCACAGTGGAAGGGTGACTTACAAAACCTGCCAGGTTCTTTAATTCAACTAGCTCCTGATGGAACTCGGACAACTCTCGTTGCAGCAGGTGAAGGGCTGGCATCGGCTGGTGGGATCGCTATTGGTCCTGATAACCAGATATATGTAACAACGCGCAGTGTCGGACCGAAACTAGGGCAAATTGTTCGGGTTGAAAGGACGCGAGCCATTCCAGAACCTTCTTCGATGGTGGGATTATTAGCGATTAGTGGTATCGGTGGTGGTGCAATGTTGAAGCGTAAGCACAAAACTAATTGCTTGTCTTCATTAAACTGAATTGACGTAATAAATTAGACGAGCGCGCCATGCAAATGGCGGTAGCATCAAGATAGCTAGCAATCTTGGTCAAGGGACAACTGCAACAATTATACTACCCTTGAGGAAGGAGCAGGGACTTTGAGAATCATTTCCATTTTTTCATTCCGCTATCAACCTTATTTACTAAATTATTTACTAAATTCGCACTTCTAATATCAAATTAAAGGGTGTTGCAGTCGCACGGCGACAATGACTAAACCCTGCTTCAGACATCACTCGAGCAAGTCTTTCCTCTCCTGCTTGCGCTCCTAGTCCCAGACCCACTTCTTTAGAAAGGGAATTTGCTGTGCATATTGCAGTGGAACTAGCGTAATACATCCGACCAATTGGATTGAGATTATCCTCAAGTTTTTTACCAGCGAAAGGTTCGACTAATAATACTGTTCCATCTTTGCTCATAGCTGACATTGGTGAGTGCATAGGTTTCCACAACCCTAGCTACTTCACAGCACTATTTCGGAAGCATACAACAATGACACCAAAAGTGTATAGAGAAAATCTTTAATTTTAAATTTGTTTTTTTCAACTTGGTTCGTCAGTAGTCAGACTTTAGTGTTTGAAAATTGCCTTTCTTACATGAAAGTGTGATTTAAGGGTAGTTTTGTATTAATATACTTATTAATTCTTTACGTTATCTGTCCTAGATCAACCTCTAATCCAAATATTTTCGCAAATTTAGAATATTTATAGCAAGAATACAACATAATGCTAGGTAGACTTTTAGAAAATATAGGCTTATCATTAGTACAGATTAAATAATGAAGCAAGTTTAGTTTTAAGTTAGGTTTTTTAGCGCCTAATTAAATTGAATACTACATATATGTTTATGAACGCTTTATATTTATTTAAATAAAGTGTTCATAAACTTTTTGTTTGATTGCAATATAAATAATAGATATGTTTTTCCAAAAGAATGTTCATTTTAAATAACCATTAAATCCGGTATTTTTTAATTAAAATAACTTGGAATTTTAAAGGTTATGAAAGCCAAAAAAATTACGATTACTTTTGCTCTAACTACTTGTCTTACTGCTGTTGCCGGAACGAAAGCTGCACAAGCTGCTTCTCTGACAGTAATTGCCGATGGAATTAGTAACGCGCGCGGTGCGGCATTTGGTCCTGACGGTACTCTTTATGTAGGAGAACCAGGCATTGGGGGGAACGGGAACTGCCAACCATCCCCTAGTACACTGTTTCAGCCTATCTGTGCGGGTAATACTGGTTCAGTTGTCAAAATTACACCTGATGGCAAGCAAGAGCGTATATTCAACAACTTCCAGTCTCTAGCAGAACAACCCAGTGGGAATCAGGGAGCAGGTCCCCAAGAACTCAAATTCGATTCGCAGGGTAATGCTTATCTTCTGACTGCGTTTGCTGGTTATCCAGGAAACCGTGACTTAGAATTAAATACCCTTGGTACTCAATACCCACTTCCAGAAGCGCAACTCAATACTTTTCCTCCATCCCCACCAGATAAACTCTTGAACACCCCGAACTTGGGAAAACTATTCAAAGCTGATTTGGAAACCGAGCAGTTGACAGAAATTTTCGATTTTGGCAAATATGAAATCATTAATAATCCTGATAAAGAGGATGTTGTTAGTAACCCCTATGAATTAACCATTGGTGGCAACACTGCTTACGTTGTTGATGGAGGGGGAAACACCGCCTACAAAATCAAACTTGATGGCAGTGATATGGCGGCAATCCCATTACCCAAAAAACTCATAGATAACCCAGACTTTCCACCGCTTCCACCAGGGGTAGAGATACCTCCAGGGCTAGTAGAGATACCAGCAGACGCGCTACCAGAGGGACAACCTGCGGTGGGAGCAGGACAAATACCTTCCAAGGTGTTGGTTCAATCAGTACCCACAGGTGCCGCGATTGGTCTTGATGGAGCTTTATACGTTGGCGAATACTTGGGTTTTCCTTATCCAGAAGGTCAAGCTCGGATTTTCCGCATTGGGGACGATAACCAGCCACAAATTTTTGCTGAAGGATTTACACATATAACTGACTTAACCTTTGATAAAAATGGTAACTTGCTAGTATTACAGTTTAGCGACCAGGCACAGTGGAAAGGTGACTTACAAGACCTGCCAGGTTCTTTAATTCAACTAGCTCCTGATGGAACTCGGACAACTCTCGTTGCAGCAGGTGAAGGACTGGCTTCAGCTGATGGAATCACTATTGGCCCTGACAACCAAATATATGTAACGACGCGCGGTGTTGGTCCGAGACTAGGGCAAATTGTTCGGGTTGAAAGGACGCGAGCCATTCCAGAACCTTCTTCGATGGTGGGATTATTAGCGATTAGTGGTATCGGTGGTGCTGCAATGTTGAAGCGTAAGCACAAAACTAATTGCTTGTCTTCATTAAACTGAATTGCCGTAATAAATTAGACGAGCGCGCCTGTTGACTTTTCACCAATTATAATGCTGGAATCGTGTTGATTTGAGAAATATTTCTCAGTTGTGTTATTTTTTGGTCGAGTCGAAAGTCCCATTTCCTTGAGCAAGCGATTAATATGACAAGCGCTAACTTTAATCTCTAATTCTTTTGTTAGATGCTTGCTTAACCATTGCGCTGTCCAGCGTTCAAATCCATAGCCATAGTCACGCGGATTATGGCTTACTAATTCTTTCAAACGAGCCAAATATTGCTCATTAACAGCTTTTGGGCGCCCCATTGGACGGTCATTCCAACAGTAAGCCTGACCTGTCTTTACCATAGCAATCCAGTACCGTGCAGTCTCTTGAGAACACAAAAGCGCTTCACAAATTTGTGCTTGAGATTTACCAGCATCTGCCAGCAGCATAATTTCAATGCGACGACGGTATTCGGGACGTAAATCAGTTTCTAGACTCTTTAACAAAAGCTTGTGCTGAAAAGGTGTTAAGTAAAGACCTTGATTTTCCACAGCGATTCCTCCTGGTAGAACTTGACTTCTTTGTAAGTTTGTCTGAATGCTGGTTGCGAACCTTCGCTTATTTATCGGAATCAAAAGTCTAGTAATTCTACCACTTGTTACAAAAGTTCACACTTATCTTGGAAACGGTCAGAGTATGGCTTTTCGGCGTTGGTTCTGTGATAGAGTAAAAAAGTACCATCAGTGACCTCAGACACAGCCTCAGTTTGAAATTGCATAATTCAAAGTAGTAAGAAGCTTTTTAAGCGTTGGATTTGTGAAAAAGTAGAACGAATAGAGATATTGCTTTAGTTGAAAATTGGGTAATTCAAAGTAGTAACGGGTACTAGCATTTTAGTTTTGAAGCAAAAAATAACTTTTTTTAAACATAAAATATTGAAATAACGAAAACAAAACTCATGTAGTTATGCGTATAAAACCAGTTTAAAACCCTTGATTTTATAGATTTAATCTCCGATTATTAATGTAGTTCCTCAAGGAACGGCACAGAACAATTCACACTTCATAGGAGAAAAAAGATGAAAGGCAATCAGCATGAACAATTGTTTACTGAATTAACACCTGAAGAAGCAGCTGTTGTTGAAGGAGGTGCTAGTTTCACAGAGAATATTAAAATTGATCCGTATGATAGGACAAGAATCTTCAATGTGCGACCCGGTGGAACAATCAAACTCTTTTCCAATACCGAATCGGCGCTGGGTAACCGAGACTTCGGTGCAATTATTAGAAATGTAGATACTAATAATTCAAATGGAAAGATAGCCAGTGTTGGTAGAGATACCACTACATGGACTGACATACGGGGAGGCAGATACGTAATCGACTTTAGAGATAGTCAATTGGTCACTGGCAACATAAGAGTTGACTACACCTGATGCTAAACGCGATTGAGCCTTGCTACTGTTTCCAAACACGAGGGACGCATCTTTGCCATTAGTTTTGTGAACAAATGTTACAAGAACTTATGTCTTGTGTAAAACACACACATAACTTTCCGAGTAATAGGTAGCAACTCAAAACAACAAGTTTTGCTGCAAGTTTTCAAAACTACAGTTCCTCAAGGAACGACACAGAAGAATTCACATTTAATTAGGAGAGAAAAGATGAAAGACAATCAGCATGAACAACTGTTCACCGAATTAACTCCCGAATTTGAGGATCCTGCCTTCAGCGAACTTGACGATGAGGTTGCTGCAACATGTAGTGGTGGTAGAGTAGAGTTTAATGGTCCTAACCCAGATGTGATTTTATATGAACATACGGGCTTAGGAGGGAAGTCATTAGGAATCAATGCCACACTTAATGATGGTGATGACAACCTTGACAACGCCCTCATTGGTAGCGGTTGGAATAACAGGACTTCATCCATTAAAATAATAAGAGGAACCTGGCAGCTATTCAGAGACGGAGGCTATCAGGGTCCACACAGTGAACGAGGTCCAGGAAGGTACAATACTCCTCGTGCATTTGGTCAGGCAAACGATGCTTTGACTGGTATTCGACGCATAGGTTAGCTCCAGTCTGACCGCAACTGTTCTAAAGATTTGCGTCTAGACAGTAAACCTGCTTGGGAGCAGATGCTCTCAAGCAGCTGAATATCCTACTACTGATCTATGTCATTAAATTTAGTAGTAAATATTATTACCACAAAGACGCAGAGGAGACAGAGGGGGAGTAGGAGAGATTTAAAATTGGTGCCAACTCCCCAAAATTAATGACAATGGAATACTACTTGAATTTTGCCGATTGCTTACGCGATCCGCTATAAACTTTATCCGCTAGTTTAATAATTTAACTAACTGGCTGAACCAAACACTACTGCTATGAGCCTTGTTAATAAATAAACTACTCCCAAAGCGCAATCACCGCTTGAGGGGGTTCCTGTGGAACATCGCCCTTTTCGGCCAATCAAATTAAGCGAAAACAAGAAAGGTTTCAGTGCAGAAATGAAATACCAAATTGTTCTACAACACAGTGAAGAAGACTGTGGTGCTGCCTGCATTGCCACCGTTGCCAAACACGAAGGACGCACCTTTGCTATAGGTCGGGTGCGGGAAGCAGTTGGCACCGGGTCGCGAGGAACCTCTCTTTTGGGGTTGAGACGGGGAGCAGAAGCTCTAGGATTCAATGCCCGCCAAGTCAAAGCTTCCCCGGAACTGCTCGACTCTTTGCACAAAATTTCCCTGCCAGCGATTATACACTGGAAAGGCTACCACTGGGTTGTTTTATACGGGCAAAAGCGGAAAAAATATGTCATTGCTGACCCTGGCGTAGGCATTCGTTACCTTAGTCGTAGAGAGTTAGTTGAGGGTTGGGGCAATGGTATTATGTTGTTGCTTACGCCAGACGACAGCCGCTTTTACGAGCAGTCGGACGATAAAGTTGGCGGTTTCGGGCGTTATCTCAAGCGGGTTTTGCCGTATCGTGGTATTCTCATCCAAGCTATAGCAATCAACATTGCAATTGGACTCCTATCGCTTGCTTCTCCTTTAATGATGCAACTGCTCACCGATGATGTGTTGGTACGGGGAGATACTCAACTGCTAACCGTCGTGGCAATTGGGGTCATTACCATGAGTTTATTTAGCAGTGCGATTGGTTTGGTACAGTCACACCTCATCGGTCATTTTGGTCAGCGGTTGCAATTAGGACTAATTTTAGAATACGGGCGCCAACTCCTGCGCTTGCCCCTTTCATACTTTGAAGGACGACGCAGTGGGGAAGTAGTCAGTCGCATTGCTGATGTTAATGCTATCCACACGCTAGTTTCCCAAATTGTCCTTGGTTTACCCAGCCAATTTTTTATCGCCTTGGTTTCCTTGGGCTTTATGCTCTTTTACAGTTGGGGACTGACTTTGGCTTCCTTGGGCGCCTTTGTCATTGTCACTATCGTCAACCTGCTTTTTCTTCCTGCCCTGCGCCAGAAAACCCGCAATCAGATTGTCTTAGGTACAGAAAATCAAGGCTTTCTTGTTGAAACTTTTCGCGGTGTTCAGGTATTAAAAACGACCCAAGCCACTCCCCAAGCTTGGCAAGAGTATCAGAGCAATTATGGGCGCCTAGCTAACTTGGGTTGGAGTACGATGAAACTGGGACTTTACAGCGGTACAATCACCAGTATTTTTTCCACTTGCACTAATATTGCTTTACTGTGGTTAGGTAGCTATTTAGTGATTAATCGCACATTAAGTATAGGACAACTGCTGGCGTTTAGCGGCATGAGTGGCAACTTTCTCGGCTTTCTAAGTTCAGTTATAGGCTTAGTTGATGAATTCATAACTGCCCAAATTGTCATCCAACGATTAACAGAGGTAATTGATGCTACACCAGAAGACGAAAAAGACGAGAAAAAGCCTTGGGCAGAAATTCCTGGCAATGCAGATATTACCTGCACCAACCTCAACTTCCACCATGCGGGAAGAGTTGACCTACTTTCTGATTTTTCCCTAACTATCCCTGGTGGTCAAGTAATTGCCCTGATTGGTAAATCTGGCTGTGGCAAAAGTACCCTTGCTAAACTAATTACTGGTTTATATTCACTTTCTACAGGCAATATTCGCTATGGCATCTACAATCAGCAAGACCTTTCTTTAGAATGCCTACGACAGCAGGTTGTATTAGTACCTCAAGAACCCCACTTCTGGAGCCGCTCAATCGTTGACAACTTCCGTTTCAGCTATCCCCACATCACTTTTGAACAAATTGTGAAAGCTTGTCAGATAGCAGGTGCAGACGAATTTATTAGTAAACTACCTGATAAATATCAAACTGTTTTAGGAGAGTTTGGCGCCAATCTCTCTGGTGGACAACGACAGAGATTAGCCATCGCCAGGGCAATAGTGACTGAGCCACCCGTACTGATTTTAGATGAATCCACAGGCGCCCTCGACCCAGTGAGTGAAGCCGAAGTGTTAAATAAACTTTTGTACTACCGACAGGGTAAAACCACAATTCTAATTAGCCACCGTCCGAAAGTAATTGAGCGAGCCGATTGGATTGTACTGCTTGAATCTGGGCGCCTAAAAATACAAGGTTCCCCTTCAGTTCTGCGTTTTCAAGCTGGGGAACATTTAGATTTTCTAGACGGTGTTGCAAACTTTACAAATGCAACAGATGGTTTAATGCTGAACTCTAACTCCCACTCAAACGGTAAATCTCCGGCAATCGGCAAGTAAGATAATAAAATTATTATGGTTAACCACTCCAACTCTGACTTTCTGCCTACAATTCAAGAAAACGAATTTTTACCCCCAATTAGTCGTTGGACTAGTGTTGGCGGACTAGTTATGCTCACTTTTGTGGGAATAGCAATTGCAGTTGCCTCTATTGCCAAATACAAAGTTACTGTCAAAGCACCAGCAAGCTTCCGTCCTGCTGGTGAGTTGCGGATTGTTCAGGCTGCAACAGAAGGTGCTGTACAGCGCGTTTTGGCAAAAGAGAATCAAGTTGTCAAAAAAGGAGATATTATTGCCACTATCGACGACTCTCGTCTTCAAACCAAAAAAAGTCAACTGCAAAGTAATATCCAACAGAGTCGGTTACAATTTGTTCAAATCAACGCCCAAATTGGCGCCCTCGATAGTCAAATCAGAGCCGAAACTGACCGTATTAACCGCATTGTTGCAGGCGCTGAGGCTGAACTGAGCGGTCGTAGTCGGGAATATCAAGATAAAAAAATTACCACTACTGCTGATGTCGAAGAAGCCTCGGCGAACGTTAGGATAGCCCAGAAGGAATTACAAAAAGCCTTCGCTGATTTAAAGTCAACTCAAGCGAACTTAGGGGCAACAGTTGCCACCTTAACAGCAGCCCAGTCCAAGCGAAACCGATATCAAAAGGTAGCAAAAGAAGGAGCGCTTTCTCAAGATCAATTTGAGGAAGCACAACTCGCTGTGAGCCAGCACGAACAAGCGGTATCAGGGCAAAAAGCAGCAATAGAGGCGCAAAAACAAACAATTGGGCGGTTACAACAAGCAGTAGAAGCATCTGTTGCCAGACGACAACGCGCGCTAGCTGTCGTTAATCCCAGTAACGCAGAAGTAACAGTCTCACTTGAACGCATTGCCCAAGAAAAAGCCTCACTGAAATCAAATCAAGCTACATTAGACAAAGAACGCAAATCCCTCATCCAACAACGGATTACAACTGAGCAAACAATTGTCCGCGATACGCGCGAACTCCAACAAATAGAAATTGATCTTAATCAAACAGCGATTAGTGCCACAGCAGACGGTATCATTTCCAAGCTTAACTTGCGAAACCCTGGACAGACAGTGCGTCCGGGAGAGGAAATAGCCCAAATTGTCCCTAGTAACACTCCCTTAGTAGTAAAAGCATCTGTGGCATCCGAGCAGAAAAGCAAATTGAAAGAAGGTCAAAAAGTACTTTTGCGTGTTTCTGCCTGTCCTTATCCAGATTACGGTACTCTTAAAGGTAAGGTCAAAACGATTTCACCAGATGCTTTCGTCCCTCAAGCCAATAATGCTAATGCAATTTCGGGAGCAACAGCTGCAAGCCAAAAGGCAGCTCTAGTTGGCGCCTTTTATGAGGTAACAATTGAGCCAGAAAGTCTTTCTTTAAATCATGGTAAAAAACAGTGTGCTGTCCAATTAGGAATGGAGGGTACAGCCGATATTATTTCTAAAGAAGAGACTGTACTACAATTCTTTCTCAGGAAAGCAAGACTGATTGCAGACTTATAAGATCACATTTGCATAATTGTTGCAAGCTCGATTTGGTGATTTGCGACAAAGCTTAAGCTTAAAAAGTGTGGAGGCAAGCGCTCGCGTCAGATAGCTGAATCAAATCAACAGTTACCAAATATACAAAATAACGAAAATCTGTATTGTAAGATTTGGCGAGTTTCACAGCATTACGGCAATAACTAAAGCCAGACAACAAAGAGAAAATCGACTCACAGCAGTATCACTATCAAAAACGAAGAAACAGAATAATTATGACTTTAACTACCCCAATTCTCACAAAAGCCAAAGCTGTTGCTGTTAAACAAATGTCCTATCTGGAGATAGTAGCAAGAAGCATAATAGCTCTTATAGTTATTTATTACGGAACTTTGCTGGATTTATGATCAGGCACAAAAGAAGACTGAACCGAAAAGTGGTAATCGCCCAACGATTAGCCAAATTACGGGGTTAAGTGTGGCAGAAGTTGAATCATTACAAAAATAAACATTGTAAAGAAATTGCTGTCTACTGCAATTCTTTCTAAGAAAAGCTAGGCGAATAATCAAAACTTAAATTCCCGACAGCTTGTGCGGATTCTGTTGGCAAATGCTATAAATTACCCAAGCAACTACTCAAGCTTGGCAAAAATATTAGGTAGGCGAATTATGCGCGCCTTTTATTGTAGCCATTTACTCCTTTGGGCATGACGTGGTTCGGAAGCAAGATTTTGGATTTTCTCAACAACGCGCTCCTAAACATCATTTGGCAAGTCGTCTATCTGCTTTTGTACTGAGTTTGAAATAACGACAGTATAAACGCGGAGGAATAAGTATACTTAGAAATATTTGCTCAAAACTTATGTTAACTGTTGTTAACTGCTATCGCTTGATTGTAAAAATCAAAACCTCGCTATCATTTTTTATAGAAGAAAGGGCGATCACCTCAGACTCTATCTCAAAGCAGATGAAATTTATCCAGTAGTTGTACAACATAATTTTTGTCCAGCGACCTGTTGAAAGTTTCAGGGGTGCAATTTTGAATTGGAAATTAGGGTTAACAGTTTGGCTGGCTATAAGTGCTGTGAGCGCATCTTCTAGAGATTGCACCTTAGCTCAAATTACCCCCGATAGCACTTTAGGAAATGAAAGTTCTAAGGTTACACCTCCTGATCCTAACTCGCCTGTTGACGTAATCTATGGTGGGGCGCAGCGGGGTGCAAATCTGTTCCATAGTTTTCGGGAATTCAATGTGGGTGAAGGACGAGGCGCCTATTTCTACAGTGGTAGTGCGGATATTCAGAACATTTTGGCTCGCGTTACAGGTAGTAATCGCTCCGAGATATTAGGAACCCTTGGAACATACGGTGACTCCAATCCTAACCTGTTTCTAATAAACCCGAATGGAATTATTTTTGGACTAAAAGCCAGTCTCGACATGGGGAATGCTGGATTAAATAATCCTCGACCTGGTGGCTCCTTTGTTGCAACGACAGCAAATGCAGTTCTTTTGGGGGATAAAGGAATATTTAGTGCCTCTGACCCAACAGCAAGTAATTTACTCACAGTTAACCCATCGGCGCTCTTCTTTAACAATGCTTCTAAATCTGAAATTGTCAACCAGTCTAGGGCAGAGACTTCGATACTAGGCTATTCCATCAATGGGCTTCAAGTTCCTAATGGTAGGAGTGTGTTACTCGTAGGTGGTGATGTAAACCTGGATGGAGGGAAGATAACTGCTTTGGGTGGTCGAGTGGAGTTGGGAGGAGTAGCAGCATCGGGAGCAGTTGGGCTGAACATTGATGGCAACAATCTAAGTTTAAGTTACGCCCAAGGAGTGCAACGAGGAGATGTATTATTGACCAATGAAGCTACAGCCGATGTAGCCGCAGGAAATGGCGGCAGTATTGCAGTCAACACCCAAAACTTCAATATTTCCGGACAAAGTACCCTTCGTGCTGGTATATGGTCAGAATTGGGGTCAATTGGTAGTCAGGCAGGAGACATTACGCTCGATGCGACTGGAGCAGTTGAAATCAATGACTCTTCTATATCCAACTATGTGGCAACTGAAGCAGTAGGTAACGGTGGCGACATCACTATCAAGGCTAGATCGCTCGATCTGAGCAACGAGGCTCAAGTGGTTACCATCACCTATGGGACGGGAGATGCTGGTAGAGTATTTGTGCAGGCTGAGGACTCCGTTTCTTTGGCAGGCTATAGCACTGCTATCATTAGCAATGTAATGTCTTTTGGCACTACAACGAGCGATGATTCCCCACTTGCCAAAGGTAATAGTGGTGGCATAAGCATCAAAGCTAGCTCTCTCTCACTGACTGATGGCGCACAACTGGTTTCTAGCACTTTTGGTCAAGGGAGTGCCGGAAGTATATTAGTGCAAGTTGATGACTCTGTTTCTCTTGCGGATGCCATTATTATTAGCACTGTGGGTTTTATAACCAGAAGCCGCGCTGTGGGCAATAGTGGGGGCATCAGGCTTCAGGCTAAATCCTTGTCGTTGACTGATGGTGCTCAACTTATTACTAGTACCTTTGGTCAGGGGAATGCTGGAAGTATATTTGTGCAGGTTAATGACTCTATCTCTTTGGTAGGCAGCCCTGCTGTGTCCATCCTGCCCACTGAGCCACGTTTAATCCCAGGACATGACTACTTCTTTAGCTTTCCTGGTAATCTCGGTCTAGGCAATGCTAGTACTGGCATTTATAGCACTGTAGAATCCGAAGCTAAAGGCAATGCAGGTGATATTGATATCCAATCGCGGTCTCTCTCTTTGACTGAGGAGGGAGCGGAAGTGCAATCCCTCACTCGTGGAGAGGGAAAAGCAGGAGATATTCGGGTCAATGTTTCAAATTCTGTTGACCTTTCTGGGGTTTTTTCCCAAGAATTAGATTTAGGCGATGTAATACTAGGAGGATTCTCGAGTGGGCTGATTTCTGCCACTGAAGGAGAAGCCAGCGGGCCCGGAGGTAACATCGAACTCACCACTAATACTTTACGCCTATCGCATGGAGCAGTTTTGAATGCACGAACTAGAAACGCTACAAGTGGCGGTAATATTACTGTTAAAACCAATAGCGTTGAGTTGACTGGTGGCGGACAAATCTTGACCAGTGCCTTTAGCAGTGGAAATGCAGGTAATATTACAGTCAATACCACTGACAGAGTAAGTATTTCTGGTAGCGATCCGACCTTCCCTGCTCGACTTGAACAATTTGGTGAGGCAACAGTTGATCCGGACGGTCCCAACAGTGGTTTATTTGCTACAGTTAGAGGTAACGCAACTGCTAATGCTGGCAAAATAGAAGTTAACGCTGGCTCGATCCGTCTTGACAAGCAGGGAACTATTACAACTGAGACTACATTAGGTGAAGGTGGGAATATCACCCTGAATGTCAAGGACATCCTATTACTACGTAATAACAGTAGTATAACTGCCACCGCAGGCACTGCACAGCAGGGTGGAAACGGCGGTAACATTAATATAAATACCCCGTCGGGCTTTATCGTTGCTGAGTCAAGAGAAAACAGCGACATTACTGCCAATGCTTACACAGGCAAAGGTGGCAACGTCCTAATCAACGCTTTTGGTGTCTATGGCACTCAATATCGAGAAAAAGAGAATCCACAAACAAACGATATCACCGCTAGTTCCCGCTTTGGATTTAACGGAACTGTACAAATTAACACACCCAATATCGACTTCAATCGGGGATTAATCAACTTACCAGTTGTACCAGTAGATACCGAAGTGGCACAGGGATGTAGTGCAGGAGGCTCGCAAGCACAAAGCAAATTTATGGTTACAGGGCGTGGCGGCTTGCCTCCGAATCCAGGTGAAACCCTCAGTACAGATACAGTAGAGGTAGATTTGGTTATTCTCGAACGAGAAGCTCAACGCTCTACTACAGCAGTTTCTACAAGTTCCACTAGCTCTACACGACCTGCGATTGTAGAAGCTACTGGGTGGGTAAAAAATGCTAGAGGAGAGGTAGTCCTAATTGCGACTCCATCTACTGCTACACCTGATAGCTCATGGCAAAAGACAGTTCAATGTAGGGCGCGCTAAACTTTTCACTCGGTTTTAGATTAAACAAAAGTGTTTCGCTGACTCCACCTAAAATTAAGAACTACAGGTTCTGAGCATGGCAAAACGAAGTAAAACATTTTCTACGGGCAAAGTATTAATTTTCTGGAGCAGCGTAATCAAACGCCTCTTAAGTGTACTGCTGCTTTTGACTATGTTCTTCGGCGCCAGCTTATTGCCCCCTACTTTTGCTCATATAACTGCGGAAAACTCCATCGTACAAAGCTTGCCCGATGCCGAAAACTTAGTAGAACAGGGAAGAAAATTTTATGAAACCGAACAGTTTGCAAGAGCGACTAAAATTTGGCAACGCGCGGTAGCTGCATTTAAAGCGAATGGCGACGAATTAAAACTTGCGATGATACTGGGAAATCTATCATTAGCTTATCAGCAACTAGGACAGTGGAATGAGGCAGAAAGTGCAGTTGCTCAAAGTCTAAATTTACTGGGATATCCACAGCAGAACGAATCCCCAATTCATTCATATACGAAGCAAAATCTACAAGTTCTTGCTCAAGTTTTAGATATTAAAGGGCGCCTACAACTTGCTGTCGCAAAACCTGAAGATGCACTAACGACTTGGCAGCAGGCACTTGACATTTATGGCAAATTAGGAGATAATAACGCAGCTATTCGCAACCGCATCAACCAAGCGCAAGCTTTGCAAACCTTGGGGTTTTATAATCAAGCCAAAAAGACACTATGTGAAAGTACTCAGCTATTACAAAATGAACCAAACTCATCGCTTAAAGTTGCAGGATTACGTAGCCTAGCTAACGTTTTGCTGTTTACAGGTAATGTACAAATACCCAGGCAGGGTGATATAAACACATCCCCAAAATGTTATTTAAAAACACCACAGCAAATACTCCAACAAAGTTTAGAAATAGCTTCCCAGTTAAAAGATAAAGAAGCGATTGCTGATATTGTTCTGAGTTTAGGTAATACAGCAATGGCAAAAGCAAATACTCAAGCAGCTATAGATTTTTATCAAAAAGCTGCCAACGCTGGCGCCTCACCGACTACCCGCATCCAAGCTCAAATTAATCAATTGAGACTACTGCTTGATACCAAGCAATTTGCAGAATTTCAAGCATTATTTCCCCAAATTCAAACTCAGCTTGGCGATTTGCCTTTAAGTCGCACAGGAATTTTTGCGCGCATTAACTTTGCTCAAAGTCTAATGCGATTTAGACAAAATACTACTATAAATACTCCCTCATGGCTGGATATTGCCCAAATACTGTCAACTGCAATTGAGCAAGCAAGAAGTTTGCAAGATACACGTACAGAGTCTTATGCTCTCGGTACTCTTGGGAAAGTGTATGAACAAACCAAACAGTTGTCTGATTCACAAAATCTGACTCAACAAGCTTTATTGATAGCTGAAGCAATTGATGCTAAAGATATCGCATATAAATGGCAATGGCAGTTAGGAAAGTTGCTTAAGGCAAAGGGAGAGATAAAAAAAGCTACAGCAGTTTATACGGAAGCAGTTAATAACCTCCAAGCTCTCCGTAACGATTTATTTGCAATGAACCCAGAGGTTAGGTTTTCCTTTCGAGAAGAAGTCGAACCAGTTTATCGGGAGCTAGTCGATTTGCTTTTGCAACCTTCATTGAAAGAGGGAGGGGTCAATGCTAAAAATCTCGAACAAGCTAGTAATACAATAGAATTGCTGCAAATCGCAGAACTAAACAACTTTTTTCGCAACACCTGTTTAATTGCTCCAATCCAAAGTCCCAATAAAGACCAAACAGCGGCAGTTATCTATCCATTTGTTTTGCCAGACCGACTGGAAGTCATTTTAAATCTACCGCAAAACCGTTGGTTACACTTTACTAGCGCTGTAGATGCAGAAAAACTAAGAGCGACTTTAAAGCAACTACAAGAAGATTTACCAAAACCCCACACGCAACGGCAAGTTCAATCTTTATCTAACCAGCTATACACTTGGCTAGTTCAACCACTTGAAGCAGCTTTGGCTGAAAATAAAACTTCAACTTTGGTGTTTGTGCTGGATGATTTGCTAAGGAATATCCCGATGGCGACTCTCTACGACGGCAAACAGTATTTAATCGAAAAGTATAGCATTGCACTTGCCCCAGGTCTGCAACTAGTTGACCCTAAACCATTACAGAAACAATTACAAGTAATAGCCGCAGGATTAACCGAACCAAGTTCTGGATTTTCTGCATTACCAAACGTCAAACTTGAATTAGACAAAATCCGCTCCCAGATACCCAGCAGTATACTTCTTAACAAACAATTTACTAGCACCGCTTTGCAAAACCGAATTAATTCTCTGCCTTTTCCTGTAGTTCACCTTGCAACTCACGGTCAGTTCAGTTCCAAACCTGAAGAAACATTTATTATTGCTGCGGATGGACCAATATATGTTACTCAGTTTAATAATTTAGTACGAACTGTAGAGCAAAACAGACCAGAAGCGATTGAATTACTTGTTCTTAGCGCATGTCAAACAGCTACTGGAAACGAACGCGCGGCTCTAGGAATTGCTGGTATAGCTTTCCAAGCAGGAGCGCGTAGTACAATTGCTTCGCTATGGAACTTAGATGATGAGTCTACAGCCGTGTTGATGAGTCAATTTTACCAAGAATTTGCCAACAAGAAACTTACTAAAGCCGAAGCACTTCGTCGCGCGCAAGTAGCTCTTTTGCAAAACCCCAAATACAAACGTCCTAGATACTGGGCGCCTTACATTCTCCTTGGCAATTGGCTTTAATATAACACTTCGGGCGTTGGATGCAATACGGTTACGTAGAGACTAAACATGTAACGTCTCTACGTCATTAACTGCAAATTCTTGGTAGAATTTACTCATCAACACGGCTAAAAGCTTAGAAAAACCAGTAATGGACAACCATTTAAACAGGCATATTGAGATCACACCTGGGGTTCGCAGTAGCAAACCGCGCATCGCAGGAACGAGAATTACAGTGGCAGATGTTGCCATCATGTATCTCCAAATGGGGCAATCTTTAGAAGAAATTGCCGGGAAATATCAATTGTCTCTAGCAAGCGTTCATGCAGCGATGGCGTTTTACTACGACCATCGAGAAGAAATTGACCAGCGCATTGCTTCGGGAGCAGCCTTCGTCGAAGCAGATCGCCTCAAGCATCCTTCGCTGTTGCAGTCCAAGCTTGATGCAATAAGAAATTATGCCTGAACGCATCCGTTTTCACTTAGATGTTTTCACTTAGATGAGAATGTTGATCCTGATATTGCTTTAGCATTAAGACGTGCTGGCATTGACGTAACGACCTCACAAGAAGCAAATTTATTATCACAAAGTGATATGGTACAGTTAGAATTTGCAAGAACACAAAAGCGCATATTGGTGACTAGAATTTGCAAGAACACAAAAGCGCATATTGGTGACACACGACGATGATTTTTTGATTCTCAACACTCAAGGAATTGACCATAGTGGTATTGCCTACTGTCAATAAAATGCGAAACCAATTGGCTACATCATTCGGATGCTCATTCTCCTCTATGAAGTCGCTGCACCTGAAGAAATGAAGGGCAGAGTAGAATATCTGTAAGAAATTAAGAACAATAGGTGTTTAATGGGGTTAATATTCGTTAATATTCAAATTGAATTTTGCTACTGAATTTCTAGGTTGCAGCACTCAACTTTTGGTTCATTTGCCATATCTTTCAAACCAACACTTTGCAACAGCGCATTCCAAGAACTATTTTGCGGTTGGGTGCGACGTAGCTCACTAGCAACACTTAGCGATTCAAACCAAATACCATTGGCTCCATAAAGTGCTACTTGCTGGCTTGGTGTAGCTTTTTCCAATTGAGTTTTTAAATTAGAACTCAACGGCGCCCGTTTTACATATCCTTCAACATCAGCAACAATTTGATTATTTTTATTACAGTAAATATTGAAATACCAGCGGTATTGTGTGCCAATTTGTAGAGGCGCCACTGTTGATGGTAAGCGAAGGTTTACTATTCCTGGCGCCTCTGTTAAAGAAGTTTTGTAAATAGTTTGATTTTGTGCTTCATCTTCTAAGACAAACTCTCCATATGCAACAGACGATGAATAAGGAACATAAAACCAGAAATCTGGACGCTCGGCAATTGTTGTTGCAAAAACTTGTTCTGACTTCGGATAAATGGGTAATAAGGCTGTAAGCTGCTTTTGAGAAGAAACAGGTTGGTTCACGTCCTGACCGCAACCACGACTACCTGCTGACGCACGCTTACCAGGTTGCCCAATATCTGCTGGTGGGGGTGGTGCAACAAAAATTGGTGGGTTTGGTAATTGTGCCTGTACTTGTACGTAGTAGATAAGTGTTAAAGTAATGGCTGCGAGTGAAATTTTTTGCATATAATGTTTGATTTTATAGGACAGTTTTGTATGATGAAGATAAGTAAATGGCAAGAGTGCTGCTAGTAAATATTAATACCAAGGCTGATGGTATGAGTGGAACCCAATAACCTTGGCATAAGAGAACTAAGCAAAGAATGTATAATACGCCGATTGCACCTCCTGTTATTAGTATTAGATATATTCGTGACCGACAGGCAAAAGCAATTACACCTCCAACTACAGACCAACTCAAAATCCACAATACTTCGCTCCAAATTGGCAAAACCCATAACAAAGGGCGCCCATCTTTAACTGCACTGACGATTTGACTGACCATTTGCGCTTGGACAATTACTCCTGGTATTTCTTGGTGAAGTTCTTGTTCTTGAGTGTATGGTGTAGGAATATAATCACGAAAAGTTTGAGCGGTGGTGCCGATGAGAACGATTCGGTCTTTGACTTCTTCAGGCTTAAGTGTACCTTTGAGAACTTGTGTAAGCGTGACTTTTGGAGCAATTTCTACGGGAGAACGACGGTAAGAGCGGTAATTAAGCAATATTTGATAGCCTTCTGTATCGAGTTGATGATAGGCGCCCATATGCGACCGCAACCGCT
Organism: Calothrix sp. FI2-JRJ7; assembly: GCA_019359675.1. Classification (GTDB taxonomy): domain Bacteria; phylum Cyanobacteriota; class Cyanobacteriia; order Cyanobacteriales; family Nostocaceae; genus Dulcicalothrix. Next base: position 86,810 of record JAHHGX010000069.1, read on the forward strand.
TAAAAATAATGTTACCCAACTGCAAATCCCCTCTTGAATTGTACTTGGCAGAAATACCCTCTTTTTCTAAGTAGTGAGACGCAATTTGCGTGCTGAGAGCGGAGTGTGCAGCACAAGGAGATGCAGGAGATGGATTCATTGCTAACAAATGGCGCCGCAAAACGCCATCTGTATCTTTGACAACATCACTAAAACCAAGACGTTGTTTTGGAACTTCAGGAGGGGGTTTAGTACCGGGATGGTTGTTTGCGCTATCGCTAGCTTTGCAAATAGCAAAGAAGTTATGAGCATTTTGCAGACGAGTCGCTAAAGAAGCTTGATTTGGTTGTACTGCATTATCACGATAAATATCTAGCCCAATAGTTCGCGGTTGCAACTGTACAAGTTTTTCTAAAAGTTTTGCTAGTGCAGTATCTGATAATGACCCACTTCTTTGCTGCTGTTCTTTTAGTTTGAAATCTTCTTCGGTAACTTCTACTATCAATAAGCGAGAATCTTGCTTTTCGTCTGGACGAGTACGCATAAGTTGGTCAAAGAAATGTAATTCCGATGTTTGAAATGCTCCCAGTTGCCGTACTCCCATTACACTGGCAGTTATCACTAAACTTGATAGTAATAACGCTTTGAGACGTTGACTACTTGGAATTCGAGGTTTTGGCCAAGTTATTGGCACCACGGTAGGATTTTCACAAATCATTGGTAGCCAACTGGCGCCTGGGTATTCGTTTTCTAGTCCTTGCAATCGTACTCTCGCAGAACGAACCGCAGCATACAAAGACTCTCCAGAGGAAAAAGCCACCAGAAAATGCCTTAAAAATTCTTGAGCCACCATATCTGGCACAGGTTCGCGCATGACAATTATTTGCGGGATGTGTAAATTTTGTAGCTCGCGCGCTAATCCCAAACCATCACAGGAATTAAAAATTGCCAACTGCAACCCACCAGCTACAGCTTTTCTTAAAGCGTAGCTGAGTTCATCAATAGTTAAGCTGTCTGTTTGATTAATATAAATGTTACCAATGTTATTCTCAGTCTTACTATGACCAGCAAAAAATAAAATGTCCCAGTGTTGGTTCCACAAATGGTCATTGATGTCTTTTCGTTGGGGTTCTACCAAAAAAGTTGTAGCGGCTAGTGGTAGTTTTTGTAGCAACTGGCGGTCTTGGTCTATATCAATACCATCACTATCGCCTAAAATTGCCAATATTTTAATTTTATTACTAATTTTATTACTAACTTTATTACTATAGATAGATGTTTGCGATGAAAGTAGTTGTTCTGATTCTGGAACGCTCAAAGCTACTTCAGCTTCAAGGTAATCTCGGTCTACCAAATCCCACAAATGCCAAGGAAGTTTTTCTAACTGTTCTTGTCCAGTCCGAATTAATACCCGTACTTCATCAGAAGGCATTAAGTGTTTGAGCAATTTTTCCCTGAGCGGACGAAAAGACTCTGAGAGTAACCAGTTATTAAGGTGCGCGCGCAACTCAGTAGCTTTATGATGACAGTCCTGGCGCCGTTGGCTAATCGAACCATCGTATACAATTTTTTTAGCTTTGATGCGGGTGAATTGCCACAAACCACGATAAGTTGACTGCCACTGGTCAATTGCTATTAGCATATCTAGGTTGGGAGGTAAGTTGCCAGTAATTTCTGTACTGGCACGTTTGCCTTCTTCCCCAATCTCCAACGTCACCCGCACTCCGAGTTCCAAATCGCCATCTAACTTTAAAACAACTAATTTCCTCACAGAAAGCACCCCTATTGTTGTCAACAGATGATAAAATCTTCTACAACACTGACATCACCTAAAGCAACCTTAATACTAAAACGTTCTCCAAGCTCGCCACTAAATTGTAATTGAATATTCTTATTGTTGCTTCTGGTTTGGGCTTCCATAACACATCCTCCCTCAAAATCCAGCACCATTAACTGGAGATTTGATGGCAAATAATCTTGTCCGCTTTTAGGATGTATTTCTACAATAATATCCATTTCCTCTTCGTTGTCTTGAGGAAGGGTAACAACCAAAACAACTGCTTGCTCGGTCAAAATTCCAAAATCAATTAGCTTACCCCTACTAAGAAAGGCACCTGCTTCACTTCTCAAACTCCAAGCTGGTAAATTAGCTTGAGTACCTAAAAGAGTTTCAACTTCTTGCCAACCCGCCTCAATAATATTATCTAACCATTGTTTTAATCTAACCAACGTCTTGTTTGGGATGTGTAGAGACCGTATTAATTCGATCTCTACTTCTAAATATTCTAGTAAATCTTCCAAAGATTGCAGTTGACGAATTGGTAATAAATCGCTTGTTACTTCCTTAACAAATCCTAGTAGCTTTGCCTCTCGATATGATTTACTAATCTGTACAACTACATAGCCAATTCGGTCTGACTGTACTTCTTCTGGTATATAAACAAACTTTTCTCCTTCTAAAATTGGACGACACTCTAAGGCGCCTAAATCCTTTAACGACAAATCAGCTACATCCAAAAAAGTCTGCTGTACTGGGTTCCAACTGTCGCTGTTCTCCAAATCCGTCTCAAATCCCATGCATTGTAAGTATAAATTCACAAAAGATACAGACAAGGTATTAAGACGGACTCGTTCGCCTTTTTCAGGTGTAGCTTGTTGTTTACATAGCTGCTCGGCACGGCGCCTTGCATCCGGAGATATCGGCGCTGTAAATGTTAAAATATCTGTGATATTGTTCATAATTTTTTACCCTCTGGTCAGATCATAGTCAAAGATATAGATGTTCTTGAAATATAGGAGTAAATTTTTTTAGGCAACGTTGGTAAAAAATATTTAAGGATGAAATGCCAATGCCCCATTCTGCCGAAATGTCTTTCCAAGAAACCCCACTACACCTTTTTCTGGCTATTGCTTGAAAATTTGCCTCTGGATGACCTGTTATATGTACTTTGACAAATATTTTTTCTGGGTCAGATTCGATACATTCTATTACTTGTTCAAATAAAGATGTTGGTTGAGATGCAGGTATGTTTTCCAGATGAGAGTTATCAAGATTCACTTCATTTTGTTTCCCGATAATTTTGGGGATAGCTTCCGGAAAAAAACGCTTACTTAGTAGCATATTTACCCAAGTAATTACTTCACCACGTTGGGGGTTATAATTGTTAATATTATCACCTTGACAAAGATAGAAAAATAGGTTTTGCACTGCCTCATCATAAATATCTTTATAAGCTAGTTGAAATTGACCTTTATAGGGTTGATAGAGTCTACCCGATTGCCAAATCGCATTAATCAGCCGAGTTAATGCGACTCGCCGCTCCCTAGTTGATTGTGGGTGTTGTTGAGCTTCGAGCGCTAATTCCTTAAGTTGTACATCTAGTTGTTCTTTTGAGTCGTTAGTCATAAAAGACCCCGAATTTCATCGAGTGCTTGTGGCTCTCTATATTTGTCAGGTCTTTACGCGCGGCTTTTACACAAACTATCTGTAATTGTTACAAAACTTTTTATTTTGCCCCAATGCTAAACATCGACGCTCCTAAAACTGATATACTAAGCGTTCGATGCAATACGGTTACGTAGAGACGTTACATGTAACATCTCTACGTCATTAATCAGGTGTAAATAACCTAACGCCGCTGGTGAGTCAAAATTACGGGAATTAAGCAAAGACAAATTGGTCAGGATCATCCAAATCTAAAATGGTTGCTTCAATACCACCTAAAACAGCCAAAGTTTGACCGCCAAAAGTAATCTGTGTATCACTACCAACTTGGATTAAATTCAGAGTTGATGCAGAGATATCCATAGCACCACCAAGAATGCCAATTACGTCAGTACCAACTTGGAAATCAAGAACAGTGTTCGCTATTGAAGGTAATTCCGCATTTACAATCCAGAATTGGTCGGCGCCAGCACCACCAGAAAGAAGGTTGCCACCACCCGATTGAACATAGAATTGGTCGTTACCATCGCCACCTAATGCGCGGTCATTGCTACCGAGGAAGAAAATATCATTCCCCGCATCACCGGACATGCGGTTGCCACCTTTAGCACTAGTAGCATCGAATACATCATTAGCGTCGCCACCAAAAGCGAGATCGCCTTTGCTAACAAAGACAGTATCGTTACCAGCACCTAAATAAATCCGATTACCACCAGCAATTGGAGAAGTTGCAGTTCGTGTATCAACTTCATCATTGCCTGCACCAGTAAACACGGTGTCATTGATACCGTCAAAGCTACCATCAGAGGCGCCTGCAATTAAAATATCATTCCCACTAGTACCATATACTAACTTGGCTTCTTGCTGTGCGGCAGCGAATTGTGGTCTGACACCGAATAAGGTCTGATACATTAGAGCGTAAATTTCGGTGTTATCCAAAGTACTAGGTAATTTATCCGCATTCATACCGTAGGTTTTGGAAACAATACTACCAGGGAAGTCTGGAGTACCGACCCAGGCTATACCAAAGTTACCCATTGGCCCATCTATACTGTCCTGAGCAGCAAATGGTATCCAAGGCGCCTCTGCACTACCAGTACTGCCATTCACACCATCTAATACATTTCGGTTGGTATTGGTTGTTGTTGGGTTAACGTTGATGAAAGGAGCAGATGGTTCACTATCGGCGATTGCTGGATTGCTAGGAGTAAAGTTTCCAGATGGACGAGTGTAAGGAGCAAATTGGGTCACTTGCAAACCACCAGCATCACTGTCTGCGGCAGTAATGACTAAAGTGTTGGGGTCTTGGGTATTAACATAATTCATCGCCACGCCAATTGCTGCATCTGCCCGACGGATTGCCTCAACTGTGCCTACGGCGTTATTATTGTTAGCAAAGTTATCCGAACCTTCTTCCTCAATTACCATAAAGAAGCCATCCGGGTTTTTATTAAGTATCTTCAAAGACGCTTCAGCCATCTCAGCAACGGTGGGTGCTGTTGCTACATATAATGGTAGAGGATTGCTGCCGTTAAGCCCTAATGCTTCTTCGGTGCGGTCGTCAAAGGTATGTATTGCCGCAAATACACCCAAGAGCTTCTCTGGTGGATTAGTGTTATTAATTACGTCATTCATTTGTTCTTCAGTGTAAACCACTGTGTAACCTAAAGACTTCGCCAAATCAATTAGGTTAGTAGTGGGGCGCCTTTCGGGGCTGCTTTCTGAAGCATCTAGTTCAGCATCGACGTGGAAACCTGTAGTGCCTTGTGGCAACATGTATAGTTCACCACCACCCATAATTACATTGGTGCCAGAGCGAATTACCTGCTCAATGATTTCAGCATACTTATCGCGCGCACGAGTATTATCACCATCACGGTTAGTAGTTTCCGCAGCAAAGGCAGCGGTACCAGGTTCAGCTAAGTGACCGGATTGAATTAGGGCAGTCGCTTTTCCAGCTTCAATTGCTTCTTCAAGGATAGTGTAGCCAGTTTTACCTGATGCTGGAGTAACGCGAGTATTATCTTCTTCCAATCCAAAGGATTCGTTAAAGACCTTCACGCCGTTAGCGTGGGTAACTGCACCCGCGTTGGAAGTACCTGTTAGTTGGTTTTCCATATGCCCCAGGTAAACCCCAGCATCGGACATCATATCCCAGTTGAGGCGCCCATCAGGACCCTTATCGATGTTTCGCAGCGCCATGTAATGCGAAGGGCTGGTACCATCTGGGTGAATGAAGATGACGTTGCCAGTGTCCTTGGTGGCTTTCGGTGCTGCTGTTGGTGCTGCGTTGCGCGAAGGTAGTTCGGTGTTGAACAGAGTTTCGTACATCAACTCGTACATTCCCGTATTGTCCACCGTTGCAGCTAACTTATCTGCATTCAGACCGTGTGCTTTCGATACGATGGAACCGCTGAAGTCAGGTGTACCTGCCCAACCGACAGCAAAATTGAAAACATCTCCATTTGCGTCAGGTGCAGCAACAAAAGGCAGGGTATTTGCTCCTGTTTGACCATCAAGGGGTACGTTGCGTGCGGTGGTGGTGGGGTTACTGTTAATAGTGCCAACGGGCTGACCGGGAGTACGTGGGTCAACTACCTGCAAACCACCTGCATCACTATCAGCCGCAGTTAGCAACAGGGTATTGGGATACTTGTTAATAAAATCCATTGCTACCCCAATCGCCGCATCTGCACGACGCACACCTTCCAGGACTCCAGCCGCATTGTTATTGTTGCCGAAGTTGTCGCTTCCTTCTTCTTCAATAACTGCAATCGAGCCGTTGTTGAAGTTAGGATGTTTTTCCATCAACTTCTGGGTAACATCCAGCATCTCGGCAATTGTCGGAGATGTTTCAGCATAGAGCGGTAAGTTCTGTGCGGCTAAAACTTCTTCTGGACGGTCGTTGAAGGTGTGAATGGGAGCAAATACGCCCAATACTTTGGTTGGTGCTGTAGGAGTCTTTGCTGGATCGAGCAGGTCGTTGAGTTGTTGCTCGTTGTAAACAACGCTGTAACCATTACCCTTCGCCAATTCAATCAGGTTTTCGCTGGGACGTTGCAAAGGGCTAGTACCGAGAGCATCATAATCAGCCGCTGTGCCGTGGAAACCGTCAGTACCAACGGGCACCATGTTGAGTTCGCCACCACCAAGAATGAAATCTACCCCAGAGAGGATAACTTCTTTGGTGATATCTGCTAAACGCTGACGGGGTGGAATTCGCGTTCCATTTGCATCAAATGTTTCACCCAGCTGGGCTACAAAGGCGGCTGTACCAGGCTCGAATGCAGCACCCGACTGAACCAAAGCAGTCACCTTCGACGCTGCGATGGCTTCTTCAATGATGGTCTTACCTATATTGCCTGAAAGGGAAGTAACTTGCGAACCATCTGCGTTCAAACCGAAAGATTCTGCATATACCTTGGCGCCTGTAGCGTGAGTCACTGCACCACCATTCGAGGTTCCCCCAAGTTGGTCTTCCATATGACCCAGGTAAACACTTGAACGAGACATCATGTCCCAATTCAAACGTCCGTCAGGCCCTTGATCTACAAATCTTGCCAACGCATAATGCGACGGACTTGTTCCATCTGGGTGCAGGAAAATTACGTGATTCCCACTGGTAGAATTCATCATATTTATCAAGCCAATAATTTTTCAGACGATTATGTAGCTATTGTCTTTTTGCAGTGTCAATTATCAGCCGCTTCACTTCCAGGGCATCTAGTACACTAATAACTTGACAATATACAGTTACTAATTATTGTTTCCTAGAATCCACGCTTGTTTTCTTGACACAATTATGTCATTCCCTGATTAAATAAAGCTTATCTAAAGTTTAAAGATTGACTTATTCCTTTCTTCTCAGGGTTTTAATTCCTCTTATCCTCCTCTCTGCGTACTCTGCGTCTTTGTGGTAAAATATTTACTCTCAAAATTAATGACACGAACCACTAGGAACGCGAACCGACAGTTCTAGAGGATGCATAAAAGAAAATTCCTTACCGTTTGAGTTAATAGAGAGCCATTCCACTGTATGGATAGGTCATTAAACGGATATTAAGGATGAAATTAATTATGACTATAGTACATATTGAAACCAAAAATCATCAATTGGTTGTTTCCCAATTTGTGAAACTTTTCCGCCAATTACTTGCTAAAGCTAAAAATGACTGCTTTGAAACAAAAGGAAAAACTTTTCTAACAGAGCAATTAATGTATTTTATCCGCAGGAGTCAACCAATAGAGATGATTTTGCCTGGATTTCCCTGCAAGTCACCCAACACAAACTCTAAAGTATTTGGCTATTTACCAGACCGAGGAGAAGAAATTGCCTTAGAATATCTAGATAATTTCTGCGAACAAGTGAGAAAATTTTACGCACCAGGATGTAAACTTATCATTTTTAGTGATGGAACTACCTTCTCTGATTTAATTGGAGTTTCTGAAGAAACCCAAGATAAGTATAATACTACTCTTAAAAATCTTATCAAAGTTCGTCACATTTCCTGGGAATGTTTAGATAGCTTTTTCTCATCACAAAATGGATATGATGCTCTTCGAGAACAACTGATGAGCCAATATTGTTCTCTTGACAAGCAGCAAGTAGAAGCGCAAATCCAAAATGATGAACAAATACGTCAAACTTACCAAGGTCTGAAGAATTTCCTTTTTCAAGACAATCCTTGGACTAATAGTAATTACCCTAAAACGAAAAAAACTCGGCTCAAGCAGAGTGGTGAATTCGCTAAAATCATGATTCAACGGAATGATGCATTAACGAAACTGCTTTCAGAAAAGTTTCCACATCATATTCGGCTTTCTGTTCATGGTCATAATAATTCAGGACCAAAATTTGCTGTTCATGTATTACCCAATGATTATCGTTGTATCACCCCTTGGCATAACGTAGTTGTTAAAACTTCTGACAATCAAGAAATTATGATGAAAAAAGAAGAGGCAGAAAAATTACCACTAACCGCTTTAGTTAAGCGTCACCAACAACCTTGGTATTTCCTACAGTCAACTGAAGAAATTTGGAGTGAATGTGAATTAGAAATTATCAACCCGCCAAAAACAGGAATTCGCATTACCTACAAAGGTAATGATAATCAGCAAAAACCTGACTGTTCTCGCCTTAATTCAAAAACATTACAAAATCTTTGTTTAGAGTATGGGTTTGTGGTTTTACGAGGTTTTCAGGTTGACAGTAAAGAGCATCTTGTCGAGTTTTCAAGCTTGTTTGGAAAACCAGTAATCTGGGACTTCGGACCTGTACATACAATTCGACCAAAAGAAAGACCTGATGGTTATATTGCTTCTCGTGAAGCTGTTCCCTTACATTGGGATTTAAGTATGCCACCCTCTTACTTAGAAACAAGCGGTCGCTATGAAGATTTTACACCTCAGTTTTTTATTCTTTATTGTCATAAAGCTCCAGCAAATGGAGAAGGACAGACCACAGTAGTTGACGGTCGAAGAGTGCTTGAAAATGCAGGTTCTACAAAAGTTGAGGCTTGGAAACAAATAGAAATTGATTACTTCACCAAACTTACTTACTATGGAGGTAAAAAACACAGCTATCCATTAATTATGCAACATCCGATTACAGGTGAAGATATCCTTCGCTATCAAGAAGCTTCTAGCTCTAAATTACAAACCTTTGAGCTATCATCACAAAGTCTACCCCAACAAGATTTTCAACAACTAATTACTGAACTACAAGCCAAGGTGTACGACGATAGCTGTTTAATTTGCCATGATTGGCAGCAAGGCGACCTACTTTTAATTGAAAATCATTACATGTTGCACGGTAGAACAGCTGCAAGCGATTTAACTGATGACCGAGAACTCTGGCGCGTGCAGTTATTACCACACTCACTTCCACAAAAATCTATATCAGATATTTCAAAGAAGTTAGACTCAAACAAAGTTGCCTAAATGTGAATTGATAATTCGTAATTTGTTGTTAATACTACAAATTACGAATTACCAGTTTCGCAGGCAGATAGATTGGACACTGACGAAAACTGATATACTAGATGCAACGACAATTCTGAGAGAGGATTTTGCTAATGACAGCATCAGTAGAGCAAAGCCTTAAAAAGAGTACTTACATTCCACCATTAGAAAATGGGGATAGGTTGACTCGGCATGAATTTGAGCGGCGATATGTCGCAATGCCGCATGTTAAAAAAGCAGAATTGATAGAGGGAATAGTATACATGGCATCTCCGGTAAGACACGTAAACCACGGTAAACCTCACGGAAGGTTGATGACGTGGTTAGGGACTTACGAAGCAGCAACTGAGGGTGTTAATTTGAGTGATAACGCAACAGTTCTGTTAGATGCAGACAACGAACCGCAACCAGATGCTTTGCTGCGTATTGAGTCGAATGGAAATTCCTGTATTAATAATGATGGTTATATTGAAGGGGCGCCAGAATTAGTCGCCGAAGTCGCAGGAAGCAGCGCAGCGAATGATTTACACGATAAGAAAAAAGTTTATCGTCGCAATGGCGTAAAAGAATATATTGTTTGGCAAACGTTAGATAATAAACTTGATTGGTTTTGCTTGCAGAATGGCGAGTATATAAATTTAGAAGCTGATACAAGCGGTATAATTAAAAGCCAGGTTTATCCAGGTTTGTGGTTAGATGTGAAAGCATTGCTTGCGGGTGATATGGCAAAGGTTTTAGATGTGCTACAACAAGGTTTAAGTAGTTAGTCGCATATAAGTTTTGTACAGAAATTAGCAAAACCATAAGTTGGATAGACGCCTTCTACAAGATAATGGGCGCCGTTGCTTATCTTGACAATAAATTTGTAATTATTTACGAAATTAGACTGAGAACAAATGTAAAATATATTACACTTTATTGAAAGAATTTTCTCCTGATACTAATTTAGAGATATAGGGAAAATCTTGATGTTTATTTGTATAGAAAGTCTATTAAATAATAAATAGATTTCGACCTGATTAAATAAAAAAAACAGGATTCATAGAAATTATTTATTGTTAAAGATACTATTTATCTATTGTGTAAATTTTCGTTTATAGGCGCCTCGAGCTGGGGCATGGCTACGCTATACCCTCCGCTTTTGTTTGTAGTATTTATATATTAATAAAGATATTCTTTAATAAGAGATTAGTTTGTATTTTTATATAGTTAAATAGCTTGTTATTGATTTATAGTTGTGCTTGAAGAGAATCGGCGCTGTCTTTTGACCGCTATTCCTTGCCCTAAGCCAATTCAAGATGCGTTTGCCCGGATATACAGACAGTACTTAAGCACTATAAGTTCCTCGCGATAAATTGCAAAGCCTAAGTAGGTTTTTGTACAACCAAATAAAATTCAACGTTTTGGAACCTCAAACGATTCGACAGTAAGTTCGTCATTAATTTTGGGAGATTCTCTCTTCCTACTCCTCCTTTGTGTCTTTGTGGTTTATTCCTCTTACTCTGTGCCCTCTGTGTCTATGTAGTAAAAAAAAATACACAAGGACACATTTGGGATTATGTGCCACAACCTTCCAAAACTTATGATATAGAACGGGCAAGGATGCCCATTCCACAAGATGCCCATTACACTCTCATGATTAATTGTTAGCGAAACTGGGAATACTAAGCATATACAACTACTGTTTATCGGGGAGAAAACGTTGTGTATGGCTGACGTGAAAATAATCCGCGCGGCCTTTCGTGAAATTCAAAAGCTTCCACCTGCTGACCTGCAAAGGATTTACCAGATTTTGCATCGGTTGAGTCAGGGAGATGAAAGACAAACGAAAGCGCTAAAAGGTTTTGATAATTTGTTACGAACTCGCTCTGGCAAGTGGCGCGTTATTTGGCATCGCGCGGATAATAATGTTGTTGTTATCAAGGCTGGGTTGCGCGATAGTGTTTATGATCATGCTTTTGATCAGCGAGAATGTTCGCATACAAACGTTATTGAAGAACTTTTGCATCCACAGGGTACTGCGTTAGAGGAAAACCCAGCATATCAATGGAATCGAGAGCAAGATACCGATTGGTACAGGTTTGTGTATGGTAGCTATCGGTACTCGCCGATTTTGACGAATTACCAGCGTAATATTTTAGATGAACCCTTACGAATATTGTGTTCGCAGTATCGACCATCAACAGTGCATGAATTTGAAGATAGTTCATGTATTGTTATTCAAAGCGCACCTGGTACTGGTAAGACGGTTTGTGCAACTTTATTCGCTTGCGAAATTCACCGTAATTTTGGGTGGAATACAATGTTGATTGTACCGGAAGCTTTGCGACGTGATATTTCAGAATTTTCTGAAGTTAAAACAGCAGCAACTCAAGAAAATTTTTGGTTAGGTACGTTTCCACAGTGGTTGACTAAAATTAATCCTGAGTTTAAAAACCGTCTAGCTTCAGGACAAGAAGAGTTAGATGCATTAAAGCAAGCACTGAAATATAGTCGTCAAACTGATATTACAACCGATGACGTTCTATTATATCAAGCTTTTGTATTAGATGAAAATAAACATAAAGCTAATGATAAAAACGTTATGTATCAAGTCAACTCGCACCGAGTTGAAAACTTATTGAAAATTAGTAAGAAGCATTTTTATAAAGCTTTATCTTGTCGTATATCACGGTCAGATGCAGCGAAAATATTACAGAATTCACTCAATATTAACCCTAGTAATTCTGAATGCACTTTATTAATAGTAGATGAAACACAAGATTATTTATTAAGCGAGTTACAAGCTATTATTTCAGTATGTAAATCATGGGCTGCTCAAGGACATCAAACCTATTTATGGCTGTTAGGCGATTTAAATCAACGCATTCAAGCTACTGATTTTAACTGGGGACAGCTACATATTAAGAACTCAATTGAACTAGTACGTAATTACCGTAACTCACGCCAAATATTAGAATTTGCAAATCAATTTTGGGTAGTAGCAAAAACAATTACATCTGAAAACAAATGTAAAGAGCTACCATTACCAGCAAATCCTAAACACGCTTTTGAAACTGGTGAAAGTGTAAAACTATTGGAATGTGCATCTAAAGAAGAAGCGATTTTATTTTTAGACAAGCTAGCAGGAGAATGTGGTAACGAAGAAAATCGTCGTTATTTACTGCGTGACTTAGCGAAAGCTGTCAAAGTACTTTCTAATAAAGCATTAAACTCAAATGATAATTTAGTAATTCTTAACCCAGAAAAAGCTAAGGGTCGTGAATTTGAAGCTTGTGTAGCTTTTTGCTTGTTTGAAGGTGAAGAAAAACCAACTCTAGAAGAAAGTTTTCAGTGGTATACACTTTTAACCCGTGCGCGTTCCCGTTTATTAGTAGTCGTAACAACATCGGAAATAAGGCGCCTTACTGACAATGGCTATAACTTTTTTCAGCAATGTGAAACCATCGACCATATCGGCGCCATAAATTGGATTAGTGAAATTGTCAGTGATGCCGACTTAAACCAAATTACCGATGACGTACAACAACGTCTACTCAAACGTTGCGAAACAGGTTATCTATATTGGGATAGTTATTTAGCACTGCAATTTGCCGGAGTAGAAAACGCAGAACTATATATATGGGAAACTCAAGCCATAACACTATTAAAAAAACATACACATGAACACTTAAACAACGAACTCCAAAAAACTCAAAATATCCATCTGCGCTGTTTACTATTACGCGCAATGGGATTATCTTGGCAAGCAGTAGAAGAAGCAGAACTATTAAAAGATACCGACTTCCAAGAGTATAAATACTTATTAAAAAGTATAGCCAAAGACCTAGAAGCAAAAGGTTTACCGTATGAAGCAGGGCGTGTCAGGTCACATTTATATGATGGTAACTACCAGCAAAATCTAAGCTTTTGGCAAGACATCAACACTCAATCAAACCAAAAACAACCACTCGTAACATTACTATGTGAATCATTTATATCACGTCTAAATAATCTATTATCAAAAGGAGAAAATTAAATGAAATTACATACAGATGCAGAAATAGCCAAACAACTCGAAGAACTTTGGCATACCATCGAACGAGGAATTACAACAGCAAAGAACGCAGCCAAACAAGCTGCCAACATTCACACAGCCATTATAGAAGATAACAGCAAAATAGAGCAACTCAAATCAGACACATTCTCATTCTCACAAACTGTCAAAAACAACATCCAAGAAATTCAAGAACAACAAGTCAAACTAGAAGCAAATATCAGTACAATCCATGAAATTCGCAATGAAATAACATCATACTTAGAGCAAATAGGAGACTACCAAACTCTACTAGGCACATTTAGACACGAACTAAAATTTGTAATAGACAGCGTAGACACAACAAAAACTCAAGCACAACAACTCGAAGCAATCTTACCAGCATTCACCAAAGACTTGCCTCAACAACTCGAACACATCAACCAACTAGCAGCGCAAATCGAAACAGCCAAACAAGAAATAGCCAGATACCAAGAAAAAACCCAAACACAAACCAAAGAAGTATCTCAAGCACACTCACAAATCCAAACTATAAAAACCGAAATCCAAACAATAATAACCGACTTTGGAGGAAAACAAGCGCTAGACAAGCTACATCTCGATAACCAAACCATTCACAACCAACTCCAGCAAGCACAAACAGAAATCGAACGACTACACCAAAAACTAGAAACCCAAGCAAAAAAGCAAAAACAATTCAACACCTGGTTACTTGCCCTCTCCCTTATTTCAGCATTAACCCTCATCCTATCAATAATCCATTAACCCCCTCTTGTAGCACAGGCAGGATGCCTGTGCAGCATATAATATTATTTACCAATATCTTGACTACGCTCATACCCGCTTAGGGTTTAAAACCCTAAGCTAATAGTATAAGTCCATTAAAATGGACTGATGTATTTATGTTAAATTTATCACCTATTTCTTTTTAATTAGTAGTACATATCGTGCAAACGGCTAAAATATGGACTTATGTCATGCTGAGGAACGTAAACGAATTCTTCTTCAAGTAACCAATGTGCTTTCCATTGCTTCGCAAGAACTTCGCCGTACTTTTCAGGTAACGTAGTACCATGATAAGAATATACTTTAAAACCATCAGCATATTCTATCGCTGGCTCACCATCTGCATGAAGACGATTTTGGTCATCAAAAGAAAGCTTAGTTGGACGCTCACATACAAAGCACATATTTTTATAATACATAATCCAACCACAAGATTGAATCATCTCTCTATATATTTGCCATTGTTGTTGATTACACGCAACATTTAAGACAGAAATGCAGAAATCGTAAAAGCAACATTCAGGAATAAAGAATTGGATATTATAACAACCCTCTGCATGTTCATCGGGGATAGACATATCATGTTTATATAACCAATCTTCAGAGGATGTTTTAAAAGTCGAAGCAGGTCAAAAAAATTATGCGAGTCGCCGAACCATAATACGTATCATGGCGATATAAATAAAAGTCTCCGAGGTTTCTGGTAGCCGTTCGTAATCTTTACTTAAACGCCGACACCAATTAAGCCAACCAAAAGTTCGTTCTACAACCCAACGCTTAGGTAGATGGACAAAACCCTTCTTCTCTAACGGTCTAAGCACAATTTCCACAATCCACCGAAACATATCCATCACCCAACGCATAAAATCCTCTCCTCGATATCCTCCATCCATCCAGATCGTATGTAATCGATTCACGCGGCTCATATTATGAACTCGTTCAAGGACTTTCTTAGCCCCTTGACGCTCCGGAATTGAAGCGGATGTTACCAAAACTCGTAATACAAGCCCTAGTAAATCCACAGTCAAATGTCGTTTACGACCATGTATCTTTTTGCCCGCATCATAACCAACTTCCTGAGATATCATGGTTGCTGTTTCGACTGATTGACTGTCAACAGCTGCTTCTGAAGGGCTTGGTTGACGGTCTGCCGCCACTCTAACCCATTGGTAGAGTTTGTCATGTACCATAAGCCATGTACCGTCTTTGTGCCATTTACGAAAATACCCATAAACTGTTTGCCAAGCGTAGGATATCTCCAGGCAATGCTCGCCATGTACATCCTTGGCAAAGTACGTACATAATTGCATTTAAAACTGCATAAATTGATACTTTCCTCGGTCGTCCACCTGGTTTTGTCTCAGGGAATAGATCGGCAATTAATTCCCACTGCTCCCACGTCAAATTGTTAGGATATATTTTAGTCATTGCTCGCAAGGTGCTGATGTCTTCAATTTCAGCTTAAGCCTTGTGAGCTTTCTTACAACAGTCCCCCACTTTTAAAACATCCTCTTAGATTCTTCGCTGCGCTCAGAATGACATTTTAGTTTATCTTAAAGCCCCCCTTATTAAGGGGGGTTGGGGGGATTAACTCAACTTCTCACCACGAATTGCATAATCTAACAATTCTATTGGATGCATTACTTCAACCTTTTTACCTTGTGCTTTTAGATGCTTGGTAATTTGCAGCGCGCATCCTGGGTTTGCTGATGCTATTAACTCGGCGCCAGTATTAAGTAAATTTTGCACTTTTTGCTGCCCAAGTTCTTCTGCTACTTCAGGTTGCAGCATATTATAGACACCTGCACTTCCACAGCATAACGCTGCATCTAATGGTTCTTTTAATTTAATATTAGGTATTTGCTGTAAGAGTTGACGTGGTTGGACACTAATTTTTTGACCATGTAGTAGGTGACATGCATCTTGGTAGACTAATGTCAAGGGTTTTTCGGTAATTGATGATAGTTTTGTTGTTAATCCAACGGTTGCTAAAAATTCTTGTGAATCTCTGACTTTTGCCGCAAATTCTTTAGCTTTTTCACTGTATTCTGGGTCGTTTTCTAAAATGTGACCGTATTCTTTTAAGGTGTGTCCGCAACCTGCTGCATTAATAATGACATAATCAACGTTGGTGTCGGCAAAGCTGTCTATCATTTGCTTTGCTAATGCTTGTGCTTGTTGAGTTTGTCCTTGGTGTTCTGGTAGTGCAGCACAGCATCCTTGTGATTTAGGAATTACTACTTCACAACCGTTTGCTGTTAGTACACGTACTGTTGCTTCGTTGACTGGTGAGAAAAATAAGCGTTGTACGCAACCTAATATTACACCGACACGGTAGCGTTTTTCCCCTTGGGCAGCAATTATTCTTGGTAGGTTACTCTGAAATGATTTTAAGGTGATTTCTGGTAATATCGAGTCCATCGCGGCTAGGCGAGGAGAAATTAGTTTGAGTAAACCTGTTGCACGTACTAGTTTTTGTAAACCTAGTTTTTGGTAGATAAACAAAGGAACTAGGAAGACACGTAAAAGATTTGGGTAAGGAAATAGAGAGAAGATTAATTTACGTATTAATGTGTCAAACCAGTTACGAGAGTAGTTACGTTCGACTTGATGACGAGTTGCGGATATTAGTTTGTCGTACTGTACCCCAGAAGGACAAGTAGTTACACAAGCTAAACATCCTAAACATGAGTCAAAGTGTTGTGCGGATGCTTCGTTGAGCGCTATTTCACCTTCGTTTATTGCGTCCATTAAATAGATACGTCCACGTGGGGAGTCCATTTCTTTGCCAAGTACTCTGTAGCTTGGACATGTTGAGAGACAAAACCCGCAGTGTACACAGCTATCTATGAGTTTGGGGTCGGGTGGATGGTTTGCGTCGAACCCTTTGAGGTTTTTTATATTGGCAGTTTCGTTGATTGGATTTTCTGAAGTTTGCATAGGGGTCAGGAGGGAGGACGATAGGGGTCAGGAGGGAGGAGAAGAGGAGGGAGGAGGAAGGGGGAGGGAGGGGATTAAGCTATAAATCTTTCAGGGTTTAAAATATTCTCTGGGTCAAATTGCTGTTTTATCTTTCGCATCAAATCTAGCCCATTCCCAGTGTAACCCCATACATCTGTTTTCTGCTTGATTGAAGCAGGCGCCTCTAAAATCGTCAAATATCCACTGTGCTTTTGACATAACGCACGTGCTTCTAATACTTTGTCTAGATGCGTAAACTCCAATATTCCTAAACCACTACTGATATGCACCATTCCCATCTCTCCTAAACTCAGCACATCAACTGCTTGTGTCGGTAATATTCCTATTTTGCACTTAATTAAGTTTGTATTACTGGAAAAATGGATTTGTTGTTGCAATTTCTCCCATAAGCTTGTGTCATCTTCTAACTCATATAAATTTCCTTGCAGTCCTAATTTCTGCCCAACCTCTAAAAGTCGAATTGCTTGCTCCTTAACACTTTCGGCAATACTTTGAAAGCGAACAATTAATCCTAGTCCTTTACCTAACTCTAAATTTGTTACTAGTTGCCTCGATAGTAAATCTGCTTGTGTAGGAGTTAACGCAGAACCACGTAAAATGTCAGCTGTTTGC
This sequence comes from Calothrix sp. FI2-JRJ7, assembly GCA_019359675.1. GTDB lineage: Bacteria > Cyanobacteriota > Cyanobacteriia > Cyanobacteriales > Nostocaceae > Dulcicalothrix. The sequence continues at coordinate 104,611 of JAHHGX010000069.1, forward strand.
TGTAATGCATCACTTTCACCCGTTAATACAACAGTAGAAGATGCTGACTGCATAGGATATAACCTAAATGTTGCTTGGGTAATAATTCCTAAACTGCCATACGAACCTGTAAATAATTTCATCAAATCATATCCGGCAACATTTTTTACCACCCTTCCTCCAGCTTTTGCAATTTGTCCGTCTGCTAAAACAAACGTAATACCAAGCAATTGGTCGCGAACACTGCCGTAACGCTGTCGTAATGAACCAGTATCTCCTGTAGCAATAACACCACCAATCGTTGATAATGGGTTCGGGTCGAGGGCAAGAAATTGTTTAGTGTTTCCTAACATTTGCTGTAAAGCCGCAAATTTCATGCCAGAATAAACTGTTACCGTCAAGTCACCAACTGCATGTTCGATAACTTGATTCATCCGCTCGGTACTGATGACTATATCTATGTCACTTGCCAAATTGCCCCAACCCTGTTTACTTGCATTGCCGCAACTCAAAATTCGCCATTTATTGCCGTGTGCAATAGTTAGAAGTGAAGCTAATTGACCTTCTGACTGTGGATAAACGATGCAACTAGGAGGTGTGACTGAAGGTAAAAACGCGCGACTAATACGGGAAAGGTGACTAGTTTCTATAGAATCCCACATACAAACCGCATCTTCTCCAACTATTGCTGCAAGCTGTGGAATTTGTTTTTCTGATAACATCGCTTTCATTCGCTCACCTATTATTCCCGACTTAACTATTTTATGCCTTTAATTTGCGTAAGGCAGGTACATATCGAGTGTAAATACAGATTTATTGTTTTGAATGTACCCTAACTCATTAATATAGTTTTATATAAAAAACAAATTAGCTAAACAATTGTGACAGATACAAGACTTAACATATTAATAATCATTTAACTTGCACCTGAGCTATGAGAACGCACCCTTATGCCAACAGTAGAAAGTATTGTCCCGACACTAACGTTTACTTACGATACACCCTTGCCCCATATAATTGATGTTATGGGTGCATATTCAGAATCTATATGTCAAATGGCGCCATGCGATTGTGTTTATGTTGTCGAACAATCACGTTTACTGGGTATATTTACGGTCAATGATAGGGTTACAATTGGTTTGGAGCTTAGTTGAGCAATTAGAAGGTTCGATTATTTTTAATAATATACTTGGTACTGCATTCACAATCACATTCGTCGAACAATAAGGAGGAATTAACTCATGAAAAATATCCTAGTTGTAAAAGACGAGCGCATTATCGCTTGCGATATCAGAAACTCTCTAGAACGTTCGGGTTATAATGTACCCGCAATTGTCGCATATGGAGAACATGCAATTGAAAAAGCAGAACCATTAGAGCCAGATTTAATATTAATGGATGACCTCTACAAAACAAGCAACCACCCAGTTACCTGTTCTCGACGAAAAGCTGCTACGACATATTTTAACAAACTTGCTCACAAACGCCATCAAATACTCCCCAAACGGTGAACCCGTCAAATTTGATTTATTCTGTCTTCAAGAAGAAGCTATCTTTCGTATTCAAGATAAAGGTATTGGTATTCCCTACACAGACCATGAAGAATTATTTAATGAATTCCACCGCTGCCGCAATGTTGGTAAAATTCCTGGTAACGGCTTAGGGTTATCCATCGTCAAACAGTATGTTGAACTACACGGTGGAGATATAAGCTTCGTCAGCAAAGAGGGAGTTGGCACAACTTTCATGGTTTCTATCCCCTTTAAATAGCTTTTAACAATAGCTTTAACCAAAATCATCCACATATGGTATATTTGTTACACGGTATCCCTACCCAGTAACCGTAGATTATAACTAAAGGTGGTTAGTCAGTGGGCATAGTAGTTGAAAGCGTATCCAAACAGTTTGGAAGTTTTAAGGCAGTTGATAACGTTAGTCTAGAAATCCAAAGCGGTTCGTTAGTAGCGTTGTTAGGGCCTTCAGGTTCCGGCAAATCTACATTACTGCGTTTGATTTCAGGTTTAGAGCTGCCCGACACAGGTAGAATATTGTTAACAGGCAAAGACGCGACTTATCAAAGTGTTCAAGAACGGAACATCGGATTTGTGTTTCAGCACTATGCTTTATTTAAGCATTTAACAGTGCGGCAAAATATCGCTTTTGGTCTAGAAATACGTAAGGCGCCAAAAAATAAGGTAAAAAACCGAGTTTCAGAACTACTCGAATTAGTACAACTAAGTGGACTTGGAGATAGATACCCATCGCAGCTTTCGGGAGGACAAAGGCAGCGTGTCGCCTTAGCACGAGCATTAGCAGTGGAACCAGAGGTATTATTACTTGATGAACCATTTGGTGCCTTAGATGCGAAAGTTCGTAAAGATTTGCGTGCGTGGTTACGACGTTTGCACGATGAAGTGCATGTAACCACAGTATTTGTAACCCACGACCAAGAAGAAGCAATGGAAGTTTCTGATGAAGTTGTCGTAATGAATAAAGGTGCTGTCGAGCAAATTGGTACTCCCGCCGAAATTTATGACCACCCAGCATCCGCGTTTGTAATGAGCTTTATTGGACCAGTGAACGTTTTACCTAGCACATCAGGGTTATTCCAGAGTAACGGGTTTGACTCAGCACATCCAAAAATGTTCTTGCGACCCCAAGACGTAATCATAGAAACAAATCATAACGGTACAACAGTACCAGCAAGAATAAGTAGATTAATTAATCTAGGTTGGGAAATACAAGCCGAGTTAACCCTAGAAGATGGACAAGTAATGACAGCGCACTTATCGCGCGAACGCTTCGATGAATTAAACCTCGAACCACAGCAAAAAGTCTACGTCAAACCCAAAGACGCTAAATCATTCCCCCTTTATTATTCAATTTGACCATCAAAACATCAACAAATGTAGAGACGCATAAACCGGAGGTTTAAGAGCAGGGTAACTTTGCGTCTCTCTTGTTGTATTTCGCGTTTATATATATCTTCCTATTCCCTTTGATGTAGCAAATTTACGTCTGTGGTGGAAGTGAAATAAAATCAAAACTTTTATTCTAGTTAAGTGTTTATAAGCCAAACTAATTTCAAAGCAATTTGAAATAAATAACTTGTGTTCTAGCAATCGAATTGAAATTGTAATTATTGCATCGCCAACATTAACCCATTATCCTAAAAAATCGGAGCAACTCAAACAATGAAGCCTTCTAAGATATCCAAACTAATATTGACCAGTGCCTGCGTTTTCGGTATAGCTACCTTACCTATATATTTACCAGCTTCAGCGCAAACAGGTGGTTCGGGTTCGGGTTCGGGTTCAGGCGCCTCTTCGTCAGGTAGCAGCACAGGTGGTACAACAGGAACTGGGACAACTTCTGGAACGGGTACCACTGGTACAACTGGTACGGGAACTAGCACATTCGGTACAGGTACAGGTACAACTGGTACAGGAACTGGAGCAACAACAGGTACAGGTACTGGAACTGGCTCATTGGGTACAGGTACTGGTACTACAGGTACTGGTACTGGTACTACAGGTACAGGGACTGGTACTACAGGTACAGGGACTGGTACAGGCACCACTGGTACAGGAACAACTGGTACGGGGACTGGTTCATCAACTTATGGTACTGGTACTGGTACAACTGGTACAGGAACTGGTTCATCAACTTATGGTACTGGTACAGGCACCACTGGTACAGGAACTGGTTCATCAACTTATGGTACTGGTACAACAGGTACAGGAACTGGTACAACAGGCACAACAGGCACAACAGGCACAACAGGTACAACAGGTACAACAGGTACAACAGGTACAACAGGTGCAACAGGCACAACAGGTACAACAGGTACAGGAACTGATTCAACATTAGGTACAGGAACTGGCGCCGCAGGTACAACAGGCACCACAACAGACAGCACTACAAATCAAACAACTACAACAGGTGGGGCAACAACAGGCACTACTACAGATGGAACAACCACTGGTACAGGCACAACCACTGGAACAGGTACAACAACTGATACTACTAATTCTCAACGCACAACGGGAGTCCAAGAAGAGCGTGGTACCAGTTGGGGATGGCTTGGTTGGTTAGGATTACTTGGTTTAGCTGGTCTTCTCAAACGCGATGAAAAACCTCAAGCTTATCGTGACCCCAATGAAGTAAGCACAAGATATTAAGGTTTTGTAATTTCAAGAAAGCATTTAATCTAATTGTTGTGTAATAGTTCTTGTGGGATGGGCATCCTTGCCCGTCCCTTATATAATTACTACTAAGGTGCCGAATTAGAATTTGAGTTATCTGGATTTTTTCCTAGTAATGCTTGGAAGATATTAGCAAAGAGCGAAGATATTAGTGAAATAAATAATATAAGTAGTAAACCAGAGAATGCTGCAAACGGAGAGAAAATAAACAGCAGTAGAAAGATAGATATTACAATTGATACTATAGTTTTGTTCATTTTAATTTTACTTTTTATTTGATACGGTCATAATTGTTAGTTGGTGCGTGACACCACTTGTCTTATCGCTACGTTGATATCTTTTTATGGTGTCACGCACCCTACTCTAAATTAACAATTAAATTATTTGTTTTGCTATAGCCTAGGGAAAGATGTTTCCATTGAGATAGTATTTGGGTAATTCTACGTTTGCTTCTTTCTTTTTTTAAGGCTTCTAGGGGTGTGCGAACGGATAATACTGCTTGCTGTCTAAATTCTAGGTTTGGTTTTGCAGCTATTTTTAAGCCTTTGTCTAGATGTAATATGAGTGTGTCTAGGTCTTTTGTTGATACTTTGTTTACTGTTTCTTGTGCATTTGTGGCTATACTTCCTAAAGCATATGCGGCACTATGTCGTACTGATATGTCTTTATCTTCCATATTTGTGACTAAAGCAGGTAGTGATGATAGCGCACGCACTCCAATATTACCTAATGCTGTTGCTGCTGTTAATCTCACCCAAGCTTCTTTGTCTTGTAGTGTTTCTGTCAATGTTGGGACTGCGCTTTCTGCATAATTACCAAGTCGTGTTAACCCATGTGCTGCGTTATAACGTACAGATGCGTTTTCGTGTTTTAAATTAGCAACTAAGTAGGGTATCATAGCTCGTTTGCCGATACTACCAAATGCTTCTACTGCGGCAGAGCGAACTTTTGGGTCTTTGTCTTGTAATGCTCTTGATAGTGCTGGTAAAGCTGGCGCCGCATCATTGCCTATTTGAGCTAATGCAGTAGCAGCAGCAGCACGGACTTCAGGATTTTGGTGCTGCTGTAACGCCGTAATTAAAGCCTGAACTGCGGGTTTTCCTATACTTACTAATGATTTCTGTGCTTGCTGGCTTTGGGAAGGGTTGCTTAGTTGCTGGATGTATGAATTTATCTGTGATGGGTTGGTTGATTGCGCTGAAGCTGAGTGTGCAAATAAGGGTGTGATAATTAATGGTGATATGGCGATTAATATTGAGGCTTTACGTGACGCGCGGGAAATAGTTTTCATATATCTTAGTAAATACTAGCTACTGTGTGAAGCATCTAAGAATAATAACGAACTTTACTGTAATTTGTTTCTGGACTCTCCTCTTCTCTGCGCTCTCTGTGTCTCTGTGGTAAAAAATTATTTCACCACAGAGACACGGAGGACACAGAGAGAGAAAATAAAAAGCCTCCCTAATCTAAAGATGGGAGGCTGGTATTAAGGGGGAATAAGGGGGTTATATCAGTAAAGCTGTGGCTGCGACGGCGCCTGCAATTGCTGAGAATATAGCGGAGACAACTGCTGTGAGGAATAGCCACCAAGCGGCATTGGCTGCGGCTTTACGGGTTTCTTCGGCTTGACGTTGTGCCTGTTGTTTAACGTCTTCTAGGCGCCGTTGTGCTTCGTGTTGGATACGTTCTGCACGTTGTAATACGTTGTTGCGTGCGCGCTCTACTTGGTCAATAACTCGGTTGACATCATCTTGAGAGATGTCATCACGAGAACTCATTATTGCAACCAAGGTTTCACGGTTGAACGATTGCAAGCGGTCTTTTAATGCATCGAATCCTGCTTGTGGGTCATCGATCAACTTACGAACGTCGCGTTTGATGCCATCGTAGTTTAATTCTGGACGGTCAAGCGAATTTAGGTAGTTACGAATTTTTCCGAATACTCCATCGATTGCGTCTTGGATGCGTCGTTGTATTCCTCGTACTTGCTCGACAAATTGGTCGCGTACCGAGACGATGTTATCTGCGATTTGTTCAGCTTCGGTATCTGTAATATCTTCACGAATTTTGAGCAGCGCTACTATTGTGTCGCGGTCAAAGTGTGAAAGACGTTCGGATATACTGTCTACTCCAACTCGTGGGTCGTGTAGTAGTAAATTCAAGTCACGTTTGATACCTTCTGGATTGAGTTCTTCTTTACCTGTTTGGCGCAAATACTCTTGCAGGTAAGCTTGGAAGGTTTCTACTCGTTGCTGTGTACGGGTGGCAATTCGACGTGGGGCGCCTATAAGGTCACGAATCGAAGTTTGTACCGAATCGATAACTTGGTTAACTTGCTCTTCGCTTAAATCGCGTCGCTGTGATAGTAATTGTACGAGGGTATCTCTGTCAACTTTAGACAAGCGATTACGTAAAGCAATTACACCTTCTTGGGGGTTTTGGAACAGTTTGTTTAAGTCGCGCTGAATACCTTCAGGGTTTAATTCTTCTTTGCCTGTTTTGCGTAGGTAATCTGTTAGCGTAGCTGTTACGTTGTCGTATTGTTCTTTGGCTTTGTCAGCTATTGCTGATGGCGCCTTTTGAACATTATTCCACGACTCTGAAACTGTATTGAGAATTTGATTCGCTTCACTTTCCGTTATATCTTGACGTTGCGTGAGCAATTGAACGAGAGTATCGCGGTCAAATCGAGATAAACGTGCTTGAATTGCAGAAAGTCCAGCTTGCGGGTCATCAAGTAATTTTTTCAGGTCTGCGCGAATAGCATCAGGGTTTAGTTCAGATTTTCCTGTGTTTCGCAGGTAGGATTCTAAATTCAACCATAAGGTTTCTGCTTGATACTTAGCTTGCTCTGCTAGTCCTTTCGACTCAATTAAAGCTTGGTCGCGCTGTTTCTCTAACAGTTCGATAACATAGGTAGCTTCGCGAGGTTGAATATCATTCCGTTCGAGTAAAATATCAAGCATTTGCTGACGGTCAAGTACTAATAACCGTCGTGATAACGTTTCGTAGTCTGCGTTTTTGTCTTCGAGTATGGGTTTAAAGTCTCTCTCAACAGCTTCGGGTGTAAAGTTGTCTTTGGGAGTGACGAGCAAATAACTTTCCACTCGACGCTGTAGGTCAGAAACTATTTCCCGCTCTTCTGCTGCTGTGACGCTTATCAAAACTTCTTGACGAACTGCTTCGAGTTTGTCGGCAATACGTTGAATTTCGTTTTGTGTCAATAACCCACGTTGCTGAAGAATATTTATAAAGTCGTTACGTCCGAGACTTTCTACTTCTTGACGAACTCTTGCTGGGTCAGCAGCAGGGTCATATATAACGTCACGGAATTCCTGAGAAATTTTTTCGTTACTTAACTGCCATGCGTAGGTGTTAAGTAAATAGTTTTCAACATCCGCACGAATTGCGCTAAAAGGTTTCGTTGGTGTTGGTATACCAAGTTTATCTGCTTGGTTAGTAACTTTATCTTTGGCTTGACTTAAGGCGCCTATTATTTTCTCAACGTCAAAATCAGATAAATCTGTACGTCCTAGTACAATACCCGATAACGTTGTAAATCCTTGTTGTAGTGTTCTTTGTATTGGTCCAGGAGTTGCTTCTTTGGCAGCTTTTTCATCAGATTGTTTTGCTGAACGTGTTTCTGCAATTAAAGCTTCTAACTTAGCGTTCAGTTCATCTGTTTTAGTTTGTCCTGGTGGTAAAGACTTGAGGTAATCAACTAACTCACCCAAACGGTCTTTTTGAGGTTGTTGACCAACTACTTGCTGCCATACTCCATATAATGTATCCGCGATACGATTTGCATCACGTTTGGAAATGTCAGTACGTTCGCTAACTAAACTAATAAATTTGTCTTTATCAATATGACGAAGGTCACTACCTCCAATGTCTTTTAACTGAGGGTCATTGAGTAATTTTTCAAATTCGCTTCTAATTTTACCCAAATCTAACTCAGGTGGACGAAGCATTTCCAGATAATCTTCAATATTATCTCGGATATGACCTGGGTCAATGGCGCCACCGAATTCTCTGCGTACAGCTGCTGCTGCTGCTTCTGCTGTTGAGACAACTTGATTATTCACTGCTTTAGCGCCTAATGCGGCAGTAGCAGTACCCATAATTGCTTGCAGTCCGGATGTTGCGGTATTGACGACGTTACCAATTAAAGAACCTACCGTTGTAGAACTCACCCATACTAAGAGTAAGAAGTAGGCGCCCCAAATTACTAGCCCTAATATGGCACCCAACCCAGGACTGAGAATTAGTAAGCTGAGTTTAACTGCAAGAAAAGATGCGATAGCTAGTGCAATGGTAACGGTAACTAAAGTCCACATACCCACCGCAGTTCCAATTTTACGGATTGTACCGCCAAAACTGCCTGCTTCGTTATGGGTGGAATCTGAGTCTGAGTCAGAGGAACGTCCTAAATAGGTAATACCAGCGGCAACCGATAAATTTGTTAAAACTAGTTGAATTGCAAAAGCCAAAATCACACCAGCGATTAGAGCTACAAAGAACCGGGGTCCTGCTGTAACCACCGAAGCTTGCGCTGGTGAGATTTGTGAGGTGTCTATTGGCGCCGCTTGCATAAACCACAATAGCGGCTTAATACTGAACAGCCCTATATCTAATTTATCAAACATTGTATCTGCTTCCTCTAATCGTATTAAAACATTGGGGAATAAAATTACATAAGGGAAAGTTATTGTATGGATTTACCCAACTCTTAAGTAATAGAATCGGCTATACAACACCTTTTGGGCATCTCTCGCTAGTTTGAACTCTACCTCCAGCGTTAGATAGAAATGTCGTCATCTTTAGTCCAAAGGCGCCACTTTGTATCAAAAATAGGCGCCTGTCGCTAAGAAACCGTGTTTTTAGTATCAACGAATGTTACATTCGTTACATTTCGTTACATTTTGTTTTTTTTAACATCCTATGGGTGGATATTTCCACGTAAATACTATTGAAAACAATAGTCCACAAGTGCGTGCATGTTGTACCTGTAGACAGAAACCAAAAAACTTTTTAAAAGTTAAATTAAAGACAAGATGAAAACAACAGCCGACTAATTAGCTAAAAAACTAATTAGATTAATAAATTAGGCTAAAACATTGCGCTCGAAATGAAATTTAGGGTAAATAAAAATGGAAACTCGTGAAACTCGTCCTTCAAGTGATCTACCAGCGGTAGCTAAAGAATATAATGGTGTTGACCGCAACGCTTTTCTCTTCGGTTTTACTCCTCAAGCAGAATTATGGAATGGTCGCTTGGCAGCAATTGGATTCCTCGCTTACTTGCTTTGGGACTTAGCAGGATATAGCGTTTTACGTGATGTATTGCACTTCATCGGTTACTAACTAATAAGAAACCGGGTTTCTACGCAAAATATTGTTTTTATTACAAGATATCAATAAGAAACCCGGTTTCTCAAGCCTATTACTAATTACCCAATACCTAACATCGGAGAAAGAAAATGGAAACTCGCGAAACTCGTCCTTCAAGTGATTTACCAGCAGTAGCTAAAGAATATAACGGTGTAGACCGCAACGCTTTTCTTTTCGGTTTTACTCCTCAAGCAGAATTATGGAATGGTCGCTTGGCAGCAATTGGATTCCTCGCTTATTTGCTTTGGGACTTAGCTGGTTACAGTGTATTACGTGACGTATTGCACTTGATTGGTTACTAATAAGAAACCTGGTTTCTAGCTCATTACGTATTACCTAACATTGGAGAAAGAAAATGGAAACTCGTGAAACTCGTCCTTCAAGCGATTTACCAGGAGTAGCTAAAGCATATAACGGAGTAGACCGCAACGGTTTTATCTTCGGTATAAATCCTCAAGCTGAATTGTGGAACGGTCGTTTAGCAATGATTGGATTTCTTGCTTACTTGCTTTGGGACTTGGCTGGTTACAGTGTATTACGTGACGTATTACACTTTATCGGTCGCTAACGGTGTGTTTTGATTCCTGATTTAGACAAGATTAGGAATCTTACACTAATAATTCGTTTTTCTCCCTGAACAAATAGTAAACAAAGAACAATTAATACAAAGATCTAAACATGGAAACTCGTGAAACTCGTCCTTCAAGCGATTTACCAAAAGTAGCTAAAGCTTATAATGAAGTAGACCGTAATGCTTTTATGTTTGGCGTCAATCCTCAAGCTGAACTATGGAACGGTCGGTTGGCAATGATTGGATTTCTTGCTTATTTGCTTTGGGATTTGGCTGGTTACAGTGTGATACGCGATGTATTAAGCTTCCTTGGTTAATTTTAATCAGTGCGCTCGTAGAAAGTGCTGAGTGCTGAGTGAATTCAGCAGTAATTTTGTACTAATAAAAAATATTATTTTTTAACCCCCCAACTTTGGGGGGTTTTGAGTGTGTGTAAATACTTATCAGAGGGAACTTTAAATATAGATCTCAAATTCAATCTATTGCGTTATATTTTTTCCAGATTACAATCGGTAATAATTATTGAAGAAAATGCAGGAGTTGACCCTTGAGTAATGCTGGGTTTTCTGGAAAGCCACAAAAACCCTCACCTGATTCTGGTGAAGATATCCCCGCAGCGTTACGTGACGCTTCTGATGTGGCGCCTGGTAAGGGTAAACTACCAGTATTGATATTGGGTGGAGCCGCTGGGTTTGTTGTGCTTGCTGTTATTAGTGGATTTTTATTTTTTATCACTGCACCAAAAAAATCCACACAAGAAGCTTCGGCGCCATCGACTACTACAAGTCCATCAGTTAATCCTACTGATGCTCAAGCTAAAGCGAATGGTTCATTGTTGGGACATTTGCCGTATACTGAAGCTCCTGAGTCTGAACTTGCTTCTATTTCTAACGATGGACGCTTCAGGATGCGAAAAGCTGCTGCACAGCAATTTTTAGCGATGCAACAAGCTGCTCGTAGCGCTGGTGTAAATTTAACTGTTATTTCCGCGTTTCGTTCAGTTAAAGAACAAGAACAGTTATTTTTCGCTGTTGGCGCCCAACGTAACCAAACCCCAGCACAACGTGCGGCACTGTCGGCGCCTCCTGGTTATAGTGAACATCATACTGGTTACGCGCTTGATATTGGTGATGGGAATGTTCCTGCTACAAATTTAAGTGCTAATTTTGAGAAAACTAAGGCTTATGAATGGTTATCACAAAATGCCGCTAAGTTTCGCTTTGAGTTGTCTTTTCCTAAAGATAATATTCAAGGTGTGAGTTATGAACCTTGGCATTGGCGTTTTGTTGGTGATACTCAAAGTTTGGAAACCTTTTATAAGGCTAAAAATTTAAAGCCCCAAAAGTAACTTGTGGCACAGGCCGGAAAGCCTGTGCAGTGATTTTTACCACAGAGACTATTAGGACCACTAGAGTAGAGACACGTTCACGTAGTGTCCCGCTCTTAATAATCGTGTCTTTACAGAGATTTGAGAATTGGCACCATAATTAAATGGAAGAAAATGAACCACGCTCGTCACAAAGGACACAAAGAAGGTTTTTGGCACCGTCTTTCTTCTATGGTGGATTGAAAAAGAGCGATTATAAAACTGGGAATAATAAAAGCAGTAGCTAGTAATCAAAATTAATTTTCATGGATTTAATTCTGGAACAACAAGCATGTAATCCAAATACCCCACATGAACAACTGCGCGCGCTTGCAGCGGAAAGTAAAGAGTTAGCGCGGTTAGTATGTACAAATCCTAATGCTGAACCAAATTTATTACGAGAGTTAGCAAACAGGTCTGATTCCAAAATACTATCGGCAGTTGCAAGTAACCCGAACACCCCTACCTATGTGTTATGGGAGCTAGGGGTGGAATTTCCAGAGGAAGTTTTAAGTAATCCAGTATTTCCACTGTTACTTTTAGAAAATCCTAATTTAGTAGAACAAATTCCAGATAAGACTTTAGAAAGTTTTTTAAAAGTAGATGTAGTGCCAGATTCGTTTATCAAGTGGGTAGTAGATAGAAAAAGGCAAGATGATTTACTGCTCGCAATTACGATGAATCCAAAAACTTCTAAAGAAATTTTAGATATACTAATCAACAATCAAAATATAACATATGAATTTTTCCACACATATAAACATGTTATCGATTCAGCCAAACTACATATCAATTGGTCTGATGAAATAGATGTAGATTGGGATGAAGCAGCTCTCACTAAAATGCAAAATACTTTTTTTTGTCGTATTAGTATAGACTTGGCAGCATATTATGTAGGTTTAATCCCAGAATCATTAATTATTAAGCTCAGTCGTTATATATTGGTTAATTTAGCCAGTAACCGAAATACTCCTATACATATTTTAAAGCAAATAGGAGAACATCTATTTTTAGAATCAAATGATAACACTATTGATAATTGTACACTAATTGCGCTTGCACAAAACCCAAACACCCCGTTAAATTTGTTAGAGAAACTCCTTGGAGAAGTTGATACAAGCTCTTCTCAAGCAATTCGTGAAAAACTTATTTATAATCCCAGTATTTCGCTAACTATTCTACAGGATTTTTATTCTTCTAATATAGCAATTAAAACTCTTGATACGTCATCAGAAAGATTACAACTCTTAGCTAAAAGTAAGTGGTTGCATGTTCGTAGAGGTGTTGCTTATCATCCAAACACACCAACATATGTACTGAGTCAGTTAGCTGAAGAATCTGATGATATACTTAATATTGCTATAGCGCTTAATCATAATACCAGTGCTAATATATTTAATAAAATAATATCAAATAAATTACATTCACATAAATATTTATCGATTATTGAAGCTATTATGTGTAATCGAAATGCCAGTGAAAAAACGTTAGCTTTAATATTAAAACATAATGAAGATTATCATTTGGTAAAACTAATTGCTTATCATCCTAATGTTACAGAGAATCTTCTGGATAAATTAGTTAGTACAAAATCTAATGCAGTAATTACAGCAGTCGCAACTAGCGTAAAAACGCCTGTATCACTTTTAATGAGACTTGCAAAAATGCACAATAATAGTATTCGCATGGCTGTAGCAAGCAATCCAAATACCCCAAAAGAGCTACAATTAGAACTGGAAGCATGTACAAATAAAGCTTTTTCTAAAAAATCAATCAAAAATCATAGGAAACAACTCATTGGAGCAGCGAATCTTCAAATAAGAGCAGACAATATAGCAAAACAAAATGGTTTAGGCTTTGTTTTTCAAGAACAAAATTCTAAAGTTTTTCTACGATTAGCACAGCAAAATCATTATTCAATCAAGCAAGAAGCAATTATAAACTTGTATCAATTTATTATTGTTAATAATCATGTCTCTACGCAGTTTCTAGAACAAGCTGCAAAAATTCCAAACCCTGCTTTAGAAGCTGGTATAATCCGTCATCCAAATACATCTATTGAAATATTGAAGCTATTTACAAAACATCGTCAAGCTAATATACGCTTATTAATTACTAAAAACCCTAAAACTCCTATCAATATTATAAAGATTTTTCTAGAAGACAAGGATAAACTTGTTAGAGAGTCCGCTTTAGCTGTTTATCTACAATCTTTGTCTGAAGAGAAAGATATTAATTTCATTGAGCAACTACAAATTGTTCAGGATATTAATACAATGTCTGACCTTCTTGATAAAATTCTCTCCAGCAAATGGTTAATTATCAGAGAACGTGTTGCACTTCACCCTAATACTTCTATAGATACTTTAATTAAACTGGCTGAAGATAAAGCAAGAGATGTACAGCTTGCTGTTGCACAAAATGCTAATACTCCCGATGAAATTCTTGAAAAGCTTGCTCATCGACACAAATGGAATACTGATATTCATACAGTAGCAGTCAAAAATCTTATTTCAAGACGTTCTAAGCAAGCAAGTAAATTTATTGGTAAGTATATAAAAGATTGTCCGTTTAGTTTGAGTCGCTTGTTTGCTTTGCTACATCCACTGGCGCCTACTTATTTGCTTATCAAAAATTATCGTTCTAGCTATTGGTTAGAAAGATATGCAATAGCTCAAAATCCAAGTACTCCTAATTATATACTAGAATTTCTTATGCAAGATGCTAATCGTATCGTTCGTGCTGCTGCGAAAGCAAATATAATGAAAATGCGTTAGAACTTTACTTATAAACAAAGTCAAAATCTTAGAGATGCTAAGAAAGCGGGAAAACTGCGTTAACGTTCGCGACTCATGACAGGAGGGTAACGGATATAACGAATAAAAAACTATCTGTTACATCCGTTGTATCCGTTGCCAGATATTTACAACTTGATATTATTCAAGTTACTGCGTGGGTTATATGAACGAATTGTGCGTAGCTTTTCGTATAATTCGCGTTCTTGCTGACTCAAATCTTTAGGAGCAACAATCATAATTTTTACGAGTAAATCACCACGTCCACCTTTTCCTGATACCCAACCTTTACCACGCAAACGCAATGACTGCCCAGAACGTATTCCTGCTGGTACATTTACTTTTGCTGTTGTACCGTCAGGTGTGGGAACGTCGATAGATGCTCCTAATACTGCTTCATCTGGTGCTATTGGTACTTCGCATACTAGGTTATCGCCATCAAGTTGGAAAAATGAATGTGGCTGTATTTGGACTTTTAGGTATAAATCACCACGTTGTTTAGTTTGTGGGTTGGTTGGCCCTTTTCCGCGTACACGTAATCTACTTCCTGTTTTGGCGCCTGCGGGAATGCGAACGTTAATTATATCGTTAGCAACTTGGAGTCTTTTTTCAACTCCGTTGTATGCTTCGCCCAAAGATAGTGAAATCATTGCTTCGCTATCTTGAGTTCCACTACCCCCAGCATAATCTTGCTGGAAACCAAAACCATCATACCCACTTGGGGCGCCTGTTGAAGTTCGGTACGAATAACTTTGACTGCGGGCGCCTCCGGGACCTCCAAAGCGACCTAATAATTCATTTATAAAGTCTTCAAAGCTTCCGTACTGCCCGAAGTCGAAGCCGTTCATGTCAACGCCAACACCACCAGCTCCTGTGCCTCCAGGGAAACCTTGTCCTGCTTGTTTCCAGTACTGACCGAATTGGTCGTACTTTTTACGTTTGTCTGGGTCGGATAATACTTCGTATGCTTCGTTGACTTCTTTGAATTTTGCCTCGGCTTGTTTATTTCCCTGGTTTACATCAGGGTGATATTTACGTGCGAGTTTGCGGAAAGCTTGTTTAATTTCTTCTTGGCTAGCAGTTTTGTTAACTCCCAAGAGTGAATAATAATCTTTAAAATCGGTTGCAGCCATTCAGCAGCCTCCTGTAGAAATTACTGATAATAGGTTCTTAGTTTATACCTTGTTCCTAAATGTTAGGAAGTAAGGTGTTAGATATTGTTTAAAGATATATGGCGAGAGAAAAATACTCTGATTTATAACTTAACAAATAATTTAACAGAACTAAGTGCGGTTCTTGCTCAATGTCAAAGGGCAATTTCCGAACTAAAAGAGTGCTGAGTAGAAAGTGCGCTCGTGCTGAGTTTTAACTCTTTACTCAGCACGAGCGCACTCATCACTATATGACTGTTCCGTCTGGAATGATGGCGCCTTTGAGTACTACTACGATACCGCTTCTAATATAAAACCCTTGGGCTTCACGGTTGGCTTCTTGAACGTTATCTTTGTTGATAATTCGGACATCATGACCAATACGTGCGTTTTTGTCGATGATGGCACGGCGAATTATTGTTTCTGCTCCAATTCCTACGGGAATATTTCCTTCTTCTCGAATACCCTTTCTATCTACGGAGGTTTGGTAGAAGTCGGCACCCATTAATAACGAGTCTTCAATTATGCATCCAGAATCTACGCGGGCACGTACACCAAGTACCGAATGTTCAATTCGACAATTTTTGAGGATACATCCTTCCCCAATTATAGATTGGGTTATTTGACAATCTAATAATTTACTTGGAGGTAAGTAACGAGCGCGAGTGTATATAGGAGCTTGTTCGTCGTAGAAACTAAATGGAGGCAGTGGCTGTTGCGTCAGCGCTAGGTTCGCATGATAGAAAGACTCTATTGTTCCAATGTCTTCCCAGTAACCGTCAAACAAATACGCCTGTACATTATGGTCTTTTGCTGCATCTGGAATTATCTCTTTACCAAAATCTGTTCGCTCTAATGATTCTTTGAGCAGCTTGATCAAAACCTCTTTCTTGAATACGTAAATCCCCATTGAGGCAATATACGGTTGAAGCTTGGCTTGCTGCTGACTCAATCCCAGTACGCTAGTATCAACTTGCATCTGTTTAAGAGCATCACCTTTTGGCTTTTCGCTAAAGTCAATTACCCTACCTGAGTCATTTATTTTCATTAACCCAAAGTCTGACGCGCGTCGCTCATCCATTGGTATTACCGACAGCGTAATGTCAGCATTTGTTTGACGATGACGTTCTATAAATAATCGGTAGTCCATCCGGTAAAGATGATCGCCCGATAAAATGAGAAATTCCGAAACATTCCATTCCTCTAATAACCAAAGGTATTGACGTACTGCATCTGCTGTTCCTTGGAACCAACTAGGGTTTTCGGGTGTTTGCTGTGCCGCTAACACCTCTACAAAACCCTCGCTAAAACCCGCAAAAGTATACGCACGAGCAATATGGCGGTTTAAAGAAGCTGAGTTAAACTGCGTCAGAACGTATATCTTATATATTTCCGAATTTATACAGTTACTTACAGGGATATCTATTAAACGGTATTTACCTGCCACAGGCACTGCCGGTTTCGCACGTAACTTCGTTAATGGGTAGAGGCGGGTTCCTGCACCGCCGCCGAGAATTATTGATAATACTTTTTTCACTCTGGTTTCTCCCGACTGCCGTTCATCTCCACCTTCAGTTTATGACTCTCTGTTACTACTGATAAGGGGGTTACAAAATTCTATTGAGCTTAATTTATGAACGATATTTTATTTTTTATAAAAGTTTCACTTTGATTATTATTATCTCATGTATAAATATTTACCTAAAATTTTTATTATCACATTCCTAGGCGCCAGTCTTATACGTAGGTTGGGTGGAGCAACGGAACCCAACCCATGACAATATTATATTTTCAGAGAAAAATAAATACTGAACTCAATCTAAAAAATAGTAACAGTATTAATAAGTAATAACACTGCCAAAATCTAAGTAACTAATTTCCCACTTTCATCAAGCGCAGTTTTTGCGATAGCTTAATAGACTTCACCCAAGGTTGGTTTGACAGTTCAGAAACTGTACCAGATGAAACAGTAGCAGTATAAATATCTTTGTCGCTAGTTACATCTTTAATTCCTAAGCTTTCAAGAAATGTAATAGCAGGCGCCTCAAGTGGCTGATTAGTATGAATAAATACTATTAGGCTAGGTTCTTGTGAGCTATCTACTTCGTCAATAGCCATTGCTAAAGCAGCATCAATTTTCTTGTAGTTCATATGTTTGTATTTAAAACCGACACACATGTAGAGACGTTACATGTAACGTCTCTACCATGATGCTATCAAACTAACAAGATTTATTTAGTATGCGTAACTATCTTAAGAGATAATGTTGATTGGGACAGGCAATAATGCCTGTTCCACAAGAGCTTACAAGAGATTACAGGTTTTCGGTGTTAATTAATCCAAATCCCCATTTCGGATCGAAGGTGTTTTGAGGTTGTTCGGGAATATAGCTGTTGCTGCGTAACATTTCTTTGGCTTTTTCAGGCGCCAAGCTTGGGTCACGTTGTAACATTAAAGCTACTAACCCTGTGATAAATGGACATGCCATACTTGTACCTGCCATCATCACAAATTTGGAGTTAATCATCATGGAACGGTCGAAACCTGCTGATGATGACATTGTTGATGCTATCATTGCTCCCGGCGCCGCAACATCAGGTTTTTGAGCTTGGTTACGTAATGGACCTTCGCTACTAAAATCAGAAATATCATCTAGCTTTAATCCAACTTCGCGCTCTTTACCGTCGATGTCGTTGTACTTATTCGTTGTTGTATAAGCGGATACTGTTATTGAAGAAGCTGCACAACCTGGAGAGCCAATTTTCATTGCATCTTGGACGCTTTGACCTGTAAAGAATACTGAACCAGAGTTGTCAATTGTCCACACATCAACACGGGTTTCGTTCGATGTTTGATTTCGTAAGCGTAATTGCCAAATTCCACCTGATACTAGTGAAGATTCTGTACCGCGAATTTGGACGAAGAAATTATAGTCTCCGTTTGCTGCATCTGGGCCAGGTGTGACGATTTTAACGCGCGCATCAGGCAAAGTATATTCTTGTGCAGGATTACCTTCAGTAACAACTTTTTGCCAAGGTGTAACAAAATCGTTAGGACTCCGTAATTGCACTTCTAACTCAGCACTCTTACAATACCATCCGTTTAACCAAACGATACCAGCTTGATTAAGCGGTACGTTGAACCGCATTGAACGCATTGAACAAGGCGCCACTACAGCTTGACCGTGAATATTATCGTTACCTTCGTTTCCTGCTGCACAACAAACTATACGTCCAGGGCCTGTTTCTGCGTCAATAATTTTAGATAGTGAGTCAGTACCATCGTGTGCATCGGCATGTCCACCTAAGCTTAAATTTACTACTGCTGGTTTACCTAACTCGCGTGCAACTCGAAAAACGTAGCGTATACCATCAGCAATGTGAGCATCTTGTAAATCACTTCTAACTATTACTAATTCGGCTTCAGGCGCCACACCACCATAATTTTCATCTGCACCTGCTGCAATACCAGCAACGTGGGTACCATGTCCTTCGGTATCTTGAGAAACAGTGAGTAGTGTGTCTCTAAACTCGGCGCCGTAGCTACCCTCAGCAACACCAGGCCCAGACATTGTTTGGTCCCAAATACGCAAAATGCGACCTGCAAAAGCTGGGTGTTTGGCATCGATACCGCTGTCTACAATACCGATAACTACACCTTTACCTGTTAGTCCTGTTTTATTTTTGAACTCAGGAAGTTTAACTCTACCAGGCGCCACATCCATCAATAACTTCATTTTTCGTGATGGCTTAATGCGTTGAACTGTCTCTTCTTCTGATAATGCGTCTAAACCATCAATAGGTAAATATGCTGTTCTGACGGCGCCTGTGTTTTGGTTGACTCGAACTCCATATGGTTCAAGATGACTCAAGTCAGCATTTTCATCGCAGTAAACAAAAACTACGCTCTTAGTTGGCTTAACATTACTTTTTGCCGAAACTATACCAAGAGAACGTTTATGTGGTAGTAACGCTTGCTCACCTTCACTTTGATAATCTTCGTATGCAAGCAAAAGTCCAGCGGAAAGCTTTTCGTGTCTCATTTTTACCCTCTATATTTTTAATTTTTACTAGTTAGTTATTTAGTTATATGCCTGTAGTAGATTAATCACCTGGTTGACTTCAGATATTAAATAAATTCTTAGATATCGTACATGTGACTGTATCGCTTTAGACAATGCAGACCTTTATAGCCCTCTCAATTTCAGATCGAAAAGGGGGCATGACCCCTCTTTGTGTCAAATGAATTACTATACTGCTAGATAATTAAAGCTATACACGGTCAAATTTGAAGATTTCGGAAAATTCCAAATATAGAGAAACCTGGTTTCTTAAAGAAACCAGGTTTCTGAGGCAAAAAATAAAGGTGATACTTATTTCATATTCGTTTTTGCGTCCTTGACTGCTGCTAAAAAGCTAAGTGCAGTTGCTGGAATGCTCAAAGCTAAGATGATGGCAGTGGTTTGCGTACCGAGGTTAGGTTGACCATAACTTAATTCAAAAACAGAACCAACTGCTGCAATTGCAGTAACGCACGAAACTGCTAGGAAGAAACCGCTTTTTGGGGTTAGATACACTTTTAATATCCGCCTTTATACTATTGGTTTAACTGCTTGCTGTGAGAAACCATTTTTAGATAGTTCCTGTCCCAATGCAAGGGAATTTTCTACGCGATCTACAAAAACCACACCGTTGAGGTGGTCCATTTCGTGTAGAATACAACGCGCGAGTAAACCATCAGCTTTCAGCGTTTTCGGACGACCGTATTCGTCTTTGTAAGCAATTTCCACGCTTTCTGGACGTTTAACATCCATGTAAACGTTGGGGATACTTAGACATCCTTCTTGAGCAACGTCACATTTTTCGCTCGTTTGTTTAATGGTAGGGTTAATTAAAACCAATGGTGGACTGTTGGGTTTGTCGGGTTCTAAATCGATAACAATAAGTTGCTTATTAATGGCAACTTGAGGCGCCGCTAACCCAATACCATCGCTACTGTACATAGTTTGCAGCATTTGACGTGCGAGTTGACGAATTTCATCGTCAATCTTTGTAACCCGCTTGGCTGGTTGACGTAGCGCACGGTCTCCCAGGTAGTGCAACTTCAAAGGGGGATTTTTTAACTTTTTCTTCTCAACGGCGATATCAGATGGCATGGGGAAAGTCACTCGCTCTAACTGGCTAGTTTTATACGGTATGTTACTTCAATCTTAACAATTCTCGCAGCATTGGTCAGACAAAGGAAAAGGATGGCAAAATCTAAATAATATTAAGTGCTAAAACAAACTATTTTCTCTCGTGGTAGTATAAATACACCAATAAAATTGTAAATTTGATAAAAACTATGACCCTTCTTAAAGCAATGTTTTTGTAGGGTGCGTGACGCTAACAACAATTTTTAAACGAAGCGATAACCCTGTAGCGTCACGCACCATATTCAATCAGTGTAAAATTATATAATTAATCAACCTAATAATAGTCATGAGCGACGATGATGGATGAATCTATAGCTAGATTAACAACTTTAAATGAAAGGCTATTAAGCAGGCGCCAGTTTTAACTCCTCCTCTGTGTCCTTTGTGTCTTTGTGGTAATAAGTAATATGTGTTGGGTTTCCCTGCGGGACACTACGTGAACGCAAAGCCTCCACCCAACCTACAATTGTGACGGGGCTTGCGATACCCGTTCCACAAGAGTCTAACAAGAAAGTTTATACTCCCTTTACTGTTGCTTGTTGCAAAGGTTATAACAGTAGGCTGGTATTGAGTGCAATTAGGCACACAGGGGAAACCGTGTTAAAAATATTTACAAAGTTAGATTATCTTCTTAAAGAGACGTTTTTGGGTTTAAAGCGGGGCGCCTGGATGAACTGGGCAGCGGTGAGTACTATTACAGTACTGCTGTTTTTATTCGGTATGAGTCTCCAAACTTCTTGGCAATTAGAAAAGTTGCTTAACCAGTTTGGTAGTCAGTTGGAGGTGTCGGTATATTTAGAAAGTAATGCTTCGGCTGCTGTTCTGGCGCCAATGGTAGCCCAAATCCCAGGAGTAGTGAATGTAGAAAATATTACAAAAGATCAAGCTTGGACAAAGTTGGTGCAAGAGTTGGGAATGTCTGATATTGAAGGCGCCACTCAGCAGCTTGGGACTAACCCATTGGTGGATGAATTAAAAGTTAAAGCGCGCTCGGCTGATGCAGTACCTAAATTAGCAACGCAGTTGGCGAAGTTGAAAGGTGTGGAAACAGTGCAATATGTTGATGAAGCGGTTGTACGCATTGCTCAGTTGCATCGCGGTTTGAATTGGATGACGTTGACTATTACAGTTATTTTAACTTTGACTGCTATTGCTGTAACGAGTATTACGATTCGCTTGATTGTGATGGCACGGCGCCGTGAAATTGAAATTATGCAGCTTGTTGGCGCCACTTCTACGTGGATATACTTGCCTTTTATTTTCCAAGGTGTTGCTTTTGGATTATTTGGTGGTGGAATAGCTTGGAGTTTTATTAGTTTGACTTCTCGGTTTGTTAACCAGCTACTTCGTAACCAACCCGAATTTATTAAATTTCTGACTACAGGATTAAAATTATCCTTCGCACAAACATTACTTTTACCATTAGTTCTTTTGGGGTTCGGTGCAACGGTAGGATTAATGGGGAGCTTCGTAGCTGTCCGTCGGTTCGCAAAAGGATAGGGTTGTGCTTAATCAGTGGGAATCTTTTCTAAAAAATCTTAATGTTTGGGTGGGTTCGTTTACACAGTTCTCACCCCAAGGAGAACAAGTTGACGACCGTGCGAGTCGTTTAATACTTGAGGGACTTAATGATAATCAATCCGCACGCTTAACATTACAACGCGAAGGATTACAAGATTTAGTTTTAGAATTTAGTACGATAGCACGAAGTACGTTATTTTTTGAAAACGGTGCCTTTAGTCAAGGTACAATACAGTTCGCACCGTTTGCAGAATTTGGTGCCGAATTTGGATTAATTCATGAAAATCGCCGTTTGCGTTTAGTACAGTTATTTAATAACGAAGGTAATTTGAAATCACTTACCCTAATCAGGGAGCATACTGAAGGAAGCAATAAAGCCGAACGTCCACCGTTGAGTGTGGAAGCTTTACTGGGAGAATGGGAAGGGGAAACTACTACTATATTTACAGATTTACGTAACCCTGTGACTTCCACAACCAAGATGAAACTGCATCTCGAAGACGGTCGCTTAGTCCAAAATCTTAGTTTCGCAAATCATACCATCACTTCAACAGCTAAAATCAACGGTTCTATTCTTGAGTTTGATGGCAACCCAAATAACCCTATACATATATTAATGTTGCCTGACGGCACCTCGGCAACTTTCCCTGCCAAATTACAACCACGACAACCTTTATTTCTAGAAACCGGATGGCTTATTGAACCAAACTGGCGCCAGCGTATGATTCGTTCGTATGATGATAAAGGAGAATGGACGAGCTTGACTTTGGCATCAGAAAGAAAAATTGGGTAATCTATTTATTTAAGATTAACCACCATTCTTTTTGCTGGGGGTTCCACATTGGTTCATGTGTTTCACCTACAATATATGGCCCCCAATAACGACGTGAACCGTCTTGGGCAAATGCGACGACGACATCTCCTTTGGATAATTGGAGTTTGCCATCAGGAAGTGATAAAAGTAAACCTTTTTCGCTTCCTTCTTGCGGTGCAAAGTCCCAATGCGCTGCTGGGGAAGCTTGTTTACTTCTTGATAATAAAGCTAGACGCACGGGTTGGTTTGCTTGGTTGCTAAGACGCAAGGTTCCAACACCAATATTTTTATTGGTTTTGACTGAGCTATAAGCTAGTAGTTCGGATGTTTGGGACGTTGATACTGTTTTTGATGGAATTTCTACAGGTGATGTTGATGCTACTTCGGTACCTGATGGCTCAAACGAAACACTGACTTGGTAGCATCCGGCAAACAGTCCTAATATACCCAAGCAGCAGGCCGCTAAAAGGGTTGGATGATATTTTGATACCATATCAATAATATAAAAAATATAAGAATTGGAAACCTTGAAAGGCTATATTTTAAACTGAATTACGCCGAGTTCTTAAATCGAGCAAGTATATTATCTTACTAGAAGCAGAAATTAATAGGGGTAATTATCCCCTATACAATATGAGTAAGTTAAGAAGATATTAAGACAGAAACCCGGTTTCTTTGTCGATATTTTATAATGAAAACAAAAATTTTGCTCATAAACCGGGTTTCTTTATATTATTTTTAGCAACTGAATCTAAAGTTTATTGCCTCGTAGCTCTAAACTTAATGATAATTTGATTTTCCGAAAATATCTATAGTATGCATAAGGTATGCAAAATACACGGCTAAATAATTTGGTTGGCGCCATTATACTACGGTTTGGGCAGTGGTTATCTAACCCCTGGCGCCGTTGGTCAGTAATGATTATCAGCTTTTTGCTAGGTATTTTTATAGGAACGGCTATTTCGACGAGTGCAGGACAAAGAGCAGAACTAGACATTTACGTAGCAGCGCTTATTGTTTTGGCAGTTGAGTTAGTCAGTAGATTATTTTATCGGCGCCGTGTTGGTGTGGAATCATTTTGGATAGAAGCATTAAATATTTTCAAGATAGGTTTGACTTATAGTTTGTTTATTGAAGCATTTAAGTTAGGTTCTTAGAGTTGATGAGTATCCACCAACAATTAGCAGCACAAATAGCCCAACTGCGCTCCCACACAGGTCGTCCTATTATCCAAGGCATTTTAGGTGGACAAGGAACAGGTAAAACCACGTTAGCACTTAGTTTAATTTCAATTCTTGAGCAAATGGGGTATTCTACTGTTACCTTATCGCTCGATGATTTATATAAGACTTATGATGCGCGTTTGGCACTACAGCAGCAAGACCCCCGTCTAATTTGGCGTGGTCCACCCGGAACCCACGATGTTGACTTGGGTTTGAACGTTCTTGAGGCAGTACGTAATGCGATTAGTCCAATTAGCATTCCACGCTTTGACAAGTCAATTCATAGTGGTGCAGGTGATAGAACAACTCCAGATACTTATATAAATATAGATATATTACTATTTGAAGGCTGGTTTGTAGGCGCCCGTCCAATTGACCCAGTGAAATTTGAGGCGCCTGTACCACCTATTATTAATGCAGCAGACAAAGCATTTGCACGCGACATGAACCAAGAACTAGCAAATTATTTACCTTTATGGCAACGGTTAGATAGTTTAATAGTGTTGTATCCTCAAGACTACCGTTACTCGGTTCAATGGCGTAAAGAAGCTGAACATAAAATGATAGCTTCCGGTAGACCAGGAATGACCGATATCCAAATCGAAGAATTTGTTAATTATTTTTGGCGCGCATTACATCCCGAACTGTTTATTAAAGCGCTAATAACATCACCGCAATATGTAGACTCAGTTATAGAAATTGATGCAAACCATAACTTCGTCAAACTCTACCACCCATCAACCCCGTAGGTTAGGTGGAGCGCCAGCGCAACCCAACATCAACAAAACTATGATATATTTTTACCTTATTAGGCGCAGATGCACAGAGTGAAGAGAGTTAGTTTAAGGCGCCTGATATAATCAAATCAGGCAATAATTATTACTTTTATTTTTATAAATTAAGTATTATTCTCCTCCGGAGACACTCCGTGAACGCAAAAAAAGCGCATTGGTTACAGGATGAATGTGGGTAATTAACGTAATTTTTATACAGATGACCCTAATCATCCCATCAGGTGATGTATATATAACGCAAGAGTAATATCTTAGAAATATCTAGAGTTCCCTGACTTGAAAGGGGTCAAGAATGAAAAAGATTATTTATACTTTATTATCTTTAACAAGCGCATCAGTCTTTTTACTCAATAACGAACCAGCGCAAGCACATCGTTATCGACACCCTTACTCCCGTAACTATTATTACGGTGATTTTTATCGTCGAGCATATCCCAGAAGATATTGCTACCCTGTAACACGGTGGTATGTAAACCAAGACCCAGCATATCATCCGCGCGCTTATTCCGACGGTTATCGTCAAGGACGAGAAAGTGCCAAAAATGGTAACTCATATAAAGAGCGTACCGCAGGTGGAGAATTTGCGCGCGGTTTTGAGGATGGTTTCTATGGTAGAGAGTTTCAAGGGCAAAAAAATATTGTCGCAAATGCTTATCAACCATTTACGACAAGTGAATGTGATTGGTATTAATGTGAGTCAAAGAAACCGGGTTTCTAGGCAAATCATCGTTTTTATGACAATATCGAACAATAAACCCGGTTTCTAAGATTTTAATTTTGTATTTCTTTGATTAAGTTGTAGAACGGTTCCCAGTTATTGTCTTGTGCGATGGGTTCCCATACCGATTCTATGACGGGACGCAGGATTACTGTTTTGGGGTTGGCTTGAATTAAAGTTTGACCAACTTTCTCGATTTCTTCCGGCGCCATGTTCGTTAAAATTTTATGGTACAACCCACACCAGTGTAAAAATAATTCTGATGCTCCTAGTTCTACAGCAATTTCTGAACCACTTAATATCAAGCTAGCATCATCACGCCATTTGTTCGAGAAAGTTGTAGCAAGGTCACTGAAAAAGTGGTGGTAGCTAACGGGATAATTATTTAGAAAGCGTAGTGTTGCTTTTAATAGTTCGTCATATTCAGCAGATTCTAGCTTTTCTAAGTTATTAAATCCTAATTTTTTGAGCATCAACACGCGGTATTGAGCGTGATAACAGTCTTCAAAGTGTGATAATCCTTGTTCCATGTCAGCTGTGGGAATGACTGCTGAAAGTGGTTTTTGTAACAATTCTAGATTCAGCTTACAAATTCCTGGTTGGTTGGAATAACTGTAACGTCCGTAGTAGTCAAAATAAGCTGCTGTAAAAGTTGGGTCAAATTTAGGGATAAATGCGTATGGTCCGTAGTCAAAACTTTCACCAGTTATTGACATATTATCTGTGTTTAAAACTGCATGACAGAAACCTGCTGCCATCCACTGTGCTACAAGCAAAGCGACTCTTTGTACTAGCTCACTGTAGAAAAGGGCGTATTTATCTGGCTCGGCGCCAAGATGCGAATAATATATATAGATAACATGGTTTAATAACTTAGTGATTAAATCTGGGCGCCGGATATAATTCAATCTTTCAAAAGTTCCGAAGCGAATGTGTGATTTACTAAAGCGCACCATTACCGAAGAACGAGTCGGTGACGGTTCATCACCACGCCATAAATCTAAACCTGTTTCAATCATACTCAAACAACGTGATGTGTTAACACCCATTCGGTGTAACATCTCAGCAGCTAAAACTTCGCGTACCCCTCCCTTGAGAGTCAACATTCCATCACCACCACGCGAATAAGGTGTTCTTCCTGAACCTTTTGTGCCAAAATCGTAGAGTTGCTCATCAGTCCCACGAACTTGAGCGTACAGAAAACCTCTACCATCACCTAGTTGCGGATTGTACTCACCAAATTGATAACCGTGGTACCGTAACGCTAGTAAGGGTTTATGCACCTCAAATTTTCCAAAAGCTTCGATAAAATGTTCGTCACTGACATTTGCTGCATCTAAACCTAAACGCGACAGTAGTGCATCGTTACGCCATCGTAAAATATGTTGAGGAAATTCTCCTGCTTCTACTTCGTCATAATAATCATCACCCAGTTCCAGTATGGCTCTTTCGTAGTTTAGAGAAAGAAATGGGTTTTGCGAAGAGGTGTTAAGGTTAGTTTCAGGCAAAGTCATTACGAGTACGGCAATTATTGGTTCTGCTTTCAGTCTACCTAAGAAAGCGAATGGTTGACCAAGTTTGTTTTTAGTGGTACAGATAAGGAATTTTAGGTCAGTGCATCTAAAATCTAAGAATTACAGTCATATAAACTGTTGGAAAGATTAAATATTTAAGAGAGCGTAACAAGTAAGTCTATGAGTGATAAAGTACAAGATTTAAAAAATAAGCTTATTCGGTTAACAAGTTTAGATAAAAGCTTTGAAGTATTTGGTTCGGAATCGCACCAGTATAGATTAAATCCTTGCTTGAGTGAAGCTGAAGTTTATGAATTAGAGGCTAAGTATAAAGTAACACTACCAACAGAGTTTCGTGATTTTTTGTTGAACGTAGGAAATGGTGGTGTTGGTCCGGGTTATGGATTGATAGGTATAGATAGTGTGGAACTATCTAAAATGGAAATATTGGGTAATAGCTTTTTATCTTTGCCGTTTTGTTTAAATGAAGAGTGGAATGATTTAGATTTATTACAAATTAGTAACGGAGACGCTCCAAGCGCGTATTATGACCCGATGCTAGTGCAGGGGAGTCTTCTTGTTGCCGAGTATGGATGTGGGATTGAAGCTCGATTAGTGATTACAGGAGAACAAGCGGGTAAAATTTGGATTGATGACCGAGTAGGGGAAGGTGGTATATATCCTTTAACTTGTCATTGTGCTGCTTTTTTCCATGACGACCCAGATATTGAAGATAATTTGTATGAGTCAGTAGAAGAGGTAAAAGAAGCCTTAACTTTTTACGAGTGGTATGATAATTGGTTAAATCGCAGCATCAGCCAAGTCGTACAGTTAGGGTAGGGTGCGTGAAGGCTACAATAATTTTAAAACGAAGCAACCAATCTAGTAGCCTTCACGCACCTCATTATAAGATAAGCTCCGACAAACTTTTAAAACATGTAACCATCTTTGGCGCCTAATTTTATCGTAGGGTTTCTGAGAAATCTCTTTTGGTTTAAGCATTTCTTTATGGATATCGGTAGGTGTTCTCATTTGCCCAACACCTATATTTTCATGATAATGATTATTCTTTTCTTTATGCTTCCCTAAACTCTCATCTTTTGACAACATTAAATATTTTATCTTCGTAGATAATATTTTGATAATACATTTAAAATAACATTTATAAACCCAAATTTGTAAAAGTCGAAATAAATCTAACTTTATAGCCTTATTGAGCCATAAGAAACTATTCCAATAGTCTTCGTTTTGCGTACTTATAGTTAAAAGATAACTACAAAAATCACTGGCAGACCAATCATACATATAAGCTGGTATGTTTAAGTTTTGTCTTTTTGACTTTGCCATGACCAAATCATAAGATTTTGCCATTGCTTCGTAGCATCTAGACATACTTCCTACTAATTGACGGTACCCAATCAAAAACTCTGGAACCACTCGGAATTCATAAAATTCAGCAATACGTAGGTAAATATCCCAATCCTCACAACCTTGGGCATTTTGCTCTCTCAGCTTGGAGTCGTAAAAGCCAATTTTATCAAAACAAGAACGGCGAATTAGAGGGACACTACCATTACCGATTAAATTCATTTGTACCATAACCGGGTAAACATACCCCTCTACACTACGCATGTTTTGATAATGGAAAGGACAATATTCCCCAATAATATTATCTTTTGCATCAATAAACGTAGACCAAGCATAAATTAATCCTACAGTAGGGTCTCCTTCTAACATACATTGCACTTGTTTTTCTATTTTTTGAGGATACCAAATATCATCTGCATCAATTGGAGCTATATATTCACCCTTAGATTTTTCAATTGCTAAATTACGAGCAGCCGCCACTCCTGCATTTGGTTGCTTTAATATAATTACACGACTATCTTTGTCAGCAAAAGATTCTATAATTTCAGCAGTTTTATCTAGTGAACCATCATCAACCACTAAAACTTCAATGTTTTTGTAAGTTTGAGACAGAACAGATATTAATGTCTGATTAATAAATGCTTCTGCGTTATAAGCTGGTATAATAACAGACACTAAAGGAGAATCGACCTTCATTTTATTCTAAGTAATTACAAATGTTGACTGATGAATTAATAAGTTAACCTAAGACCCACACCATATTCTTACTCAATTCATCCCTGATTACTAAATGGTGCCATCAATACTTGCGTAAAACTATATAATTTTATACACCATAATACCACAGTATTCAACAAAATTTGACAACATTAGGAATAATTATATACTTTACACGCTGATTCATAAAAGAATAAGTAAAATCTATTTGACCCACAATATGTATTCTCCTATTCTTTTTCAATATATTTATTTCAGTAATTACGACCATTTATTGTTGATAAGGCTAGTCAGAATATGGTCTTCCCATTTGCCGTTTATTATTAGATAATCTCTCGCGTATCCTTCGACAAGAAATCCTAGCCGTTTGAGTAAGTTTGCACTACGTTGATTATGAGGCATATAATTTGCCATAATGCGGTGCATGTTGAATTCTTTAAATATATAGTCAATTGTGCCTTGCATTGCTTCAGTCATGTACCCTTTGCTTTGTTCAAACTCTGCTAAACTGTATCCCACTGTACAAAAATGAGCGGCGCCTCGAACAATGTTATTAAAGTTAATAGTGCCAATAATTCGATTTGAGGCAGTTTTTGGAAAGATAAAAAACCTTAAGGAGCGGTCGTTGGCAAATTCTTGGTAATTAACTTCAATTTGTAATTGCCAATACTCTTCGGTGAAGAACCCATTATGCCAAGACGGGTAGTAAGGAGTGAGGTAGGTTTTATTCTGGGTAAAGTAATCTAGGATTTTGGGTATATCCTCGTTGTTTGCCATGCGAATCTGGACACGCGCGCATTTAATTTGTGGCAGTTCCAAAGGCATAAACGTAGAGGGAATGTTTACTATTTACTATCTTTGATTATACGTTTATATGTGAGTTTGGTTAAAGCGCCCACACGTTGGCAACCCATTCGCTGAACCGTTCGGTGTTGAGGGCTTTAAATTCTTGTGCTTTTAATGCTTGTGTTACTGACTGTTCGTAATCTTGGTCGTAGCCAGACGTGATTAGTATACCACTTTGCTGATTTTGATGTAGCGCTTGTTTATAGTCCGGCGCCAGTGTTGTGTGTATTCGTCCTAAGATATTAGCAACAATTAAATCAAAGTCACCATTTGGGGAAATACTAGACACATTACCAGTATTGGCGCCACCCATCCAATTGCCCAAAGAGCTACCACGTCCTAAACTTCCTTGTAGTACTTGCACTTTATCTGTAACATCATTACGAGTAATAGCGTCTTGAGTTGCTTCGACGGCAACAGCATCATTATCTAATGCTAAAACGTTTGCCCCTAGCTTTGCAGCAGCAATACTAAGAATACCTGAACCACAACCAAGGTCAAGGACATTCATATTATTGGTTACATAACGTTCTAGAAGTTTAACTGCTAATATTGTTGCTGGGTGTAAACCGCTACCAAACGCTAAACTTGTTTTGAGTTGAATAATTATTTTCTCTGAAGTATTAGGCAAGTTAAGGGCATCAGAGTTAAGTACAATAAATCTTTCACCAATTTGAATCGCTTCGCTTTTTATTTCTGATTTATTGGGTTTTTCAGTAATTATATATGCTTCGACTGTACTGGTTATTGCAGTACGATGTAAGGGTGAAAGTAAATTTTCTATTTCTTGAATGCGTACACTTGCTTGGGTGTTGTTGGGTAAATAGAAATTAATTGTGTGTGTCCAATTATTTTGGCGCCGACTTTCTTCAGTACTAGTATATTTATTAACACTAATGTCACTTGTGTAGTTAGTTGATGCAAGTAATGTGCAAACCCAGTCAACTGCTTCCAGAGTTGAGAATACAGTTAATTCGATACATGACATGTTGTCTTCCCTTTTTAAACCAAGCTTTTATGATTATCGCGCTTTTTGATCCCCCCACTACCCCCCTTAATAAGGGGGGAACAAGAAAGAAGATAATAATCTTAGCTACATAGTTATATATAGACAAAATCTTAGCCACCCTTATCAAGGGGGGTTGGGGGGATCAAATTTCCATTCTAATTGCGGCATTTTAAGTTAAAATGAGGTACCTCAGCTAAAAATAGCTGCAATTAGTTTTGCCTGATTTATGGTTCAGTATACTCTTGCTCAAAGCCCAGATATTATTCTTACAGTTTCTGGTAAAGATTCTGCCAAAGCCCGTGATAAAGCAATGGATCAGTTGATGGAACTCATGGACTCAGGTAAATTGCCTACCGACTTAGACGAAGGATTTGGGCCTCAACAATTAATCGAAGTAAAGGAAACGAGCATTGATAATGCTGGTGACGAAGACGCTGTGACACAAGCAGTTCAGGTTCTTAGCAACCTAGCGACGCTGAAGTTAAAAGTTCAAGAGTCGCGCTCGGAAGCTTTAGACATTCGTAAAGCAGTCGATGTTCTTTTTACAGACGAATCTGTAAGTGAGGAAGAAATTACTCGCTTAAAGGAAGGGTTTAAAGTTTTAAAGACCTTTGCTCAAGCTAATCTTCGCTATCAAGAAGCACGTGCGAAAGCTGAAGGCGCCCGTCAAGTTCTTGATAAAGCGCTAAAATCGCCAGATAAATAAAGTAGAGACGCGAGGAACATCGCGTCTCTACTCATAAGTTTTAGTTCTACTTTCCTCGAACTTTGCGAATGATTGATGAATTGGTTTCTTGCAATTCTTCGACTTCGATGCGTTCTGCGCTCATTCTCTCTTTGTAATATTGTTGATAGTACGTATGAGAAGCAGGCGCCGCTTCTTTTGATTTATTTGCTATGAAGCCTAAAACAGGAGTTCCGGAAACTTGAAGTTCTTCTAAGGCTTGTTGGAATATAGTGCGTTTGAGTTTACCTAATCCTGCAACTAGTATCATACCGTTTGTATTGGCTGCTAACAAATTGGCATCAGCGAATCCAAGTATAGGCGGAGTATCATAAATTACAAAATCGAAACTATTTTGCAGGTCGCTCATCAAGTCCTGCATTTTTTGTGAGGCAAGTAAGCGAACTGGGTCAGGTGGAATAGGACCTGCGCTGAGGACATAAAGGTTGTCTTCAAAAGGTGAGCGCTCGATAACGTTACTCCAGTCTAAGTCAGAAGCGATAACATCGGTTAGTCCTTGAATGTTCATGACTCCAACCCGCTTGTGCAGTGTTGGACAGCGTAAGTTAGCATCGACTAGTAAAACTCGATGTCCCATTGCCGCCGCAGCTAAAGCTAAATATAAAGCTACTGTTGATTTACCGTCTCCTGGTGTGGCAGAACTAATTACAAGTGAACGAATTTGTGTATCTGAACCCAACAACAGGATATTTGTGTAAAGCGAACGAAAGACTTCAAAGAAAGCTGCAATATTTGGCTTTTGATGACCGCTGTCGTGTAAAGAAACTGCCAGTTCTTTTCGTAATGGAATTGTGCCTAATAGTGGTAGATATGTTGCATCTTTAACATCTTTAGATGTGTAGAAGACGTTGCTAAGTTTATCAACTACAAGCGCTGCACCAGCACCCAAGAGTAGTCCAAGCATTCCTCCTAGTAGCAAGTTCCGCTTTGCACTATCAACAAGTGCTGATGGCTTTCTGGCATCAGTTAGCTGTTCATCAAGTAATTTCCACGGTTGAATTTTTTGGGTTTTCTCGATTTCTAATGCTTGTTGTTTAGCAATGAACTGTCCATAATTTTCGGTCGCAATTTTTATCTGTTGTTGAATATAATCGTAGTCGCGACTAACTATTGCTAACTTTCGCAATTCTTCATTAGAACGGTCAATTTTCTCTGCTAAAGATAAATCGCGTGCGACCAGTTCGTTGATGCGACTTACAAAATCGCGCTGTACTCGTGCTTCTTCTGCTTGCAGCAATGGCAGCAAATTCTTCTTTTTTTCCTCCAACGTTTGTATAGTTGGATTTTCAGAAGTAAATCGTGCAGATTCTTTTTTGATTAGAATATCAGCTTCTTGAATTTGGTCTAAAATCTTTTGGTAGCGAACATTTTCACTCAAAATTGAATTACCCGCACGTTCAGCAGGTTGTTGTGCTAGCTCACTTTTTAATTCTTCGTACTTAGCAGTCATTTGCTCGTGCTGTACTCGCGTTTCTATACGTTCTTGTGTGAGATTCGCGATTAAAGCAGAAACTTGTTGAGCTTTTTGTGCAGGTTCGACTAAATCATTTTTTTGACGTAAAACCCGCAGTTTATCTTGCCATTTCTCAACATTCTGTTGAATTTGCCCTTTCCTGAACGTGTCCTGAACAAACTTGATGGCTTGATTTATATCTTCTTGACGTTCAGCTAAACTGTAGTCTAAGTAAGATTTTGATAAAGCTTGCAATACATCTTTGACCTGCTGTTCATTCTCATTTGTGTATCCAACTTTCAATACGTTTGGCTGGGCAGGTAAAACATCTAAATCCCGCTCTAGCTGTTTATAAGTTAAATCTGGATATTTAGGCTGTAATTTTTTTACAATCGGCGCCAGTAAGCGAGGACTTTGTAGAACTTTTACCGTTGTAGTAATGTTTTCGCTTTCAGGTGACGAGATATTTTGGGCGCCAATCGTTTCTGGAATGCTAGCAATAGCTTTAGACTCGCCAGTTACAGGTTTGGTCAAAATCTCGAACTGACCGTAAAAAACTGGAGGGTCAGATTCGGCTTTAAGAACGGCGCCAGCAGCAACAATACCAGTGAATCCGGCAATTAATACTGCCCGACGGCGTAATGCCGCAGCGACTTGACTCAGATTCAATCCACCTTCATCAGTATCACTTAACTGGGTAGCATTTGCTTTTATCTGCAATTGAGAATGTTTTTCTGACTTCAGCATAGCGTTCGTCAATATTACTATTAGTTTTTTTAGGGTAATTTCACACGAGCAGTGATTTATTTGCAGGGTTGACGATGCACCCAGTAAATGACTGACAATTATGTGCGCGGTCAGCGAAGAGTAAAGAGCTACGTAGGATGATTGCAACCTACTTGTGAGCCTTCAACGCCATTGAGTATCAAAAATATATAGTGATATTTGGGAGATGCATTATTACTACATTAGCACTACGCAGGAAATATTTACGAAAGGTTTTCAATATATAAACAAAAAATATACTTTTATACTTACATACTGCCATCTCCATCGAGAACACAGCAGCTTCCTAACACCTGTATTTAAACAAGGTCAGCCTCATATTTTAATCTACCAACAAATATAAATAAGTAACTTTACTTACTTGAATACCCTGACTTTTTTATGTATACAATTTTTACAGAACTTTTCCGGATAATTGGACTTGGACAAAAATTTTACTTTTAAGTACTTAATTAATGTTTTTAATATTACTCAGTATAGCAGAAACCGGGTTTCTAGGATTAAACTTTTACAGCATCATTCCCATAAAAGTGAAGACATTGCTGCCCAATATAGACAGCTGAGGCTAAATAAACTTGAATTATTTGCGACCCATAATAAAGTTAGGTGAACGCTTTACTTAAATTTTAAAATTGAGAGATGTTACATATAACGTCTCTACATATAAACAATAAAAAAGGGCAGCTGTTTAGCTACCCTTTTAATACTGAGGCGCTAGGATTCGAACCTAGGGATGTCGGGACCAAAACCCGATGCCTTACCACTTGGCGACGCCTCATTGCATTGACATTACTTAATATAGTAGCAGTCGCCAGTAATGTCAAGTACTTTTTGCCCAATTTTTTGTGCTGTGTTTTTCTAGACATTTCTGGCTGTCGCTAAATTCCCCGTCAGATAAGAGACTTGTGTGTAACTTGGCTTTTTTAGGAACGTTAAGCAGGTAAAATTGGCAAGTTGGCATATCTAGTGGATTGTGCCGAACCAAAATAAATATAGAGAGGTTATGCTGGACTGAGCCAAAAGCCATCTCAATAAAGTACACTTTACATCGCCTAGTCATGTTGTCTTCTAAATTGGGTATAAATTTTACTAATATTTGGGGGCTATTAAATTTTCTTGTAGCCAAGCTGAAAGTCAAGAAACAAAAGACATATGACTATACTAGGCAGGTATCTGGTCAGGACTATGTATTTGAACCAATAGACGACGATACCAAGGGTTACATGACAGCACAAGGCAAAGGTGTTGCAGTTGGCGATTTTATTACTTTACAAAACGGCGCCGAGATTTATCATTATCAAGTCGAGCAAATCGAGTATTACTCCCATCCATCGGATATGTGGACTGCTGTGTTAAAGCGTGTGACATTAGCGTCTTGATTAGCTATGACTAAGTATTATGTATCCGGATATACTTTATACATATCCGGATAAAATTATAAACTTTATAGAATCTTCTTAAAATAAATAAGGCATATTTAAACTAGCTACCGGAATTATTTCTAGGTAGCATCAGTGTTTTAACGGGTTTTTAAAAAAAGTTTTGCATAACTTATAGG
Source organism: Calothrix sp. FI2-JRJ7 (assembly GCA_019359675.1). Classification (GTDB taxonomy): domain Bacteria; phylum Cyanobacteriota; class Cyanobacteriia; order Cyanobacteriales; family Nostocaceae; genus Dulcicalothrix. Next base: position 140,328 of record JAHHGX010000069.1, read on the forward strand.
TATTTTAATTTAAAGATATTGGGAATAGTTGCCAAATTGCCAAATAATTGTGACAGAATTGTTACGAAAAGTCAGAAACCGGGTTTCTTTGTGACATCTTGTAATTAAAGCGACAATTTTGCGTATAAACCCGGTTTATAGGGCTATAAGCGTGGTAAGAATTTTTACCAATAAATATAACTAATAATACGTCATTAGTATTTTATATAACATAACATTAATAGTTGTTGGCGTACTATAAATGGTGTTTAGTAGCAAAATCAAGGAGATTCAGAGAAGCAGAAAATAAATTAAAAAATATTAAGTATATTTCCTGACAGTGCATTCACAGTGATGAAGGAAGTGATAGACAATATGGCAAAGTATAAAATCACAGGTCGTAGTCAAAATAAGTGCTGTAAACAGGTAAATAAATGAATAGTAAAGAACTCGTAATTGAGGCGGGAAAAACAGAGGGGCAATATTGGCGAGACCTGTGGAAATACAGGGAGTTGTTCTACTTTTTAGCTTGGCGCGATATATTAGTACGCTATAAGCAAACAGTGATTGGGATGGCATGGGCACTAATTCGTCCATTTCTAACGATGGTGGTGTTCACATTCGTATTTGGAAGTTTAGCTAAATTACCACCCGAAGGTAATACACCATATCCAATCATGGTTTTTGCCGCACTGCTACCTTGGCAGTTTTTCTCAGGCGCCTTGAGTGAGTGCAGCAACAGCTTGGTAAATAATGCTAACTTACTTGCTAAAGTTTACTTTCCGCGTTTAATTGTACCCACGAGTGCAGTCATTGTTAGCTTTGTAGACTTTCTGATTTCGGGGATGATTTTGCTAGGGTTAATGGCGTACTATAATTATGTACCCGATTGGCGGATTCTAACACTGCCAATATTTATAGCAATCGCGTTTGCTGCATCGATAGGCGCCGGGTTATGGTTAGCTGCGTTAACTGTAGAATATAGAGACTTTCGCTACGTGGTTCCGTTTATTGTTCAGTTTGGATTGTATGTCTCACCTGTAGGATTTAGTAGTAAGGTGATTGAGCAAAGGTTTTCAGAACAAATACGTCTAATATATTCGCTGAATCCAATGGTGGGAGTAATAGATGGTTTCCGATGGGCAATACTAGGTGGTGAATCGCAGATATACATGCCTGGGTTTCTATTATCGCTGGGTTTTGTGATTTTGCTGCTCTTCAGTGGGATTTGGTACTTCCGCAGGATGGAGCGGACGTTTGCAGATGTGATTTAAGGGCGGGTTTACCAGATATTTAGTACAGTTTTAGGATATTTATTAACCCGCCCTTACAAGTAGGTAGTTTAGATAGGAGTGTAACAGATGTCGGATACTGTCATCCGGGTTGAGAACTTAAGTAAGAAGTACGTTTTATCACATAAAGAAGAGAGCTACAAAACATTTCGCGGCGCCATGACTAATGCGACACAATCGTTTGTGAAGGCTTTAAACCCGCGCGCTAAGAAAGAAGCAAAACATAACACTGAGGAATTTTGGGCGCTTAAGGATGTATCGTTTGACATTAAGCAAGGCGATAGAGTTGGTATTATTGGACGAAATGGCGCCGGCAAATCAACTCTGCTCAAAGTTCTTAGTCGAATCACCGAGCCGACAAGCGGTTCAATTAAGATAAAAGGACGAGTCGCCAGTTTGTTAGAAGTAGGTACAGGTTTTCACCCAGAGTTGACAGGTAGAGAGAATATCTTTCTCAACGGTGCAATTTTAGGGATGAGCAAGGTAGAAATTCAAAACAAATTTGATGAAATTGTTGCCTTTGCAGAAATTGAAAAGTTTTTAGATACTCCTGTTAAACGCTATTCTTCTGGGATGTATGTACGATTGGCTTTTGCAGTCGCCGCTCACTTAGAACCAGAAATTCTCATTGTTGATGAAGTATTAGCGGTAGGAGATAGCACTTTCCAAAAGAAATGTTTGGGTAAGATGGAAGATGTTGCGAGTGAAGGGCGAACAGTATTATTTGTCAGCCACAGTATGGAAACTGTTACAAGATTGTGCAATACTGCTGTTCTTCTTAAACAAGGAACAGTACAAATGGCAGGTGCAACAGATAAAGTAATTAGTGCTTATCTAAAATCAGATTTCGGCACCACTGCTAGACGTAAATGGGATGACATTAAGCGGGCGCCAGGTAGTGATGTCGTGCGTCTAGTTGAAGTTAATGTTCACGATGAGAATGGCAAAGTTGGTGAAAGCTTTAATATTACAAAACCTGTAGGTATTACAATGACTTATGAGGTTTTGAAAGATAACCAAACCTTTACGCATTCAATTAATTTGTTTAATGAAACAGGAATTCATATTCTAAGTTCCCATGATAATGTTTCCGAGTTAAGAAATAAACCCCGTCAAAAAGGTCAGTATTCTTCCACAATGTGGGTACCTGGCAATTTTTTAGCAGAAGGAAGCATAATTGTAAGCGTTGCTATTATTGAGCAAGACCCATTCATGGTTCATTTTCATGAACTTGATGCAGTTGCATTTAATGTTTTCGATCCAATGGATGGTAGCTCTGCAAGAGGAAATTATGCTTTAGGATTTCCGGGAATTGTTAGGCCAATTTTAAATTGGAATACTAAACAAGAGATGAAAATGCACAAAGTATAGATATTATCTAAAGTATAAGCTTCTTTAATTATGAATACCAAGTCATTCCATATTTGTACCATTGCAAATAAATTAAAGCAATATGACGAAATGAAGGCTTCTTTTATTGAAGCTGGATTTGATGAGAATAGATGCAGATATTCTCTGTTTGATAATTCTAATGGTAATGTTTATGAACCTTATGAAACATTTAACCAAATTAAATCTGATACACTAGAACCATATATAGTCTTTTGTCACCAAGATGTAATTATAAATCAAGGTGACGGATTTAATAGTCTTATAAAGGTTATTGAAGAGTTAGAAAAGTTAGACTCTAAATGGGCGATTGCAGGAAACGCAGGTTTAAACAAAAACTATGAAATTGTTGCAAAAATAACAGACCCTTGCACACCTAATTGGACTGGGGATTTCCCTCATAAAGTTCACTCACTAGATGAGAATTTCTTTGTAGTAAAGACCTCTGCAAACATTAAATGTTCTCAAGAATTAGATGGTTTTCACTTCTATGCAACTGACCTATGTCTTAATGCGATAGTTAAGGGCTACTCGTGCTATGTCATTAATTTTCATCTTACACATCTAAGCTCAGGTAATTTTAGCCAAGCATTTTATAAAGCACAAACAAAGTTTTATGAAAAATGGTGTTCACAATTCAATTTTTGCTACGTACAAACAACTTGCACTGCCGTAATGGTTCTTAGTAAGTATAAAATCTTTAGATATTTAGGTTCTCGAAATAAAGTAATGAAACTGTTATTAAGTCGTCATTTTTTTCATCCGTTAGTTAGCCCATATTGAGCAATAATGATTTAAGATGTCAAGTAAATATTTTAAAATTTTATGATTTACTAGCAAGTTTATAGTACATTTATTGAATTAGGATTGGCGGAGAATAAAAAGATGCAAACATTCATGGTTACAGGTGGAATTGGTTTTATCGGTTCTAACTTCATTCTCAAAGCGAGAAAAGAACAGTGGGCGAACATTATCAACCTGGATAAGTTAACCTACGCCAGCAATTCGCAAACGCTCGCGGAATTAGAGAATGACCCAGGATATCATTTTATCCGTGGAGATATTGGTGATATTGAGCTAATACAGAATCTCTTAGAACAGTACCAACCTGACGCAATTATTAACTTTGCAGCGGAAAGCCACGTTGACCGCTCAATCCTCAGCCCAATGGATTTTATTCAAACCAACGTAGTCGGAACTTTTCAACTTCTCGAAGCAAGCAAGGCTTACTGGCAAAAATTATCGCCTGAAAAACGCGCGTCTTTCCGCTTTTTACATGTTTCAACCGATGAAGTTTACGGTTCCCTAAGTCCAACTGACCCAGCTTTCCGTGAAGATACACCTTATGCACCCAATAGTCCGTATGCAGCGTCGAAAGCTAGTTCTGACCATTTGGTGCGCGCGTATTATCATACCTACGGCTTACCTACTTTAACAACCAATTGCTCGAATAACTACGGTCCGTGCCAGTTTCCAGAGAAACTAATTCCCTTGATGATTCTGAATGCACTAAATGGTAAGCCTTTACCAATTTATGGGGATGGACAAAATGTCCGCGACTGGTTGTATGTTGAAGACCACTGCGATGCCATTTACTTAGTTTTGCAACAAAGTCAGGTTGGAGAAACCTATAACGTTGGTGGAAATAACGAGCAAAATAATGTAACGGTTGTTGGGAAGATTTGTGAAATTCTTGATGAATTAGCTCCTCAACCTGGTTTGTCTCGTTCTTCGCTGGTAACTTTTGTGAAAGATCGTCCTGGTCATGACCGCAGGTACGCGATTGATTGTAGTAAAATTAAGCGCGATTTGGGTTGGGAACCAAAGGAGAGTTTTGAGAGTGGTTTATTAAAGACGATTCAGTGGTATTTAAATAATCCTAATTGGATTGAACAAGTCCAATCGGGCAATTACCAAAACTGGATTGCACAAAACTATGGCGATAGAAAGCTGGTGCTACAATAACCGCCTGGTATAAATTTTATAAACCTTAGTCCATTTTAATGGACTTGCGCTATCAGCCTTGGATTTCAATCCAAGGCGTGTAAGATAATTAAGGAGTGAAGTATGAAAGGTATTATTTTAGCTGGCGGTTCTGGGACGAGGTTGTATCCATTGACACAGGTAGTAAGTAAGCAGTTGATGCCTGTGTACGATAAACCAATGATTTATTATCCTTTGTCAACTTTGATGTTGGCGGGGATTCGTGAAATTTTGATTATTTCGACACCTGCTCATTTACCCCTATTTCAGCAATTGTTGGGAGATGGCAGTCAGTGGGGTTTGGAGTTTAGCTATGTTGAGCAACCAAGTCCTGATGGTTTGGCACAGGCTTTTATTTTAGGAAAAGATTTTATCGGTAATGACCCTGTTTGCCTAGTACTTGGTGACAACTTATTTTATGGGCACGGTTTGGTTGATGTGCTTAACCGTGCATCTAAGTTACATGATGGCGCCCTGATTTTTGGCTATCGAGTTGCTGAACCTGAGCATTACGGTGTCGTCGAATTTGATAATACTGGACGGGTAGTAAGTCTTGAGGAAAAACCAATAGCTCCTAAATCTAATTATGCTGTACCAGGTATTTACTTTTATGACTCTCAGGTAGTAGAAATTGCGTCGCAGCTTAAACCTTCCGCGCGTGGTGAACTTGAAATTACTGACTTGAGTCGAATTTATCTTAACCAAAAACAGCTAAAAGTGGAACTTTTAGGTCGAGGTTACGCTTGGTTAGATACTGGTACTCACGAGTCGTTACACCAAGCTGCTAGCTTTATTCAAACCTTGGAACAACGCCAAGGTTTTAAAATAGCTTGCGTTGAAGAAATCGCCTACCGTCAAGGATATATTGGCGCCGAACAACTTTATCAACTAGCAAAACCATTAGCAAAAAGTACCTATGGTCGCTATTTGATGGATATTCTCAACTCTGAGAGTCATTCTAATCAAATACAGCATTATCATCAGGTAGTATTACCGATTGTTGAAATAGCTACTAAGTAATGTTTTTAACGAGGATATATAAACGTGAAGATAATTGAAACTGAAATTCCTGATGTACTGGTTATCGAACCGTGCGTGTTTGAAGATGAACGTGGCTTTTTCTTAGAAAGTTTTAACGAACGCGCGTTTCAAGAAAAAGCAAATATTTCCGCACGCTTTGTACAGGATAACCATTCGCGTTCAGCGAAGAATGTATTGCGCGGTTTACACTACCAAATTCAACAGCCTCAAGGTAAATTGGTGCGAGTTAGCTTAGGCGAAATATTTGATGTCGCTGTAGATATACGGCGTAGTTCTAAATACTTTGGGCAATGGGTAGGCGTAAAATTAAGCGCGCAAAACAAGCATCAGATTTGGGTTCCTCCTGGTTTCGCACATGGGTTCTTGGTACTTTCCGAATATGCAGAAGTACTTTATAAGACAACTAACTACTATGCACCTCAGTACGAACGCTGCATTTTATGGAATGACCAAGATATTGGTATTGCATGGAACCTTGAAGATCAAGCCATTCTTTCTGGCAAAGACCAAGCGGGTAATCTACTCAAAAATGCGGAGGTATACGCATGAAGATACTTTTAACAGGTAGTACTGGTCAAGTTGGTTGGGAATTGCAACGTAGCTTGATGACTCTTGGTGAAGTAATTTGTGCTGGACGTGAAGCAACTTCCCCTAGTTTGCGGATGGATTTATCTGCACCGGAGACAATTCGTGCAGTAATTCGTGAAGTTAAACCCAACTTAATTGTTAATCCGGCTGCATATACTACTGTTGATAAAGCAGAAGCCGAACCAGAATTAGCAATGGCTGTAAATGGAGTGGCACCAGGTATAATTGCTGAAGAAGCCAAGCTTTTGGGTGCGGGAATTATTCATTACTCAACGGATTACGTTTTTAACGGTACTCAAGCAATACCGTATACAGAACAAGATGTACCTGACCCGCAAAATATTTATGGTAAAACAAAGCTAGCGGGAGAACAGGCAATTCAAGCAGTTGGTGTACCCCATCTAATACTACGAACTAGTTGGGTCTATGGCTTAAGAGGGAAAAATTTTCTGCTAACGATGCTGAAATTGGCACGAGAACGTGAAGAGCTAAAAGTTGTAAATGACCAAGTAGGAGCGCCAACCTGGAGCCGGATGATAGCTGAATCTACAGCACAAATTCTATCTCAAGGAACGCAGGGTCTAAATTGTTTTTTAAGCAGTAAAAGTGGAATATATCATCTAACAGCTACTGGTCAAACGAGTTGGTATAACTTTGCCAAAGCAATTTTTGAACATGACCCCAACTCCAGCAAACAGAAACTAAAAAAATTGCTTGCAATTCCTTCAGAACAGTATCCTACACCAGCGAAAAGACCAGCTTATTCATCATTAGATACTCAAAAAATTTCTCATACGTTTAGATTAGTTTTGCCTAGCTGGCAAATAAATTTAGAGTTGGTGCTTGGCTCCTAAAGTTGATATAACGTTATTAATCACAGTCTATCTTTGTTATTAAACAGAGTAATTTTAACAGCAAATAAGCAAAATATGAATATAGTGCAAAGCTTACCTCAAGCTCCTTCTCAACACATTCGGATTCCAAATATTGACCCTATTTCAGAAGGGATTATTAGACCATTCTGGTCGGTTATGATTACAAGTTACAACCGTACAGAATATTTAGCACAGGCTCTTAGAAGTATTCTGGAGCAGGGATTTAAGCCTTCGGAAATGCAGATAGAGGTAGTAGATGATTGTTCACCAAACGAAATTAGTGAAAACATTGAAGCTATTGTTAAGGAAGTTGGTCAGGGTAGAGTTTCTTTCTACCGTCAACCCAAAAATGTCGGTATTTATGCTAATTGGAACACATGTATTGCTCGTGCTTGTGGTTATTGGGTTCATATTTTAAGCGATGACGACTTAGTTATGCCTAATTTTTATGAAGTTTACCGTCGTTATATAGAAACTTATAAGTGCCAAGTGGTGCTAGGACAGTCAGTTAATATTAATGAAAAGAATCAGTGGATCGGTGTATCAACTCCGCTTCAAGACTCTGATGGCTTACTGGATAATGCACTTTGGGTGCTTTCTAGAGGAAACCCAATTTATACACCAGGAATAGTTGTAGCTCGTCAAGCATACGAAAAGTTAGGAGGATTTACTTCTGATCTTGTGTTCACACCTGATTGGGAAATGTGGACACGATTGGCAGCATCCGTCAAATTAGCTTATGTAAACAGACCCTATTCTTTATTCCGTGAGCATTCTAAATCAGAGACAAGTAGACTGGTACTTACAGGAGTTTCTGTAACTGACTGTTTGGCAGCATCGCAAATAATACAATCTAGATTTAGTGAGCCTAAAGAAAGAAGAGAAATTCAAGACTTTGTGAATCATTCGTTAAGCTCTCAAAGTTATTTTTTCAGTCGCAAATTAATTGGTAGCGGATACTATCAGTCAGCCCTATTACACGCAATTTGGGTATTGCGATTAACTCCATCATTTTTCTCAATTAAGAATATCTTGAGCGTATCATTGAGAATCTTGAAATCTATTTTAAAAAAGTCGCTCTCTATTCCATCATTGCAGAATTAATTTAAACGCAATTAACTGCTGTTTGCAGTGAGGATTGAAACCAGTAGTGCTTTTATTACCTAATTTGTAACATAAATCAACAATATGAAAATAGCATATGTAATCTCAGCATATAAATATCCCCTGTATTAAAGTTATAATTGAAACCTCCCGTGACGTTGAACATTTCATCATAGACGCTGGTTCAACTGACTCAACTTTGGAATTGTTTAAACTTTAAAAAATATATAGCGCTAGCTAAATAAATTTAAATCTAATAATTATCTTTGATATATGAAAATAGCTGTTATTAGTAAATCAGATAGAAATGGCGGTGGAGCAAGCAGAGTGGCTGAAGATTTAGCAACTTGGTTAAATGAAGCGGGACATGAGACAGATCATTTTGTGGCAATGAATTGTAAAGAGCCTGTTTCATTTCAGCATAATCTTTACGGAGAACATCTTAAACTCAAAATTTGTAGAAAAATTCATAAGACTACTTATAAATTAGGCTTTCCTGAAATTCTGCCTATTGAGTATTTAGTGAATGGAGATCAATTCATTGATAAATATGATGTTATTCATTTTCATGATTTATATACAGCAATATCTCCGCTGACTTTAGCTTTAACTTCTCGACGTAAACCTACTTTTTTTACAATACATGACTGTTCTGCTTTTACTGGTGGCTGCTTGTATCCTATGGATTGCGATAAGTTTACCAGCAATTGTCATCAGTGTCCGCAATTACCCATAGGCAGGAATCAGAATAAAATTCCTGATCATACAAAAGAAATTCAAGCTGTTAAGCGATGGGTTGCAAGTCAATTCAGCATTAAATATATATTCCCTAGTCGTTGGATGTTACAAGAAGCTCAAAAAGCACTAGAGTTTAAACTGCAACCAGCATTAATTTCAAATAGTATTGATCTTAAGCCTTTTCCTAATATAAGTAAGGTAGAAGCGAAAATCCGTTTAGGAATTCCAGAAAACCGTAAAGTTATAACTCTTTCAGCGCATGTACTTCATGACCCACGTAAGGGTGTTAAATATGCAATTTCAGCAATTAAGAACGCGCGCGATTTGTCACCGTTTATTATAGTTGTAGGAATTTGTAACGATGAATTACGGCAGGCTTTGGATGGGTTTGAGTTTAAAGAGACGGGTTTTATTTCAAATCCAGATGATTTAGGCTTAGTCTATTGTGCAAGCGATTTAATAATGTTTTGTACTTTAGCAGATAACTTACCATTAACAATTTTAGAGGCAATGGCTGCATCAACATGTGTTATAGGTTTTGCAACAGGGGGTGTCCCAGAAATGATTCAAAGTGGACACAATGGAATTCTTGTTGAAACTGGCAATCAATCGGGATTAAACCAAGCACTGCGTCAAGCACTACTTTCTGAGAATCTAAATATAATAGGGCAGCAGGCAAGAAAAGATATTGAAAATAATTTTTCTAAAGAAGCATTTATAGATAAGCACCTGCGACTATATCAAAATCTTCCGTTGTTTGATAATCAAGAAAAAGCAGAAGCTTTAGTGACGCGCGTTACTTAAGAAAGCACGACTGTCCGAAGCACTACGTAGGCAAAATAGACGGGTGTAATTAACTCTACTTGAGATGTTTACAACTAGCTCTACTAAAAGTTTAGACAATATTTGAGGATATTATTGTATGGTTTTATCGGCAACTGCACCCCTTTCAACTTCACTCACAATAAGTAAATCCGGGAGCGATCGCCTATACCTCATCTCTGGTTCAGCTCATACTGCGCTCGCTCAAGATATTGCCTACTATCTCGGCACTAGTTTAATTCCAACAATTCGTAAACAGTTCGCTGACGGTGAAATTTACGTTCAAATTCAAGAATCGATACGAGGTGGAGATGTTTATTTAATTCAACCAACATCTCGTCCTGTCAACGATTGCTTAATGGAACTCATGATTATGATTGACGCTTGCCGTCGAGCATCGGCAAGACAGATCACAGCGGTAATACCTTATTCGGGTTATACAAGAGCAGACCGTAAAGTATCTGGACGCGAGTCAATAACTGCTAAATTGATGGCAAACCTAATCACCACAGCAGGCGCCAATCGCGTTTTAGCTATGGATTTGCATTCAGCACAAGTTCAAGGCTTCTTTGATATACCACTGGATCACATTTACAGTACACCAGTTTTACTTAATTATTTACAAAGCAAACAGCTAAGAGACGTTGTTGTTGTTTCTCCCGATATTGGTGGAGTAGGACGCGCGCGCGCATTTGCAAAAAAATTCAATGATGCACCACTGGCAATAGTCGATAAGCGTCGTACTGCTCATAATTGTGCTGAGGTCATGAATGTAATTGGTGATGTAAAAGGCAAAACTGCTATTCTTGTCGATGACATGATTGATACCGCAGGAACTATTACGGAAGCAGCTAAAATACTTCGTAAAGAAGGTGCGCGACAAGTTTTTGCTTGTGCAACCCATGCTGTTTTTTCTCCACCAGCGATTGAACGTTTATCAAGCGGTTACTTAGAAGAAGTAATCGTTACAAATACTATTCCAATTCCAGAGGATAAACGTTTTCCGCAATTAACTATAGTATCTGTTGCTAACTTTTTCGGGGAAGCTATTTTACGCTTGCATCAAGAAAGCTCAATCAGCACTATGTTTGGTTAATAAAGAGCATATATCAGAGAAAAACTGAGTATTAATTAAGCTCACTCTTATTTAATTACCATTAGCTCCAAACAAAAAAATTATGAAACAGAAAGTTAATTCCTTTGATGTCTTTGAAACAGCGATAGTGCGAATTTGGGCAAAGCCAACAGATTTATTTTGGGAACTAGGCAACCAACTTAAACAGGAAGGGTTAATTCAAGTATCTCCAGAATCCTGGCAACAGATGAGAATTGACGCTGAAACAAATGCGAGAAAAGCATCACCAAAGGGTGAGGTAACATTAGAAGAAATATACAAACAATTTCTATCTTATTTTAATTGGTCAACTGAGCAATTAAAGCAAATAATGGAAAAAGAGATTGTACTTGAAACAGCTAGTTTGCGACCAGTGCCAAAAATTCAGCAAAAAATACAATCTCTCCAAAAGCAGAATGCTAGAATTATATATATGTCTGACATGTATCTTCCTAAAAATGTCATTCATGATTTTTTAGTAAAAAATAATACTTGGGCAAAAGAAAGTGAGCTATATGTTTCATCTGAAATAGGAGCAAGTAAAGCAACAGGTGAGTTGTTTCCATACTGCTTAAAGCAGGAATCTATAAAAGCCAATGACTTAATACATATTGGAGACAATCTTAACTCTGATATTAAAAAACCGAAGAAACAAGGTGTTAAGGTTGAACCGTTTACTCAAACTCACTTAAATCGCTACGAACAATTGCTTGCTGACGAACAAAGTTTGCCGCTGCGGTTTCGTTCCCTACTTGCTGGAATGAGTAGACTAACTCGCTTGCAATCGGAACAAACCGATTTTCATAAACAGGTGATTTGGGATACAACTTCTAGCGCAATCGCACCAATTTTATTTGGTTTTGTTTATTCTTGCTTACAGTCAGCACAAAAAAGAGGGATTAAAAGGCTTTATTTTGTCGCTAGAGATGGACAAATTCTACATAAAATTGCCCAAGTTATATGTCGAAATTGGAACTATGATATAGATTGTCGTTATTTATATGGTTCCCGTCAGGCATGGAACGCACCTGCACTTCAAGAAATTGGAGAAACCGAACTCACCTGGATTTTTAATAACACCACGTTTTTATCGATTGATACGGTTTGTGAAAGAGTAAATATCCAACCCCAGAAAATTCAAGATGTTTTAAATCGCTATGGCTTCGACAAAGCAAAGTGGAATCTTAATCTTGACAATGAAGAACGCTCACGACTCAAACGTGCTTTTGCTGAAAAAGAAGTTGTAGATATAATCTTGGCAACAGCAACTACTTACCGTGAGAAAGCAATTGGTTACTTTCGACAAGAAGAATTAGATGATGGTTTACCTTTTGCAATAGTTGACGTTGGTTGGACTGGCAGTTCATTGCGTTCTTTTAGCAAGGTGCTACAAAGTGCCGGATTTTATCCTCAATCAGGTACTCATGGATTTTTCTTTGCTTTAGAAAAACGGCTTAAAGCTTCTGCAAAAGACCAGTTATTAGCCTACTTTTACGATGGTGAAGCACCTGTTGGTAATCGCTCGAATATTTGCAAGTACAGATGCCTATTTGAGCTTTTTGTCTCCGCAGATCATGGAGGTACAAAAGAATATGACCGAGACGGTGACAGATACTTACCTGTTCTGCGGTACCAAAAAAACGAAGTGGCGATTAATTGGGGACTACATGTGCTTCATGATGCTGCGGTTGAATTTGCTAATCAGTTTACTTCAAATCTGACCTCCCAAGAATGTTCTGTTGATCTATTTTTGAAGGCAACTGATATTTTGATGGAAGAATTTGTTAATAATCCTTCTATTCAAGAAGCAAAAACGTTCGGTTCTTTCCTGATGGCTGAAGACCAGGGCGAAAAAATTCTTTATGAACTGGCGCCTGCTTATACTTTGATTGACTGTATAAAACTTATAACTCGCGGTAGGCATCCACATGGAAATATTTGGTTACCCGCGTCATTAGCAAGAACCAACCCAATCTTGAGAATCTTCCTCAACTCAAAAGCCGTTAGTATGACCCACAATATTAGAGTCTTAGGAAGTCGATTAAGACGTACTATTCTCTCAAAACAAGTCAGCGAACCTGTTTAATCAAGAAGGAATGAAGCCCCATGATGCAGAAAGTTGACCAATTTAACATCAAGCCAGCAATTCAGGCAAACCGAAATCGTTATGAACAGCTAATTGCCAATAACGAAGAACTGCCATTACAGTTTCGGGAGCAACTTACAGAAGTTAGCAAACTGACTCGCTTACAATCGAAACAAACCGCCCTAGATAAGCAAGTAATTTGGGATACATCTGCTAGTGTCATTGCGCCAGTATTATTTGGTTATGTTTACTGGTGTCTAGTCGAAGCGCAAAAAAAAGGCATTAAAAGACTTTACTTTGTTGCTAGAGATGGACAAATCCTTAATAAAATCGCCCAAGTGATTTGTCGTAACTGGGGTTATGACATTGATTGCCGCTATTTCTATGGTTCGCGGCAAGCTTGGCACGCACCTGCACTTCAAGAAATTGGTGAAGCTGAACTGCAATGGATTTTAGACGGCACTACATTTTTATCTATAAATTCGGTTTGCGAACGGGTAAATATTAAGCCACAACAAATTCATTCTGTATTAATTCGCTACGGTTTTGCAGAATCGAAGTGGAATCAAAACCTTAACCGAGAAGAACGCAATCAGCTTCAACAAGTTTTTGTAGAAAAGGAAGTTGTAGACTTAATATTGGCGACTGCTGCAACTTATCGTGAAAAAGCAATCGCTTACTTCCGTCAAGAACAATTAGATGATGGGTTGCCCTTTGCTATTGTTGATATTGGTTGGGTCGGACGCGCGCAACGTTCATTTAGCAGTTTGCTAATAAGTGCTGGAATATACCCAGAAAATGGTGTTCAAGGTTTTTACTTTGCTTTGGAAAAGAAACGTAAGGCACTTTCAAGCGATAATTTATCAGCGTTTTATAATATAGACAAGGCTAATCGTCAGCATATCTCACAATATAGACATGTATTTGAGCTTTTTGTAACCGCAGACCACGGCGGTACAATGAGCTATGAGCAGCATAATAACCAGTATGTTCCTGTTTTGCGCTATCCAAAAAATCAAGCAGCTATTAATTGGGGATTATACGCTCTTCAAGATGCGGTAGTTGAATTTGCAGAGCAGTTTACCACTTATATCAATCCTGAAGTTTTCTCTCCTGACTTATTCTTACCTGTTGCTGATATTTTAATTGAATCTTTTATTTATTATCCTTCCCCTTTGGAAGCGAAAGTTTTTGGTTCATTTTTAAATGCCGATGACCAAGGTGAGAAGGTTCTGTATCCACTGGCGCCTGCTTATAATTTGGTTAGTTGTTTAAAGCTATTGTTTTTTGGCAAGCAGCCATTTAAAGGCATTTGGTTCCCTGCTTCGCTTGTTAGAAGTAATTTTCTTTATAGATTAATCCTTAACTCAAGCTTATTAAACTTTACTCATAATACAAGAGTATTTGTAGGAAGATTTAAGCAGTTAATACGAGTCAGCACTCGAAGCATTCAAGCTAGTTAATCAATGTAAGACATAAAATAAAAATTATGATTAGACAAAACTCTCTGAATAAAATAATATCGAACCCTAGCACCGAGCTATTTAGAACTTGGACACAATGGCTAAATTTTAGCGGTGCCCATACATTTATCGATAGAAGTAAAGGTTCAGATAAACTGTTGATTATCCTGGCTGGATACAAAAGCTTTCTGTATCCGCTAACTTTAGCAAGAATAGCCAAGTTTGTCCCCCAGGATATTGATGTGTGTCTTCTCTCGTCTGGGTTACATTCCCAAGAACTGGCTGAAATGGCAGCAGTAAATAATTGGTCTTACCTCTATACAAAATCTAACAAAGTTTCACTCGTCCAAAATTTGGCTATCGCCAAGCATACTCAAGCAAAATGGATATATAAGATAGACGAAGATGTTTTTATATCTGAGAACTTTTTCGAGAAACTTCTCGAAGGTTATTTAACTGTTAAAGCTGAAGGTCTGTATGACATTGGGTTTTGCGCGCCTTTACTTAATGTCAATGGCTACTCGTATATCAAATTTCTCGAACTCATCAACGCCAAGGACGAGTACAAAGCTAAATTTGGCGAACTCAAATATTCATGTGCTAACGCCAAGGCTTCTTATGATGGTGAGGCTGCTAAATGGCTATGGAAAAAAAGTTTGCCATTTGATGAAGTCGCTCAGTACATTAGTTCTAAAGAATTTCAATACTCAGCATCCCCGCATCGCTTTAGTATCGGCGCCATTCTGCTTGAAAGAGAGTTCTGGGAACAAATAGGTGGTTTCAGAACCCCATTCAAACAAGGTGGGCTGGGTTTAGATGAATCACAGTTATGTAAAGATTGCATACAACAGTCGAGAGTAATGATTGTTATTCATAACGTGTTTGGAGGACATTTTTCGTTCGGTCCTCAAGCTTCTGCAATGAAGGAGTATTTACCTGAAATATATTCTCAACTTTCCTTACAACCTCAACTATCCTTACAAGGAAGCACAAAATTATGAAATTTGACTGGGTAATAGTCGGCGCCGGATTTTCCGGTTGTGTTTTAGCTGAACGTATCGCGTCACAGTTGGGACAGCGAGTCCTAATAATCGAGCGACGTGACCATATTGGTGGTAATGCTTACGATTACTATAATGAACACGGTATTTTAGTACATAAATATGGTCCTCATATTTTCCACACCAAATCTAAGAAAATATGGGATTATCTTTCTCAGTTTACTGAGTGGCGCCATTACTTTCACCATGTATTAGGAGTTATTGAGGGGAAAAAGGTTCCAATTCCCTTTAATATCAATTCGCTGTATGCACTTTTTCCACCGCGCTATGCTGAGAGACTTGAGGAAAAGCTTTTAGAAAACTTTGGCTTTGGTGTTAAAGTGCCAATTTTAAAGTTACGCGAAAGTGCTAACGGGGAATTAGAGTTTCTGGCAAACTATATATACGATAATGTTTTCTTGCGCTATACCACTAAACAGTGGAACTTAAAACCCGAAGAATTAGATAGAGGTGTAACCGGACGAGTTCCTGTATATATCAGTCGTGATAACCGCTATTTCCAAGACCCTTACCAAGCAATGCCAAAGCACGGTTACACAGAAATGTTTCGTCGGATGCTGTCTCACTCTAATATCAAAGTACTGCTAAACGCCGATTATCGTGAAGTCATTAACGATATTAAATTCGACAGGATGGTATATACGGGACCAGTTGATACCTTTTTTGACTATATGCATGGTGAGTTACCTTACCGTAGCTTGCGCTTCCACTTTGAGACATTAGACCAAGAACATTATCAAGAAGTCGGTACAGTCAACTATCCTAATGAGTACGATATTACCCGTATTACCGAACAAAAGTATCTTTCCGGACAAACTTCACCTAAGACAACTTTGGTGATGGAATATCCCCAAGCTTACATACCTGGTGTAAATGACCCTTACTACCCTATCCCACGTGAAGAGAACCGTGAGCGTTATGACCTTTATTTGAAAGAAGCTGAAAAACTTAACGGTTCTGTAATATTTGTCGGGCGCCTAGCGGAATACAAGTACTACGATATGGATCAAGCAGCATTGCGCGCTTTAAGTTTGTTTGAAAAAGAAGTAGCGCCACTAATGCAGTAAATAATTTATCTTGCCTGTCCGTAACATCTTATCCGGATACAACTATTTGAGCCATGAAGGGAGTATACGGACAGGCTCAAATTATACCAATTACGTAAATAATCAGTAGCAATTTTAACATTGTATTGAGAATATATATGCATAAATTAGCGACAGATGGACTTAGACCGTTGGAGCTTTCTCCACTGCCAGAAAATCCTCTGGTCTCTATCTTAATTCCTAACTACAACTACGTTAGATATATTGGCGAAGCATTAGATAGCGTATTGCGTCAAACTTACCCACATTTTGAAGCTATTGTATGTGATGATGGTTCCAAAGATAATTCTTGTGAAGTAATTAATACTTATGTGATTAAAGACCCTCGAATTAAACTTATTAGTCAAGAAAATGGTGGAGTTGCTAAAGCTTTAAATACGGCTTATCAAGAAAGCCGAGGTGATATAGTTTGTATATTAGATGCAGATGATATCTGGCTAGAGAATAAATTAGAAAAAGTTTTACAAGTATTTAAAAACGATTTCAATTCGGGATTTGTAATTCATAATGTAATTCAAATTGATGGACAGGGGCAAGCTCTAAAATCTAAACCAATGTTGAGAAGTCTAGCTAATGGCTGGATGGGAAACTCTGCTTTAGAAAATGGTGGGTTTGTTTATAATATACCACCAGCTTCTGCTCTTTGTCTACGTCGAGAGATAGCTGATAATATATTTCCACTAAATCCGGAATTTGTCAGGAATGCAGATAGTTTAATTTTCCGCTGTGCGCCATTTATTACAGTTATTGGTTCGGTTTCAGAACCATTAAGTAAATTTAGGCTGCATGGAGCTAATACGACAAGTTTTACAAGCTTAACAGCAGATTTTCTCAAAAAAGAACAGAATACTTTAGAACGTATACATCAAGAGCAAAAAGAGTTTCTCAGAAAAAAATATGGAGAACAAATCGCTCTGAAGCTTACCGATTTAAAGTATAGCGCTGCTGTTTGTCACGACAGATATTTATTATCTCGCTTCCAATCAACAAATAATCCAGAACGTCGAGAAATTTATCAGCGATTAATGAATCACCCAGATTTTGCAAACTGGTCTTTAGCTCAAAAAATACTCTTTAAGTGGGGTGAATATTTGCCTGACAAAATTTTTAAGATGTTCTTTGACTTAATCTATGGTCCTAGTAAACTCAAACAATTATTCAGATGGGTAACCAAATGGAGTAAGTAATAATCTCATATTTACACTGCTATTTGAATTGTTATGGACAAAACTAATTAAACACTTTTGTGTCATCTGCAGCAAACACAACCAGCCTTACTTCAATTTTGTAGAGGAGAAAAATTACAATGGCTAGTTCCAGTTTACGTGTACTCTTTGTAAGCCAAGCTTATGTAGTCGGTGTTAATCAAGGTAAACTAAATGCAATTGCAGAAACTGGCAAAGTAGAAGTTGGTTTACTTGTACCAAGTAACTGGAAAGCACTCGAATGGAACCGTCAATTTGTAGTTGAGACACCCTATCCTAAAATTAAAGTTTACACGGCGCCTGTATTATTTCCAGGTCGTGGTGGCGCCTACGTTTTCAACCCTTTAAGAATTTGGCAAGTTGTAAACGACTTTAAACCCGATATTATCCAGGTTGAACAAGAAGTGTTTTCACTTTGTGCTTTGGAATTTGCGGTTTGGAGCCGTTTAACTGGTAAGCCCTTAGCGCTGTTTGGCTGGGAAAATATGGATCGCACTCTACCAACACCACGTCGTTGGGTATGCAATTTTGTTATGGATACAGTCAAATTAATGCTTCCCGGTAATTATGACGGAGCAAATTTGATGCGTAAATGGGGTTACACCGGGTTAATGGAAATTATTCCCCAAATAGGAGTTGATACTCAGTTGTTTACTCCTAAATCGAAACAGACACAAAATAAAGTCTTTAATATCGGCTTTTTGGGACGGTTGGTACCAGAAAAAGGTGTCGATACTATTTTTGCCGCAGTTCGTCATCTTCAGGATAAAGGCTTGAAATGTCAAATTACAATCTGCGGCACGGGTTATGTGGAACAAGCGCTCCGAAACGAAGCACAAAAACTGCAAATCGCTGACTCAGTTATTTGGCGTGGTGGAGTCCGACACGACCAGGCGCCTGCTGAGATTAGCAATTTTGATGTTTTAGTATTACCTTCGCGTCAGGCTCCTGCTTGGAAAGAACAGTTTGGTCACGTACTTATCGAAGCAATGGCAATGGGTGTGCCTGTCATTGGTTCATCATCAGGTGAAATACCCAATGTGATTGGATGCAGTGATTTAGTGTTTCCAGAAGATGACGCACCTGCACTAGCAGCAATTATAGAACGCATGATGCAGGAACCAAATTGGTGGCAATCTGTAGGTTTAGGCGGCATTGCTAGAGTTCAACAGCATTACACACACGAACGAATCGCCCAAAGATCAATCGACCTTTGGGAAAAAGTACTTGTTATTCCTAAATTTAATAAAGCTGAGGTCAAGCAATGCGTGTAGTAATCGCTAGAACAATGCAGGAATTCAGTATGAACGTTTATGCTGATGGCATTATATCGGGTTTGAGAAGTGCGCGTCCCAACTGGGAAATTATTAATTTGGTGCCTCGTCATTTTGACCGACGTAGTCACTCGTTGAGTCTGCGAGTTCAAAAATATTACGAACGATTTTGGGCTTTTCCGCGTCTTGTTAAGCAGCAAAAAGCTGACATATTTCACATTATTGACCCAAGCGAAGCGCATATTGTTTATTGGTTAAACAAAAAATCTCAACCTACTGTTGTTACCTGCCACGATTTAGTTAATTTTTACTATAAGAACAATCTTGAAGGTTCAGTGCAGTTACCATTTGTTAGCAAAGCAGCTTGGTTACATGCTGTGAAAGGTATGCGTCATGCTAACCATATTGTTTCAGTTTCATCGACTACAGCAAAAGATACAACTGAACTATTAGATATCCTACCACAGAAAATTTCTGTCACTCCTAACGCCGTTGACTCTACATTTCAGCAGTTATCAAAATCTGAAATAACGTTACTGCGACAAAAATACAATATTCCTGCAAATAAAACTTGCCTGTTAAATGTTGGTTCAAACCACCCACGTAAAAATATTGATAAAATTCTTCAGGCTGTATCTCATTTAGTCGAGAAAAATGTGCCTATTCACTTTTTAAAATGTGGTTCTGATTTTACAGACGAGCAGAAAAAGTATATTCAGGAATTTGGATTGGCTAATACTATTAGTTATATAGGGAAACCAGAAAAAGAAAGTTTAGTTGAAATATATAACGCTGCTGACATTCTGATCGCCCCTTCTTTACATGAGGGCTTTGGAATAACTATCTTAGAAGCTATGGCTTGCGGTACACCAGTCATTTCTTCTAATACATCTGCTCTACCAGAAGTTGCCGGAAATGCAGGAGTGTTAGTTAACCCACAAGACAGTCAAGCAATAGCGGATGCTGTATGTCAGATACAAGCGAACCCAAATTATTATCAAGAATTAGTTGAAAAAGGAATTGAAAGAGCAAAATTATTTACTTGGGAGAAGACAGGACAGCAGCTCGCTGAGATTTATGAAGATGTATTAAGTAAACAGAATATAAAGTAATCGCGAATGAATTACTTTTATCGCATTCACTATAAGTCAATTTTAATTAGTAAATCCTAACATCTATTATGGTCATGAAAATTCTTATTTCAGCCTACTCCTGTGAACCAGGCAGAGGTTCCGAACGTGGTGTTGGTTGGAACGTCGCGCGTGAAGCTGCTAAATACCACGAAGTTTGGGTTCTAACGCGACCAGACGAAAGCAAGGAAGCAATTGAAGCTGAACTTGCACGCAACCCAGTGCCCAATCTACATTTTGTTTATTTTACTATTCCTTTGTTAGGTGGTCTCTGGCGCCTGGGTTCCAACGGTGCCATGCAAATCCATTACTACCTGTGGCAAATTCAAGCTTACTTCGTTGCACGGCACCTACATAGCGAAATCGGCTTTGACTTGATGCATCATGTTACGTTTGTCAAATATTCAAACCCTTGTTTTCTATCTTTATTGCCTGTACCTCTTGTTTGGGGACCAGTCGGTGGTGGAGAAACAACTCCCAAGCCTTTTTGGCGTGATTTTAGTTTGCGTGCAAAAGTTTATGAAACCGCGCGCGACTTAGCACGTTTTATAGGAGAGCTAGACCCATTTGTACATGTTACAGCTAAACGCAGCGCTGTAGTTCGAGCCACAACCAAGGATACGGCGAATCGAATCTATAAAATGGGAGTATCCAAGGTACATATTACTCCAGAGTCAGGTTTAACTGAGGAAGAAATTACTTATCTTACCCAGTATAAAATGCCTGAAGCTTCCCGTGTCAGATTTATCAGCATGGGTAGATTGCTGCACTGGAAAGGCTTTCATTTAGGTATACGCGCTTTTGCTGCATCGAATATCCCAAATGCAGAATTTTGGGTTGTTGGTGATGGACCAGAATTTCAAAGACTCCAAGACTTAGCCAAAAGCTTGGGTATTGCTGAAAAAGTTAAGTTTTGGGGCAGACTAACGCGCGAGGAAACTTTAGAAAAACTTGGACAATGTCACGCACTAGTTCATCCTAGTCTACATGATTCCGGTGGATGGGTATGTATCGAAGCAATGGCAACTGGGCGCCCGGTAATTTGCCTTGATTTAGGAGGACCCGCAGTACAAGTAACTAAAGACACAGGTTTTAAAATTCCGGCAATAAATCCGGAGCAGGCAATAGATGGTTTGTCTAAAGCTATGGCGACTCTTGCTTTTGACTCGAAATTAAGGCTGCAAATGGGGCTATTGGGACAGAAGTTGGTTAGAGAAACTTACAGTTTAGAAGCTCAGGGTAAAAACCTAGCTCAGGTTTATCAAGAAGTTGCATCCTATAAAATACCTACAGGTGTTGTATGAAAAACAAACTATTGCTTGTAACGTTTCCAGTAGACTTGGGCAGTACCACATATGCTACAAGATTAATCAATACATTTGATAATTATGTAGATTTACAGGTTTATTCTTTCAAATCTCAAACAAAAGAGCATACTTCTTCTAAATTAGATTATGCTCAAATTTTTATTAAAAGGCTGCTCAACTCACATCATCTTCAGCAAGTAGTTAGAAAAGCTCAACGAGAAGGTAGAAAGGTATTATTTCAGGGAGTAACTCCTGCTTTATTTGCCTACCCCGCAATTCCAAAAAATAGTAGCTATATAGTTACTGACTGGACAAGAAAGCTGTACGAACCAATTTTAAATCAAAAATTTTCTTCTCGGTTCCAAACATTTATTCATAAAACAGTTCTGAACTCACAAAAAACTATACTTTGTTTAACTCATGCTGTCCAAGAGCAAATATTAAAGGATTACCAAGTTTCAGCTAGTAAGCTTAAAAAGGCAAAAGTCCCATTTGACTTTGATCTGAAATGGTTTACCCCTAGCCCCAAGCGTACAGATGACGAAGTAAGAATTCTTTTTGTAGGTGGCAGACTTTCTTACAAAGGTGGTGATGTTTTAGTTGATTGGTTTAGAAAAAATAATTATCCCAACTTAAAGCTAACATTAGTAACTAAAGATAAAATTAGCGCTCATCCAAATATCAAAGTGGAAACTGATCTAAACTACGGTGAACAGGCACATGCGGAAGTATTTAAAAATCACGATATTTTTGTTCTTCCTACAGTCTGTGATGCCTACCCCTCAGTTTTAGGTGAGGCAGCATGTTCTGGACTTGCACTTCTAACAACCAAACATGCTTTAGGCGCCCCAGAGGTAATACAAAACGGTGTGAATGGTTATATATGTGATGGACGCGAAGACTTATTAAATAAACTTAACCAATTAGTTCAAGATAAACCTCTGATTGAATCAATGAAGCTTAAAAGCCGAGAAATTATGGAGGAAGTATTTGAGCCAGAATTAGTTCGCAGTGATTACTTAAGGATTATTTTTGGATAATTTATCGTTCTTCGGGCTTCGGCTTGAGACAGAAGGAAAGAGTTATTTTACACAAAGCCTCCTGTCTTGCTCAATAGGGTTTAACAAAACGCCGTCAATAAGCGGCAAAGACATATGGTTGGGGTTTCAATTCCCATTCAATTGACCATAAAAGTCCTCTGCTTTGCTCAGTATTTGTAAGTTTTAGTAATATGCATATTTTAATTGCTGCTTTACACCGACCATCTAAACCAACAGGAGTTTGCCGATACGCGGTTAATCTTGCTCAATGTCTTGCTGATACTGATAAAGTTACGAAAGTTAGCTTAGTAATTGGAGCATGGCAAAAATCATATTTTGAGCAATCATTTAAATTTTCATCAGAAAAAATTAATTTAATCAGCGTAGATATAAAAAATACTTCTTCATCTAGAAATCTTTGGTTTTTATTTGCATTACCGAAACTAGCTAAACAACTTAATACTGATATTGTGCATTTATCATTCCCACTTCCTGTTATTCGTCAACTTTTTGCTTGTCCTGTAGTTGCCACAATTCACGACCTCTACCCATACGAGTTTCCAGAAAATTTTGGTTATCCAAACGTTATATTTAATCAAATTTTTCTCAAAATATGTATCAATAACAGCAATGGCTTATCATGCGTGTCTAAAACTACATATCAATCGCTAAAGCAATACTTTCATAACATAGATAATAAAAAAATTACTACTGTCATTTACAATGAAGCTGATTTTAGTAATGTCAGCGATAAAAATCCTTTAAATACAACAAATTCTCTTATTAATATACCGTTTTTTTTAGCGGTTGCACAACATCGTAAAAATAAAAATTTAGATATTATTATTAAATCATATCACTTATTAAAAGCCAGTAGTCAAATACATGAATCAACAAAATTAATTCTTGTTGGTAGTCCGGGACCTGAGACTGAAAACCTCAAGCAGCTAATAAGTGCATTATCGCTCGAAGCACATGTAGAAATGCTTGCTTCGATTGATGATGAAGAGTTATGCTGGTTGTATAAAAACTGTCAGATGTTGGTTATACCTTCTACAACCGAGGGTTTCTGTTTACCTTTAGCTGAAGCCTTATCGGTAGGCGCCAAAGTAGTATGTTCAGATATTCCGATATTTCGAGAAATTGGTAATTCGTCTTGTACGTACTTTCAACTAGAGGGGGATGGTATCCAAAATTTATCACAAGCTATAATTGACTCATTAGCGCAACCAACTCAAATAGTTGATGCTGATAATCGTTTTTCAAAAGTGCAGCTATCTAAGCAATATATAAATTTTTACTCTCAAATTAAGAAAGAAATCTTTTCCCCTCTTGATAAGGGGGGTTAGGGGAGATTTAAATTATGAATCAACAACTACATGTAGAAGAGAAGAAAGGTAGTTTAAAAAACTTAACCTTAATTATTGCTTCATTCGCTAGCGTTTTTTATCCTCGGGTTCTAGATACTATTGGTGTTCCTTCTGCTATTAACTTTGTTCATTTTCTTATTGTACCATTCACATTTGGAGTGGCAATATTTACAACTACGGTTAAAAACAAAAAGCAAATTAATATTACATGGGAAATAACTATAGGTTGTCTACTATTTTTTGGCGCAAACCTTGGCAGCGCGCTTTTAAATCGCGCAGGAGTTATTAATGTATTTTTAGAGTTTGTTCTGCTAACTGAACCTTATATGCTACTTTTGGCAATCATTTGTTTGCCATTATCTGAAGCTCATATTGCCAAGTTAAGAAGTTGGCTTTTAATTTCTGCGGTGATTAATTTAGTCTTAGCTATTGCTCAGTATTTTCTGCTAATCACTGGGATTCTTCGAGTTACTAGCATGTCATTAGCAGATAATATTCAGGGAGTATTTTATTTAACAGGTGCTGGCAATTACGTATCAGTATCGGTATCAATTGCTGTTGCTTTATATTATTTATTTGATGCCAAAAAAGTTTCTATAGGGTTTCGATTATTTTGGTTATTAGCATCTTTCTACCAGCTACTCGTTTCTGACTCTAAACAAATACTTATAGTATTTGTTCTTGCATGGGGTCTATTAGTACTAACAAAATATGATAAAATTGATAAACTTCTATTTTATATTGTTGCTTTTACGCTGTCTTTAACAGCATTTCTTTGGGCAGTTGAAAATGTAGACTTTAAAGGTTTAGATGCTTTTAAATACTGGTTTGGCCGAACTGAACTGTATGGACCAGATGGTGAAGCAGTTAATGCCAAAATGGCAGGGGCTACTATTATTATTTCATATTTTAAAACTCCTTTGAACTGGTTGTTTGGTCTTGGACCAGGTCACACAGTTGGACGAGTAGGAGGGTGGATACTCAGAGATTATGCACCTTTATTAGCTCCATTAAAACCCACTATTCATCCAGCAACGCAAGAAATTTGGAATGCATTAAATTCAAATTGGCTGGTATTAGAGTCATCAATGTTTGCTCCTATTTTTACCTGGGTTGGTTTGTGGGGAGACTTAGGCTTTTTAGGTGTAGGAGCTTATTGCTTTCTTGCTGCTGTTACTTGGCAGCGTCTTTGTAAAGACGACCTTTCCAAGCTGTTAATGTTAACGATGTTAGTTTATGGTTTCATTTTTACTCAAGTCGAAGAACCCGGTCAATCGCTAACTGTAGCACTAATGATTGGACTGCAATGGCATCAACGACAAAACCGTAGACTCGCGCGTTTTGCTGATTCGGCGCCATCTTCTGATTTTGAGCCTAAAGTAGCGAGTACTCCTTTATACGTTAAGCCGACCAAGCGACGCTAATACAACAAAGGGGGCAAAGGATAGTTTATCTTTCCTTTACCCCTAGATATTTTTGAAATCACGAAAAGTTTTGTTAGGCTTCCAAGCTATTACTCCAATTCCATTTATCAGGATGTACCAACCAATCAATAAATGATTGTAAATACATTGCTTTATCTTGCCAGCGCTCTCTAGCTTGAATGTGGTAAAATGTAGTACCCATGAACTTAGCAGATGCATTTTCTGGTCTAAATAGTTGTGTTCCAACCTCATTAGCTAATGTAGATATTTGTGATTCAGCCTGAATTTGCTGCAATACGAATTGAGGTAAAACAATTTCCATTAACTCGCTAGCTAAGAATAAGCCAAGAAATAGCATTCTTCGACAACCTAACGAAGAAGCAAAACTAATCGTTTTATCCCAATCTATATCATGGCGCCGAATTAATTCAGCAATATCACAAATCCAGCCTAAGCGTTCCCAACAATGTCGCGAACCGTGAACGCATAAAATTGGCAACCAGTAATCGAGTGGTAAACTATTTACAGTTCTACCTGCAAACGTATATGGTTTAAGGTACTTCCAAAAGTGTTTAGGTTCGATGAAGGATGAAAATCTGGGGGTTATTCTCCAGTGAATTTCAATCAAAGCCTTTTTGTCGTAATCAATAAAGTCATAAGTATGCTCGCGTTTAGATTTGAAATACGCTATTTCTTGAGCTTCAGTTAATTCTGCTTCGCGTTTGTATCCCAAATCAAGCAATAATTGCTTAACTTTAAGGATATCAGGTAGTTGTACAATAATATCTAAATCCCCACCTTGCCGCATCGCTAAATTTCCATACACCGAATTAGCCAGTACAGGACCCTTGTAAGGAACGGCTGTAATACCATTGGCTTCGAGTGATGCCAAGATTTTGAGTAGTTCTGCGGTTAAAAATAAATGTCGTTGAGCATTTGTTTGGAAAAGACTGCGAAATGTCTCTCGCAGTTCTTGAGGTGCTGCATCACCCGCAATCGTGTTTAAGCTGGTGTGGACAAGCGGCATTACCTTATGCTTTACTGCCATTTGCACAAATTGCTCCCAGTTAATATCACTTAAGAGCAAATCTTTGATTCTATATAGAGATTCATCATCGCGAGATGTACGCGCGCTTCTGACGAGTAACTCAAATTCTTTAGAAATATTTTGACCTAGTAGGTTTGGCATTTTTCTTTACGGGTCGTATATGTATAATTAATTATTAAGTGGGGAGCATCTGCTTAAATTCTGTTATTTTACTTATACGCGCGCATCGCACTCGGTAGAACTAATAGCGTGTCTTAGAGTTGATATTGCTGCGCTTGGGTTTCAAATAAGAATGCATAACTTCCACCCAATTTCATCAGTTGTTCATGTGTTCCACTTTCTACAATCGAGCCAGCTGACATTACGTAAATTCTATCAGCCATTTTTACTGTTGATAGACGATGGCTAATTAAAATTGCTGCCTGATTTTTGATTAACTGACGGAATTTTTCAAATACTTCATACTCAGCTTTTGGGTCCATTGCACTTGTAGGTTCATCGAGGACGATGACTTGAGAGTCACGTAAAAAAGCGCGCGCTAAGGCGATTTTTTGCCACTGACCAATACTTAATTCTTCGCCCTTGTCAAATAATTTACCTAAAATGGTGTCATAACCTTGGGGTAGTTTTGTAATCACATCATCGGCGCCACTTCGACGTGCTGCATTAATAATACTTTCGCGTTGCGCTGGTAAATCAATATTACCCATCCAAATATTATCTTGTGCCGAGAAATGATATTTAGCATAATCTTGAAAAATCACGCTAACTTCTCGGCGTAAATCTGCTATTTTAAAGTCACGTAAATCAATTCCATCAATGGTAATGCTACCTGCTGTCGGGTCATATAATCGACAAAGGAGCTTAATTAATGACGTTTTGCCAGAACCATTTTCACCTACCAGTGCTATCACTTCTCCTGGCTTTACAGTCAAATTAATATCTTTTAGCGCCACACGAGTAGTAGTAGAGTATTGAAAACTGACATTTTTAAATATAATGCCACCCTGCATTGGTTGGGGAAGAGGTACAGGATGTGAAGGTTCAATTAATGTAGGTTTGAGGTCGAGAAATTCATAGAGATTTGCAAGGAATAAATTGTCTTCATATAGGGCTGATACACTAGTCAGCAAGCTTTTAATGTCATTTTGTCCTCGTTGTAATGCTTGGTAATATAAAACTAAATCACCCAAGCGTAGGACACCTTGAATAGTTTGATAAATAATAAAGGCAAAAACACCAAACAGAAAAATTGCAGCTACAGCTTGAGCCGCAAAATTTGCGATAGACCTACCAGTATCAATTTTTAAACTTTCTTTATATATTTGTCGTCGTATACGAAGAAACCATTCACTAAAATAAGAACCTAAATTAAACAGGCGAATTTCTTTAGCAAACTGGTCGGATGTTAACATCCAAGCTAAATACATAGCTTGCCTTTCTTGAGGAGTTTTTTTACGCTGCCAACGATACATGACACCAGAATATTTTACCTTTACTACCATTGCTGGTAAAGCACTAAGAAACAAAATACCAACAATCCCCCAATGTAAAGATAGCAGCAACCCTACCATTCCTACTAAAGAAATACTACTCTGACCTACCTGCGCTAAACGATTTAAAATTTGCGGTGGTCGGTAAGGAGCTTCTTGTTGCGCGCGCTGTAGTGTATCGTAGTAACGGGGATTCTCGTAATATTCCAGGTCTGCCTCAACTGATTTGGCATTAATAATGCCCTGCATGTAGTCAGTTACCAGTCGAGAATGGGCAGTATTGACAAGTTCTGTGAGAGAGTTGCAGAAGCTTGACAACAGGGTGACAGCACCAGTTACAGCAACTAATAATAATACTTGCTCAAAAGCTGCAGCTTTATCAACAGCATTAAGACTAGCAGCGACTGTATCTACAATTATTTTTGCTAAATAAATTGTGACTAAGGGTAATACACCTTGAATTACTAGCAAAACTACGCGCGCTATCGTCCATCTAGGACTGCTTTGCCATACTAAGCGCAATGCAGGCACAAAGCGAAAAGTTTTCTGAATTTTTAGTTTAAATTTTTTGCCTACTTGCATCGTTGAAATTTAATTAAAAACATAAATAGAGAAATGAAGTTAAAAAGGGAAATAAAAATACTTCGTTATTATCTAAGTCGCGTATGCCTGTAAGTTAATTTTATTTGCATCAAATGTAGTTTTAATAATTGGCGTCACAGCATCCGTCTTATTATCTTCTTCATTCATTTTTGCAATATCATCTTCAACTAACTTAACAAGTTTTGGTAAATCTTCTAAAGAAGGCTTGCGAATAAAGCGACAAAATCTCACACTTTTAATAAGTTCGCTACAATATTGTAAATGTTCAGTAATAAATTTGTCCTCGGTAATTGTGTTAATAGCACGAGTATGACGCACAAGCTCTATAAAAGCTTCTTGTTGTTTTACACTAGTAATTTTGTGTTCATCTCCTTTACCTAGTATATAAAGTTGTTGTAGCTGAATCGGTTCTTTTTGAAAACCACTAGAAAGTTTATAAGCAACTTTATATGAATTTTTAGAAACAGGTAATAAGCTTTTGGTATTTTGTCCTAAAGAAGTTGCAGCATCTTTACAAAGTTTAAATTGAGGATAACTAGGAAAAACAAAAGCTTTATCTTTTTCAATTTTAATAGGTAATACATCGTCTGTTAAAACATTGTAGCCATGAGTATGAAATGTTGTTACCAAAGTGGACTTTCCCCAACCAGAACCACCTATAAATGCGACACCTTTATTATTAATGTCAACACAACTAGCATGTAAAACTAAAAATCCTCTTTGTCGCAATAATACACAAAGCACAGGACCCAAAACTACTATGCGAAGCAGAGCTTCATCAACGCCTGGTAAAGGATTAATTACAATTTCTCGCCCATCACGAATTAAAAATTCGCCTACTTCTGGTACTTCTCCGACAAGAAGATTATTTTCTTGTTTAGTTTTAGGAAAACTACCGACTTTACTAAAGCTTATTGTTACATCTGCTTCTGCCTGACTTTCTGTTAATTCGGGAAACTCTAATTCAGAAGCAATACATAAGTTAAAAGCGTGATAATATTTCATGTTTATATTAAGTTATTTTTTGAAAACATTAGGATTAAAAGATGTCTAATAATCTGCCCTTATTAAACAAAAATATAATATTTTGAATGAAGAAGTTAGATATAAGTGCCGAAGTTGGGCGATTGGTGGGGGATTTAATCCGCCACCAATTGTAGAGCATGAATCTACGGTTTGGCTCTTGGACTTGAACCCGTTTGATCAGAAGAAAGAAGACTTCTTCCTTCTTCCAAGAGGGCGAGCGTTAATTCTCCCCATCTTCAATAGGGGAGAATTAACCCCAAGTTAAAGTAGATTATAGTCTACCCTACAGAAATAAGATTTTTCCTTTTTAGAGTAAAAATCTATTCTGAGATTAGCGTATATTTGAGACATCTACATCTCTTGATCCAAGGTCATTTCCACCGGACACTTGTTGACCGTTTTGGAACGCGAAATCTGTTCTTTGAGCGCCACCAACGATTTGGGTAATCTCAGCAGCATTTCCGTGAACAGTGAGTTCGGGTGCAACGTATTGCTTCTTCATGATTGAATTTCCTTGTTTTTAGTTTGTAATTGAATTAATACAGTTGTCGTTTGTGGTAGTACCCCAGATTTGGACTTACAGTGTAGATTGGTGGTTTTGCAACCACACAATTCATCACTTGCCAAGATGTTTGGACTTACGGTGTTAATTGCTTGTAGTCAAGCCACAAACTAATAACAACTACCTGCCAAGTTCGCATAATATCGTCATTCTTAATTTCCTTTCCTGATATCAGTCGCTGATAACATGTTTGGAGGAAATCTAAATCAATGTATTTTTCTAGATGTTTAACTTGATTGGACATTGCCTCATCTAAAAGTAGGCGATCGCGCTTCAAAAGTCCTTCATCGAAATTGTCAGATGCATCGGCTTTACCGCCGCGCCATTGAACTTTTTCAGGTAAAATTCCTTCTAAGGCACGACGCATTACCATTCGTCCCCATCCTTGGCTAAGTTTTTGCTCGGCAGGTAAGGCTAAACAAAATTCAATTAAGCGCTTATCCATGAAAGGATGACGAGCTTCTATCGAACAATTTGCCGTACATCGATCTATTTGTTCTAATACAAAAGGCAACACGCCTTGAGTTAGACTATACCAATGTTGTTCTCTAACAGTCAGAAAATTTTCACTCGGTAAATTCAACTTCTCAATTCGCTCATTTAAACCAATACTTTCTGCAAAGTCATTTTTGACAAGCGGATTTTGAGAAACAGAGGATTTTGCAGCTTTCTGGTGTTTGCGTGGCCATTGTCGTATTTGACCTAGAACAGGCTTAATTCCGTGATTGACAATTAACTGCTTTCGAGAAATACCAAAATGTTTGTGTATTAGCTGTACTCCCTGGAAAAATTCTATCCAACGGAATTTATGTGCAAAATCTTTTAGGTGCGGCAGTGCATAATTCCGAAACACACCTGAAGGTGATACATGAACATGTGGTGCTAACGTTTTGACTTCATTTATGCATGTTTTCCAATCCCCTTGACGCGCTAATTCCGTAATTCTAGGCGTACCGTGACAAACTGTGGTGTCTCCATCAAAACCATCTAATGAAATCCGCAGTCCCAATTCTTTAGTCGCGCGGTAGTTCATCCAAGGGTACATATGGCTTGGACCCATGAATGCTTCATCTTCATACCGAAAAATTTCGTTTAGTTTGGATATCGGTCCGAGTTCATCACCGGGGATATAGTGGGGAATCAATCCACCTTGTTCGATGACTGCATTGATAAATGGGCGTTCATCACATTGTTTAATCTTATCAAAAATAATTGAAATTGTATGTAATTTATTTTGCTTTTCTTCTTCTTTTTCTTGACGAAGTATATCTCGTGCGACACAGGTGACGGATGAAGAATCTAGACCACCGCTTAACTGGGAAATAATCGGAAAGGCGCTACGCATCCGACAACGCACTGCTTCTGTAAAAATTTTCCTAAATTCTTCTGCATAAGCTGTATCTGAATCTAACTTAATTTCACGTTTAGGGTCAAGTGACCAGTAACACCAATTTTTAATTCCTGAGCTATCTATTATCATACTGTGCGCTGGCGGAAGTCGCAGAATATCTTGATAACTTGTGATAGTTTTGTCTTCCATCATTACTGTCAAGAAATCTGCAATTCTCACCTCATTTAATCTGCTTGGTACTTCTTGCAAGCACAGCAAAGCTTTAATTTCAGAACTAAAGGCAAAAAGTTTCCCTGAATAATAGTAATAAAAGGGCTTCACACCCATATGGTCACGCGCGCAAAATAATTTCTGCTCTCTTGCATCCCATATTACAAAGGCAAAGTCACCGAGTAAATGCTGCGGACATTCTTCACCCCATTTCTCATACGCTGCCAATATCAACTGGCTATCCGTAATTTTCTCAGGTGGACAGTTGTGAAACTGTAACTTAGGAATAAGTTCCTCGCGGTTGTCTATGCGAGAATCAGATGTAATGATTAAATCGTTCCTAAAATTAACATACGGTAACTTTTCAATTAATGATTCTGGTGTTGTCCAAAGCATTCGATGTCCAAATCCCACCGAACCTTCTACCCAAATGTCGGCGCCATCAGGTCCTCGGTGTGCCAAGGTATCCACCATCTTCACCAAGTTTTCCCGTTCTACTGAACTGCCATCAAGGCAGTAAATCCCCATAATACCGCTCATATTTTGACTCCTTCCAGAGATGGTAAAGGAACAAAGCGTGGAAGGTCTTGAAGATACCCAATTACCACCTGTCCTTGATATTCAATCCAAGCATGTGCTTCAAAATTTCCAGTTTCACTTTTAGCGACACCAATACGGAGTTCGGGTTTATAGCCGCACCAATTCATGAGTATTTGGGTTGTCAAAGCGCGTGCAAGACATTTGGCGCCACCTGGTGTGTAACGGGTAACAACGTTTACTGCCCAAATAATCTGACCGAGAGAAACTTTGTTTGCAGCTATGTTGTGTAAGAACCCTTCACTAATATTTGTTATTAGCTTAAACAAGTTACAAAACGGTAGCAACAATAAACCTAATCGAACACCTGTTAATAATATTAATGCTGCTGACAGCAAAACGCGCGCTCGGTTGCTTATCTTAAAAAAATTACGCAGTCGTTTCATTATTAATCACAATCAGTTCCGCTACTAAAAGGTTTTCGAGTAGTTCTATTACGTCGCTTTCACACTGTTCGGGTTCAACGTCGTATTCTTCCAAAAGTTTCTGTTTAATTTCTTCTATTGTTCTAGGTTCTTGAATCAGCTTCCAAATACTGGCGCCTACTTCATTTAACCCGTGGTAAACTCCAGACTTAAGGTTTAAAATTACCGCTTCCCCGCCAAGGTCAGAAGAAATTTGCTGGCTTGACGCAATTATAGTTGAAGCAAATAACGTTTTTTTTTCTAATTCTTTTAAATTCATAAGCTTTGTATTCTCTTTGTAATTAACTTAATTTATTTTTTATTGTATTAACTCTTCTAAGGATTTTACTCGTATCAGGAATTATTTTTTCAAAAGACAAAAATTTATTTGTCAATTGCGTTACTACATATCAAAACCATAGTCGAATTTATAATAAGTATTTGTAATTCGATTTGAGCTTAGTTTCGTTTTGTAGTAACCTGACCCTTAGATGTTAGTTTACCGTTATGAGTTACCGAAAAACAATGAAGAAAAGCACTTATTAAATTCTCCAAATTTTTCAGACTCTATTTGCTTTAAAAACTTTACTTTACGCTATGTTCTAAACTACAGACAGCCCTACTTTTGCTTGCATTTGGATGCTCCCCTTCTGCAAGAGAACAATTTTGGTTTGTTCGTTTTCTTAACTTTCAACTTTTAAAGTTTAGCAATACGTAAGTAGTTACGCAACTGTTATGAAGAAGACTTATCACAAAATATACAAAACTCAGTTCAAACGACTTGAAGTGTAAAAATTATATGAAGTGCTACTAAAAAACGAAACTTTTAGAAACCGAATTTATTTGCATAAGTCTTATAATACTACAAACTTTAATAAATCATTCTAAAGATATAGTATAAAAATAAATGTAGAGACGTTCGTATAAAAATAAATGTAGAGACGTTACATGTAACGTTTCTACACAGGTTTGATGCTTTAAAAAGAAATATTTCGCAGTCAAATAATATAACTTAATACCCTATTTGTTAATAAAGCTGATTTTACATGGTTACGCACGCACAATATTAATTATAGGAGCCAACTTTTGTACTAAAAACTTGCTTAGACGGCGACTTTTACCGCCGCCGGAGTGCAAGTTATTCGTGACGAGATTTCACGGAAATCTGATAGAAGCCTAAACTATAAATTTAATCAGCGGTTCCATCAAGATATGCTTGGGCAATGGTTTTATCTGTTAGTAGTTGTTTAAGTGCTAGCCAGATAAATGGTGGAATTGTCTTGGTATAACGCTGCCAAAGTCGGCGCGGTTCTTGCATCCAACGGTAGAGCCATTCTAATCCTAAATCACGAACAACACGAGGCGCCCGTTTGTGAATTCCTGCGTAAACAGGGAAAACACCACCTAGTCCAATCATGACTGCTTGAACTTTGCCTTTGTGTTGAGCCATCCAGTTTTCTTGTTTGGGACAACCCAAAGAAATAAGCACCACACCAGCACCACTAGAGTGAATTTTTTCAATCAGCGCTTGGTCTTCGCCTTCTGTCAAGGGACGAAAAGGTAGAGGTTCCATTGCTGCTATTTTCAGTCTAGGAAAATCGTTATTCAACTGTTTCCTCATCCGCGAAAGAATCTCGGACTGTGAACCTAGATAGAATACACTAATGTTATTAGCTTCTGCTAATTTACACAGTGACATCATAATATCCATTCCCGCGACTCTGTCTTGATATCGGGCGCCCATTTGACGCATCATCCAAACCAGAGGCATACCATCTGGAGTCACAATGTCTGCACCTTTAAGAACATTTGCAAACTCAGGATTCCAATGTGCTTCCATTAGCATGTGTACATTTGCTACACACACTGTTTTACTTTCACGTTCGGTTGCCCAATGCAAAATCGTTTGCACCTGGTCATCAAGTTTTAAAGCAGTTATAGGGAAATCAAGAACCTTCTTAGTAGGCAGAAACATTTCTCCTACCATAACTAAACTCCTTGTGTTTAAAAAATAGACAATTCTGAATTCACAGCCAGAAATAAGTATGTGTTATCAACTACTTTTTCTTGCTGTAGTAATATTGCAAGTCAACACATGGAGATGCACACGCTCTCAGTAATTTTTCGGCTTCCCTGGTAATTATTTCATTAAGACTATTGTATATTACTTTACTCACGAAAAAAAAACTTACAATTTATTTGTAACAACTTTACATTAAATTTACATTAGCTTGTTGTTGATTTTATATATTAAGTAAAAAAAGTTCTGGTCTATTAAATAAATTAAAAATCTGAATTAATACGTAATATAAAATACATTTCATTACGGCAATTAGAACTATTTATATATAAAACAATAATATATAAATAAATTGAAATATGTTGAAATCGTTAGAAAAAAAACTGGGAGAAGAATTACTTTTCTTTTCCCAGTTTTGATTGTTTTTATTTTGATTGTTTTGCTTGGTTTCTTCCTTGAGTCGCTTCCGCAGCATTTGCTGTTGCTTCTTAAGTTGTCGTTGCCTTGCCGAACCACCTCGACCTTTGTCGTTCCTCCCTTTCTTTCGGGGAGATTCCCATCTTTTTAGTCTCATATTTATATACCCACGCTTGTTTTTTCAACTGCCAATTTAAATTACCCTATACTATTTATATTACTCCATACATTCACTATCGTCAAACTTGAAATTTATCCATAAAACTCGCAAAATCTACAAAGAAACCGGGCTTCTTATCAAAATTTTGCTAGAAACCTTAATTTGCCATAAAGAAGCCCGGTTTCTAACTAAGTATTTTTACTTTACTTACCTATATACATCATACGATATTTACTTTCCGGAAAATAACGTAGGTAATTTTGGTATTAATTTTTATTATATATTCTCCTGTAACGGGGTAATGTTAGGCGCCATGAGTGGAGTGCTTGACCTTGCTAGTGCGTAGTGCTAATAACCTTTTTGTTGTAAATCGCGAATTACAACGAAAAGCCCCAACTAAATATAAACCACCCTGTAATTTCTTACCTTCACCAATCAAGCTACCTGCTTGGCGAAAAAAAAGCTGTCCAGTACCATCTAAATATCTTTGGAATTGCTGCACACCCAAAGGTTTATCTAATTCTAGCCACTGAGCAAGAGGAATTTCTGATTCTCCATTTTTTCGTCGTTCGTCCATTTCCTCAACATATCGGGTGTTGGTTTGCATTTTCCAGAAAGAATTAAAGGTTCCCGCTTTACCATGAATTCGATATTTGACGAGCGGTTTTTTAATAACTGCTACTGAAAAAAGAGACGAAAACCTGAGTAACAGGTCATAGTCATCAACGGGATACAACTCTTGTCTATATCCACCAGCTTCTATAAATTTTTTTCTTCTAAAAAGAATTGTGCTGTGAACAATACAGCCATATCGTTTTGAATCGTAATCATCAATCTCGTCACTAGAAGCATTATTAGAAGTTTTTTGATAATAACCAAACTCTTTACCATCAATTCCAATCCTAGAGATATTACTCAACACACAAGCATAACTTGGATTTTGCAGCATAAAATTCATCTGCTCCTCAAGACGAGACGGAAAAGAGATATCATCTTGGTCTAAACGTGCCACAAATTCTGAATCTCTTCGCTCAATAATTGCTTTATTAAGCGAACCACATAAACCCATGTTCTCTTAGTGAATAATCTCAATTCGCGGGTCGTCAAGAGAGTTCAAATATTCCGCAGTATTATCTGTAGAAGCATCATTAATAATAAGTAAATGAAAATTTTTATAAGTTTGAGACAAAATTGATTCTACTGCATCTTTTAAAAAAGGCATTCCATTGTAAGCAGGAATAATAACGGTCAAACGAGAAGAAGATATTTCCATAAACCTATTAGTTAGAATAAATACTTAGAACATTTTAACTATAAATTCTTCTATATAAAACCACCATTGGTTTCATTGTATATTAATTTACTCACAAAAAATATTTACCAGTTTTTCTGAGCTAAATTTATACTTAAGCGGTCTACAGATATACATTCATCCATTGTCGGCACTATCGGGAAAATACACACTTAAATTATTCAATCGTTGTATAATCGCACCTGCTAGTTCTACCTAGATACTGCCACTTCGTCTTCGTAGCGCTTCTAAAAGTTTTGTAAACTCCTGGGGAGGCGCCGCCGTAGCTTCTATATATTCTCCTGTAACGGGGTGTTGTAATTTTAGGCGCCATGCGTGGAGTGCTTGACCAGATAAATTGACACCTAGCGAGCGTGCAGAACTATATATTGGGTCGCCAACAATAGGATGACCAATTTGTGCGCTGTGAACTCGAATTTGATGAGTACGTCCAGTTTCTAGCTGAAAGCGTACAAGTGTATAATTTCCCAAACGTTCTTGTGCTTGCCAGTGAGTAACAGCTTCGCGTCCTCCTTTTTCTATTGGAACTACTGCCATTTTTTTACGGTCTATCGGATGGCGCCCAATTGGTAAATCAATTGTACCAGTTTCAGTTTTCGGCGCCCCGTAAACTATACCAAGATATTCACGACGCGCGGTTTTGGCTTTGAGTTGTGCTTGCAGGTGCTGGTGCGCTTGTTCGGTTTTGGCGATAACGATGGCGCCTGTAGTATCTTTATCTAAACGATGCACAATACCCGGACGCTGAACCCCACCAATTCCAGGTAAGTTAGGACAATGTGCAAGTAAGGCATTTACTAACGTGCCGTTAGGATGACCTGGTGCAGGATGAACTACTATACCTGCTGCTTTATTAAGAATTATTAACTGGTCATCTTCGTAAAGAATATCAAGCGGGATATTTTCGGCAGAGAGTTCGAGAGGTTGAGCTTCGGGAATAGTAATCGTTACTAAATCACCCGATTTTACGACTACCTTTTTTGATGTGCATTCGTTGTTATTGACGTAAACACAACCTTGTTCGATAAGAGTTTGAACGCGCGAACGAGATAAATCTGGCAGTTCCGATGCCAAATAGCGGTCTAAACGTTCTCCAGTATCTTCAACTTCAAAATAAAATTCAGTCACAATTATCTATATTAATCTTACATTTGTAAATTATATTACAAATCTAATTATAGTTAAATCTTGAATGTTCTCTATTTATCTCTATTTTTTGCAGCCTAATAGCCCATTTCTGAAAAATGCAACAATACAAAAGTATAAAAAAATGCATGTACTTAAAACTTAAAACTAAACTCAAGTCATATTGAGAATTTCTAATTTTAAAATGTCCGGAAAATAATCTTGATATAGGAAATTGTATCTAATGTATATAAAGGATGATTCACCTGCAAGATTGACGAATAACTGCCAAATTGCTAAAAATAGGTTGTTCACGCACTTAATTTATTAGGTTACATTTATAAGTACAGATAAACCTATCATAAGTAGTTTTTTATATTACCAACTTTATATTATTAGAATCAGTATAAAAATGCAAACACTTCCTATTGGTCGATACCGATTTTTTCAGCGTTTACAACCATTGCAAATTTTAAGCTCTTCTGTTAATGCACACGCAACTGGTTGTTTACAAGTTTTTAGTGCTTCTGCTTCCTGGCTTATATATTTAGAGAAGGGTAAGCTTGTATACGCTTGCTATGAGTCGGGAATGTTTGAGATACTATATAAAAAGTTGCAGCTACTTAGTAAAACTGTTCCAACACTTAATCGTGAAGTATATACTCGACTAAAGGCTATTTTTGAAACTAGTATTCAAAATCAAGCAATACCCAATTCAGATTACTTAGCGATATGCTGGTTGGTCGAGCAGAAATATATTAACCTAACTCAAGCTGCAATGCTTATTGAGGAAGTAGCAGTCGAAGTTTTAGAATCATTCTTATTATTACAAGAAGGTTGTTATGAATTCGCATCTAATAGCTTCATTGATAAAATGCCAAAATACTGCCGTTTAAATATTCTGTCACTCGTTGAAAAAATTTCTTCTCCAAATAAACAAAAACATCACACTAAAAATACGACTAATAAATATAATACATTTAAACCATCATCGAAAAAACTTCCGAAATTACAATACACAATTATGTGTATTGATGATAGCCCAAGTATGCTAAATGCTATTAAAACCTTTTTAGATGAAACTTTTTTTGATGTTGTGCAACTCAATGATTCTGTAAAGGCTTTGATGCAAACTATTCGCGTCAAACCTGATTTAATTTTACTCGATATTGGAATGCCAAATTTAAATGGTCATGAATTCTGTTCTTTATTAAGAAAGCACTCGTATTTTAAAAATACACCTGTAATTATGGTGACAGCAAGAACTAGTTTAGTCGATAAAGCTAAAGCTAAAATGGTCGGCGCCTCTGGGTATATAACTAAACCATTTACACAAGTTCAATTGATGAAGGTTATTTTCCAACATTTAGAAGTTTAAATGTAATTTTTTAATAGTAGTCGGTTAAAATTTAAATCCCCCTTAGCCCCCTTAATAAGGGGGGAAAAAGAGAGTTTTAAGCCCCTTATTAAGGGGGAAAAAGAGAATTTAAAGCCCCCTTATTAAGGGGGGTTGGGGGGATTTAATCACATAAAAAGTTTAATTAAGCAGTAACAATCATTAGTCGGTGCGTGACGCTACAAGTCTTATAACTACGTTGAAATATTTTCGTAGCGTCACGCACCCTACGTTTGAAATGGTACTTACTTAAGCTAAAAAATATTATTTTATGTTGGGTTGCGCCTTCGGCGTACTACGTAAACGCAAAGCCTCCACCCAACCTACAAAAGAGGCGCCGAATTACAATTAAATAAGAAACCGTAGAGACGTGATTAATCACGTCTCTACATTTAATTTCCTATTTAATTATACTGTTGCAGCAGCTTTGGTGAGTGCGGCAAGTTCGCCTTTAGCGTACTTAGCAGCGAAGTCATCCAAGGACATTTGCTTAATTTTGCTTCCGTTACCAGCAGTACTAAACTGTTGATATCGGTCAGCACAGACTTTTTGCATGTACTTGATAGAAGGTTTGAGGAAGTGACGGGGGTCAAATTCCTTAGTGTCTTTCGCTAAAGCTTCACGCACAGCAGCGGTGATAGCCAAACGGTTGTCGGTGTCGATGTTTACTTTACGTACACCGCACTTGATACCTTTTTGAATTTCTTCAACGGGTACACCGTAGGTTTCTGGAATAGCGCCACCGTATTGGTTAATTAACGCAATTAAATCTTCTGGTACAGATGAAGAACCGTGCATTACCAAGTGGGTGTTGGGCAAACGACGGTGAATTTCTTCAATGCGGCTGATTGCCAAAATTTCGCCAGTTGGTTTGCGGGTAAACTTGTAGGCGCCGTGGCTGGTACCAATAGCAACAGCTAAAGCATCTACTTGTGTTTGTTCAACGAATTGAACCGCTTCGTCTGGGTCGGTTAGAAGTTGGGAATGGTCGAGTTTACCTTCAAAACCATGTCCGTCTTCTGCTTCACCCATACCTGTTTCCAATGAACCCAAACAGCCAAGTTCACCTTCAACACTTACACCCAAAGAGTGAGCTACTTTCACTACTTCGCGAGTAACGTTAACGTTATACTCAAAGCTTGCGGGGGTTTTGGCATCAGCTTGTAATGAACCATCCATCATTACACTGGTAAAGCCATTTTTCATTGCTGAATAGCAAGTTGCTGGCTCGTTACCGTGGTCTTGGTGCATCGCAATAGGAAGATGAGGATAAGTTTCCACTGCTGCCAAAATTAAATGGCGAAGGAAATTCTCACCTGCGTACTTACGGGCGCCGCGTGATGCTTGTAATATTACGGGGCTATCTGTCTCATGGGCAGCCTGCACAATTGCTTGAATCTGCTCCAGGTTGTTAACGTTGAAAGCTGGAATGCCGTAACCGTTCTCAGCGGCGTGGTCCAACATGAGCCGCATTGGTACGAGCGCCATAGATAGTCCTCCTGAATGTGTTGTCAGATAATCGGTTGAATGATGAGCGTATGTACTACGCTGAATCTTAATCTTTTTTTCAACTTATAGGAAATTATAACTAGTGATTGGTGTTTATGTTTAAAAAGTTTAAGAGATTTAGTGTTCAGTGCTGAGTGCTGAGTGCTGAGTGCTGAGTGAATGGAGGATGATAATGAAGAATTATGAGTTGAAGAGAAAATTAAATCTGTAACTTATAGTTCAATAGTCTTATTCTATCTTGTGGAACAGTCTTGTGGAACAGGCATAGAAAGCCTGTTAATTAA
The DNA here is from genome assembly GCA_019359675.1 of Calothrix sp. FI2-JRJ7. GTDB lineage: Bacteria > Cyanobacteriota > Cyanobacteriia > Cyanobacteriales > Nostocaceae > Dulcicalothrix. The sequence continues at coordinate 181,236 of JAHHGX010000069.1, forward strand.
TTTAATTAAATTTATAGGGTAGGCAAGGATGCCTACCGCACAACAGTTTTTTCACTCACAAGAATTTTTGAATGTTTAGTATGGGTAACCCGGGACTCGAACCCGGAACTAATCGGTTAAAAGCCGAGTACTCTACCATTGAGTTAGTCACCCGTGCCGCGTTTTTTTCGCTGGCTTATACACTCTAACACAAGGGTATATAGTTTTGTAAAGGGGTTAAGAGAAAAAATTTGCTGTGAGTTTGAAAAATGTTGAGTAACTGGCGCCTGGTTGGAGTACTGTAAGGTTTTCGCCTGTGTTAATGGCGTTTCTACCAGCGCTCCAAGGTTCGAGACAGTAGAAGTCTTTGCCTTTGAGTGTCCAAAATACTAAAGTTGAAAATACGTTGTCGTAATCGAAGGTTAATTTGAGTTTACGGCTTAAGTCGGTAACGGTAGCTGTTTGACTGCTAAGTTGTTTGAAAGCTACATCGATTTCATCACGGTTAAAGTCAAAACTGCCGTTAAATGTGTGATTTTCTTTGGTTTTCTGGTCTTGGTACTCTCGCGATGGTATATCAAACTGAAGTTGATTTTTATCCTGCACGGAAAAGTAAGGATGAAAACCAAAGGAGAAAGGCATTGGTTGAGATGACTTGTTTGTATAATGCTGTCCAACATTCAGACTGTTACCTTGAAGTTGATAGGTAAAAGTTATCTGAAAGTTGAAAGGATAAATTGCTTGTGTTTGCTCGTTGCTATGTAAAGTAGCTTGCAGCGACACTCCTTCATCTGAAACATAACCAAAAGATACCCAAGGTAAATCGCGTGCAAATCCATGCTGTTTAAGGGTATACTGTTTGCCCCCTGTGGTGTAAGTGTTTTCTGGCAAGTTACCGCAAATGGGAAATAAAATTGGATTACCTCCTCGAACACTCAACTCTGGGTTGACAAAGCGTTCTTCATCTAGGTAAAAAATTTCTTTTCCATCGAGGTGCCATTTAGTAATTATGCCACCACGTTCGGGTACAACTTCTAACTGGGAGTTAGTGCTTTCATCCGTGAGGATGTAGGTTTTATATTGATTCTGTTGAAGAGAAATTGAATACATATGTTTAATACTGTAGAGACGTGATTAATCACGTCTCTACGAATGCGTGTGTTGTTTACTCGTCTTCGGCGAAGATAAAGCGGTATAACTCGTTTGGACTTGGTTCGGGACTGCTTTCGGCAAATTTGACGGCCTCTTCGACTTCTGTTTGTATTTTTTTGTCGATGGCTTTTAATTCGTCGGCAGTTGCTAACTTTCTTTCAATCAATTCGCTGGCTAGCTTTTTGATTGGGTCGCGTGCGAACCAAAATTCTTTTTCTTCTTTGCTTCGCAGTTCGTCAGGGTCTGCTAACGAGTGTCCTCGGAAACGGTAGGTTAATGCTTCGATTAAAGTTGGTCCCTCTCCGGAGCGCGCACGTCGCACAGCTTCTTTTGCTGCTGAATACACTGCAAGAACGTCCATACCATCAACTTCAATACCCACCATGTTGAAGACGCTGGCTTTTTTATAGATTTCGGGGTCAGATGTTGCGCGTTCGTGCGCCATTCCTATTGCCCATTTATTATTTTCGACAACAAAGAGTATTGGCAATTTCCATAACGCTGCCATGTTGAGCGTCTCGAAAAATTGCCCGTTGTTGGCGGCGCCATCACCGAAGAAACAAGCTGTTACCTCCATTGGATTGGTATCACCTAACACTTCTTTGCGGTACTTGCTTTGAAATGCAGCACCCGCCGCTACAGGAATACCCTCAGCAACAAACGCATATCCACCGAGTAAGCGATGTTTCGCAGAAAACATGTGCATCGAACCACCGCGCCCTTTGCTACAACCTGTGGCTTTGCCAAATAGTTCTGCCATTACTTCGCGTGCTGGTACTCCAGCACTTAAAGCATGAACGTGGTCGCGGTATGTGCTGCTAACATAGTCTTCTCCCGGTTTCATGGCTTTGACAATACCACTGGAAACAGCTTCTTGACCGTTGTAAAGGTGGACAAAGCCAAACATTTTTCCTCGGTAGTACATTTCGGCGCACTTATCTTCAAACATGCGCCCCAAAACCATGTCTTCGTAAAGCAGCAAGCCTTCTTGTTTCGTAATTTGTGCGGATGCCGCATCAAACGTTGGTAACGTGCGTTCTTGAACCATTATCTTTTGAGTATCCCCGTAGTAACACTTAATGTCACCATTATTTATATGACGCTCATGTGCGCTTACCCGATTTATAGGCGACTTCCTTTAAATGCAGGCAAGAGCGCTACCCAAGAGCGTCCAATTGCTCTGACTCTACTACTCTCTAAACTTAGAAGCAGCAAATAAACTGTCAAAATCAAGATTCGATAACTCGAAGCTCGTTCATTTGACTGTAAAGAAGCAACTTTATTTGATGTCATAGCCGGCTCGCTTTCGCTACCCTCGGCTATACACTAACAGTTAGAATAGCAAGATTCTGCATATTGATTAACAATTTTTAGCTTTCAGCACAGCGTTACTTATCAGCAATCTGCTTCTAGGTAATTGTAACAATAATATCGTTGTGGTAGAATTTTACTCGCTCTATAGTAGCGAACAACGGTTCACAACGATGTATAATTCGTTGCTAGCCTGAGAATGAATATAGCTACCTATTTGTAATAGTTAGTTATTCAATATCCTGGTATTGTTATATACTTGTCGATTACTTAACTATTTTTGACTTATGTTCATTAGTTAAGTGTAGAGGTAAGGTGACTTAATATATCGGCGCCGATTACATACTTTAAACAACAGTTAAGTTGTTGTGTTGTACACGGAACGCGCGTGTAAGTTCAACAAGGTATTATTATGGCACGGTTTGATAATGCCTGGAATGGTCTAGGTGAAACATCACATAATACGCTGTAGGGGAAGTAGGCTGTGCGAATTCCGCTCGATTACTACCGTATATTAGGATTACCGTTGGCGGCAAGCTCGGAGCAATTGCGGCAAGCTTATAATGACCGTATTGTCCAGCTACCACGACGGGAATATTCAATCGCAGCAACTACATCGCGAAAACAATTAGTTGAAGAAGCTTACGTGGTTTTATCTAATCCTTTAGAGCGCAAAGAATACGACAGGGTGTATTTAGCGTCTGCATATACTCAAAACGGCACCGATGTCGCTGTCGCTGTTGAGAACAGAGTTGCTCGACACTCGAATTCAAATTCTGATACTCAAAACCCAACTATAGATGTTAATGAAGACGAATTAGTCGGTGCCTTGCTGATTTTACAAGAGCTTGGAGAATACGAACAAGTCCTTAAACTTGGGCGCCCATACCTTGTTAACAGAAATAAAACAGATAATGAAAGTTTTGCCTCCGAACGTCCGGATGTAGTACTAACAGTAGCATTAGCCTGTTTAGAGTTAGGACGCGAACAATGGCAGCAAGGAAACTATGAAAACGCAGCAATTTCTCTGGAGACAGGGGAAGAATTGCTAGGCAAAGAAGGAATGTTTCCTAACGTTCGAGTCGAAATTCAAGCTGATTTAAATAGATTGCGTCCATATCGCATTCTCGAATTAGTTGCATTGCCACTTGACCATGCAGCAGAAAGGAAGCAAGGATTACAGCTATTACAGCAGGTTTTAGAAGAACGTGGTGGTATAGATGGATCGCTCAACGATGAGTCAGGATTAAACGTTGATGACTTTTTACGCTTTGTTCAGCAGTTACGGCATCATTTAACCGTAGCTGAACAGCATCATCTATTTGAATCAGAAAGTAAACGTCCTTCAGCAGTTGCCACATATTTAGCTGTTTATGCTTTAATCGCGCGTGGATTTACTCAACGTCAACCAGCATTAATTAGGCAAGCAAAGCAAATGCTGTTGCGTTTGGGTAAACGGCAAGATGTTCACCTTGAGCAATCGTTATGTGCGCTACTTTTGGGACAAACAGAAGAAGCTACTAAAGCATTAGAATTAAGTCAAGAATACGAAGCTTTGGCTTTTATTCGCGAACATTCTCAGTCTTCGCCAGATTTATTACCAGGACTGTGCTTATACGGTGAACGTTGGTTACAAAATGAAGTATTTCCACATTTTCGTGATTTAGAAGACCAAGTAGCATCGCTCAAGGAATATTTTGCAGACCCTGACGTGCAAGCTTATTTAGAAGTTTTACCCAGTGATGCAGAAAATGTTGATGCTGACTGGCGTACTTCTACACTCAAGTCTCCAAATGGCACATCAAACACTACATCAAGTAATTATAATAATTCTACAGTTACGGCTCGACCTAATTATCGCAATAGGGTAACAGAAATTCCCAAGTCGGCGCCAGCGAATTACAACATATCAACCGATAACTACGATACTAGATTTAATCACGAGGCGCCTGTTACTTCTAGACCACAACCGAACGGTCGTGTACCAAAAAATCACAATAGCCAAATTGCGACAAGCACAGTTAGGGCGCCAAAATCGAAAAGACGTAGACATCAACCATCTGGTAGTGTAAAGAATATTCCGAAACCGAACCAACGTGTAGCGCCAAGACGTAGACAATCTCGTAATAAAAGTGCGAGTTTGTTGCTAAAAGTATTAGCTTCGGTCGCAGGTGTATTATTATTTTGGCTGTTAATTAGTACAACATTTGGCTGGTTAAAAAATATATTAATTCCAGGCCCAGCATTACAAGGGAAACAGCTTGCAATAGAAATAAATGAACCACCTGTAGCGATTCCTACACCAGGTAGTCAACCGCAGTACCCAGAAGGAGATTTAACCAAAGAATCTGCAACACAAGTAGTTCAGAGTTGGTTATCAGCAAAGTCAACTTCATTAGGTTCCAAGCATGATATAGATAGTTTGAACCAAATACTAACAGGTTCAGCATTATCATACTGGAGAGGTATTGCTTTGCAAGTTAAATCAAGCAATAAGTATCGACAGTACGAACATACAGTATCAAACGTATCTGTTAAACCAGATGCTAATAATAAAAACCACGCAACGGTAGAAGCAACAGTAGTAGAAAGTACGACTTACTACGAAAACGGAGAAAAGAAGGAACCAGAAAAAGATAAAGTCAGAGTTAGATACGAAGTAGTGCGCGTAGAGAACGGATGGCGTATTCGTGATATCGCTTTGGTCAACTAACTTTTACTTAATTGAGGTAACTTGGTAATGGACTGCATTTACGTTGGGAAGAAAGTAAATTTTACGGTTCCCAACTAGCCATTACAATTAAATTACTTTAATGACTGACACTTTATTTCAAGCTTATACACCTTTAATTATCTGGATAGGGTTAGGGTTACTGGTATGTCCCTTACTACCTAAGTCTTTCTCAAAGATATTAGGTCGTGGTCTTTACTGGGTTGGAGTCCCTCTGGAACTTATTGCGTTGTCTCGTCAGGGTAACTCTGAGCAGTATCAAGCAATTAATACCTCCGTATTGGCGCCAGTAATAACCGTTGGTACATTAATAATTGGTTTAGTGGTGACACTATCAGTTATATGGATATGGAAATTATTAGCCAACCAGCAAAAGTCTGAACACGGCTCAAAAATACAACCACTGAGTCGAGTCAGCGAGGGGAGTTTTCTTCTCGCTGCTATTTTAGGTAATACTGGTTTTGTTGGACTGGCAATTGCACCTTCGTTAGTTGATGCCAATGCATTAAATTTAGCAGTAATATTCAGTATTACCCACAATGTTATTGGTCCATTTGGTTTAGGAGTATGGATTGCTAGTTACTATAGCCACACTCAGCAACAAAATAACTTTTTAACGCAACTACGGGATATTTTAACAGTACCTCCGTTATGGGCATTTATATTTGGATACTTTACGCGCTCTTTAAACCTACCAGATGCTGTTGAAATAGGACTTCAACAATCAATTGGCATCGTTATTGCATGTGCTTTTTTACTCATTGGAATTAGACTCGCTCAACTACAAGGATGGAAAAGCCTTAAATTAGCCCTTATTCCGGCTACTTTGCGAGTTATTATAATACCTTTACTAGTTGGAATTTTTACTAAATTTGTACTTAAGCTGCCTGCTTCATCAAGCTTGGCAATGGTACTGATGTCGGGGATGCCATCAGCATTTCTAGGTTTAATTCTGGCAGAAGAATATAATTTAGACCGCGATTTAATTGCTAGCAGTATTCTTGTATCAACAATATTGTTGCTTTTTGTATTGCCCTTATGGATTTTTATATTTGGATAAGGTCTTGTGCAAGTGACGCAATTTGGTACTACTGGTGTGCGTTAACCAGTAGTACTACCCACCCCACTACTAGATAATTTGATCAACTATGACGCGGCGAATAATTTCGGTGACATCCGCTGCCATACGCGCGTCAACTTCAACCAAGGTACGAGGTGGTTGTACCGCTGCTCGTAATGTCATTGCTAGGGTTTTGAATTTACCAGGTTGGTTTGCGCTAGTGTTACGTTCATCGATGAATTCTACGAACGCAACGTAAGTAATTTCGTGTGAAGTTCTAGTTTCGCTAAAGCCATTACCTAATTTTGAGATAATGACCGGAGAGGTAATAACATTTTCTAGTCCAAGAGTTTCTATTGCCACATCTATATATCTTGCTCTGTCGTTACCCATTGCTTGAACTATAGATTTTAAACTTTGCCATTGGGCGCCGGGTAAACGTGCATCTCCGGGTAAATGCCAATGCCATCCTAACATTGAGATTAACCGCGTCAAATCGTATGCTGATAATAAATTTTGACCATCCAGTGGGGCGCCGGGTGAAGTAAGTACTTGTTTGCCTGAGACTCTATCGAATAGTTTTGGTTGTCTAATAAATGCATTTTCACCATATCCACCCCGAAAACTAAGCTGTTGATTACCTGTAATATTTTTAACCCATGTTTCTAACGCTGTTGGAGTTTGAAATAGCTTTAAGCTAGCTGCTCCGGCATTTGAGGAAGTAATTTTGCCTCGGTAGCTAATAATATCTAAAGCGATATCAGTAAATTTGTTTCGTGATTCATTTACATAGCAGTTCGCAATATCAACTCCAGGCGCCTTAGTGTTAGCATCGCAAACTGTGTTTAGAATTGGAATAATCTTGCTAGCACTCCAGAACTGACGTTCTTCAAGAGCATTTTTCCCCAACCAGCGGGTTTTTATTTCCCCATTAGCAAAATTACCAATACAAATACAAGCTTCTTTAATATCAGAATGAAGAAAATTTAAACCTTGACTATCTATATTTGGAATAACTCCTCGTTTCGGATACGGTGTATAAGTTGATGGTAAAGCTTGAGGTTCATGCTTAGTTGTTAAGCGTTCTGCATACTCAGCAATTTCTGTAATGTACTTAGAGTTTTGAATACCCCGGTGTAAAAAAGCAACTTCCCCTTCAGCGGGTCGGGTAGCTTTCGCAATATCAAGTAAATTTTGGAAAGTTTGCGTGCGGTTACTAGTTACCATTCCTAAAACAGAAGGTAACTGCTTTCTAGTTAAAAGATTTTGAGCAAAGTTTCTATCATATTGAGGAAAGGGAATACCAACAGCATCACAAAAGCTTTTAATCGCATTCCTAGTTCTTGGGCCAAAATCACCATCAACAAACTTTCCACCCGGATATAAACCTAAAGCTCGTAATTTAATTTGAATTTGTGCAACTAACTCATTATCAGCTTTTACTTGTTCTTCGCTAAGACGAGAAGTTATATTTTCTAATTTCATACTATATGTGTTTTTGTACAAACTTTTTTATTTATACAAGTTTACACTTAAGGATTACGGAAAAGTTCGATCCCCCCAACCCCCCTTGATAAGGGGGCTTTAGATTACATTTTTCAATGTAAAAATAATTACTCTGTTCTCCAGTTACCCCGAATTCGCGTTCTTGTTAGGGGGATCAAATCGATAGAAAACCCACCATTTAACGGCAGAAATGAATACTTCACTAGTGACAGTAAAATATCTGTCACAAATGTACTTTTTAGTATTTAAGTTAACAATAGTATTTTATTACTATTTTAATACCCATAAATTATGACGACGTGCATTTGCTTTCCAATCACACAGTTTGATGCTGTTCTAAGTTTCTCAACAAACAGGCGCCCGTTTATAGCAAGTAGTAGAATAGTACAAAAGTTTTCAAAATATTGTAATCGGGTGGCGCCATGACCACTGTGGATATTATGACACCTCAAACCGCTGAAGTCGCACAAATAGAAACACAATCACCGGACGAAGAGTGGCAACCACCGATGCCACCTACAGATTTAATATTTGATGACGGAGAACCCTTGGAAAGTAGTCGTCACCGCGTCATAATGAACGCACTAATTCGTTCTTATCGGCACCACTGTGCAGGACGAAACAACTTTTTTGTTGGCGGCAATATGTTTGTTTACTATAGCACTCAGCAAGTTAAAAACAAAGAATTTAAAGGCCCCGACTTTTTTATTGTCTTAGATGTGCCACCTGACCCAGCACGTCAAGGTTGGGTAGTTTGGGAAGAAAACGGACGTTATTCTGACATGATTGTTGAGTTACTTTCTGATAGTACAGAAGTAAATGACCTAGGAGAAAAAAAGCGCTGTACGAAAAAGTCTTTAAAACCAAAGATTATTTTGTATTTCATCCCTTTAAGGTCAACTCACTACAAGGATGTGGCGCCTTGATAGCTACAAAGGCTACCAACCAATCGAAGAAGATTCGCGAGGATGGTTGTGGTGCGAGAGTTTGCACCTATGGTTAGGGACTTGGAAAGGTGTTATTGAAGATGATGACGCAGTTTGGCTAAGGTTTTACGACGAAGCTGGGAATCTGGTTTTACTGCCAGAAGAAGCCGAACAACAACGTGCTGATGCCGAACGGCAGGCAAGATTAGATGCAGTATCTCAGTTGTTACAAATGGGATTAAGCGTCGAACAAGTTGCACAAGCACTTTCATTAACTGTCCAAGAAGTTGAGGCAGTTAGGTAAAATATCCTCTGAGAAACCAGGCTTCTTTAAAAAGCCTGGTCTCTTGGTCTGTATTTTCCGAAATGATTCAGACGGTGCATGTAGTTAAAACCACAAGAAAATTCCAACGAAAAATATTATTATTATTGCGGAGAAACTACATGCCAGCTTTATCAACTCCTATTCAAAATTTAATAACCAACGCGCGTTTTACTGTTGCCGAAATGGTTGAGTTAGAAAGACGCATTAAAGCAGGGCAAACAAATAGACAAGAAGCGGAAGTAATAGCGACTCGTTACGCTGACACAATAGAACCAGGTGTAGGTAGCTGGTTAAATAAACTTTTAAAATCTCTTGGTAGCAACGTTACAGTTGCACAACCAATTGCTAATCTTGCTAACGATACCGATTTACTCAATGGCAATACTAGTTTACCTGACTCAGGACGTAACCATCCCTCTGTTCGTAATATTCAACGTGCGCTAATTGCTTTAGCCAGCCGTACTAGTAAATTAAACTACATGTTACCTGAGTTTGGCGCCGATGGTGACTATGGTGATGAAACAATTAAAGCTGTACGAGCATTTCAACAAGGTAATGCATTACTCGTTGATGGTAAAGTTGGCGCCAAAACAGCAAAAGCCATCGATGCAGCACTTCGTAAAACTGATGTACCAGGAATTACAGGCGCCAGTCCCAAAGATTTAGTAAATGCAGCAATTGAACTGTCTACAGGTGAAGTAGCAAAATTTTTTGGTGTACCTCAACCTTGGATAAACATCGACCCCAGACATAACGTACCTACCAACAAACCCTTTGATTTTCTTAAAGACCGTTGGAAATGCAACTTATTCGGTGGAAACGTTTTGCGTAAAGGTGGTTACGAACCTCCTTATTACAGAGACAACACCAACGATAATAAAGGCGAATATCCTAACGCGAACCAATGGTTCAGATGGACAGATAAATACGCTGCTGCAAACAACAACCCCGTTCGTTTCGTATTAATAGACGAAATTAAACCAACATCATTAACCGAAGCACAACTAAGAACGCGACTTCAACAACTATTTACAAAAATTCAACCTGGTGACTTCTTATTGGTTGACCATCAAGGTAGCGGAGTTCAAGACGGTGGACACACGCGCGTTGCAACCAAGAATAATTTTTCAAGTAACGGTACCATTTCCTTTGCACAAGCAAGTTTTGAAAGCTCATTAATTCGCGAAGAAACTATTGAAGCTCTTTTAGCAGAAGAAGCTATTTGGCTAATGCGTCCTAACACCAAAATGTAAATTACAGTGTCATACTGAACGCAGTGAAGTATCTAAAATCAGTATTAACATCTCGAAATGTATTTATATATGAAAAAAAACCTGCATTTTAGCAGGCTTTTTCATAGCAATCCAAAAAAGTAACCATCTGTACCTGTGACTAAATTTACAAAATTTTTGTGAATTGTATACTTTCTAAGTGGCGCCTCTTAAGATTTGATACTTGTATTATGAGGAAAAATAAAGTATTGTTTGTTCTTAATAAATAAGCTTAGTGTTACCTTTTTGATTACAAGACCTACGATGTGACTGACGAAACAAGTGTAGACGAGCAGGACAGGAGACGATGGAAGCTTCAAGAAAATGAAATAGAATCTTGGGTTTTGCAACACATTTCAAACATAATCTTTTAATTACAGCTTTGCTTCAAATATTTAATGCAGGGCCAAATAGTAGCGCATGTCATTCCTCTTCTCTGTGAACTCTGTGTCTCTGTGGTAAGAAGAAAAACATTGTGGATTGCACAGGCCGGAAAGCCTGTGCTACATCAATTTGCACCCCTCAAAGTCAAATGTTATGATTTCATGACATATTTTTTGTAATTTGAAGGCTGGAAAAGCTTTTAATTACGTTAAATGTCATAGAATGATGACACTTTGCTCCCCGAAAACGTGTAAATTCGTTGAAAGCTTAAAAAATACCCTTTGAGACCCCTTGATCCCTAGTGGGGGTGATTGGTTAATATTCATTAACATAAAGACTTGTTTAGCTCCTAGTGAATACCCGTAGGAGAAAAGCAAGTTGTAAAAGGTAGATTAATTCAATTAAAAGCACGTTTCTTAAGCTATAAGTTTAGCAAATAAGAACGTTAATTTTTGATTATGTAAACGACATTTGGGCTATATCAGTTGAGTTAACCAGGGGAAGTAAAACTTAAAAATCGTAAGGAAAAAACTGGAGTTAATATTCATGGCAAAAGAGCGCCCACCGTTAGATGAGATGACATTACGACAGTTACGTAAAGTAGCTAGTGCTTATGGTGTATCTCGTTACAGCCGGATGCGTAAGACCCAATTACTCGCATCCATTTTAGAAGTAGAACGTAGCAAACCTTCATTAAATCAATCTCGTACATTAGAGGCACAGGAAGTCGTGGAAGCAGCAAAGTTTGAGTTAGGACAAGTAGACCGCAATGCAGGAAATCTTTCGGATGTCGATGAGTTTTTAGCTGACCTGCCAGGTGGTTATGGTGAAAGTCGCATTGTATTAATGCCCCGTGACCCACAATGGGCGTATGCTTACTGGGATATACCCAAGGAGCATAAAGAAGAGTTGCGTCGCAATGGTGGACAGCAATTAGCTTTAAGAATCTACGATGTTACTGATATAAACTTTGACACTCAAAGCCCCCACAGTATTCAAGAATATCCAAGCGATGAAATGGCGCGGGAATGGTATTTACCTGTTCCTGTTAGCGATAGAGATTATGTAATTGATATCGGTTATCGTTGTGCTGACGGTCGTTGGTTGGTGCTTGCTCGTTCTGCGCGCGTTCACATTCCTCCTGTGTATCCATCTGACTGGATTGAAGATGTCTTCATTAGCGTCAACTTTGAAGAAGAACTGCGTAGTAAAACTTTATACGAACTTGTTCCTCCTGCTAAGAAAGTTGCTACGGGTGCGGGTGCCGGTGTTGCAGGCGCCAATGGGAATGCGATTTACGAACAAATCTTTGGTATGTCAGAATCTACCGAAGCTTTACGTGTAGCTGGTTCATTGTTTGGTTCAATGCAGCACGTACCTGGTTCGATGGCGCCAGAGCAAGCAATTAGTTCTTACGTATTCCCATCTGGTGTAGGTATGTGGGCAGTACCCACCACATCAGGTTTGAATATGTCTGGTGTAGGTATGTCGGGTGTTGGTTTGGGTGAAGTTCCAATGCAACCCCGCAAGTTCTGGTTAATTGCTGATGCTGAGTTGATTGTTTACGGTGCTACCGAGCCAGATGCAACTGTTACAATTGGTGGGCGCCCAATTAAGTTAAATCCAGATGGAACTTTCCGCTTCCAAATGTCGTTCCAAGATGGATTGATTGATTACCCAATCATGGCAGTAGCAGCAGATGGAGAACAAACTCGTTCGATTCAAATGAAGTTCAACCGCGAAACCCCATCGCGCAATACCAATACTAAAGACGAAGCTGTCTTGGAATGGTTTAATTAATTTTCAACTTTGGAACAATAAAACCTAATATCCAACTAGTAGCTAAATGTTTTGAAGCCCACTATACACGTTATAGTGGGTTTTCTGGCAACGGATATAACGGATGTAACGGATGGGTTATGAAGGATGTTATGAGGTTGGCGATTTTTTTGGTGGTTGTTGCAGGTTGTCAAAAGACTGGTCAAACTCTACGAGATGTAAGTGAGTCTCCTTCCTTGAAGTTAGAACCTGTTGGGTCGGAGTCAAAACAAAATTGTGCTGGCGAAAATAAAGATTTTAGTATTGAGTTTTTTAAGACGAATAATTCTGGGGAGGTGTATGAGAGAGGTATTAATCATGTAATTATCTTTAATCCCAAGTCTAATAAGCTTGATTTTAAGGTGAATGTGGGATTAGCGCATAAATTATATGAGAAAGATAATCAAGGTAAAATTAAGCGGGAGTATGTAGCGAAAACGTTTCGTGAAATTATAAGTGATGAGAATGCGAAGTTGAAGGGGAAATTACCAATCGCTGCGATTAATGCTGATTATATTGATACATTAAATAAACCTCAAGGTTTAAATATTTCGCGAGGTGTTGCGTATGCAGGTGATTTTCAAAGTAAGCGCTCGTCGTTTGGAATATCAGGAGGAGAGGCAACAAGGCGCCAAGCTACAATTGCAACGGGTAGAAGGAAGGAAGATATTTTAAATTACAACTTAGTTGGTGGTAATGGTAGATTTTATCGAGATGGAAGTTTTAAAGATATTTGCCAAGATTTGGGTGAGTTCGCTTGTAAGCAAGCTACCAATCGTTCAATGGTGGCAGTTACTAATCGCGGTTATGTAATTTTATTAGTCAATGATGCAAAAGCTAACTTGGATATAAGTATATCGGAGAAGAATCAGGAGTTGTTGCCTGACCAGTTTGATAATGTTTTGATGGGTATAGCTAAAAATAACTGTTTAGGCGCCATTTCTGAAGCAATGCTATTTGATGGGGGGATGTCTCCTGGATTGTACTATGACAATAAAATCTATGTCGAAAACCCAGGACTCATAGGTTCGGTGTTTTTAATATATAAGAAACCGGGTTTCTAAACAAAATCTTCATTTTTATTACAAGATAACGAATAAGAAACCCGGTTTCTAGGGTTTTTAGGGTTGGTAATTTCGGCGCCACTGTTCGAGTTTTTCGATTGAGATAGACTCAGTAATTACACCAGCATTGTTACCACGCCATTCCACTTCAGAGTCGGTAGTAAAGACACCACAATTTAGATACGCAAGCTGAATATCCCAGTACTCACTAAATCGACTTTTTAGAGTAATTACTTGGTCAAAGACTTTATTTCTGTGCTTATTGCGACGTTTACGTTCGGTGGCGCCTGTTGCTTCGGTATCAATAAATTTGGTTTCGATGAGAAATAAGTTACCTGTGGTAGTTAGGTAGACAAAATCACACTTACCCAAATCTGTATAGTCAGCAATCGGAGATTTTTCAAACAGCAATAACTCCGAGCAAGAAGGGAACAAGCTCTGGATGTTTAAAAATAAATACGCTTGTAAAAGGAGTTCTTTATCGTAAGGAAACCCTACAACTCCTTCAAAGAAACGTTTTATGTCTTGCTGCGATTGGGGCTGAATTTTTTTGCAGTAAGCCACAAATTTATTCAGTTCATCTGCGCTCATGCAATCTTTGTTCATTCCACTGATGCTGCATACAAATAGCCTATGGCATAAAACGATACCATGTACATGTAAGATTTCTCATCCGCATAAGTAACTAATTATATGATTTAAATAAAGAATACTTACGTTATCTTACTGATGACAAAAAAGTTAGGAGTTACGAGTGATGAGTTATGAGTTATAACTCTTAACTCTTAACTCTTAACTTAATTGGTCAGGGGTTGGAGACGTGCTTTGAAGTCGGCATTTTGTAGTGCGGTGATAGCATTGATGGAATCTTGCACCCAAAATTGTCTGCCGAAACGAACGAGTTGACGAGTTCCTCCAGATTGGACGACTCCGATAACGGGTGTTTTACCTTTTTCGCTGCCACCTGCTTGTTTGACTAGTACATTTCGTAAACGGTCTTGTTCTTCGATAACGGTAGCTTGTTCAGGGGTAAGTTCGACCATTATCATTTGTACTTGTTCGACTGGCTCTACATCGTCTACGATTATTTGATTTTGATCGTCGCGACGTTTGATTTTTGCCCAGATAATTAATCGTGCATCGACTTGAAGTAATGGACTAATACGTTCGTATATTTTAGGAAAAACGACGGCTTCAGATTGTGTTGTTAGGTCTTCGATTTGTAAAATTGCCATTGGGTCGCCTTTTTGGGTGATGCGTTTGATGACGTTATTGAGCATCACAACCGTGCAAATTGCAGCGTCTTCTTTTTGTTCTGAGATTTGCGATAGGTTTACGGGTGAAAGAATACGTGCGGATTGGCGAATTGATTTAAGCGGGTGGTCAGAGACGTAAAAGCCAAGTAGTTCTTTTTCTTTATGAAGTTTTTCTTGAGGAGGGAAATCTGGAATGGGTTTAGATGAAGGCGCCGTATCAAAGCTATTCTTTTTGCTAGTATCGTTACTGCCAAATCCTCCTCCTAACAAGTCAAATAAGTTTCCCTGCCCGCTAGCACGGTCTTTTGCGCGGGACTGTGCCCAGTTAAAAGTTAGTTCTAAGTCGTGGATTAGTTGTTGACGATTTTGAAGGATTGTATCAAAGGCGCCGCAATATATTAAGGATTCTATAGTTTTACGAGTAACAGCACGCAAATCAATACGGTCACAAAAATCACCAAGCGATTTAAATTCCCCACCTTCGGAGCGTGCTTCTAATATCGACGAAATGGCGCCTTGTCCTAAACCACGTACAGCCGACAATCCAAACACAATTTTGCCATCCGTTGGGGTAAAGTGAATACCCGACCGATTTACGTTTGGTGGCTCAATTGGAATAGACATGGTGACGCAGGCAGAAATATATCTCTGTACCTTGTCTGTATCAGCACTGTTAGCTGTTAACAACGCTGCCATGTACTCTAGGGGATAATTAGCTTTTAAGTACGCGGTTTGATAAGTTACATAACCATATGCAGTAGAATGTGATTTATTAAAGCAGTTAGAAGCTACAAAGCCTTGTTTTATAACAAAATTATGGTCTTGTGCGACCCCTATATCATAGACATTTTGTATACCAAGAGTTTTTTTAGCAATTATTTTTACCATTTCTTTGCCCTCTGAGTACTTATAAATTTAAATAAAATAAGGTTATATCAAGTATTTATATAATTTAGCCTGTGCTATCAATAGTAGTTTAAAATGAGTTGCCCGTGCCAAACCTGTATTAGAATCAATCTTTTGATAAGAGTTGTGATTTTAAACTCCTAACTCGCGCACGGTGCGTGACGCTACTAGATTACTTACTTCGTTTAAGAGTTGTTTTAGCGTCACGCACCCTACTCAATAAAGGAATTATTATGGCATCCATTCGTGAATTACATGAACAATTAGTTAAAAAGGAGCGTTCAGCGGTTGAAATTGCCCAAGAAGCGCTCAAACGTATAGAGACTTTAGAACCAAAGGTACAAAGTTTCTTGTGTGTGACAGCATCCAAGGCAATGGAACAAGCACGCGCTGTGGATGCGAAAATTTCAGCAGGTGAAGAAATCGGCATGTTAGCTGGTATCCCCATCGGGATCAAAGATAATATGTGTACGAAGGGAATCGCTACAACTTGCGCTTCACGAATTTTAGAGAATTTTGTTCCACCTTATGAATCAACGGTAACGCAAAAGCTATTCGATGCAGGCGCCGTAATGGTTGGTAAAACAAATCTCGATGAGTTTGCAATGGGAGGTTCCACAGAAACATCAGCTTATAAAAAAACTGCAAACCCTTGGGACTTATCGCGTGTACCAGGTGGTTCATCGGGTGGTTCAGCAGCAGCAGTTGCAGCAGGTGAATGTGTTGTGTCGATAGGTTCAGATACAGGTGGTTCCATTCGTCAACCGGCTTCGTTTTGTGGTGTTGTGGGTATTAAACCTACTTATGGACTTGTCTCACGCTACGGGTTAGTCGCATTTGCTTCTTCGCTCGACCAAATTGGACCTTTTTCGCGTAGCGTTGAAGATTCGGCTATTTTACTAAATGCGATAGCAGGATATGACCCTAAAGACTCGACGAGTTTAAAAGTTGAAATTCCTGATTATACGGCAAATCTCAAACCTGGTTCGATGTCGTATAACGGCAGAAAAATTCGTATTGGTATTATCAAGGAAACTTTTGGTGAAGGTTTAGATGCAACTGTTGAGCAATGTGTCAATACTGCTATTGAAAAGCTTAAAGAACTAGGAGCAGAAATCGTTGAAATTTCTTGTCCTCGTTTCCGCTACGGTTTACCAAGCTATTACATTATTGCTCCCTCAGAAGCTTCTGCGAATTTAGCCCGTTATGACGGTGTTAAATATGGTATGCGTGCAGAAGATGCCGAAAATTTACTATCAATGTACACCCGCACTCGTGCTAATGGTTTCGGCGCCGAAGTCAAACGTCGTATCATGATAGGTACCTATGCACTGTCTTCAGGTTACTATGATGCGTATTATCTCAAAGCCCAAAAAGTCCGCACTTTAATTAAACAAGACTTTGAGAGCGCATTTGAAAAAGTCGATGTTTTAGTATCTCCGGTTGCTCCCACAACTGCATTCAAAGCAGGAGAGAAAACAACCGACCCATTGAGTATGTATTTAATTGACTTGATGACGATCCCTGTTAACTTAGCTGGATTACCTGGTATAAGTGTACCATGTGGTTTTGATAATGAGGGAATGCCAATAGGTTTACAGTTGGTAGGTAATGCGTTGCGGGAAGATTTGTTGTTCCAAGTTGCTTATGCATACGAGCAAGCAACAGATTGGCATTCACGTGAACCCAAAATTTAAAAAATAAAAAACAAACCCGTGTAAAGACGCGATTTATCGCGTCTTTACATTTTTTTGCGTCTCTACATTTTTATGGTGTTGGGGAAGGTGTTGGTGTGGCGCCAGTTTCAGGAGTATACTTCACATCTCGGACACTACCTTGAGGACCCATTGCTGTAGCAGGTTGCTTATTCGGGGATACTAAAACAGCACCAGCATTACCCGAACGTATCGAAACCTCTTTCAAAGCTTTCCACGTTCTTTTTTCTCCTTTATTTAAGGTTCCTTCAAAATCAGTTTTTCCATCGACTTTGACTCGTATCCACGAACTATCTTGCAATTCAACACCAACTTCAACCCCTTCCCCAGCTTGAATAGTTGGTGTTGTTGTTGGTGTTGGTGTTGTTTGAGGGGTAGAAGCTAATGTTGGTGATGGTGATGCTGACGCGATAGGAGGGCTTGTTGGACTTGATGTTGGGTTTGGTAACGATGATACCACCGGAGAAGTTTTAGAAATAACTGCTGTTTTAGTAGTATTACTTTTGCTTTGAGCTACCGACTCAGTTCCTCGACGAGGAACAAGAATATAAATAAGTCCTAAAGAAGCGGCAACTAGTAGTAAGATATACGGTACCGCTAGAGGTATATATAAACTTTGTTTCTTTTCAACGTCTTGTGGTTCGCTTTCAGTTGGTACGGGTAAAAATACATCACCAAAGTTTGTGGTTAGTGCGGCGCCATCAATGCCGATAGCATCACAATAGCGGCGAATGAATCCCTGTACAAAAACTGCTTCGGGAAGAACCTCAGCATTTCCCTCTTCTATGGCTTGTATGAACGCTGGGCGTATCCGCGTATGTACTGCGATTTCATCTATACTTATAGATTTGTCTTCGCGTCGTTTGCGTAAGTAAGCCCCAATCTCCTTTAATTGCTCTATTTGAGCCTCATTCCCTAACTTCACTTGATTCTCCTCTTATCCACCTATGCTTATTCAATAGAGAAAGTACTGATTTTTATGTATATAATTAAACTAATTAATCCCAATTATAAGAATTCATATTTGCCAATCGTATCTCTAATTTAATAGAGTACCAAATTTAGTCACAAAAATAATAATGATTGTGTTTAGAATTACCTGAAGGAGGGCAGGAAAGCTGATACATATAATACATTTACTCCCCAAGTTTCTTCTTGGTATGGGGCTGCTAGTTATTCTTGCTTACATCGCAACGTGCTTATTTTTATACGCACGACAGCATAAGTATCTTTTTTATCCTTCGTCAGAAATTGAAAAAACACCTGCTGCTTATGATGTACCTTTTGAAGAAGTTTGGATACCTGTAAGTTCGAGTAGCAATGAGCGAATTTACGCTTGGTGGATGGATAATTCTAAGTACTCAAATGGTAAAGTGCTACTCTATCTCCACGGTAACGCAGCTAACATTGGCGCCAATGTTTATGCAGCAACTGGATATTACAAAGCAGGGTTTTCAGTATTGTTAATTGATTATCGAGGATTTGGGCTGAGTGTTGGTAAGCATCCTACTGAAAAGAGTGTTTACGAAGATGCGTCCACAGCTTGGAATTATTTGGTAACACAAAAGAAAGTACCTGCTCACAACATCTATATATATGGACACTCGTTAGGTGGTGCCGTTGCGATAGAATTAGCCACAAAGCATCCAGAAGCTGCCGGGTTGATTGTGGAAAGCACTTTCACATCAATACGAAATGTGATTGTAGCTCGGAAACTTTTCCGGTTTTTCCCCGTCAAGTTAATTCTGAAACAAAATTTTGATTCAATCAGTAAAATAGCACTGATAAAAATACCTATCCTATTAATTCACGGCGCCGAGGATTCAACAGTTCCAGCGTTTATGAGTAAACAGCTGTATAATGCGGCTCCAAAGCCCAAAGAAATACTAATTGTTCCTGGTGCAGACCATAACAACGTTGGAGAGTTCGCTCCCGGAGTATATTTAAAAGCTGTGCAGTCTTTTATAAAACTAATTGAAGCGAGACGACCAACTATTTATTAGAGAAACCTGGTTTCTGACAGGCGCCGATTTAAACAATTACACCTAAGTGAGGATGTAATTGTTGATATTTTAGTGCGTTTATAAAAATGACTTTGGTGGTTCAAAATACCTGATGGATTGATACACAAAAATCCGGAATCACCCGCAATCAAGAGAATAAATTACACAGGGGAAGCTTTTTCGCTCTTATAAATATTATTGGTTTAGACAAAGATTATGACAGCTGTATACTCACTAAGTATTCCTGGAAAATCAGCTATTGATATCAGCCAAGACGAACTACGGTCAATCTTAGGCGAAATTGAAGCAGAGCTACATCGCAGCAAAGTTTACCGTCGTGCGTTAGCTACTGTAAAAAAAATGTTCGGAGAATCTTCTGAACAAGCAAGTCAGTTATTTAAAGCTGTGGGACGTGAAGCAATAGGTTTAGCTTTTCATCAGTTTGCTAAACAGCAACAACAAATAAAGGAAGTCCAACCAGATGCTGCTTCATCTCAGGATTCTGTAAATAACGAAGAAAAAATTGAATTAGAAGAAAACGTAAATCATTCTGTTGAACATAACTTAGAACCGAACGGTGATTTATCAGAATGCTTAACCAGCGCAAAGTTTCATTCCAAAGCAGAACATGAAACTGATGCAGTAGCAGACAATGGTAATTCACCTAGTGTAGAAGTTAAAAGCGCTGGTAAGTCCAACTTATCGTTACCGTGGTTGAACAAGAACAAAAACAAAAAACCTTCCAAGGCAGAACTTGCTCTTGTTGCAGCAGCAGAACAACGCATCAAAACTTTAAACGACATTGGTCAACAATTGCGACAAGCACGTGAGTTGAAAGGAATGTCACTGACTCAGTTGAATATCTATACCCATGTACCCGTCCATCAAATGGAAGCAATTGAGAATGGGAAATGGGAAAATCTACCTGAAGAAGTATATGTTCGTGGGTTCATTCGTGTGATGGGTAATGCATTGGGATTAAATGGAACTAATTTAGTTGCTTCTTTACCTGCTCCCGAACCAGCAAAAACAATAGCGCCAGTTTGGTATAAAGAGCAAAAAAGCTCTAGTGGTGGAATAGGGCTTAACATTAAACCGATGCATTTATATGTAGGTTACACCGCACTTGTTGCAGGCGCCGTTAGTGGATTATCATTAATGTCGCAGCAAGCAGAAGCAAAACGACTACTGCCCGATACCAACACACCTTCATCTTCATCTTTCACTCAAACATCTAAAGATAAAGAAACAAACACCAAACCCGGATTACAATCCAACGGTAAAGTTTCAGTGGGCGCCGACATTGCACCACCTGAAGCTTTGTAATTGATCCCCCCACGCTCTCAGGGGGGACAATAAATGGGGTCTTAGCCATCTTGACAAAAGGGGAGATTAATTTATAGTCTCTTAGCCCCCTGAGACGCGGGGGGTGGGAGATCAATTCGACTATTTTCATATAAACCAAAAATATAACTAGTAAAATCTCTGTGTTCTCTGTGCCTCTGTGGTAAAAAAGACTTTACGCTACGCAAAATGTATCAATATTTTACCGTATATTGAACCTTATATTTATCTTTTATGCTACAGTCGGTTTCATATAAAAACTATATATGTGTGTATTCGATTTATCCTCTAAATTCTTATACTCTGTTGTTGACAGAGGGGAGAAAAAGTACGGATGGAATTGACCTAAGCTTTCGCAAGTCTCTAGTGGAAAAGGCTTTCTTTCTGGAACGTTATCCCATCCTATAATTAGCACACCACCTTGACTCAGGCATTGAAAACATACGCTAAATGCTTTTTCCACCTCTTTCTTATCATTCAATCCCCACCCAAAAACTCCATTACAGATAACTAAGTCAAGATAATTTTCTGGAAAGTGAGTATTTAAATCGCTCATTGAGCCAATAATGTGGTTTTTGGCTCCATAAATTTTTTTGAGGGGATTGATATCTATTGTCCAGTATTCTTTTTGTTTAAACCATCTCTTATAGTGCTTTGTATAAGAACCACATCCGACAAATAGTACTTTCTTAAATTCTTGATGTTTGACAAAATAGGGAATAATTTTTTGCTCCAATATATAGCGGTCATGGGTGATAATGGGTATATCCCAACCCATAACTGTGTGTCCAACTACCTTTAAGCCTCTCACAATTCTGCGTATATCGGTTAACATTTTTACAATTGCTATTATAGCTGTCTTTTTTTATACATTACAATTTTAGGAAAGTTAATTTAAGATCAAATTAAGGTAAAGATAAAATAAAACTAATAAGATGGAACCACTTTTTGCGTCAATATCACCAGTACTCTTATTTTAAAGGGCTTGAAATATAGTACCCTGTATAACCTTATATTTATCTTTTATGCTACAACTGTCTCCACATCTGATGTTATGGCTCAGAGCGCACCCTACGTAATGTAAAAATATAGAAGCTATGTGAATTTTATATTTATCTTTTATGCTGCAACTGTCTCCCCATCTCAAAGCAAGACTCGCTACACCTCTAAAAATAGGCGCCCTCTCAGTCAACAGTCGTGTGCTTCAATCTCCTTTATCTGGTGTAACAGATTTGGTGTTCCGGCGCCTTGTTCGTCGTTATGCTCCTGAGTCAATGTTATATACCGAGATGGTTCACGCTTCTAGGTTGCAACATATAAAGGAAATTCCAATTATTATGGAGATTGACCCAAACGAGCGTCCGGTAAGTATTCAATTATTTGATTGCCGTCCACATTTTTTAGCTGAAGCTGCACAAAAAGCGGTTGCTGAAGGCGCCGATACTGTGGATATAAATATGGGGTGTCCGGTAAATAAAATTACTCGCAAGGGTGGGGGTTCTTCGCTGTTACGACAACCAGAAGTAGCTGAGGAAATAGTAAGAGAAATAGTTAAGGCAGTGAATGTACCAGTCACCGTAAAAACACGTATTGGATGGGATGACGCAGAGATTACGATACTTGATTTTGCTCTTCGTATGCAAAATGCAGGCGCCCAGATGATTACTGTACATGGTCGTACTCGTGCCCAAGGTTATACAGGTAACGCGCGTTGGGAATGGATAGGAAAGGTAAAACAAGTATTAGATATTCCAGTAATTGCCAACGGGGATATATTTTCTGTAGAATCGGCAGTGCGATGCTTAGAAGAAACAGGCGCCGATGGTGTAATGTGTTCGCGTGGGACTTTGGGATATCCGTTTTTAGTAGGAGAAATTGATTATTTTTTAAAGACAGGGAAAATATTAGCAGCGCCAACACCTGTACAAAGACTCGAATGTGCCAAAGAACATTTAGAAGCGTTGTATGAATATAAAGGAGAACGCGGTATTTACCAAGCGCGTAAACATATGGCTTGGTACGCAAAAGGATTTGTTGGCGCCTCTGAATTACGTAGTGACTTGAATAAAATAGAAACCGTAGAGCAAGGAGTTGAGTTACTCAATAAAGCAATTAACAAATTAGCTATGGGTTACGAAGTTATCGAGGAAAAAGAAGTTGTGATGTCACAATAATAAAGTTTTATGGTGGCGGATGCCTGCCTAAAATTTCCTCTTCTGCCCGAATTGCTAATATTAATGCACGATTCATACGTAAAGCATCAATAGTTGCTCGTCCTGTGGCAGTCAAGCCAATAACTCGTACACCATCCCACTCAAAATGTTCTTTCCATATTTGTTGACGAGGATTAAAGATTTTAACAGTTCCCCCTGTTTGCGGGTCTTTAACTATTTGTCGAGCAGATTTATGTAATGAGCAGGACACACAAGCAAGCGCCAAATTATTTTCTACCGTTTGCCCACCTGCCACAATAGGTGTGACATGATCAATGTGAAATGTCGCTTCTTGTCCTGCTTGAGATAAACCGCAATACTCGCAGCGATTACCTGCCCTTTGAATAACTAATCTACGTAAAGAAGCTGAAATTGATGTTGACATTTATAGTTTTTTCGTAACTCGCTGTGACCTCAAGCGAAGTAAAGATAAAAAATCTGACAATTCGACTAATCCTTCTGCTTCTTGACGTTCTTCGTCAGTCAGCAGTTCGCCTGCATCCTGACGGTCTAACAAAAATTGAAGACGTTTTTGAACTGCGCTAGGAAGCAAAAATGGTGTTAATTCCGCTGGTATCTCAATTACCTCAGACATATTGATAACTCACATTCATTAATTTGGATGAAGTTGTTACTCCTTTTAAATATAGTATAGTGCTGCTCGATGCGCTCTTCAGGTGTAGACGTAGCGAATCTACAAAAAAGTTGTAATGCTGCATCCGCTAACATTGCTTATAATTATCATTGCTATCAATAAAGTCAAACAGGAATTCTGTATATTTAGCTACATTTTATTTAAATATTAAGTTATCATGACATAATACAGATGAAGTAGGGTGCGTGACAGCCATTACAACCCAAAAACAGAAGAGTAATTAAACTGCTGTCACGCACCATCAACCAATGAAGGCGCCACTCAACAATTCAGGCAACATTTATGCAAAAGTCAGATAAAGTAAAACGATATTTTTCAAAACTTTATAAAAGTTCTCCACATCAGCCGAACTTCTCCTATAGACAAATTTTACTGTCAGGTGTAGGCAGCTTCTTAGGCATAGCATCTTTAGTATACCTATCATTACATACAAACTATCCATTAATAGCGGCGCCCTTCGGAGCAAGTGCAGTACTGTTATATGCTGTACCAGAAAGTCCTCTAGCACAACCTCGTAACGTAATTGGAGGGAATATTCTCGGAGCTTTAACCTGTATTATTTTGGTTCATTTATTTGGGTCAGCTCCGTGGGTTCAAGCAGCTTCAGTTGCAGTGGCAATTAAATTAATGCTGCTAACAAAAACAGTTCATCCTCCCGGTGGAGCAGTAGCACTTGTTGGAGCAATGAGTCACGCTTCGTGGGGATTTCTATTTGCCCCAGTCTTAGCAGGGTCAATAATTATACTCTCCTGCACATATGCTTTTAATAATTTAGTAGCAAAAAGAACTTACCCCAAACATTGGATTTAATAATTAAAAAACTAATCATCCGTTCCAATCCGTTGCCAGGGATTTGTATTAGTTAACATTCCTTAACAAAGTTTTGTAAATTTAAATTGATAAATACTAACATAGAAATAATGCCAAAAAACAACGTAATGCTTACCATTCCTTGTTTTCAACTTATACCTAGTTGCGATAATAATTAAAAAATATAAAGTTTTAATAATAACTTATGTAGAATATTTTATTATCATTTCACGATAATTATTTTTGTTTGACGAATTGCGAACATCGCATGAGATTCTAGGAATAGTGACAAAAATTTAATTCCGTTTTGATGAGGTTTTAAGAAATGGTAGAAGGTCAAAAACCAACGGTAATCATTACAGGCGCCTCTTCGGGAGTAGGTTTGCACGCTGCGAATGCGCTGGCTAAACGTGGTTGGTACGTAGTGATGGCGTGTCGAAATTTAGAAAAGGCAGAACAAGCAGCAGCATATGTAGGAATGCCAAAGGACAGCTACAGAGTTATTCATCTCGACTTAGGCAGCTTAAACAGTGTACGGTCGTTTGTAAACAGTTTTCGAGAAACTGGCAAATCGCTGGATGCGTTGGTATGTAACGCTGCTGTGTATATGCCTTTGTTAAAAGAACCGTTGTATAGTCCAGATGGTTATGAGTTAAGCGTCGCGACAAACCACTTTGGACACTTCCTGCTGTGTAACTTAATGCTGGAAGATTTGAAAAATTCAGGCGCTCCTGAACCAAGACTGGTAATTTTAGGAACAGTAACAGCGAATTCTAAGGAGTTGGGAGGTAAAATACCCATTCCGGCGCCAGCAGATTTAGGAGACTTAAAGGGATTAGAAGCTGGGTTTAAGGCGCCTATTAGTATGATAGACGGTAAGCAATTCAAAGCAGGTAAAGCTTACAAAGATAGCAAGCTGTGTAACATGATTACCGTGCGCGAGTTACACAAACGTTATCACGACTCTACAGGCATTACTTTTAGTTCGCTATATCCAGGATGCGTAGCTGATACACCTTTATTCCGCAACAGCTATCCATTATTCCAAAAAGTCTTTCCTTGGTTCCAAAAAAACATCACAGGAGGATATGTTTCTCAGGAACTATCAGGTGAAAGGGTAGCACAAGTCGTAGCTGACCCAGAGTTTAACCAATCTGGCGCCCATTGGAGCTGGGGCAACCGTCAAAAAGAAGGTCGCCAGTCTTTTGTACAAGAACTTTCAGAAAAAGCCACAGACGATAAAACAGCAAAACGCATGTGGGAACTCACTGAAAAACTAGTCGGACTCGCACAGTAGTATACATAATAGGTAGGTTGGGTTACGCTACGCGGGAACCCAACAGGAATTTTGTTGATGCTAGGTTACTTTACTCTTAGGGAAATCCTTTGGATTACGGTTAGTAAGAGCAACCCAACATAACCCAACCTACAATCAACTTTTTGAACAAAAAACGCACAAAAACAAGAAATTAGTTCGACTCTGGAACGATAGAAATAACTTGAATGCTTTTTGTGCGGAAAATTGATTTTTCAGGTTTTTCATAGGTTAAAAATTCCACCGCACCTACTGAAAGGGCTGCGGAAATATGTAAAGAATCCATTGCTCCCAACCCATACTGATACCAGTTCTTTATGAAGCTGCGCTAAATAAAGCTTCAAGAATAAAGTTGTAAGAGGTTAAAGAAGCAATGATTTCAGGAGTAATTGTTTCTAATACGGAAGCTAACTTTTCACGTAGTTG
>JAHHGX010000070.1 GCA_019359675.1 Calothrix sp. FI2-JRJ7
TTAACCAACTACGTGAAAAGTTAGCTTCCGTATTAGAAACAATTACTCCTGAAATCATTGCTTCTTTAACCTCTTACAACTTTATTCTTGAAGCTTTATTTAGCGCAGCTTCATAAAGAACTGGTATTATTCGCTTGTGTCCATTTAATCATACCGTGTCTAGTAAATGAGTTACTAATACCGTTTTGAGGCTTACTCTTTACATCAATAGTATTCTTAGTACATGTTAACCACTCGACTATAGATTCTTGAGAAAAAGGACTATTATCTTGAGCTAAAATTAATCCAAATCTAGCAATAGGAATTTTGATATTAGTTTTTACACAACTTGGCAACCAAATAAACAAGTTTATACCTTTAGTTGTATTAGTAATTTCTAATAATTTCTTTTGATTTTTTCCGTCACCTATACCAGATATAACTTTTCTATATGTTATGCTAATTATTTCTTTGACCTTTGGTTGAGACATTAATAAAGTTCGCAACGCGATATAATCGTTTTTAAATTCTTTCTAGTATAAATGAGTATGGAGTTTTTTATACAGTTGATGGTAATTTACAAGGTGTGAATGGGCGTGAATTAGCTGTTGTAACAGTTTGGTTACAATCAAAAGACGATGGAAGTTTTCGTTTTATTACTCTCAAACCAAAAAGGTAATAATTAGTATGAAGTTTGAACTTTATCAATATGTAGCTTTAAATCGTGATATTCCAGAATATCATCTCAAACGTGGAGATGTTGCGATGCTCATTGATTATGTGGCGCATCCCAGCGGCGGGGAAGACGGGTATATATTAGAGGTATTTAATGCCGCAGGGGATTCTATTGCTGTTTTCACAGTTCCAATGTCGGCTGTTACAAAGTTAACTGCTGATGCAGTACTAGCTGTACGTTCTCTAGCTGAGTTGAAGTAATGTAACTTTATTACCTGCACTTTTAATCAGCTAGTTTTTTACATTTCTTCCATTGCAGACGGCAAAAAGTTAACGTTACTAATACCATTTTAATACGAAGCTGCACATAATCAATAGGCTTAAAGCCTTGCTGCATAAGCATCGTTTCTATGCAGTTTCACAAAAAATTGGTATAACATTGCTACGCACGTAGCGTGTAAATCATTAACTGAGTTTATCGAAGGTTATAAGCAAGGTTTAAGCTTGTTTATCCTTCATCTACCAAAAATGTAGAGGCGCCGAAAGTCAAAACCATGCAAGAATTTGTAATTCAGGCTAAGACACTACGCGAAGCATGGGAGCAGGGCTTAACACAAGTAGCTGTTAACATGCTGCATGAGGGTATTGATATAAATTTAGTAGCAAAACTAACTGGATTTACAATTGAGCAAGTAAAAGATTTACAAATATATGACTTAGATGACTTTTATATAGTAAAAGATTTTATGGAATTGAGCGAGTCATTACTAAGTAAAGTTTGGCTAAATTTGGAAGAAGACGAAGCTTGGAAGGATTTATAAAACACCTCCTTTATATATTAATCAGGAATTTTCATATCATTGTGGACTACGACTGACGCAAACTCTATACCCTTAGCTGTTTCCCAATAATGTAGATGATATTCGCGGTCAATATCTCTTCTCCAAGCTGCTGCTTTATCTTTTTCACGTTTTGTTTGGGGATTATTGGCGCCTTTACCTGTTCTCAACCAATGTGTATCACCTAAATTTTCTCTCAAGATAGTCTCAGCGCAAGACCGGAGTAACATTCTGGCTTTTGCTTGCTCGTGAAGAAAGCCTAAATCTTTAGCTGTTTTTAGAAAACGGTTTCCAAAATACCAAGAGGTAATTTCTTGTTTTGGTTTTGGTTTTTCTAGAGAAAAATTTATTTGAATAACAAATATACTAATAGCTCTTATGTACAATTCGTCACTAGTCGCGCTAATCCATATATCCAAAGCATCAAAATAATGATATAAGTTCTCTGGGCTAGTAAAATAGTTTAATAATATGCTTACAGGATAAGGGTAATATTGGATACTTATTGAATCATCACGAAATTCACAATCTACAATTTCTCCATTAATTAATACTTGCCTAAGACTCTCATCGTTATGACGAGGCCAGCAAATATAGTTAAGGGTGCTAATTGAAGCGTCGTTTTATCACATACAGATTTAAAATTCTGAAGAGTCCATGTAGTCAACATAAATATTCGCCTTTTAAAAAAGACTTTATTAATTCTTATACAATACTAACAAGGTATGTTTTTGCGAGTCTGTAACAAGTATACCCTGACTTTTGATGCTTGGATTAAAAACCTCTCCCCCAACCCCTCTCCTACAAGGAGAGGGGAGCAAATGTACTCAGGAATTCCCTTGCTCTTAAGGGGGTTGGGGGGTTAGGTTTCACACGCTTTAGCTATACGTACTAAAACTTGGTCAAGATTTTGGTTTACTTCTTGATTTTTAATTCTTAATAAACGTAATCCCCTTGCAGATAATACTTCGTCACGTTCAGCATCATATTCAACTTGCTGTTCGTGAATCTCACCGTCAACTTCTACGACTAATGCAGCAGCATGACAATAAAAATCCGCAATAAATCCATCAATTATTTGCTGGCGCCGGAAATGGAAACCGTTTAATCTATTCGCGCGTAGATGTTGCCAAAGAATTTTCTCTTCGGGTGTCATGTTTTGACGCAGTTCTTTGGCACGTTGCCGTTTTGTGGAAGTTACATTTTGTCCAATTACTATATTGTGGGTACCTTCTTTGTATTTACGGGTATTCATGAAGGGTTGTGTTAAAGGGTTTTTTATTCATTCCAGTTTATGCGACCTCTCCCTGAATGAGCGCAAGTGCCAAAGTCTGTCCCTCTCCTACAAAAAGAGGGACAATTAAATTCCCCCTTCCCTTCAAGGGAAGGGGGGTTAGGGGGGTTAGGTTTGCGAAAATGTGATAATTAGTATTTCTTCGGTAATGAACAATCAACAAGCTTTATGAAATTTTTAAATTATTTATACTCCATATTGTGATTATTTTTTTATTTTGGGAAATATAAATAGTAAGGCTATGCATAATTAGTCTTATGAAATTGGTAAAAATAGTTGAAAAAATCAGGAGTATTTTATGATTCCATTAATTCTGGGTGCAGTCGCTATAGCTTCTGCTGTTGCTGGAGTTGGGGCTGGAGCAATAGGAATGTCTGATATGAATGAGGCAAAGGGAATTGCCGAAGATGCCAAAGAACGTCATGAGGATGCTGTAGATGATTTAAACACGTGCTGGGAAGACACTAACGGGCTTGCAGAAGAGTACGGTGAATTTCAGCTTGATGTGATGATGAATACAATTGGACGCTTTGTGGATTTTATTGAGCGTAATATTGGCAAAGCAAAGCAAAGCGAAAAAGAGTTTTTAAAAGGATTAGATGGTATTTCTGTTCAACAAATTAAAGAATATAAAACTGCTGCACTTGAAGCAGAACAGTTTTTTAAAGGTGGGCTTAAAGCTATTGGAGGCGCTGCTGCAGGATATGGTGGTGCCATGAGTCTTGCTACTTCTGTGGGTGTTGCAAGTACTGGGGCAGCTATTTCTGGGTTAAGCGGTGCTGCTGCTACCAATGCGACTTTAGCTTGGCTTGGAGGTGGTTCACTTGCAGCTGGAGGTGGCGGTATGGCTCTTGGTTCACTTGTTTTGGGAGGTATTACAGTTGGTCCAGCCTTAGCAATCGGGGGTTTTATGCTTGCTAGTGAAGGCAACAAAGCTTTAACCAAGGCACGGGAATACGAAGCGGAAGTTAATATAGCAATTGCCAAAATTGAAGCTGCTTACGACTTCGTGGTGCAAGTCAATCGGCGAATTCAAGAATTGGGAGATACCCTTGAATCTTTAAATAATAAGGCACTTCGAGGATTAAAAGAGCTTGAATCTCTTGTATCATTTGATAAAAAAAGAGATGCAGCTAAATTTCAACAAGTTGCTTTATTAGTAAAAGCAATTTCAGAAATTATGAAGACACCAGTTTTAAATAATAAAGGCGAATTAAGTCATGCTTCCGCAACAATTAAAGCTAAATACCGAAACTTGGGGGGCAAATAGAAATGCCCGTCAAAAAATTTGTCATGGAGCAATTTACCAATCCTGTTCAATCTATACAGGAGATGGTTTCAGCATACACAGAGTATCTCAAAATAGCTGAAGAAGAAAAAACGAAACGACGCGACATTGAGGCTTGGGAAAAAACAACCATTACTCAAATCCACGCTCAACGAGACTTGCTGATAGGCTATCTCGACCGCTCATTCGATGAACGTGCTAAAAATTTCCATGCTTTGTTTACTATTGTTGATAGTGCAATCGCATCTGGCAACAATGAACAACTAGCATTTACTTTGAATTCAATTACAGAATTAGCTAAATCTTCTCCATTCAAAGACCTTGCTAATTTAAATAATGTTCGTGCTGCACTGGATGACCCAGACCACGAATGGGAATTTTAATCTACATCATTTAGTAAGATTTTATCTTGTTTGTAGTTTATATAACCTCTCCCTGACGCAACCTGTTCGCAAAGTCTGTCCCTCTCCTGCAAGGAGAGGGACAATATAATTCCCCCCTTCCCTTGCAGGGAAGGGGGGTTAGGGGGGTTAGGTCAAAACTACTTCACACTCAATTCCAAAATCTTCTTCTCCTCTTCCTTACTTATCACCCTTCCCTCATCTTCAAAACCGCTAATTTGGTCAAAATTCAAGTACCGATACAAATTATCGGCAAACGGTTGAATCTTTGTCCCTACAATATCAGAATACTCCTGTACTGTAGGAATTCTCCCCAGCAGCGCGCATACAGCAGCTAACTCAGCAGAACCTAAATACACCTGAGCATCTTTACCCATACGGTTATTAAAGTTTCTTGTGGAAGTGGAAAACACTGTTGTGCCATCTTCAACGCGCGCTTGGTTCCCCATGCACAAACTACAACCTGGCATTTCTGTCCGCGCGTTTGCTGCTACAAAGATGTCGTAAACACCTTCATTCTTTAACTGAGTTTCGTCCATCCGTGTAGGAGGCGCCACCCACAACCTTGCTGAAACCTGACCGGCGCCTTCCAATACCTTCGCTGTAGCACGATAATGTCCAATATTGGTCATACACGAACCTACGAATACTTCTTGTACTGGGTCGCCTGCTACTTCTGATAGTAATTTAACGTTATCAGGGTCATTAGGCGCCGCTACAATTGGTTCTTTAATTTCGTTCAAGTCTATCTCGATAATCTCCGCATATTCCGCATCTGCATCTGCTTCCATTAATACTGGGTTTGCTAACCATTCTTCCATTTTGGCAACACGGCGCATAATGGTTCTAGCATCACCGTAACCTCGCGCTACCATGTTTTTGAGCAGCGCTACGTTTGAGCGGATATATTCGGAAACTGTTTCTACACTGAGCTTAATTGTACACCCAGCACAAGAACGTTCGGCGGAAGCGTCGGTTAGTTCAAATGCTTGCTCGACTTTTAAGTCTGGCAAACCTTCAATTTCCATTATCTTTCCGGCGTAAATGTTCTTCTTATTTTTCTTCTCAACTGTTAGTAAACCTTTTTGAATCGCAACGTAGGGAATCGCATTTACAACATCGCGTAATGTAACACCTGGTTGTAATTCTCCTTTGAAACGGACTAATACAGACTCAGGCATATCTAAAGGCATTACACCCAAAGCTGCTGCAAAAGCAACTAACCCAGAACCTGCGGGAAAGGAGATACCAAGAGGGAAACGTGTATGTGAGTCTCCACCTGTTCCTACTGTGTCGGGTAGTAACATCCTGTTTAACCATGAGTGGATAATTCCATCACCGGGACGTAATGCTACACCTCCACGTTGAGCGATAAAGTCGGGGAGTTCTTTATGGGTTTTAATGTCTACTGGTTTGGGATATGCAGCAGTATGGCAGAAGCTTTGCATTACTAGGTCAGCGCTAAAACCTAGACATGCGAGTTCTTTGAGTTCATCGCGTGTCATTGGGCCTGTAGTATCTTGGGAACCAACGGTTGTCATAATAGGTTCGCATGATGTCTCAGGACGAACTCCTGGTAAACCGCAAGCTTTACCCACCATTTTTTGTGCCAAGGTGTAACCTTTACCAGTGTCAGCGGGTTGTTGAGGACGGGTAAATAATTTGCTTGCTTCCAAACCTAAAGCTACGCGCGTTTTATCTGTGAGGGTACGTCCGATAAGTAAAGGTATACGTCCACCCGCACGTACTTCATCCAAAATAGTGTCGGGTCTTAATTGGAATGTTGAAATAACTTCGCCAGCTTCGTTGGTAATTTCTCCTTTATAAGGATATATAGTAATTACCATCCCTGTTTCCATCTTTGTGACATCGCACTCTATGGGTAAGGCGCCTGCATCTTCTGCGGTATTGAAGAAAATAGGGGCAATACTTCCACCAAGTACATATCCACCCGCACGCTTATTAGGTACAAAAGGAATATCTTGACCAATATGCCATAACACCGAGTTGATAGCTGACTTACGCGAGGAACCTGTACCTACTACATCTCCTACATAAGCAATGGGGTGTCCTTTTTTCTTCAGTTCGACAATAGTCTCTAAACTTCCTGGTTGCCGACTTTCCAACATTGCCAAAGCATGTAAAGGAATATCGGGACGAGTCGTAGCGTGTTGTGCTGGTGACAAATCATCTGTATTGGTTTCACCAGGAACCTTAAAGACAGTGACGTTGATAAATTCTGGTAACTGCGCGCGGGTAGTAAACCATTCAGCTTCTGCCCAAGAGTCTACAACTCTCTTAGCAAAAGGATTTGTCTTAGATAATTCGATAACGTCATGGAATGCATCATATACGAGCAATATCTTACTCAAAGCCGCAGCAGCATATGCAGCGATAGGTTCCTTACCTTGTCCTCCCATTACTAAAGGAGTTTCCGAGGACTCAGATAACGAAACGGTAGGGACTTGTAACAAATCGATAAGCGATTGAACATTGTAACCGCCCATCATTGTACCCAATAACTCAACTGCTTCTATTGGGGAAACTAAAGGACTAGTAATTTCTTCCTTAACAATACCCGTGAGGAAACCAGCTTTAACATAAGCAGCAGGGTCAACACCTGGTGGTACTCTGTCACGTAATAAATGCAGTAATGTCTGTTCCTCACCCGCAGGTGGATTTTTAAGTAGTTCGCACAGTTCTGATGTTTGTTTTGCATCTAATGGCAGCGCGGGAATTCCCAGTGCTGCTCTTTCTTCGACGTGTTTGCGGTATGATTCCAGCATTCTGCTCTCCAAGTATCAATCCAACTTTTTAGCGGTGACAGCCAAATTTTAAGTGTTTGTAAGCTTCTAACTTATAATAATCACTGTATCGCCAATTATTGCTAGGGATAAATATAGCTACAAATTTGGTTGAATACAATTTTTTAAGTTAAAATATTGCATTTGTCTATTGCACTGTTATTATCAAATTTCAATATGACACAAACATATACCGTTGAACTCAACCATCAGGGTAATACTCTCACGATTCAAGTACCTGAAAACGAAACAGTTTTAGCAGTAGCAGAAAAAGCTGGTTTAGAACTACCTGCATCATGTCACGCAGGTGTTTGTACTACATGTGCAGCAAAAATTACCAACGGTGGCACAGTAGACCAAAGTGAAGGTATGGGGATTAGTCCTGAATTACAAAAAGAAGGTTATGCGCTGCTTTGCGTATCTTATCCCCGTTCTGACCTGAAAATTGTTACTGACCAAGAGGAAGTTGTGTATCAACAACAATTTGGGAAGTAACCTTGGCAACGGATGCAACGGATGTAACGGATGGTTGATTCGTTTCTGATGACTCATAACAATAAACAAATGTAGAGACGTTACATGTAACGTCTCTACGATGGATTAATTTAATTTATGTCAGGACTAAAAACAACGAGTGTAATAATCAAAATCTTGATTACGCTGCCCAAATATCTTGAAGTTCTTCAGCTTTGTAAGTAGGTTGAGCAACTTCAGTAGCTACAACTTCGTTAGCTTCTTGAGTAGCTTGAGCTTCTTCAACTGGTGTAGTAGGTTCTGCTTCTTGAATAGCAGGCGCCTCTGAGGCAGTATTATCTAACAAGTTAACCTTGACAGCTTGATTACGTGCAGCGTTTGCTTTAGGTAATGTCAAAGACAAAATACCATTCTTATACTCAGCTTGGACTTTATCGTTTTCAACTGCAACAGGCAATTGAATTACACGTTGGAACTTGCCATAAGTAAACTCAGAACGGAAATAACCAATCTTCTCAGTTTGATTGTTGTCACTCTTTTCACCAGAGATAACAACCGCTTGCTTTGTAACACGAATATCTAAATCTCTTGCATCGATACCGGGAATTTGCGCGCGTAAAACCAAAGCTCCATCAGTATCTTCCATTTCGACCGCTGGTCTGAAAACTACCATTTGTGGTTGACGTACCATCATATCTCCAAACATAGAATCCATTGCACGACGCATAGCTTGAATATCGCGTTGACGCTGCCAGCTCATAATAGCCATATCTAAATAATCCCTCGATTGCTGCGACTTCATTAATCTTTGTTGCATATGTCCCTATTGTGCCAATTCCATGCATACAGACAGTGAGGTAAACCGGATGAGCAAAGCAGTAAATACCGCAGCAGGGACAAGTTAACCAAAAATCATCGTAAACCCCAGGCCTCGTAGGGGCGGGTTAACCCAAAATCCTCAACAAAAACGCAAAATCATCCTAAACCCGCCCCAACCCAAAACCATCATAATTTACGAAAAATCATTGTAAACCCGCCCCGGCGCCAGTTATATTTATAGACACATCAGCACAAACAACCATGACCACACATTTTATTAGCGCCGAAATCGACCTACAACAAACCCCCACCGAACTACAAAAAGCCGTAGAAACCGAACTACAAAAACAAGGTGAACCCCTACGCTGGGCAATCACCTCTGTAGACACTGAACAACAAAAAGTTAAAGTCGAAGCAGTAGTAACAAAACAACCCTAGAAATTAGAACACCTCTTGTGGAGCGGGCATCCTTGCCCGTCCCTAGATAATATCTATCATATAGACAGGCTTTCCGGCCTATCCTACAAGATACATCATGCCACAGGAGTTATATTGTGCCTTACAGTCAATTCAAAACATTGACAAGTGTAAAGTCAGCATTTGGAATTGTTACCCGTGAGAATGTACGTTTCTTACCCCAGCTATCGCCCCTAGAGCCTTCTTTGACACTTCAAAATTTTTTAGAATATAGTTTACCTATAGCGACGGCAACAGGAAGTGAGAAAGCTCGTTCAGAGTTAATAATCAGCCCTGTTTTATTAGAAGTGCGTCAAATTTTACAGCAAAAAATCAGCTTTTTTTCAGGCGAAGATTTTACAGTTGATGAAGCGCTAGGTTTAAACGGAACTTGTGATTTTTTATTAAGTCGCTCCATAGAGCAAATTGAAATTGAAGCACCAGTTTTTATTTTGGTTGAAGCAAAAAAAGCTGACCTGAAAACGGGTTTGGGGCAGTGCGCTTCAGAGATGGTAGCAGCACAGATGTTTAACCAGATGAAAGGGCAGTCCATCGCTACGATTTATGGCTGTGTTAGCAATGGGACTCAATGGCGTTTCATGCAATTACAAGAAAAGGTTTTGACGATAGATTTAAATGATTATCCTTTACCTCCTGTAGGGCAAATTTTAGCTTTTTTAGTTTGGATGGCAGAGAATTAGTTATGTACTTACAACAAGTAATTAAACTACTAAATTTAGAAGAGTAGAATAATGAAAACCCTAAAACAGAAGAACAAGAAGACTGAAAAAAATCTTTGGAATATTATTTAGAGCTTCAGTACCCAGTAACTATTTATGCAGACCCGGAAGGGGGATATGTTGCACAAATAAAAGATTTACCAGGATGCCTTACTCAAGGTGAAACCTTAGAGGAAACAATGGCAAATATTAATGAAGCTAGGGAGTTATGGCTAGAGACAGTTTATGAAAATGATGATGAAATACCGTTACCTAGCACAGATGAAACTTATAGCGGTAAATTATTACTGCGAATGCCAAAGTCTTTACATCGCCGTTTAGCAGAAGCAGCAGAAACAGAAAACGTTAGTTTAAATCAATATATATTATTTTTATTGAGTACTGCTACGTAAATATTTGTCTACATGCGTCCATATACTGCAATTTTAATTATACCTACTGGCATCGGCGCCGCGATTGGTGGTTATGCGGGTGATGCGTTGCCTGTGGCGAAGACTTTGGCACAAGTTGTAGATAGGCTTATTACGCACCCTAATGTGATGAACGGCGCCATGTTGTATTGGAATATTCCCAATGCGTTGTATGTTGAGGGGTATGGACTTGATAGATTTGCGGCGGGTGATTGGGGGTTACGTCCGGTTCATAATAATAAGATAGGTTTGCTTTTAGACCAGGGTATTGAGCCAGATTTAAGATTACGGCAGTTACAAGCGGTTGATGCTGCTAGGGCGACTTTGGGAATTACGGTGACTGATTATGTAGTGACAGATGCGCCTTTGAATGTAGAATTCCGTATGTCAGAGTCCGGCGCCAGTTGGGGAACTATTGGTAATCCTGATAGTTTATTGAGGGCAGCAGATACTTTGATAAATAAGGTAGGTGCCAATGCTGTAGCAGTTGTCGCACGTTTTCCTGATGAAGTTGATGAAGAAGCTGATAGAAATTACCGTTTGGGTAAGGGTGTTGACACAATAGCTGGCGCCGAAGCGGTGATTAGTCATTTGATTGTACGTGAGTTTCAGGTTCCGTGTGCCCATGCACCTGCTTTTTTGCCTCCCCCTTTGGATATAAATTTGTCGCCACGTTCGGCGGCGGAGGAAATAGGTTATACTTTTCTTCCAAGTGTCTTAGTTGGCTTGAATAAGGCGCCGCAGTTTATTGTTAAAGATAAGCATGGCTATATGAGTGAACCAAATGATATTTGGGCTAGCCTAGTAGATGCTGTGATTGTACCTGCGACTGCTTGCGGTAGTAGTGCAATACTGAGTTTGAGCCAAAAGTGTCTAATTGTTACAATAGAAGAAAACGAAACACATTCTAAAGTCTTATCTCAACCACTAGGGGTAAAATCATTACAGGTACGCTCATATTTAGAAGCGGTGGGAGTGATAGCAGCACATAAAGCAGGCGTCAATCCTTCTGTACTAACTTCAACAATCACATCGCTTAAGTTATTGAATATAATCAACTCTTAAATGGCTCTGGTGCGTGACGCTACTAGATTATTCGTTTTATTTATGAATTGTAATGGCGTCACGCACCCTACTCCTAACTATTAATTAAATTACTCGTGGCGCAACAGCAAAACCAAGAACCAGAAATTCCATTTTTAACTCGCACCCAAGTGCTGATAGCAATGGGAGTGACGGCAATTATTCTATGGATAGTTGCTAAACTCTGCTTACAATTTGCTAATGTTCCACTTATGGCTTGGCGTTGGAACGAAGCAGCATTTTTTTCGGGTATTATTTTAGGATTAGCAATTACTGCTTTGAGTGGAGTTGCTTATCGCTTTAGTCCTGATTATCGTCGCAGTGCTGATTATTATCTTGAAATAGTTTTAAAACCTTTAGCTTTACCTGATTTGATTTGGTTAGGTTTGTTACCTGGGTTAAGCGAAGAGTTATTATTTCGTGGGGTGTTATTACCTGCTTTAGGTGCCAGTCATTTGGCTGTGTTTGTTTCTAGTGTTAGTTTTGGAGTTTTACATTTGAGTGGGCCGCAGCAATGGCCTTATGTTGCATGGGCTACTATTGTTGGATTCGTGTTTGGTTATAGCGCTTTGATTAGCGGTAATTTACTTGTGCCTATTGTTGCTCATATTGTAACTAATTTGGTTTCTAGCTATTTGTGGAAAATAAAACAAACGTAGGAAAATAAAAAAAACGTAGGTAGGGCATAGCCCCACTTACTATTAACTTGGGATTTCACCTAATACAAAACGTACAAAACGTTTTACTTGGATGTTTTCTCCTAGTTTGGCAATGTTTTGCTTAATTAGTTCTTCAATTGTTATATTGGCATCACGCGCATAAGGTTGGTTGAGTAAGCACATTTCTTTTAATAGCTTCTCAATTCTCCCTGTAACAATTTTGGCTCTAATGTTTTCTGGCTTATTCGCTAGGTCATCGCGTCCCATTGCAATAGATTTTTCTTTGTCTACTACATCAGTCGGAATATCTTCGACTTTTACATATTCTACATCTGGAGATGCTGCGATTTGCATTGCGATGTTACGTACAAGGTTTTGAAATTCTTCTGTACGCGCGACAAAATCTGTTTCGCAGTTAACTTCTACTAATACACCAACTTTTCCACCTGTGTGTATATAGCTACCAATTACTCCTTCTGCTGTAGTACGCTCTCCTTTATTTCCTGCTGAAGTTATACCCTTTTTTCTTAACCATTCTTCAGCTTTAATAATATCACCGTTACAACCAATTAATGCTTCTTTACAGTCCATCATTCCAGCATTGGTTTTATTGCGTAGCATTTGGACTAGTTTTGCTGATATGTTTGTCATTTCACATTTACACCTTCTCTATTTAATAAGGTTTTAAATCTGGTTCAACCCAATTCACGCGCGCTTGCCACGACATTAGTAATTCTCGGCTATAGTATTGCAGAGGAAGGTTTGGATGATATTTACTTACTAACTCGTTAGCTAGTTGTAATATTAATTTTTCCTCTGCAACCGATATGAAGTCTTGCACTATCTGAATCCAAAATAAAGTGATGGTTTCGTGATAACCACTGTTTCGAGTAGTTTGAATACCTATCGCTGTATTATATTTTTGGATTCCTTCACGAATGCGCTTTGTTGCATCTTGTTCATAGTTTTTGAGATACCATAGCGCAACTGTTAAATGTGCTGCATGGTTCCATTCGCTGCGCGGCAATGTGCAGTTGTCGAATGCTTTTACAAAGTTTTCAATATCACTATATGATTGAAATAGTGGCGCCTGCATCTTCAAGTTGCTTTTTAATATCTTCAGCTAATGGTTTGCTAATTCCAGATTTGATTGTTTTTGGTAGTGACTCCACAAAGTCTTTGGCTTCTTTTAAACCTAAATCTGTAATTTGACGCACTGCTTTTAGTACTGATATTTTTTTATCGGCAGGCGCCGCTTCGAGAACTACATCAAACTCAAAGGGTGCCTCTATGTCGTAATCTATTAGAGGTATGGGGAAACAATTTGTGAAACTAGGTGCAGTATGTAGATTGAATGTATCTTTGATATCCTCAACTAGTTCGGTTGTTTCGAGTGCGGATAAGGTTTTGAGTTGTTCGAGTATTTCTAGTGTTTTGTATGACATTTATTTATTCCTATTTAATTTGTTGCAAAATCCATTTGATTTCTTTTTTGTTACACTGGCGCCTGCGAGCTATAGCGTTTTCCGTTCTAATGAAGTACACAAAGGCGGGCAAGGATGCCTAGAACATAAGAAATTTATCAATTTGATCTGTACCTCGCTTGACTAAGAAGCGCTATATGTAAATGCTTCCGTCTATGTTTCTAATTTCTGAATGCAATTTTTTATCTATGGCGCCGCATGGAATATCGAAAGTAAGCAGATACCACAATTCGTTTATCTTACGATACTCTTTGTATTTATCTATTACTACCAGGTCATCAGGCTGTTTCTTAGGAATTTTTGGTAGCTTTTTCGCTAAACAAAGAATGCCTGTTTCTGGATGTACGTATAGTGCATCTTTCCATTTTCCTAGAGGATAAGCATAGTAAAATCTTTGTTGAGAATATGGTAATCCATCCACAAATATTACATGACGCTCTACCATTTGCCATAAATGAGATATCAGGTGTTGTCCTGCAAGCGTTTTGGTTTCTATCTTCTGACACAATTCGCTATATATATTATCCCAAGGTTGCCCAACTTTGGATTTTAACCAGCGTTCCAATGGTGATAAGTTATCAGAAAAATATTTTGTACGCCACTTGTTTTTTATCAAGTAATGACTAAATAATCCGTCTTCGCTTGCTTCTTGCGTTATTCGGTTGAGAAATTTTTTATAACCTGTTACTTTCTTTTGGCTTATTCTTCTTCCGTTACGCGGACGCTCGATTACAATCTGCCCTAAACGATGTTCGCTCATAGTGAAAAACAATGGCTAGTTTACTTACTTGGTTGGTGTATGTAGTGTTTTGATGCGGTTGGTTGATTGTTAAGTAAGCTGCCTGCATTGTTTTCCTCCTTTGAAGTATTTGTGTTTCTTTCTAAATCATATACTACACTGATGCTACAAAATGTGTCAAGAGCTTTTTTGTTGGGTTACGCTGTCGTTACACCCAACCTACGCGATTGATAGTACATGCATATAGAATTATTGAATAGTTAAATCTACTTATTTGATGGTTTTGCTTAAGGGCATATAATCATTGGGCACGCATTTAGGGTTGCTATTTTCACGATTTGGTAACAAAAGTTACAAAAAATCATTCAATTTGTAAACTTACTTATCTTTTTTTAAAAAATAATTAAATTTAATAACATTTGAGAAGAATACTGATATGATTTTCTGCTATTTGTTTCTATAATCTAAGAAGTGTATTCGCGGTCGCTCTATTTGAGAAGTTCTTTCCTCAGTCTTGCATATGAGCAAAGACAAGCAGACTAATCATTGTTGAGCGCGAGCCAGTCTAGTATGGACGCAGTTTTTTCCGTTCGCTGGGTGCCTTGCGTAAGTTTGGCTTTTGAAAGTAGTCCAAAGTTAGTCTTTTGGAGACGACAAAATGGAACTGGCGCGTGAGTTTATGAATCAAAACAAGGTGCAGAGCTTTATGCCACCTCTAATTTTAGTGGTGGAAGACAATGAAGATAATCTAGTGCTGATGAGATATGCACTCGAAGCTGTAGGTTGCAGGTCGATTTGCTTGCAAGATACCTATAGTGCTGTAGTCTTAGCCAAAGAGCATCAACCTGATTTGATATTGTTGGATGTTTTATTACCTGGTTTAAGCGGTATTGATATAGTAAAGCTTTTGAAGCGGGAACCTTTGACTTACCAAATACCAGTTATCGCTATTACTGCCTTAGCGTCAGCAGAGGATCGAGAGCGTATTCTATTCGCTGGTTTTGATGATTATCTTTCAAAGCCTTTTATGATTGAGGACTTTGAATTAATGATACATCAACACCTGAATAAAAAACTCAATCCTCACGCAAGCGTTAATTCGTGCTTGGAATAATAATCGCTTAGTTTGATTCTTCTTCGTGTCGATTATTTCCATCCCGTCTCCGGAGCTTTGCGTTAGCAGAGGGCACCCGAAAGTTGGGCAGGTCGCTTAAAATTACAATCATACCAGTACGTCCAGTCTCTAACTTAGCGTCGCTAAGTACTTCAACCACATCAACGTTCAAAATTTCCTGCACTATGTCTTTTAGTTGGGGTTGAATTGCTTCGTCTAAATCGGAGCGAACCTGTTGTGCTAACTCTTGATGACCTTGTTGTGCTAGTAATTGTTCCGGTGGTGTAATAGAATCTTCGATTACAATCACCAAATTGTGGTCATTTAATTGACAAGTAACTTTACTTGGTTGATGTCCTAGCTGTTCCCGATAAAAACCTTGAATGCGCTGTGATAGTGTACGTTCTATTTGTCCTCGGGTAGGTGTGGAAGTCGTCATGTTTCTAATGTCCATAATTATTTAGACTTTTATCAATTTGCTATAAAGTACCTATCAGTTAGAAGTTTTCTTAATATTAAGAGTTGGTTGGCTGACAAGATATAAAAGAGTGAAAGCTACTTGTCTAGAATGACTATGGGTAATAATAACGACTACTTCATGCCAAAATCACCATCCACACGTAGTATTTATAAGGATGTTTATTCGACCGCAAGGTTGAAGTGTAAAAATCTAAAGTAATGATTCAAGTCAGGGTAAAGTTAAAGAGTAAGTGAAAAACGTTTGCTATACATGGTTTTCACTCCTTTTACTCTTTACCCAAATATTAAAGAATTATTAATTGAACCTTTTGATTATTGCGTCAGCAAATTCAGAACATTTGAG
This sequence comes from Calothrix sp. FI2-JRJ7, assembly GCA_019359675.1. GTDB lineage: Bacteria > Cyanobacteriota > Cyanobacteriia > Cyanobacteriales > Nostocaceae > Dulcicalothrix. Next base: position 16,082 of record JAHHGX010000070.1, read on the forward strand.
AGGTTCAACAGCGGGTTCTATTAACCGTGCTAGGTCGTAGGTAACTTGACCCGAAGCAATGGCACCTTCTAGTCCCTTTTTAATTAGGTCAGCAGCTTCTTGCCAACCCATATACTCAAGCATCATTACCCCAGATAGTATAACTGAACCTGGGTTAATTCTGTCTAAACCAGCATGTTTCGGCGCCGTTCCGTGGGTTGCTTCAAATACCGCACACGCATCACCAATATTGGCGCCAGGTCCCATACCCAAACCACCAACTATTGCAGCAGCAGCATCAGACAAATAGTCTCCGTTGAGGTTCATAGTAGCCAAAATCGAATATTCATCGGGACGAGTTTGAATTTGCTGGAAGATACTGTCGGCAATACGGTCGTTGACCATAATTTTATCTTTCCACTTGCCTGCACCGTGAGTATGCCAAATTGCGTTAAGAACTGTTTCAACTTCCTTGACGATTTGCGCTTTCTTCTCTGGTGTGAGGGCATCATATCCAGGGTCTATCATGTGCGCGTTTTCTTCTAACGTAATATTAGGATTCTTTTCTTTATTTTCCAAAATCCATGATTCGCGCTCAGTAACACACTCGTTACGAAACTCACTTGTCGCTAATTCATAACCCCAGTCACGAAAGGCGCCTTCGGTGTACTTCATAATATTACCCTTATGCACCAAAGTCACCAGCTGCTTGTTTTTTGGTAAGGTTAAAGCGTGTTTAATCGCACGTCGAACTAAACGCTGCGAACCAGTTTTACTAATTGGTTTTATACCAATACCCGAATCAAGAGGGATTTGCTTTTTACCATGTTCGGGAGTCGCTGGTATAAGTTCTTCGTTCAGAAGCTTGATTAACCTGGTGCCAATTTCATCACCTTGTTTCCACTCAATACCTAAATAAATATCTTCAGTGTTTTCACGGTAAACAATTACATCTAGCTTTTCAGGGTTCTTGTGAGGAGAAGGTGTTCCAGCATAATAGCGACAAGGACGTACACAAGTATAAAGGTCAAAAATTTGACGTAAAGCCACATTTAAAGAGCGAATACCACCCCCAACAGGAGTAGTAAGAGGACCTTTAATTGCTAAACCATATTCTTTAATCGCAGTTAAAGTATCTTGAGGTAAATACTGATATGTACCATATAAATCACAAGCTTCATCACCTGCATAAACTTTAAACCAGCTAATTTGACGTTTACCTTTATATGCGGTTTGAACTGCTGCATCTAAAACTTTCTGAGTCGCAGGCCAAATATCGATCCCCGTACCATCCCCTCGAATAAACGGTATAATTGGATTGTCTGGAACCACTGGTTCACCGTTTTTAAAAGTAACCTTTTCTCCCGTCGTAGGTGGGGTAAGCTTTTCGTACATTACAACACTCCTAAATTTTTGCCGCAACACAATATAACCCGTCAGTAGGTTCGGGTTTATCAAACAAACACATCTTGTTTCCGCAGATTTTCCTGTCTTATTTTCACATCATGAGGCGCCTATTTATTAGAGCCGATTCAAGTAATGCATTTGTGCTATGCAAACTCCAATGGCAATGTACGAATTATATAGCAAGTTCAAATAAATTGTTGATTGTTACTGGGACATTCATTAGTACTATTTTATCATACTGATAATCATTGACTATATGAATGCTAAGTATTTGTAATTTTTGCTCTAAAAAGGGCGCCTGATTGGTGTAGGCTTTTAAATATACAGCAAAATAGCAGCAAATGACCCAAAAGCGTGAGATAACTATTCGAGTGAGTGAGCAAGAATTTGCTATGTTAGAAACGCACTGTCAAGCGTTGGGTAGGACAAAAACCGACATTTTGCGCGAATTTATCAGAACTTTAGGCAAATTCGCTTCATCTAACCACGCTCATTCCCTTAACAAATCTACAAATCTTTAGACTGTGTTTTTTAGAGAAACTGCATGACGACAGACCCAATGATTTTATCAAGCTATCCAAGTGATATTGATTCACTCCGCGTCCAGTTAATTGATGGGTCTTTTCAAGCTCAACAACAGCTCATTCCCCAGTTAGCTAGTCGCGGTGATAATGGATTCGATATATTAATGGAATTTTTATATAATCGGCGCCAAACCCCAGTCAGCTTGGTAGATGGCAAAGTATATCAAATATTGTTTAATTCTGAATATGGGAAAGCTAGAGAATTTTTACAAACCTACTTTCCTACTGGTGTAGTACCACTGAAGTCAGATTGTGGTGTAGATTATAGTCCCCTGCAACAGTTACTAGCTGTTCAGGATTTTCAAGCTGCCGACAAAATGACAATCCAAAAGATGTGTGAACTTGCGGGTCCTGGTGCCTCCGCACGTAAGTGGTTATATTTTACTGAGGTAGAAAGTTTTCCTATAACCGATTTACAAACCATAAATCAGTTATGGCTTATTCACTCGGAAGGAAAATTTGGTTTTTCGGTACAGCGTGAAATTTGGCTTTCTCTCGGTAAAAACTGGGATAACCTCTGGACAAAAATTGGCTGGAAATCTGGTAATAACTGGACAAGATACCCGAATGAGTTTATATGGGATTTGAAGGCACCGAAGGGTCATTTGCCTCTATCGAACCAGCTTCGTGGTGTGCGTGTAATTGCCTCGTTGCTGGCACATCCTGCTTGGGGTTAATTGTCTATTCTTGTCTTGTGGAATGGGCATCTAAGAGTGGAATGGGCAAGGATGCCCATTCCAAACACAGGGCGGTTCGGGATGCCCACCCCACAAGAAAAGTTTGAGCATTTGTATTTGGAAGTTAATAAGTATTTTTACGGCAAATAAATAAAGAATAAACTCTACTTAACAGCAGTTTTACTTATTATCACAAATAAAATTTCTACTAAAAATTCTATATTTATTAACAAGAATCCCACTTACATTTGTGATGCGCTATAGCTATACTCGTTAGTATAGGCAATAGGAATCAAAGCTTAAATCTATGTTAAACAAATCGTTGATGATAGTTATTCTAACAGGTGTAGCACTAAATATACTGGCGCCACGCGCTTTTGCACAGAACGAGAGAACGCTGAGTACTAACCAAACACCACAATATAATCAAGCAGGGATATTGACGACACAACCAGCGACAATTGATAGTAAGTGGGGTAATCGCATAGAGCAAACAGACACTTTTAATCAATCAGCAACCTCAATATCTATAGTACGCGAAGACCAATGCCGTAGAATAGACGCGCAAGAAATACTTAATGACCCAGGTTCGTTTTTTAGAGAATGTCCAACAGTAGAAAAGACACAAACTCCTGAATTAGGCGAAAAAATTCAATATTTTGCAGTACCTAAACTAGATTCTGGAGTCAAACTACAGATTACACAATTTTAACGCAAATTTTTAACTTACTTATAAATCAAGTTAGCAATAAATATCTTTTTTTAAAATCAAAATCAAAATCAAAAATTTATGGTTCAAGTCATCAATGCAAAGGATGTCACTCAGAAGCAGGACTTACGCATGAAAACCTAGAAACCTGGAATATACGTTGATAACATGTAATAAAAATGACGATTTGTCTGCGACAATGAATGCGCTCGATTCCAGGTTTATGCAGCGTAAGTCCTAACAAGTTTTTTTCCATGTCATGCTGAACGTAGTGAAGCATCTCTATAACTTATCGAAACCTTAAAGATTCTTCGGTGCGCTCAGAATGACAGTTTATATCTTCTCTAACTCCGCGCCTCTTAACTCCGCGTCTCCTAACTTTCAATTGTTAACCTTCAAACAAATTTAAATCAGTTACGGCGCCTAAACTACTCGAAGCAACTAATTTGGCATATTTAGCCAAGGTACCTTTTGTGTAACGTGGTGGTTTTGGTTTCCAATTTGCGCGACGGGATGCTAGTTCTTCTTCAGATATATTCAACTGCAATAACCGCGCGGGTGAATCGATAGTAATACTATCACCTTCTTGTACAAGTGCAATTGTACCGCCAACTGCTGCTTCAGGCGCCACGTGTCCAACGACCATACCATAGGTACCACCAGAGAAGCGACCATCGGTAATTAATCCTACTGAGTCACCTAAACCGGCGCCAATAATAGCAGAAGTGGGAGCAAGCATTTCGCGCATTCCAGGGCCACCTTTAGGACCTTCGTAGCGAATGACTAATATATCACCTGGTTTAATTTTATCGGCGAGGATAGCATCTAAACATTCTTCCTCGGATTCAAATACGCGCGCTGGGCCTGTTATTTGCGGTATTTTTACACCTGTGATTTTAGCAACGGCGCCTTCGGTTGCTAAGTTACCTTTTAAAATAGCTAAATGTCCTTGTGCGTACATTGGCTTTGACCAAGGACGGATAATATCTTGATTGGCAGGTGGTTCAGATAGGATATCTTTGAGAGTTTCTGCTACTGTTTGCCCGGTAATAGTAATACAATCGCCATGTAATAAATCATGGTCTAGTAGCATTTTCATAACTTGAGGAATACCACCTGCACGGTGTAAATCTGTTGCTACATAGCGACCACTTGGTTTTAAATCACATAGTACGGGTACACGCGCGCGAATAGCTTCAAAGTCATCTAATACTAAAGGTACTTCTGCTGCGTGGGCGATAGCAAGAAAATGTAGCACTGCATTGGTAGAACCACCAACTGCCATAATTACCGAAATTGCGTTTTCGATAGATTTACGGGTAATGATATGGCGAGGTAAAAGCTGTTTTTTAATTGCCTCTACTAAAACGTAACCAGACTTCTCAGCACTTTCTGCTTTTTCCGCATCTTCAGCGGACATTGTAGAAGAATAAGGTAAACTCATTCCCATTGCTTCAAACGCTGAAGACATGGTGTTAGCTGTATACATACCACCACACGAACCGGCGCCTGGACAAGCGCGTTTTTCAATCTCCATTAATTCGCTTTCGGGAATTTTACCAGCTTTAAAGGCGCCGACTGCTTCAAACGAACTAACAACAGTTAAATCACATTCTCTATAACTACCGGGTTTAATCGTACCACCGTAAACAAAAATAGCCGGAATATTCATCCGAGCAATAGCTATCATCGAACCAGGCATATTTTTGTCGCAACCGCCAATAGTGAGTACTCCATCCATACTCTCACCATTACAAGCGGTTTCGATAGAGTCAGCAATAACCTCGCGCGACACCAGGGAATATTTCATCCCCTCAGTTCCCATAGAAATACCATCGCTAACGGTAATCGTACCGAACACCTGGGGCATTCCACCACTGGCACGAATACCCTCCTGTGCGCGTATCGCCAAATCATTCAACCCCATATTACAAGGGGTAATAGTACTGTAGGCGTTAGCAACACCAACTATCGCCTTATTAAAATCCTCATCTTGAAAACCCGTAGCGCGGAGCATTGCGCGGTTTGGCGAACGCTGCACCCCTTGAGTAATAGCCTGACTTCTAATATTTTGTGACATTTCGATTCCCTACGCGCCACCGTCGTTCCAAGAGGCGCCCATACAAGTAATTACTTCACTGTATTACAAAACTTACCCGTTGGAATATTATTATGTAGCACAGGTGTCTCGCCTGTGCAATACATTTGTTAACCTTATGAAAGAAGATGTTACAACAACAAATGATGAAATTGACCAGCAATTAACTGCACTGCGTGACCTGTTAAAGCTATCCTCAGAAGAGCGTCAAACAATTTTAGCAAAACACGCTGCTGAGTTGGCTGAGTATTTCGTGCCTGCTCATATTTATGTTACTAAAATCTGGTAAAAACTACTAACATCTACCAATATAGATGGTGACGCCCAACGCATTAGCCAGTTGGTATGGATGATTTTTCTGAAGATTTTTGGTGCAAGAGGCGCTTGCACAAATTACTTGGTATCACAATATTGCTTTGATTGAAAAAGTAAAGTTACTAGAGCAACGCTTATGGTACGCAAAGCAAACTATCCAATATGGCTGGAGTCGCAATATATTAGTTCACCAGGTAGAAAGTGGATTATATCATCGTCAAGGCAAGGCTACTACTAACTTTGAAAAAACCTTACCTAGACCACAATCAGAATTAGCACAGCAGTTGTTAAAAGACCCTTATAATTTTGATTTTCTTAGTTTAAGTAAAGAAGTACAAGAGCGCGATTTAGAAAAAGCTTTAATCAGTCATATTCGTGATTTTTTATTAGAACTAGGGTTAGGTTTTGCGTTTGTTGGTAGTCAATACCATTTGGAAATAGACAATCGATACTGCTTTTGCTATAAGTTACAATTTTTCTGGACGCTTTGGTAATAATGCTTCATGCAGTAGTACCCAAGTTCCTGCGGAATTTATACAGTGTCCTGCTGAAGGTTTAGAGGGTCGCTTCTTTACTGGCGCCACTACAACTAGAGAGTCAGGAAACCTTATACTCTCAAACGTAAGTTTTAATTTAGGTGGTAGTAGCAGAACTTTTTTTCAGAGTGAAAATATTACTACTGACAAAAATATAAGTCGTTTGTCTTTGACGACTAATTTTTATCCAGACTTTTTTGAACAGTTTACGCTTAGTTTTGCAACATCAGATGCATCTAGTCTTTCTGCACCGTTCGGCGCCTTTCTTGGTGGGAGTTATTCTAGAGACGAAGGTCGTAATATTAGGTTTTCTCAGAGCATTAGTATTGTTGAAGCCACAATTACAAGAGCTATACCCCTAGTCTCAATACCTGAAGCAAACACAGTACCCGGTATCTTGGCTAGTACTATAATTTGTGGCTGGTGGTTACAACGCGGGCGCCAAAAGTACTCGTAAATTTATATTATTGTCAACACCTCCTTCACACTAATAATTATCTACCATGTTTTTTACTAGTGTAAGTTGCCACTAGTATCTAAGAGAAGCTAGGACTTCGTTATAAGGGACGACGCCAGCAACTGCATGACTGATTTGTTGAGCGACGCGCGGGTTTTGTTTCATCAGCCAGATTAGTAGGTAATTCATGAATGAAAATTTTCTGATGGCTTTGATGCGTAGACCCGCGCGCAGGTCTGCTTCAAAGTGAGATTCGTAAAGATACTGCCAGTTATCTGCTGCGGCATCGGAAGCGTTGCTCATGTTAATGGCTTGTGCAACATGAAAACCACTCTTGACTGCATTCGCTATTCCCTCACCTGTTAGGGGGTCAGTTAGATTTGCGGCATCTCCAATTCTGAGAATTTTTCTATCAGCAACTTTGTTTCCTTTCTTGGCTGTCGCTAGAGGGAATACTTTTGGAGGTTGTTGGCTCACTACCTTACTTTGCATTTGTCGCGTAGTTTTGTTGCTCTGGATAAACTGCTTAAAAAGTTGAATAATATTGGTGTTTATTTTCTGATATTCATCTAACCAAACTCCTACCCCAACATTGAATTTGATTAAGTCGTGCTGCGTGGAAACTGGAAAAATCCAACCGTAGCCATTTACTCCTAAGCTGCGGTCAAAGTGAATTTGAGCTTCAGTTAATTCGGTTTCAGATAAATCTTGCCGCTTGAGAGTCCAATAAGCACGAATGGCAATCGCGTTTACCTCACCTGCATAAACGCCACGCGCGTCAATAATGGTATCAAATGCATCATACAATCCCTGATGATGCCAATTTTTGTTAACAGTCTGAGTCAAAAAATTACATCCTGCATCAATTGCTTTGTTATAAAGGAGTTGATCGAATACAAATCTAGGAATGCAATAGGCTTCTAGTTTTGTTGTTTCACTATGAGAAATTTGATTCGAGACTCCTAGAAAAAAACGCTGAATTGGCGCATACTCCGTAGCCAATTTTCTAATATCCTGCGGGTAAATTCCCATCATAGATATTGCCTGGATGGATTCAATGCTAATGCCATCGCCGCATACCTTGTCTTTGGGAAAAGATTTTTTGTCGAGCAGGGTAACATCATGCCCACTTCTGGCTAAGTGATATCCGGCTGAACATCCTGCTGGCCCTGCACCAACAACCGCAATTTTAGACATACTTGAACCTCAATAACACACTCACTTTACTTAGATATTGCTTGCTGACATCACTCAAATGATAGATATTTGTTACTCAAACTTATTTAATTTAGAGTCAAGATAATCTGGCGCCAAAACTACTCTAGATAAATCAAAAACTTTTAAGTACTAAAATACTATATTACGTGCGCGTCTCCAAGTCATCAATTAGATATCAAACTTGTAAATTGTCCTGAGTAGATTTACTGAATTGCGTAAAGTACTTTCAGTAATTGAATCAAAGGTTTGCATCATGAACAGGATAGTACTTTTATCACTACTAGCAGTTATCTCAGTCGGATGTTCGGCGCCAAACGAAGAAATAAGCCAAACACCAGTACAAAAACCAGTAGCGGTTGCAGCTACGGAAGAGACAACAGAGTCGGCGCCTGTCGAAACAACTCCTTCTACTATAGAATCTTTTGAAGATTCATCTGACGAGACAGTTCAAGCACAAGCAGAACCAGTAAAGCCAGCTAAAACGATTACTTCTAAACCTTTATCTGTGGCGCCAACCAATAACAGAGAAATTCTAATAAACAGAAACGAAGATGAAAATAAGCGTGTTGTAGTGTATCAACCTCAGAACGTTTTTGTTTTTCCTACCAAACTTGTTGCTAATATTCGTAAAAATATTGGTTGTGGCGCCGTGGATAATGAGTACAAAGCTCAAGTCATGGCAATGGTGATAGCTGAGGATAGTCCAAAAGCTGTCAAAAAACTTAGCGAAAGACAATTTTACCAAGCAGTTAGACAAACAATTGGCGAAAACCAAGCACAAGCTAATGATTTAGTTGCTCAATACCGAGAGTCAAATTGTAGTATTGCATCTAAGCAATATTCTAAAATAGAGACCAAGTTGGCGCCTACTCCTCGTACATCAGTTACAAATGGCGTTGTCGTTCCGGTGCAGTCGGGTAATTGTAAAGACTTAAAAGCACGGGGTTTTAATGATATTGATGTATCAGTGAATCCTTGGGCTAGTTGGTTAGATAGAGATAAAGATGGAATTGCTTGTGAGGCGAATTAATAATGTCTCTAAAGTCCTAGAAACCCGGTTTCTTAGTTAAAATCTTGTAATAAAAATAACTATTTTGCGTAGAAACCGGGTTTCTGATATATTGGCGCCGAAAATATTCTTAAATTTATTTGGGTTGACATATTGTTGTCATTTTTATCCCTCACTGTAGTAATCATCTACCTCTTCTATATTTCAGGAGACTTCGATGAAGCTGAGATTTTTACCCGTGTTAGCTGGTGCTATGATTGCTGTAGGTCTTCCTGTTGCAGCGTTTGCTTGTCCAGGTGGTCAAAAGACAAACCAACAGCTAACACCACAGCAACAATCTCAATTACAACAGATTCAGCGCAATACTTTGCAAGAAGTTTCAGCAGTTTTGACACCTGAGCAGCAACAACAGTTTCAAACTGCGCTGGCTTCTGGTCAAAAAATGCGTGCAGCTGTTAGTAGCTTAAATCTTTCATCTGAACAGCAAGAGCAAGTACAACAAATTATGCAAGCTTCTAAGACTCAGAAGCAGCAGCTTTTCAACTCCAATAGTTAGTTGTTTTAAGTATTGAATTCCTCTAGTATTCATGCCGCATTGTCTCTGGGCGTTTTGCTCAGAGACTTTCTTAGTGTGAAAATAACATACTTTAAATATTTAAGAAAACTTTTTCTGCATACTGATACAAATTTTCAGATTGAGGAGAAAAATTTACTTGAAAATATGGAATCAAATTTTTTAAGGTTAATGGAATAAATTTGTATTCGGTGAACAAGAATTTTATCAAATCATTAAATGTTTTCTTGCTCGTTAAGCTTTGGTCTTGTATTATTAATAGTACCATACCAATTATAATACCTCCAACAACCATTACAGTCCCTAACAGGCCTCCTAATACACGCATCCAGTAGCGATTGTCTACATGAATTAAAAATTTAAACGCTAATCCACTATGTTCTATTTCTTCAACCGAGTGCCATTGCCATAATGAACGCATAGTCGGGTGGGCAGTTACAAGCATATTAGATTTAAGAACAATATAAGACATTATTGTTGTCATGTTCTCAAAACCTGCAATTAAAGCTAGGCACATTTTAGGACTTAAGTATTTTTCTAATACTTCGATAAACAAAAAATCTGCTATTTTTAATGCTGTCTTAAATTTATAACTTTGATCTTCAAGTATTTTGTTATACTTTTGGTGCGTTTGTCCGTGAGTCGCTTCTTGTTTAATAAAACCGCGAATTGGTAGTTCTAGCTCTGTATTTTTAATACAAGGTAGTTGATTTTTCATTGCCCGCACCATAAATCCTTCAAATGCAGGTAGAAATAAATTCATCGCATTAAAAAAATGAGTTAGAGCAGAATTATTATTCAACCAAAGTTTTGGAATGTTGTCAAACTGAAAGTTAACTTTTCTCGGTTCACACAAATTTGGGTTTAGAGGTTTATTCTCAAAACTTGGAAAATCAGCAGTTGTTGCGTCTGCAAATCTCATACTTATTTGTTAAATAATTTATATTGGAATAACGTCGATTACGTGATACAGACTACATGATTTGTCAAAAATTATATTCGCGTAGAGACCGAATTAATTCGGTCTCTACAACACGCGCGTTTATGAGCCAAGATTATTGAGAGCTTCACTTACATCAGTTGCTGTTTGATAACCTCTTAAAGGTAACTGCTTAAAAACCCTTAGAATTTTCTCATCAGCACCTTTTTCTTCAGCATGTTTTATCAAATCTTTTTTGTTAATTGAGTAATTAACTTCGCTCAAATTTTTTTGCATTTGCACCATGTTGACTTTAATCATGACTTTTTTCCATTAGGTGCGAGGGTTTTTATTATTGAAGAAATTGAGAAGTCAGTTGATAAACTAGAGTTTTAAAACTTTGTGTTGTCATATACCAATTTATGGTATCAGGAATTGCTAACATCTGTCCAATGGTAGATATTTTACGATTTTGTTGTTTATGACTGCACAGTTCGTATGCCTGTGCTACATGTGTTATTTTTTGTGTTTGGATTTTAAGAAGGGTGAATATATTTTAAGAAATGTAAACTTATGAATAGATATGGTGAGTAAATAGCGTAGTTAATATTGTTCTGACGTATGTTAATGAATAGATACATAAATAGGAGCTGTATATAGTTACACACCATATAAGCTGTTGGAGGATAGTTTGGATATTTGTTGCACTCGTCCTGGCTGCTCAAAACCGATTAACTCTTTTCCTGATTTAGATAATGTTGTTGCTCTTAAGAATGTTCCGCAAAAGTTCTGTGTTAGTTGCGGAATGCCGTTAATTTTAGATGGTCGCTATGTACCAATAAGGAAGTTGGGGCAAGGTGGTTTCGGCGCCGCTTTTTTGAGTTGTGACCGTCGAACTCCAGGAATGCGAGAGTGTGTAGTTAAGCAGTTGCAGCCATCTGTAAATTTTAAGCCTGAACAAATCAAGAAAGTTACACAGCTTTTTCATCGCGAAGCTGAAGTTCTAGAAAAATTAGGCGCCCATCCGCAAATTCCAGAGTTGTTTGCGTTTTTTGCGTTGGAACCTCCCACTACTGAAGAACCTATTGAGTTGTTCTATTTGGTGCAGCAATATATTGATGGTGAAAATTTAGAACAAGAACTCTACAGCAAGGGCAAGTTTTCGGAAGCTGAAGTTGTTGAGGTGCTAGAAGCTGTTTTAGAAATTTTAGATTTTGTCCATAATAATGGCTCTATTCACCGGGATATTAAGCCATCTAATACAATGCGCTCACGCGACGGTAAGTTATATCTTGTTGATTTTGGCGCCGTTAAGCAAGTAGTTGCTGTTGGAACAAAACACAGTAGCGAAAATTCTACAAGTAATATGCCCTCTGAAGCTGTTACTAATGTTTACACACCTGGTTTTGCACCACCTGAACAAACGGATGGACGCGCAGTGTTTCCATCATCAGATTTATATGCTCTTGCAGCGAGTTGCTTATTTTTATTAACTGCTAAACAACCAACATCTTTTATTGATTCTTATACGAATACTTGGAACTGGCGCCAATCTGTTAATATCAGTGATAAGCTTGCCAATATTTTAGAACGAATGCTTAAAGAAAAGCCTATTGAAAGATTTCAGTCTGCATCTGAAGCGCTTACTGCTTTACGAAAGAGCAAACACTCTTCAGATTTTTCTAGCTTTGAGTGGTTAATAGCGCCGTTTCTAACAGGATTTGAAATTGGACTTTTAGCAGTATTTTTAAATAATTTATTTCCAGGAATAGGGCTTGGTATAGTTCCTATTTTTCTAGCTGCTCTGGTTTATGCTCAATATAAAAAAATTCTCAATAAAAAACATTTATTTATTATTGTCGGCGCTACATTTGCACTTGTGCTAGCGTCACTGTCTATGTTACAATCTGTTGCAATTTTGGGTTTTAATTTAGCAAATAATCATTTATTAGTAGCCTTTTTTGCTTTTTTATTAGGTGTTTTAAGTATTGTCTTAATTGGAGTATCTCAACTTGTTTATCAATTACTTACATTTGTTCATTAACAACTGTCATGCTGAACGCAGTGAAGCATCTAATAAATATTCAATATTAACGAGATTCTACCCTGCGGGAAAACTCCGTTTACGCTACGCTCAGAATGACAGTTTTACGCTCAGGATGACATTTATATATATAGAGGTTAATTATTATGCAACATAATAAAGACTTTATCAAGTTGAATATAGCAATAGCAATTGCATCTGTAATTTTAGGAATTGGATTTTGGAGTTTGAAAAATATCACCCAATCTCCTACGAGTACATCTAATGCAGGTAGTTCGTCAGACAGCACTGCTAATTCAGATGTACAGATGAGTATTGGTGATAAAATTTTATTAAAACGGGAAATAGCTATTGACAATACTTCTTTCCAAAGTGCGAAAGAAAATGGTGTTAGAGCAATGGCTAATAAAAATTATCCTGAAGCTGTTAAATATTTTGAACAAGCTTTGACTATACAGCGAAATGCACCAGAAACAAGAATTTATTTAAATAATGCTAAAATTGGCGCCGAGGAAGCATATACAATTGCCGTGGCAGTTCCAGCTATTCCTCAAAATAACTTTAACAGAGGTGGCGCCAATAGACACCCTGCAAATGCATTAGAGATGTTACGCGGATTTGCACAAGCACAAGAAGAAATTAATCAACCTGATAAAAGAATCAACGGCAAACGCATTAAATTATTAATTGTTGATGATAATGATAATCGAGATAATGCGGCAAACGTTGCAAGACAACTAATAAGTAATAAAAATATTATTGGTGTAATCGGTCATCGTTTAACCCCAGTCAGTAAAATTGCGGCGCCGTTATATGCCAAAGAAAAGCTTGTATTTATTGCCCCAACTGGCATATATTCTGACCTTAATAGAAGCGATTATGCATTGAATCCCGATAATCGCAAACGCTATGTATTCCGTACTGATACAGATTCAGAAATCGCCCAAAAGCAATTAGCTGATTATTTAGACCGTCAAAATATTAAAAAGGTTGCAATTTTCTATGACTCTTCTAAAGAAATTACCTATAGCCAAGAGCTAAGAAGAGATTTTATGAAGTTTTTTGAAAACAAATCGCAAGGCAGAGAAGTTATCGACAGTATCGATATAGCGACATTAGACGATAAATTCTTCGATAAAGGGAAAGTTGATGGAGTCATTCAAAAAGGCGCCGAAGCAATATTAATACTACCTAACTTTAACTCCAGAGAAAGCGCCTTAAATATAATATCCGCAATGCCTCCGAAAAGTTCAGGTAAATCTGTACAATTAATAGGCGATGTTAGTAACTTATATAGAAGCATCACCCTATCTCAAGGAGAAAAAGCTGAAGGAATGGTTATGGCTGTAGCTACACAGCTTACTGAACAAAACAAATTTTATCAAGATGCCTTATCACTCTGGGGTGGAAAAATAGACTTAGCTTGGCAAACAGCTACTTCTTATGACGCAGCACAAATTTTTATTCAAGCACTCAAAGGTATACAAGCGCAAAATCGTAACGTTGACCGTGAAGCTATCCAAGAAGAAATCTGTAAAAAGGATTTTAAAGCTACCGCAGCTTCTGGTGAAACTCTACAATTTGATTGTGACATCAGCAGCACACCCAAAGATAGAGTAAAATTAGTCCAAGTAACGGCGCCTGACCCTTCTAAACCAAATGGGTATTACTTTAAATTAGTACAATAATCTCTTGTGGAGCAAGCATCCCTGCCTGCCCCTGACATTGCATCAAACCTTAATGAATTGCCGTTTTTGTGTAATTTCTTCCTAGGGACTTTAATAAGCATAAATGCATTGGATGGGATATGATGCGTTGTCAAGTTATCACCTCTACGTCCCCTTTTAACCAACTCACCATAAGAACCAACAACACCCTCTCCCGGAAGCAACCAACTTGACATAATTTAAAATTTTACACAGGCTCTTATTATGTCTTGAAAAGATAAAAATATACTCTCTTCTGGAGCGGGCATCCCGAACTGCCTAAATGTAAAGCTTTTATTGGTTTGACTGCACAGGCAAGATGCCTGTGCTACATGTGTTAAAAATTGTAAATTTATTTTAATAAATGTAAATTTATGAAATTAATGGTGAGTTTGTAACGTCTTAAGTATTGTTCTGAATTATCTTTAAGTATAGATATTCAGTAGGAGCAGTATATAGTTACACGCCATGAAAGCTTCTGGAGGATAGTTTGGATATTTGTTGCACTCGTCCTAGCTGCCCGAAACCGATAAATTCTTTTGCTGAATTAGATAACCCTTCTGTCCTTAAGAATATTTCTCAACAGTACTGCATTACTTGTGGAATGCCATTAATTTTAGATGGTCGCTACATACCAATTAGAAAGTTAAGGCAAGGTGGGTTCGGCGCCGCTTTTTTAAGTTATGACCGTCGAACACCGGGAATGCGCGAGTGTATAGTTAAGCAGTTGCAGCCATCACCTAGCTTAAAACTTGAACAGATTAAAAAAGTTACACAGCTATTTCATCGTGAAGCTGAAGCTCTCGAAAAATTAGGCGCCCATCCACAGATTCCCGATTTGTATGCGTTTTTTGCCATAAATCCTGGTCGTTTTAAATTACAAGTAGAAGAACCTATTGAGTTATTTTACTTAGTACAGCAATATATTGATGGTGAAAACCTAGAGCAAGAATTGTCTCGTAAAGCTAAATTTACTGAGGCAGAGGTTTTTGCAGTGCTAGAAGCTATTTTACATATATTAGATTTTGCCCACAATAATAACTCTATTCATCGTGATATTAAACCATCTAATATTATGCGTGCGCGCGATGGTCGATTATATCTTGTAGATTTTGGCGCCGTTAAACAGGTTGTTGCAACAGGTAAACAGCAAGATAGAAACTCAACGCTTGATGTGTCTTCGGTATCTATAACCAATGTTTACACACCGGGTTTTGCACCACCAGAACAACTTGATGGACGCGCAATTTTTCCTTCATCTGATTTATATGCTCTTGCCGCAACTTGCTTATTGTTACTGACTGGCAAACCACCTACAAGCTTTATTGATGCTTATACTCGTACTTGGAACTGGCGCCCTTCAGTTAATATTAACGAAAGAAATGCCAGAATATTAGAACGGATGCTCAAAGAAAAACCAATCGAGCGATTTCAGTCGGCAAAAGATGTTCTTGATGCTTTAAAACAAAAAATACCAGTTAGTCAACAAGATTTTTCTACTTTAGATTGGTTGGTTGCACCATTTGTAACAGGTTTTGAAATTGGTTTATTAACAGTATTTTTTAACAACTTACTAGGCAAAATTGGTATAGGATTAGCGATAATAATTTTATGCGCTTTGTTTTATGCTCAATATAAGCAAATTATTTTTGAAAAACATTTATATGTAATTGTCAGCGTAACATTTGCACTCGTACTATTGTTACTGCCTATTTTGCCATCGGCGCCTATCCTAGGATTAAACTTAGCAAATAATCATTTACTAGTTACTTTTTTTGCTTTGTTATCAGGCATTTTTGGAGTTGTCTTAGTAGGCTTATCTCAATTAATCTATCAACTATTATCATTCATAAAATAACTCTTGTCTCTTGTGGAGCGGGCATCCCTGCCCGCATTGCTATAACCCAATTATCTCATTTACTGTTTCTCTATCGGCGCCAATTACATAAGTAAATTTATTAAAAGTTGAATTTGTCATGTTTGTCGTCGTGACTTTACCTGTCTGCTTATTCATATTGATGGTGCGTGACGCTAGATAATTTTTGGTAAGCTTGATAATTTTTCATAGCGTCACACACCCTACAATAAACTAACCCAAACTTGCTTTCAACTCACTCTTAGCTTTATCTAAAGCTTCGGGTAATTTACTAGCATCACGTCCACCGGCTTGAGCGAGGTTAGGTCTTCCACCTCCTCCTCCACCGCAAATTTTTGCGATACCACCAATAAATTTACCTGCTTGGGCGCCTTTTTTATTAACATCACTACCAAAAGCAGCGACCAATGTAACTTTACCTTCTTCGGGTACCGAACCTAATACTACAGCAGCGCTGGCACCTAGTTTTTGCTGTAGTCGTTCTCCAGCAGTTTGTAACGAAGCTGCATCTACGTCATCAATGCGTGCAACTAGTAACTTGAAGTCACCAATGGTTTCGACGTTAGCTAGCAAACTATCAGATTTTGCTATTGCTAATTGTCCTTTTAAAGTTCCAAGTTCTTTTTGTGCTGCTTTGATTTCGTTTTGTAATGTAGTAACACGGTCGGGTACTTCTTCGGGTTTTACTTTGAATCTGTCGCTTAGGTCTTTGACTACTTTATCGCGCACGTTTAAGTAATCTAATATTGCTGCACCAGATACTGCTTCGATACGACGTACACCTGTTGAAATACCAGTTTCTGAAATAATTTTAAATACACCTATTTCCGCAGTATTACTGACATGTGTACCACCGCATAATTCCATTGAAACGCCTGTAAAGTCTATAACTCGAACTTCTTCGCCGTATTTTTCACCGAACATTGCTGTGGCGCCTTTTGCTTTTGCTTCAGCTAAAGGTAATATTTCAATTTTGGCAGGGTGTGCTTCTGATATCCAGTTATTTACTTGTTCTTCGACTTGTTGGACTTCTTCGGGTGTTAGTGCGCGTGGACAATTAAAGTCAAAGCGTAATCTATCGAAAGATACTAGCGAACCTGCCTGAGATATGGTGTCATCGACTATTTTTTTCAATGCAGCTTGGAGTAAGTGTGTTGCTGTATGATTTGCTTGGGCGCGGCGCCGACATGCACGGTCGATTTGAGCGGTGACTGTATCAGCTACTCGAATGGTACCGCGTTCAACACGTCCAATGTGAACGAAAAAGTCTGATTCTTTTTTTACGTCTTCAATGCGAACAACAATACCATCGCCCGTAATATAACCTCGGTCGCCTATTTGTCCACCTGATTCAGCGTAAAATGGGGTTTTGCTAAGAAGAATTTGTACTTCGGCGCCTGCTTCTGCTTCTTCAGTTGCAATACCATCTATTAATATTGCTTCGATTTTTGCTGTTGTTACAGGTTCGGTGTAACCAACAAAATCTGTTACGTTAATACTCTCTGCTAACTTGTCGATGGTACCTTGTACAGTTAAATCGATGGTTTCGTGTGCTTCACGTCCACGTTTTTTCTGTTCCTCCATTTCATAAAGGAATCCTTTCTCATCAACTGTAAGGTTGTTTTCTGCTGCTATTTCTTGAGTAAGTTCAAGTGGAAACCCGTGGGTGTCGTACAAGTCGAAGGCATTTTTACCACTGATGACGGCGCCATTTTCTTGTTTGAGGTCAGCAATAATTTTATCGAGAAGTTTTTCGCCGTTGCCCAGTGTTTTGAGAAATTGTGATTCTTCTCGCTGTAACTCAGCTTTTATAGCATCTTCGCGCTTACGTACACCTGGGTAAGCTGACTCAGAAAGCGCAATTGCAGTTTCTGCTACTTGGGTTGTAAATTCTCCTGATATACCTATTAATCTACCGTGACGCACTACACGACGAATTAGGCGCCGTAATATATACCCACGTCCAGTGTTGGAAGCGCGGATTTCATCGGCTATCATATGTACGACCGCACGTACATGGTCGCCAATAACTTTTAGTGAGACTTTGGTTTTTTCGTCGGCAGTACTATAATCTATTCCTGCAATGTCTGCCGCAGTTTTAATAATGGGGAAAATTAAATCGGTTTCATAGTTGTTGGGTACTTGCTGGAGAATTTGCGCCATTCTCTCCAAACCCATCCCTGTATCTATATTCTTATTCGCTAGCGGCGTTAAATTATCTTCGGCATCGCGGTTGTATTGCATGAATACCAAGTTATAAAACTCGATAAACCGGGTGTCATCTTCTAAATCTATATTGTCGTCCCCAAGTTCGGGATGAAAATCATAGTAAATTTCTGAACATGGCCCACATGGTCCTGTTGGTCCCGAATTCCAAAAGTTATCGTCGGCGCCCATCCGTATAATCCGTTTAGGGGTAACACCTACTTGGTCACGCCAAATTGCAAACGCTTCATCATCTTCCTCAAATACACTGACAACTAAGTGTTCGGGAGGTAAACCGAATACTTTTGTAGAGATTTCCCAACCCCATGCAATTGCTTGCTCTTTGAAATAATCACCAAAGCTGAAATTACCCAACATTTCAAAGAACGTATGGTGACGCTTAGTAACACCTACATTTTCTATATCGTTCGTGCGAATACACTTCTGTGAAGTTGTTGCACGCTTAAATTCAGGAGTGCGCTGCCCTAAAAATATTGGTTTAAATGGAAGCATCCCCGCGATAGTCAGCAGTACCGTGGGGTCTTCTGGTACGAGAGAGGCACTTGGAAGAATAGAGTGTTCTAAGCTCGCGTAGAAGTCTAGAAATTTGGTGCGGATGTCGCTACCACTTAGGTACTGAGGTTTAAAAGACATGATTTACGGGCTTCGTTTAAACTGGGACTTAATTCTTATATTTTGCCTTAAAGTTATGGGTTGTAACTATAAAGAAACCGGGTTTCTAGTTTCTAGCCCCCCATTGTGCAACTATTCCTTACTGTCACAAGAACATACCTCTAGCCAGATTGTTAGGTTAACCTTACATTATTAAAATGGTCTGAAGTCACTCGTGATATAGGCGCCGATACAGCGAAAAGCGATAAAAATCAACGTTAAACCGCAAACCACCAAGCAAAGAGGAAGGCAAATGGCACTCAAATTAAACGTCCCTGATATTTCTTGTAACGATTGTGTCCAAATTATTTCTGAGTCAGTTCATGTTGTGGAACCCGACGCAAAGGTAGATGTTAATGTCGATGCAAAAACCGTTACTATAGAATCTTCGGCATCAGAAGAATCTATTAAACAAGCAATAGTTGCTGCTGGATATACAATTGAAGGCTATCAATAATCTTAGAAACTAGAAACCCGGTTTCTTTGTTGATAGAAACCTGGTTTCTGTGAGAGTCGATTATTCGTAGTTGCTTATTTAGCTATACTCACAGCTAATAATTTTCCTGTAATAAATACTTCATCCATAAAAACTGCTATTGAAAGTTTGCAAAATCTTTATTGCAGCATTGATTATTTTATGGTTATACACCAACTTTATATACGTATGCGCCATTCCATAAACTATAAATAGATAAATCAAATGGGATGTAACAGGGAAAATTGATGTTGTGGAGTAGCTTGTCTAGCAGCTAATAGGATATTATTCGTAATGAATAATCTAATATTTACTCTCACTACTATATATAAATGTAAACATCCGCACGATTAGCGAAAACACAAAAGTTATACTCATAAGTAAGCCATAGCATAATAGAATAATCTTTGAAAAACTATCTGCCCTTACGTATATTCTGGAAAATACAGTAATACCTATATACTTATGTAGATTATTCAGTGTTTTTACTGTTTAAAAAAAATAAGTAAAAGCCGACAGTAGTTAGCATAAGATTCAAGCCTATATTTAAGTATGTTCACTAGTAAAGGGGTGATTTGATTTGGAAAAAGGTTGTACTACTCACTGTCAAAGCATGGAATACAGGGTAATCCCCATCGTTAAAAATACTGCCTAGCGAGGATTATTTTTAAGGAGTCTAGGTAAGTTTTGCAGGATACACCCAGTATTAAATTAAATAGGGCATAAAGCAAAGTAATGAATATATCCATTCTGGTCTTTGGAAGTGAAATATTTCTCGAAACGCTTCCGGATCAGATCCGTGATACAGCCGCTTTTAGCATCGAAGCTATCGCCAACTTGAATCAAGCGGTGTCGAAAATACAAATTACACCGCCAGATGTAATTTTGGTACAAGCTAGTTCCGATGGCAGTATGGAATTGTGCTGTTGGCTAAAGGAGCAAACCAAGTTATCGTGGATCTACTGTATTTTACTGGAAGACCGTTCGCATATTCTTTCTGATAAAGCTAATTGTGACGATTTATGGGAATCACAAATGATGTCAACGGCATTGCGTCAAGGCGCCGATGCTTACATTTGGTGGCTTTCAGAAAACAGTTTTAAAGATAACTTCGTTAAATCTCCAGCTAAAGAAGACTTGCTGATAGCTCAACTAACAGTAGGTTTGCGAAAAGCCCAAAAGTACCGCGATCTGATTCGCACGAATGACTTACTCAGCGCGATTGCACTGTCAGATGCGTTGACTGAGTTAAACAACCGTCGTGCATTAGAATGGGACTTACCGAAACAAATTCACAAAGCGCGTTTGCTTTCTTCGCCGCTTAGTTTGATTATTCTTGACGTAGACTATTTCAAGAAGGTCAACGATACATATGGGCACTTGGTAGGCGACCGATTATTACAGTTATTATGTACGCGGATAAAACACAACTTGCGGTTTCAAGACGTACCTTTTCGGTATGGTGGTGAGGAGTTTGTAATAATATTAGGCAATACGACTTGTGAGGAAGCGCTCGTAGTGGCACAACGCTTAAACCGTGTAGTTAGCGACCAGCCATTTGCGATTAATAATACTTTATTTATCAACGTTACTATAAGCCTTGGAACCGCTTGTTTGCGTGCAGAAGACGACGCGAAAGGAATTAGCTTACTACATCGCGCTGACCAATATTTGTTAGAAGCCAAAACATCTGGACGTAACAAAGTTATTGGTTGTAATTATGTTTCGAGAACAACCCATCTGCACGCAGTCTCTTCTTAGAGTTAGGAGTTAGGAGTTAGAATTCATAACTCATAACTCAGCACTCATAACTTTTATACATTCGTCTACTGACGCGCGCTGTTTCATTGCGTTTACTAGCGCTTCATATGCTGACCAGTTTTCTTGGAGCAGAGTTTTTGCTTGCAACATGCAAAACCTTTGCTTCTGGTTGAATGTCGATTCTGAAAAACCTAAGCTTTTTAATAGTGCCACCAACTTTGTTTTGTCATCGGCGCCACCTTCAGCATTATTGTAAACCAAAGTCTCTGCCGCGATTCCAGCCATCCATACTGTACAGTAGCGGTCTAACGTTTGAGCAGAAATTTGACGTTGATCCAGTTCAGATTCTAAATTAGCATCGTCAAAACTTACACCTCCAAGTCCCGCTTGTCCCTGCTTTAAAGCAGACCAAGCACTCAGAGTATAACTAACAACTGGAATGCCTAACTTAGTTGCCACTAGAAAATGCCCAGCTTCATGATGTACGATACGTTCACGATGTGCTGGAGAAAAACTAGCAATCCAATCTAAAAAAACGTTTCCACCTTTTCCTTGTAGCGCAAAGCTATCGAGTGTAGCTATACCAAGAATTGTAATTGTAGCAACCGCAGGTACCGCAGGCGATAAATGTACCAGTGGACCCAGTAAACTCGATACTGTCATTATAAAAATTGATATGGCAACTAAATTTAAAGCTGTTTGGCTCATTTTTATCAGGGTTTAAGTTATTTTCGTAAAATTTACATTTCTTAATCTTATTTTAATATACATAACATGATTTAGATTTAACTGTGCTACTTTTATGTACACTTTAGTACTAATGTTTGCTTGTATATAGTGAAGCCAAATCAAACTGATGCTACGTAATATTACAATATAATTAGATTAAATCGATTTTTTGTACGTAATTGTACTGAATAGATTGGAATTACTTAAACATAAAAAAATTAAATGTATAAGCTTTTTTACGAATAATTGCTGATAAGCTGAAATAAAAATTTTGCTAGATTCAGTAATAGCAACTAAGTATATGCTCAATTTTATTAATAAAACTTACTTTTAAGTATATTTTAGGAATTATTTTTCTTTTTTAAGAGGTAAATATCGCTACTAATTATTCATTATATTTACGAACTTTAACTGAATATCTTCTTGCCAATTACGGAGATGGACTTTTCTGTAGCGCAGGCGCCTGCTATATTGGAAAAAGGCGTTTACAATTAAACATGTATTTTGTCATTCTGTAATTGAGGCAATTAAATGCTAGTATGATTAAAGACTTCGGGTTAGGTAAGTAAAAGGTACGTATAAGTTCAGTTAGTTAAACTCTAAAGTATTTCAGCCCAATGTCAAAATAAAAACTAGTGCTGCATCTACCGAGCGCCAAGTACAACAGCTTTTTCTAATCATGCTTTATTTGTTATTAGTATTTTATATATTGCTTGCAGGGTTATTTTTTGTACGCTGGCTCGACTTTTTTCTAGAAGACGAAGGAATGAGTCCGCAAATTCGCTCGCTTTCAACCTTTGTTTTGGTGTTAGCTACAATTTTGTGGCCGATTACAGTACCTTTCGCCTATTTAGAACTATTAAAATTTCACAAGAAAAACAAACAACTAATAAATTTGTTATTAGATTTGTCCAATTCAAAAGAACTTGATGATCTTAATTCTAAAAAGAACTTGACAGATTCTCTGTCATTTTCAATTTCTAATTCCTCCAAGTTTCAAAAAGAAAAAAATTAACCTTGCTTGTCTCTCCTAGAAACCGGGTTTCTTGGTTGAAATATTGCAATAAAAATAATCATTTTGGGTAGAAACCCGGTTTCTGAGCGTCCTGCTCTGAATTTGCTTGTCTTTACTTAATTTTTAGGAGTGGGAGATGATGTATTAAAAGTTGGTAATGGTAATGGAGACGATTGTTCAGGATTATCTCCAGCTTGCGTCCACTCTGATATATCACGGTTGACAGCGTTTTGAAAATCTTTGGAGACTAATAGTATATTAGCTGTTGCATCTGGTTTAGCACTAGGGTCTGTTTGAGCATATAGAAAATTATTACTAAAATCAGGTTTACCCAAAATTAACTTATGAGTTTGTTGATTTTTAAGTTTGATTTCTATAGTTGCTTGTGGTAGGTCTAGACTAAATTCGTTCAATTGGCTGGTTGGACTTGATATCGTTCGATTTATTTGTCCTTTTACAAGTAAATCTGTCAAATATGACACTGATGCATCTGACGCTGGTGAAGTTTGAGGCGCCTTGAGTAACCATTTTGGAGGTGACTGAGTACCACTGCGTTCTAAAACGATATTGTCGCTACCTTTTTTAATGGTTAGCGACTGTATATCATCAGCAGTAAAACTAAAAATTCGCTTTTTACTTTCACTCACCTCAGAACGCTGGGTGGCGCCTCGAATTTCATAATAGTAGACAAAAGCACCTAAACCAAAAGCCAGCAATATCAAAACTAAAGTCGTTCGTTGTAATTTCATAACCACCACATCAACGTCGTTGCCACCAAAGTAAACCTGCTCCCACAAAGCCAACAAAAGGAAGTATAAACAGCGCTGACCACCGCAAAAGAAGTGTTTGAGCTACAGAAAGATTAATTCGACGGTTTTTTTGTTCTTTTGGTCGTATTGAAAGAGCTTGCTGGTCTTGCTGACTCAACCAACTAACAGAGTTTAAGAAAACATCTCCATTAAGTTGCTGCTGAAATAAACCATCGGTAGTAAAATCTGAGTTTCCAATTACAACTAAACGTGACTCTCCTGATGTAGGAGTAGTTACAGAAGGTGTTGTTGCGGTAGGAGTAGGAGTCGGTGTGGGAGATACTGTTTGTGTTGGAGTAGGTGTCGGAGTTGAAGTTGGGATTGTAGTCGTTGTTGTAGTTGGGGTTGGTACAGGAGCAGGTGTAGCAGAGAATTTTTTTGTTAAAGCAACACCTAAAGTAAGAGGTCCTTTACGGTCTTTACCTTCGTTAAATTCTAATTTTTCACTTTTTTGGTCGCTTTCTGCCCATGTATTTGGGTAGGGTCTAGTTAATAATAATGGTGTTGCTTGAATACTATTGACAGGGGTTGTGTCAACAGGACGAGCTAGTCTATAAAACGAGATACCCTTACCAAAGTCTTTTGTAATTGGATGTTTTCCATATTCGGTGACAATGGGAACTGCTGGGCCAAGCGCTTCGCTACCATCTACGTCAACAGCTAAACGAGTGTCTAGCTTAACTCCCCATTCGTTAAGTAAGAGTTCAAGTTTAGGGTCGGTGTCTGGGTCTATCATTAATAAAGCATTACCACCACGGTTAAGGTAGTTTTGCAGTGCTTTAACTTCTGTATCAAACAGCGCACGTTTCGGACCTGCGACAACAATAACGTTTGCGTCTGTTGGCACTTCAGAAGTTTGGGCAAGGTTTAAGGGTTCTGTTGTAAAACTTTTATCATTTAAAGCTTTGGCTGCTTGTGATATCGAATTTTCACCTGCTGTCAGTTGAGACTCTCCATGTCCTTGTAGAAAATACGCTTTTACTGAAGTGCCAGAAGTAATTTGTTGTAAACGGTTAGTCAGACGAATTTCACTGAGACGTTCCTGAACGTTGACTACTTGTACTAATTTACGTTGTTGATTCGTTTCTAAATAAACTTCACCTGCTTCTTTGACACCAAATTGTTTTGCTAACCCTGGTTTTGCTTGTGGGTCTACGTACTCAAACTCAAATTTACTACTTTGGCGCCGATAGTTTTCGAGAAGGTCACGGTCTATAGGGTTTTGGTTTACGTCAAATATCCATATTTTTACAGGTTGTTTTAAATTGCGTACTAATGAGCGCGATTGAGGTGCCAAACTAAATAATTCTGTTTCAGTTAAATCTGTCCGTAGATGGTAGCGGGCGCCGAGAAAATTGATTAAGCCAAGCAAAGCCAAAACAGCAAGCGTTGCGAATAAAGCATTTGTACCTGCTTGCGTCGATCGTTGCCCTAACCAATTATTTCGAGAACCCTCAATTATTATCCAAGCTGCAACAAGTGCAACTCCTGGTATGAGCAGCACCAATGGTACAACTCCCCTAAAACCAGAAATTAACCCAACGGTTAAACCAGCAGTGACAAGGAACGGCCCTAGCCAAAATATAAATTTCCAGAGCTTTCTAGTAGCAATAGTTTTCATAGTTGTTACTGTCTTTGAAAGCGAAGTGCATCAATTGACTGAGCTGTTAGAAAAACACCTAAAATCATATAACTAGCAAATAATATAATTGCACTAGTATCAAACACACCTTGAATTAAACTGTTGTACTGCTTGAGTAGCGATAAATGACCAAGAGCTTCGCCAAAAGTTCCACCAATGTTTTTGGCGATTAAATCAACGAACAATAGCAGTAAAATGACAGCGAACGTGAGGACGGCAGACAAAATTGTACTGTCAGTCAACGAAGAAATAAACATCCCTACAGATAAAATAGACCCTGCCAGTAAAATTAAGCCTAAATGACCCGATAGTAAAATTAAAGGTGGCATTGCTGGACTCGCAGCACCAATAACAATGGCTTCAAATATAAGCAAAGGTATAACCATCGTAGTAAAAAACGTTAGTACTCCTAGTAATTTACCAACCGCAACTGCCCAGTTAGTAACAGGAGATGTAGCAAGTAGCTCCAAAGTGCCGCGTTTCCGTTCCTCTGCATATAGTCCCATCGATAAAATTGGAAGTATGAATAATAGCATCCACCCCATACGGTCGAGGAAAGCGCTGATAAATTGATAGGGGACATCGAATGGTGGTACAGGGACTTGAAACTGTTGTCCCTGAATATCTAAGCCTGCTACATACTGAAGAATATCTTGTAAAATCAGTATAAAAAAGAGTCCAGATAAAAACCAAAAAATACCCGCTATGGCATAAGCTAGAGGCGAGACAAAATAGCTTTGCAGTTCGCGGCGATAAATAGCAATAATGTTACTTAATATAATGCCCATTATTTCGATAGCTCCGATACTTCATCAGGTGATTCGGTAGGCTGTATTTTTTCTTCAGTAGTCAGCTTTAAGAACACATCTTCGAGGGTAGCGCTAACCCGACGCATTTCGTATAAATCAAATCCAGCACGCAGTAATGTCTGTGCGATTTCGCTTCCTGGCTCCGTTCCTGGTTGCGTTACAACTCGCAAGTAAGCACGTTCTGGTAAAATGATGCCATGCGTTGCCATCGTAGGAATTGATTCTACCAAAATCACGGCTGTAACGTTTTGCAATACTTGTTTAGCCAGAGACGCTTCACCCCGAATTTCCAATTCATAACCAGAACCGCCTGTCAACTGTGTCATCAACTTTTCTGGGGTGTTTGTTGCTACAATTTTTCCCTGATTAATAATTGCAACGCGGCTACAGGTCATACTGACTTCTGGCAAAATATGTGTGGAAAGAATTATTGTGTGGTCTCCTGCCAAACTTTTAATTAAGTTTCGCACATCAATAATTTGCCGAGGGTCTAAACCAACTGTTGGTTCATCAAGAATTATGGCTGGTGGGTCATGAACAATTGCTTGTGCAATGCCAACACGTTGTTTATACCCTTTAGAAAGCTTGCGAATAATTGTATGGCGCCTGTCTGTAAGGTTACACTTGGACAGTGCTGTCTCAACTTTTTCCTTCCTCCGCGAAGCACTTACTCCTTTAATGCGCGCAACAAAATATAAAAACCCTTCCACCGTCATTTCTGGGTATAATGGCGGATTTTCTGGTAAATAGCCAATTTGGCGCCGAACTGAAAGAGAATTTTCGTGTACATCAAGTCCAGCAATACGTGCTGTACCCTTAGTAGCTGGTAAATATCCAGCTAAAATCCGCATAGTAGTAGTTTTTCCGGCGCCGTTGGGACCAAGGAATCCCAGTATTTCACCTTTATCGACGTTAAACGTCACATCAGAAATAGCTCTAGTAGAGCCATATACCTTACTCAGATGTTCAACTTCAATCATTTTACGCTTCGGCAATCTCCAGAAATAATTAAAGCACTAATTATAAAGGCTAGAGGTAAAGGGGAAAGTATTTGACATTGGGGTTTAAGTATAAATTGAATAGTTTTGCTGTTTATAATTTATTCTTTTCTCGGTATTCTTTATTTACCCCTTAACCCCTCCAAATTATGGTAAACTCTACCCTTGTTGTAGCAACACTCTACGTCAACCCCGTGACTGGAAATGATGCCAATGCGGGGTCACGGCAATCTCCCTATAGAAGTATCACTCGTGCCTTGCAAGTGGCAAAATCTGCCGTCATTCGACTTGCTGTTGGTACTTACAACGATAAAGCAGGTGAAAAGTTTCCGTTGGTCATACCGAAAGGGGTTATCGTCATTGGGAATGAAGCTACTCTCGGTCAAGGTATAGTTATAACTGGAAGCGGTGAATACAATAGTCCTAGTTTCGGTGCCCAGAATATTACGTTGCTACTACTTGATGACGCGAGTCTATCGGGTGTCACAGTAACTAATAATACCAATAGAGGAACTGGAATTTGGATTGAGTCGAGTACACCTAATATAACAAACTGTACATTTAACAACTGTGGTAGAGAGGGCATCTTTGTTAGTGGTACAGGCAAGCCTTTGATTTCAGGTAATAATTTTATACAAAATAATGCTGGGGGACTGGTAATAGCACGTAATAGTAAAGGCGAGATACTGCGAAATACTTTTCAAAAAAACGGTTTGGGTTTAGCGATTAGTGATTTTTCGGCGCCTTTAGTCGCAGGTAATAAATTTATAGATAATAAAACTGGCATTGCATTGTCTCGCGAAGCACGTCCAGTACTGCGAAGCAATTTGATAGAGAACAACTCGCAGGGTGGATTATTGGTCAATGGTAACGCGATTCCAGATTTAGGTAGCTCACAAGACCAGGCAGCAAATATTTTTCGTGGCAATGGTGAATTTGATATTCAAAATGCCACTTCTAGTACAATTAATAGCGCTGGCAATCAAGTCAACCCCGTGCAAGTAAAGGGACTAGTAGAGTTTGTCGCAGCAGTTAGTGATGATGTTGATACTGGAGATAATAGCCTTTTTCCTGATATTAGTGGACATTGGGCGGCGCCTTTTATAGAGTTATTAGTTACAAAGGGTTTAATAAGTGGTTTACCTAATGGTAACTTTGAACCGAATGCACCAATCAACCGCGCTCAATACGCAGCATTAGTAGCAAAAGCCTTTAATATTCAATCAAAAAACCAAATTCCCAATTTTACAGATATTAAACGAGATTTTTGGGCAGCTCCAGCAATTGCTGCTGCTGCGAATATGGGGTTTATTAGCGGTTTAAGCGACGGAACATTTCGACCCGCACAAAATTTGACTAAAGTTCAAGCACTAGTATCAATGGTCAACGGGTTAAAGTTGAGCGGTGGTAATTCTAACTTACTAATGGCATATAGTGACCGTGCCCAAATTCCTAGTTACGCCACTTCTGCTGTCGCAATCGCCACACAAAATTTACTCGTAGTAAATTATCCGACTCTTGATGAAATCCAACCAATGCGCGATATCACCCGTGCAGAAGTTGCCGCATTAATTTGTCAAGGTTTGGTGACACAAGGAAATTTAAAACCGATTGCATCAGCTTATATTGTGGCGCCAGTGACGGATGTAGCTTCATTTAGTGATTTAACGGGACATTGGGCAGAAGACTTTATTCGTCCTTTGGTAAGTATGAACTTAACAAAGGGATTTGCAGATGGTACATATCAACCAGATAAACCGATGACGCGCGCTCAGTATGCAGCACTTGTGGCTGCTGCATTTAATCCAGTTGCGAAAAGGTCTGCACCGGAATTTTCGGATGTACCTTCATCGTTTTGGGGTTATAGTGCAATAAAGGTGGCTGCGAGTGGGGGATTTGTGAGTGGGTTGAGCGATGGAAGCTTTCGACCCAACCAAAATGTTCTTAGGTTACAAGTAATTGTTTCCTTGGTGAGCGGAATTGGAATAGCAGGTGCCAGTCATGATAATTTAGGGTTATACAGCGATATAAATACAGTTCCTTCAAGTGCGCGCGCTGCGGTTGCAACGGCTACAGCGAATAATATTGTCGTTAACTATCCAAGTATCAAACAAATCGAGCCAAACCGGGAGGCAACACGAGGCGAAGTAGCAGCTTTTGTTTACCAAGCACTAGTAGCCTTAAATCGAGTACCGAAAATAAATTCACCGTATATCGTTTCTTAATTTCATTGTTACAGGTAGAATTAAGAACACTTCTTTTACATAAAAGAACTACTTAGAAATACTTAACTGTAGCTAAAAGCACAACCAGCTATATGCGACGGGAGACCAATCTCTGCTTAATACCCAAAGCTGAAAGTCAGATGTCCGCTTCCATACCGGACAACTATGACAGCTACGAGAACTATTATGGAAACTACACAAACCTAGCAGTAAGCTTATTAACTCATTACAGTTTTGACCTAGGGGGCTACAAAGCGAAGGAGTTAATTGCGCGCTGGCAGGTGCAATTTCCATTACATTGGCTACACCTAGCAGTGGTAGAAGCCTTATATCAAGGTCGATACAAAGCCATTTCAGTCGAGCAAATCCTTAATATTTGGTTACGACGTGGGCAAGCATCGTTCCATTTCAACATGGAATTTGAGCGTTTGATTTGCAGCAAATTTCCTCAAATTTTAACAACACCCACATCAACATCGCAACTGCCAGTATTACCACCTGTTCCCCAAACAAACAACCATCAAAATACATATATCCAAAATCAAAATACTAATATTCCAAATTCTCGAACCGAAAACAACTTGGGTGTTAAGTTAGATAAAAAAGATACTAATCATCAATCTAAAAAAAATAGTACTGATAGTGGTAATTCGTATGAAGACGAAAAAAATAATACAATACTAGACTGGGCAGTTGTTCGCCGACCACCCATACCAAATATTGAACTAATCGAACATAAATCTCAGTCGCATGTAGCAACACAGCTAGTCAAAATGTTGCCACCAGCAACTCATCACCCTGCTATTGAACAATTCACTCCCGAAAAAAGCAAAGTCTCTGAATCTTTCGCATCGAAATTAAAATCAATCGTTAAAGTGGAAAGTTATGAGTTATGAGTGTAGTTGCATGTCATAAGTCACCGTGGCACCTCGACTCGTAAGGTGGAATATCGCTATTTTACGCATTTGGAGGCGCCAAAAAAATTGAGTAGGGTGCGTGAAAGCGATTACAACCAATCAATGTAACGTATATTAAAGTGCTTTCACGCACCATTAACACGTTAAATAACCGCCATTGGTAAGTAAGGTGCGTGACACTAGTAGATTGCTCGTTTTGTTTCACAATTGTGATAGCGTCACGCACCCTACCTAATTAAGCGGTTCAATCATACCTTTCAAGCCGTTATTGTTAAGAACTCTTAACATTTGTTCGGCGTTGAAAGTGTTGCTGAATACTCCTACTTGGACAACTCCTTGTCCACGTATAGTAGTGCGGAAAGCTCCAGGAGCAAGGAAACGAATTACATCTTCGTCTCGTTCGCTTGATGTAGGTACTAGGACTCGGTATCTTATGCCTGTAGATGCAGTGGCAATTTGTGACGACTGGTTATTAGGCATCGGCGCCATTCTAGATGTTGGCATTTGGATTATATTGTTGGTGTTGGGAGTGCCTAATTGATTTGTGCTTTCTAAGGATGTTGCATTGTCCCTTCTTGTTTGAATGGGTTGTAAGGGTTGAGGTGCTGATAGCTGGGTTGATGCGGAAGCAGGTGCCGTAAATTCTACAGTTTCTGGGTTAATGCGGACATAATTAATTTGGGGTGTATCATTAGTGGCTGGTTGAGGTGCCCTAACTGTACCGAGTTGTGAGTTTATAGGTCGCAAAGGGGTTAACTGACTGTTTAATGTTTGTCTAGAGGTGCGGTTGCTAATAAGATTATTATTGCGGGCAATGTTAGTAGTTGGGGATGGCGCAGTAAACGTAATCTCGTTACTAGATTCTGTTGGAGTTGAAACAGATTGGGCAGTGGCTACAGGGGTTGTATTGCCACTAATATCAACTTTACCCGCAATACGGTTACTTGCTATAGAATTACCAACGGCAGAAAATAACTGCTTCGATGCCGACGCGTTGATATCATAACGTCCGTTGTTGCGGAACTCGTTACCACCCGCTTCTGTTGCACTACCCAAGTCAGGTACAGCTTGAGCAATTACGACTAACCCATCTTCACGGTTACTTTGAATTGAGTTATTACGTAATTTCGGACGTGAGGATGCTTGGACAACGACTCCTGCTCGGTTGTATTGTATTTGATTACCAATAATTAATGGCTCCGCACTTTGGGCAATATTAATACCAAATCCTGTTTGCTGAAAAATATTTTCTCTAATTTCGGGACGAGCATTTCCAGAAACTGTCAGTCCGTTTGCTTTATTTTGATAAAAATAATTTTTGCTTATAACTGGTGTGGCATTACCTGTAATAGAAATTCCGTCTTGGGTACTGCCAGCAAAGGTATTCTCACTAATTGTAGGGTTGGTTGACTCAATCAAAATCCCGTATCCACGTGGTTTGGGATTCATTACTGTGATACCAGTAATAGATGTTTGATTGGCGCCAACGATTGCAGCGTTTTGTTTACCAAAGGTACGGCTAAGATAATCATCGCCACCTTGAATTATAATACCGCGTCCTTTAGTACTAGCATCGCCTTGAATAGAAACTCCTGGTTTGAGTATCAAAGGAAAGACTTCACCTGTTTGCTCGGTGTATGTACCAGGAGCAAGCATAATCGTGCTTTGTGGTGCCGCAACATGCAAAGCTTGGGTAATAGTCTTAAATGGAGTACGTTCACCCCCATTTCCGGTTTTGTCATCTCCAGCACTTGGGTTGACAAACAGGACATTAACCTGAGAGATTGTTTGTTCACCCTGAACTGTTCTAAGTTGCGACGATTGAGTTTGAGCAACGGCAGTACTAGAAAAAGCGCTTGACAATATAGTCGATGCGACAGTAATGGTTAAGCCAAGTAATAGTACTGACGAACGAAAAACCGAAGTTATCTCGTTAATTTTGAGGAACCAATATGATGAATGATGACAAAATGCCGAACTATTTGGCAAATTGCCCGACCGAGACGATTTAGGGGAAGAGTAAGAGTTAATCAATTTTTTGCACTCCTTTAACCAACAAGACTTTTTTATACTTTTATTGTCAATATGTCGATGATGTTTATTACATAATTTTTAAAACTGTTTATTCTTGACTACGTAAAGCTACGGAGTCAAGCAAACCAGAGGACATATTGACCAATTGGCTATTTTTGATACAAAGTAGGAAGGTGAACCAGTTGACGGGTGTGGTTTCCCTCCCGTCAAACTGGTGAACCCGAAGGGTAAGCACTTTGCTTATATCTTTGGGTTTCGCCAACCTGCGTTTATTAACTTGAAGACGATAACAAACCTTTACACGAATGCGAAACACGTTGCCAATATGAAACAGGCTGGCTATTACGATGAAGGCACTAATGGGGTTGTTGTAATGGTCGAGCCATACAGCGAGAAACAGCAGATACAGCAAGTTGTTTACCGCATTTTAGATGCTAACTTAGACCGTGCGCGCGAAGGGTTGCGAGTCATAGAAGAATGGTGTCGCTTTGGGTTAAACAACGTCCAAATGACTTCTGAATGCAAGCAACTACGGCAAGAAGTCGCTAGTTGGCATACTGCTGAGTTACGTGCAGCGCGGGATACAGAAGGTGATACCGGGACAGAAATTAGTCATCCGCAAGAAGAAACACGTTCTGGTATCAGGGCACTTTTGCAAGCTAACTTTTGTCGCGTTCAAGAAGCGCTGCGAGTTTTAGAAGAGTATGGCAAGCTCGTCAATTCCAATATGGGAATTGCTTTTAAGCAGATGCGTTATCGAGTTTATACCCTAGAAACAAATTTAATGGGTTATGAGCGGCATCAAATGCTTTCGCGTGCGCGTCTTTACCTTGTAACCTCCCCGTCAGAAAATCTAATTGGAACCGTCGAAGCCGCACTTAAAGGTGGATTGACTTTGATACAGTACCGTGACAAAAATGCCGACGATACGCTACGTCTTGATTTAGCTGTATCACTACGAGATTTATGTCGCAATTACGGCGCCCTGTTTATAGTCAATGACCGCGTTGATTTAGCGTTAGCGGTAGATGCAGATGGAGTACATTTAGGGCAACAAGATATGCCCACTTCAGTCGCACGTCAGCTACTTGGACTACAGCGCTTGATAGGTCGTTCTACCACAAATCCGCAAGAAATGCAACAGGCAATTGCAGATGGCGCCGATTATATCGGTGTTGGGCCAGTATACGAAACACCCACCAAAGAAGGGAAAGCCGCAGCTGGTTTAGAGTATGTACAATATGCAGCCCAGCATAGCACAATACCCTGGTTCGCAATTGGTGGTATCGATACCAGTAATATTAATGATGTTATCGACGCAGGCGCCAGTCGAGTCGCAGTAGTGCGAAGCTTAATGCAAGCAGAACAACCAACCTTAGTAACACAATATTTACTATCGCAGTTGAACCGCATTCAACCCGAACGCAAGTAATATGTTAAACCAAATAACACTTCAGGTAAACGGCGAACCCCGTACATGTACAGAGCAAACCCCTTTACCTGAATTACTTCAACAACTGGGCTTTAACCCCCGTCTCGTTGCCGTCGAATACAACGGCGAAATCTTACACAGACAACACTGGCAAACAACACAAATCAAAGCAAACGACAAACTAGAAATAGTAACAATCGTCGGAGGAGGTTAACCTCATCAACAGCGTAGGTTGGGTAAAGGCTTTGCGTTCACGTAGTGTGCCGAAGGCGCAACCCAACATCGCCAATTTAATAATGGTTATATAATTAATTGCGGAATTGAAGTAGTTCGCTGAAGCTAGGGTACTCAGCACGCATTACTTTAATAATCACACCTTTTTGATCTTGTTACCTGGCGCCGCGATAAACCAGGGTGCAAGTACCAGAGTATACTTCTTCACGCTCGGTTGTAGCCTGTAAGTTGAATCATTGTTATAACCTGTTTTTTCAATACTTCCCTCAGTTTTCCCAATTAAGGATTACTGCTATCAGCACTGGGTTCACAAATCCAGAAAAATCAAATCTAGAAAAATGTAAAAGCCCCCCTCAGTGAAGAGAGAGGCTTTATTAAGTTTTATTACCAAAATGATTGTTGATACAGTTATTTAAAACATGCTCATAATCGTAATAACGCTGACGCTGGTCAACATTACAGCAACACCCATAGCGATTGAAACACCCAATGGACCTCGATTTGATGAGTTCATATTTCTAATACCATGAATTTTTGACTATGTATCTAGCTTACCAACCTGCGTATTCTTACACATTAAAAAGACTTATTTCTTAAATAACTTTTACTTAACTTCATAAATGTAGCTGTATATACTCTTATTAAATTCTGTCAATCTTCACAAAGGCATACAAGTGGAATGGAATTGTGGAATGGGCATCCTTGCCCCCCCTGACTGATAAATGCCCGCCCTGAATGAAGAACAGGCAAGCTGCTTAAGATAAATAACAGGATAAATGACAGTTCGTGATGCCTGTTCCACAAGATGATTAATTTAATT
The DNA here is from genome assembly GCA_019359675.1 of Calothrix sp. FI2-JRJ7. Taxonomy (GTDB): domain Bacteria; phylum Cyanobacteriota; class Cyanobacteriia; order Cyanobacteriales; family Nostocaceae; genus Dulcicalothrix. The sequence continues at coordinate 50,967 of JAHHGX010000070.1, forward strand.
TTGGGAAATTTCTTATGGGTTGAATAATATTGTAGTATTTACAAGGCTTTGTCCTATGGTTTAAAGTTTGAAGCTGGTGGTAAGGACTAAAATCCTTATTACGATGGGTTGGGGCTTCACAAAAATTTTTCTTTAATTACAATATTTCCCTGTTGCAAATATCACTGGAGTTGGTACACTTATACTTTATTGGCTCGCTTAAATAAATTTTTACAGCATAGCGGCGCCAATAAAACAAACACGTTTCTCACACACCTACCCAAGACAAATACCCGCTTATGGTTCACATCAAGCGCGTTGAACTTACAAATTTTAAATCGTTCGGCGGCACAACTTCAGTTCCTCTATTGACAGGTTTTACCGTCATATCTGGGCCCAATGGTTCTGGTAAGTCGAACATTCTAGACGCGCTACTATTTTGCCTTGGTTTAGCAGGTTCTAAAGGGATGCGTGCAGATAGACTTCCTGACTTGGTTAACACAACCCAAGTATCAAAAGGACGTTCGACGGTTGAAGCTAGTGTTACCGTTACCTTTGACCTTTCTGACCATGAACCCAATGCTGTGTTAGATGAAGATTTAACTGTTACGGTTATTGAAGACGACTTGCTGGCTCCGGAAGAAGAGGAACCGAAAGAAGAAGAAGTTAGCGAAGATGATAGAAACCGTAAGGAAAAAATTCGTGCTAAACCGGGTGAAGATTGGTGTGTAACGCGAAGATTACGTGTTACTCAGCAAGGTACTTATACTTCTAACTATTATATAAATGGCATTTCTTGTACTTTAACTGAGTTACACGAAGAACTCGAACGGTTACGGGTTCACCCTGAAGGTTATAACGTTGTACTCCAAGGGGACGTTACGAGTATTATCTCGATGAACGCGCGTGAACGTCGAGAAATTATTGACGAGTTAGCGGGTGTGGGAGCATTCGATAGAAAAATTAACCAAGCGAAAAAGACTTTAGAGGAAGTTAAGGAAAAAGAAGATAATTGCCGCATTATTGAGTCGGAGTTAGTAGCGCAGTGCGAAAGGTTAGCGCAAGATAAAGCCAAAGCGGAAAGGTATCAGAAATTTCGTGTTGAATTTCTGGAAAAGCAAAAGTGGGAAGCTGTATTATCTTGGCGAACGTTACAAAACCAGCAAGAACGCTTACAAACACAAATTCAAGCAGGAGATAAGCAAAGTGTCGAGCTAACTGAGCAGTTGACCAATGTAAATAATCAAATCGCAGCAAAAAATATTGAACTCGAAGAACTCAATTTACTCCTCAAAACTTTGGGTGGTGAAGAGTTATTAGCTGCACAGTCACAGTTGGCAAACCAAGAAGCTGAACGAAAACAGCTAACTCTGAGAGCTAGCGAGTTAAACGCAGCACAACAAGAAACCTCTAGAAAGTTACAAACTACGCAATTAGAAATTGAGCAGTATAGACAAAATTTGCAGCAAATCACCGAAGCGCAAACTGTAGAGCAACAATCTATATTAGATTGTCAGCAGCAACGCGCGTTAGTTCAAACAGCTTTAGAAGAATCTCGCGAAACTGCTGCTCAAGTTGCGGAAGCTTCGGAAGCTTGGGTACAACAGCAAACTGCACTTAACCGTCAAGTCGAGACTTTGTTACAAACTCTCGAACCGCAGCGTACAGAACAAGCGCAGTTAAGCGAGCGCAATTCACAGCTAAGAACACAAATTCAAGAGCAAAGCGAGTTATTACAGCGCATTGAGCTAGAATTAGCTGAAAAACAAAGTCAGTTAAATTCAATTCGAGAAGAATTTAATAGTTCAAATCAACCAATTCAAGAATTAGCGCAAAACCTGAGTGCTACCGAACAGGAATTACAGTTACAGCAAGAAACACAAAAGCGTCTTTTAGCAGAACAGCGTGATAAAACTAGGCAATTAGATAAACTAGAAGCGCAAGCACAAGCACAACAAGATGTCCAAGGAACAGGCGCCAGTAAGTTAGTATTGCAATCAGGTGTATCCGGGGTTTGCGGTTTGGTTGCTGAGTTAGGACGGGTTGAACCACAGTATCAACTTGCTTTAGAAATAGCTGCTGGTGCCAGATTAGCGAATATTGTAGTAGAAGATGACTCTGTAGGCGCCGCTCTTATTGAGTTACTCAAACAGCGTCGTGCAGGAAGGGCAACTTTTTTACCATTGAATAAAATTCAAGCAGCAAGAACACCTTCTGTTAGTGATTTACGGTATGCAAACGGTTTCATTGATTTAGCGGTTAATTTAGTTGAGACTGAAAACCGTTACCGCGATGTTTTTAGTTATATATTCGGTGGGACGGTAATTTTTGAAACTTTAAACCAAGCCCGCGCGCATTTAGGTAGATATCGTATAGTTACTCTTGATGGAGAATTGCTCGAACCGAGTGGAGCAATGACCGGGGGTAGTACTGGACAACGTTCGCAATTACGATTTGGGGCGCCGGAAACAGGAGAAACCGAAGAAGTAAGATTATTAAAGCAGCGTTTAACAGAGATTGAGCGCGTTTTAGAAAGATGTAGTGACGCAATTCTATCAATGGGCGCCCGCGTCAAGGAATTGTCACAAGAATTAACAGAAAGTCGTCAAGCCAAACGTGAACAACAATTACGGTTAGAACAGCTACAGCGTGAAGTTAAAACCTTAACAACACAAGTAGAGAGTACAAAATCTCAACTCTCTCAAAACCAGAATAAATTTACTACTGCTCAATCGCGCTTAGAAATACTAGATAACTCATTACCTGGTCAAGAAGAACAATTAGCACAGTTACGGCAAACCCTAGCAACATTAGAAGCAGAACAAACACCAAGCGAATGGCAGCAAGTCCAAGCAGTTATTAAAAATAACGAGCAACAATTGAAACAACGGGAAACTGCACTACGGGAAGCCGAACAGCGCTTAACTAATCTAGAATCACAATTTACCCGTTTAACAGAACGTATTCAGGAAGGAGAGGCGCGTGTAATTCAATACCAGGGAGAACAACAAAATTGTAGAGACGCGATATATCGCGTCTCTACAGAATTAACCACACTAAGCACAGCTATTGAACAAACACGTGCAACATTAACCCAACTAGAAGCTAATTTGGGAGAAGAGAAGAAAAAACGCGATGCACTCGAAGCAGAACTACGCGCACATTTATTACGTCAGCAGCAACTTGAGTGGGAAGTTCAAAAATTACAGGAGTCTCAACTCGCTCGTCGAGAAGAACTAACTAATGTCCAAGAGCAGTTACGAACGATTGCCCCAGATTTACCCAACCCATTACCCGAAGTACCCGTAACGGTCGATTTAGAGGAACTGCAAAAAGAACTCAAAAGTCTTAGCAAGCGAATGCAAGCAATGGAACCAGTTAACATGCTCGCACTCGAACAATACGACCGTACCCAAAACCGCTTGCAGGAATTAACGCAAAAACTCGAAACTTTAGAAGGTGAACGTACAGAACTACTATTTAGAATTGAAAATTTCACTACATTGCGTCAGCGTGCGTTTAAAGAATCATTCGATGCTGTAAATGAAAACTTCCAATCAATTTTCGCGACACTCTCAGATGGTGATGGTTATTTACAATTAGATAACCCCGAAGACCCATTCATCAGCGGTTTGAACCTTGTGGCACATCCCAAAGGTAAACCAGTACAGCGTCTAGCTTCAATGTCGGGGGGAGAAAAATCCCTAACAGCATTAAGCTTTATTTTTGCCCTACAAAAGTACCGTCCATCACCTTTTTATGCTTTTGACGAAGTAGATATGTTTTTAGATGGAGCAAATGTAGAACGATTAGCTAAAATGGTTAAACAACAGGCGCAATCTGCACAATTTATAGTTGTTAGTTTACGGCGCCCAATGATAGAATCAGCCGAACGCACAATCGGTGTAACTCAAGCGAGAGGAGCTTATACTCAAGTTTTGGGAATCAAGCTCAAATCAGAACATACATCGGCTTGAGTTTTTGTTAATAATAGTGTATAGATTAACCGGATTCGAGAATCGGGACTCGGTATTAGAATGACCTCAGAACAAACTATTAGACGCTCGGATATTTTAAACACACAGGTAGTCACCAGCGACGCTAGGCGACTAGGTATTATTAGTCAGGTATGGGTAGACGTTGACCAACGTGAGGTTGTGGCATTTAGCCTGCGAGACAGCCTGATTTCCGTTTCCGGTGTGCCACGTTACATGTACTTAGATAGCATCAGAAAAATCGCTGACGTCATCTTAGTAGACAACGAAGACGCAATCGAAGATATTGACGTCGAAGCTTATAGTAATCTCGTCAACTGGGAAGTTATCACCGAAACAGGTGAAGCTTTAGGTCGGGTACGCGGCTTTAAATTTGACACAGCAAACGGCAAACTATTAACAATAGTCATTGCATCAGTAGGACTACCTCAACTACCCGAACAAGTTTTAAGCACATACGAACTATCAATCGAAGAAATTGTCAGCACAGGCCCAAACCGTTTAATTGTATTTGAAGGCGCCGAAGAACGTCTCACACAATTATCTGTAGGTTTACTCGAACGCTTGGGTATTGGTCGGGCGCCTTGGGATAGAAGCGGTGACGATGAATACTTCGCTAAACCGACTACAGTTTCGCCAGACAAACAACTTCCTAGCGGTATACCACTCGAAGCACCAATGGCAAAAGTTCGTACTCCCCAAAGAGTCGAAGAACCAGCATGGGACGAAGACGACTACGAACCGGCACCAGCACCAAAACGCCAAGTAATGGAAGCGCGTGCCAGTTATGAACCAGCACCCCGCTACGACGACGAAGACGAAGACGATAACTGGAGTGAAGCAACTGGCAAAGATAAATACGAAAAATCAGCCAGCTACGAACCACCAAAACCAGTCATACAATACGAAGACGAAGACCTAGACCGCGATGCCTGGGATGACGACGAGGCGCCAACCCCCCTGAACATCCCCGAAAAAGTCAGACAAAAACAACCCGAATACGACGAACCGTAACGGCGGGTTAACCCATAACCTCCAACATAAACCAACAATCTCATAAACCCGCCCCGACATATCGTGAAAACAGGGCGGGTTTATATTAATTTTCCGTTAAAAACATAAATAGTACCCGGCGCCGTAAATAAATTTGCCATTTGTAGTGGGAGTCTTTGACACGGGCAAGGATGCCCGTTCCACAAGATACATTTAATAGGAATAAGGATAAAGTAGATTACCAGTTTGTTGTTTTAAATTTAAAATTTCCTGCCTCAAACCTTCTATAACTATTTCTTCTGATGCTTCTGACGCTATAACCGAATATAAATTTTATATTACTGTCACAAGCCCTAACGGGATAAATTTTAGTTTGTATTAAACCAAAACTAATTTCTTCATTTCAAGTAGGTGTATTCTTCAACAAATTCATACGTAAATAACTAAACTAGGACTCACGCAAAGAAACCTGGTTTCTACGCAGAATCGTCATTTTTATTACATGTTATTAACGAAGAAACAAGGTTTCTAGGTTTTCATGCGTAAGTCCTGTAAACATTAAGGGTAGTGTCCTAAATTCTTGTACTTATGGGAAGTATTCTAAAAAACGTTACTCAATTCGCTTAATAATTCTCTATTAATAGGCGCCGTATTCAAAATATCATGTTTCAAGTCACCCCATTTTTTTCCTTCGCGTGTTTTATGTAAACTGAGAATTTCAGCCGCATGAGGATTTACGATTATGGAAGGTGGCGCCAGTTGACCCAAAAGTCTTGCATGACGATATTGAGGAGACTGTTGCAGTAGTGTATCTAATTTTTCAGCAAGTTCATCAGTATCTGTATTCGCTGTATCTAGTAGAAGGATATATCTGGCTGTTGGGATGTGGGTAGGTATGAAAGTTTTAAAGCTAGTTTCAGGCAGAGGTAAATTATCAAGTACTTGACGGACGAACTCAGAGTGTAGTTTTTCCCCTACTAAATCACTAATTTCTTGTGTGCGTCCTATAAACTCTAAACAGGGAGTAGCGTGGTAGAAGTGGGTAACGCGAACTCGGTCTTTAATACGGTAACGGTATAACCCACCTTTTTGAGAAATAATAATTTCGTATACTTCTGCTTTTTGGAGTTCGTGAAGAAGGTATATATCACCTTTTGCATCTTCAAACTCGAAAAATACCTCATCCAACATTGGCACGCATCCATTTGCTGGTATAAGGGGAATGGTCATTGGCGCCTCAGTTGCCAAAAGTCCTTTACCCTGTACTAATACACCAGGGAAAAGCTTTCGTAACGTTTGGGCGCCATCCGCAGCATTTGCACTGTCCCAACATGAAATTAGTTTGAGATGGCGCCAGAGTTTACTATATTCTGGTGGTGCCAATAGTAAGTTGTAGCGTTCGGCTGATATTTTAGCTTTTAACTCAGATGCTAGCTGTATATGATGAGAGTTTATATAATCGAGGATAACTTTAAGAAAACTAGGACTCCATATTGAGATAATTTCTAGATTTTCTGCGAGTAGTAGCGCTTGAGAAAGTTTGTATTTAAATTCTTCAGCGTTATGTATATGCTGTATTCCAGGAGGTGACACTAAAAAAGGACTGAGAATAGCGCGTAACCAACCATCAAGATATTCAGAGTCATCTTGTAGAGTTGTAACATCTGCGGGTGGAGTTAACTGTGGTGATATACAAAAGTAAATTTTCCCAGTTGAGAATTTGGGACCATTGACAATTAAATCATGTGCCCAGACACAGAACATATGATTAAACGAACGACGCAAAGATTTTGTATAAGGTATTAATTTTGCTGCGCTACGACTTCCTGATGTTTTTTCGTAAAAAATAATTGCTTCAGCAGTCAGGTTGTTTATACAGCTTTCAATATCTTGGTACTCAACAATAGGTATTTGGCGCCAGTGTGTAATATTTAAAGATTTTCCATATTCACTTTGAGTAAAACGTTGGAAAAGTTCTTTTTGTAGATTTTTTTGAAAGAGTTCAGGGTTTTTAATAGCACGATAAAATCTATTTGCGGCAGGAGCAAAGAGTTTTTCAAATATTTTTATAAATATAAACATAATTATTTTAATACTGGAAATGTCGTAGGTATTGGTATGTAGCTGTTATCTTGAATAGTTCTCCCTGGTGCAATATTATTCCCGGCGCCTACAAATACATTGCTACCAATTTTTACTTTTTTGACGTATAGTAATAAATCTTGTTTTTTGGGTTTAATTATATGGGAATAAATTCCAACCCCATATCCAAAAATTACATTATCACCTATTTCTAGTAATCCTCTATCAGCTATTTCTAATTTTGGTGTCCAATAAACTTTTTTACCAACTGTTGAACCCCATAGTCTTAACCACAGAGAAAATGCTCCTGGTATTAAGCGTAATATTGCTTCAAATACAGGAAATGTGATATAGATACTTTGAATTTGATGACTTCCCCACCAAGGTGAATATTCTTTGCCACAAAGATAACTAGTATCTTCTTTTATGGGTAAAAAATAATTATGTATTCGATAAATGAGTAAAGGGAAGATATAAATAGAAAATAATAAAGCTAATACGCTAAGAACCCCGGGTTGATAACAAATTCCTAGAAATGAGCTAAATATCATTAGCATGATTAGAGTTGGGAAAAAAGAAAGTATTGTACTTAGTAAAGTCATATAAAAGGAAAGAATAGTTTTTGTGATAAACTTAGATTTGATATGGCGCCTAAAATTTCTGGTTCTTTTTGATTATCAGAATAAGTACCGTGCATTTTATCCCATATTTTAAAGTTTGCTCCATAGTTACCACCTTCATAATTACGCGCGTGATGCCATGCATGGTCTTGCGGTACAATTAACCAAAGTGCAAGTAGACGGTAAATTATAGATGTTGGTTGTGGTGTGAATGTGCTATGGCGCCATAAATCTAATGCTGAAGTTAAACTGGCGCCAAAAATATACCAAGTTGGGTCTTGCAGTAGATAAATAAATAAAGAGTGAACCCATAAATATATAATCAAAAAGCTTGTCCACAATGTATTACGCGATGTTCCTACTACGTCCATTGCTGTTACTGTGTGGTGAACTTTATGCACCGACCATAACCAAGGTGTGTGGAATAAACGATGATTCCAGTAGTATAAATAGTCTACACAAATAAAGCTAAGACTGAATGCAATTAATGGATGTAGAATAAGTGTGGATTTTAAGCTGGGGAGTAAGTAATTATATAGTTGGAACACTATTGTGATTTGTAATATAGGAATAATAATTCCTTGGAAGAATAAACCAATCATATCTAAAAGCCAATCTTGACGATTTTTACTAATTAGCAAGGTAACAATATTTTGATTCGCAAAGCTTAAAAATAGTAAAACAAGAAAAACGGGAAAAACTAACATAAAATTAAATAAAGGTTTATTATCTTTGTTCCTTGTCATGAGTCGCGAACGTTAACGCAGTTTTCCCGTAGGGTAGCATGTAAGTCTGTTGTGTCATGCTGAGGAACGAAGCATCTTACAAAATTTGAATACGTATAGAGATTCTTCGCTACACTCAGAATGACAATTTATATGTAATTTTTCATACCCAAAATTCTACGTTGACTGTTTTCTTGGGTAGTTGACGAGGGTCTTCTCCGTCGGCAATTTTATTACGAATTGATTCGACGAATACATGAATGGTATCAGCGGGTGTATTGGCAAATTGGGCGCCGTATTTTTCGATGACTTCGGATTGGATTTTTAATGCTTCGATATCTTGATGGATAATATATTGGGCTGTCCAATGTATAAAGGGACGCGCGAGTTTGTTCCAGATACCATAGTTATATGTGACATCGGTGTATACTAACGTTGAGTTTTCGGTTTCTGGTATTGACTGACTTGTTATAAAAAGTTTTCGGTGTTTGCCCATATCGTATTCAACGCTGGTAATATTAGGCATGTGAAATGTATCTATATGATGTATTTGTGATGCTTTGCGGTTGAGAAAGCGTGCAAACCATCCCAGGTTATTGGTTTCGTTTTGATATTGGGCAATAACTGAACCATTTTTTCTTTCTACTAGCATTTCTAGCTTTTGTTGACGAGGTGTGCGAAACACTCCTGGGTGAACGCTGACTGTATGACTCACATCAATAAAATTTTCAGCGCAGTTAGTAACGTTGTTTTGAAAACGGTTTATTACACGCACTGTTTCCCATCCTGGTTTTTGGTAGTTGGGCATTGCAAAAGGTTTAAAATCTTCGGATGTGTTGGGTGATAGTTTTACGTATACGAAACCGTCTTGTTCTGTGGTGTTGTAGGTTAGCGTTTGTCGTGCGTTACATATACGGGGGTTGTTTGCTTCGGAGGGGATGGTTACGACTTTGCCGTTTTTGTCATATACCCAACCGTGGTAAGGACAGTGTATTTGTCCTTGATGGACTTTTCCTTTCGATAACCGACTGTTTCTGTGCATACATTTATCGCGTAATGCTACAGGTTTTCCGTCTGGGTCACGAAATATTACTAACCACTCGTTTAAAATTGTACGTGAAAGGACGGTGTTTGTTTTGAGTTGTTTGCTTTCGCAAACTATGTACCAAAAATCCTCGAATTTCATATTTATGTTAAGGGAGATATTTTAATATCATTTGTAAGTTGTATTTGGCAAGCTAGTCTTGCTTGTTTATTTTCTGGTGCGAAGATTTCTAAGATTTCTTTTTCTTCTTCGGTTGGGGGAGGTATGTCTCCTTTTATAGATACAAGGCAGGTTCCGCAAATTCCTGTTCTACATCCAAATAATATAGGAGAGTTTTGCACTGTTAAATGCTCTGATAAGTTATCGTCTTGGTTAAGATGTATATCAGGATAATTTTGTTCAAAACTGATTTTACAAAGTTTTTTATTCATTGTTGTTTCTTTTGTCTTGTGGAGCGGGCATCCCGAACCGCCTCTAGTAATTTCAAATTTTCTTTTACCAATAGAAACCCGGTTTCTTTTGGTGTTCAGTGCTATTTGTTTTATTCAGTGATGGAGAAACCGGGTTTCTTCGGGTTTTTTAGACCATATTGAGGGTTGGAGTTGGTCTACGTAGTGCATGTATTTTACTAGGGGTTCATCTATGTTTAAGAGGGCGTTTGGATTATAATTAATATTGTCGTAAATCATGCCGTCTTCGTCTCTCAGGAAGTAGTAAGCGGCTTTTGTTAGTAATAGTAATATTTTGGTTTTGAAGGCGCCTAATATACCTTTTCTTTTTTCTGCTATATATATAGGTTGAATGCGCGTTCCTTTATCTATAGGGGTGTAAGCATAAATCATGTGTAATGGCGCCACGAATTTGACTTTCTTCATAATTGTTAAAAGTCCTATACACCCGTGTGCATACCTCATGGTGTATTCGTAGTAGTTTCCTAAAATTTGCCTTGCTAGTCTTTCTCTGGGGGTGGTATTGGGAAATTCACCACTGAGGGTAAAATCTATAATGTCACCTTTGGCATTTGCTTGTAAGGATAATTTCATATCGATGTTTAATTTATGCACGGTTTGTAAATGTTGAGCATCGATACCGTTCATCATACAAATGTGGTGATGACAACCTCGTTCAAAGGGTTTATCAAACATTGTCATTAATGTTTTACCTTTGAGTTCGTCAAATTCTACTACACCTTCAGGCGCCTTTGCATCAGGATAAATCCAAATAAATCCATATTTTTCATCTGTACTATAAGGTTGTAATTTAGCTTTTGCAGGAATTTGTTTTTGGCAGGGAATATCTTGGCAAGTTCCTTCACTGTCAAATGCCCAATGATGAAAATAACAGCGAATGAAGTTACCTTCTACTTTTCCTATTCCTAAGTCGGTTCCTAAGTGTGGACAATATGCATCAAGTGCGTGGAGTTGTCCGTTTTGGGTACGAAAGATGACGATTTTTTTTCCACATAATGTTAAAGATTTTACTTTGCCTTTTGGGATGTCTTTACTTGGGCAAGCTATATACCATCCTTTGGCTATGATGTTGGGGTTATTGAAAATTTTCATGATGATGCAAACTGTTTGAATTTTTTAGTTTGATGTGCCAAATATTTAGAAATGTTATTAGACCCCATTAAAGACATTTCTTTGTTACTCTTCCATACATAATCGAGTTTTTCTAGGTAAAGTTTATAAGATTCCATTGCTTCGGTATGTGTGTTGTAGCTACGATGTAGTCCTTCGCTTTCTTCTGTAAAACAGCGTCGCATCATTTCTTTTGCTTCGGCGCCGCTCATATTAAAGACTGGTGAACACAACAAAAGGTATACTGCCTTATATAAAGCGGGGTCATACCAGAAAATACCGTTGATAACACAAGAAAAGTGATAATGGTCTTTTTGACAACCTTGTAAACCTAGGTTTGCTACTAATTTTTCAAATTCTGTTGGTGGTTTGAGACAATGAATCACGTCATGGGAGATTATTGTCGAACTGTTAAAGTGAAAACTCTCGTCCATGAAGTGATAGTAAGATATTTTGGCTGGTATAGGCGCCTGTTCTTGGTGGGGATGTTTTTGGTAATAGTTACTTAGCTTGTGCTGTACGAGTTTACCGTTGAGTGTTCTAACTCCCCGCACGGTAAAATACTGACAAGCCAAAAAGGTGTTATCTGCTGAAAGTAACCCAAAAGCTTTTAATTGTAGTTCTTTCCATTTGCGCTTGAAGTAGTTGGTGTCGGCAAAAACCATTGTTTCGGCAAACGGACTACGCATAGGATAGCTAAATATACGTTTGCCAAATAATGCGGACTCAACTTCGTTCGCTACCGTTTTGAAAGCATTTATATGGGCGCGTTCTTGACTCGATTCTAAATCAAGGGTGTCACAAACTATGCGAAAATCTTCTTGGGCGTAAAGTCCTGCTGCACTAGTTTGGTTAAAATAAATGGTAGCAATTTCTGCGGAGATGATTTGCGAGTAATATGCTACCCAGTAAAGTTGATTTAAAATAATGCGTTGGCTAGGAGTCGCTTGTTCCCATAGGGGAGTGCCATACATTAAGGAAAATTCTTCAGGGTTCCAGTATTCATTTTTACAGTTTTCGTAATTGAAAGCAGCAGATGCAGCATCGAGTAGTGCGGTGTGGTCTTGCTGTTTGTTACGTTTGTGGTTTATTTCTAGTCTACGGTTGACTTGTTGATTTTCTGTAATTGTATTCATAATCTTTTATTTATAAGCTCGCACACTGTTCTACTGAAAAAGGTGTAAAAGCGTTTTGTTCGTCTAGTTCTTGGACTATTGAGACAGTTTGCGGGTTTGTCATTAACCCGCGCAGTAAATTTAAACGACTGCTACTATGATATTCGGCGCCTAATTGTTGAAATACGGTTATTTTCTGCTGACGTGATAAACTGCCTTTGATTTGTTCGACTGCTGCGACAACTCCCTGTGGTCCGACTTGTACCATTTGTAGAAAGGATGCGAGTATTTCAATAATGATTTTGCGACTTTGATGTTCTATCGAAACTTGTTCACATAACCTGACACCTGTTGCATGGTGACGACTTTCGTCTTCTAAAAAGCTTTTTAGTACTGCTTTAAGTTCTGTGGTTATACAGTTTTTTGCCAAGTTCCGATAATGCGTTAACCCCCATCCTTCGAGTATTACTTGCAGTACAAATATTAGTACAGCTTTGTCAGAAGTTTCTGCGACATCAGTGAGTAGGTGTAAGAAAGTGTTATTTGTAGAAACTAGTTCGGGGTTTGGTAGAAAAGAACTTATTTTAGCAAGGTGAGTTACTTCATCTGCGCTAAATAATGCGTAAAGCATTCGTTCTTCAGTAGTTTCTGCCAGCATGACCATTTTTGACATGTAACCAATACCTGCTTTTTCGATGAAGTAAGCTTCTTCTAGTAGTGTTTGGTTACAAAGGTGCAAAATTTGGATTTGTTCTTCTAAAGTACTAGCTGTGAAAATATCGACTTTATCTAAATCAAAATGTTCTGCGCTCCAGTAAATTGAGTCTGTAGTATAAACTTTTATTTTCCCCACTTTACGTTGAAGCGCAGAGTCTAATATTCGACGCAGTTTGTCTTCTTTAGAAACATGAGGAATATCAAAACCAGTAACTTTATAATTCATATTTTTAATATTAAATACTTTCTTCCCATGTTCTCCATGTCAGAGGTTTTTGTTTTTCTGCATGGTGGATAAATTGCATAATGGAGTTATCAGCTTTGGTTGGTGTTTTTAAATCAAATTTAATTGTTTGGAAGATTTTAGTATCACCTTTGGCAAAGTAATTTCCAACTGCATTAGTTAAAGCCAATACTATTCTATTAAAAATCCAGCCAAGTATTCCCACGCGCTTTTTAGTAATTAAAATTGTTTGCCCTTCAGTTTTTCCTCCTTCTAATAGTCGCAACGTAAACATAATATGGAAGTGTAATAAGTCGGGACCAACTGTAACTACACCTGTACTTCCATACCAGTAACACATGTTGTATGTCACGGCGTTTTTATAAAAGGGACGAATTAATTTCAGGAATAATGAATTTTCTCCTCCTCGTGTAATATTACTAAAAGTGATAGCGTTTTTAATTTCGTTTTTTTCAAATACTATTTTTACAGGAAAGTTATGAACTGTGTTGAAATGGTGAGCATCTATAGCATTCACCATCACAACATTTGGGTGACAGTTCTTGATGAATCTTTTTGCTAAAGCACTATCACATTTTTCGTGTTCTAACTCAGGAACGAAAGGTAAGGGTAAGCGTTCAGGGGGCGCCGTTTTACCAGTCCATACCCAAATCATCCCGTACTTTTCTGCTGTTTGCCAAGTATTTATTTTGACGGGTAAAGCTTCACCTATACAAGGTACTTCTATACATGTCCCGTCTGCATCAAATTTCCAGTTGTGGAAAAAACAGCGCAGTGCGTTACCTTCTACTTTTCCTTCTGCTAAATGGGCGCCCATATGTGGACAATATGCATCAACAGCAGTAACTGAACTGTCTTGTCCTCGAAATATTGCTAAGTCTCTACCCATAAGAGTTACAGGTTTAACTTGACCTTTTTTAAGATGATGTGAAGGTAATGCCCAGTACCATCCTTCGATAAAATATTCTGGGTTATTAAATATTTTATTAAACATAAAATAAAACTGGTTTATATTCGAGAAATTAATTTTCATTATAATCTTTGACAAGAAACCTAATAAAGATAAGAAACCAGGTTTCTGTTTGACAATTTTATTTTTTATTATAGTCTTTGATAAGAAACCTGGTTTCTCCAAACTCTTCTACCAGCTTTTGTTAAGTTTTCTTCACTAATTTCAGCTAAACAAACAAACTCATCACCTCGAATATAACCTGGGTTATGTTTGGCAAAGAATTCGATATGTGGGTCTTGTAGACGTTCTAATGGAATTTCTTTTAACTCGTCGCAAAGTATATGAGGATGTGGAAAACGGACTATTCCTGCTATATGTTTATAAGACTCACCAAAGCGCTGATATCCTAAAAAGTGCATTAAGTCAGAGATATTTTCTGGTGTAGCTTTATCATATCGCGGATAAAACTCCTGCCAAAATATCGGTAGAAATCTATAGGTACGAAAACCACCTGAAATTAACAACCAGTATAATTTACCTTCTGGGTACTGGCGCCTAATTTTTTGAACTGAAGTTATCCAAGTGCGAGAAAGTGTAGAACTCGACCAAGCACTAGGGTCTACAATCGTATCTCCAGAATAAACTATATTAATATTTTCATTATTAAATTGCGTAGTGTATATTAATAATGTCGAAAAACCTTTGAGTTGTTGAGTTTTCTCGTCTTCAAGCAAAATAACCCAGTTCTTGTTACTCAAATCTGATTCAAACACATCTCGCTTTACCCCATTAAAATGGTTGCCAAGCAACAAATACATGGCATCTTTTTGCTTATGTGATAAATATTCTATTTCTAATACTTGGCTTTTCATAGTTTGTATATAAAAGATAATTATTTTGCTCTGTCATGACTACTTTAATTTGTTCTTGAGGGTAGTGTATTGACCTATGTGTCAGATATTATACTGGACTAAATAAATTTTTATGGCGCAACTACAACGTATTACTATTTCTCCGCACCAAATTAGAGATAATCAGGTTGTATTGGAAAAAGACCAGCTTCATTACCTAACCAGGGTTCTGCGGTTATCTGATGGTGATAAATTCATTGTCATGGATGGGGTAGGAAAATGGTGGTTAACAAAATTACAGTCCGAGTACGGTGAGATATTAGAAGCTTTAGAGGTACAGACAGAGTTAAAAGTATCTATCAGCTTATTGTTAGCACTGCCGAAAGGTAACGCTTTTGATGATGTAGTACGTATTTGCACGGAATTGGGTGTTGATACTATTGTTCCGATAATAAGTGAGCGTACTCTTTTAAACCCTAGTTCGCAAAAACTTGAACGCTGGCGCCGAATAGCAGCAGAAGCAGCAGAGCAATCTGAACGTGCGTTTGTTCCAGTTATTTATGAGCCAGTTAGTTTTAGTCAGGGGTTGAATTTATTTGAAGCTGAACAAAAGTACATTTGTGAGGGGCGTGGTGATAATCCACATTTATTAAAGTGTTGGCGCCAAGTTGGGGAAGGTCAGCTAAAGGTTGTTATTGCCATTGGACCAGAAGGTGGGTGGAGTCAGGAAGAGTTGGAAGGTGCTGTGAATGCTGGGTTTAAAATGGTTTCGCTAGGTAAAAGAATTTTACGTGCTGTAACGGCGCCTTTGGTTGTTTTGTCTATTTTGGCTGCTGAGATGGAAAACGAGTCGTATTAAGGACTTCAGTCCTTACCATAAGTACCTACAAATAAATATCCGAGATTTCTACGTTTTAGTTTGGGGGGGGAAAGCACTAAAGTGCTTACAACATAGTGCTTACAACGTAACGTAACGAACTTTATATATATATGATTGATTCTGTTGCAGCTGCCTTTGAACAACAAGATTATAAAACTGCTGGTAAGTTACTTAAACAGCTTTTAAAAGAATCACCAAGAGACCCTTGGGTTAAGTTTTATGTGGGTAGACTCCAAGAGGTGTCTGGAAAATATCAAGATGCTGAAAAAATTTATCGGCACCTGCTTCGCGATGAAACGAATAGTAAAATAATGGCTCAAGCACGTCAAGGTTTACAGCGACTGCGCGAGTTTGAGGAGGAGGAACGTAAACGCGGTATTTCTCAAGCGATGGGAGATACTCACGGTAATGAACCTGGTGTGTTGATTTTAGAACCTATAAGTAACGAGTTGAAAACACAAGCTGCACAAAGATTTGCTAAAGTTACTCAGATGGATGCTTATAGTGCGAGGTTGTTATTGCCTAGTCGGGGTTGGCGCCTGTATAGAATTGGGGCAATAGGGGAGTTAAAATATTATGGGGAGCAGTTACAGCAAGCTGAGATTCCTTGTTTCTGGTCAACGCTTGCAGCATTACAGCAAATTCAGGTTTTTCAAGTTGATTATTTTGAGAAGAGTGAGTCAAATAGTAGGCAAGTTACCGTTGTTTGTCATAACCAAGGTAAACAACTTGGTTCGCTGACGTTTGAATGGAATGAAGTTAAAGCACGTGTTGTTGGGTTATTGCCTATCTTTGAAGAAGTTGTAGACCGTAATGCACGAGGAAAACTTGAGCGTAAAACTCAAACTCTAGATTATGCACAATTTTGCGATTTACATATTCCTGGTAGAAAATGTATTTTAAGAATTTTTGATGGTGGATATGATTGGAAGAAGGGAGTTGAAGTTAGTCCATTGAATAGTCAAAATACTGTTCGTATTAATTGGAATAATTTGTCTAGTTGGCTTGATGAACAATTACCACAAGTAAAAGTTTGGTCTGATTTTACACCTTTTGCTGAAACTACATTAGACCAAAACGAAATGCTGAGTCATATTCAGTCTAATGTGCATCTCTTTCGTAAAGAAGCAAGTAACTGGGACTCAGCATTTCAGTTATATAGTGGATTGGTTTTTTGTAGGGTGCGTGACGCCATAACAATTGTGAAACAAAACGAATAATCTTGTAGCGTCACGCACCTTACCCTTAATTACTTCTTCTCGTTTGGTGTTTTGACTTTGCTTGCCATTTCCAAGAATGAGTTCATGTTTGGACCTGGACGACGACGACCGTTAGAGCTAGGAGTCATCAAATATTTTGTAGCAAAGTTGTTTTCTTTAGGCAATTGTACTTCAGCCTTTTTCGCTACTGCTGCTGCTGCTAGTTCTGATGGGTCTTTCGGTCTAGCTTCTGCTGCTTCTTTTTCTGCTCTCGCTTTCTGAGCAGCATCAATTTTAGATGCTTTTGCTGCTGCCGCTGATTCTTTTCTGGTCATTTTACCATTTGATGAAGCAGCCGCAGGCGCCTGAGCAGGTGCGGGTTTTAGTTCTTGTTTCGTCGCTGCTTGTTTTGCTTCTTGTTTTGTTTCTTTTACTTTCGCAGCAACCTTTCCTTTTTTGTCCTCAATATTTTCTTTTACATCAGAAATTTTGTTTCCTACCTCTTCCTTTACGTCAGCAATTTTCTCGTCTACTTCTTCCTTGAGTTCTAGAAAAAACTTGTTGTCGCTTCTTTTTGCTAAATTTTTGATAAATCCGAACATGATTATTGACTCTCCGTTTGCTCTATTTGCTAATCGATTAAAACCGTAAAGAATCAGGTAAATTCTTACCCTTTTGAATAATTAATTGATGCTGCTAGCTTCAGCTAAACAAGCAACAGGCAAAATTTCATTTGACCAACTTTGCCTCTATTCTAATAAAAATTAACTCATAAAACTAGGGGAATTACCTAACTTTTAATTTGCTCGTTAAATTGTTACTGCTCTTTGACTCAAGTTTACTTCCTATAACTAGGTACTTAGTTAACTCTAGTTCCTAAAAGCACAGTGTTTTTTCACTAAAAAGTTCACACTAAAAATAATACCAGAATATAACCTCCACAAAATATGCAACACCCCACGAGATTATTATGAGATTTATTTCTGCTCAAGGCAATCATTTTTATCATTAGTATTTACAAAAATTTACATAACTTCATCCTGTAAATTGCTTCGTATCCTCGAATTAGCATGAGAATCTCATGATATCTCAAGCAAAAGTGCTTTTAGACATTGGTTTCCAGTTACGCTTGAGATATTATATGAACCAGCATGTTATCTTTGTTACCTAGAAACATCAGTTAAATTATTGAGATGGAACGCAACCCAGTAATACTAGTACACGGTATCAATGATACAGGCGCCGTGTTTAATAAAATGGCGACCTTTTTGAAAAAAGAGGGGTGGTCAGTATACACACTCGATATGATTCCCAATAACGGTGATGTCGTACTGGAAAACCTAGCTAGGCAAGTAGCCAAATACATATCAACAACCTTTGCACCAGACCAACCCATAGATATAGTTGGCTTTAGTATGGGAGGACTAATTAGCAGATACTACATCCAGCGACTAGGAGGAATTTTTCGTACACAAAGGTTTATAACCATCTCCTCACCACACAACGGAACCGTAGTTGCTTATGCCTCAGAACGTGCTGGTTGCGTGCAAATGCGTCCAGATAGTTTATTTATCAAAGACCTGAACTGCGATGTTGAAATGTTGAAGCAACTTAACTTTACTTCCATCTGGACACCATACGACCTAATGATAGTGCCACCTAATAGTTCAGTGCTGCCCTTTGGAAACGAAGTAATAATACCCGCATTAACTCACCCGTGGATATTAACCGACATAAGAACAATTAAAACAGTAGCCGAAGCACTTCAGGCGCCTCTTTCACCAATTTCGGCAAACTCAGGGCTACCAAAAATCGCTTCTGAGTGACGATAAAATTTAAACTCCATCAAATTATAAAAAGGGTCTTCCAAAAAGAAAGTTTTGTGTTCCAAAGGACTACCAACAAAACGCTCCTTAGCCTCTTCTCGGAACAAAAGCTGGCGCCGTAGTGCCCTATCTAACAACTCTTCCCAATCCTTCTCCTCAGTAAAAACAAGCCCAAAGTGTCTTGGGTAAATACCGCGTTGAGGTTCTAAAGGTTCCTTAGTAGTATGCGCGACTAATTGATGACCGTACAAATTAAGAATAAGCGCATGTCTATTTTCGCGACCAGGAATACAGCCCAAACCATCCACATAGTAAGCTTTTGCTTGGGCAACATCAGTAATTGGAAAAGCCAAATGAAATATAGTCTTCATATACTGTACTGTGGCACAGGCATACGAACTGTGCAGTGTCTAATACATTTATTTTTACCACATAGACTATTAGGACACAGAGAATTATTACACTTGTTTTAACGCTAACAAACAGGCACCATAAGCAGGCTCATACCGTGGCAAAATTACTCTAGCATTTCCAAACTCAGCACTAATAGATTCCATAAACTTCTCACGTGTATTAGACTTTGCCCCCCAGACACTACCCACAGTCACAATTTCAAAGCCATTATTCGCTAGATTCAGGTCTTTCACCACCACTATTGTTGCCTTTACTAACTCTTGTACACCCTCGTCAATAATTCTCTGTGCTACATCATCTCCATTTACTGCTGCATTATCAACGACAGGCGCCAAAGAGGCAATTTCCCTTACACCCCACCCACGTCGATAAACAACTTCAATTAAATCCTCAATACTTTCTAACCCAAGTCGTTTTTTAAAATCTTCAACCAAACTAGTTGAGAGTTCGCGTCCATCATACGCACGCATCGCAGCTTTCATTCCAGCAACAGCAATATTATAGGCGCCACCTTCATCACCTAAAATATATCCCCATCCACCAACACGCTTAGTTTGTCCTTGTTGGTTACGTCCAAATACAATAGTACCAGTTCCCGCAGCAACAACAATACCAACATCGTTACCAATGCCACCAACTAATGCGGTTAAAGCATCATGGCAAATAATTATATTATTAGGTGATATCCACTCAATCGGTAAATTAGGACTTTGTTGTAAATCTCTAACTATACCCTGTATAACTTCGATATCCTTAGAACGTCCGGCGCCTGCTAATCCTAAACATATTGCTTTAAGTTGAATTTTTCCTGTTTGTTCAATAGCTGCTTTAATTGCTGATTCTATAGATTTTAAAGCAGCAGTGGCACCGATACTTTGATAATTTGAGGCGCCTGCTTCACCACGACCTAATATTTGTTTTTCCTCATTCATGACAAGACAAAGAGTCTTAGTCCCACCACCATCAATTCCTAAAACATAGTACATATATGTATATAATAAACCGTAGGGTGCGTGACGCCATGAAAAAATTTCACTGAAAATAATAATACCCGTAGCGTCACGCACCGGCGATTAATATTGTATGTAATAAACCACAAAGGCGCCAAGTAAAGTACCAGCGATTAATATTACATGAGTTCGACAAACCTCTCCCCAACCCCTCTCCTACGATGAGAGGGGCAAATAAATCCTCCTTCAAAGAAACCAGAATCTAATAGTTGGATAAGATTAGGGTGTTGTAATGCTTTGGTATATTCAATTTCCCTCATAAATCTATCGACAGCACTTTGACTAACTGCAGCGCCTGGTAACATTACTTTTAGAGCAACATATTTACCAGATGTATTATGCTGTGCTAAATAAACTTCTCCAAATCCACCTTTACCAATAAGTTGAATTAACTTATAACCCTTTATTGCTTCCAGACTTTGATTACCACTTTCCGCCAAACCTATCCAGCGATTAACTAATTCTACACAATAAGGTGGTTGTGTTGGGTCTTGATTAAAATGAATAGTTGCGGGGAAAAAGTTGGGAATGATAATTTCATTAGGGTCTAATTCAACACTAACTTCAAATGTAGTATTACTGAGCTTGAAAATTTTTTAGATGCTTCACGGGGCATGACTCATGACAGTGAAAATTTTTAAGATGCTTCTACCTGGGCATGACATGGGGAAGGCGCCTATCAACGCAGTCAAATAAATGTAAACCAAATTGTTGTGATAATTCTTCGCAAACTTTGACGCCACGAATACTGTTACCTCGTGCGTCTAATAAAGGAGAAAACACTCCTATTCCCATTTGACCGGGAACTACGGCAATAATTCCACCACTAACACCGCTTTTTGCTGGTAGTCCAACTTTATATGCCCATTCTCCTGCAAAGTTATACATTCCACAGGTGTACATCACACTCAAGATGTCTTTTATATATTGACTATCAACTGCTTGCTCTTTTGTGAGTGGGTTAACACCTCTGTTTGCTAATGCTGCTGCCATTACTGCTAAGTCGCGACAGTTTACCACGACTGCACATTGTTGAAAATATAAATCTAATGATTCGTCAATTGGTCCATCTATCATGCCGAAGTTGAGCATTAAATACGCCATTGCTCTGTTGCGATGTCCAGTGCTGCGTTCTGACGTAAATACAGATATATCTACAAATACATCTTTACCTACATAACGTTGGAACATTTCGAGTAATCTGTTCAAACGTTCGGTGGCGCCTTTACCTTTGATTAAACCTGTAGTGGCAATAGCGCCTGCGTTTACCATTGGGTTATAAGGCCGCTTCGATTGCTCGTCTAAAATAATTGAGTTAAATGCATCTCCTGTTGGCTCGACTCCAACCCGCTTTAACACATAGTCCCTACCGTGGTCTTCTAATGCAAGTCCATGAACAAACACTTTCGATATTGATTGAATTGTAAATAAATGCTCGAAGTCACCGACTTGTACTACGTCACCGTTGACTGTAACGATGCAAATACTAAATAAGTCAGGGTTTACTTTTGCCAGTTCTGGAATATAATCTGCTACCGCACCAGTTCGCAATGATTTGTATTTGGAATATAAATCATTCATAAATTCCGATAGCGAAGATGCACTTATGTCGGTGTTTTTTGTGTCTGTCATTATTGGAAGAGAAAAGGGGAAAGGAAAAACGGGAAACTCACAACATAAAAATGTGATATTCAATTGTCCCATTATTCGGGCTGTTTGGATGCCAATTTATTAATCTAACGTATACTTACTATCTGCTCGAACGGTAAACATACAAAGCGTGCCAATACTTTTATTACTATTTATATGCATACTTGGCGCCAAAAAATTCTCGTTCAATACTAACTTTTTAGAGCTTATTATTTTTACTTATATAAAATAAACTTAAGTATTAAACATTATTTAATTTCACGTTAGTAAATATACTTAAGCATTAGTAATATCACTTACGTAAGTGTGTGTTGCCGTTGACATGATTTTTTACCGCTCGCCTTGTGTTTATTGTGGCGCCGTGTCACATACTTAACCACCTTGGGCACCTCTAGTTTTAGAGGGTTGTTACTACCTGTCTTGCTAAAATAACCAATTAGGTGATGTGTACTGAAGTGTATGAATGAGAAGGATTTGAGAGTTTTAGGTGTGGATAATTATTGATGATGCGAGCGTTGTTTTAGTTCCCAAAAGCTGTTAAGTTTTGAAAAAAAATTTTACGACTTTGCAAAAAAATTGTTACATAGCCCAAAGTCTCTTTGCGCTTAAGTTAGACCTTTGTCATTTTTTTTTTAAATTACCAAATTTACCAAAGTTTACGATAAATCCCTGATCCCCAAGTGCAAAATTTCGTGTTAGTCTGTTGCAGTCACAATCAAAAAGTGAAAGCGGAATGAGTTCGATATGCTCTGCTTTTTGCGCTGCCGTAGTGCAGTACCAGATGTCAGTTTCTGACTCTACCTTATGTCGCTTTAAATTCGGACAACATGAACCATAGATATATATTGACCGTTGTTGCAATGTTCTGTGCTGTTTTAAGCACACCTTCGATTGCTCGAAGTCAAACGAACAACCAAGTAGCTCCAGAAACAACTTCAGGGACATCACCATCCGTGACGAAAGTGGGAGAGTATCAAACAAGTAACCCAGAAACAACTGCGGCTACAGAGATACATACCCATAATGTAGCTGGACGACAAGCAGCAACGCTTTACATTCGTGATATTCCGGTTTTGACTTTTGTGGGTCAACAAGAAAACGTTAGCACTGAAACTAAAGTTGGTGCAATTGCTACTAGCAACCCACAATCTGATGTCGATACCGATAACCAGGTTAATAGCTTAGACCCAGTTCAAAGAGCGAGTATGGTAGCTGCTCGCGTCAATGACTTAATTCGCCAGAGAGTTGATGCTAACAAGATTACGGTAAGCTGGCAACAAGCCGTTGATACAAGTGCGGATACTGCCCAAACAAAAAGTTTGTCTAACAATGAATCCAACGGTCGCTACGTCATCAAAGTTGACGGTCGAGAACTTGTAGCGATTGATAACTTAACGATTGCGCCAGATTCAACCAAAAATCGCGCTGCTGATGCACTGACGGCAACTAACCGCTTGCGGAGACTAATCGGAAATGCGGCGCCAATAGACTCTATTGCCAATTTCCCAGTTTCGCTGCCATCATTGTCAATACCCAAATTGCCCAATGAAATAGTAGAGCCAATCAAAGTAACGATGCGTGGAATAGCTTCGTTCTATGGCTACGATGGTTCGGGCAATCGTACAGCATCGGGACAACGGTTTAACCCTGAACATATGACCGCTGCCCACCGCCATTTGCCGTTTGGAACACGAGTACGTGTCACAAACACTCGTAATGGTCGTTCTGTAGTCGTGCGAATCAACGACCGAGGACCATTTATTCGCGGTCGAGTTATTGACCTCTCCTACGGCGCGGCTCGTGTTATTGGTATGCTTGGCAAAGGTTTGGCGCCTGTCAAAATTGAGGTACTAGGTAGATAGTTACCCAAAGCACCAATAACAAACTAGTGCCAGAAGGCAGAAGATAGGAGGCAGAAGGCAGAAAAAAGATTCCTTACTTGATAAGCTTTGTAGCTTTTTCTAACTGGATAGTTATTTTAGCCATGCTGCACTAGTTGATGCTGGAAAAACATAAAACTTTCTTATTACAGGCATCAATAAAATCTTAATTTACTTCATCCGCTTTCACTTAAAACATCGAATCAGTATAAATACTTATTCGACAATCTAGAGACCGTACATACATGTACGGTCTCTTTATCATTTTTGATAGAAACCAGGTTTTTTGAAAAAACCTGGTTTCTCGTCATCGAATAAGAACGATAAACTAACGTAGGCAGGGAACCGATAAAATTAGGGGTATTGTGTGCGTTGTATCACGACAATTGCAGCTTTGCGCTGCTATATAAAGAAATGCGGTGATAAACAAGATGATTTGAACCATTCAGAGCCGCTACAATTTGAAGTAACTAGCTCTCATCAAACAGCAGTAGGTTTGGTGCCAACGATGGGAGCTTTACATCAAGGGCATCTCAGCTTAATTCAACGGGCACGGGCGGAAAATGCCACTGTAATAGTAAGCATTTTCGTTAACCCCTTACAATTTGGTCCAGAGGAAGATTACCAACACTATCCTCGGACATTAGACCAAGACCGAAAATTGTGCGAGGAGGCAGGAGTCGATGCAATTTTTGCACCAACTCCGGAACAGATGGGAATAATCGGGAAGAATATACAAGAGTCAAAAGTAACACAGGTTATCCCTCCATCTGCTATGATATCTGGCTTGTGTGGTCGTTCTCGGCTTGGTCACTTTCAGGGTGTGACAACAATTGTTACCAAACTTTTTAATTTGGTACAGCCCGACCGAGCTTATTTCGGTCAAAAAGACGGTCAACAGTTAGCTGTTATTAAAAAGCTCGCGTGTGACCTGAACTTGCCGGTTGAGATTGTTAGCTGTCCTACGGTACGAGAAGCATCTGGTCTTGCGATGAGTTCGCGCAACAAATATTTGAGCGAACCTGAAAAAGAACAAGCTGCCATCTTATACCAAAGTTTACAGCTAGCTCAAGCTGCATTTAAAGCAGGAACTCGCGACACCAACAAATTAATTGCTTTAGTTAAGCAATGTTTGGCGGTAGTTAGTTCTGTAAAAGTCGAATATATTGAATTGGTTGAACCGACTACTTTGATGCCATTGGAATTAATTCAGGAGGAAGGAATGCTCGCGATCGCTGCTCGTCTTGGTTCTACACGCTTAATCGACAACACCATACTACGCGATCGCAAACCGATTATTGCTATCGATGGTCCTGCTGGTGCTGGAAAATCAACTGTTGCTCGTCAAGTGGCAGCTAATCTCGGTTTGATTTATTTAGATACTGGAGCTATGTATCGAGCAGTTACATGGTTAGTACAGCAATCAGGCATTTCTATTTTGGACGAATGCGCGATTGCTGAATTGGTTAGTCAGTGCGTTATTGAACTGGCGCCAAGCCAAAATCTAAGTTCCCCAGTTCAGGTATGCATCAATGAGCATGACGTTACCCAAAAAATCAGAACCCCTGATGTAACGTCAAATGTATCAGCGATTGCTGCACAAACTGCTGTTCGTCAAGCATTGGTTAAACAGCAACAAGTTTGGGGCAAAAAAGGTGGGTTAGTCGCTGAAGGTCGTGATATTGGTACCCAAGTTTTCCCTGATGCTGAAGTCAAAATTTACCTAACTGCATCCGTCAGCGAGCGCGCACGTCGGCGCCAATCTGACTTTACAAAGCAAGGTTTACCACAAATGAACCTAGAGCAGTTAGAAAAAGACATCGCCGAACGCGACTGGAAAGACAGTACCCGTAAGGTTTCTCCACTACGTAAAGCCCCTGATGCCGTCGAAATTCAAACCGATGGTTTAGATATTTCTGATGTCACAGCAAAAATTATCGATTGTTATGAGCAGCGCTTATCGCCGCAGGAGTAACTAGCTTAATTACGGTAGCAGCGTTATTGACAAATTTATTGGTCGGCTGGGGTGAGTTGGTAAATTCTGGCTCACCTATATTAACATTTATATATTTATTCCATATATTCTATATTTCATAGTACAATTTAACCATAAATAATTTATAATAGTAATTTAGTATTGGTTAAATGAACAAAATTTAATCTGTAAAGCTTAAGATGTTAAAAGTACTTAAGTGTCACACGTATTGCCCAATCAAAGTGGTAAAAAAGTTATTATTCGGTACAAAAACGTAATTGCATTTTTTTGATGGGGCATCTCACATGTGGAGCAAAAACAAACAGCAGACGTATCTGAGGCGCCTAACATATCATTCAAAATGCACAGTCCTTTCATCCAACCCTTCAAAAGCTCTTAAAAATGAAAGCTTCAGCAAAATTCGACTTTGAAGATGAGAAGTTTAATGCACCACCGTCTCAGGTCATTCCTTGGTGCCAAATGATAAATCCACGTTATGGCACCGATGGTATGCAAGCCTATGGGTTAGCAGTAAAGCTCGATAATGCCCAAGCTGTAGGCTTTGAACCTGATTCAAATTGGCAGCAAATTGAACATGAATTCACTTCTGGGGTCGAAACGGTGTATCTAACCACAACTCCAAAAATAGTGATAGTGCGTCGCGGGCCGTTGTCGGTTAAAGACCGAGAAACAGGGAACAAGCTTGGTACACTTCGTGATAATTATGATGCATTTTTAGCAGATAAACTAAAATTTAAAACCTTTATCCGCTATCTTGTTTTTTTAGTCGGTGAGAATAAACAATTCTTGCACGAAAAACCCTTACAATTAACACTTCACGGCGCCGCAGGTGCAAGTTTTAGTAAAACTTACTGCGAATATCAACAAGGAAGACCATCTGGTGGGTTTGTAGTAGAACTCGAACGGTCATATGCAGCTTTTCGTAAACTACCTTTTACACCCAAAGGACCATTATTTCACGCTCACGGCATTTTCTGCCCAATTATCGACTGTGAAGAACGAGGAATTCAACCAAATACAGTTTTAGTTTCCTCGACAATAGATTATAAACATCCCACAGTTTCCAATTTAACGCAATTCTTAATCGCCTCCGATTCTCCCGAATCTCAACTTATTAATAAAACATTTGAAGAGCATAAAGAGTTCGGTAAAGAACAAGTTCGTGCGGAAAAAGAAAATCATAACAATAACAAAATGGCAATGGCAGGAGTTGCAAGCGCTTCTTACGCTTACCCAGATGATGATGAATTTGGGTATCCTCCTTATTAAAACTTAGCTGGCAACGGATACAACGGATGCAACGGATAAATTACTAGTTACGAATCAACCATCCGTTACATCCGTTCATCATCCGTTGTTATGAGTCCTTGTTTTAATAGCAATAATTTCGGATTTGCGGTCAAAATAGTTAAATTAGTACCGCTAAAATCAGCATCATGAGTAACTAACTTTAAATTATTTACCCTACACAATTCTGCTAAAACTTGGTCATTAAAATCAGCTTCTCCACCTGCATATTCACTTAATATTGAGACAATTTCTGCTGATTCAAATCGGATTTTAGCTGGTTCAGATTTTTCAAGAATTTTACGCGCACGTCGAGCAATTTGTTCTGCAACAGGTTTAAAACTAGAACTGTTACGGAACAATTTAAAATCGCCCGGTTTTAATTCGGATGGCAGTTTATTATAAAAAAATCTGGCGTAAGCGTTTATAAATTCTGATAGTACTAAAGCATCTAGCACAATTTGACATCCGGCGCCACGTATTCGACGTAAGGCAGAAGTATAAGCGTATCTATACTGTGACGATATATGACTGGGAGGACCATATATATACATCCAAATATTCGCGTCAAACAGTACCCCATCATGGGATTTAAAATGATATGTATCAATGGGGTACACTTGTTTGGTCATATACTATCTTCACCCATAGCTTGAATAATCGCATTTTTAAATTGCTGCGGATTATTAAGGTAGTCTTTCACATCTTGGATGACACATTCAATATCGGCTGCATCATCGGGGTCGATGTCGGTAAAAGTTAAACTGTTCTCTATATATTCTTCTGAGAAATTTGTGTATAACCGAGAAAAAGCTTCAGCCAAAAACGCTGAGGTAATGTCTTCGCCACCTCTAAAGGAGAGATGAACCTTTTTACCCGCTCTTAAAGCTGTGGCTACGTGTTCATAAACCCGCTTTCCGTCTTCACACACTATACAGAATCTATCTCCGAGGATGTCAGTCACACAAATCGTAACTGTACTTTCGTTTTGAGTAGGCAAGGATATGAAGCGATTCATTTTGAAACGGGTGATACCATTTTCAATATTTAATTCTAACTCGATATGCAGTTCAATGCAGGCACATACAATACAACATTGCCGAACAACAATATTATTGAGCAAGCAGTTTACGCCGTAACTGGTCTAATGCTGTACAAGCACTAACATGACGAATTAAACTACGTCCACGTGTAGCGCCAAATTTATTTTCAGTAACATCAACGCCATTTAGACCTGCAATTCCAATATAAACCAACCCAACTGGTTTGGTCTCAGTGGAGCCTGTTGGTCCAGCAATACCTGTTATACTTATTCCCCAAGTTGTCCCCAAACGGTCTTTGACACCAAGTGCCATTTGTTCGGCAACTATTGCACTGACTGCACCATACTTCTCTAAGTCAGAAGCATTAACACCCAGTAAATTAATTTTTGCTGAGTTGTCGTATGATATTACACCACCCCAAAAATAGTCAGAGCTTCCTGACATTTCTGTCAGCATTTGTCCTAAGATTCCACCAGTACACGATTCTGCCACAGAAACGGTATGATTTTTAGTTCGTAATAATTCACCAACTACAGAAGCTAAGGTATCATCATCGGCACCGTAATAGTCAAGTCCAGCGATTTGTTTGAGTTGTTTTTCGACTGGGGCAATAATTTCTTGTGCGGCAGCATTAGATGTTGCTTTCGCTGCAACTCTTAATTTGACTTCGCCTTTAGAAGCATATGGCGCCACTGTTGGGTTGGGCAAGTTTAAATAAGAACTAACTTTTTCGGCTAAAGCAGATTCTGCAACACCCCAAAACCTTAGCATTCTACTATAAATAATTTCTTGACCCCAACCTTGGCTTTTTAGGTATGGAACAGCAGTTTCTTGCCACATTCGATGCATTTCATACGGAACACCAGGAAAAGTCAGAATTATTAAATTTGGCTTGGGTTGCCATATAATACCAGGCGCCGTGCCTGTTGGATTTGGTAGAATATCGGCACCTTGGGGAATTAAAGCTTGCTTACGGTTGCTGGGTGTCATCACCCGGTTACGAGCAGCATATTTTTTGGTTATATCCTCAATGATATCAGCCCGTTCGATGAGGGGGGCACCAAAATAATGTGCAATTGTTTCGCACGTTAAATCATCAGGTGTGGGTCCTAAACCACCTGTAAATATTAAAATTTGTGAACGAGAACAAGCAATTTTAATTACATCAAGTAAACGTTCTGTATTGTCACCAACAACAGTTTGATAATAATGAGGAATACCTAATTTTGCTAATTCCTGGGCAAGGTATTGAGAATTACTATTAAGAATATCACCTAGTAATAGCTCAGTACCAACACAAATAATTTCTGCGCTCATTCTTAACTCCTAACTTTTGACCTTCTCCAGACTTTCCAAGAAGTATAACTGAGTAAAGATGTCGCAGCACAGGCAAAAATGGCGCCACTAGGAATTCCAACAATTGCCACCGCCAAACTACCCAACCACAATGTTAAGGAGTAAATAAATAAAACTGCCCAACGATGAGATAGTCCAGCATTGAGTAAACGGTGATGTAAATGACGTTTATCGGCACTGAAAGGTGATTTCCCTTGACGTAAACGCAAAAGAATTACAGCGGACATATCAAA
The DNA here is from genome assembly GCA_019359675.1 of Calothrix sp. FI2-JRJ7. Taxonomy (GTDB): domain Bacteria; phylum Cyanobacteriota; class Cyanobacteriia; order Cyanobacteriales; family Nostocaceae; genus Dulcicalothrix. The sequence continues at coordinate 80,639 of JAHHGX010000070.1, forward strand.
AATGGGTACTGCTAAAATTACATACGGCAGCAATACCGCAGTCACAGCAGGAATTTTTACTAGACCAATAATACTAACGGCAGCAAGGGTAAAGCCCATAAAATATGAGCCACCGTCGCCCATAAAAATTTGAGCCGGGTTAAAGTTATATCGTAAAAATCCTAATGAAGCTCCAGCAAGTGCAGCAGCAATTAATGCAGCAGCAGGTTGCTTCATATATAACGAAACAACAAGTAGAACAACAGCGGCAATTCCCGATACACCTGCTGCTAATCCATCTAATCCGTCAATCCAGTTAATGGCGTTTACCATTCCAGCCAGCCAAATAACCGTGATTGGTAAACTTAGCCACCCCAGTTGAACGATACCAAACATTGGAATCGTAACGAAATCTATACTTACGCCAGCTTTCCAAACACAAGAAGCTACAATTATTTGTAATAGCAAACGTATAAATGGTGACAAGTTTAATAAGTCATCTGCAAACCCAATTGAGAAAAAGCCGATTCCTCCTAAAATTACACCAATAACTTGCCATTCTTTGTCTGGAGGTAAATGTCCAAATCCACCTAACCACCACACAAGAATTAATGAAATCATGGCGCCAGCGAAGATGCTCACACCTCCAAGACGAACCATTGGACGTTGATGGACTTTTCTTTCTCCAGGCTTATCAAGTTTTCCGCTTTTTATACCAATATTTCTAACATCTGGTGTAGTCCAGAGAACGACTACTGCGGCAACAAGAAAAGCAATCAGATGATATATCTGGGCAAGCATTAGTATATTTAACTAGTAATGTATACAACAGTTTTCAATTGAATTTTATTTCAGATACATTCTCAACTTTATATATATACTAAGCTTTAAATGCTAATCAGTATAGTGTTTTTAATCTACGTAATCTTAATTTAGATATAATATGAGCGCTCAAATTTATAGGTAATTATTGTCACATAACCCAAATGTAGAGACGTTACATGTAACGTCTCTACAATTCATACGTTTATCTTATACCAAAGCTGGTACAGGAATTTGAATATGTGGATACAATGGAAAGCGCGCGCATAAAGTTGCTACTCGGCGCCGACAATCATCAGCTACACTATTAGACTCAGGGTTAGTCAGGCAGTCAGCAATAATATTGGCAATTTCAACAAATTCTGCTGCTCCCATTCCCCGTGTCGTCATTGCTGGTGAACCTAGTCGTAAACCACTGGTTACAAATGGTGACTCTGGGTCAAATGGCACTGTATTTTTGTTAGCAGTTATATTTACTGTACTAACAAGTTGGTCTGCCTGTTTTCCTGTCATTCCTACGCTACGTAAATCTACTAGCATTAAATGATTATCTGTGCCATTGGAGACAATTTTTAAACCACGCTGTTGCAATTGGTTAGCCATTGCACGGGCGTTTTCGATAACTTGGGCAGAATAAGCTTTAAATTCAGGTTTGAGTGCTTCGCCAAAGGCAACAGCTTTACCTGCAATTACATGTTCTAATGGACCGCCTTGGGTACCTGGAAAAACTGATTTGTCGAGTTTTTTACCTAGTTCTGCGTCGTGGGTCATAATTAAACCACCACGAGGTCCGCGTAAGGTTTTGTGAGTTGTTGTTGTGACAACATCACAATAAGGGATAGGGTTGGGGTGGTGTCCTGTTGCTACTAATCCGGCAATATGAGCAATATCTGCTAGCAAGTAGGCGCCCACTTCATCCGCAATACTACGGAATTTTTCAAAGTCAATAATTCTTGGATATGCTGAATAACCGCAAATAATGAGCTTAGGACGCTCCCTAAGCGCCTGCTCACGGATAGCATCGTAGTTCAACTGTTCGGTTTGTTGGTCTACACCATAATGGGAAACTTCAAACCATTTACCTGAGACGTTTACTGGTGAACCGTGAGTTAGGTGTCCACCATGTGACAAGTCCATCCCCATGATTTTGTCACCAGGAGATAGTAGCGTTAGAAAAACAGCAAAGTTAGCTTGGGCGCCTGAGTGGGGTTGAACGTTAGCATGTGCGGCGCCAAATAATTGTTTAACACGGTCAATCGCTAACTGTTCAACTTTATCCACATATTCACAGCCACCGTAGTAACGTTTGCCAGGTAAACCTTCAGCGTATTTGTTCGTTAGTACCGAACCTTGAGCAGCAAGTACCGCAGCTGAAGTAAAGTTCTCACTCGCGATTAACTCTAAGTGGTCACGCTGACGTTGCAGCTCGTCACCAATTAACTCCGCAACCGCTGGGTCAGAAGTTGCCAAAAAATCAGAATTTGTCTTAGTCATAGTTCTAATCGTGAACATGTAGCTATTTTAATCCGCCTCCCCACTATAAATCATAGGGATTCGAGCTTCTACAATTGCGTAAACCATGATAACCTTCTTTTGCGACCCTAGGTGTGAAATTAAGTTGTGAAGTATTGATGTGTTTAATTAATTTCTGTATTCATTATCACAAAGCGATTGGATTCCTAATATATTTAACATTAGAATATTATTAAGAATAATTTTTATTATTAAAGGATTACAAATAATAACCTATGTGTTATAAAGAATACTACTAATTCTGACTGGGTAAGAATTAGGAATGTTTTTTGAAAAATTTATCATCACAAAGAAACCTGGTTTCTTTACCGATACCTTGTAATAAAAATAACGATTTGTCTGCGACAATGAACGCGTAGAAACCAGGTTTCTGGTTTCTAAGATATTTCAAAATAGGGGAATGGTATGTTAGCAGCGATTTTAACAGAAAACCAAATTTTGGTGCCGTCTAAAGTTTGTGAGTCATGTATGCTGGCAGATGCAAGTGGTCAACCGCGTTGGCGCGAAGGGCAACTGTACTGTGGTCGGGCTATTGATAAAATTACAACAGAGCAGCCCGAACAGTATCAGTGCGTTATGGGGTTTCGCGTTGTTAAAGTCGATTAAATGACTTTAAATTTACTCTATGAGTGTTCCTTTAGAAACTGTCTTTGGTTTTCGAGTCACTTCATTCTCACTAACGGTATAAAATATAGGCTCGTATGTTGGCTGAATCACAACTGGTTGGACTATTGGTTGAATGCTTGATTCAATAACTGCTTGAACAACTGGGCTTGTGGCTGGCTCTGTAATTGCATAAAATAAGTTCTCGTATTGATTCAAGGCGTTATTAAACGAGTAGTTTTCTACTGCATACTTTCGACTGTTGTAGCCGAGTGAGTTAACTAGTTCTGGCGCCGAATATAATTGCAAAATAGAGGCGGCTAATGCGTCGGGGTCTTCTGGAGGAACGACAATACCACCACCACTCTGAGATATTGCCTTTGCCGCTGTTCCTGTATCGGGTACTGATGCTATAATGGCACGTCCACTTGCTAGCGCCACCTGAATTTTAGACGGCATATTAAACGAAATAACATTTTTCTTTTGTACTACCAAGCTCACATCTGCCGCAGCCAACATTGTTGGTAACTTTTCACGTTTTTGAAATGGTAGTAATATCACGTTGTCGGCGCCCAATTTGTCGCATTCTTGTTGCAAGCGCTGTAAACCTTTAGCTTCTCCAACAATTACAAATACAATATCACGGATGTGGCGCACCTGACTGGCGGCTTTGACGACAGTTTCTAAACCTTGAGTTAAAGCAATATTCCCTGAGTACATCACCACAAACTTACCGTTGAGGTTGTGGGTGTGACGAAATTCATTATCTTCTTTAGACAAGGAACGAATAAAATTAACATCTACCCAATTGGGTATTTTGACCATTTTGTTGGCTGCAACGCCCTTTTGTAACAAATTATCAACGAATCCATCAGCAATGACGCTGATTTTTGTCGCGGTGCGGTAAGCAAATTTTTCCAGCGTCTGAAAAACTTTGATTAGATATTTGTTCTTGAGTAAACCAACGTGAATTGCAGCGTCTGGAAGAATATCTTGAAGGTTTAAAACAACTGGGCAACGGTTCCACCATCCTAATAAAGCAGCAGGTACACAGCAGGGAAGCGATGGTGAGGTTGTCAATATAACGTCTGGGCGCCAGCCAGATAATGCTGGGACAAAACTGGTTAATGCAAAACTAGCGTCGAGCAAAATACGGTCGAGTAAGTTTGGTTGAGGACGTATCCAAACGAAACTGCGTTGAATCTTAACGCCATTCTTCTCTTCTGTAACAAAAAATTTACCACGATACTCTTCATAAATTTGACGCTGAGGATAATTAGGCATTGCTGTAACAACACGCACCTCATGTCCACGCTTTACTAATCCCTCTGCTAGCTCGGTCATTAACGGAGCAATACCAATAGGTTCGGGGTGATAGTTGTAAGAGTAAATTAAAATTCTCATAAATATAGTAAGTTTGAACAGCCCTGGTCGGTGATTTAAAGGCAAGCTTTATTTTTGTTATCGCTTACCTAAAAAACGTTGGTTACTATTAATTTTCTCTTCAGAATTTATTAATGTCCGTTTTTTTTCGTTGAAGATTGAGTAAACTTCGAGTCAACTCTTTACATAGTGCGTAATACTTTTTTTACTTGCACCCATTTACTTTATGTTTACTTAGAATAATTTATCTCAGTGAATACCCTCACTTTTAGAGGCGAAAATATTTATATAACTAAGCTATACAAACATAATATTCAGTATTTACGCTTGTAATGGTCATTATTTAGCGTTTAAATTAGTAATTGCAAATTGCAAATCGAATCTAAATTATTGGTATTAACCGAGACAGCTTTAACGAATTCCCCCATTAACAAGCTAAAATGACTTTAAGGTTTCTACGTGAAAAAAAACCTGGTTTCTTTAAGAAACCAGGTTTTTGAGTGATGATTGGTTGTATTTTAGACGGCGCCGCTGTTTTTCTTGAACAAAATTGTAATAGTTCTGAAAATCAGCTTGAGGTCGTATAGTAATGTCCAATTTTTTTGGTACTGCAAATCCAGACGAATTACATCCTCGAAACTGCGTATACTAGAGCGACCGTTAACTTGCCACTCTCCGGTCATCCCTGGTTTCACGTCTAAACGTTGCCATTCAGGCACTTCGTAACGCGCAACTTCATCGGGTGTAGGAGGTCTAGTACCAACCAAACTCATTTCGCCTTTAAGTACGTTTAAAAATTGCGGCAGTTCATCAAGAGAAGTTCGTCGCAGAAAACGTCCGACTCTTGTAACTCGTGGGTCGTTATCAATTTTAAAAAATGCTCCTTGGACTTGATTTTGCTTTAATAGTTCAGCCTTTTTGGCTTCTGCATCAACGCACATCGAACGAAATTTCCACATTCGGAAATGTTTACCCATCCAACCACAGCGCGTTTGAGCAAAGAAAATCGGGCCTGGGTCATCGATTTGGATTGCAATTATAATTGGAATTGCCAAGATAGCGGTAATTACCAAACCTACAATAGCTCCAACGATATCGATAAAGCGCTTCATCCAAGATTTAACGCTTGGATGAGTTGTGGGTAAGTTTTCTTCCAACTGATCTGAATGCGAAACAGGTTCGGACTTTGATTCAATTGGGAAAACTTCATCTAATCCGGTCAAATTTAATACTGCCATCACCTGTGGTGTGACATTCCGCAACGTCATGGAAATTCCTTGTTGTTGAGCAATTTTGAAATTACTCACCAAAGCACCTAACCCACTACTATCCATGAAAATAGTATTGTCAAAAGCAATAATAATTTGTTTCAATACGTTATCTTTTTGGGTTAGGTCTTGGCAGGTTTGCTTGAAAGCTATAGCTTCAAGTACGCTCAACCTTGCAGGAACCTGAACTATTGCCGTATCCGCTTGGTATTTAACGGAAAAATCTGCCTCTGTGGGTTGGCTAGTCATGAAACTTTGTACTGAAACTTGCTGTAATTATTAATTTTGCTAAACATGATTATGTTGTAATAAATACTTTACCGTTCTTAGTGTACTGAATATATAACTACTACGATGGCATCATAATCATTTGTTCACATACTCTTGTCTAAACACTGTTGTCTCTAACTATAGTTTTTTTACTATGGCACCTCCTGTACTTAAAGAAAGGTTGATGTAGGTTAGAAAAGTTAAAACATATTCGGAACTACAATGTCAATTTTATTACAGTCTTATTTTAGCTGTGTTTTTAGTCACGTTCTTTGATATATCCATAGTATGACCGCAAAAACAACTGTTACAACTACTACAACTAATGCACGCTTAGTTGAGGTGTTTTCTGCCATCCAAGGGGAAGGACTAAACGTTGGAACTCGTCAGATTTTTATCCGGTTCGCACTGTGTGACCTGCGCTGTCACTTTTGCGACAGTTCCAATACATGGAATGCACCAACAACATGTAGAATTGAACGCCACCCTGGTTTACGCGATTTTGAAGTATATTCAAACCCTGTAACATTATCTATGTTAGTCGAATGGGTTGAGCGACAAAATATACCTCAGCTACACGATAGCATTAGCTTGACAGGTGGTGAACCACTTCTTCATGCCTCTTTCCTTGTTGAGTTTTTACCGCAAGTCCGAAACAAGACTCAATTACCTATATATTTAGAGACTGGTGGACATCGAAGCGAGCAACTCGCAATGGTGTTACCGTATCTTGACGCAGTAGGTATGGATTTTAAACTTGAAAGCGTCAGTGGTGAAAAGCGTTTAGTTGAACACGCACGCTTTTTACAACTTTGTCATGATGCACAAGTAGAAGTTTTTGTCAAGATTATTGTTTCGGGTTCGACGGATGTAGAGGAGTTAAAGCAAGCAGCGCAAATAGTCGCGGACATAAATCCATTAATTCCAATATTTTTGCAGCCTGTAACACCGTTAGTATCGCCAACACATGCCGAAAAAGAAATAATGGCGCCCGAACCCGACCAAGTTTTGGTATGGCAAGCCATGATGAAGCGAATAGTCAAGCATGTGCGAGTAGTTCCTCAAACTCATAAGATGTTAAACCAGTTGTAGCTGCAATTCTCGATATCGAGCGAATTTTCCATATTGTAGAGACTTTCTCGCTAAGTCTCTACAGCTTTATAGTATTTTTAAAACTACAGCACAATTTGTTTATTTAATTCGAGCAATATAAATAAATTAAATAAATTCAGCAGTAATTGTCACGCAGGTGGTATCGTAAAACTTTCCCTACGCGACATTTTAACTGACCTACATATCGTCGTCGGCGCTTCTGGGGGATTTGCCACGAACTTTGTTGGCACTGCGTTTTAGAGCTGAAAGACGCGCTTCATATTTAGAGCGTTCACGTTTACTGTTGGTGGTATCAATCAGAGTTTTCAGGGCACTACCAAGACTTTTATAAGCGTTGGGGACAGTGTAACCGAAACGCTGTGCAAGTCCAATTGCCTTTTCATCTGCTTCAATTAGTTCGCGTGCGATTTTTTCGCCACTATTTTTTTGATAAAGGCGCCATCCAGAAACACCGCATAATGCTAAAGCTAGGATTAATAATAATCCATCTTGTACCCAAAGTTCACCAACGGCGCCACCTAAACCAATAGCAAGTGCCGCCATTTCCCATCCATCTTTGGGAATAGTATCATTTTGAACGCGAGCAACTTCATGCCAAAATAACAAGTTGCGCTGGTCGATAGCGAGAGAGTCCCATTTCACCAAATCGATTTGAATTTCAACTTGGTCTTTACCTATTTCTTCGCATCTAACAAGGGGTGGATTGACTTCTGTCGTTCCTTCGACCGTGACCCAGCTTTGTAATTCAGGTGGCAATAAACCTTTTAATCGGCGTAATTCGCTCATTTCTGCCTTCGCAGAAGAGGTTGCATAGGATGTCATATATCCAGCCCCAGAATAAATCAGTACAATAGAGTATCACTTTGGAGTATAGCTATTTTAAAACGATTTATGTAGAGACGCCTTGGATGTAACGTGTCTACACATGATTGGGTAGTATCGCCATATGCGTCACGTTCATCAAAAAATTAAAATATATATAGATATATTATAAAATAACCATTTTTAACTGTGACAGTATCTGGTAGAGTATTACCGCTCGTAAAAGACCCCGAACGCTTAGAAAATCGCCTCAAAGAAATTCCCTCACAACCTGGGGTATATTTCATGCGCGATGCTAGTGACCGCATTATGTATATTGGTAAGTCTCGCAAGCTGCGGTCTAGAGTTCGTTCGTATTTTCGCGACTCGCAGCGTTTGACTGAGCGTATTGCGACGATGGTTAAGCAAGTGACTGATATTGAATTTATTGTCACCGATACCGAAACCGAAGCACTCGCGCTCGAAGCAAACTTAATTAAGCAGCATTTGCCTTATTTTAACGTTCTGCTCAAAGACGATAAAAAGTATCCATACGTATGTATTACTTGGTCAGAAGATTATCCGCGTATTTTTATCACACGCAAACGACAGGTTGGCAAAGGGAAAGATAAATTTTATGGGCCTTATACAGATTCGCGGTTGTTAAGAGAGATATTACGCATTTGTAAGCGTATTTTTCCGTTACGTCAGCGTCCGCAACCTTTATTTAAAGACCGTCCTTGTTTGAATTACGATTTAGGCCGTTGTCCTGGGGTATGTCAAAAACTTGAGACTCCAGAAGAGTATCGTAAGACAGTGCAAAAAGTCGCGATGGTCTTTCAAGGACGTGGGCAAGAGTTGGTAGATATATTAACAGACGCGATGTGTAAACAGGCAGAAGCGTTAAACTTTGAATCTGCTGCACGTTATCGCGACCAAATTAATGGGTTAAAGTCGTTGACAGCAGACCAAAAGGTATCGCTTCCCGATGATACAGTTTCGCGTGATGCCATCGCTTTGGCAAAAGATGATAATCATGCTTGTATTCAATTATTTCAGATTCGTGCAGGTCAGCTTGTTGGGCGCCTAGCATTTGTTGCAGATGGAAGTGCAGAACCGGGAGCTATAATACAACGGGTGTTAGAAGAACATTATCAAACTGCTGATGATGTAGAAATTCCTGCCGAAATATTGGTACAGCACGAGTTACCCGATACTGATATATTGGCTGCGGCTTTGAGTCAACGAAAAGGTCGTAAAGTTACTATTGTGGCGCCACAACGTCAACTCAAAGCAGAATTACTCGATATGGTAGAGCGTAATGCTCAGTACGAGTTAGAACGAATGCAAAAATTGGGTGACCGTAATTCGGAGGCAATGCAAGATTTAGCGGCAATAATAGACTTACCCGACTTACCCCACCGTATCGAAGGTTATGATATTTCCCATATTCAAGGTTCTAACGCAGTTGCTTCGCAGGTGGTATTTATCGATGGTTTACCTGCAAAACAACATTACCGTCATTACAAAATCAAAAATCCTACAGTTACAGCAGGTCACTCAGATGACTTTGCCTCACTTGCGGAGGTTATACAGCGAAGATTTCGTAAATTTATCGAAGACCCACAATTACAGCGTTTGGGAAATCCTGATTTTCCTGACTTAGTAATGATAGATGGTGGTAAAGGACAACTTTCTGCCGTTGTCGCTGTTCTGCAAGAAATGAATTTAATGGAAGACGTGCGTGTTGTTAGTTTGGCAAAAAAGCGTGAAGAAATCTTTTTACCTGGCGCCAGTTTACCAGTAGAAACCGACGCGGAACAACCAGGAGTACAACTTTTACGACGCTTACGTGATGAAGCACACCGTTTTGCCGTTACCTTCCACCGTCAACAACGAAGTGATAAATTGAAGCGGTCGCGTTTAGATGAAATACCAGGTTTAGGAAGTCACCGTCAAAAACAGCTGTTGGCTCACTTCCGCTCGGTAGATTATATTCGTTTAGCAACATTAGCACAACTGAGTGAAGTTCCAGGTATTGGGCCGCGTTTAGCTCAAGAAATTTACGATTATTTTCACCCGTCAAATTGATGGATAGTATTTAAAAATGCAGCTTCTACAAAAGAAATCATGGGTAATTGACAGTTGGAAAATTCCACTCTCGATTACCCATTACCGATTACCCATTACCCATTACCAACCACTACCTTAGCAAATCTCTCAAAGACTGTTAATGTCTAACATTGGAATTTTTGATTAAATTTTCTTACAAAATAATATTTTTACTCATAATTAACAAAATATTAATTAATTATTAAGTTTTGTATAGTCAAATTGATAAAATATATCTAGGTAAAGCTTGCTTTTTTTAAGTTTATTAAAAATTTCTGTACTGATTTTTACAATATTTTAGCTTTTTAACGCATAATGATTCTTTCTTGTAAAGTATTGAAGCTTTCAGTACGTATTTCAAGTCAGAATCTATTTTTTTGTGAAAATAGTCCAGATATCTGGCATGTCAGCGATATAAACTGGATAAATAGTAAATTTTGATACAAAATATCAGTTATGTTTTTAACCTTTCCTTATATAGAGTATAGTATTTCACAGGTAGTGGCGCCGATTCAAAACAGGTTGTTCTCAAGGGTTACACATTAGGGATCATCGTAAAAGCTTTAAGTTGGCATGTAAAAATGATTAGCTAATATGTCTGAAGTTATATAGGCAATTGGAATTTTATTGAGCATAATAGAAAAACATATCTATAAGTTTTACAGAAGGCAGGTATCAGGACGACATTTGGCGCCGATTGTGTATTTATGTAAAGCGACTTGTGTTGATTGACTCGTTTTAATGCAATAGCTGAAGAAACTGATTTGAAAGCTAGGTAAGTTAGGGTAAATTGCTCACTCATTTATTGAGAACTAATCCTATTAACTTAGTGAATTTGATGAATACGACTTAGATAATAAAACTCGATAAATAGAATCTAATTTAGAGTCTAAATTCGCGCTTAATTTACGTAATTGTCGTTAACTGCTTGCCTGAAAACTACCGAATTTGTAAAACTTTAACAAACTAAAACGATTATAAAAGGGGCTTTAAGGTGCAAATTATACAAAAAGTACGCTGTCCTAACTGCGGTAGTGAAGGTGAAAGACATTATATTTTAGAAAGTCAAATACAAAGGACGCAGTGTCCAGCTTGTGATTATTTAATGATTATGTGTACTCATACTGGCAGAGTCATAGAAGCTTACGCACCAGGAATTGCGTTACGTAAGTAAAAGAAGACACTAAGAAGCCGGGTTTATACACGGAGAAACTCGGTTTCTAGGATTTTATATATATCCCCAAAGAAAGAGTCAGTTTCCTTCAAAGGCAAGATGTAAAAGAAGTAGATATTCAATCATTATTACTTTTGTAAGACTTGTGCTGAAGGATAATTACAGCACAATGAAGCTTTGCAGGGTAGTGGAATGTGATGAGTAAAATAATTACACAAAACAAAAGAGCCTCGTTACCGATAGCGGTTTTTCTTTCAGCTTTACTAGCAGCACCAGTGTTACACGGTTGTGGTGGTGGTGGAACACGAACCGAAGCTCCTCCTGTAAATGATGCAGCAGGTAGACAGGTAAATTATCCAACCAATGCGAACCAACAAGCTCAAAAGAAACCAGGACTTTCAACGCGCAATAAAGTATTAATTACCTTAGCAGGCGCCGCAGCACTTTACTATCTCTACAACCAGCGCAAAAATGCTAAAGGTGACGGGGCACAGGGAAAGCATTATCTTTCTAAAAATGGAAGAGTTTATTACCGTGATGCTCAAGGTCGTCCAGTATGGGTAACACCACCATCTGGAGGTATTCAAATACCAGCGGAAGAAGCAGAAAAATACCGTGATTTTCAAGGATACAACGGACGCTCTACAGGACGTGATTTGAGAGAACTGGCGCCCCAAGGGTCTACGTTTTAACGAAAGTTTTTAAGGCTAATTTAGTAAGGAGAGAAATTATGGTAGGCGATTTTTTCCGTAAAGCGAAAGATTTTTTAGCAAGCGGTGTTGAAAGCGACAGGGATGAGGAACGTGAGTACGGTGAAAACGTTCGTCCAGCTTCAGAAGACCCATACGGAGACCCTGCTGACCAACAATATTATGGCGAGCGCGCGGGTTACGAACAATATGGAGACGTTCGTCCAGCATCAGAAGACCCATATGGCGACCCCGCTGACCAATATGGTAGTGCAGGTTATGGACAATATGGAGACGTTCGTCCAGCATCAGAAGACCCATATGGCGACCCTGCCGACCAATATGGTAGTGCAGGTTATGGACAATATGGAGATGTTCGTCCAGCATCAGAAGACCCATATGGCGACCCTGCCGACCAATATGGTAGTGCAGGTTATGGACAATATGGAGATGTTCGTCCAGCATCAGAAGACCCATATGGCGACCCTGCCGACCAATATGGTAATGTTCGTCGAGCATCAGAAGACCCATATGGCGACCCTGCCGATGAAGGTTATCGTTGACACTCCTCGACCTAAAGGTACGAGGATTCTTCATTGAATTGCTTTGGTTTTCCAAATACGAATTCTAGAAACGGTGGTCAAACACCGTCTAACTAGTCTGCTTAGGTCTATGCCTAAGTTTCCAGCTACTTTACGTAAAATATTCGCGCTACCATTCAAGTCAGCGTTGATCAAACTACCGTTTTGTGTGCGGTACAAACCACGTTTAGTTCTCTTGCCAGACGGTTTCCACCCAACAGATTTTTCTCGATGTTTGGGCAGGGAGTCTCCATCTAAATACGAAGCGCAAGAAGTATTAGCTTCTTCCGTTTCAACGTAGCGAATACCGTAAACTTCACACAGTTGTTTAATCCTTTCTTTTAATTTGGCTAAAGGCATTTGAACGAATTGCTGATTTGAAACTCGTCCCATGTCAGCACCGTCTTTGATACCTTGATTCCAACCTATTATAATAGTTCCAATCCCATGAGCTAAACAATGATTAATAGCCATGCGTGCAGCTTTATTAACCATGTCTCTCATTTGATTATTGCGCTTAAGGGTAATTTTATTTAAGAAATTATCCCAATACGCTTGTGGTTTTCCTTGTTTATAATTAGCGACTCGTTTATTGTAAAGTTGGTTCATCGACTTTGCGTGTCGAGAATCAATTAAAAATGAGTTACCTAGAGTATCAACACAAGCCATTAAATTAGCCGAAGTCCCAAGGTCAATGGACAAAGCTTGATTTATATCCAATTCAACGAACACTGGTTCGACTTCATAGCTACACTCTAAGTAAAATTTTCCATTCTTGGGTAGTATAGTAAATTCCTTAATCTTTTTAAAATCAAGATTAGCTGGAAAAGGCAAGAAAAATTCTTTTACCTTAAACCATCGATTAATTTGATTGCCCAAAGGGAAACGGATTAAGCCATCTATAAAGCTTGGTTTACCTGCACCAGTATTGGGATACGCAACTTTATACATGCTTCCAGAAGTTCTGTAATTTGGAGCTTGTGGCTTTTGGTCTAACTCTTTTTTGAAGAACCTTGTTCGTAGTTCCTTAAAAGATTTAAAAGCTTCCGAGACTGAAAGTAAAGTTTGCTGTGCTGGAACACTGGGCATGGCTTGAGCATGGATATTATTCCCTACTTCATACACTGGTTCAAATTTAGAAACTATTCTTCCTGTTTTGAAAAATATTTGACGTGCCCAGTACACTCCACAGTTATACAAACTATTTGACTGTTCACACAAAAAAGTCAATATAGCTTTTGTGTCAGCATCACAATATATTAAGTTTTGCTGGACACCCATTAACGACTTGTCCTTTTTGCTTTTCCCCAATTAAAATCACCTCCAATCTGGCTTGTGATATACTTGGTTTGTCAAAACTAGTATATATAGGTCTGTGTAAGTTGACAAGTAGCTTACGCAAAGAAAGACATAGCATTTCCGACCTAAAAATGCATTTGGTCTGTGTGACTAAGTACCGTAGGTCTGTATTTAGACAAGAAAGTCTTTCTGTAATTGAGGAATCATTCAAGGAAGTTGCTAGGAAAATGGATTTCCAGATACTTGAATTCAATGGGGAAGCTGACCACATTCATGCTGTTAATTGAATACCCCCCAAAGCTCTCGATTTCTCAAATCCTCAACTCTTTGAAGGGTGAATAAGCGTCGTATGTATGGGAAAGCTGGTTTTGAAAAGCCTTATGGATTCATACGCACTGTGGAGTCCTAGTTATTTTGTTTCTTCTGTAGTCGGCGCACCAATTGAAATTCTTAAAAAATATATACACACATCTTGAAAAGCCGTCCTTCTAGGACGGGGTTTTATACCCAAGTTTTCGATAAACTTTATCCTCTAGTGGTTTGTGTCATTAATTTTGGGGTGTTGAATAAACGAACCGCAAAGAACGCTTCATAACGCAAAGGAAGAAATAAGAAGAAAGAACACAGCAAAACTTATGACATGAAGTACTAGGAATTTTGGCGCCTATAATTTTCAAGCGAGGATATATTTTTGAATATTTAATTTATCCTCTAGGAATTTTAAAAAATTAAATTATACATCTTGTGGGATGGGCATCGCAAGCCCGTCCTATTACCATAAGAGAAGATAAGTTTATAAGTTCGATTTTTATAAAAGGCGGGCAGGGATGCCCGCTCCACAAGATGCATGTATCTATTAAAGTTTGTTTAATACTTATTTTACTTTGTCAATATTATGACGTACAAAGGTAGCGGAAATACGCAAAGTGTCTAACTCTGTGTCGGTTAAATTCAATTCAATAACTTTTTCAATTCCCCCGCAACCTAAACGGCAAGGTACACCAATAAATAAATCATTCAGACCATATTCCCCTTGTAGAAGTGCTGATATGGGTAACATTCGTGAGTGGTTACGCAGTATAGTTTCTATCATCATACAAGTAGCCGAAGCAGGTGCAAAAAAGGCGCCACCAGTTTGAATAGAATCAACTATTTCTGTACCACCTTTACGAGTACGATTTACTAAACGCTCAATAGTTTCAGCGTTCATTAATTCTGTAATTGGAATACCGTTAACTGTAGAGTAACGGGGCAAAGGTAACATTGAATCACCATGACTTCCCAAAACCATCGCGCTAACATCTTGAGGTGAAACACCTAATTCCATTGCAATATAAGTTTCAAAGCGGGCAGAGTCTAACACACCAGCCATACCCATAATTCTATCTCTTGACAAACCAGTGGCTTGCCAAACTAAATATGTCATTACATCCAAAGGATTTGTGACGACAATAAAAATAGCTTGTGGAGAGTGAGTAATTGCGTTTATGGCAGCTTCTCTGACTATTTCGGCGTTTTGTTGCAGCAAGTCATCGCGACTCATACCAGCTTTGCGCGGAAAACCTGCTGCAATAACTACTATTTCTGAGCCAAATATATCAGCATAATCGTTGGTACCAATAATCCTGCGGGTGTGGTTTTCTAAAGCGCGTGCTTCCATCAAATCCAGCGCTATCGCTTGCGGCATTTTCGGAATAATGTCTAGCAATACCACATCCGCAAGGTTTTTCTCAACGATTCTTTGAGCAAGCGTACTACCTACCCGACCAGCGCCAATAATACTAACGCGCGGTGAATGACACAGAATCGGCGAAGAAGAGTCAGAGAGCATAATTGAGATTCCGATTCTTTACCTTTCCTTATCCTATATCCTTACGGGTATTAGTGTTCAAAATTTGTACGTCTTTGCATTAATTGGCGCCGACTAAGACTTTTTCCTCACTTGGTCGTGTTATTAGTACACCGCGCATTCCAACAGCTTTGGCGCCATAATAATCATCGTTTTTGCTATCACCAACATGCCAAGCTTCGGACGCTGGACAGTTGTGCTTTGCTAAAGCGATACCAAATATTTTGGCTTCAGGTTTCGCGGCGCCGACTTGAGTGGAAATGGTTATCGAATCAAAATAATCTTGTAGTTCTAAAGCTCGCAGCACCGAGAAAATACGCGAATCGAAATTAGATATTATACCTAGTTCTATTCCTTTGGTGCGCCAATTTTTTAAAGCTGGAATAACATCAGGGTAAACAAACCAAGGTGACTCGGTACCAAAATGGATATATAATTCGCCAAAGAATGTATCAAAGTCTGTAAATTTGTGTAAGGCGCCTGCTTTGTTAAACGTTTCGCGCACAACAGCAAACCACCATTTATACTCAAGGTCGGGCACATCGTGAACTGGAGCATCAGGGAATGTGGGAGATGGTGCAGCTTTAAAGCTTTGCAAAAACGCTTGGTTTAAAGCGGAGGATGATATATGAACCCCAAACTCACTAGCTATTTGACTATATACCTCACCAACACTGCCTTTGACAGAGAATAAGGTACCAACAGCATCGAGAAATAAAACTCTCGGTTTCGGCATATAAAGTTTTTTCTTATCTTCAGAGTAAATACTGATTATTATATTCTGGCTTTCCCAAGAAATAAAAGCTCTCCATAAGTATTTACACGCGAATCGAAAACAAAACCGACTATTATAAAGCGAATGTAAAAAATAACCTTTTATCTTAATGCATTTTCTCGCAAAAACGTGTCAAGCCAATCTTTATCAGTATTTGATAATGCGGGTACAGGGTCTTTTGTATAATCAATAACTAAGTCATAGCTTGCGCGGTCATATAAATCATGCAATATATTTTGTAAATCAAATATCGGTTCAGAATCTCTGTGACGTAGAGGCAATGGAAAAGATGGTATTGAATTTTGAAGATTAAAAGCGTATAAATCAGCTTTGGGGCGGAATTCACTGCGACTTACTAATATACGATAATAGGAATGAATATCATTTTGCACAATTGCCATTGATTTGCCGTTACGCAATAAATCAATTTCAACTAAGTTACTTAGACTACCTAGCACTCGTAAGCGTTTTTTGTTATAACTCTGGTGCCCATCTCCAGCACGTTTATTTTTAGGAGATAATACTTCAATTACTGTTACTACTTCCTTTGTAGCGACATCCCGTACTTCTAAGTAAGTTTCTCGCACTGTTTCAGGCATTGGAATAGTTACAGTCACCGCTTGAGTGGGAGGAGAAGCAACAGCAACATTACCTGTTTCCTGAATATTAGTAGTTTGGTGACTTTGCACCGCTACATCAGGCACACCAACTAAAAGAGAATCTCCATCAGTTGTTTGATATACTCGCTGTTCGATAGCAACTCGATATTTAGGTCTTAATATTGGATTAAGTGTTTGAGAGATTAATGAAATTAAAAGATTATGAAATTCTGACCAAAAGGCAGGATTTTCTAAATAAGGATTCATCCCTGGAAAAGGCGAAGGCATAATAGCAAGTCCTAAAAGTAAAACGTAGGTTGGGTGGAGGAACGGAACCCAACAAATATTGTTGTCTTGGCGTTGGGTTGTGCCTACGGCATACTACGTAAACTATTGCCTCCACCCAACCTACAATCTTTATTAAGGGGATTAACTTGAAAGTACTTCAATAATAGGACGAGCGAGCCAGTTGAAACCAACTTTTAACTGGTGGTCTAATGTAGGCATACGATATAAATAAGCTACGCGACGGGCAATATTAGCAAGTGGTCCAGAGAGTTTAATACCTAATCCTGTGAGGGTGGCATTATCAATACCCAACGTCATCATTTCGCCTAATGGTTGGTAACGGAAAGGCAATAATGGACGATTTGTTAAACTTGCCCAAATATTCCACGCAGTATAATCGGCTTGTTGCAAGGCAGATTGAGCGGTGCTTGGCACTTTTTGTCCAAGAGCATCGTGACATTCAGCTAAATCACCTAATGCAAAAATATCAGGATGGTCAGGCGGCTGTAAAGTTGGTTCAACGATAATTTGACCGCGTTGATTTTGCTTTAACGGAAGACCACGAACTACAGGCGCCACTCTTGTACCTACAGTCCAAATTACCAAATCAACGGGAATAGTATCAACTTGATTTTTATATTCAAGGGTGATGCTATCTTGGCTAATAGACTCTACCTTGGTGTCGAGGTCGAGAAATACTCCATGTTTTTCTAAAGCTTTTTGCGCTGCTTCGCGGTTAAATTCGGGGGAAGTGCGTAAAATTTGGTCGGCAACTTCTACTAAACGAAATCTTCCTCGGTCGCCAAGTCTATCAGATAATTTACACGCTAACTCCACACCGCTATAACCGGCGCCGACAATAGCGATACGAATTTTATCTTTATTAGATTCTTCTAAAAGACGTAAACGTTCTTCAAGACGATACGCATCACTTACTGTACGGAACGGATAGGCATAAGATGTTGCTCCTGGTACCATATCAAGGGGAGTTTCACCACCTAATGCCAAAACTAAACGGTCACATTTAATTTCAGGGCCATCATGTAAGTGAACACTCTTCGAGTCAACATCAATTCCAGCTACAGCAGCTTGGCAGAACCGTACACCTGTATTTTGCAGCAGTTCAGCAAAAGGCGGAGCAATTTCCCAAGTTTGTAACTCTCCAGTCAAAAGTTCGTACAATAGCGGAGAGAATAAAAAACGGTCACTTTGGTCAACAAGGATAATTTCTGGCTTTTGGCTATTATCCCAAGGTAACTGACTGAGGCGTAAAGCGGTATAAAGACCGCCAAAACCTCCACCTAGTATACAAATTCGTGCAGATTGTTCAGACATTTGTCAAATGTGGTGTTAAGGGCGCGCATTGGGTCTACTATCCAGTGTACTTACTTATTCTTGTCCCTTGCCATTAACCAGCAATCTCGATACCCCCCTTCATGCAATTCGTGTTTTGGTAGCAGTTTTACTTTCACAAACCCACACTTTTCGTAGCAGTGGATAGCACGTGTGTTCCAAGTTTCTGGGTCTACAACAACTCTTTGCACGTTGAGTTCATTAAATAAATAGTCAACAACCTTTGATATAACTCTACTACCAATGCCTTGATTCCAATACTCAGTTTCGCCAATAAACAAATCTAGCGCGTACACACCACTCGTATCTTCCAAGTTGTAAGTTTCCCTATCTGCTTGCGTTAATTTATCTAAAGCACAATATTGTAAGTAACCAATAGGCTGATTTTGGTAGTAGATAAAGCAAGCGACTTCAGCATCTTCACCACAAACAGTTGGTTGATAGGTCTCAATAACTCGTTCAAGTGGGAAAGGATTATCTCGACCTTCAAAAAATTCCAAAACCTTCTCGTCAGTTAACCACTTTGCCATCAACTCATAGTCATGCATATTATCTTGCATGAGACGAATCGAAATTTCGTCAGTTTTTAGCAGCATATAACAATCACATCACGCTAAAAAACTATTTTAACGAAAAAATATTTTATTCTTCTACTCTTGATTCCTAAACTCGGCAATTACCTCAATTTCCTCGACAATATGAGTATTAAAATTATCTAAATCTTCGGCGGGTATCCAATACTCTTGGTGTTGCGAACTACCTACAGTTTGATTTTTGTTAATAGGTGACGCCATCTTGGTAATTTTGTTTTTAAATTAAGGCAGCGATAATATTTATACTCCAAAGCCAAAATTGAAGTATTTAGGACTTACGTAAAGAAACCTGGTTTCTACGCAAAACCGTCGTTTTTATTACAAGTTATCGACAGAGAAACCAGGTTTCTAGAATTTTTGCGTAAGTCCTGGTATTGAAGAAGAAAGATATTATCCCATGTAATAATGCAAGGCACCGCATTAAACGTGACGTTGTTTGAACATCAGAAACTTAACAAGTCAAGCCAATAGCGAAGGAGAACTATAAAAATTCCTAATAGTCAAGGTCAGTTTGACTCGGAAAATCTAAACATGGAGAAGAGTTATTTCTTTCAATTTAGAGTCTAAGCAAATTTTTCCTAGAGGATATCGTTTCATTTGAGTCCCTCAATAATACTGACCTTGGAGCAGTAAAAATGTACTTTAACGTATAAAAACAATATTATTTTAGAAATTTTTCTTATTAAAATAGCACTTTTCTTGCGATAAATACTTAATTTTTGATAAAGAAGGTAATAATATTAACTTTTAGATATAATAGTATATATGTATTTAATTTTCTCTATAAATTAGAGAAGTGAAGATTTTTCCTAGAGGATATATTTATATCTAATTTATCCTCTAGGAATTTGGAGTCTTGGCAGATTTTTCTAGGGCATTGCCCACCCTACTATCGGTGTCTACACATCAAAACTTATGACACGAACCACTACTAGTCCGTGTCATTAATTTTGGTGGGTTACTTATTCTTTTTTTTTGTTTGTGTATTTGTGGCTCATTCTTTTAACTCATCAAAATTAATGAAATCAGGATTTACGATACTGCCACAACGCTCTTGTCGGTGCGTGACGCTTGTAGTAGGGTGCGTGACGCTACCAATAACTGCGCTTCGTTTCAGAATTTTAGTGGCGTCACGCACCCTACGTTGAAATATTTTCGTAGCCTGATCCCACCCTACGGGAAAACTCCGTTTACGTTTATGTTCCTCGACCCAACCTACAAAGATTACCAACTTATATAACCTTGTAACTTTTGCAACTTACTAGTACTTAATCCTTTTACTTGTTGCAAATCCTTTAATGATGTGAAAGATTTTTGTTGTCGCGCGTCAATAATTCGCTGTGCTGTTTTTTTACCTATACCAGGTAATGCTTCAATTTCAGCCAGAGTTGCAGTATTCAAATTAACCTGCACAGATTTATTTTCTATCGTTGAAGGTGACTCTATTTTCTGACATTGTTTTTGTTGAGATTTGATTTTTTGTTGAATTTTTTGTGGTAATCCAGGTTGCGATTTTTTGTATAATCTTTCAAATTCGCGTGTGTAGTGAGCAGCTATAACGGGGTTTTGAATTACTAAAAGTGTTTCGTCGTTGCCACTATTAGCTGCTTCTGACCAGTTGTGTGAACCTGTAATTACTGTTTGATTATCTATGACACCAAATTTATGGTGTAATAAGTCACCTCTGAGTAATGAGGGTATAGCAACGGTGGTGATGGGTTGGCGCCAAGGTTTATTATCGACTTCGTATTTACATTTGTCGCTAAGTGCCAGACCCATCATGTCTAACCCTTCACTATAAAAGCGATATGCAAAGCTTTTTTCGAGTAATGCTCGAATTTGAACGTTTTGTTGATGGCGCCATTCTAAGATATTAGCTAGTCGTTGTTCGGAAAAAACAAACAACGCCATGTCTACAGATTTGGTAGCAGTTGATAAATTTGTATTGATTAATCCATTACTACTATTTATCCAGGGTTGGGTTGGAGAAGTCGGTGAAAAATGAACTGTTACTGTACTATCGCCTATTTTGATTGTTTTTGGCGCCCGTATTGGTTTTTTTAGTCCAAATTTTTGGCTAGTTTTACCCCCAGTTCCCCACATCAAATTAAATTCTTCTGTAAATAGTGCTGCGATATCAGGACTGTCAATTTTTAATAAGTTGTTGGCATTTCCCAAAGTTTCTGGTTTTGTATAGTCACCATGAACATCTGAAAGTGTAAAGTTCGCTGATGTAACAATTACAAAACGGTTATCGACGATGACAAATTTATGGTGCATCAAGTCACTACCACGACTACCATCTGATGTATCGTCAAGTTTTGTGACTTTGGCTTTGTTGAGAATTGCTAAAGCATCACGTTGTTCTATTTCTTTCGTATCTAGCTTACCATCTTGATTGATGTCAACAAAACTACGATATTCTTTATACTTTTGCGCTTCCCTTGGTTTGAGCTTTTTGACTTCTTGGGGTAATAGACTATTAATAGGACGATTGTATGTGTTTTCGATAATTAATCTAACTTTTACCCCTGCTTTCTGCTTTGCTGCTATCGCTTGGGCTATTTTTGGTAAGCGTAACTCTTGTACTGCTATATCTACTTGAGACTTGGCGCCCATTATTGTATCAACTATTTGTTTTTCTAAATCATCACCCTGCCGCTTTTTATCTTTGTAAGGTTCTTGATATTCTGAAGTTTCGGAATGATTTAAATAGACTTGAATCAATGGGTCTTGAGGTAACGGTGTGAGCGTTTGTTCTATCTTTTTTTGCTGACAACCATTTTGACACCCTGTGAGAATGAGTATAAAAGAACAAGATATATACTTTTTGATTAATTTGAGATTCATTATTATTTTCTACAAATCTTGGTAAATCAATTTACAAATTTATATTTCCCAAGATTATGTATCAAATAACATTACAAAAATGTAGAGACGTTACATGTAACGTCTCTAGAATTGCGTGACAATTGCGTGATTTCGACAGATAGAAAATATTACCCAACGAGCGAATGTAATTTACTAACCGCGAAATTGACCGCATGATGAGTGATGGGGAGACTATCAACAACCATACCCAAGCACAGCAACATCATGTAAGAAATCGAATAGAGAAACAATCCTTTTGCGGTTGGTTTATCTTCTGGATTTTGTAATAATTTCCAAGCTTTATGTATGAATACACCACCTAGAGATGCTGCTATTACACCATAAATAAATCCTGTCTCATGCAGGGGATAAATTAGTAGGAGACTTGCCAATACTGTTATTAAGGTATAATACCAAATTTGTTGTACGGTAGCTTTAGCGCCTGCAACTACTGGTAGCATTGGTATACCCACTTTTGCGTAATCATCCCGAATCATTAACGCCAATGCCCAAAAATGGGGAGGTGTCCAAACGAAGACGATAGCAAAAATTAACCATGCAGCCCAGCTAAGAGTTCCTGTGACTGCTGCCCACCCGACTAAAGCCGGAATCGCACCAGCGGCGCCACCAATTACAATATTTTGAGTGCTGTGACGTTTCAGAAGGTGCGTATAAATTAACACGTAAAACACAATACCTGACATCGCCAAAAGTGCAGCAAGCAAGTTAGCGAAAACAGATAAAAGTGTGAAAGAAAGAACTGCGAGTACAGCGGCAAAAATTAAAGCATCGCGTGATTGAACTTTGCCCGAAGGTAAGGGACGATGGCGCGTGCGCTCCATGTCATAATCAATATCCCGGTCATAGACACAATTGATTGTTTGGGCACTAGCTGCCGCGAGAGTACCACCTGCTAGAGTTACTAACAACAGTAATGGGTCTACTTGTCCTTTGGCGGCAATCCACATGCTGCCAGCGGTGGTAATTAGTAGTAATGGGATAATACGGGGTTTGGTGAGCAAATAGTAGCTCTGAACCACTTCTAAAAAAGTTTGGTGGTGTCTCGAGACATTAGTCTCAATCATTTTGGCACTAGTTCCTTATTTATAAATAACTGGGAATGGGCGGTGAGAATTGGTTGCACACCAACCCATTCGTATCTCTTTTTATGAATTTGATTCTGTAAGAGGTGAACTTGTTCGGTTTACTGCTAGTTGAGCGTTATTACTAGTTCTGTTTGTTTATTTGTTTGTGCATCACGGATTGCTAAAACACTAAAGACAACTAGGGTACCTAACAATGTGGCGCCGATTGTAGAGTGCAATACAGTGAGCGGTTCAACTTGAAGATGTAGTCTGAATGTGGCGACACCTAACAAAATTTGCAGAACAAGTAATCCACCTGCCATGTTAGCTAGCTTTCGTAACGCTGGGTGTAACGCTGGAGTTCGCCATGCCATTACTACTAAAGACAGAATTGCTAGTGTTGGCGGTATTAAGCCAAAAATGTGACTATACATGACACCGCAGAGTTGGTATCCTGCAAAACATTGGTGAAGTGCCCAACGTGAACCAACAACGGCGCCTAACAAACTTTGAACATACACCAAAATCGCAGCAGTTAAACCTATCCAAGGTAGCTTGCCGACAGTTCCAGTCCCCTGATATGGTGTACTGGCTGTACCTATGATTAGCAGAGTTATGAAGAATAATAATGCCGTTCCTAGGTGTGCCGTCACGATATCGAATCGTAACAATTGAGTAACTGTTAGACCACCTAATACACCTTGGAAAACAATTAGGAATAAGGCAAATGTCGATGCTATTGGTAGCCAGTTGGGAAGATGGCGCCGTTTCCACCAGCTTAAAAAGACTAGTACTATGGCACTTAGACCAATTAGCGAAGCATCCAATCGATGAAACCACTCCAAGAAGACTTGAAGATTCATTTGTTTGGCTGGAACAAGTTCACCGTAGCACAGAGGCCAGTCAGGACAAGCGAGTCCAGCGTTCATTACACGAGTGGCACTGCCAATCGCGATTAGAATCAGTGTGGCGATAGAAATCTTCCAGACCAAGCGACGAATTCGCTCAACAGGTTGAGTTTCTGCCGCTACATTTCGTTGTTCATTTTGTTCAAGGACAAACTCGCTCATGAATGATACCTTTTGCCCACTATTCGTAGACTATACTAACCGAACGTAATCTATTTAGTAACGAACGGACAATTTGATTAATAAGCAATATTAATCTAAGAAGTTTACAAAAATTGTGTTCTGCTTACTTACACCCTAGCTCATAGATTTCGGGTTGGAGACAAAGTTTTACAATGACCTACTAATCAATCTAAAGATAGGTCATATCTACTTGCCAAAAGCTTTAAATATTTTTTAGCTTATAAGCAGCGTACAACAACCACTATTCTACTTGGTGCGTCTTTTTACTCAAATACACACCCAGGAGTAAGTTATGCCAAAGGGTTTTCACATATTTGACAATCGAACTCAACCCGAAAAAATTAATAATTATTTCACCTTCTCTTACCCCATGTCGTATAGGCTGCATTACCGTAGTAGAAGAGTGAGCAGTTAGTTCCATGCATTAGTTAAGTCGGAGAGCGTAAATCCACCGTGAAAATTCCAAGTTCAATCTGGACTTTACTTATTGGCATCCTGCTGACCCTTGTCAGCCTTTGGTACGGTCAAAATCATGGCTTGTTACCAACTGCTGCTAGTAGTGAAGCCTTTCTCATTGACGGTTTGTTCAATACCATGATGACCGTCTCTGTTGGTATCTTCGTCTTAGTTGAAGGTATTTTAATTTACAGTGCTTTTAAGTATCGTCGTAAAGCCGGAGATGAAACAGACGGCGCCCCAGTACACGGAAACGTCCCATTAGAAATTCTGTGGACTGCGATTCCAGCAATTATTGTTATTGGTATATCTGTATACAGTTTTGAAGTGTATAACGACATGGGTGGTTTTGATCCCCATGCGGGACATGCGGCACCGATGTCTCCTGAAGCAATGAAAATGCCAGGTGCTGCAATAGCAGCGACGTTAAATGATACTCCACCCACTGACCAACCTAACCGCAACCAGGAACAGTCAGACGAGGCAATGCAAGACCCAGCGACTGCTGAAGTTCGTAATGCCGACCAAATACCCCAGATAAACGATGCTCCAGGTATGGGGATCAGTTCTCCAAGATTAGGCGCCACTCCTGATAAAGAAGGAAAGGCGCCTGAATTAGTAGTAAACGTCACAGGTTTACAATACGCCTTTATTTTTACTTATCCTGAAACAGGTGTAACCAGTGGCGAAATGCATGTTCCCATTGGACGCGAAGTCAAGTTAGAAATGAGTGCTAACGATGTTATCCATGCTTTTTGGGTTCCAGAGTTTCGACTCAAGCAAGACATAATTCCTGGTCGCCAAACTGAAATTCGTTTTACTCCACAAAAAGAAGGCAATTATCCTTTAATTTGTGCTGAGTTGTGCGGGCCTTATCATGGCGCCATGCACACGACTGTTGTAGTGCAACCTCAACAAGAATACGATAATTGGATACAAGAGCAATTAGTTGCTAGTCGAGAAACCCTTAATCAAGCTGTAGCTATGAATCCTACAGATAAATCAGTTTCTGATTTCTTGGCGCCTTATACCCAGCACATGGGAATTGAAGCAAACGAAGTATTACATCAAATTCATCATTAATGACACAAGCAAAAATTCAGGAAGCTGCGAATATTCCAGCAAAGATTGAAGAACCTGGTGTTAGAAAATGGTGGGAGTTTTTCACCTTTAGCACCGACCATAAGGTTATTGGTATTCAGTACATTGTTACCAGCTTTATTTTTTACTGTATCGGCGGGGTAATGGCTGACTTAATTCGCACCGAACTGCGAACCCCCGAAACCGATTTTGTGACGCCGGAAGTATATAACAGCTTGTTTACACTGCACGCCACAATCATGATTTTCTTGTGGATTGTGCCAGTAGGCACTGGATTTGCCAATTATTTGATACCCCTAATGATTGGGGCGAAGGATATGGCATTTCCTCGCCTTAACGCTGTTGCATTCTGGATGATTCCTGTAGGCGGTTTGCTACTAATTAGTAGTTTAGCTTTGGGAGACGCACCAGATGCAGGCTGGACTTCATACCCTCCACTGTCACTAGTTACAGGACAAGTGGGTCAGGGAATATGGATTATGAGCTTGCTAATATTGGGAACATCGTCAATTTTAGGGGCGATTAACTTTATAGTGACGCTGCTCAAAATGCGTATACCGGGAATGGGGTTTCACCAAATGCCATTATTTTGCTGGGCAATGCTCGCAACTTCGGCACTGGTATTAATTTCCACCCCAGTATTAGCGGCAGGTTTGATTTTGCTGGCGTTTGACTTAATTGCCGGCACGACATTCTTTAATCCTACCGGTGGTGGCGACCCAGTTGTTTACCAGCACATGTTCTGGTTCTACTCGCACCCAGCCGTATACATCATGATTTTGCCTTTCTTCGGGGGCATATCTGAAATTATCCCTACCCACGCGCGTAAACCAATTTTTGGTTACAAAGCTATTGCCTACTCCAGTTTGGCTATTAGCTTCCTTGGACTAATCGTTTGGGCACACCACATGTTTACCAGTGGTATTCCAGGTTGGTTACGGATGTTTTTCATGATTACCACCATGATTATCGCCGTACCTACTGGTATCAAAATATTTAGCTGGTTGGCGACAATGTGGGGCGGTAAAATTCGACTCAACACTCCAATGCTCTTTGCGATGGGGTTTGTTGGAACATTCGTTATTGGTGGTATCAGTGGTGTAATGCTTGCGGCTGTACCATTTGATATCCACGTACACGATACATACTTTGTGGTTGCCCACCTTCATTACGTATTATTTGGTGGCAGCGTTCTCGGCATTTTCGCAGGAATTTATCATTGGTTCCCCAAAATGACCGGACGGATGTTCAACGAGTTTTGGGGTAAAGTTCACTTTGCCTTAACAATTGTTGGTTTGAACATGGCCTTCTTACCCATGCACAAACTTGGTTTGATGGGTATGAACCGTCGTATTGCTCAGTACGACCCGAAATTTACAACAATAAACGAAATTTGCACCTACGGTTCTTATCTTCTTGCTATCTCAACCTTGCCCTTCATCGTTAATATGGCTTGGAGCTGGTTGTATGGCGAAAAAGCAGGTGACAACCCTTGGAGAAGTCTCACCCTAGAGTGGATGACAACTTCGCCACCAGCAATTGAGAATTTTGAAGGAATTCCTGTATTAGCAACAGGTCCCTACGACTACGGTTTAGAAAATGCCAAATACGGCGTACCCATGGAAAGTGATGACCCACTTACATCGGCAGGCACAAATTCTGTGTTGCGTGCAGACCCTGACGAACCATATCCGTCAATAGCAGCAAAAACTGACGAACGATAAACACAAAAGAGTTAGGAGTTAGGAGTTATGAGTTGTTTTTTAACTCCTAACTCATAACTCCTAACTCATAACTAAATTCCTGTTCTTTAAATAATAAATCTTCATGCAAAGTCAAACTATTGACACTAAATTAACCGAGTTAAATCATCACCATACAGCCGAAGCGCATCACGAAGAACACCCAGACCATCGTATGTTTGGACTTGTTTTCTTCCTAATTGCTGAAGGTATGATTTTCATGGGCTTATTCGGCGCTTATCTTGCCTTTAGGTCTGTACTACCCGTTTTTCCACCTGAAGGAACCCCTGAACTTGAGTTATTACTACCTGGTATTAACACCGTTAACCTAATAGCTAGTAGCTTCGTTATCCATAATGCTGATACCGCAATTAAAAAGAACGACGTGCGGGGAATGCAATTGTGGTTTGGAATTACCGCGCTAATGGGAATCACATTCTTGTTTGGTCAAGTATATGAATACACCCACCTTGAATTTGGTTTAACAACAAACTTATTTGCTAGTGCATTTTATGTACTAACTGGTTTTCACGGATTACACGTAACAATTGGTGTAATTGCAATTCTCGCCGTATTATGGCGTTCTCGCAAACCCGGTCATTACAGCAACGAACATCATTTCGGTATCGAAGCAGCTGAATTATATTGGCACTTCGTTGACGTAATCTGGATTATATTATTCGGTTTACTGTACATTCTATAAATGTCATTCTGAGCGTAGCGAAGAATCTTTATAACGCACGAATATTAATGAGATGCTTCACTACGTTCAGCATGACAATGAATGTTATACGAGTAATTGGTATTTTTCTTGTGCCAGAGGGTAAAGCGGGCGCCAAACTAATCTATTAGTCAAAACAAGCTCGAATTGCGTGAGTATAATTTAATAATTCATTTCTCTATGTTATAAAAATTTTATAATCTTTTCTTCGCTTCTTCTTAACCTTTATTTTGATAACTTGTAGCACAGGCATACGAACTGTGTATTTAAGGTATTCTTATTTACCCTAGAAATACATAGGTAGTTTGAGGTGCCTACCCTTTACCTATCGTAGTGTTGTATATTTATTGTTTGGCGATAAATACAAACGATATGAGAAAATTGGTTATTTTGAGTTTTTGTCTAGTTATTGGGTTATTTGTATGGAGTAATGAGGCAAAAGCTGGGGAATTAGCGCAAAGGTTAGTAAATTTTTCGCAATGGGAGAGATTAACCAGTACTCAACCTGCAAATGGAGATTTAATATATCCAACTTGGATGCAGGGTGAATGGATTGTAAAAAGTACCTTAGTTGATTTGGCGGCGCCTCTCTTGCCTGATATAATTACACCAGGCTTTGAAGGAAATCGACAGTATTTAAATCAACCAGTTAGTTTTAAAGTTAAATTTGTACCAGAAAAAACTTATATAACTGGTTCCAAGCTAATCCCTCGTATAGTAAACAAATCTGCTGCTATTGTTGCAGATAGAGCATACAACGGTTTAAGTTTAGCGCGTGCATATTTAGGACAAGACACAGTAATATCTGTTAAAGTAGACCCAGAGTCACCCAACCGTCAAATTACCACACTCAAAAATAACTTACAGCTAGTGTCAATAGTCACTACACGGGCAACAGAAACAACACCCGACAAGTACATTACAGCCGAAGTATTTCAACAGTTATTCAAAGGCGCCAAAAATCCTTACTTTAATATAGTAGAATCTACTACCGCATATCAACAACAACCAACAAAAGAACCTGCCATTATTGCCGACCAAGTTACCGCAGTCTACCTATCTCCCCAAGACCCCAATTACTTCAAAGCAGGCAAAAGTCCAGTAGCATTATATAGATATAAGTTAGAATTTAACACTACAAACAATAGTCAAGAAAAAATGGCAATGGCTAAGTAAAGTAGAGCAGGAATGCACATGCAGTAACCATTCGATTGTATTAATTTGATTTATTGACACACCACACTTTAGCGTGTGAAAGTACAAAGCGATATAAAGCACTTATTTCCAAGAACGAGAGTGATAATTCTTTCCACGTTTCCCAAGGGTGGTATTGGTAAAACTATACTTGCGGTTCGTGTTACAGGTTTACTCTTATCTGTAACCAAAGAACGAATACTGTTAATTGACGCTGACCCCCGATCTGATTCTTGGCGTTTTTATCTGGGTAGAAAACCGAATTTAGGCTTATAACATAAATTCATAGAGCTTAACAAACGCTTCGATATAGTCTGGAACCCTCCAAAATATGGCAAGAAAGATAGATTCCGACCTATAAAAAAAGCAGAGTTGGATGAATATGGTTATATAGTTATGGATACGGATGCGCCAATGGAGGATGCAATCGCTATGATTAGTAATAACAGTCCAAATATAATACTCTCACCTATTAATACCTCGCAAAGAGATACAGCGTTAGAACATCTTCCCGACTTTCTTGGAGTATTGTATCAAATTTGCGGTTCTGATTATTCCCCGATGGTTAGAGTGGTTCTTCTAGGTGTAGGGCAAAATTTGGTTTCTCTTCGGATTGAACAATCTTTAGATAAGCCAGAAAATTGTAAAGCTGCACCAGCAATGAGAAATCTACAAGCTAGAATGAGCAAAGCAAAAAAACAAAGGAAGTATATTTGGAATTATTCTGGCTATGAAGAATTATTAGATTATTTTAGCTCAATAATAGAAATAGATATTTAAAATAAAGAGATATGTCTACTAAAGCACAATTAAATCAAGTTAATAATGGGGTTGTTGAAAGAGCTTTACTAATTGGTCAGCAGCAATTTAATGAAGATGAGTGGCAAGACAAAAGCGTAATTAAAGTTACAGAAGCCCAAGAAGAAAAATTAGAGCAACTTAGTGATGTTACAGGATTGTCTTTAGAAACTATTGTAAACTTAGCAACAAGTATTCTTTATACTACGTAAAAATTCAGGAAGTTAACTTTACTGAGTTGAAAGACTACCCAAAACGGCTTGGTTCAAATATTATGAAAGTGTCAATCACTGGTAAAACAACTACCAGACTGCAAGAAGCTAAGTTAGATGAAAAGATTTCGGAGTGTGTGGTAGTAGGGATTAAATTGCTTTATAGAAAATTAATTATGGCGCCTCTAGATTTGCTATAATAAAAAATAAAATCGAACTAAAAATGGTTAAACCTAAAAATCTGTATCGCGGACACACAATCGAAAAAGTCGGTCACGGAAAAAGAGCAGTATTCCAAACAACTCTCAATGAAAAAGAATGGTCAGCTGTAACAGAATCTGAAGTAAAAAGAGCAATTGATGCTTGGATTGACCAAGGGGTAGAACCAGACGATTTGTAATGTGAAAAGTTTAAAGATGCTTTGTTCACGACTCATGGTTGTTTTGGTAATAAGATAGTAAACTTTGTCCCTTTTCCAACGATGGAAAAACATTCGAGCTTGCCACCATGTTTTTCTATAATTTTGTAGCTAACTGCCATTCCTAACCCGTTGCCTGAACCAACGGGTTTTGTTGTAAAGAATGGGTCGTAAATTCGGCGCCTTATTTCTTCGCTCATTCCGCATCCGTTATCTATAATGTTGATAACTACTTGGTTTTGTTCGTTAATATTTGTATTGATAACTATTTCTGTGTATAAAAACCAGTTTGAACATTAAAATTTGCATTAAAAAATACATTCAAAACTATACTTATCAAATTAGAGACGTGATTTTAACACGGATGCAACAGCTATTATCTAATTTTATTCAAAGTCATATTGATTTCACATAAAAATTAAGTCTTTAGGTAGATGATTTCTATAGATAATTATTATTAATGGCGTGTACATACTGACTGATTTGAGTTAAAATAACAACGTCTTTTATACATACCCTACAATCATGACAGCAGATAGCTCCCAAAGAGGAAGTATCTGGGAGAGGCTAGAACAAGGACGAAAGCTAAAGGCGGCGCGCGGTGGCTATGCTGGCTACGGTTCACCACCTTTTGGTTTGACGTCAATTAACGGTGAACTTGTCGAAGAACCGCAGGAACAAGCTGTAATTGAGCTAATTCGCCGTCATCACAAATCAGGAAAGTCTCTACAACAGATAGCTAACTGGCTCAATGAGCAAGGATATCGGACTAAGCGTTGTCAGTTGTGGAAACGAATATCTGTCAAACGAGTTTTAGACAGGCTTTACGGAAAATCGTTGAGAATATCTGGGGTTGATTGCCTTGTTGGCGAAGCTTTGGACTTTGATGAAGAAGACTGAGTAAATAATGTAGAGACTTGACATTCGAGACTGTACATGCACAGTCTCTATATGTAGGTGCCTTTTATTGACGGAACCTATAAGTATTTGAAAAACTTTATACTATTGCTTTTAAGGCAGATTAAGCGTAACATCTCTAACACTGGCGATAATAATTTCGGTATCGGCATCGGATATATTTAGTTGAATATATCTAAACTAGCAAGCGTAGGTGTGAACCTTCTTGAGTTTTGGTAACTTCGATACGTGCTTGAAAGGCTTCTTTGAGATGTGGCATGTGTGTTACCGTCAGGATACAAGCAAAGTCGGGAGCTATCGCGTTTATTGCTGCAATTAAACGGTCACATCCTTCTGCATCTTGTGTCCCAAAACCTTCATCGACTATCAGCATTTGCAGTGCGGCGCCTGCACGTTGTGCTAATAATTTAGCTAGTGCAAGTCGTATTGCAAAGTTGATTCTAAACGCTTCACCACCTGAGTAAGTTTCATACGCACGTGTTCCCCTTGCATCTGCAATGAGAATATCTAAGGTATCTATTAATTTGGCATTTTTCTTTGTGGATTTGCCATTGCGCCCATGTCGTTGTGTAACAAATTGCACGTGTAACTGATTGGCGGTTAAACGTGAAAGTAATTGATTTGTCTCGGCTTCAAGCTGAGGTAACACGTTTTCAATCATGAATGCTTGGATACCATTTTTACCAAAGGCTTGCGCTAATTCCTGATATACACGCTGTTGGTTGCGTGTTTCAGTGAGTTGTTGCTGTTGCTCACTGTACTGAGTTTGTAAGGTGTCTAAGTACTGCGATTGCTGTTCGAGTCTTCCTAAACGTCCAAGCTGTTCATCGAGTTGACGGCGCCTAATTGCTAATTGTGCTTCTAATGTTTGAATTTGTTGTGTTGGGTTAGCACTTTGTTTTAATTGCTCAATAGTTGCTTCGATTTGCGATGCTAAACGCTGACGCTCAACTCCACGCTCTGCTAATGCTGCACTTAATTCATTTAACCGCGATTGTCGGGTGGGGTATATAGTTTTGGCATTATGTAACTCTTGGTAACGTAGATGCCAAGCTTGTGCAGTACGAAGCGCGGTGCGAATGTTGTTATGCTCGTTATTGTCGTAACCAATGGAAGCAATATATTTATCTAAAGCTGCAATTTCTAAAGCGCATTCAGACTCTACTGCTTCTAATTCGATACGTCGTTCTAAATCGGCGATTTGCGCTTCTAACTCTGGTTTACGCTTGTCGAGTTGCGCTTGTCGCTTTGCCGCATCTTTAATTTGCCCTTGTTTAATTTCTGCCCATCGCCATCTTTCAACTTCGTTACGTGCTAAAGCGTGGTCTTGTTCGTTGTAATTTAAACTTTGTATATACTCGTCAAGGTGACGTAATTCCTCTTGTTGGTCAGGTGCATAATCTCCCAAATGTAACGCACGCTCTAATTTTTCTTTTTCAGCAGCAATTTGATGTAGTTGTTCTTCTGCATCGCTACTAGATTCTAACTGCGCTGCTAATTGTCCTCTTTGCTCGCGTAATGTATCGTAAGGGGATAATTTTTGGGAGATGTCGCGGTATTCTTGCCTTAAAACTTGAATTTCACGGTCAGATACAGCCATTTGCTCGCGGAACACCCATAATTGTCCTTCGGTATCTTTATATTCTGTCTCTGTTTTACTAACAACTCGGTTCCAGTGATGTTCATCTAAAGGACGTTCACATAATGGACAAATGGCGTTAGGTGTTTTTAGAAGCTGTAATTTTTGGTCGAGTTCACCTAAAAGTCGCTCATATTCGCGCTGCTGTGCTTGCAAACGCTCCATAAAATGGCGCCGTTCTTGACCTTTTTCTTGAACTCGCTGTAAATAAACGCGGGTTTTTTCGAGTTCTTCTATTTGCGCTGCGACTGCTAATACTGCCTGTTGAATTTGCGGTTGACGTTTTGTTGCACGTTGTAATTGAATTTCACTCGTTTCTAGTTGTTCAATACGTGCTACCAAACCCGCATGTGCTTTATCAAGATGGCTTTGCAGTTGAGTACGTTGACGCAATATCGGGGCAACGCGCATTTGCAAATCGTCAAGATGTGTTAAATGATTACGAGATTCCCGTAATTTTTCTAAAGCAGCTTCAACTTCTTTGGACTTATTGAGCGTTTGTTGAATATCCCGTTCTTGTTGCAACACCGCTTCTAATTGTGCCTGCGCTTGCTGTAATTGCCGCTCTAAAGCATTAATTTGTTGATTAAGCTGTTGCTGTTTTATACCACGCTGTTGCTGAGTACGGGTAAATTCTTGAAATTTTGTCGAAAAAGCTTCTTCTTTTGCTTGCACATTTTGGTAATGTTGGTACCCTGCGATGATATCTTTTTCACGTTTTAATAATTCATCTAATTTAGCCAACTCGGCGCCAACACTAAAACGGTCTTTTTCTAAACGCTCACAGTCTTGGGTTAAATTCGCAAACGAGGAACGGACGAAACTAAGTTGCTCTTCCCAAGATTTGCGCTGATGTTCTACAACCTGCAAGCTTTGCAATTGTATAGTTTCAAACTGCTGTTGCTGTTGAAGTTGATTAAGTTCCGCTTCTAATGACTTGCGCTGAGTCGTGATGGTATCCCGGTTTTGCAATTGACTTTTTATTGTGTCCAGCGTGCGTTCTATCTCATCTGAACGAACTTTCAAAGTCTTTGATAGCTCTTTTGCTCGCTCCTCTAATTCATCGTACTGGTTAAGCTTTAATAACTCAGCTAATATCTCTTTACGTTCAGCCGGACGCTTGAGCATAAACTCGTCAGCGCGTCCTTGGCGCAGATAAGCCGAATTTATAAAAGTATCGTAATCTAGTTTAATATGGGATTGAATTAAATCTTGAGTTACCCTAAGACCCTTACCAGTTAAAGCCTTAAAACCACTTGGC
Source organism: Calothrix sp. FI2-JRJ7 (assembly GCA_019359675.1). Taxonomy (GTDB): domain Bacteria; phylum Cyanobacteriota; class Cyanobacteriia; order Cyanobacteriales; family Nostocaceae; genus Dulcicalothrix. The sequence continues at coordinate 115,230 of JAHHGX010000070.1, forward strand.
GTTTCGATTTGAAACTCCAACCCCCCAGTTCCCCCACGACTGCGAGTTCTAATGACTCGATAAATTTGTTGATTTGCCTCAAACACAAAATCAACACGCACATCTTTACTGCCAGTATGAATTACATCATCTTCTGAAGCGGCACGACTTTCACCCCATATTGCCCAGGTGATTGCTTCTAATAGCGAAGATTTTCCGGCGCCGTTTGAGCCGCAAATACACGCGGTATGCAAACCGTGGAAATCCAACGTGCTAGAGCGATACGAGAGAAAATTTTTGATGGTAAGTTGTAGTGGAATCATCGATTAGCAATCCGTAGCATCTTACTTTTTGTCGTTTTTAACAATAAGAACAAACATACACCTAAACGTTAGTGTAACTATCTATAATGCATCTTTCTAGTCTTCTTGACTGCATCTTTACAAATGTTTACAATTTTTGATAAATTTAACGTTTGTAAATAGCCAGTCAACTATTCTTTGTGTGCAAAAAACTTTTGCTCTAAAAAAATAAAAACAATTATTAAGGAATTATGTAGAGACACGTAATCCGCAGGATTTCCCGTAAAGCGGAGCTTTTCCCGCAGGGTAGGGATTAATCGTGTCTCTATAATCCAGCAGATTGATATAATTGGCGAACAATAGCGATAATTTTGGCGCCATAATTTCTATCAGCAGACCAGCGACCAGATAATTGTTCAACAATAGGCGCCACACCGCGTGTTACAAATCGGAATCTGGGGTCAACAACTTCTTGTGATAACGGGTCAGAACTAGCGTAAGCTTTGAGATGTTGAATATGTGCCCTAACACCAATACGTGCGCTTTCAAACGTAGCAGTTTCCGAACCACCTTCAACAGTACCGAGACCAGCAAAGTTATTTTGTTGAGGTTTTATATCACCACTAAAGCGCAAAAAATCAGTCTCTAAACACATTTGGCAAAAAGCAATGTCATGATTTACACCTTCGATTCGAGCTTCTTCGATATAAAGTGAGGGGATATCGGGAAACTGTACGGAACCAGATTCATTTTTGCTACGTAAGAATATGTGTAGTTGAACTTCTGATGCTCTACCCGAACCCATAATTTCATTAATTTCTTGGTTTGAAGATGCCGACTTTAAGTTAAGTGTACGAGTTGCGCTATCCCAACCAACCGACACACCCAAAGTACGCAAGTCAACAGCTTTAACATAAGTAGCTCCTTGGTAAGTAACTCGACCGAGAGAACCTTTAGATAAATCCACTTGTAACTCGTCAGCTAAGTCAGTAGGCATATAAGCGCTACCGCTAACTAAAATTCCTCTATTGGGATAATTTTTGCTATTAATATTAATATTGATAGAAGGGTATTCTGGTTCGCTAGGTGTTCCACTTGGGTCAATGACACGACTCCAGGATATTAAACCCTCTGCAATTCCCACTGCAAAATCACGGCGCCGAGTTTGTAACAGTCTCCTATCTTCGGGATTAGTTAAAAACCCTACCGCCATAACAAGCGCAGCAATAGATGTTTGACGGCAAAAAGCTAAACCACCTGTACCAATACTTGTATCAGGTCTAGTACCACGATTAGGTAATTGGGAAACACGTTGAATTAAAGCTAACAATAACAAATCAGCATTAGTTTTACGTTCTGCATTATTGCCAATGAAAAATACACTAGCACCACGTACCGAAGGATTAGGCGCCGCATCAGTTTGAATTTCGAGTGCAACATCGCGTGAATTTGCACGGGCATTAATCCAATTAATAGTACCTCGCGCGCTCAAATCATCAGGAACCGATAAAACCTGCCAATTTCGACCGCGTAACTCAGTAACTATTAAATCTCGTAGCAAAATCATTTCGCGAGCTTCTGTAGTACCCCCAGCAATAGTACCTGGGTCAATTCTTCCGTTTTCTCTACCTCCGTGTGCTGCTGAAATAAATATACGTCCCATTTCTCAGTATTTCCTTTGCTAAAATCTAGGTACAGGCAATTAGTTATATCATTTCAGAATTCAGAATTCAGAATTCAGAATCGTAACTTCACGCCTCCTACCTCCTGACTCCTGACCCCCTCCTACCTCCTGACCCCCTCCTACCTCCTGACTCCTGACCCTATGCAAATCCCTCGCTTACACCCCGATACAGTAGAAGAAGTCAAACAACGAGCTGATATATATGATGTCGTCTCAGAATATGTTGTTTTACGTAAGCGTGGCAAAGATTATGTAGGGTTATGTCCTTTCCACGATGAGAAAAGCCCTAGTTTTACAGTTGCCCCAACCAAGCAAATGTACTATTGCTTTGGTTGTCAAGCAGCAGGGAATTCAATCAAGTTCATGATGGATTTGCAAAAGCGCTCATTTTCGGAGGTAGTATTAGACTTAGCGCGTCGCTACCAAATTTCAGTAAAAACGCTTGCACCCGAACAAAGACAAGAATTAGAGCGTCAAATATCCCTACGTGAGCAGTTACATCAAGTTTTAGCACTGAGCGCGCAATTTTACCAACATGCGCTCAAAAATTCAGGTGGTGGCGCCTTAGATTATTTACAGAATAAGCGAAAATTAAGTCCAGAAATAATCCAGCAGTTTGGTTTAGGGTATGCACCACAGGGTTGGGAGACTTTATATAGATATTTAGTCGAAGACAAGCATTATCCTGTACAGTTAGTGGAAAAAGCAGGTTTAATCAAACCTCGTAAAGAAGGAAGCGGGTATTACGATGTATTTCGCGACAGGATAATAATTCCGATTCGCGATGTGATGGGGCGTGTGATAGCTTTTGGTGGTAGAACAATGGGGGATGAGCAACCAAAGTATTTAAATTCCCCAGAAACAGAATTATTTAGTAAAGGTAAAAACTTATTTGCACTTGATGCCGCTAAAAATGGCATATCACAATTTGACTCTGTTGTGGTAGTAGAAGGATATTTTGATGCCATAGCGCTTCATGCTGCTGGAATAAATAATGCTGTTGCATCGCTTGGAACTGCATTAAGTATCGAACAAGTCAAATTAGCACTACGATATACTGAGTCAAAGCAACTAGTTCTCAACTTCGATGCAGATAAAGCAGGTACAAATGCAGCAGAACGTGCCATAGGGGAAATAGCTGACTTAGCATATAGAGGAGAAGTACAGCTTAAAATTCTCAATATTCCAGATGGTAAAGACGCAGATGAATATTTACACACCCATTCAAGCCAAGAATATCAGCAATTATTAGCACAGGCGCCGCTATGGTTAAACTGGCAAATTGAGCAAACCATCAAAGATAAAGACCTAAAACTTGCAGTAGACTACCAACAAGCATCGCAACAAATCGTAAAATTACTTAAAAAGATAGTCAACTTAGACACACGTTCGTATTACGTAACATACTGTGCAGAAATTCTGAGTTTAGGAAACGCGCAGTTAGTACCTTTGCGAATAGAAAACTTACTAACACAAATAACATCGAGCGCAAATTCGGCACCTAATAAAAGTCCAATAAATCGTGCTAGTATACCAAATAATAAAGAAACAGACAAATCAAAACCCAGGATAGAAAAAAGCTTACTAGAAAAAGCAGAAGGGTTGGTGCTACAAATATTTCTACATTGTCCAGGGCAACGACAAAACATAGTAGACATTATAGATAAACGCGACTTGCAATTTAGCCACTCGCACCATCGGTTCCTGTGGCAAAAAATTCTAAGAGTATTAGAAGAAACATCAGACGAATATAATTCTGCTGTAATATCAAAATTACAAGATGCATGTCTAGAGAATCCAGAAGAAACGGCGCCAGTTACACACTTATTTCATTTAACACCACAAACCAAATCAGAGATATTACGGGCACAGCAAGTAATTAAAGCAGCAATTGCCTGCATGGAAATAGCCATGTGTGAAAAGTGCGTACAACATTACAAAGAACTTTGGCAATCAATAGACCCAGAAGTAGACCGTGAAAGACACGAGTATTATTTTCAGAAATACTTTGAAGAAAGAATGAAACTACGAGAGCTAGAAAAACAACGGCAGTTCTCAATACTTGATTTATAAATCTCTCTGTGTACTAATAGTCTCTGTGGTAATAAAATGATGTAATGATTACTGTTAAATCTTTATCTACCAAAGTCACCCAAGTCACAAACGGGCTAATGTTTCCTGCTACGATGTGGTTTGCAAGTCGTACATTGATATTAGTGGCAATGCAGCTAGTGGCGCCATTACTACCAGCACCACATAAAGGAGTTGCCGCAACATTTGGGTTAGGGGTCTTTTCAGGTTGGGATAGCGGACATTACCATGATATTGCGACTTCAGGGTACCATTACATCAACGGTAGAGGAAATGTTGTATTTTTTCCTCTTTATTCGTTGATAGTACGCGCGCTAATGAATATTGGCTTATCTTTTGAAGTTGCGGGTATATTAGTTAGCAACCTAGCATTTTTGCTATTTTTATACGTATTGTATCTTTGGCTATATCAATATCAAGGTGAAAAAGTCGCGCGTTGGACTGTTGCACTTGCTGCGTTATTTCCATTATCAATATTCACAGCAACAATATATACAGAGGCATTATATTTATTACTTAGTACAGCAGCATTGCGAGCATTTGACCAAAATAAATATACTCAAACAGCAATATTCGGCGCCTTAGCAACAGCAACACGTCCCACAGGGTTAGCATTAATACCTGGGTTTTTGTTAGCAGCATGGAAACAAAATAAATCACCAAAAGCTTACTTAGCAGGACTTTTAACGAGTGTAGGAGTAGTTAGTTTCAGTATTTATTGTGCAGTACAGCATGGAGACCCGCTTGCATTTATTCATGCTCAAAAAGCTTGGCGCCCAAACCCAGGCTTTGACTGGCAGACATGGTGGAAAATGCTAATGCAAATTACCGTGGGAATGCGGAATTACAAACATGGAGGTATTAAAGATATTACCCATCCTTTGGTATTTTTAATTATAGTAGGATGTAGTTATTTGCTGTGGCGCCATCGAAATAAATTTAGTGCAGCAAAGGTTGATTATGGTTTTGGAATATTATTCTTGGGTTTATGGTTACTAGCAGGAGACCCCGTAATAAATACTTCAGTATTTATAGTGAGTATTTTTCTACTTTGGCACTACCGTAGTGAATTAACTCCTGTAACCTTATTTTATGGTTTATGTGGCATGGCAATGCTGTTATTATCAGGTGGAACTATTTCGCTTTCGCGTCTTGTTTACGGTATTGTCCCCACAATAATGGCATATGGTATTTTTCTCGCGCGTCATCCGCGTTGGGGCTATATGAGTATAGGATTTTTCACAATACTATTATTTATTTTCAGTATACGTTTTGCACAAGACCTTTGGGTCGGGTAATGGCAACGGATGAACACGGATGTAACGGATATAAGAACATCTTCGATTAAACTTGAACTATTAATAACCTTTAGATACGTCATGCCTACCTATCGATCCAAAACCTCCACTCAGGGACGTAATATGGCTGGTGCCCGCGCGCTTTGGCGTGCCACCGGAATGCATACAGCAGATTTCGAGAAGCCAATAATTGCAGTCGCTAACTCCTTTACCCAATTTGTACCCGGACACGTTCACCTGAAGGATTTGGGTCAATTAGTGTGCCGTGAGATTGAAGCCGCTGGTGGTGTGGCCAAGGAATTCAACACTATTGCAGTGGATGATGGCATCGCTATGGGTCATGACGGGATGCTCTACAGCCTGCCCTCGCGCGAGATCATCGCTGATTCGGTCGAGTACATGGTCAACGCTCATTGTGCCGATGCCTTGGTGTGCATTTCCAACTGTGACAAAATCACCCCTGGTATGTTAATGGCAGCCCTACGTCTTAACATTCCCACAGTATTTGTCTCCGGTGGTCCTATGGAAGCTGGCAAAACTAAGCTCTCAGAACACAAACTAGACTTGGTGGATGCTATGGTGGTTGCTGCGGACGACAGTATCAGCGACGAGGTTGCCGAAGAATATGAGCGTTCCGCGTGCCCAACGTGTGGCTCTTGCTCTGGCATGTTCACCGCAAATTCTATGAACTGTTTAACCGAGGCTATCGGCCTCGCCTTACCAGGCAACGGCACCGTACTCGCAACCCATTTCGACCGTAAGGAGCTGTTCCTCAACGCCGCGCGGACTATTGTCAGTATTACCCGACGCTACTACGAGCAGGACGATGAATCGATACTGCCACGCTCGATAGCCAGTTTTAAAGCGTTTGAAAATGCCATGACGCTGGACATCGCTATGGGCGGCTCCACCAACACCATTCTGCACTTGCTTGCTGCCGCACATGAAGCCAATGTCAATTTTAGCTTGACCGACATCGACCGCCTCTCGCGTAAAGTTCCACAATTTTGCAAGGTGGCGCCTAATACACCCAAGTATCATATTGAGGATGTCCACCGTGCCGGGGGCATCTACAGCATTCTCGGCGAGCTAGATCGTGCCGGACTCCTCCATACAGATTTACCAACAGTCCACAGTAAAACTCTTTCTGAAGCGCTCGATCACTGGGATATAATGCGTACCAACTCAGAAGCCGTCCACACCTTCTTCAAGGCTGGCCCTGCGGGTATTCCAACTCAGCAAGCTTTCAGTCAATCGACCCGTTGGCCCTCACTCGATCTAGATCGAGAAAACGGCTGTATCCGCAGCATTAAAAACGCCTTTAGCACCGAGGGTGGACTTGCAGTGCTATACGGCAACCTCGCCGAACGCGGTTGTATTGTGAAGACGGCAGGTGTTGACGAAAGCATTCACGTGTTTAAAGGTAAAGCACGCATTTATGAAAGTCAGGATACCGCTGTCAAAGGAATTCTTAGCGACGAAGTGGAACCGGGCGACGTGGTGATCATTCGCTATGAAGGTCCGCGTGGTGGGCCTGGTATGCAGGAAATGCTGTATCCAACAAGTTACATTAAATCCAAGGGTTTGGGCAAAGTTTGTGCATTATTGACCGATGGTCGCTTCTCAGGCGGTACATCGGGTCTCTCGATTGGTCATGCTTCTCCAGAAGCGGCAGCAGGCGGCAACATAGCTTTAGTTCGCGACGGCGACTTAATCCTGATTGACATCCCCAATCGCAGCATTAATGTAGATATCTCGGCTTCGGAATTAGCCAACCGTCGCGCTGCAATGCAAGCAAAAGGTAAAGAAGCCTGGAAGCCTGAACAAAAGAGGCAACGTCGGGTAACAGCAGCACTCAAAGCTTATGCATTGCTGGCAACTAGTGCGGATCAAGGCGCAGTACGAAACCTGGAAATGCTTGAGTAGGAAAATAAGCATACAGGCGCCGCTCCTCCAAATCTCTTAACTTTTATTTCTGTGGACTCTGTGTCTCTGTGGTAAAAAAATACCACCAAAACTAATGACACAGACCACGCTCCTCACAGTTTGTAACCAATAAATTATCCGTTACATCCGTGTTCATCCGTTGCAAATTAACCCCCAAGTTTATATTTATCACGAGCGCACAAGCGTACTGAAAGATTCTACCCTTCGGGAAAACTACCCTTCGGGAAAACTACGTTTACGTTTACGCTGCGCTCAGAATGACAATTAATATTTATTACTCAGCACTCAGCACTTTCTACCTACTTTGTAAAGCTATAAATTTTCTGCGTTTGTAAGTGTTCGTGACAAACTGAGGAAGGCGCCTTTCCAACATCAAAAACTTCACGGTCTAGTTGTACTTGTAGGTTGCTAAGTGGGTCAACACCAGGGGAAACTAAAAACTCTAGCTTTTCGATGTAAGGTAAATCTATTAAGTTATCTAATATTTGGCTTACAGCTTGTATATAAGGATGACCTGTTTGAGAGTACCAGTCTGCTGCTGCCATGCCAGGTTGGTCAAAACCTAGGTGTACTGCTAACGATGGTTTATCGAATAGTGCTATCGCTAATGGACGCGCGTCTTCTTGTAGTAATAAGTCTTGGGTTTTTGCTAAATACCTTAGTTTCTCTAATCTTTCATATCTATCGGTAACACATTGCGGGTCGTCTTTCCAATGTATTGCTACTGTTAACAAATAGGTTTGCAGTAGCATATGACCGAGTTTCTCGGCTTTTGTGCTTAAGTAATAAGAGTTGTAGTCGTTTGCTTCGATTAACAACGGTACTCTGTCTACAATTTCTAAATCATAACCTTTCAAGCCAGCAATTTTACGAGGATTGTTGGTAATTAAACGTATTTGGTGTAAACCTAAATCCATGAGAATTTGGGCGCCCATTCCGTAGTCACGCAGGTCAGCAGGAAAACCCAAACGCTTGTTAGCTTCGACTGTATCCAACCCCATATCCTGCAATGAGTAAGCTTTGAGTTTATTAATTAACCCAATACCTCGACCTTCTTGACGTAGGTATACAACAACACCTTTACCCGCATTTTCAATCATCTTGAGCGCTGCCTGAAGTTGCATTCTACAGTCACAACGTAGTGAACCTAGTGCATCACCTGTGAGACATTCCGAGTGCATTCGTACCATTACTGGTTCATCAACAAAAGTGCTAGGGTCGCCTTTAACAATGGCAACGTGTTCTGTATTGTTAAGAATATAGCGGTAGCCGTAAATATTAAACTGACCAAAACTTGAAGGTAGTTTGGTGACAGTTTCGCGAACAATTAAACGGTCGTGCTGTAAGCGGTAACTAATTAAATCGGCAATACTAATAATTTTTAGGTTATGGTGTTTGGCGTATTCCATTAACTGAGGTAATCGCGCCATCGAACCGTTGGGATTTTGAATTTCACAAATTACACCAGCAGGATACAAGCCAGCTAACCGAGCTAAATCTACTGCTGCTTCGGTATGACCTGCACGTTTGAGAACTCCACCTTCTTTTGCCCGCAATGGGAAAATGTGACCAGGGCGCCGTAAGTCTTCTGGTTTAGTTGCGGGGTTTAAAGCTACTTGGATAGTTCTAGCGCGGTCTTCGGCGGAGATACCAGTACTAACACCTAAATTAGGGCCTGCATCGATACTAACTGTGAATGCAGTTTGATTAGTATCTGTAATATTTCGCACCATCAAAGGCAAATCGAGTTCATCGAGACGCTCACCCATCATTGCCAAACAAATCAAACCGCGCGCTTCGACAGCCATAAAATTAATGGTGTCAGGTGTGGCAAATTGAGCAGCGCAAATTAAATCACCCTCGTTTTCGCGGTTCTCGTCATCAACCACCACGATAGAACGACCAGCTTTTAAGTCAGCTAGGGCGGCATTAATCGGGTCAAATCTAAATTCTTGAGCTAGTTCTTCTTGATGCTGCGACACAAATGTTAATTATCCGGCGACCAATCGTAAATATCATTGTAGCTTATGATGTTAACTCACGAGTAAATTATTCTAATTCTCAGTTCTCGATTCGCGCTGTTTGCGTTTTAATACTAGAGTGAGTTTTTGACTAAACAGCAAATTACAAAAACAGATAAGGATTTTGATATTATGGGTAATTCTAGGCGCGTAAGAGTTGGGATAGTTGGCGCGTCCGGTTATGGCGGAGTTCAGCTAGTGCGATTGTTAATAGACCACCCAGATGTAGAGGTAGTGTACATGGGAGGTGATAGCACTACTGGTAAAAAATTTGCGGATATTTACCCGCACCTAGCACACGCAATTAACTTGACAGTTGAGAAGGTAGACCCGGAAGTTATTGCAGAACGTTGTGAAGTAGTGTTTCTTTCAGTTCCTAATGGTTTAGCTTGCCAAATGGCGCCTGTACTCTTGGCAAAAGGATGTAAAGTACTAGACTTAAGCGCCGACTATAGATTTACTAATTTATCAACATACTCAGCATGGTACGGCAAAGAACGAAGCGACAATGAAACAGCATCAAAAGCCGTATATGGTTTACCAGAACTATACCGCGAGCGCATAGCAGAAGCACAACTAGTAGGATGTCCTGGTTGCTATCCAACAGCGAGCTTACTTGCCTTATCACCACTACTTAAACAAGGATTAATAGTACCTGAAACAGCCATTATCGACGCAAAATCTGGCACATCAGGTGGAGGACGTGAAGCCAAGGTTAATATGTTACTTGCAGAAGCAGATAACTCAATAGCAGCATACGCTGTAGCAAAACACCGTCACACCCCAGAAATAGAGCAAATTTGTAGCGAACTAGCAGGACACGAACTAACAATCCAATTTACACCGCACTTAGTACCAATGGTGCGCGGTATTCTCTCCACCGTCTACGCAAACCTTCGTGACCCAGGATTAGTACGTGACGACTTAATCACGATTTACCGCGCGTTCTACCGTAATTCCCCGTGGGTCAAAATTTGTGACGCTGACACATACCCCCAAACAAAATGGGCATGTGGTAGTAACCTTTGTTACATAGGTATAGAAGTTGACACCCGCACCGGGCGAGTTGTTGTAATGTCCGCCATCGACAACTTAATTAAAGGACAAGCCGGACAAGCAATTCAATGTATGAACCTCATGATGGGCTGGGATGAAACATTAGGACTACCCAAACTAGGCTTCTACCCCTAATTTTAAAATTCTTGTGGCACAGAGTGGCACAGGCATCCTGCCTGTGTTACCCAACAAATAACTTTGCATTAACACGCATTAAAGATTTTTACCACAGAGACACAGAGTACACAGAGTAATACAATATCTACTCAGAATACAGAAAATTTTACTACTACAGTCAAGGAGATAAATTTACTCTTTATAAAGCCAATGCTGTTTATCCTAAAAAGGGGGAGCCAGCTTTACCATTTACAAACCGTGTTGTAATCGAACCAGGTAGACATATTAATTTACCAGGGGTAGGAACAGTAAGGTCACTAGAATTGGTTGATTACTACTATTCCTCACAAACTTTTACGGTATCTCGTACTGCGGATAGATGGTTTGTATCTTCAAATATAGATGCAGACCGTGTTCCACCAATCATGCACCTCGTCGAAAAAGTTGGGATTGATTTAGGTGTTAAAACCTTTGCTACGTTATCTGATGGTTCAACGGTTACTGCTCCTAGTACTTTAAAAAAAGCGTTAACGAAGTTATCCGAAGGAAAAACCAAGCTAAACAAGTTTCAGTGGCGAAACCGAAAAAGGCAGTTAGGTAATAGAGTTGCATGTATACGTGCGTCTAAAAATGCCAAAAAGTTTTTTGACAAACAAGCTTCGTTTCATGCTCGCATAGGTAACATACGCAGGGATTTCTTGCAGAAAACTACTACTCTTATGAGCAGAAAATACTACAAAATCCGAGTTGAGGACTTAAACGTGTCTGGAATGGTTGCTAATCACAAATTGGCAGAAGCGGTTTCCAGTTTGGGACTGTACGAGTTCCGGAGAATGCTTGACTATAAACAGTCTCACTACGGTAGTAAGTTAGAAGTTGTAGATAGGTGGTATCCAAGTTCTAAAACTTGTTCCAAGTGTGGACACGTTCAAGACATGAAATTATCAGATCGTGTTTTTAACTGTGGTGCCTGTTCTTATTCAATAGACCGAGATTTAAATGCTGCTATTAATCTGGAAAATGCAGATAATCATTTAGCAGCAATTAAAGAGAAGAAAACCATTAAACGGTCTAGAAAAAAGAACCTCGATTAAAGTTTTAAAGTATCGTAGTGACCCGTGGCTTGCGGTTGAAGCCCATATGGATGGGAAAACGCTTGTGGACTAGAAGGAGCCGACTCCCTAGTATGAAGCAAGAAGTAAACGTTAAATCTATTCAATTTTGATAGTAGGTAGGTTTGAGTAAGTTTTATAGAGCAGGTTATGGAACGGATTTAATGTGAAGACGCGATATTATCGCGTCCCATCATTTTAGGACTTACGTAAAGAAACCTGGTTTCTACGCAAAACCGTCGTTTTTATTACAAGTTATCGACAGAGAAACCAGGTTTCTAGAATTTTTGCGTAAGTCCTGCATTTATTTAAATGCCTTTTGGACCCATGCCTACTCTTCCTGCGTAAATTGCGCGTTCACCGAGTTCGTCTTCGATTCTAAGTAAGCGGTTATACTTAGCAACACGTTCGCTACGACACAAGGAACCTGTTTTAATTTGTCCCGCGCGTGTGGCAACTGCTAAGTCGGCAATTGTGGTATCTTCGGTTTCGCCGGAACGATGGCTGATAATTGAGCGCATACCGTTACGGGTAGCTAAATCAATGGTTTCTAAGGTTTCGGTTAAAGAACCAATTTGATTTAACTTAATTAAGATGGCATTAGCTGCTTTTTGGTCGATACCTTTTTGTAAGCGAGTGGCATTGGTAACGAATAAGTCATCACCAACTAGTTGCACTTTGGAACCAATTTTTGCTGTTAGTGCTTGCCAGTTTTGCCAGTCTTCTTCATGTAACCCATCTTCTATTGAAACAATGGGATACTCGTTAGATAATTTGGCTAGATAATCTATAAATTCACTTGGTGCATGAGGTTTACCGTCATAGACGTATTGCCCATCTTTGTAAAATTCACTTGCGGCAACGTCTAACGCTAAAGCTACTTCTTGCCCTGGTTTATATCCAGCTTTTTCAATTGCTGCTATGAGTAACTCTAAGGCAACTTGGTTTGATTCCAAGTTGGGTGCAAAGCCACCTTCGTCACCAACACCTGTTAGCAAACCTTTATCGTCGAGTACTTTCGCCAAGGTAGCAAAAACTTCAGCACCCCAACGCAGTGCTTCACGGAAAGATGAGGCGCCTACTGGCACTATCATAAACTCTTGAAAATCAACGTTGTTTGACGCATGGGCGCCACCGTTGATAACGTTCATTAAAGGAACTGGGAGCAAGTTAGCTAAAGGTCCACCCAAATAACGGTACAAAGGAATAGCTAACGCATCCGCTCCTGCTTTTGCCGCTGCCAAAGACACAGCTAAAATCGCATTGGCGCCCAAATTTGCTTTATTCGGCGAACCATCAATGGACATCATCGTGCGGTCAATGAGTTCTTGGTTGAGCGTATCAAGGTTTAATAACTTTGGCGCCAGTACATCTCTAATATTTTGTACAGCTTTTAGTACTCCCTTACCACCATAACGATTTTTTTCACCGTCTCGAAGTTCGTGTGCTTCAAAAGAACCTGTTGAGGCACCACTGGGAACTTGAGCTAACCCAACGGCGCCGTTAAATAAGTGAACCTCAGCTTCTACCGTAGGCTTTCCGCGTGAGTCAAGAATTTCGCGTGCAACAATTGTCTCAATTGCAGTATCAATCATGTGTCTCAACGTCCTTTTATACTTTTGCTCGTTCCATAACAGTAAACAGTCACTCGCTGCCCGACAATCTAGCATAGGACGACTGCGGGACTTTGTAGACAGTCAATTAGAAATAATTCATTAAATACCCTCACAATCTCCTCAAACTTTCCGCATAGTCTTTTAGTAAACCCATACCTGAATCAATACAGAACAAAGTAAACAAAATGACTCAATATCAACAAAAAACTCACCCTTACGTTTCACTGTTTGAAATCCCGGCTGGTTATCTCAATATCATGGGCTATGTTGATGCATCAGAGGTAAATGGTCCTGGTTCGCGCGCCGTTGTTTGGGTGCAGGGGTGTATGCGTGAGTGTCCGGGTTGCTTTAATGAAGCTTCTTGGTCGTTTGAGATTAATCAACTCATATCTGTAGATAACCTGGTTGAAAAAATCCTTGCTGACTCTCGTAACCAAGGAGTAACTTTTTCAGGTGGAGAACCCTTTTGGCAAGCTTCTGCACTCTCTAACGTTGCTAAAAAGGTCAAAGCAGCAGGTTTAAATGTCATGTCCTTTACTGGCTTTACCCTAGAACAACTCCAATCTGATTATGCCCCAGCTGGCGCCCAAGACTTATTAACACAACTTGATATTTTGATTGATGGCGCCTATGTTGAGGGGTTAGCGGTGAACTCTCCTAATTCTCCGGTTTCTTCGAGTAACCAGCGAGTCCATGTTTTTAACCCAGCGCTCTCTGACAAAATTAATTGGGCTAGCGACCAGCTTGAGGTTCATATTTTTAAGGATGGTAGCCGCTTAATAACTGGTTATCAAGGAGGTTTGGAGTTGACGACTGAGGATTAAGTTTATAGGTGGGGTGGGGAAGGGGAGGGCGGGTTTACTCGTTCCTTATACTATGTTTATTAGTTATGTTTATTACAGGACTTACGCATGAAAACCTAGAAACCTGGAATATACGTTGATAACATGTAATAAAATGACGATTTGTCTGCGACAATGAATGCGTAGAAACCAGGTTTATGCAGCGTAAGTCCTATATTAGTGGGTTAACCCGCCCTTACGAATATATATCCGTTACATCCGTTACATCCGTTGCCAACGACCCATTACCAAAAGCTATACTAGACTAGGTATAGATATCAAATTTTATACCATTAACTCAAAACGCTACGACAAAACCGTTTCAATAATTCTAGTGTGAGAAATATGGTTTCAGTTTCAAAATATTTAGCAAGTGCAGTAAGTATAATTGCTGTAACATTTGGGTCTATTGGTTATAGTAATGCAGTACCTACCCACTCGGCAGTTCCAGCGAGTCTATCTATAGCGTCATCGTCAAAACCTGCAACGGCAACTCCTTCTCAATTAGATTTGCCATTACTGATTAAAACAGGAGAAAGTTTTTTTAAGGGTAGTAATTATCAAACTGTATCGCAAATGCAGTTAAGAGGAACAAAGCAAGGTACAGATGTTACCTTTTATATACAAGCCAAAACTACAGTCAATTCTACGAATCAATTTAGGTCAGAAATTGCCTTTACTCAAGATGGTAAACTAAGTAAAGAATCCGCAGTTGTTGTTTCTGATGGTAAACAAGTTTACATATATAGACCAGATTTAAAACAATATAGTATAATTTCATCTCAAGCCTTTAATAAGTCAGATGATTCGTTTTTAATTGGTCTTTCTTCTTCGTTTTTCCTTGAATTCGCTGATAATATGGGTAAATATATTGCTAGCGGCGCCTTATCGCAACCAGAAGTTATCAAAGAAATTAGCGCAGCAGCAAATCAATCAATTCAAGGAGAAACACGCGACATCGAAGGCAAGCAAACATACGTGTATTCATTCAACGACCCCAAACAAGGATATACTATAAGTGCTTTCGTTAACCCACAACTAGCCAATCTCGAACAAATGCAAATTGTTGGCAAAGACGACGGGTTAGATATTGCAATAATCGAAAAAATCCAGCAGCGCACCGAAGTCAAAAATCTGGCACCACAAACCTTCAAATTTACACCACCATTAGGCGCCAAAAAAGTAAAATCCCTATCAATTAGCCCATTTTAAAATATTTAATCCCCCCAACCCCCCTTATTAAGGGGGGCTTTAAATCTTGTTTTTAGTTTATTAAGGCATATTTTTAAATCATATTCCCTTATTAAGGGGGGCAAGGGGGGATCAAAACGACTAAAATCTTTATAAGAAGCTCGAAGGAATAAAATTATGCGTTTACTACACACAATGCTGCGGGTGGGGAATCTTGAAGAGTCGTTAAAGTTTTACTGCAACGTCCTGGGGATGAAATTACTACGACGAAAGGATTATCCGGGTGGAGAATTTACACTCGCGTTTGTTGGGTATGGTGACGAATCTGATACATCGGTGCTAGAACTCACTTATAACTGGGGTAAAGAAAAATATGATTTAGGCGATGCTTATGGTCATATTGCACTTGGGGTGGATGATATTTATGCTACCTGCGATGAAGTTAAAAAGCTTGGTGGTAAGGTAACGCGCGAACCGGGACCCATGAAACACGGTTCAACTGTGATTGCATTTATTGAAGACCCCGATGGTTATAAGGTAGAACTAATACAGTTGGGTACTCAGGGTTCAGAAGCCAAAAATGAAACTAATCAACAGTTAGTTAATAAGTAATTTTTACATATAGTGCAGGTGTGATGGAGTTGAAGCCTAAACAGTATACGCGGTTGTCGCAGTTGCAACCGCCCCCTAAACTCATTGGTTTATTGAGTTGCGGTATATTTAGCCAGTTGTGTTTCCCTTCAATGGCATCTTTACCACATCATGAGGCGCCTACACTTGACGTAGGTGTTCAAGTTGCAGAATTTTCACCCATCGCTGCTGACCCTGCAACAACTCCAGATGCCAACCCAGATGCATTAGAACAATTACCAATGGTGAACGAACTAGAGGACGTTAAGCCAACTGATTGGGCATATACTGCGTTAAAGTCGTTGATGGAACGTTACGGTATATTATCAGCATATCCTGACAAAACATTTCGCGGTAATAAACCAATGACGCGATACGAGTTTGCAGCAGCACTGGCAACAACTCTTGATAAAATCGAAGGAATACTTGCGAATGCCATTGGTGACCAATATGTTCGGCAAGATGCAATTACAGTTCGGCGCCTGCAAAAAGAGTATGCTACTGTATTAAGCCAAGTTAGAGAGCGTATTGACAATACAGAGTATAAAGCTGCGGAACTTGAAGCAAATCAATTTTCTACCACAACTAAACTCCAAGGACAACAAATAGCTGGCATTACAGGGGGAAGTAGTGCTTCGAGTACAATTGTTTCGCGTACTCGTTTGAACTTAATAACCAGCTTTAATCAAAAAGATTTACTCGTCACACAGTTAGAGTCAGGTAATAACGGTAGTGATGCTGTGGGAGCAGAACAGCGAGAAGGGTTTAATTTATTGGGTAGTAATGGATTATTTGCCAATGCTGGTGGGCTAGATTATAGTGATGTTGAATCAAATTTGAAATTAAGGCGCCTATACTACACATTTCGTCCCCAGGATGACCTAGCAGTAACAGTAGGGGCAAAAATGGCGCCACGTGATTTTATCGATAAAAACTCTTATGCTAACGATGAAGCACTTGATTTTAGTTCCGGTATATTTTTAAATAATCCACTTATCGTCCAAAATCAAATTGACCGTACATCTGGTGCAGGTGTTGCCGTCGCATGGAGTCCAAAAGATAGTAAATTTGCAGCACGTGGTTTATATATAGCAGCAGACGCAAATCAACCAACTCAAGGCATATCGGGGGATAGGCGCCAAGCGAGCGTAGAATTAGAATATGCTCCCAGCAATCAGCTAAAATTAAAATTACAATATACTAACGCTCAAATTAACGACTCTGATATCAACGCTTTTGGTTTTAACGCCGAGTATCGTCTAAGTCTAAACACAGGATTTTTTGGAAGAGTAGGATACGGAAGTTACGAAGGATTTAACAACGCTATCAACCGTAATTTAGAAGCACATCCTTTTAGTTGGTCAGTAGGTTTACAACAGCGTAACCTTGTCATACCGGGAACCCTTGCCGGAGTAGCAGTTGGTCAACCATTTGTAACAGGTGACTTAGGAAACGCAACTCAAACTAACTTCGAGGCATTTTATAACCTTAGACTTAGCGACAGCGTAAGCGTCACCCCCATATTCACCGTCGTCACCAACCCCGATAACGACAAAGATAACGGTACAATCTGGCAAAGCACCCTCAGAACAGTGTTTTCATTTTAATACAACCAACTCCTGGTATGGTGGGCACTGCCCACCTTACTCACGAGTTAAGAGTTAAAATTAATAGTGGGTATTAAATAAATCAACATCTCTTAACATGCCATAATCTTTTAAACAGCTAGCCTCTCTTCTAGCTTTTTGTACTAGTTACAATAAAGTTGGCGCCGAGGTTTAAGCTTTTAGCATGATGAAGCCTTACTGAAAAGGCTGCAAAATGCGAGTATATATATTGTAGATAATTATGCTAAGTCTCTACATTCTTAACTTGTAAGGTGCGTGACGCTAGTAAATCATTCATTTTATTCCAGAATTGTTATGGCGTCACGCACCCTACTCCTAACTCTTAACTCATAACTATTTAAAATGCAGCCTACAGACCCCGATAAATTTACAGATAAAGCTTGGGATATCATTGTCAAGTCGCAGGATATCGTTCGTGCTTACCAACAGCAGCAGTTGGATGTTGAGCATTTAATTATTGCTGCCTTACAACAAGATAACGGATTAGCCGCGCGTTTAATTAACCGTGCAGGCGCCGATGCCAATAAAATACTACAGCAACTCGAAGATTACGCGCGTCGTCAGCCAAAAGTAGCTCGTGGCGAACAATTGTATTTAGGTCGCAGTTTAGACACAATGCTCGACCGTGCAGAAGAAGCACGGGTACGAATGAAAGATTCGTTTATATCAGTAGAGCATATGCTGTTGGGTTTTGTTGATGATGAACGTGTCGGAAAAAAAGTTCTCAAAAACGTTGACCTAGATGTAACGAAGTTAGAGACTACAATAAAAACGGTACGTGGTAGTCAAAAAGTCACCGACCAAAACCCAGAGTCACGTTACGAAGCACTACAAAAGTTTGGACGCGATTTGACGGAAGCTGCAAAAGCTGGGAAACTTGACCCTGTAATTGGGCGTGATGATGAAATTCGTCGAGTTATCCAAGTACTATCGCGACGCAGTAAAAATAACCCTGTGTTAATTGGTGAACCTGGAGTCGGTAAAACTGCTATTGCCGAAGCGTTAGCGCAACGGATAGTAAATGGTGACGTTCCAGAATCTTTGAAAAACCGTCAGTTAATTTCGCTGGATATTGGTAGTTTAATTGCAGGCGCCAAATATCGTGGTGAATTTGAAGACCGTCTTAAAGCGGTTCTACGTGAAGTTACTGAATCGAACGGGCAAATAGTTTTATTTATAGATGAGCTACACACCGTTGTTGGTGCAGGTTCTGGGCAACAAGGCTCAATGGATGCCGGAAATTTGCTCAAGCCAATGTTAGCACGTGGTGAATTACGGTGTATCGGCGCCAGTACTTTGGATGAGTACCGTAAATATATAGAGAAAGATGCCGCATTAGAAAGACGTTTTCAACAAGTATATGTAGACCAACCCACCGTTGAAAATACAATCTCGATATTACGGGGTTTAAAAGAACGTTACGAAGTTCACCATAACGTCAAAATATCTGATAGTGCGTTAGTAGCTGCTGCCACATTATCCGCACGTTATATTTCTGACCGTTTTCTACCTGACAAAGCGATTGACTTAGTTGACGAAGCTGCCGCACAATTGAAAATGGAAATCACTTCCAAACCAGCGGACTTAGAAGCGATAGATAGGCGCCTAATGCAGTTGGAAATGGAAAAGCTTTCCTTAGCAGGAGAAGAAAAAACAACTCTACAAACCAAAGAAAGATTGCAACGTATTGAGTCAGAAATTTCGAGCTTAACCGAAAAACAGCACGAATTAAATGACCAATGGCAAGGTGAGAAAAATATATTAGAAGCAATTAGTGCCTTAAAGCAAGAAGAAGAAAAGCTGCGGGTACAAATTGAGCAAGCCGAACGCGCATATGATTTGAATAAAGCAGCGCAGTTAAAGTACGGCAAATTAGAAGGAGTGCAGCGCGAACGCGAAGCCAAAGAAACCCAATTAGTAGACTTGCAAAGCGAAGGTTCAACTTTATTACGTGAGCAAGTAACCGAAGCTGATATTGCTGAAATTGTTGCTAAATGGACAGGTATTCCTGTAAACCGTTTATTAGAATCGGAACGGAAAAAGCTTCTACAACTCGAAAGTCATTTACATTTACGTGTAGTAGGACAATCTGAAGCAGTCGAAAAAGTTTCTGCTGCCATACGGAGGGCACGTGCAGGATTAAAAGACCTTAGCCGTCCCATTGGTTCATTCTTATTTATGGGACCAACAGGTGTAGGAAAAACTGAGTTAGCGCGCGCATTAGCACAATTTATGTTTGACTCCGACGATGCTATAGTGCGTCTCGATATGTCTGAGTACATGGAAAAACACTCAGTATCTCGACTCGTGGGCGCCCCTCCAGGATACGTTGGTTACGAAGAAGGAGGACAACTTTCCGAAGCAATACGGCGCCGTCCTTACTCAGTAGTACTTTTGGATGAAGTCGAAAAAGCACATCCAGATGTATTTAATATACTTTTACAAGTACTCGATGACGGTAGAATTACCGACTCCCAAGGACGTGCCGTAGACTTTCGTAACACCGTAATTGTCATGACCAGCAACATCGGTAGTGAACATATCCTTGATATTTCTGGCGATGACAATCAGTATGAAAAAATGCGTAACCGCGTATTAGAATCACTTCGAGTACACTTCCGTCCCGAATTCGTCAACCGCGTCGATGATTTGATAATCTTCCATCCTCTCAGCCGTAGCGAAATGGGTCAAATCATTAGAATTCAACTCAAACGAGTCGAAAACTTACTCGCAGACCAAAAAATCAGCTTAGAAATATCCAAAGAAGCTTGCGAGTATTTAATCGAAGTCGGTTACGACCCAACATATGGCGCTAGACCCATCAAACGCGCAATACAAAGAGAAGTCGAGAACACTTTAGCAACCAAAATTCTCGAAAACACCTTTGTCCCCGGAGACACCGTTATTATCGACAAAGCAGAACACGGTTTGTCTTTTGATAAAAAGGCGCCTGCCAAAATACCCGTAGCTCAAACAACCGTCCAACTAATCGAAACAACCTCTGAAGTCTAGAGATGTAGGTTGGGTGAAGCGCAAGCGTAACCCAACATCAACACATTAAAATATAAATATGTTAAAAACAATATTTAACGTAGGGTGTGTCACTGCTTGAAAAAACTACATATAAAATGAGAGATTATTGTAGCAGTGACGCACCATCAATAAATATGATTCACGCAAAAGCAAACCACAAAGGGAAGAGGGTTTAAGACAGTTTTTGCTTCCGTTCTAGAATATAAAAGGCGCCATCGAGTCGAAGCTAATTCTTGAACGCAGTACATTCCTTAAATAAATGTTGCTATGAGCCAACTATATAAATTGCTATCATAAATTAAGCAGAAACCTGGAATGTATCTAGGCGGTACCTCAATAACTTCCCTAAGAATGTTTTTAGTAGGCTACCAATTTGCCCGTCGATAAATGGGGTTAGAAAATCAAGACAGTGAAAAGTTAAGGGTAGGGTGCGTCACTGCTATGAAAATCTTTGATTTTATATATAATTTTTGAAGCAGTGACGCACCATGAACAAATTTTAAAGTTCAAAAAGATGTCGTCCATCTACCTGTAGCGTAACGAATAGCGTCAGGATTTATCCTTGTAGCTAGTTCATCATACTTTGCTTCTATATCTGAGGGAGTATCCTCAATTAATCCGTGCCAAAGCAGTGCATGAATTTGGGTATGTGTAAGACATGGTATTTGAACTATTTGATAGAACAATATTAAATTTACGCACGTAAACCTTGATTTTGTTAACATGTAAGCTTTTTAGAACCCAGTGTTAGTTAAACTTGCTGTAGTTTCTGTGTAGTTTGAATTTTAGGTAGCGGTTCAAGTGGAGTATTAACGGGTAAATAACGGCAGTAGCAAATAATTATCGTTTCAAATTCATTTATCGGCAAATAGTAACGAATATTCTTCAACGTTTGTAACTTCCCAATCACCGATTCTACTATGAGTACTGGCGCCAGGAAAATTTGGGTCAACGAATTGTTCGATTTTATGAAACTCTCTTAACCTATAACCAGGTGCAGGTAGAGGAAGTGTTGAAGAATCGTAATGTTCGGCAAGAATGTCAGTACATGCTCCGGTATGTGCTAAAAGCATACTTTTCCATAGCTCGCAGGAAGCATCTTCTGCTTTAAAAATAATGTACTTACTCATAATTAAAAGATGTTACCCATTTACCTGTGGCGTAACGAATCGCATCAGGATTGATACGAAGAGCCAGTTCATCATACCTTGCCTCTAAATCTGGGGGAGTATCTTCAATTAATCCGTGCCAAAGAAGTGCATGAATTTCGGTATGTGTAAGACATGGCATTTGAACTAATTCAGGCTGAAATTTTAACTCTTTAGCAATGTCCATTAATTCAGTAACATCAACTAAAGCTCTCACAGTCCATTTTCCTGTTTAACTTGTTCCCATGAGACGGTACCGTTTATTCTTGAGTCGGCTATTGCAACGCGAGCATCCCTAATATCTTGCTCATCTTCGAGTAATTCGAGTACTTTCTCTAAAGTTGTTTGATGCGCTGTGTTTAGATGTGCATGAATTAGCTGTAACAATTCTTGTTTCGCAGTTATAGTTTCCATAGTTATACCTTTTCAGTGTTTTTACCTTTTCTGTTGCCACCCCTAGTTTCACCTAAAAGCTCAGTATCCTCTGGTAACATGCCCCTTTCAATAGCGACTTTTAGGAAATGGGATTCTATAAATCTGTTAACACTCGTATTTTTTTCTTTAGCCAGTTTATTAAGCACTTCCAAGATTGTGCTGTCTATTCTGTAAGCTACAGGTTTTCTTTCTCGCATCCAGCAGGTTAAAAACATAGATTTACTCTTATATAATAATTCTCTTTTGCATCGGTTGGATTGTTGCCTATAAATCAATGTATCATCAAAAGTATTCAAACGTATATCATTTGATTACGAGTCAGTTATCATAGACATACGAATATATAAGAATTACTGTATTCAAAAGACTTGCATTTGACTACGTTTGTTTATGTAATACGCACATTACATGTTGCCTATAATAAAAACTCTTGTGGGATGGGCATCCTGAACCGTCCCTTCTAAATTGTAATAATAAGAAACCGGGTTTCATGCAGGTAAACATTTAGATTGCTATGCTTAGTGATGGGGAAACCCGGTTTCTGGGAGTGTCGGTAGGGAAAACCGAATTTGGGGTTGTCGGCAAACAGTACTTAGTAGTTAGGAGCCATTTGGCTACAGTTACGCTTACAATCCTTAATGGAAATGTCTTTAGGGATAGGTCTATAGAGCTATTCTGCATAAAACCCATTAAAATTTATTAGTCTTTCACACACAGGAATTATGCTAGAGCAAGGTACTATCAGTATTCATACCGAGAATATATTCCCGATTATTAAGAAGTCGCTTTACTCTGACCACCAAATCTTCTTTCGGGAACTCGTGTCGAACGCGGTGGATGCTATTCAGAAGTTGAGTATGGTATCACGTGCGGGTGAGTACTCTGGTGATATTGGCGAACCTGAAATCGTTGTTGCTATCGACAAAGATAAAAAGACGCTCTCAATTACCGATAATGGGATTGGGATGACGGCTGATGAAATTAAGAAGTATATTAACCAGGTAGCTTTTTCTAGCGCTGAGGAATTTATCCAGAAGTACAAGGGTGACTCTAACCAACCAATTATCGGTCACTTCGGTTTGGGTTTCTATTCTTCGTTTATGGTTGCCTCCCAAGTTGAAATCGATACGTTGTCATATAGAGAAGGCGCCCAAGCAGTACATTGGAGTTGTGACGGTTCGCCAAATTTCACCCTCGAAGATTCTGCGCGTACTACTCGTGGTACTACTATTACGCTGCATTTGATGGAGGAGGAATTAGAATATCTCGAAGCTGCGCGCGTTAAGACTCTGGTTAAGACATATTGTGACTTTATGTCGGTTGCCATCAAACTTGATGGTGAGGTGGTTAACAAACAAAAGGCGCCTTGGCGTGAGTCATCGAGTAATCTAAGTAAGGAAGACTATTTAGAGTTTTATCGATACCTGTATCCATTCCAAGAAGAACCTTTGCTGTGGGTACATTTAAATACCGATTACCCATTTATTATCAATGGAATTCTGTATTTTCCGAAACTGCGTCCTGATGTAGATGTTACCAAGGGACAAATCAAGCTGTTCTGTAACCAGGTGTTCGTCAGCGATAACGTTGAAGAAATCATACCTCAGTTCCTATTGCCAATGCGGGGAGTTGTCGATAGTACAGATATTCCGCTTAACGTATCGCGTAGTTCGCTGCAAGGTGATAGAACTGTTAAGAAGATTGGTGATTATATTGCCAAGAAAGTTGGGGATAGACTCAAAGAGCTTTACCGTGATAACCGTGAACAGTATGTAGGTGCATGGAAAGACTTGGGGACTTTCGTTAAATTCGGCGCCCTCAACGACGAGAAATTTAAGAAGCAAGTTGAAGATATAATTGTCTTCCGCACAACTTACCAACCAAGCCAAGATACTCCTACTGTACAAGTACAAACCGAAGATAGTGATGCTTGGCAAGATGTAAATGCAGGCGCCAAGTTACCTTATACCAACATTAAAGAGTATTTGGAACGTAATAAAGAGCGTCACGAGAATCGTGTATTTTACTGTACAGAGGAAGCATCACAAGCAGCATACGTAGAATTACATAAGAGCCAAGGATTGGAAGTCCTATATATGGACTCCTTTATTGACACTCACTTTATCAACTTCTTAGAGCGCGAATATAATGATGTTAAATTTACGCGCGTAGACTCAGAACTTGATAACACCCTGCTCGATAAAGAAAAGCCAGCAGAAATAGTAGACCCCACTACAAACAAAACGAAGAGCGAAGTTATTAAGGAACTATTCGAGAAAGCTATCAACAAACCCAAGCTCAACATCCGTACAGAATCCTTAAAATCAGATAACCCACAGGGTACACCACCAGCAATGGTATTATTACCTGAAATACTGCGGCGCCTGCGCGAAATGAACGCAATGATGCAGCAACAAGCAGTAGAATTCCCTGATGAACATGTTTTGGTAGTCAACACAGCACACCCATTAATTCAGAACTTGGCAACATTGAGCCAAGGTACTATTATTCAAGGTGGAGGAGAGTCCCCAACCGGACAGCTAGCGGACATGATATGTCAACACGTATACGATTTGGCACTAATGTCGCAAAAAGGCTTTGATGCAGAAGGAATGAAATCCTTTGTTGAACGCTCCAACGATGTACTAACTAAGTTGACCGAACAAGCAACGAAGTAAAGATGTAGAGACGCGATATATCACGTCTTCGTATTAAACACGGCAGGAGACGTGACATGTCACGTCTCTACAATCAAAAATCGCTATACAATAGTAGATTGTGACCAAAAATATCGGAGAAAAAATAAAATGGCTCGTCGCTGTCAATTAACTGGTAAAAAAGCAAATAACGGTTACGCACTATCGCACTCACACCGACGTACCAAGCGTTTGCAACAAGCTAACCTGCAAACAAAGCGTCTTTGGTGGGCAGAAGGAAACCGTTTTGTCAAACTAAAGATTTCAACCAAAGCTCTCAAAACTATCGAAATCAAGGGTTTAGCAGCAATGGCAAAAGAAGCTGGTCTCAATTTAAATCACTACTAAACCGCACGCTAGTGCCAGAAGGCAGAAGATAGGAGGCAGAAGGCAGAAAAAAGATTCCTTACTTGATAAGCTTTGTAGCTTTTTCTAACTGGATAGTTATTTTAGCCATGCTGCACTAGTGGTAATCGCAAAGCGCGATTGTGTTATATATTACATTTAACAGGGGGCATAATAATATCATGCCCCCTGTTTATATATACTTTCTCCTAAACAACTTTTTGCTGCTGTTTACGTACCCGATATAAACATGCACCAATTGCACTACTAGCTAGTAAGGCAATTAGTGAAGATGGTTCAGGTACTGCGGTATAGCTAAGGTTATCAAGAGAGAATCGCGGATTATCCGGGTTTAAAAAGAATTCACTATTAAAGCTCAAAATAGCGTTTTTAATTGGGGCGCCACTGTATTTAAATAGTCCTTCAGATAAAATAGCTAACGGTGCTGTATTAACTGGCGTAACTCCTAAAGAATTTAATCCTTGGTCTAAAAGTTCTACAGAAAAACCAGGCGCCAAAGGTCGAAAAGCCTCTACACCGACGGCAAACTCTAGCGCTTCTACTGGTGCAGCAAAGTCTAGAGATAAAATTCCTTTAGCATTACCCTCTAACAATGGTTGTTGAACATTAGCTAATAAACCGCTTGGTAATTGTGGTGGGAAAGATGCATTGTACATTGCCTCGTTTGAGTCAACACCATCTATTTTGTAATCAAAAGTTACCCCTTTTACTGTCAAATTATCAACAGGTGTAGGAGAACCTAATTCATCGAAAGTTAATTTTGTTGCAGCACCAGCAACATTGGGTGTACCAAAGACGATACAAACCATGCTGACAACTGCAAGCAATAACTTATTTGTGGTAGACATAGTACTACGTAATTATACGGGTATGCTTAAAATATTACCATTTGCTCTTGTACATGATTTGATGTTTTTTTCGCGTATTTACAATCTTTAAGATCATTTCAAGGCAATACTTACATTTTCACATTAAATCACAATTCATATTACCTGAGAGCATATAATAATTATTCATTTTTGCAGATAATAGAATATCTATCAGCAGTGGGATGCCAAAATTTGTATATTAATGGTTATAAGCGTAACAAGTGAGCAAAAATCAGACGACTTTGATTGTTGTTGGGATAGAGATGATAATGTTGATATGCAAGCTGCATCTTAATGTTTGCTTTTTTAACGATTAAGTTACTACATAATGTACGCGCTGCGTAGATAATATTGATTATTAAGACTTCATAAAAAAAATTATATATTGAATATTTTATGTTTAATACTTGTGTACTATACAGGATGCACAAAAAGTTGAAATTATTTCATGATTGACCACGATAGCTTGTTTAAAAAGTTAATACAGAATTTTTTCCTTGAGTTTATTGAGTTGTTTTTTCCAGATATGAGTAATGTTTTGGAGAAAGACTCTATAACATTTTTGCCACAGGAGATACTTACAAATGTCAAACAAGGTGAGAAAAAACTTATAGATGTATTAGTCCAAGCGAAATGCAAAAATCAGCAAACGCTATTTATTATACACATCGAGCATCAGTCTTATATTCAGAAAGACTTTAGCGAACGAATGTTTTTATACTTTGCTGATTTGTATAAAATATATGGCATTCCAATATTGCCAATCGTCATTTTCTCTCATGATGCACCGTTGACCATACAACCATCATCCTTCAACATCAGCGTCAGAAGCAAGAGTGTAGTGCAGTTTGATTATGAAGTAGTTCAGTTAAATCAACTTGACTGGCAAGACTTTGTAAATATACAAAACCCTGTTGCCAGTGCTTTAATGTCGAAAATGCATATGGATGTTTCTGAACGTCCAATGGTAAAGCTAATTTCACTACAGGTACTCGCTTCGTTGGGTCTAAATCCTGCACAAGTCGAACAAATTTCTGTATTTATCGATACTTACTTTCTAGAGAGTTTATCTTTAAAAACTCTCCAAGATTTGAGTGAAGCTTTATTAAATTTTACATCCTTAGCTGATTTACAACCTTGGTTACATCAAAGTTAATTATTATTAGAGCCTTACCCCCTTACCCCCTTCCCTAAAAGGATACAGAAGACCGATTCAAGGGTAAGACCCCACACTTGAACGAAAAATCAACTATTTCAGCAGCTATAGGCGCCCAAACTGATAGCTCAGAAACCCTATTAAATCGTTCGGGTAAGGGGTTAGGTCTTTAGGTCTTTTACATATAACAACCATTATCCGGTGCCCACTTGGAAAAAATAACATTACACGGCGCCATGCATTTAATAAGCGATTTAGTAAACTAACGGAGAGCGGAACATGTACTTGTAGTTCCTAGTCAAATTACACGTGTTTACACGGTAGTTAAAGAATTAATAAATACATATTATATAGTTAATAAGACAACTTAGCTGCTTATTATAACGTTTTATACTTAGCATTATTGTATATTTTAGCTATGGGCTTTACAAGAATTATTCCAAAAGTAAAGTGGTTAGAAACTAAGTTTTTTCCTAATGTTCCTAAATTGACTAGACTAAAATTATTTTTTCGTCCTGTTTCCGGATGGTCGATGCATGTAAAGCCTTATGATGGATACGAGCAAGATGATATTAAAATCAAAAACTTGTTTCTTACAACTACGGAAAACTCTGAAGAATTCAATTTACGGTATAAAGCGCTTTTTGAGTATTTCGCAAATGGATTTGTTAAATACCGTTCAGTTCATGGTGCATCTGTTTGCTATCCTGGAGCTAGAAGTATACATGGTCTAACTATAGAAGGTCTCGAAGGTTTTGCTCGCTTTTTTCCGCTTGCCGCAGCTTGGCTTGCGTCAGGAAATGACGAAGTTATTAAGCTTGGAGGGGAAGAAGTAGAGTTAGTAGAAGTTTTGCGCCAAGGAATAATTGCAGGGACTGATCCACAAAATTCAGAATACTGGGGTCATATAAACAGTTTAGACCAGCGAATTGTAGAAGCCGCAGATATTGCTCTTGGTCTATGGATTAGCCGTGAGTATCTTTGGTCTGTATTATCTAATGAGGAGAAAAGCAAAGTTATTGTTTGGCTTGAACCAGTAGCCAATAAAAAGGTATACGAAAATAATTGGTTACTGTTTCCTGTTATAACTTTGAAGTTTTTACAAAGTCTAGGAGTTAATAATTTAAAATTAGAGCAAGTTATTAAAGAACGATACGAACAATTCAAGAAAAACTACATTGGACAAGGTTGGTTTGACGACCCGCCCAAAGGAGTTGATTATTATAATGCCTGGGCAATTCATTATAGTTTATTCTGGATAGACCAAATTGATTCTAGCTTTGACCATGATTTTATCAAAACAACTCATCAGGAGTTTATTGAATTTTACAAACACTTATTTAGTAAAAATGGATTCCCTGTAATGGGCAGGAGTGTATGTTATCGAATGGCTGCTCCTGCTCCATTAATTACGGGAACACTACTAGCTCCTGAAGTTATTAAACCCGGTCTTGCTTATCGTGCTTTAGATTTAACTTGGCGTTTTTTTGTAGAAAAAGATTCTTTACAGTATGGTAGCGTGACTCAAGGCTTCTGTTGTAAAGATTTGAGTCTTCTTGATAAGTATTCGGGTTCGGGTAGTTGCTTATGGTCTTTAAGGTCTTTAACTGCGGCTTTTTACGTTAGTAAGTTTATTCCTTTTTGGCAATCTTTTTCAGAAAAACTACCAATAGAAATTTCTGATTTTTCTGTTGTAAATGATTCTATAGGTTGGAAAATTCAAGGTAACTATTCTACACAAACAATAGAGATTTATTTATTAAAGGAGCAAGGTAACAAAAAACCTAGGCTCAAAAAATATGGAATATTTAATCAGGTTCTTGAAGTGTGGTTAAAACGTCCTTTTCGTCCTGATAACTATAAAGCATTATATAGGCACCCTGTTTATTCTACAGCTTCTACAATTGTAAAGTGCAATAAAAGTAAATTTAAAGAGTAAATTGAATTTTATTTTTAGTTTCTATCTCGTGGTACTACCCGAAGATAAGCATGAGCAATATCGAATGACATATTGCCATTGCAAAGCTTTGAGGCTTTATAAATCCTTCATATAGTTCACCACTAAAGATGTTTAATGTGTCATAATCTTGTGCCACTACAACCTAGCGTGATATTTCCACAAGCAACTGATATGTTTTAGCTCGCTAGTGGGTAACATAAGTCTACTCTCCTAATAACTTTTCACAAGTCCGTCTTGTGTGAAGTTTATCTTTCACAAAGTTAATGTAAAGTTATGGCATTATTACTCTCTCTCGACTATAAATCTATTAGTACATATGAAATCCTCATTAACCCGAAAATTTTCTATAAGTACTATGAATTGGACACTATGTAAGTTTTTTTAAAACTATCTTTATTTGTTTAGCTTAACAAGGGGCAGGGTCAAAAACTTGTCTTTGCAAACAAGCCTAGGGTTGTTTGTTTATTTCACGTAAACATAATCTCAGAAAACATTTTTACAAAAAAATTTATTCAATTGGCAGGAAAGGGGCTATGTCTCGAAATCGCAAGTTAGTCAGGGCTATTCGGAAATACTATAGAATTATTTGCGGCACTGTTACTAAACTCAGAAAGCTGTTGTTGTGGTTATTGCAATATTTACTGGTTGTAAAGAAAAAACCAAGGTCAGCAAACGCAGGTTTTGTCTTGCCTACAGTAGCAATGGTTTCAATAGTTGTAGTGTTGCTAACTATGGCGATTTTATTCCGCTCATTTGAACGTTCTCAAAATGCAAGTAATGTTCGTGTCAATGAAGCTGTTTTGAGAGCAGCAACTCCTGCACTTGATAGAGCTAAAGCGAAAATAAGTGAATTATTTGCTGACCCGTCATTGCCACGTGCTGTTCCGTCAAATGCAACTCTTTATAATACTTTAACATCCAAAATAGATGTATACACTTTAGGTGATGAAACACCTTTAACTTTAGCTACAAACTTAGATGCGAATGCAGAAATCACATCTCGAAATGATGGACCACTAGAAAATAAAGAAATTTTGGAAACCGCTTGGAAATTCCCGGTAGACACAGATAATGATGGTAAATTTGACAGCTATACTCTCTACGGTATTTATTTCCGAACTCCACCCCAAAATGGTGTTAACCCGACTCGAAATCGTATTTCACTTGATGCTAGAACACCGCCTATGCTTTCTGGCAGAGCGGGCAATGCTTGTGATGCGCAAGGAGATACAAGTGCCAGCTTAGTTGGTAATTCTGGTTGGTATAAAATGCAAACAGGAGAATTAAAAAAGAGCTTCTTTGTTTACGCTGCGACAGTTCCTATTACTCAAGTTCCACTAAACAATGGAAGTCCAGATAGTAAATATGAGCAGTACAAAGGAAATAAAAGTTTTTCAGCAATCGAATTACAACAAGACCGTACTCAGTTACCTATTACAAACAATGCTGTTGTCTATGAGGATGACTTGGACATTACACCAGGTCCAAAATTTCGCTTGAATGGACGTGTGTTTACCAATAGTAACTTAATGATAGGAAAGGCAAGTTCGCCAGGTTTATTTCCGATTACGCTATTCCAAGTAAGTAGTAAAGACTCTTGTTATTATGAGCGAGAAAACGGCAAGATAATTGTTGGTGGAAATTTAGCTGGTGCTGCTCCTGTCGAAGCAACAGATAGCGGTGGAGACGAAATTCATTTATTTAGGGAAAATAATTCACCAGATACAAGTAAAAAACTTTCATCTACAAATAAATCAACCACTGACGCTCCAAATCAAGTTGCTTATAACAGCCAAGCTTATGCCGAACGTATTGATTTATTGGTAACGGCACAATTTGCTCGAAATCAAAGTACTGACCCAACTGAAGTAACAGATAATATTACCAGACGAAGGTCTAATGACCCTAGTTTGAACTTTAATAGAGTACGTCGAGACGAGATAGAAAATTATTTTAGAAAACGTACTAGGCGAGTACCATTTAAAGAGGTTCCCTACACTAATCCTCCTACGCCTGCTACTACTGGTTTTACGACAGCAAATGTCCTACAAGGAACAGAAACTGGAGTTCCCAATGACAAACTGCGACCTCCCAATGAGTGGATATATCCTCAAGCAGTAACAGATGCAAGCAGAAGACTTAATTTAGCTCCTGCACAATTACCAGCAACAGACCCAGAACTAGTTGAAAGAAGCCCTTCTGAGGAAAGACAGCTAGCTGATCGTATTCTTATTGGCAACAACTTACCTGAACTTAGATGGGATAACACTAAGCAAGAGTTCGTTGGAGAAGAAGAAAATGAAGACATCACGGGTCAGAAATGGAAAGACACCAGTGGAAATGACACAAGTAACACACGTTATAGAAATACTCGTGTTAAACAACTAGCTGACTTAGGTGAAACTGAACGCGATGGTTTTTGGGAAAATTCCGCAGCTTCGCCAAGACGTAATGTCCTAGACGTTGTAGGTGGTTTAAGAATAGTTACTGGCGCCGGAATATATAGAAGTGCTGGCTCATTTCTACCTACACCTCCACGACCTGCTAACGATCTAAATACAACTGGGAACGAAAATGCTGCTCCTGTAGTGTGGTCGGATGCAATGCCTATGGTTGTACCTAATCCTACCGACCCTGCTGAACAGTCGCGCGGTCACTTAGTCATGCGTGCTTCAGCAGTCTATCACTATAATAGGGACGCTTACGACCCCCGAAACACCACACCAGATAAGTTTCAAACTCCAATAGCCTGTGTAAGCAGCTACTACAACCCTACTAATGCAACTACTGCAACGACGAATACTTATGACCCTCGAAATCCTGCAACTGTAGCAGCATCTAATAATGGTCGTAGTTACGCAGCACCTACAAGCACAGCTGCAAATGTCACTAGAGGTTTTCCTTTAAATGCGAATGGTTTATTTGATACAGTTGCCGAAGATGTAACTAATAGTGGATTAAGCTTGGTAGAACGCTTAAAGTATCAAGCTAACTTAGTGTTTCCGAATGGTCGCATCGTTAACCCACTACTTTGGCAGGCACTTCAAAAGCCTAGCACCCAAGATTTAACTTTAGCTGAACAATCAGCTATTGATTCAACAATCTGTGCAATACAAATAGCTGATGGCAGTCTTAGCGCTAGTAGTAGTATTATTCCAGATGATGCCATCAAAGAGACAGCCTTTCTTGATGCAAGACAAATTAAAGCTATAGATGCAGGCGCACCGACAGGAGCATATGATTTAGAAATTGAACAGCGTCAGCCCTTAGAAATTCGCGCAACACAAGTAGATTTAAATTTACTTCGCACCACATCGATTACAGGTACTTGGACAAATGAGTATCTTTTACCTAATAGTGGTGTAATTTATGCGACTCGTGATGATGCCCAAGCAGATCGCAGCAATCCAACTAGTGCTAACGTCAGTGCAACAGACTACAGGCTCGACCCAACTCGCCGTCCAAACGCTATCATGCTGATCAACGGTAGTAATTTGAGCCGTCAAAATAATTATAGACCAGAAGAGAAAGGATTAATCTTAGCAACAGACTTACCTGTTTACGTTAAGGGCAACTTCAACTTACACACGAAACAAGAATTTAAAGGCTCAGATGTATTAAGTTCTGCTTCTGATTGGGACAGCAAATTTTATACTCGTTCAGACAGAGACAGTAACTTTGCTTGCCGTCCCAATGACCCAAGACTACCTAATTGTACAACAGGGGAAACTTGGCGCCCTGCGTCAGTTATAGCTGATGCTATTACCCTACTTTCTGATAATTTCCGTGAAGGTTATCGTAATGAGGGTGATTATGACCTAAGAAATAATCAAACAGATACGACAACAGAACCCCAAGTGGGAGCCAGCCCACCCAGAAACGCAACCGACGTAATCGCAAGTAGATTAAGCAACGGTTTTTGGAATAATAGCTTTGTAACATCTACCGCTGTTGATGACAGTTACTACAGGGCTAATCCTACTGCTGCTGATCCTGTTAATCGAAATAGCTCTTACCTTAATAACTTTGTTACTCCTGTTCAAAGGCGAGGCGCTTTCTCTGAGTATGTAATGGAAATGTGCTTCAAACTACCAGTTTCAGAGTGTGGAGCAACTGATTGGTATGTTGGTTATGACGCAGACAATAATAACACAATTACAGCTGCTGAAAGAGATATAAGATCCAGTAGTTTACCAGCTGTCGCAAACGCGACTCAATTAGTGGCTGGCACTACAGCTAGATCACCGAAGGCAGGTTATGAAAGATTTGCCCGAAGAGTTGCTTTTCGACGTACTGCTGGTGGTAACTTAGCAAATTCAGGTGGCACTGATTTGAATATTGCATCTGAACGCCCAATACCTTTGGGAATAGTAGCTGGTCTAGTAAACACAGTACTAGCTTTGCCTGATAGTGCAGCAAACGCTTTGTGGTTTACAACCACAAATGCTGCTGCTCCAGCCGTAAATCCAGGCGCTGGCACTAAGAGATATAACAATACTGATCGTTTATTATTCTATAGTCTTCCTGTTGGCGCCCCATTAACCAGTCAACCACGATTAGAGCCAATTTTGCAAATCCAATCTCCAAGAACTAGTTTTGGAACCAATTTTGGTGACATCTCAAGAATTGGTACAGAGTCAGAGCGTGTAAAAAATACTCGGTGGTTGTCAAGAGCAAGAGCAACAACATTTAATCTTGTAATGGCAGCGGGTGATACTCCGGCACGTGCAGGGGTTGGCAACTACGAACGAAATGGTGGTTTACATAACTTTGTACGCTTCTTGGAAAACTGGGATGGAGTTGATGCAACTATTGCAGGTTCTTTCATCCAATTCAAACGCAGCGAATATGCTACGGCGCCTTGGCAAGTATTTGTTAGACCAAACCCAGGTGATGCACCGCCTGTGAGAACTTTATTTACAGGTAGAGAAAATTTTGCTTATGTGACTGACAGTACACCAAGAGGAGAAGCACCTTTCTATATGGCTCCTAGTCGTAGCTGGGGTTTCGATGTAGCACTTTTGTCACAAAACCCTGACTTGTTCGCGCAACGCTTTGTAATTCCCTCGACAGACCCACCAAACGAGTATTACAGAGAAATTAGCCGGGACGACAAGTGGGTACAAACTTTGTTATGTGCAGTTCAAGATAGAAACGAAGGCTTTGGCAATGGTTTCAGCATAAGAATTACAGAAGGTGCCACAGTTACAACAAAAAATACTCAGTACGCTGTACCTAGTAATGTGCGTCCTGGTACTTGCCCTGCAAGTCCCTAATTAAACAAACTAACTGAGGATAAATTCACAAATTTTTAAGACCTACCTAGGTTTACGTGAAAACAGCGAAAGGAGCTAATTGCAATACACAAGCTAAACAAAATTGTCACCCATTAATGATAATTATTTCTTAAACAAAGATATGAAATTTAAGCAACAGCAAGCAACTTCACAAGAATCAAGCGAATCTGGTTTTACGATTATTGAGTCATTAATGGCAATAATCGTAGTCAGTATTTTACTGGCTGCAATTGCACCTGTTCTAGTTCTATCGACTGCAACTCGTGTTCAGGCAAGACGTATAGAACTAGCAACTCAAGCAGCAAAGGCTTTTGTCGATGCTATTCAGTCTAAGACTATAGCTGACCCAGATCGAACAACAACACTGAGTGCTGCAACCTCTACTCTACCTCGAACACTAAGCAATAATACTAGTGATTATTTGTTAAACGTTCCTGCTCCTAATAATACAACTGGTTTGTACTGTTTCAGTAGAAATGGTTCCATCACTGAACCTGCTAGTTGTCCTTCCCAACAAAATGTAAGGTTTTATATCCAAGCTATTCGGCTCGCGGTTAATCTTAGCGAACCCGATAAAGGTCAGGGTTATCGCTTGGGAATTAGAGTATATCGAAACGATACGAATTTCCCTGCAAAAGCAGCAAAAGATGGAGAAGAAGGAAAAAACCAATCGACTTTTACAGGAGGGCTAGGCAGTCGCAAAAAACCGTTGGTAGAAATGACTACTGAAATTGTTAGAGGTCAACCATCTTATGGCGCCCTGTGTAGTCGTCTTGGAGGTTGTCAGTAATATTTAGTCAACTGCGTTAGTAAGTTATTAATTCAATTGTCATTCTTATCAATGAAAAAAAACAACGGGATAAATACACTGAGGAAGCTGTTAACAATCCAGTTAAAGCAATCTCATGACTCTCAAAAAAATAATGGTTTTACCTTGATTGAATTATTAGTAGCAATGATACTAGCAGTGTTAGTTATCACTCCCCTACTAGGTTTTATGCTAGATGTTTTACAAACAGACCGCAGAGAACAAGTTAAAGCTAACTCAGAACAAGAAATTCAAGCCGCGACAGACTATATCGCTCGCGATTTGCAACAAGCTCTCTATGTATACGATGCAACAGGTGTTGATACAATTAAGTCTCAATTACCAACAATAACTGGTGGAACACCAATTCTAGTATTTTGGAAACGAGAGTTTAGTGAGGAAAGTATTTCTTTAACAGGTGTTGCAAACAGAGATGATTCTTTTGTTTATTCATTAGTTGCATACTACTTAATCCAAGACAGTAGTACAACTTGGTCAAAAGCTGCTCGTATCGCTAGATTTCAAATTAAGGATGGCGTAGCAAATAGTGTTAATTCTATAGACTGCACAGGTAAAACATATAGTTCAACTGTAACTTTCAGTAAATGTCCAGATAAAGGATATAGGCCTTTTAATCTATCCCAAAAAGGTAAAACTTTGCAAGAGAAAATGAATAGTTGGACACCTGTAACAACTGCATACGATGAAAAAGCGTTAGTTTTAGTGGATTACATTGACCAAAGTACTGCAAGTGCGAGCGGTACGAATTGTCCAGCAAATACAACAAATACTACGTGGAGCAAAATTCCTGCAAATCCTCAAATGGCAGGTTTTTATGTTTGTGTAGATTCGCTCGATGGAAACAATAGAAGCGTTGTAGAAGTTTACTTGCGAGGAAATGCGCTAGCTCGTTATCAAAATAACAATATTGCTTTTAACGACAACCAAAGCTCTTTTTTCCCAACGTCAAGTGTGAGAGTGCAAGGACGCAGCTTTATTTTCAGCAAGTAAACAATATAAGTTGCAAACGTTAATAAGGATGAATTATATGCAAAATCTATCCAGTGTAAAAATAACAAACCAATTTAAGTCAAAAAGCTTAGCATTAATTTTAAAAAACTTATACACGACATCTCACTTTTATACACCCAAGTGGTCAAATAAAGATGGAGGCTTTACATTAATAGAAGTTTTAGTAGTTGTAGTCATTATAAGCATATTGTCAGCAATTGTTGGTCCTTCTTGGCTTGGTTTTTTAGAAAGACAACGTGTTAATAAAGCTAGTGATGCCTTATTTGCAGCACTACAAGAAGCACAGCGAGAAGCGAAAAAGAATAAAATTAATTACAGCGTTGGCTTTAGAAACAAAGATAATATTCCTGAATTTGCTGTGTTTCAAGGAACTAGTATACCCGCAGGTGATCCAAGGTGGAAAAAATTGGGTGAAGATATGGGATTTCGACCCGGACAACTTTTAGTATATACAAACTTAGATGCTTCCACTAGCAACAAAAAAACAGCCTCAAATATCAACTTTACTACACCTGGTGGTAGTATTATTACCTTTGACTATATGGGTACTGTTTCAAAACCAAATTTTGGAACATTTGGAGGTTCATCAGATATTCTTGGTCTAAAGGTTGCAGTTGCTGTGCCTCAAAGAGGCTCTAACAGTGCTGGTTACTTAAAAAGATGTGTATTTATAGATACTTTAATTGGGGGAATGAGGACGGAGAAAGATGAGGAATGTAAAAAATAATCGGGAAATTGCCGTAATCAAGAATATCTGAATAATAGTCAAAAACACTGAAGCCGTAACTTTACCCAGAGTAGAAAATAGAAACACTGGGTGTATTTTTATTTGTAAAGGTCTGATACATAAAATTACTAAAAATTTGCATGATTGAAATTTGATTTAATCGTGCATAAATTTTATATGGATTATTGAAAATTTTGTATTATGAATAAATGCATTGAATTTAGTATAGCTATTCCCACCTACAACGGCGAAAAATATTTATATGAGCTAATTAAAAAATTACAAAATCAATTAGATATAGAAAATATTTCTTGGGAAATTATTATTGTAGACAACAATAGTACTGATAATACTGCAAAACTTATCCAAGAATATCAAGCAACATGGCGCCACCCCTTCCCATTAAAATACTACCTAGAAACAAAACAAGGCGCCGCATACGCAAGACAACGTGCAGTAGAAGAAGCAAAAGGTAAATTTATTGGTTTTTTAGACGATGATAACTACCCAGCACTTGACTGGGTGGCAGCAGCTTACAAATTTGCTCAACAAAACCCTAACGTAGGAGCATTTGGTAGTCAAATTCATGGTGACTTTGAAGTTGAACCACCAGAGAACTTTGATAAAATAGCTTGTTTTTTAGCAATTAACCAACGAGGTTCACAACCACACCGTTATGAACCTAAAAAGAAAATGCTACCTCCCGGCGCCGGCTTAGTAGTTCGCAAACAAGCATGGTATGGAAGTGTTCCAAAACAATTGGTTTTAAACCATAAAGGTAGAGATTCCCTTTTAGCAAGTGAAGATTTAGAAGCGGTGCTGCATATTCAACTAGCTGGCTGGGAAGTTTGGTATAACCCCGATATGCACATCTACCACCAAATACCAGCATGGAGACTGCAAAAAGAATATTTACTTCGTCTAATTCGTTGTATAGGTTTGAGTCGTCACCATATACGTATGCTGAGAACTCAACCGTTACTAAGACCTTTAGCAAGCTTCGGATATATATTTAATGATTGCCGAAAAATTTTACTTTATCTTCTTAAATCTCCAAGTCGATTTAGTCAAGATTTAATTGCTTGCTGTGAAAGAGAATTTTTAATCAGTAGTTTAATTAGTCCTTTTTATCTTTTACTCAAAAAATAATTTTATTAAACGGTATGACTAATTTAGATTTTACAGTCGCAATTCCTACATTCAATGGTGAAAAGCGTTTAACTCAACTATTAGAACACTTACATTCACAAATTGGACTTGAAAACATTCAATGGGAAATAATCATCGTTGATAATAACAGTAGTGATAAAACTGCTGAATTAATCCATAATTTACAATCTAACTGGAATCATAATTATAAATTAAATTACTTTTTAGAAACAGAACAAGGCGCCGCTTTTGCGAGGTTACGTGCTGTCCGTGAAGCAAAAGGTCATATCATTGGCTTTTTAGATGACGATAACTTACCTGCACCCGACTGGATAAAACAAGCAATTAGCTTTGCTTCATTACATCCACAAGCAGGCGCCTGGGGAGGGCAAATACATGGTAACTATGAAATAACTCCACCAGACAACTTCAAAAAAATCCAAAGCTTCTTAGCAATAAGAGAACGTGGAGAAATACCAAATCTATACGACCCAGTAAATTTAAGCCTTCCTCCTGCTGCGGCAATTGTTATTCGTAAACAAGCTTGGTGCGATAATGTTCCATTACGTCCTTCGCTAAGTGGAAAATTACCAGGGAAAATGCTACAGGGTGATGACTATGAACCATTACTTTATATACACAAAGCTGGTTGGGAAATTTGGTATAACCCAACAATGCATACCTACCACCAAATACCGCACTGGCGCCTAGAAAAAGATTATTTAGTCAATTTAGCTCGTGGGTGTGGTTTGTGTATTTGTCAATTAAGGCTACTAAATGCTACTAAATGGCAAAAACCGTTAATTTATACCAAGATTTTTTTAGGGAATTTACGCCGAGTGTTGAAGCACTTGTTTGAAAACTTTGGAAAGTTCAAAACTGATACTGTTGCGCTTGTTGAGATGGAATTTTATGTAAGTAGCATGATGAGTCCATTTTATTCTTTCAAACGCTACTTATCAAAATTAACGTCGGTTGGGTGAAGCGTAGCGAGAACCCAAAAAATGGCTACAACTGTTGGGTTGCTTCGCTTAACCCAACCTACAATTGTTACAATTACTACTATTAAAATATTATATGCCACGTATTTCTGTTGTTATTCCTGCTTATAATAGTGAGAAAACCATTGTTAAAACAATTGATTCTGTTTTAAAACAGTCGTTTACCGATTTTGAACTAATTGTTATAAATGATGGCTCACAAGATAAAACCTTTGATATAGTCTCAAAAATTAATGACCCCCGTATAAAAATATTTACGTATCCAAACGCAGGCGCCAATGTTAGCCGTAACCGTGGATTATCTATTGCTGAAGGAGAATTTATTAGTTTTCTAGATGCAGATGATATTTGGACACCAGATAAATTAGCTAGCCAACTTCAAGCTTTAGAGAATAACAGTAACGCAAAAGTCGCGTATAGCTGGACTGATAATATTGATGATAACGACAAATTTTTACTTGCAGGAACTCATATTACAGCAAACGGTGATGTTTACGAACAATTATTAATAAGTGATTTTTTGGAAAATGGCTCTAATCCTTTAATATCTAAAGAAGCTATATTACAATTAAGCGGCTTTGATGAGTCGCTACCAGCAGCACAAGATTGGGATATGTGGTTACGTCTAGCTGATAAATACGATTTTGTTTGCGTACCTCAAGCTCAAGTATTATACCGAATTAGTGCAGATTCTCAATCTTCCAATTTTCATAGGCAAGAGAAAGTTTGTTTAGAAGTATTAACAAAAGCTTATAAAAAAAGACCTAATCTTAGTAAAAGTGTTATAAATCTTAGCCTTGCAACACTTTATAATTATCTTACATGTAGAGCATTATATCAACCCTACACTAAACAAAGAGGTCTATTTGCAGCATATTTTTTACTGAAAAATATTTTTTACGATGCTTCAAGAATAAAAAGACTTAAGTTAACGCTAAAAATAGTATTAAAAATTACCATGATAATTTTCTTACCGTCCGCATGGTCAACAGTGCTGCTTACAAGCATTAAAGGCGCCAAGCTTGATAACAATAAACTAGAAGTAGCTAGTTAGATAAGAGCAAAGCTCTAACAGCAAAAACATATATATATAGCAGTCCTAAATCATTGGTAAAATCCCTGCGGGAAAACCTCCGGTTTACGCGCGTTGCAGAGACCGTATTAATTCGGTCTCTACATTTTGGCATTTTTGACAATTCATACGGGACAACTATAGATTATTGAGATGCTTCGTGAGCGCATGACATATAATATTTTCACATTCCATTTTAATGGAATTAGGCTATTAGCATGGGGATTTTCAATCCCATGCGGGTGTGAACGAAGCGAAAATCCATCTAAATGTGGCGCCTATGCTTTAAACCCATTACACCCTTTCTCGCTATCACCGAACGTGGTGATATTCCCTTACTGTACGAACCTAGTAAAAAAATGCTGCCTCCTTCAGCAGGTTTAGTTGTTCGTAAACAAGCATGGCAAGATATACCACAAAACCCAATCCTCACAGGTCGAGCCAACGGTAACATGCTTACTGGTGAAGATACTGAAATGCTTTCATATATTCAAAAAGCCGGATGGGAAATTTGGTACAACCCTGCTATGGTAATTCAGCATCAAATCCCACACTGGCGCCTGCAAAAAGAATACTTAATTCCTTTCTTTCGCGGTATCGGTTTAAGTAGATACGTTACCCGAATGGTTAATATTAAACCACCATTAAGACCTTTTGCTTGTTTCGCTTATATGATTAATGATTTACGCAAAATAATAACTCATTTCATTAAATACAGGCGCCGAGTTTTCACAGAATTAGTAGCTGCTTGTGAAATGCAGTTGTTTGTTAGTAGTTTGGTTAGTCCTTTTTATTTGTGGAAGAATGGCTACTTGCAACGGATATAACGGATGTAACGGATGGTTTTTTGGGTTACCCGAAAGTCTTGCTAACTGACCGGAATGCACCTTGAACTTATTGAGAATGACAAAGCTTATAATGCTTATTATTACGTAGGGTGGGCAGTGCCCACTTTACCCAAGCCAATCATATGGTGCAAGATGTAAGAGCTAATTATGGAAGTTCTTTCAGCCCACGCTGATATCCCAGAAGATAATCAGCAAATTCAAATTGTAACTGTTTTTGATACTCAGAGCGACCGTTACCAACTATTGCGAATAGGCTGGAACGGGTCTAAACACATTTTCAATCCTATTCTTCATCTTGATATTATTGAAGACAAAGTTTGGATTCAACAAAATAAAACAGATATTGAAATTGGTGAAGAATTAGCATTTGTAGGTATTCCAAAATCGAACATTGTTTTAGGACTAATACCACCTCATCTTAGAGCTTACAACCCAGAATATTGTATTGTTTAACAAACACGCTTACACAGAATCAATGTGCAGGCGCCACCCCTTCCCACTCAAGTACTGTCTCGAAACCCAACTCCCGGCGCCGCACACGCACGTAAACAAGCATGGCAAAATTACCACAAAACCCAATCCTCACTGGTCGAGCCAACAGTAACATGCTAAGGAGTGAACTTTTAAAGTAGGCTTGTTGCTGGAGTTTTACTGTAATTGGTGCGTCAACAAAGCACTTATTATCACTTATATATAGTATGTGTACATTCTATATTGGGCTATGATACAAGGGTCTGTGCTTAAACAACATCTATGCCCGCAAAAGATATCTACCACAATGCTGTGAGATTTGCATACTTTCAAGGATGGCTGGCAGATTTTAAAAGATGATTATACTCTGGAGTATGGAGGTGACCGTTTATACGTAGATATTGCAGCAGAAAAATCGATAACAGCAGAAAAGCAGGGTCGTAAAATTCTTGTAGAAGTTAAGAGTTTCTTGGGTCGCTCCTTTGTCAATGACTTAGAACAAGCTGTAGGTCAGTATGTTGTTTATCGAGATGTTTTGGTAGAAACAGCATTAGATTTTAAATTATATTTGGCGATTACACAGGGAACCTATAAAAGTAATTTTCAAAGAAAATTAGCCCAAATGATTATCAATCGCAATCAAGTTAAGCTGTTAATAGTTGATGCGGAAAGTGAGGTAATTGTACAATGGATAGATTAAAGCATCATCGAAAAATTGTCAAAGAAGTTTTGACAGAATACCATGAACTGAATGAAAAATCTGGTTCTACAACCGAAAGTGCTTTAGCCTTTGATGAGGTACACGACCAGTACCTTTTGCTGTTGATGGGTTGGCAGAAAGATGAGCGAATTAAAAGTGTGATGATTCATATCCGTTTGAAGAATAACAAAATTTGGATTGAGGAAGATAGAACAGAGGATGGAGTAGCAACAGATTTGTTACAGAAGGAAATCGCAAGAGAGGAAATTGTTTTAGCATTTCATCCACCTCATGTGAGACAATATACCGAGTTTGCTGTTGCGTAACCCAATCCGCTTAGGGTTGAAAACCCTAAGCTAATAGCGCGCATTCCGTTAAAACGAACTAAATAATATAATACGAGAATTGCGTTTATTTGCTTTTGATGGCGCCTGGACAAAAGCTATACTCAGAAACACGATTGTTTATCTAACACAAATTGGCGGGTAGAGACGCGATTAATCGCGTCTCTACGTGGTCTGGAATGACGTAAAATCGTGATGCTGAGGGGTCAGACCTACCATTCGCCAGCGGTATCCTTATTAAGGGGGGTTGGGGGGGATCAAATTCATATGAGTAATCATACTTAAAAAAATATCTGCTCCCTAGCAAATTCTGCACTGGCGCCTATAAAATGCAGATTTAATTCCGTTTTTTCGCGGTTTCGGTTTAATTTGGTACGTGATTAGAATAATTTGGTACAAGCCACAGTTATGACCTTTGCTTGTTTAGTTTGCATGACCCGTGATTCGCGTTTACAATTATCGGCTCATCTAGTTACTTTGAACGAGCTTATACGGAATTAGTAGTAGCTTCTAACATTTTACTGTTTTTGCGATTGATGGGTGCGTCTACTTGTGAATTTTGTTGTTCAGGTTTTTTCGCTACGTTGAGAAACCCGGTTTCTTTCGTTTGCGTTGAATATTTTTATGCTTAGTGTCGAAGAAACCGGGTTTCTTGGGTTATAGGGTGCATTTACCGCTTGTAAATTCTTTGAATGCATTTACCACCCTATAATGCGGAATAAATATAGCTTTTCTACCAGTAGTGGTTTTACGTTACTGGAAACATTGGTTGTGGTTTTTATTATTGGTATATTAGCCGCAATTGCTGTTCCTAGTTGGCTGGGTTTTATTGAGGCTCGGCACCTTGGTGCTGCTAGTGACCAAGTATACTTGGCGTTACGTAATGCTCAAAGTCAAGCGATGAAGGATAAAGTTAAATATCAGGCGAGTTTTAAGGTTGAGGATGAAGTTGTCAAATGGGCTGTTCATCCTGTTAGTGTTAGTCCTGCACTAGCTCAATGGTATGAACTTGAGTCTGGTATTGTGCTGGATACTGAGACTACAATGCAGATGCGCGATGGTGTGCGTAGAACCATATTTGATTTTCGAGGTACTGTAAATCCTCCTTTGGGTAGGGTTACGTTATCTACTAAGTATGGGGGCAAAATTAAGCGTTGTGTTTTTGTGTCTACTATTTTAGGCGCCATGCGTTCGGGGACTGAACATGATCAACCTGATGAAAATGGTCGATATTGTTATTGATTGATGGCACGGGTTTGGGGGCGGGTTTAGTTATATCCTGATGAATATGAAGGATTTGGGTTAACCCGCCCCTACGATATGCATCATTTAATACTCTTTACTCGTTACCCTGAACCTAACCGGACTAAAACTCGTTTAATTCCTAAACTCGGTGCCGATGGTGCGGCAAATCTTCATCGTCAAATGACTGAGCATACTTTGTCTCAGGTTTTACCTCTAAATGTTTCTATGGAGGTGCGTTTTGCTGGTGGTAGTTTGGAGTTAATGCAGGCTTGGTTAGGTTCTGGTTTAGTATATCAGCCACAGGGTGAGGGTGATTTGGGTGAGCGTATGGCTCGCGCTTTTCATGATTCTTTTAAAGAAGGCGCCAAAACTAAAACTCAAACTATTATCATCGGCAGTGATTGTCCTGGTATTGATGCACAAATTTTAACTACGGCGTTTGCACATCTCAACGATGTTGATTTGGTGCTAGGCCCAGCTTTGGATGGAGGCTATTATTTAATCGGGTTACGCCGTTTAATTCCTGATTTATTCAAAAATATCAATTGGGGAACCTCTGAAGTGTTACAGCAGACTATAAATGTTGCACATACTTTAGGGCTATCTTTTGAATGCTTGGCGCCACTTGCTGATGTTGACCGTCCCGAAGACCTGGAGGTGTGGCATAATTTGCAACAGAATTAACCAGATTATAAGGTATATTTTAATACCATTACTTTTCTGAAGACACTGTGAAAAGTAGGTGCTAGCGTGGTGTAGTTCTGAAAAATGAAGTAAAAAATTATTACTATCTATAAATTGTTGTCGTAAACGTAAAGAACAGATAAGGTTATGGGAACCATATTCCAGTAACTTTAAGTAATAACAATCACTTGTACTACAAAAACTAGAACGTATGATTAACAGT
Organism: Calothrix sp. FI2-JRJ7; assembly: GCA_019359675.1. GTDB lineage: Bacteria > Cyanobacteriota > Cyanobacteriia > Cyanobacteriales > Nostocaceae > Dulcicalothrix. The sequence continues at coordinate 160,008 of JAHHGX010000070.1, forward strand.
TTTGCTGCCGCGACTGCTTCAAGAACCCTTAAGGTAGGGGGAATTATCCTACTTTTGTCTTTTCTTATTGACTTTATAATTTTGCTGTTTCCTTTTCAGCCAACTGATAGAGGTTGGCAAATTGGTTTGGCTACTGCTTTAGTAGACCGAGGTATTGTGCCTATGGTCGGTTTAGGATTATTAATTGCAGGATATTGGGCAGATAGCTTTGAAGGTGATGAAAGATTTGGCGGTTTTGACTTGAGATTACCCGCATTTGTTTTATCTAGTATTTTAGGCTTGATGTTTTTGCTGATTTTTCCTTTGCACTTAAATAACGTTCGTCAAGCTAGCGCACAAACCGTTGAGCAAATTGGCAGACAAGCTGAACAGCAAGAAACCCGACTTAACAACCAATTATCTCAGGTTCAAGCTCAGTTAGGTAACGACCAAGTTAAAGCTGAACTTGAAAAACAAAAAGCTCAAACCAAAGCACAGTTAAACGACATTCTTAAAGACGAGCAGAAATTTAAGCAAGCACAAGAAAATCCAAATGTTCCTCCTGCTGTAAAAGATGTGCTTAAAAAAGCTAAGACAGACCCCAAAGTACTTGATGACTTTATCGCTTCACAAAGCGACCCTCAAAAGCTTGCAGACCAACAAAAGCGTCAGATTCGTGAGCAAAAAGAAAGTGCCGAAAAACAAGCTAAAGACCAAGCTTGGAAATCTGGTTTACGTATTGGTATGAGCAGCTTGTTACTTTCTATTGGTTACATCATTATCGGTTGGACTGGTATGAGAAGCATGGGTATGGGACAAGGTAGCGCCAAAAAAGCTACTGCAAGATAATTAAATAGAGTTAGGAGTTAGGAGTTAAGAGTATATTATTTAACTCATAACTCATAACTTTTAAGTTTTTAGTTCTATTTGATACAATAAACTAAATTTTTCCACGACGTAACAATAATGATATCCATTTACATATTGACTTATAACGAAGAATTAGATATTGCTGCTTGTATCGAGTCAGCAATGCTTTCGGATGACATTATCGTCGTGGATTCCTGTAGCAGTGACCATACCGTCGAAATTGCTAATCGCTACAGAGTGCGTGTCGTTGAACACGCTTTTGAAAGCCACGGGCGCCAGCGAACTTGGATGCTCGAAAATATACAGCCCAAATACGAATGGGTATATATACTCGAAGCTGATGAGCGCATGACACCAGAATTATTTGCCGAATGCGTCGAAGCAAGCAAATCTAATTCAGAATATATAGGTTACTATGTAGCGGAACGAGTCATGTTCATGAATACATGGATTCGTCGTAGTACTCAATATCCACGCTATCAACTGCGATTATTCCGTCATGGTAAAGTTTGGTTTAGTGACTACGGTCATACCGAACGCGAAGTCTGTGACGGCGCCACTAGTTTTTTGAAAGAAACTTACCCACATTATACTTCCGGCAAAGGATTAAGTCGTTGGATTGATAAACACAACCGCTATTCTACCGACGAAGCCAAAGAAACAGTAAATCAACTCCAACACGGTAGCGTCAAATGGCGAGACTTATTTCTCGGTCAATCTGAAGTTGAACGGCGCCGCGCACTTAAAGATTTATCATTACGCTTACCTGGGCGCCCTATTATTCGTTTTATTTATATGTACTTTTTACTCGGTGGCTGTCTAGATGGACGCGCCGGTTTCGCTTGGTGTACACTACAAGCATTTTACGAATATCTCATTTTACTCAAAGTCTGGGAAATCAAAAACACGGCGCCTGCCGATGTCGAACCCAAAACCCTAGAACCACTTAACAAACTGTAGGTTGTGGGTTCCGCGCTCGCGCGCAACCCAACACAATCCCAATATAAAATTAAATAAGTGCCATTAATCCCACAGTGGCAAGCTATAGCCATGCAAAACTGGCAATGTACACAACCCGTGTAAATATGAACACTAAACTTGTTGAGTCACTAGTGCAGGTCATCCAAAGATAGGATGACGAAGAACGGCGAATGCTAGAAAAAAATTTATCTACCCACAGTATTGAAACGGCGCCGAGTAGTCAAAATAAGCACGATGTTGCATTAAAACAAGCAAGCACAGAAGCTACTTTTGAAAGGCTTGTTAACCAATGGCGTGACGAAAATCATGGTATATCATCTACTCACCAACTATCAATGCATCCCGCATATCAAGAAATTATTAGCATGGGTGAAGAAGCCGTGCCATTGTTACTAAAGGAATTAGAGAAAAAATCCGGACAATGGTTTGTGTACTACAAGATGGCAGTGTAATATAAATTAATATTTAGATTAAATTTTCTTATCTTTATCAGAATTGCGGCGCCTGTATTGCCTAAAGATACCTGTATAAGGCGGCTATCATCCTGATAAGTTCGGCATTCCGGCAGAATCTAATTTGGCACGGTAATATTAGAATAAATATTAAAACTTGCAACATTCAGTTACAAGGTTAAAAAATATTGGCATCTGACAGGTAACTGCTGTAACCTTCAGTGGTTAGCGAGAGTAACAAACGGCTTCTAGGCATCTCTAAGAAGCAGTAAGCACACGAGTAACATCCTCATAAGTTTGTTGAAAGCGCGTAGATGGCTTCCATACGCGCGCATTGGTTGTATGAGTACCTATATAAAAAGTTCTACTAGCCTAAACAAGGAGAGTCGGGGATTGGTAATCGAACGCTTAAAGCAGGATTTAAAGAATGACTTGATTGCTGGGTTGCTGGTTGTCATACCTCTAGCAACTACAATCTGGCTGACGATTACCATTGCTAACTGGGTAATTGACTTTCTCACGCGGGTACCCAAGCAACTTAATCCTTTTGATGGGCTGCACCCTATTTTAGTTAATTTACTTAATATTTTGGTGGGCTTTGCCGTTCCACTATTAGGTATTCTTTTAATCGGGTTAATGGCTCGTAACATCGCTGGACGCTGGTTGCTTGATTTTGGTGAGCAAACAGTACAAGCGATTCCTTTAGCTGGACAGGTTTATAAAACTCTTAAGCAAATTCTTGAAACTTTATTCAAAGACTCAAATGGTAAGTTTCGGCGAGTGGTTTTGGTAGAATATCCCAGACGTGGTGTTTGGTCTGTCGGATTTGTAACAGGCGCCATTAGCAACGAAATCCAAGCGCAAATGCCACAACCAGTATTAAGTGTTTTTGTGCCCACTACTCCAAACCCAACCACAGGATGGTATGCTGTAGTACCTGAGAAAGAAGTTGTTAATCTATCAATATCAATCGAAGATGCCTTTAAAATTATAGTTTCAGGCGGTATAGTTGCCCCAAATACCCCTATACCCTCACTTGTAATGGCGGAGCGTAAAGTCGAAATTCCTTCTTCGGAGTCACGGCAGATAATACCGTAAGGGTTTCTATTATTTAATCTATCTAAAATCCATTCATAAAAAAAAGTATGCAAGAGCGTAAACCTCGTCAAATTGCGCGTGAACTGGCACTCCTATGTTTGAGTCAGTTACCCACCAATCCTAAAAAGCTAAACGAAGAACACTTACCGAAACTTGTACTTGCCGCTGTTCGTACCCTCCGCTCTGAAGTTCAAGATACCCTTGATAATGCCGCAGGTGAGTTACAGCGTAGTAATGACAGGTTACTTACTAGCGAAACACGTGCTAGCGATTTAAACACCGCGCGCACTATGCTCAAAGAAGCTGTTACTTATGCCCAAAAGGCAGTTAACCAGCTAGGTGCTGCCATTGAGTTTCCCGAATTAATTCAACTTGCTAACCAGGACAAGGATGTTGCACGCTATGCAATTGATATTGTTCGCACTGTAAATGAGAATCAAACTCTTATTGATGGAGAGATTTCTCAGGCATTGGTAGATTGGCAAGTTAATCGTCTCGCCCAAATTGACCGTGATATTTTACGTATTGCGGTGGCTGAAATGTTATTTTTACAGCTTGATGAACGTATGGCTATTAATGAAGCTGTAGAGTTGGCAAAGCGGTATAGTGAAGCTGATGGGCACAGGTTTATTAATGGAGTTCTACGTAGGGTTACTGAGAGTAAGAGTGAATTGAGTTTGCAAAAAATAAAAGGCAGGTAATTTTGCAACGGATGTAAGGGATGGGTTACTGGTTTGTTTTGGGATTGTATGTTGGGTGGGGCGGGTTTACATATATCCTTAGTAATTGAAAATTTAGGTTAACCTGCCCCCACGAAACCCATATTTTTGTAATCACAATGGCTTTTAATTGGTTCCGTCGTCAACATAACGAATCTTCTAATTCTCCTGCTCTTGAAGAAAAAACTGAGCAGTCTCAAGTTGAGGCGCCTTCTACTACACCCGATGCGGCGCCTACTACTGCACCCGATGCTTCTGACCTGCTGGCATTTGCTAAGGCTGCTTATAAGAATATTCAGCAAAAGCAACAAGATGCTCCTATAGAAACTGAGGCTGTGACTGAAGCTGTCACTGAGGCGGCTGTCACTGAAGAACAGAAAATTGAAGAAGTTGTTGAAGAAACTATTGAAGAGCCTGTAGTAGAATCAACAGTTGACACTGTTGATTCTACTGGATTGGTGAATGCGGAAGCCAACAATTTATCTTTTATCGAACGTGCAGCAGCAGAAAGAGAAGCTAGACAACAACGGTTGATGCAAAGCGCCATTGATGTTCCGGTGCCACAAGCAGAAATAACAAATGTAAATGTAGTATCTGATACAAGTGATATTGAAACTGAGGAAACATTAGATTTCGATTCAGATTTAGAGTTTGATGACGGGTTTGTGTGGTCGGCAGAAGTTCTTGCGGCACAAGGTCGGCGCCCAGAAGATGTATCTATAGAAGAAATAAATTGGCTTAAAAAGCTGCGACGGGGTTTGAGTAAAACTCGTCGTAATATAGTCAATCAATTAAAGGCGATTGTTGGCAAGGGTCCACTAAACCAAGCTGCGGTTACAGAAATTGAAGCACTGCTTTTACAAGCTGATGTTGGTGTCGAAGCAACTGACTATATTATTGAGGCTTTACAAAGTAAATTACGCTCGGAAGCGCTTCCTGCTGATGCTGCTATTGCATATCTCAAGACTATCCTTAAGGATATGCTCGAAGCTCCTATTCAAAAATCTCAAAAAACTGTCTTCGCTCCAGAAAAGGACACTCTCAATATTTGGCTCATGACTGGTGTTAATGGCGCCGGTAAAACTACAACTATTGGTAAGCTTGCTCATTTATCCCAAAAATCAGGCTACCGCACTTTGATTGGCGCCGCTGATACTTTCCGTGCTGCTGCTGTTGAACAAGTCAAAGTTTGGGGTAGACGTAGTAATGTTGAAGTCATTTCAAATCCGGGTAAAAATACAGACCCAGCAGCTGTGGTGTTCGACGCAATAACGGCTGCAAATGCTCGTAATACAGAATTACTGTTAGTAGATACCGCAGGACGCTTGCAAAATAAGAAAAATTTGATGGATGAACTCAGTAAAGTCCGTCGCATTATCGATAAAAAAGCCCCCACAGCTAAAGTAGAATCACTGTTGGTGCTTGATGCAACGTTAGGTCAAAATGGTTTGCGGCAAGCTGAGGTTTTTTCCCAAGCTGCACAGTTAAGTGGTGTAGTTTTAACTAAACTTGATGGTACTGCTAAAGGTGGTGTTGCACTTGCTGTTGTAAAGCAGTTGGGTCTACCAATTCGATTTGTTGGCGCCGGTGAAGGTATAGAAGACCTACGTCCTTTCTCTAGCTACGAATTTGTCGAAGCTTTACTTAGTAACTAAGATGTAACAGTATACCAAACAGCCATTCTATTAGTGGAGAGTTAGAATTTATTAAAAATTCAAAACTTCCTAAAACTAATTATTTAAAAATGCGCTTGAGCTGCTATCATCAGTTGCATCCTGAAAATCTAGCATGAATAGGCGCCATATTTCATTGAGAGATAGCGTCTTGAGTCCCACTATGGCTACATCATTGACTTCTTAATATTCTCTAGCTAATAAATTAAAGGTTGTAATTTATGTTCAAATGTAACTATTCACATGAAACTGTTCAAATAAAAGTAAAGTGCCGGGAAATAAAATGTTTTTGACAAATCCTCTTACCCCCTATACCTCTAACCCCTTGGTCAAAAATAGTTAACATACCGAATAAGTGATGAAGGTTCTATGAATTGTCTACCTTTGGATACATGATGTATTTATCAGGTTATGAGATTATTAATAACCTTCAGTACGTAGTAGAAAATACTGTTGTAATCAAGCTAATTAAGTAACAACTACTAAAAATATGGTAAATCAAATTCGTTATATTAAGAAATTTAATTATACAATGAAATACTTATAAAGTTTTTATCCTACGTCATAATACGCTTGCTAAAATTACAAGCTTTGCCCCAATATGGTGTAGCAATACCAAGCTAAAAGTTTAAACGATAATAAACACCTGTGCCTCAACCACCTTCTCAACCAACTAACAGTAATACCAGCACTACGACTGATGTCACTCCAGTGGTAGCGCTGAAAGAACTTGTGGCAAGGCTGCATCGCGAGCAAAATAAAATTCAAGACTTGCTTAGTTCGTTGGGATTTGCCCTTAGAAGCTTTAACAATTTAAATCAGTTTTTAGAGTTAATTCCACTGATGGCAACGCGAGTCACTGACGCTGATGGTAGTGCCTTATTTCTCTACAAACCAAATGGACAAGTGCGGTTAGAGCAATTGCATTGGCAAGATAGTCTTCAGCGTAAAAATATTCGTAAAGCGCTCGAAACAGCCAGTAGCCAAATTACTTTATTAGCAAATGCTGTACCCCTAACAGCTACAACAGGGATGTTAGATGACCAAATGCATCGCTGTTTGGGTCCTGGTGTACAAATATTTGGTACCGCTATCCTCGTCAAACATAATGAACGTGGATGGTTATATGTATTAAGTCGTGACCCAGATTACACTTGGACAGAAACACGTCAAAAGCTAGTTCGTTTAGTAGCTGACCAAACCGCAGTTGCGATTGAAAACGATGAATTAGGTGTTGAATTACGTAAAAAAGAACGTTTAGACCAAGAACTTGAAATTGGCGCCGAAATTCAAAGGCGCCTACTACCCCGTCAATGTCCTACAATACCAGGGTTAGCTTTAGCTGCACGTTGTAAACCCGCTAACCGTGTAGGTGGAGATTACTACGACTTTATTCCAACCAACCATAACCAAATTCAACCAAGCGGAAAAAATACCGTAATAAGTACTTCAGTACTTAACGACGAAGACAACAATGGACGTTGGGGGGTAGTAGTTGGTGACGTAATGGGTAAAGGAGTTCCCGCAGGGTTAATTATGACAATGATGCGGGGGATGTTACGCGGTGAAGTATTACACGGTCATCCACCCAAACGAATATTACAAAACTTAAATCGCGTCATGTACGCCGATTTAGAAAACTCCAATAGATTTGTCACGCTTTTTTATTCAGAATTTGAACCAGAAACGCGAACTTTATATTTTAGTAACGCTGCTCACAACCCCCCATTATGGTGGCACGCTGCAACCAGAACAATAACGCGCTTAGACACTTTGGGAATGTTAATTGGTTTAGATGCTAATAGCCAATACGAAGATGGTGAAGCACAGTTAGAACCTGGTGACGTTGTAATTTATTATACCGATGGGTTAACAGATGCCGCTTCAGCCAGTGGCGATAGATTTGACGAAGACAACTTAATTAAAGCATTTAATACAGCCTGCCGCATTTATAGCGAACCCCAAGAAATACTAGATTATATGTTTGATACAGTACACGAATTTATTGGCGCCGATAAACAAAACATCGACGACATGACACTAGTAGTCTTACAAATAAGAGAATAAGTAGGGTGCGTGACGCTATAACAATCGCGGAATAAAACCAATAACCTGGTAGCGTCACGCACCTTACTTACTTGAAATGTAAAGGCGCCTGATTTTTATAGGAATGGCGCTTACTTAACGTATTAATGGTGCGTGAAAGCACTGTATTTTGCGTTACATTGATTGATAGTAATAGCTTTCACGCACCCTACCTCTTAAAAGACGATTGTCCAACCTTCTTTGCTAACTTTGTCTTTGGTGTAGGAAACACCGTCTATTTTTAGACCACCGTTATCGAGAAGGGTAATAATACCACCTTCGTTGTCTAGGTTGATTTTGTTACTTAAAGTCACTTTTAAAACTTCACCTGGATTGATGGTACCAGTGAGCGGGAATTTAGATTTCAATTTGTCAGCTATTGCCCATCCCGTTAAATCAACTGGTTCCGGTGAAGTATTAAGTAAAGTAACAGTTTCTTGATTTGTGTCCTTACCTACAGGGTTTACCATTGCAGCAACAATGCGAATTGCTGCGGTTGTTTCTGGTATAAGTGTATCGATACGGTTTCCGGTTGTATCGTCGGTATGGAAAGATTGCGATTGGAAAGCTAGAAAAATTCCCACCCATGTCGAACGTGATGGATAGTGTATTAATAGTCCTCCGTCTTGCCAAACTCCATTATCTCGTTGGAATTTGCCATCATTACCCTGGTTCATATGGATATCGTGGATACCGTTACCAGGAAGGAAACCAAAATATTTGTCTTTAACGTCGGTTTCTGGACCCCATCTTTCTCCAAAAGCGTATATTGCAGTGTCTTCACTTTCTACTGCACGGTTAATATATAACTCGATTAATTCGTTTAAGTCATTATCTGGACCAGGAACATTGTGTGGTAAAGGTTTCATTTGCGTTGTGTCAAACAAGTTCCCCCGGATAAAGTCCAACGCTAGTCCACCTGGTTTTCTTGAAAGTTCATGAAACCCATTATCTAGTTCAACCAGTCCTTTAATAATCGGATGGTTGAAGTTTTCATCTACGTAATAAAATAATTCTGATGGCGCCAGTTTTGATTTGACGTTGATGGCAATACGATATTTGGTGTCTCCATCACTTAGAAGTACTTGGTAATGGGGTGTTTGTCCTTCACCCAGCTTACGGTCAACAACACGACCTTTCAGTACACCATAATTCTTTAAAGGCATTTAAGTCTCCTACACAATGTTTTACTTGTATTTAATTTGACTTATTCCTCAACCGTAATTGTAAGGTAATTTATTAATCACCTCATAACTAGTTATGTAAATTACATCTACGCCTAACAAGCCTACAAAACAAGCACACACAAATGTGTTTGCTATCCTACCAAAGGGTTTTATATTTAACCTTTGCCATAATGGCACATGTTTTTTAATTTGACCAAAATTAAATTCGATTTTCCAAATAACGACCAATAAATATACAGTGATTATTCTGATATATAGGAGCTTATTTTTACTCAGTATTTCCTAAATCAGACGTTTGCATCAAGAAATTTATCTATTTGTGAAGTAAAAAATAAACTATGCAAATTCTTTGTTAGTAAATTAGAGTAAGTTTGTATCACTCTTGTGGGATGTCAGGGGAGGGCAGGGATGCCGAATGTTAATCAATTTTGGTTAAATAAAGTTTAAATAAAACTATCTATCCAATAAGGATAAGCATATGAATCATTTCTTTGTAGTTCAATACCTTGATAATCAGTAAATAAATAATTAGCTGTCGCGTGTAAACTATCAAGTAAATTCGTTTCTTCTCCACTAGCTTCAAGTGCTATGCTCCACCAAGTTTTGTTATATATTTCCAATAATGTAAGTTCGACGTTGCAACTGTTTTTAACATTATCTAAATTTATATTATTATCTAATTTTTCTGGAACGGCGCCAGGTAAAATTTGATATGACTGTAAATAGCGACTTTTTTTCACACTTACCCATGTAGGGTTATTTTGTACTTGAATTGACAGAAATGCTTCTTTTGTAGAGTCGTTACACATCCATTTGCGCCATTTCTCAACTTTACCTGTAACTGTGTCGGTAAATTGCACTCTTCCTAATTCTGATATTCGCCATTTTATTTCTAGGCGCCCTTCTCGCAACTTAATACCAACAAAATCATTCCCAGGTGCGTATAAATAAATATCAGTACGCTGTTGGGGTTGTTGTGATGGGTCAAACCAGGTTTTAAAGCTAGTAGGGATGGCGCCAGGAATAAACCAGCGTACTTCACACGTTGTATATGACATAATGGTCACGCTTGATGAGAAAATGTAAACGAAATATTACAAAAATATATTCTTGAAATATATTATTGCTTGGCGCCCTAAAGGATTGAAAACAAATGTGGAAACGTATCGGATTGATATTACTGTTGGTTTTTAGCTTGAGTTTGAGCTATTCGGATATTGCTGCTGCGGCTGGGCTAAAGACTTTTGCAGATACTGATAATGGCTATGAGTTCTCGTATCCTAATGGCTGGGTGCAAGTTAAAGTCGCGAATGGTCCGGTTGTAGTGTTCCATGATATTATCGAGCCTTCTGAGAATATCTCTGTTGTAATTAGTCCTGTTCCTGAAGGTAAGACACTAACGCAACTAGGAACACCAGGAGAAGTTGGATATAAACTTGGTAAAAGCGCTTTGGCACCTGAAGGGTCTGGTCGTGAAGCTGAATTAATTAACGATGCTCAAAGAGAAGTTGACGGCAAGGTTTATTATAAGTTGGAATATTTAATTAAACTCCCTAATAATAAAAAACGTCATAACCTTGCCAATGTGACTGTTAGTCGTGGTAAGTTGTTTACTTTCAACGCCTCAGTTACAGAAAGACGTTGGCCAAGAGTCAAGCGTTTCATTCAAGATTCGATAGATTCGTTCAAAGTATATTAATGATGGGTGTTCCACAATTTGTTCCACAATTTGTACTTGCTTCTGCTTCCCCTGCACGTCGTCGCTTGTTACAAACTATTGGTATTGAACCAGTAGTTTCTGTAAGTCATTTTGATGAATCACAAGTGCAGTCGCGCGACCCTGTATTATTGGTGCAGATACTTGCCCAGCGTAAAGCTGAAAGAGTTGCACCAAAATTTGAATCTGCCGTTGTTATGGGTTGTGATTCGGTATTGGCTGTCAACGGTGAAATTCATGGTAAACCAGCTAGTCCCGAAGAAGCTATTTCTCGTTGGCATGAAATGCGCGGTCAAGTTGGTGACTTGCTAACTGGTCACGTTTTGATAGATACTTCACAAAGTCGAATGATTGTCAAGTGTCAAATTACAAAAGTTTACTTTGCGAATGCGAGTGATTCGGAGATAAGAACTTACGTTGCAACAGGTGAACCTTTAAACTGTGCAGGCGCCTTTGCTTTAGAAGGTAAAGGAAGTGTGTTTGTCGAGAAAATTGAAGGTTGTCACAGTAATGTGATTGGGTTAAGTTTACCTTTGCTACGACACATGTTAGCTGATTTGGGTTATTCAGTCAGCGATTTTTGGAAACAGTAAATGGGGTTATAAGTGTCATGCTGAACGTAGTGAAGCATCTCTTTATATTTAAGATTATTGAGATTCTAGCCTGCGGCAAATGCTCCGCATTACACTGCGCTCAGAATGACAATTTATACTTTCTCTAACTCCTAACTCCTAACTCCTAACTATTTACTGTAGTAAAATGCGACTTCTTTTTCTTTCAGTTCTGCAAAGCCGGCGCCATTAAGCATTTGGTTAAGTTCTTCTTGGGGAATATGTTTGGCACCTATGCGGACTATCCGCGAACGCATGGTATTAGATACACCACTACGTTGACGGTTTGCTTCAAGTCCCATGACTTTGTTATACAGTTCTAGTTTGGCTTCTGGGATGGGAGTTCCATCAAAATCAATTCCACGTGCGATTGCTTCATCAATGGCATCAGCACCTTTGGTATCCTGGTTTGCTTGGCTGGTTTCGGCAGACATGACTTTTTATATTTCTGGCATTGCATTGTAAATTTTACCAACTTGCGGCGCCTCCTTAACGATTCGCTTCAAAATGCAGTCTAGTACATGATTTTGATGAAGATACTTGCCAGTAAGGGGTTTTATGGTTTAACCTAAGCACCAGTCATGTGTTGCGATAGGTGGTAATGCTATGTCGGACCTGGATGTTCCAGATATAAGAAATCGTTCGCTGGAGCAAGCTCTGACCAATAAAATTATTGATAGCTATTTCGATAGTTGCGAAAGTTGGTTGCGTGCGATTTTACGGATGTGTTTTTTTTCACTAACACATCTCGATGATTTGCCTGTGTTTGTTGTGGAATGTCCCAATCAAGCGGTTGCTAAACGGCTGAGTCGCAAGACTTTTCCGTTTCGCGGTATTTTGTACTACTTGACTGATGATTTCAGTGCTGGTAGTCGTTCGCTTTTTTGTTATCGCGGCAAAGATGGGCACTGGTATTGTTACGATACCAGCACGAGCGAATGGACGAGTTTGGCTGAGTTGGAGTTTACTTCTTTTTAGTCACCAAACCACCTGCAAAGGCGCCTAAAATTGTGCCCGTCCATAAACCAGTAGTGCTTCCTGACCATATGGCGCCAGGAGCTACTGATGCTGTGCATAATTCTCTTACCCCCCAAACTTGGTTTTGACACTTTTGGCTCTTGAGATTCATCGAGATTTGCCAACCTGTGAAGCCTGCAAAAAATCCCGATGTTAAAGCTAAAAAAGTGCAAATTAATACACGGTTTTTACTCATATTACAAATTTAAAATCTTTCTTATGCAATTCTTGTGCAATATTTCTTGTGCAATTCTTGTGGAACGGGCGTCCCCGCCCGTCTTATAATTTGAAACATTCTATAATTTGAAACGGGCTTTCTATGCCCGTTCCACAGGGCAAGAGAGTTTAGCCTGTATTTCTCATTCCTGCTGCAATACCATTGATGGTAAGCAAGGCGCCTCGTAACAGTTCACCTTTACTGTAACGGGAATGGATAACACCCGATGTTGTAATGTTTTTGGCTTGACGTAAACGCTTAAGTAAGGATACTTGAATGAATCCTAGCGGTACAATTGTTCCGTTACGCAACTGAACGGAGCGTTGTAAAACTGGGTCGCCATCAAGGAGGTTTTTGTGTCCAGTTATTTGCAGTACAATGTTGCGGGTGAGATAGAATTCTTTGGCTATTTGCTCGAACACAACAGCGAATCTGGCACAGTCGTCTGGATGTGATAATTCTTGGACGTAATGTTGTGCCATTAGCAGGTCTACTTTTGCTAATGTCATTTCGGCTTTAGAAACAACCATTTTGAAGAATGGCCATTTCATGTAGAAGTATCGCAGCAGTTTCATGTGTTCTTTTGGTTCTTCGTCCAAAAATTCCTGGAGTGCTGTTCCAACTCCATACCATGATGGCAATAAGAAGCGGGTTTGTGTCCAGCTAAATACCCACGGAATAGCACGCAAAGAAGTTAAGTCTTTTGTCCCAGATGGGCGCCTTGCTGGACGCGAACTAATTTGTAATTGGCTAATTTCTTCGATGGGTGTGCATGAATGAAAGAAGTCGATAAAGTCGGGTTGTTCGTATATCAATGCACGGTAATGACTACGCGAACGAGTCGCTAATTCCTCCATTATCTCGTTCCAAGGTTCGATATCATCAAACCCTGTTTTTAGTAAGCTTGCTTGAATTACAGCAGTGGTTATTGTTTCTAAGTTATATAGTGCTAAATCAAGCAACGAGTACTTCGATGCTAGCACTTCACCTTGCTCTGTAATTTTGATGCGTCCGTTTATACTGTGCCCTGGTTGCGCCAAAATAGCTTCGTATGCTGGTCCACCACCACGACCTACTGAACCGCCCCGACCGTGAAATATGCGTAAGTTTACACCATATTTCTCAGCAATTTCCTGTAAGCTTTTTTGGGCTTTGTGAATTTCCCAGTTACTACTCAAGAAGCCAGAATCTTTATTACTGTCTGAATATCCCAACATGACTTCTTGAAGGTTGGGTGTTAAAGGAGGTGGAGGTGAAGGAGAAGAAGGTAATGGGGGTGTTGGAGGAGAGAATAAAGATGGCGCCTCTTTTTCTTTATGCTCCATTACGGCATACCCACCTGCAAGCATTGCACGGTATAAAGGCAACTCAAATAATTGCTGCATTACAGCGCGCGACCGCAGTAAATCTTCGACGGTTTCAAATAATGGAACTACTTGTACTGTTCCTACTGCCGTTCCTGGGTCATAAAGTCCTGCTTCTTTGGCAAACAGTAATACTTCTAACACGTCGCTGACTTCGCGACACATGCTAATAATATAGGTTTGACAAATGTTATAGCCGAACTCTTGTTGTAATGACCTAACAATACGCATCGTCTCGATAACGTCGTTAGTTTTTTCAGAGAATGGTAACTCCGCAGAAGTTAATGGGCGCCGAGTTTTGAGTTCACTTGTTAACCATTCGACACGTTCAGCCTCAGAAAGCTCGTTATAGGGTTTTGAATGAATACCCATGTATTCGAGAATTTCGTTGAGCGCATCACTGTGACGCGATGATTCTTGGCGAATATCTATTTTTGTTAAATTAAAGCCGAAAATTTCAACTTGACAAATCAGATTTTCGAGAAGTTGCGAAGTTAAACCAGTTTCCTTGAGGTTGCTTTGAATTAATCGCAGTTCCGCTAAGAAATCTTCTCCCGACCCATAGGCAGGAGTAGAGATTTCTTTAATACTCTCGCCTTTTTGCAGCGCGGAGTTACGTGAGAGTGTATTTTCTAATCGCTTGAGAATATACGATAACTTCAGACGATATGGCTCTTGACGATACCGCAGTGCTAGTTCATCGTAAACTTTGCTCATTTGCGATTGTTCGAGTTCTAACGATTCGAGTAAATCTGGTAGTACATCACTCCACTGCATCGAAACGCTTAATAATTCACGCAGTTCTTTTACTGAGTCAATATATTTTTGCAGAACTATATTGCGCTGGTAGCAAGCTGTTTCCCAAGTAATAGCAGGTGTTACAGATGGGTTTCCATCTCTGTCACCACCAACCCACGAACCAAATTTACAAAAGTTTTTGCTTGGTGGTTCTAACCAAGGATACGTCTCGTTTAGAGTTTGTTTAAAGCGACGGTATAGCTGGGGAATACCATCGAATAATACTTCTTGGAAGTAGTGCAGCGCATAATCAACTTCATCTAACACCGATGGTTTAAACTGATGTAGTTCATCAGTACGCCACCATAAACGTATTTCTTCGATAAGCTGTAATCGTAACTCAAGAGCTTCCCAACGTTGAGGAAGTGCGGCGCCTCCTAAACGCTTTTCTAAAGCATCGAGTTCTTGCAGCAACTTTACAACTCGACGTTGTTTAACACGAATTGTATGGCGAACAATTTCTGTAGGGTGCGCTGTGAACACTAACTGTACATCAAGTTGTGTTATTAATCGTTGAATCAACTGTGGCGGCACGTTGAGCTTAAATAAATCAGGGAAGAGTGCAGCAAATGTACCCCTCTGTTTATTTGACGCTGAGTTACGCCAGCTTTTCGTGAGTAAATCCGCACCAAGTCCACTATTAACAGGAAGTCCCTCGACGTTATCTTGATGAACCATAGTAGGCAAGGTATCCTCAACTTCGGCAGTTGGCTCCACCTCATACCTCGTCATCTGCTGCCTTTGCTCATAGTCCTGCTCAATGATGTTAATCAATTGAAAGTACAGCGCAAATGCCCGTGCCGCGCGGATTGCTTCGTTAATACTAAGTTGTTCAATCAACTTAAAAACTTCGGTTGCTTGGTCTTGAGTTGCTTGTCCTTCTGGCGAACATAAATCGCGTAACTGCCGCAGTAAGTCCACCATCTCCTGACCACACTCTTGACGCAGCACGGTTTCCCATAACTCCTCCATTACCTGGAGACGATGGCGCAAAAATAAATCAGATGCAGGGTAGTTATTAGCAGCTTCGGTGGAAGAGTATAAAAGGGAACTCATATCCTGTTGTAGTAGAGCTATCGGACTTTTTAATTATTGGGCATTGAGAGAAATATGGGTAGGGAAGGTACCGCAAACTTTTATAGTCAAAATGTAGTATTTGTTACAGAAAAAAGTTTGATTAGCTTTACCTTGATTCGGTTGATTTATTCGTTGAATTGGGGAACTCTAGGATAGGTAGACGCTCACCTCGAAGTAACTCTTCGCTAGCTTGTCCCAATGCAGTTAAAGCGTCAGTTGCACTTTTTTGTGCTAAAACCAGCGTGAACACCGAAACTGTACCAATTTGGAGGAGGATAGATTGAGGAATCAATGACAATGGTTTCGACCCGTGATTATCGGAATTATTAGTACGCATTATGTTTTTTGAGTTGTTGTAGGATAAGTGGGAAAAAAATGTTAAAAAAATTTCATGATGTAATGATTCTATCGTTCTAGTTTACAAACAATCTGTTGTTGTTAATAGCCCCCAACCAATCGCCCCCCAAAATACCACTATCTACTACCCCTAAGCCATTTCCATGAAAACAGTACTACCAGACCGTCAAAAAACAATAGTGCAGTGGGTGAGTCAAGCAACTGGTATAAACACTCTAGGGGTGAAAATCCGGTTGCAGGGAAATGACCTACATATTTTATGTGAAGCTGTTGAGTGTCCGCAGCGTTGGCAAACTTTATCCGATTTACTTAAAGCTTTACAGCAAACAGACTTAGAAGCGTTAAAAAATAGCGATGGTAGCGAACAGCCATCTATATATCAAGTATTTGTCTACGGTAGAAAAAAAGCCGTCAAGCGACCCGAATGGTGCCACCGAGTCCATCTTAATCAACTTGACCGTCATCTCGAACAAGTCAACGTAGCCCTGCTTCGAGATACAAAACGTACCCAACATACTGGCGCCATAATTGTCTCTAACGAGAGTTTAGCCAAAAAAGGCGACCCTGAAGCAATTGCTAGGTATTTAAGCGAAACTCTGAGTTCTTTGGGTATTGGTGTTCGGGTTAAAGTCAAAAAGCAAGGTAATCAAAACGAGAATAATAATCGTTTATGGATACTTTGTAAATCGAGCTACAGTCCAGACCCCTCAATAATTGCCGAACCTGTTGCCCAAAAACTACGTCACCTCGAACTCGCAGGTTATCTAGATGCTGTTATTGTTTGCCACGTCCAAGGAGAACCAAAACCCGACTGGATGTTGCGAATTGATTTAACCCCAACCGACGTTATGCTCAAAGACTGGGCACGTTGGGGAGATGTGCAAGCAATCGCTTCTTATTTGAATCAAAAATTAGCTGACAAAATCAAAGTTACTACTTCACTCAACGAATCAACGCTGCATGTATTTTGTGCGAACGTTCGGTCAGATTCTAATACGGCGCCAAGACGTGGGTTATGCATAAAAGAAGTAGATGCTTGCTTAAATGATATTGCACCCCAAGGAATAACAGCGGCGACTATATACGGGCAAGTTAGCACAGATGCGGAACCAGCTTGGATAGATTGGTTAACGCTTCCCGCTTCATATCACCCTGCTTTATCAATACCAACAATTGAACTTGCTTCAAATGGAGATGAACCAGCACTTGTATTTTTACTAGAGC
Source organism: Calothrix sp. FI2-JRJ7 (assembly GCA_019359675.1). GTDB lineage: Bacteria > Cyanobacteriota > Cyanobacteriia > Cyanobacteriales > Nostocaceae > Dulcicalothrix. The sequence goes on from JAHHGX010000070.1 coordinate 177,434, forward strand.
GTTTATTAAATCCTGACTTAGATTGGCGCCTCAAAACTGGTGGTATGCGGGTATTGTTATTGCGAAAGGGAGATTTAATGCACGTGATGTGCGATGCTCCAATATCTCCAGACCGTAAACAAGTAACAACTCAAGTAGTTAAGTTACTGCGACAACTCAAAATGCCAGGGATATTAGGAGTGCGCGTTTATGGGCGCCGTGCAGGCAATAAAGAAGCATCATGGCATTATGGTGTAGACTTTGCAGCAAGACAACGATATGTTCCCGAACCGGCGCCAGAATTTGCAGCAACATCAAGTTATGTTCGCGAACTATTACCACCAACCGATGAACCAGTACTGCGTCAAGACTTAACATCAGAGGAAGTTCAAACTTTTGTTAAGCAAGCAGTGCAAAATTGGGGTATAAGCGCAAGAAAACTTTTACTTGCCACACAGCTATTCAAAGACAAAGAGGATGCGAATAGCGCACCAAACTTCCGCACGAACTCGGGTGCTTCGGTATTAGTCTGGGGAACAGTCGGGTTATTGTTAACATTACAAACCGATTGGGTATTAAATAAATTTTCACAGCAACCCGTACCAACACTAACTACTAGTCAAGCTCCGCAAACCCCCAATAAAAATGATGTTAATACGTCCTTCACAGCAGACACCGCACCAAAAGATGCTGAAGCCTTCAATGCATCGGCATTTACGCAAACAACAGGTAGCGAAATTAGCCGTAGTCCATCAGGAACCGCAACGGCAATATTATTAGCAGCGCGCACTCAGTCGCCAACTTTTAATGCGCGTCAACTCGATGAGCAACTGGCATTATATCGACAAAGATTACAAAAAAACAGTGGTAAGCCCCCAGATATATTAATTATTGGTTCTTCGCGCGCTCTACGAGGTGTTGACCCAGTAGCCTTATCTAGAGCTTTAGCAACTCAAGGCTACCGCAATTTAGATGTCTTTAACTTTGGTATAAACGGCGCCACTGCCCAAGTCGTTAACTTTATATTGCGTAAAGTATTAGAACCATCTGAACTACCTAAATTAATTATCTGGGCAGACGGCGCCCGTGCCTTCAACAGTGGACGCGAGGACACTACATTTCGGTCAATAGCAGCATCCCCAGGTTATAAACAAGCCATTGAAAAATCAATAGCTCGTGGAGATACAGATACAGCACAAGAAACTAAATCTAAAACCGAATCAAACGACCAGCAAAAAAACAGCTATCAAGCAGCTAACGATTGGTTAAACGAGCAATTAGGTTCATTATCAGGAGCTTACCAAAACCGTGACCAACTCAAAGCACTACTAGGCGCCAAATTAGATGTATTAACAGGTATAGATAAAAAGAAAGCCTCATCAAATCAAACAAATGATAAAGAGGCAGAAGAAGCAGTACAATCAGTTGATTTTGATGGCTTTTTACCACTATCAATACGTTTTGACCCTAGTATTTATTACCAAAAACATTCAAAAGTGAGCGGTAGTTACGACAACGACTATAAAGGATTTTTACTTGGAGGAGACCAAGACTTAGCGTTGCAAGAGATATTAAAGTTCACCCAATCGCAAAAAATATCCTTAGTATTTGCCAACATGCCATTAACAAGTGAATACTTAGACCCTGTTCGCACACAGTTCGAGCAACTATTCCAGCAGTACATGATACAACAAGCTTCCGAACGTTCGCACTTTGTGTTCCGCGACTTAGGATTACTTTTCCCACAAAAAAATGAATTTTTCTCAGACCCTAGTCATCTTAACCGTTACGGCGCCTACGAAGTGTCAAACAAGCTTGCCAAAGACCCAATGATTCCCTGGATAAATAAAAAGTAAAGTTAGGAGGTAGGGTGCGTGACGCTATAAAAATTATGAAATAAAACTAATGATCTAGTAGCGTCACGCACCTTACGAGTTAGGAGTTAGGAGTGTAAAAATTTAAAAATGAGCTTAATTTCGATATTATACGGATTATTTTTACTCAGCGTTCTCGCTATTTATTGGTCTGTTGGTAATGAAAGACTGCGTTTGTTCATACTATTGTTAGCTAGCGTAGTATTTTATATATCATACCAACCTCAGTATTTACCACTATTACTAGTACTAGTTTATTTAAACTATCGTCTAGGACTTGAAATTGGACAAAACACCTCACCTGGAGAACATAATCAGAATGCGGGTATATCTAACGAAGATTGGGAATACGCTCAAGCCGACTGGAATCGGCACCGTTTAACTTTAGTATGTATAGGTATAGTCTTAAATATATTTTTACTATTTGGTTTTAAATACCTAATACCCTTTTTAAAATTTGCCTTACCCGAAGCTAGAATTAAAGGCTTGGGATTAGATACATTCAAACTACTGGCGCCGCTTGGAATATCTTACTTTGTATTTGAGTGCATCGCGTATCTAGTAGACGTTTATCGTGGCGCCCCTGCGACAAATAATTTAATTAAATTTGCGACTTACAAGTTACTATTTTTCAAAGTTACTTCCGGCCCAATAACACGCTTTCATCAACTTGCAAATCAATTCAAAGCAGCATTGCCGAGTGCGAATGTAATATCTGACGCATTATGGATGATAGCGAAGGGCGCCGTCAAAAAAGGGTTACTCGCTGATAATATCGGTGTTTTTGTAGATATTTGTTTCGGTAACCTCCAACGTGCAGGTAGTACAGATATATGGTTAGCAACGTTTGCATATGGTTTGCAGTTGTATTTGGATTTTAGTGGATATGTAGATATAGCTCGTGGCAGTGCGATGTTATTCGGGTTGGTGTTGCCAGAAAACTTTGATTCACCTTACTTCAGTACGAGTATTGCTGATTTTTGGCGCCGTTGGCATATGACTTTGGGGGACTGGTTGCGAAATTACCTATACTTTCCTCTTGGTGGTTCGCGTGCTGGGTTGGAACGTACATGTGTCAACCTGGTAATAATTATGGTTGTGTGTGGTGTTTGGCATGGCGCCGCATTAGGGTTTATTGTATGGGGGTTCTGGCATGGTTTAGCTTTAGTCGTGCATCGATTAGCTGATAAAGTTAGCGACCGTATAGAATTTCTCGAATATTTTTGGCAGTCACCAATTGGTGTTATTGTGGCGTGGTTGGTAACACAGCTAATGGTATTTACATCATGGATATGGTTCCGCTTACCTGACCTGCGCGACTCAATGGAAGCTACAAAGAAACTTTGGGGACATACTGCTGATGCTCAGTTTTCACAACTTGTGTATGTCGAAGCTTTGAAAATAAGTCAGTCTCAAGTTGCGCTTTTACTCGGTGCTGTATTTCTAGGCATGGCGATATCCTATCTATTTAAGCGTCATCTCAAACTTGAAATCAATTGGCACCTCAAAGTTCTGTTTGTGCCGTTATGCTTTTATCTCGTTTGGATACTGGCGCCTCAAGGTAGTTTACCATTCATCTACTTTGAATACTAATTTATCTATCTTGTGGAACAGGCATTATTGCCTATTCTTTAATTAATGTTGACAAAAATGAGATAAGTTATGTAAACTGATGTTTAGATATATTGAGATGGATTAAAATCTATTTAATATATTGTTTACATAACTTCATATTTTCATAGTTACAAAATCCTTGAAAAGCTTATATCATAAAGCTTTTGCGTAATCTATGGATATCTAGAATTTAGACCTATCGAACGTTAGGTTAGATTTTTGTATAAATAAATCTAATCAAAGGTATTAGTAAATTAAATATTGGGTAGATACTCTTATTAGGTGAATGCATGTAAAGTTGAAATTACAGGTAAATAAAATTTACTTGATCAAACTTCACATTATTTCGCATTAATAAGAACATGACTGCAACCTTACAAAGTCGCGATAGCGCAAACGTATGGGAACGGTTCTGCAACTGGGTAACCAGCACCGAAAACCGCATTTATGTAGGTTGGTTCGGCGTGTTGATGATTCCTACCTTGTTGTCAGCAACCATCTGCTTCATCATTGCATTTGTAGCAGCACCTCCCGTTGATATCGACGGTATCCGCGAGCCTGTAGCTGGTTCATTGATTTACGGAAACAACATCATCTCTGGTGCGGTTGTTCCTTCTTCTAACGCTATCGGTTTACACTTCTACCCCATTTGGGAAGCTGCTTCCTTGGATGAGTGGTTGTACAACGGTGGTCCTTACCAGTTGGTAGTATTCCACTTCTTGATTGGTTGCTTCGCTTACTTAGGGCGCCAGTGGGAATTATCTTACCGCTTGGGTATGCGTCCTTGGATTTGCGTTGCTTACTCTGCTCCTTTGGCATCTGCAACCGCAGTATTCTTGATTTACCCCATCGGTCAAGGTTCGTTCTCTGATGGTATGCCTTTAGGTATCTCTGGTACCTTCAACTTCATGTTGGTATTCCAAGCAGAACATAATATTTTGATGCACCCCTTCCACCAATTAGGTGTAGCTGGTGTATTCGGTGGTAGCTTATTCTGTGCAATGCACGGTTCATTGGTGACATCTTCCTTGGTTCGTGAAACCAGCGAAACTGAAAGCCAAAACTACGGTTACAAGTTCGGTCAAGAAGAAGAAACCTACAACATCGTTGCAGCACACGGTTACTTCGGTCGCTTAATTTTCCAATACGCTTCATTCAACAACAGCCGTTCCTTACACTTCTTCTTAGGTGCTTGGCCTGTTGTATGTATCTGGTTGACTGCATTGGGTATTTCCACAATGGCGTTTAACTTAAACGGTTTCAACTTTAACCAATCAGTACTTGATAGCCAAGGTCGTGTTATCAATACTTGGGCTGACGTTATCAACCGTGCTAACCTCGGTATGGAAGTAATGCACGAGCGTAATGCTCACAACTTCCCTCTTGACCTTGCAAGCGGTGAACCTGCTCCTGTAGCAATTGCGGCGCCTGCTATTAACGGTTAATAGAATAGAGACGCGAAAAATATCACGTCTCTAAACCCTGGACATACAACGCCTTCAGTGAACCACCACTGAGGGCGCTTTTTTATTTACGTATATTCTTTACGTTTCTTAACATTAAAGCAGTATTAACTAATTAAATCAATACCCATAGTGAGTAATTATTACAGTGATTACTAGTAATGCACGAACGTAACGCACACAACTTCCAACTCGACTTAGCTAGTGGTACTGAAATACCCCTAGCTTTACAGGCGCCTGTCATTAATGGTTAATTAACTCCGAAATACTAATATTTATTAAAGGGTAGGCATAATGCTCATCCTTTTTGAGTTGTAGCACAAAGTCACAGATGTGCAGTGAAGTCGATTATTAAGTATTAATATTTTTGACATATTTTTAGATATTTTAATTTTTTATTGCTGACTTAATATCCGCCGTTATTTAGTTGATTGGCGCCTATTTTTTCAGCTTTAGTTTCCGAACAATGCAGTTATTACGCTTTAGCTAACGGCTCTATATTTTGCTCTTGTGCATACCATTTATGAGCAACTGCTTCAAGTTGATCTAAGACTAAGATTAAGTCTTGCGCGCGTTCTGTTAAACCATAGGTAACTTGAGGTGGAATGGTTGGTTCATAAAGACGGTAAATAACCTCTGCTTCCTCAAGCATTCGTAATCTCTCAGTAAGAATTTTTGAAGATATTCCTTCAAGCTGACGTTTTAAAGCACCAAAACGAGTAGGTCCTTTTGAGCGCAAAATCCAAAGAATGTATAGTGTCCAAGGACCAATCAGCAGGTTTGTCAGCGCAGTTATGGGACAACTTGTAGATTTGTTAGATAGAGACATAAGTAGTTAATTGAAGGTGACTTGGTTACTTTAAAGTACCTACTTTACATTATTAGCAGATAACTTATAGTAACTATTAGAGTGACTAAGAACAACGTCCTATACAGAGGGCGGGTGTCTTATACAGAGGGCGGGCTTTCCTGCCCACCCCACAAGATGGATTAATTTATTTTTTGGTAGCTAAAATATGCGCGCTATGGGTGTAGGTGCGGTGCAATTGCACTGTTATTTTCATGCGCGTTTAAGGAGTACACATCAGAATTATAGAATCAGGAGTTCAACCAGATGAAAGCATTAAAAAATTTATCAATAGCTATTGCTAGTACTGGATACTTTGTTTTGGCTTACTCAACCCAAGTAGGAGCAGTAAGCTTAACATACAATACGAGTATTGGTAGACCTGCTGATTTAACAAAAGGCGAGATTCCTGGAATGCCTGGAACCCTTGCAGTACCTCAAGGCATAACCAAGCAATCAGAAACTGGGAATATTTTTATCAGTGCTGGTCGTGGAGCTGACAGGGTAGATGTATTCGATAGTTCTGGTAACTATATCAAAGGAATTGGTAGTACAGGCAGTGGCGCCGGACAGTTCAAAGAACCATCAACGTTGGAATTCTCTTCAAAGACAGGAAATCTATATGTAGGTGATGTTAATAACAACCGCGTGAATGTGTTTGATAGCCAAGGCAATTACCTCAATTCAATTGGTCAAGGTCAATTTGGCGGTCTTAAAGAGGGTAGGTTATTTTTTGGGCCATCTGGTGTGACATTTGATAAAGATAATAATGTCTATGTGGGCGATTTCAGCAATGACCGAATTATTAAATTTAATCCAAATGGTGAGATTATCGGCAGCATTGGTAGTTCAGGCACTGAAGCAGGGCAACTTCAAGGCCCAGCAGGCGTGAGAATATCTTCTAATACAGGAAATATTTATGTGGCTGACCAGTTTAATAACCGCGTTCAAGTTCTTGACCCAGAAGGAAAGCCTTTATTGACCTTTGGTAAACTTGGCGCCGAGCCTGGGGAATTTAATCAGCCAATTGGCATTGAAGTTGACGAGAATGATAATATCTATGTCGCTGACTCAATAAATAGTCGCGTTCAAGTATTTGACAAAAACGGTAATTTCCTCACTGCATACGGTCAACCAGCCGTTAATGCATCAGGTGAAATTGTACCACCTCCAGCCTTAGATGGCCCTCCTTACGGTAACCCACTCGACCTTGAACCAGGTAAGTTTAACTGGACAGGTGGTACAAGTCTCAAAGATGGCAAACTTTATGTAGGCGATTTTTTCCAAGGTCGCGTCCAAGTATTAGATGTAAATAATACTAATAGCACTCGAATTCCAGAAGCCAGCTCAGTATTAGGTTTAGCAGTACTAGGAACTTTTGCTGTGGCTGGCAAACTCAGAATCTTCAAAGCTCAGTAGGTTGGGTGGAGCGTATAGCGGAACCCAACAGTATCAAATAACCGAATACATGTAGATACATTACATACCGAAATATCTAGAGACGTTACATGTAACGTCTCTACATCTAACGTCTACATGATAGGGGCATTGTTTAGTTCGTTGGCGCCACTATTATAAACTGGGTTAAGCTCCCTAATTGAAGGCGGATGTAACCCTAAGACAATTTGAGATTTTGGAATACCGCGATTTGAGAGTTCTTCCCCAATATCTATATCGCTTTCATTGTGTTGAATCCAAACTTTGCCGTCAATGATTTCAATGTGAATGACTGGGTAAAAAACTCGATCTTCTTCAGGTATCCAACCTTGACACAAAAGCTGATACCTATTTGATTGCTTATCAAACACAGGTACAACTTTTAAGGTATTTGGAATAATGTTTTCAGGAATAGATTCTAGCAAAGTGCCGATGATTGCTTGCTGGCAGTCTTCAATGGCAACCATCCTCGAAGTCTGAGTTAAGGAAGCAGAGGGCTTGGGTTCCATCGAACAATCTCCTTACTAAGAATATCGATAGTAAATAGGTTAACACAGTGAAGCGAGAGACTAGCCTGAAAAAAAGGCTTAGTTAGATGTTTTGTATAAATTTTCTCAGGAAGCGCCAGGTAAGGAATGCGATTCACACCCAGGTCTGTGAGTGCCATGCGGTAATGTAAGTATTGCCCAACTGCTTGATGGAAGTCGTAAGTGATACTTGGGTTTCCAAAACTTTTAACTTCTACTGCAATTTGAATATTTTCTTTCTCAGCACTAATTAATTTGTCAGCAATCATATCTAAATTAAGGTCAGTACCCATATAATTGAGCGTTGTTGTAGATTCAATATTTACCCATCCATCTTTAATTAGGGCGATTTCTACAAGATTATGAAGTTTATCTTTTGCCATTAGATATATTTTTATTTTATTTTTAAATTTATAAATAATTCTTGAATCTAAATCCTTTTAGAGGTTTATAAGCAAATTAGTGAATTCCTAAAAAACAATAGTACTAATATAGTTATAACTAATTGCCAGCAAGCATGATTTTTATATTTATTTAATATTTATTTTTCGCTATGTAAACTAGTGTGGAGATTTGTTAAGATTTGGAGAATTTACTGATTTACAAAATTTATGAGATGATAAATATTACAATACATACTTATTGATTGAACTGTAAGTTTGGAGGGAGCAAAGTAGGAAAGATTAAACGATGTGTTATATATAACATTATAATTTAGATTACCCTAGAGTCTTTACTTAGTACCTATACCGAAAAAAGTGGATGCGTGTTAAGTTGTTTGCATCGTATGAAGCATTGAGCTTGGGTAACATGTATCGGTACTATCTGCATCCACAGCATTTTGACGAGTTAGTTCGAGGTAGTGGTATTGATTCGGACATCGCGAGCTTAAATTTCAGTTCACTTCAAGATAATGGCGCCTATGATTACTTATTGATTTCTGAGCAGGTTCCACGTACTAATACGGGAATGGTCAGAAATAGCTGGTTGCAGCGTTACGCACACGTAAGTTCTGGGGGTTGGTGGTGTTCGGGACTTGACCCTTTGAATAATTGGGAAAGTATGGAGTGGGGTTGTTTTAAGCCAAATCAACCTCGACTGAATCAGAAGGGTAAAAATATTAAGTATGAGCATCCTCCTGGAACAGCTACGCGCGTATTTTGTCTGCGTGTGACATTACCTGTGTGGGAGAAAGTTTGTCAACGTTATGGTATAGATTTACCTGCGAATATATATATTAATCAAAGTGGTGAAGCTGAGGGTTTTTGGCAGTGGGTGATTGAGCGTTCGATACCAGTTATTATTTGTGAGGGTGTTAAAAAAGCTGCTGCTTTATTATCGTTAGGTTATGTTGCAATTGCAATACCTGGAATTACTAGTGGTTATCGTGTTAATAAGAATGAATTTGGTAAAGTTATTAGTCGGCAGCTTATACCAGATTTAGCAGCTTTTACAGTTACAGTCAGGCGCCAATTTTACATTTGTTTTGATTTTGAGACGGAACCGAGAAAAATTGCTGCTGTTGATAATGCAATTTCTCAGCTTGGTTTACTGTTTCAATCTCAGAATTGTTCTGTTCAGGCGATGAAGCTACCTGGAAAAGAAAAAGGTGTTGATGAATTTATTGTTGAGCAGGGCGCCGATGCCGTCGATAATATATATAGTCACAGTTTAGATTTAGAGACATATTTAGCTCTTTGCAAACCCCATGCTCAATTAACGATAAATGCTGCGCTAACAGTTAATCGTCGTTATTTAGGTGAAATACCTCTGCCAAATTCTGGTTTAGTTGGTGTAAAGTCAGCGAAAGGAACGGGAAAAACAACTGCACTACAAAAAGTAATCGAATCGGCAAAAGCAAATAACCGTCCCATTTTATTAATCACCCATCGAATCCAACTTGGAAAATTCCTCTGCGACAAAATCGGTATCGACTGGGGTATTGGAAATTCCCGTAGAGACGTGATTAATCCCTGCGGGAAAACCTCCGGTTTACACGTCTCTACACAAAATTCTATAGGTTTGTGTGTAGATTCAATTTGGAAACTTAATGCGAATGACTGGGCTGGTGGGATAATAATTTTAGACGAAGTTGAACAGTCTTTATCACACTTACTTCATAGTACTACTTGTAAAGATAAGCGCGTTAAGCTTCTTAAAACATTCCAGGAACTTATTAACACTGTGTTAACAACAGGTGGTTTGGTAATTGCTCAAGATGCTGATTTATCAGATATTTCCTTGGAGTACATACAGCAGTTAGCAGGAATAGAAATAACTCCTTGGGTGCTAGAAAATGAATGGCAACCTGAGAAAGGTTGGGATATCTCGTTTTATGATTCTCCTAACCCGACTCCGTTAATTCAACAGCTTGAACTTGACTTAATAGCTGGACGTAAATGTTATGTTACTACCGATAGTCGTGCAGGACGATATAGTTGTGAAACTATTGAACGTTATTTAAGAGAACGTCTAGAGCGTTTATATAGAATATCTCCTAAATCATTGGTGATAAGCAGCAGCACAACTAATACTCCTGGACATGCAGCAGTAGACTTTGCTGCTGAAATCAATCAAAAAGTTACAGATTACGATTTAGTGTTAGTGACACCTAGTCTAGGAACAGGTGTTAGTATCGACGTTCAGCACTTTGACCGTGTTTACGGAATTTTTCAAGGTGTAATTCCTGACTCAGAAGCAAGACAAGCATTATCACGTGTTCGTGACTCTATACCACGTGCAGTATGGTGTGCAAAACGAGGAATTGGAATAATTGGCAGTGGTAGCACTAACTATCGATTACTATCACAGTGGTATCAGGAAAACCAAAAGGAAAATTTAGCCTTATTAAGTCCCTTACATCATGTTGATGTAGACTTACCGTTGGTATATGACCCTATACATTTACGAACTTGGGCAAAACTATCCGCACGTATAAATGCTTCGATTTGTATGTACCGTCAATCGATGAAAGAAGGTTTAATCGCAGATGGTCATCAAATATGGTTACGCAGTAACGCTGTACATCAGAATATTATCCGCGATTTACGTCATGCATTTTTGGCAACAGACCCCGAAGACTTGCCAACTCGTCGCAGATTAATGTTAGAAATTGTTAAAGTCCAAAAAGACTGGCGCCTTCTTCGGCAAAAATCTAAGGAAATTAGCTGTAGTATTAAGAAAATTAAACGCCAAAATCAAATAGTTGGCGCCAATGCAGTTGCAAACGCCAAAGATATAGATAAAGTAGAGTACGAGAAAATATCAGCAAAACACTCACTCAGCGAAGAAGAACGTCATCAAATCAACAAATACATGCTTTTACAACGCTATAGTGTCCCCGTAACTCCAGAATTGAAGATGCGTGATGACCAAGGGTATTATGCTCAACTGTTAATACACTATCATCTCACGCACGAAAGCGAATATTTTAGACTTAAAGACAAACAAGAATGGTATCAACAGTTATTATCAGGTGACGGAAAAGTGTTTTTACCTGATTTGAAGACCTATACATTAAAAGTTGAAGCATTACGCGCGTTAGGAATGCAGCAATTTTTAGAGTCAGGACGCACCTTTACAGAACATGAAACAGATTTACTAAGACTCAAAAACACAGTGTTGCAGTGTAGTCAACATATAAAGCGAGTTTTAGGTATTAACTTGATTAAAGATAACGACCAAGCTCCAACTATAAAAATTCTTAGTCGATTATTAAATTTGCTAGGCTTAAAAATCAAACGAGCTTCGGGAATTTATCAAGTTGATTTAGCAACTCTTAATGATGGTAGGGAGGAAATATTTTCTATTTGGCAACAACGTGATGAGTTAATGTTGGGACACACAAAGGTAAATGTTAATACAGGAAAAAATCACACTAATTTTTCTTCACACGGCTCTAAAAGTGATTTTATAATAGATAAAGTGCCGTTTTAAAGTGCTGTTTTATACAATAGATTGTATCGTTATAAAATATGTGTAAAGACGTTACATGTAACGTCTCTACAAAATGATGGGTATTAGGCGTATTTTTAAGCCAGTTCGCGATAAAATAAATCAAGCGTGCGCTGGCATTGCATAAATATATAGTTAAGCGCCGCAAATAAGTCATCTATATCAGATAATGTGTATGATTTGATTTCTCTGGCATAGGTATTTCCTTTTAATTTGCCAAATTGCCAAAATTGCCCATTAGATACAATTCCATATATATCTTGCTCCAAGTTTTGATTAATTTTTTGAATTGCGACCATTTCAGCTAAACACTGTCCCCACCCTTTGATGAAATCATCACGTTTAGCTTCAACCGCAATTAAGAAGGGTTTTTCAAAAACTTCTTTTCCTAATGGGGATTTATTTGCGAGGATATAATCAGGTATTCCAGTAAGATTTATATCATATGTAAGGGTTTTATGACTCCATAGTGTAAAATTATCTCGATAATTACGATATACTTCTCTCAAAATTGGAAAAACCACAGCTTCACAGATAGCATACTCTGAGTCTTCAAAAGTAAACTCCCGTAGAGAAAAGTTTAATTCTTCCCTAAAAGTTTCTCTAATATCAAATTTAGTTTCAATAATAAAGTTTGTTTCGGATGAAGTAATATTAAATTCTTGTAGAACTTGAGCGATGTTTTTATAAGACTCGAATGACATAAATTTTTTCCTTGTTATTTACTGATTAGTTCAAATATGTATGGTGGGCAATGCCCACCTTACGTAGTATTTCCACAAAGAAAAAGAATAATAAATTATATTACTAATATATCATTTTGCTTTATCAGTACATTTGGTTGCCTGGTATAAAGCTATTATAATGCTGAGACTAGATACGTTATAAAGCAATCAGGTGTTTATGAAAATCGCAGTATTTAGTACTAAAGCATTTGACCGTCAATTTCTCGAAGCTGCAAATTCAGACAAGCAACACGATTTAATCTTCTTTGACCCGCATCTAAACAAAGACACAGCTATTCTTGCAGCAGATTTTCCCGTTGTTTGTATTTTCGTTAATGACCAAGCTGATGCAGCGACTCTCGAAGTTCTTGCTTCACGTGGAACTAAGTTACTTGCTCTTAGATGTGCTGGTTTTAACAATGTTGATTTAAAAGCTGCTGCTGAATATGGTATTTCTGTAGTGCGGGTTCCTGCGTATTCACCTGAAGCAGTTGCTGAATATACCATTGCGATGATACTAACGCTTAATCGTAAACTTTACCGTGCGTATAACCGTGTTAGGGAAGGTAATTTTTCTTTAGATGGTTTAATGGGGTTTAATTTACATGGACGCACTGTTGGTATTATTGGCACAGGTAGGATAGGCGCCATTGTTACTCAAATACTCAAAGGATTCGGATGTAACTTACTAGTTTACGATGTTTACCGAAATCCTGAAATTGAAGCACTGGGAATAAAATACGTTGAGTTATCAGAAATTTTTACAAAATCTGATATTATCTCGTTGCATTGTCCGCTATCCTCTGAGACGCATCACCTTATCAATGCTGATGCAATCGAACAAATGAAACCTGGGGTAATGTTGATTAATACCAGTCGAGGCGCCTTGATTAATGCCAAAGCTGTAACTAGGGGACTAAAATCGGGTAAAATTGGTTCCCTAGGTTTAGACGTATATGAAAAAGAATCCGATTTATTCTTCGAGGATTTATCAGGAACTATTATCCAAGACGATGTTTTTCTGCGTCTCACAACTTTTCCCAATGTGCTAATCACTGGACACCAGGCATTTTTCACAGAAGAAGCGCTTCGCAATATTGCCGAGACAACGATAACCAATATCACTGAGTTTGAACAAACAAGGGATAGCAAGAATTTAATCACGTAAAACTAGAGGTGCCGAAATTCCTAGAGGATAAGTCTAATAGATATATATCCTCTAGGAAAATTCCATGCGTCAAAATTCCTAGAGGATAAGTTTAATATAAATATCCTCTAGGAAAATTCTCATACGGCGCCGAAATTTCTAGACAATAAGTAATACATATATATTTTCTCTAGAAAAATTTCAAACGGCGCCAAAATTCAAGCGAAGATAATTTATATACATATATATCCTCGCTTGTAAATTTCAAGCTGTTTCCAAATATTGAGTTTTAACGAATATTCTCTGTAGAGACGCGATTAATCGCGTCTCTACGTGAACACGTCTCTACGTGTCTCTGTGGTAAAAAATTATATGACTGCATATTACCAGACAGATGTGCTACAACTTGCCAAAATTCCTAGAGGATATATTAGTACAAAGTTATTTCTGTAAAGCTCCTTGTAAAAAATACTGTCGAATTTCTTGAATAAATTCAAATAAGGATTTTCTTCGAGGTTCATTTACAAATAAAAGCGGAATTAAAGCGACAAGTCGGAAAACACAGGAAAGAGCAAACAAACCTGGTAAACCACCAAAGCTGTTATTTTGTACAATAAACCCACCAATTGTTGTACCTAAAGCACCACAGGCGCCTGCAACTGCTGCGGCAATGGCAAAATAAGTTGATTGGTTGCGTATTGGTGCCACTCCTATCTGTAAGTTATTGTTACATAAATCAATTGCCGCCCAAGTTCCACCAGTAAGGACGTGTAAAAGCGGTAGCCATAACCATAAATCTATATTATGAGTACCTACTCCTAGCCATAATAAAGGTGTTATTGCAACTAAAATTCCGACTAAGGCAAGAATAGGGCGATTTCCAAATCGGTCTGCTAAACGTCCCCAAAGTACCATTAATAAAAGATTGGCGCCTGCTTGAATACTACCGTAAAATGTTACCCAGCTAACATCTAATGCCAGTGTATCTAACATATAAAGGTTGAAAAACGGCATACTTAAATTAACCGCGAACATCCATAAACCAAAGTACAGTAAGAAAGTTAAAAAATTTGAGTCTTTAAAAATACTTAAAATCGAAAATTCGGGTGGAGCAGTATTTGTTGCTGTCTTAACGGGTTCTTCTTGTGATGGTGAAACTCCTTTAGACACTATACAGTTTTGTTCTTGCGGATTAATATCTACTTTAAAACACTGACATGCGAGACTTATAAAACCGAATAAAATCCCAATTGACAGTACAACACCGTAACCTTGTAGTGTTCCACCACCCCAAGTTGATACTATAACCCCTGCTATGGGAACGCAAATCAAGTTAGTTAAACTAGATACGCTATTACGAATACCAAAGTATCTACCTAATAGACGCCTTGGTACAATCATTGCTAACCAACTTAACCAAGAGGCGCCTCCAAGTCCTCCTAACAAGTTTGTAGCTAAAACTATTAATAAAGTTAAATTTATCAGTTGATGTGAATCAATAAAACCCCCATAAGCCATGAAGACTCCCACTGCTAGTACTGCCCACAAGCAACGCGAGGTTCCGTATATCCACATTGAGTAACGAAAACGACTCGTTGTCTGTTCGCTAAGGTAGGCGCCTAGTGGTTGAATTAGATTCACTAGCATTGGAATTGAAGAAAGCATCCCAAAAGCTACAGGGTCAGCTCCCAATTGCACTAAAAAATTACTTAGTAAAATTCCAGTAGTTGTGATTGAGAAAATTGTTGCAAAAACAGAATCCACCGTAGAAGCTCGCAGAGAAGTGCGAATTTTATCTTTAGGTATTTTAAGATTTTGATTTGTAATTTGATTTGTAAGATTTTGATCAGTTGTAACTTCTAAATCAATAACGGAACTTGCAGGTGCATCAGTTATCGTGTCCAAAGCAGGGATTTCGAGCTGAATGGAGTTCATGGGGGTATTGGTCGGTGGTGCTTGGATATTATTTTGGAGTAGCGGAAAATTTCGTTTTATTGTCGTAGCATCTAATAACAATAAAACGTAGTAATTTATCGTAAAGCGTAGTTAATAAATACGCTTTACTACGGGATTGCTCCCAATACCATTTCTGGGTAAAGTTTGGTTTGACAAACGTAGTAGGTGTGTAGCTGAGGTATTCCGGATTACTTCGTTTCCCCACGAATCGCTTCGTTTTGTTAGCTAGCCACGCAGAGTGCCAAGTTATTGTAATATTAACTTATATTGTTAAATAATTCTTCATACTTAGTGAATATATCTTAATCTGTTCTCGACTTGTAGCTCTTACTAAAAGTCTATAGCTACCATAAGCTTATGTGCGTAAGCTTACTGTTAGTGTTACAAATTTACTATTGATAAAAAAATGACACATACATTAGTTTGTACAAAATCTTTTAGTTCTCAATAAAATTTTACACTTTCAAGTTATTTATCTAGCTTCGTTAACGTTATATGTAGGTTAAGAGATAAATATAGGGATAGTCTTGTGTCCGACTAGAATGAGAAAAACTGTGTTCAACTTTTTAGGATTAGTAGTTGCAATCGCAATTAGCATGGTAGGGTGTCAAAGTTTACCGACACTCACAGCACAGAACGCACCTGTTGCGACTACTGTAAAACTTAGTGGTTGGGGAGCTTCTCCTGCTGAACAAAAGCTGTTAACAGGTGTGTTGCGCGACTTTGAAGCACAGCATCCGACAATTAAAGTCAAATACGAGCAAATTGCAGACCAGTATATGGATGTGATGAAAACCCGTTTGGTTGGTGATGCTGCTCCTGATGTCTTTTATCTTGATGCACTTGAGGCGCCTTTTTTAATGAGTCAAAATGTGCTAGAACCTCTTGATGGTTATATTAAACCTGAATTTGAGTTAACAGACTTTGAACCAACTTTACTTGATACGTTTAAATATAAAGCTACTATTTATGGTTTGCCGAAAGATTACTCTACGTTAGCACTGTTCTATAACAAACAAGCCTTTGCCAATGCTGGTCTAGAAAATCCTCCTCAAACTTGGGAAGAACTACGCGCATACGCAAAAAAACTAACTATTGATACAAATAAAGACGGTAGAATTGACCAATACGGCTTTGGTGAGAATGCAGAATTAGCTCGACAAGTTTATCAAATCAAAGCTTACGGTGGTCAAGTTGTTGACCGTGAAAGTCGCGCGGCATTTGCAGAACAAGCTCGTTTACAGGGTTTACAATCAGTTGTTGACCAGTATCGAAACGAACGTTCATCTGCTCAAAAATCGGATGTTGGCACAAATTCAGGCAGCGAAATGTTCGGTCAAGGTAAAGCTGCAATGGTTATTGAAGGTAACTGGGCAATTCCTTATTTGAGAGAAACATATCCTAAACTAGACTTTGCCACAGCAGAAATACCCACTATCAACGGTCAACGCAGTACAATGTTGTTTACTGTTGCCTATGTCATGAATAAACAAAGCAAACATAAACCCGAAGCTTGGGAGTTAATTAAATATCTAACAGGAAAAGAAGGAATGCAAAAATGGACGGGTACAGGTTTTGCTTTACCAACTCGTAAATCTGTAGCTACTAATTTAGGGTATGACCAAGATAGCTTACGGTCTTCATTAGTGGCAGGTGTAAATTACGGTATACCTTGGCAAGTAGGTAAATATCCTGCTGCTATTATGAATAATTTTGATAATCAATTTGTTAGTGCGTTATTAGGTGAGCAACCTTTACCTCAAGCAATGCAACGCGCACAAACTCAAGCTAATAAGCTTATTCAAGCACTCGATTAACTAGTACTTTTTGATACGTTGTAGCACAGGCATCCTTTTGATACGTTGTAGCACAGGCATCCTGCCTATGTAGTATTAATTTTTACCACAGAGACACAGAGTGCATAGAGAAGAGCAACATTTGTGACATCGAATTACGCTTTATAATTGATTCGTAGTAACTTAAAAATAGTTTAAAAATGCCAAAAAAACTAAAGATAACTATATTATCAGTTGGTTCTAGGGGAGACATCAATCCATTCTGTGCTTTAGCTCAGGCTCTAGAACAAGCAGGATTTTCAGTAAAAATTGCTACTCACCCAATTTTTGAAGACTTTGTAAGACAACAGGGTATAGAATATGCTCCTATTGCAGGAGATTACAAAGAGCTTCTGCGTTCTGAAGCGGGGTATAATCTACTTGAGGGTAAAGGCGGTTTTAATCCGATTAGCGATGAAGTTTTTCAGCAACAATTAAGAGATGCATGGTCTGCAAGCCTTGGGAGTAACGCAATTATTTTTCCATTATTAGCTACGTGGGGTTACAACATAGCAGAAGCTTTAAATGTACCAGGTTTTTTAGCTTCTTATATGCCAGTTACTCCAACTTGATCTTTTCCTTTTCTGAAATTTGGTTTGTCTGAAAGAAACTCATTTAAAGCTTCACTTAATTATTTAAGTTATTTTTTAATTGAGTTTTTATCGTGGCGTGATAAAAGTAAAATTATTAATGACTTTCGCACCCAAGTACTTGGTGTACCTCCTTTACCGTTTCTCGGCGCCAGGTATCGTAAAAATCCACCCAAACAACTATCTCCTTTACCAGTATTATACTCCTTTAGTTCTTATGTAATTCCCAAACCTGTTGATTGGGGAGCTTCGCAACATATAACAGGCTATTGGTTTTTAAATGAAGATGAAAACTATCAACCACCTGAAAAATTAGTAAATTTTATTAATAATGGTTCAACTCCAATTTTTATTGGTTTTGGAAGCATGACTACCCGTGACCCTAAAGATTTAACAAATATCGTGTTGTCAGCGCTGGAAAAAACTAAACAAAGAGCAGTTTTATTATCTGGTTGGGCTGGTTTAGGACAAACTGAATTACATGATAATGTACATATTGTGGATTATGTGCCTTTTGAATGGTTATTTCCTAAAATGAAAGCTGTAGTCCATCATGGTGGTTCAGGAACAACAGCGTATGGATTAAGAGCAGGTATTCCCAATGTAATTGTTCCTTTCTTTGCTGACCAACCTGCTTGGGGAGAACGATTAGCTCAATTAGGAGTTAGCCCAAAATCGATTCCAAAAAAAGAACTTGATGCAGACAAATTAGCAGAAGCTATTAATATTGCTATTAGTAATGAACAATTACGAGACAACGCAGGATATTTAGGAGAAAAAATACGGTCAGAAAATGGTCTAATAGAAGCCGTTAATATTATTAAATCTTATTTAAAACAATCGTAAGCTTTGATATTCTTTTAAACACATGAAGTACTAGTAATTCGTTAACCTTGCTTCAATCCACTCTTTATCGGCTGGGAGCATCCACTTTCGGAAGGAACATAATTATTCGGCACCAGAAACCTTACTATATGGTTGGTCTAAAAAAGCCTATCTGCCAAAAGTGGATGCTCCCTTATCAGCTTGACTCAATGTAGGTGGAGGCGGTAGTTGATGATAATCTATAGATAAATCATACCCAGCTTCGTCATAAATTGTACTGAGAGCATTTTGTATATCTAAAACTGCATCAGCGTCTGGTTCTTTTAAAGGAACAGGAATTATTGGAAGTGTATCTTGTAACTTCAAAGGCCACAATTCAATAACTCCTGAACCACTACGAGTAAGCGTTATTAAGTAACTTACATCTGGAATACGGGGATGGTTGAAGGGACGAGTTCCCCTACGCACCAAATCTATTTCGATTAAGTGAACATTCGCATTATATAAGCGTTGACGTTTTTTGCGGTACTCGCTTAAATTTGGTTCTCGCTTGTTTACGGGTGAAAGTATTTCAATACAACTTACGACAGTATTACTTGCTACGTCTCTAATTTCAATGTTAGGTATTCGTACTTGAATCGGTTGAATTACTGGTAGAGTCAGCGGCGCCGGAGTTGTAGCAATATTAGATGATGGACTTAATTTTATTTTGTCGCGATTTCGTAACTGCAAAACTTCTACATCAGGGTACAAAATACCAATTTCACTTTCTGTAGATGTTTCCTCAACGACGTATACCTCTAACCGCGCAGCATATTTAGGACGTAACTGGGGGACAAGAAGTGCGCGAAGTTTGCTGGCAAGTGCGTTATGTACATCTTGCCACAAACCAGATTCGAGGTATGGGTCCATGCCAGGAAAGCGAGAAGGCATTAAAGTTTCAGGCTTAGAGGTGATAACTCTTTATTTTACTGCGCTTTCTATTATCTGTTTACGCTTGTAAAACGAACTTAATCCGAAAGCACTTAATACGACTCCGGCACCTATTATTGTACTTGGTTCGTTGACTTTTGCTTTCGATTCAATCCGTAAAACTTGACCAAGTGAAGCTCTATCACCTTTATTGGCAATATAAATCGCACCATCGGGACCAACGGTAAGTGCAGTTGCTGACTCTAATCCATTACCACTAGCTAACACAGTTCGGGCGCCATCTGGAGCAATTTGAATTACTGAAGCATCACTGATACCTTCCCATTGTGGTGCATTGCCATATTGTAAAGCATATAAATTGCCTTGTTTATCAAATTCTAAATCTGTTAGCTGTGTAAAACCATCAGCATATACAGTTGTGGCGCCATCTAAACCTACTCTAAAAATACGCGCTTTACCTTCAGGGAAAGGAAAACCTGTAAATTCACTAACATACAATGCACCATCAGGACCTACAACAACACCTGTAGGAACTGATTCAATTTGTAGTACATCGGGAATTTGACCTGGTGGTGGTGCATCTGGGGGTAGTACCTGTCCTGGTGCAGGAGTAGGAAAAACAGGATTCGTTATTGTTTGCGTAGGAGCTACTACAAAAGACTTCAAGTTACTTCCATCGAGTCCCACACTGAAAATGTTGTTTGCCGCCGCATCAACAACATAAGCTGTATTATCTTTAATTGTAAAAGCATAGGGGTTGCTAGCAATTTCACCACTAACATCAAGCACCTCTTCCCCATCCACATTGTTTGCCAACTCATATTTTCCAAAGTTGGCAATGCTTGTGAGGGAACCACTATTAAAGTCTACTTTATAGAGTTGTCCCCAACTGGGTGAGTTTTCACCGAAATCGCGAATAGTTGGATGACCAGCATACCCAATCAAAAGATAAGCATTTCCTTTTTCATCAAATTGAATATCTTGTGGGCCCGTACCTGTATCACCAGTCGGTCTTAACGCAATTGATGGTAATCCTGTAAGTACTTGCTCAATTTTACCATCTTTTACACGAGTAACGGCGCCGCTTGTACCAGCACATGATAACAAACCCTCTAAAGAAGGGCCTGGAATACATCGTCCATCACCTCCAACACCTGACTCGGTAATATATAAACTACCATCTGGAGCAAAGTTTAAACCTCGAACATTATTAAGACCATCGGCTACTACACTTAATGAAGCTGCTGTTGCTGGTTGTACTCTTGCTCCAACAGTTAGACAAAGCCCAAGAACGCTAAGGTGCAGAAAGGATTTGGAGAGCAAATGTGATGGCATGGTATAAAAAATTAATTCACGAACACGTGTTTATAACCACAGCCTATAGAATCATGAGGGGCGATAGCAATTAGCAATCTTTCGATTAACTTGACATTTATTTCGCCGTTAGTTCGGGTATATCTGCTGACTCTGAGTTTTTTAATTCGGTAGAATCCATAGAAAATGCAAAACTTCGTGTTCTTAATATTACACACCATTAGTATATTCTTGGAGTATAAAAAAACCTTGTACAGTTTAATACTGTAACGAGGTAAATGAATTATCTTTTGATTAAATTGACTTTTATTTTGCTTAACCTGTTATTTGGAGTTAAAAGCATCATTTCTCGTTAATATAAAAAATATTTATTAATACATCTATCTAAAGCAGTAAAATATATAATCATGCATCATCGTTAATTAGATTATCAATGATGTGTGATAGACCGGAGGTTATTTAGTGGTTCAATTAAGAAAACAGCGTACTTTAGCTGGCTGGTACCTTTCAGAAAATTTGGCGAGCTATATATTTATGGCGCCGACTATTCTTGTGTTAGGGGTTTTCGTTGTATTACCTATTCTTTTTGCTGTGTACCTGTCGCTGCATAAGGTTCGACTATTGGGAGGTATTGAGTATCGGTTTACTGGTTTAGAGAATTTCGTGAATTTGGGTACCGATGAAAGAGTATGGATAGCACTGCGAAATACATTTGAGTATGTAATCATTGTTGTGCCATTACAAACTATTTTAGCTTTGATTTTGGCGGTAACACTTAATTCGGGTATTCACGGTAAAAATTGGTGGCGAATTCTTTATTTTTTACCGACTGTAACTTCTTCTGCGGTGCTGACGTTGATTTTCATGTGGATATACAACAGCAACGGACTCTTAAATAATGTTCTGGCATTTCTTGGACTGCCTACTTATAACTGGTTAGGAGACCCTGCTGTTGCACTCAAAGGTATTATGTTAATGAATATCTGGTCAACGGCGCCGTTCTTCATGGTAATTTATTTGGCAGCGTTACAAGATATCCCACAGTCACTATACGAAGCCGCCGAACTCGATGGCGCCAACGGTTGGCAAAAATTTATAAATATTACAGTTCCCATTCTGCGTCCAGTAACATTTTTCGTATTATCAATGGGAATTATTGGTACATTTCAATTATTCGACCAATCTTATATTTTCTCTAATGGTACCGGAGGACCCAACAACGCTACACTTACCGTTGTATTACTTATATACCAATCTGTGTTTCGTTACTTACAAATGGGTTACGGCGCCGCTATCGCATTTTTACTTGCTATCGTTATTATTGTTGCTACATTGATTCAACGTCGCTTCTTTGGAGAAAAAGCGTAGGGTGCGTGAAAGCTATTACAATCTGCAACAAAATGAAATAATAAACTGCTTTCACGCACCCTACAAGCAATGGATAATCAAAAAATCTCAATCTGGAAAATATTGTTATATGTACTGCTGATAGTTTATGCAGTTATTACGCTGATACCTTTTTTATGGGCACTTTCTGCTTCATTTAAAACGCTAGCTGAAATTAGCAGCGGTGAAGCTAATTTTTTACCCAAGAACTTTACCCTAGATAATTATAAGCAAATATTCTTCCAGCAGCCTTTATTCTTTCGTTGGTTATTTAACAGTATATTTATAGCATTCAGCGTTACAGTCTTAAACTTGCTTTTCAACACAATGGCGGGTTATGCCTTAGCAAGACTAAACTTTGCGGGTAAACAATTTTGGTTTTTGCTGATTCTGGCAGTACTAGCGGTACCCCTACAAATAACGCTTATCCCGACTTTTTTGATATTAAAAGCTGTTGGTTGGCTAAATTCCTATCAAGGTATGATAGTCCCAAGTATGGTTAATGCCACATTCATCTTTATGATGCGGCAGTTTTTTGTTAATTTTCCTAAAGAACTTGAAGAAGCAGGCGCCCTTGATGGGTTAACTCAATTTGGTATTTTTCGGAGAATAGTATTACCACTCGCCAAACCCGCACTCGCAGCACAGACGATATTTGTATTTATGGGTAGCTGGAATAATTTTTTACTACCCGTAGTGATTCTATTTAACCCAGAAATGTTTACATTGCCTCTAGGTCTAAATACCTTTAAAGGTCAATACATCAGCTACTGGAACTATATCATGGCAGCATCAATGGTATTTACTTTACCCGCACTGTGTATTTATGCCTTCTTCAACCGCTACTTCATCCAAGGTGTGACATTTACAGGTGGCAAAGGGTAGAGACGTGATTAATCACGTCTCTACTCAGCACTTTTGTAGTTTTGGCGACCATTTGCGCTCTCTTCATGATATTTGTATAACAGTGGCTCAATTGAGATTGAGCGCGACATATTACCTAGCTGTGTTGAGCGTCGAAATCTTTAAGGGGAAAGATGTTAAAAAGATTTATTGGCATATTATTGGCAACTGTGTTGCTAACGTTCCAATTTGTTATCGGCAGTGCTAATGCGGTGGAACTATCTAAAGAAGTTCGTACCGTAGCTGCTAACGATGCGGGAGATACCACAGTTCTCAGTCTTAAACAAATAAAAGAAGGCAAACGTTTATTTCAGTATGCTTGTGCCCAATGTCATGCTGGTGGTGTTACTAAAACTAACCAGAACGTTGGTTTAGAACCAGAAGCTTTGGCAGGCGCCACACCTAACCGCAATAGTATTAGTGGCTTGGTGGATTATATGAAGAATCCTACTACATACGATGGTGAGGAAGAAATTTCTGAATTACACCCTAGCACCAAGAGCGCTGATATCTTTACTGAAATGCGGAACCTTACCGACAAAGACCTAGAAGCTATTGCTGGATATATCCTTCTACAACCCAAGATTGTTGGTTCTCAGTGGGGTGGCGGTAAAATTTATTACTAATTTTGCCTTGGTCATTTTTATAACATATAACTTTATACAGCAGAGGATAAGAAGATATTTCTTCCGAAGGTGCCTCTGCTTTTTTGTAGAAACCAGAAACTGGGTTTCTTTATAGATATTGCAATAGAAACAACGATTATGGGTAGAAACCCGGTTTATAAGTATAACTTATAATTTAATAGATTAGTTATACTGATTAGTAATATAAAACTCAAAAAATTAAATATGACAAGCTGTCGTATTTCGTCGTAAAATGAAAGAACATTAAGAATAAAGTAATTTTTCAGGAGATAGCCATGAAGTCTATAGCAGCAATTCTGCGACGCTTTAGCTTGGTAACAGTAACATTATTTTTGGTTGTAAGCAGCTTTGTTGTTTTTGCACCTGGCGCCTCAGCTGAGACCGTTACGATTAAGTTAGGTAGCGATAAAGGTATGCTAGCGTTTGAGCCAGCCAAGGTGACAATCAAACCTGGTGACACCATTAAATGGGTTAATAATAAAGTGCCTCCCCACAACGTTGTGTTTGATGCGAGCAAAAATGCTGCGAAAAGCGCTGATTTTGCAAAAGGATTATCTCACAAACAACTAATGATGAACCCTGGTCAGTCAACTGAAACAACTTTCCCCGCAGATGCTCCTGCTGGTGATTATACTTTTTACTGTGAACCTCACCGTGGTGCTGGCATGGTTGGTAAAATTACCGTTGAAGGATAATAATCTAGTAAAAAACGGCGCCGTTTGGCACATGTATTTTTGACAAATAACTCGATAAATTTGATATCGAGTACTCTAAAATCAAGGTGGTGAGTTTGTCTAGTTATATGCAAGACAAACTCACCACCTTAAACTTTTATACCGTGTAAATATACTTAGTAGTGATTAAAAACGCTTAAATTTACTCGAAAATGTTTGATGCGACTCCCGCAAAGCTTTGCTGCAACTTTAGAATAGTTATAATCGTGCTTGATTTATAGTTATATGCTAGTTGATAGGGAGATTGATAATTGAAACTTATTCATAAACTACTATTGGCAGTAGTAATAATACTGCTTTCTTTTGCATGGACAAACCCAGTATTTGCCGAATCTAACGGAGATAGAATTTTTACAAATAATTGTTCTTCTTGTCACCTTGGTGGTGGCAATATATTGATAGCCAATAAGACTTTACACAAAGAAGCTTTATCTCAGTACTTAGATAATTATAATACTGATGCCATACAGGCAATTATATACCAACTCAAGAACGGCAAAGGCGCCATGCCTGCTTTCAAAAATAAGTTGAACGAGGAAGAAATTCTGGAAGTCGCTGCTTATGTTTTTCAAAAAGCCGAACAAGGATGGTAATATTCAACCTTTAATTTTTATAAAAGACGCGCACATCAAATGCACGTCTTTTATTTAGTTTTAAATGCCAAATCTATTTTAGTTACTGATTAGCATTTTCTCGGTTTGCGTTTTCACGCTCTTGTTTAACTTTACGTAATTTCTCAATAACAGACATTTTACTTTCATCTGAGGATGATTGAGTGTTACGTAATTTAGTAACTAAAGCATTTCTTGATGGTTGAGATGTTGTTGTATTACCAGTTTGCGTTTCACGAGCTGCTATACTCGGCGCCACTTGGGGTGCTAGTTGAACATTACGCAGTGTTTGAGGTAAATCAGTTGTAGAAGCTGGTTTTTGTAAAGGCAACTTCGGTAAAACTGTTTGTTGTCCTTGTGGGAGTGTTCCACCTACGGGTTTTAGAGGCCCAGGTAGTGATGGAGGTAATACTGGTAGTTGGGTTGAATTAGTGGTTCTATTTATATTGTTTGTTGAACTATTAGTTGAAGTATTTACTGTTGGGTTATTAACTGCGGGCGCCGTAACTGCTTGATTGCCATTTGGTTGCGTACCCGATAAACGGTTGAAGATGTTATTGGTTGTTGCTTGAGGCGCCGCAAGTGGGGTTTGATTATTTTGCAGTGCATTATTATTCGGTTGAGTTGAATTTACCGACAGCGGCGAAACTACAAAACTAAATAGCGCACCCTTGCCTCTTGTAGAAGTTGGATTTTCTTTGAAATACTGCTGTAAGCGTTCGCGAATTGCTTGTTGTTTAGGAAATGGCAGTTTTGCTGCATCACCTAATAGCTTCAAATCAGCAATTTTATTTTCTCCATCCATTACCAACGAAACTTTCACGTTGCTATCAAGCTTCGCTGAGTCCATTGTCAAATTTACAGGCGCCCGCAATTCTCCTTGTGGAAATTCTTTTTTGAAATCCCCAAATATTCTCGCGTCAGAAAGCTTGTCATCGGTATTTTGCTGTGTTGCACTACCTGTTGGCGCCACACTTGTTCCAGGTGTGTTAGTCGGTCTATTTAAATTATCTAATGGACCACCAGGTTGTGGCTGATAAGTTGGTAAGGTTGTACCTGCCGCCAAATTAAACTTCTGATTGCCTACAGTCTGATTTTGGTCGATTGGGGCAATATACTGCCCACTTGTTGGTTCTACTCGCTCGTTTCCTGGTTGTGCTGCACTTACGTTTCCGTAATTATTGCCGTAATTACCTGTGTTACCCATTGGTGGAGATGCCATATCTGTCGGAGGCAATGCTGGTGGATATACAGGTAGATTTGTTGGCGCCTCGGAAGGTAACTCGCTTAATCCAGACGGACGCGATGCTTGAAGTTGTTGCCCAGAGTATCCAGCACCAATGTTATAATTCCGACTTGCTGCATTATTATTTCTTCCCAATGAAAGTTCTGGCGTAACTCTAGAACTCATCGTTGGTGTTGAGCTAAATCTTGAAGTGTCTGTCTTAAACAAGTCATTACGAAATCTCTGTACAGAATTTCCTCCCCTTGGTAATCCTGCAATGTTCAACCCAGAAGCTCTTTCTAAAGGTGTAAACGCCGAACTATTAGAACCACCTGGAGGTACTATTGAACTACTTGAACCTAGAGGAGGTGAAGGAGGTAAACCTGTTGGGGCGCCATTAAGGTTTAAAGGAATTTGCTGCTGTGCAGGAAGTCCTGATATTTGACTGGGTAATGGTGGCAGTTGTGATTGAACACCAGGTTGATTTGGCAATTTTTGAGGAATGCGACTTTGCTCACTGCTGCTCAATTCCGACAAACCAATTGGCTTTGTCGGTGTAGTTGCTTGCTTGCTACTTTTAGCAGACTCAACTGGCATTAACGGCAGTATAAATGCAATAGCACCGTGAATACCAAGCGATGCTAACGCAGCAATTCCAGTTGGCTGACTTAGTATTTCTGGCATATTTTTCAGAAACGATGCGTAAGACATAGCAATTTTCACTCACTCAGAAGACCGTTTATATAGACTAGCAATTTTATTGTTTAAAGTTAAATATCGTAGCTTATATTGTTACCTCTACAAATCATAACTTCCTAACCTAGGAGCTATAACAGCAAAAGTCTTAAATCTTCAACGATACTTCATCTTTTTTATCATCTGTATTATATCCGCGACTTTCTGGTATATAAATTACATTTGCAAATCAATTCATTTAAATTTTATTTACTGTATATACTTTAATCGCTATTTAATACCATTTGTTGCTCAAAACAAGTACAATCTCACCCTTATTAACTTAGACGAAAGTCTACCTTTTGAGTTTCCTGTCTCACTATTTGTGTAGCTAAATACACACATAACTTACGCATGAAAACCTAGAAACCTCGTTTCTACGTTGATAGCATGTAATAAAATGACGATTTTGCGTAGAAACCAGGTTTCTTTGCGTAAGTCACTACACATTTGCACTGTTATTTTTATTAATCGGACATTGTACTAGTCAGTACAATTTGGAACTCCATAATTCTAAGCAGTATGATGTTACCCATAATTATCGTACCAGGATATTGAGAAAGTGGCGCCATCATATCTGTTGTCGTTTTTGTCGAACTTGTCTACTTTTTGATTTAAAATCTGGGAAATCTTAACATTTCTTAGTTAAAATGTAATAAAAGTATACATATTATCTTGAAATGCGATGCTGACTAACCAATTCGACAAGACTTTACGGCGAGTAAGCACTATACTATCTGTAGTACTTCTGACTTTGTTTTTTATCGGCGCCAGTACAGGGATTTTGTTATCTTTCTACTATGAGCCTGGAGCAGGTGCTGCATATACTTCGCTTTCTAAAATAAATACTGAAGTAGGGTATGGATGGTTGTTCCATAAAGCGCACAGTATCGCTGGCAACGGAATGATAGTTGTGAGTTTGGTACAAATCGTAGTAATGTTTTTAAGCAGACAATTCCGCAAGAGTTGGTTAATTGCTTGGGTCAGCGGAATATTTTTGACTTTAGCTGCAATTGGACTTGATTGGACTGCGATAATTTTGGGTTGGACTCAAGATGGTTACTGGCGCTTTAGTATTGAACTTGGCACTATTGAATCAATACCCTTCGTTGGTCATTTGCTACGTGATATCTTAACTGGTGGGGGCGCAACCGATAGCGTAACCGTACAGCACTTATATACAATACACAGTTATATTGTTTCAGTCTTTGCTCTCGTATTTGCCATAGTGCATTTAGTTGGTGTCTTAAAGCAAGAAAAAGAAATGTATGCAACACGCACCGACGAAGCTACAGAATTACAACCACAACCATTAGAAAAAGAAGGCGCCTATTAATTTTATTGTAGAGACGTTACATGAATCTATCCCACTAATAAAATCTTTTGAACCCACATGTGGATAGTTGCAAGGTCAAGAAAGGAATCAAAATATACTTTTTGGCGTTCCCATCGAGCACTTAGACGACGATATTTACGTTGATAC
>JAHHGX010000071.1 GCA_019359675.1 Calothrix sp. FI2-JRJ7
AAAAATTATCTATTTATGGAAATTCAATACTCAATCTAACTCAAGCGGGACATCTCCCCTAATAATCAAAACTAAAGACTAAATTTATCTTTGAGTTTCGCACCGGGAACTAGTCTAAACTCCAGTACATTTAGGCATTTTTTACAATTCCTGAACGGACTGCTATAAACCAAAAATTTATGGCGCCATGCACCAACTTTCTAGGCAATATCAACTAAAAATAGAAATTACTTGAATATTTGTAACTCTAAACATCGGCTTGGTTGGCTTCTCAGTAGTTATAAACTCATCCGCACCAACGTAAAGAGCTGCTGCAATATGTAAAGCATCCATTGCCGCTAAACCGTACCTACAGCCAATGTTATAGGCATCTTGCATTATCTGTTCTAAATTATTAGCCCAATATGTAACATCGCTAAAAAATTCCTCATAGAATTGAGCTTCTTCTGTTTGCTTGTTGTAGACGGCTTTAGGAGTTACTTCCAACTTAACAAATTGACTCGAAACAAATTCACGATTTGAATCTCCCAAAACTTCTAAAGCTTTCTCGGCAATACTACCTACACCGTCTGTAGCACTCAATAATACCCCTGAATCAATATAAGTTATTTTCATTCCCCTCTACTCTGTAGTCCACCTCTACGACTAGCAAGTTCTTTTTCTATTTCATCCTCATTTAATAAGTGTTTACCCGAAGCAACAATCTTTTCACGAATTTTTCGTAGACGTGCCCCTAATGGAGGTTTCTTTGCTGAATTTTTTAAATGAAGATAGTCCACAAAATCTAGCACTTCCTCTCGTTTATTTTCCGGGAGAGAACGCCACTTTTCTAATAACTCTTGTTCTGGACTCATGCTGATTTTACCTACGATAATATTAATATATTACTAAATATATTAGTAAAAATCCCTCAGAGAAGTGTTGTGGAACGGTCAGACTACATAACCTTAACTTTTCTTAACTAATATGAAGTAATGTATCTATATTAGTACGGATTTTAGCTATTAGTATATTTAAACTATTGGTTATAGCAATATTCCTTTGTCTTATCATTGACAATTGTTAAATGACAAATGGTTTATCGAATCATTAAGTTACACATGACCAACCAAGACACGATTTTTGGCAAGATTATTCGACGCGAAATATCTGCGGATATTGTTTATGAGGATGATTTAGCGCTTGCTTTTAGAGATGTTAACCCTCAGGCGCCTGTACATATCCTTGTAATTCCCAAAAAGCCTATACCCAAGCTCTCCGATGCTCAAAGCGATGACACTGAACTTCTCGGTCATTTGTTACAGACTGTTAAGAAAGTTGCCGAAAATGAAAAACTTACTAACGGCTATCGAGTTGTGATTAATACTGGCAATGATGGTGGTCAAACGGTTTTCCATATGCACCTCCATATATTAGGTGGGCGCCCGCTTAGTTGGCCACCAGGTTAAGTATCAATATTTAATGTCCTGGAATCATTGCTGTGTAGGGTTTTTATAGAAGGCGCCGATTCTTGTAGAGACGTTACATGTAACGTCTCTACATTTTTATACACGTAAAATATTTAACCAATTAGTTTACATTTCATAATGTAAACCATATAAATACTCACTTATACATAACAAAATGTTAAGTTAAATACCTTTACAAAACTCAATAAAAGATTTAACTTAGTTATTAAGCAAGTTAAACAACTAGCTTAAATTATTCATCACATAGAGCAATCATAAAGACATGACCGCAACCTTACAAAGACGCGAAAGCGCCAATGTGTGGGAACAGTTCTGCCGTTGGGTCGCTAGCACCGAGAACCGCCTTTATATCGGCTGGTTCGGCGTACTAATGATTCCTACCTTGTTGGCAGCAACCACCTGCTTCATCATCGCATTTGTAGCAGCACCCCCAGTTGACATCGACGGTATCCGCGAACCAGTAGCTGGTTCCTTGATGTACGGAAACAACATCATCTCTGGTGCAGTTGTTCCTTCTTCTAACGCTATCGGTTTACACTTCTACCCAATCTGGGAAGCAGCTTCCTTAGATGAGTGGTTGTACAACGGTGGTCCTTACCAGTTGGTAGTATTCCACTTCCTGATCGGCGTATTTTGCTACATGGGTCGTGAGTGGGAACTTTCTTACCGCTTAGGTATGCGTCCTTGGATTTGCGTAGCTTACTCTGCACCAGTAGCAGCAGCAACCGCAGTATTCTTGATCTACCCAATCGGTCAAGGTTCATTCTCCGATGGTATGCCTTTGGGTATCTCCGGAACATTCAACTTCATGTTGGTATTCCAAGCAGAACACAACATCTTAATGCACCCCTTCCACCAATTAGGTGTAGCAGGTGTATTCGGTGGTTCGTTGTTCAGTGCTATGCACGGTTCACTTGTAACTTCTTCTTTAGTTCGTGAAACAACCGAAACCGAAAGCCAAAACTACGGTTACAAATTCGGTCAAGAAGAAGAAACCTACAACATCGTTGCAGCACACGGTTACTTCGGTCGCTTGATATTCCAATACGCTTCATTCAACAACAGCCGTAGCTTACACTTCTTCTTAGCTGCTTGGCCAGTAGTTGGAATCTGGTTTACCTCTTTAGGTATCTCGACAATGGCATTCAACCTGAACGGTTTCAACTTCAACCAATCAGTAATTGACAGCCAAGGTCGCGTCATCAACACATGGGCAGACATCATCAACCGCGCTAACTTAGGTATGGAAGTAATGCACGAGCGTAACGCTCACAACTTCCCACTTGACTTAGCTTCTGGCGACGCTGCACCTGTTGCATTAACCGCGCCTGCTATTAATGGTTAATAGTTGAATAACAACTAAATAACTGATAAAAAAGCGCTCCTAGAAATAGGGGCGCTTTTTTTATTTGGAATAGGCGCCGTTAAAATTCTTGTAGGTTAGGTGTCAGCGAGTGCGTTTACGTAGTATGCCGTTATCCGTAAACGGAGTTTTCCCTTTACTGGTAGGATATCCTGAAGGGTAGGCACAACCCAACCAGAGTATCATTGTTTTTCATGCAAAACCTTTCTAGTATTGGGCGCCGTCCTCCGAGACAAACCCGTGATGCTGCAACTGGGAATTGCTGATCAGCTAGCCTGCTCAAGTTCAGAAAAATGGGCAACTTTAACTGGACATTCAATAGCAATACTACGTCTATTAGCCTTAATTCGATCAATTTCATGTAGCGTTTGTGCCGTAAAATAGCTAGCTCCACAATTGGGACAGCTAATAAGCGGAATATTTTCTATAACTAGTAAATTATCACCTTTGCCATAAGCCCTCGATATTTTACGAACACGAGTGCCTTGTTGTCCACAAACATCACAATTCATTATCACCCTCCTCTCCTAATAAAGCATATACAGTAGTGATAACGACTTTTCCTGTAGCACCCAGTTTAACAATTATTTCGATGCCTTCACCCATGACCGTTTCTCCTCGTATACGATATTTTAACTCAGCGCTCGTTTGATCTTTTTGACGTTCTAAAATTTCACCTGTAAGTATTCCATTTTCAACATCATAGATACTGAAATCGTCGTCTTCCATCTCTTCCTCGGCATGAAGAGTCATAATATACTGTTGCAGGCGTATTTTCTCCTGAATAGTTCTTAGTATTTTTTCTAACATTCTTTATCTATATTGCTCATTCTATCGCCGAGCGCTAAAGTCAACATTAAAAAGTTTTTGTAAGAATTATTTTACCTAACAAGTAGTTATATGTAGTTATACTTCGTCTTTGTGGTGCCTAATTTACATTGACCAAAATCAAGTATAAGCCGTTGGAGAATATAACATGTCACAAACTTTAGACAAGCAACTACAATTTACACGTGATGGAATTGAAGCAATTGCACTATACGCACAACATAAAGCTAAAATTCATGTAGTGTTAATGGATATGATGATGCCAGAGATGGATGGTTTAACTACCATCCGCACATTAAAAAAATAAACCCACAGGTTAATATTATTCCCACAAGCGGACTAACATCAAATGAGCGAATGGCTGAATTGAAGACTTTTGGTACCACAGCGTTTTTATCGAAACCCTACACAGTCGCATAATTACTAAAAGTTTTATCGTCAGTACTTCAGGCGAAAAACAAACTAAAATTTTCTAATAATGTTATTTAAATATTTGTGTTCAAACTTTTCTTGAACAAAAGCCAAATCTACAATATTATGGAAGCTTGTTGAATTTTAGCAAAATAGTAGGCTAAAATTCTCTAATGGTGTCATTATAAGTAAAGTACAGATTTACTGGAGATACGACTACGGTTTACGCACGCCCCTTAGCACGGTTAATCGAACAGTTGCAACGCTTACCCGGAGTTGGACCAAAAACTGCCCAACGTTTAGCGCTGCATATTCTGAAGCGTCCCGAAACGGAAGTCGAAGCACTTGCCCAAGCTCTTATTGAAGCTAAAAAAAAGATAGGTCTGTGTAAGGTTTGCTTTCATCTTTCCTCTGAACCTGTTTGCGAAATTTGTCGGAATAATACGCGCGATAACACTACTTTATGTGTTGTCGCAGACTCGCGCGATGTAATTGCACTTGAAAAGACTCGCGAATTTAAAGGAAAGTATCATGTTCTAGGTGGTGTAATATCTCCTATTGATGGTGTCGGCCCTGAACAGCTTACTATTCAGTCATTAGTACGACGGGTTAGTAAAGACCAACCCAAAGAAGTCATTTTAGCAATTAGTCCTAGCGTTGAAGGAGAGACTACTACTTTATATATCGGTCAACTTCTCAAACCTTTTACCAAAGTTACACGTATTGCATTTGGTTTACCAGTAGGTGGAGATTTAGAATACGCAGATGAAGTTACACTCGCGCGCGCACTTGAAGGGCGCCGGGAATTAGATTAATGATGCCTAAAATATCATTTATAATTAGGCAGCTAATTAATAAGTAAATATCTATATCTAAAGTGGAAACACTACGCCCTTTCGTTGAAAAAGAAATTTTAGAAAATCTCGCCAAGCAGGTTCCGGAACTTGATGTAACCTCCGTCGAAACTTGCTTGGCTTTTCTTCATACTACTGCCGAAGTCTACACTGCTTTAAATACTCATTTCTCTCGCTACGGCCTCTCAATGGGTAAATTCACTCTATTAATGCAGCTACTTCATGCACCCGAACAAGGTTTAACACCATCCGAATGTGCAGAACGTGCAAAAGTTACGCGCGCTACCATTACTGGTTTACTTGATGGACTCGAACGCGATGGTTATATCAGGCGCCAACCTTCACTAACAGATAGGCGCATGTTAACTGTACATCTCACTGAAAAAGGGCGCCAGCTATTATTGAGTATGTTACCAGACCACTTTTGCCGTACTACTAAACTGATGGCTAATCTATCTTACGCTGAAAAGCTCATGCTAATTGAATTACTTGGAAAAGTAAGTGCCGGGGCGCCTGCCATGAGCGAGTAGGTTGGGTTACGGCTTTGCGTTCACGTAGTGTCCCGCAGGGAAACCCAACACAAACTTTACCAGCATAGTGTATTGCTTTTTCATACTCTAAGAGCTTAAATATAATTAGCCGCCTAATTATTAACTAGCTAATCATATGAAGAAATTGAGTGTAAAGCCCAAAAACTGGTTACTATCGTTCCACGTCGCATCAGGAGGAATATGGTTCGGCGCGGCATTGTGCATGGTAGTTACCGCGCTGGCAAAAGGAGGTAGAGCAGGGAATGGTGACGAGCTTTACGCGATTAACTATATATTGAAAGTACTTGATGATTTTGTAGTGATTCCATCTGCTAACTTATCGTTATTAACGGGTGGATTACTTAGCTGGCTAACTATATGGGGATTTTTTAAGCATTACTGGGTAATTTTTAAGTGGGTTGCAACAGTGACGCTGATAGTTAGTGGTACTATTTGGCTGGGTCCTTGGGTTAATGCCATGACAAGTATTTCTGAAGCGGAACGACTACAAGCGATGCATAACCCGTTATATTTATTTGACCAGAAAGGCGCCTTAATTGGGGGTGCAATTCAAACAAGTTTAATTTTAGTAATTATCGCGGTTTCAGTTCTTAAACCTTGGGGTCGAAGAATATTTAAAACCAAGGATGAGAAAGAAACTGTTTCTGTTGCCAATTAAAGCGTGCAGTTTGTAGAAAGCGGCGCCTAATACTTGCACCCCACTTTGTGCTGAATTTTATTTGCGTCTTGTGATAGTGTTTGGCAAGCGACGACAAGCTTACGCTAAATATACACGTATGTTTTTACGGAGATAATTATTATGCCAGCAGGTCACGCAAATCACAAAGGAACCTCGGATAAGCCTAACGTTAATGCAAACGGTGAACTGAATATGAATTCAGCAGCAGATAAATCTATAGACCCTAAAGACGTTTTGCCCGAAAATATTACAAATAATGCAGCTTTTAGAACTCAAGAGTACGTAGATAATCCTGCTGCTACTCAGCGTCCAGACCAAGAAGATAAAGACGAAGAGTAAAATGATTTTGGGTGAGCATTTTTACCAAATCAGCTTCGTAGTCGTTTATACTTGCTCAGGTTAGTTTGAGTTACTTTGTTATGGCAGTTAATATGTAATTGAGCTAAGTCATTAATATTGTCTCTCAAACTAGCAGGAGATTAGACGGTGAGTAAGTTAGGCAAAAAAAGATTAGAAGCAACTTCGGTAATTGTAACTTGTGCGCTCGGTAATGCCAGTGTTTCTGTGGCGCCAACACCTGGTGTAGAACTTCCCAAGCAGTTTCTTTTGACTGCTTCGGATGTTTTAATGTATTCGCGTATATGGAAAACTTATTTTGAAGAGGATTTATCGAGCAAAGGCATTTTAGACATATTAACTGAATTAGGTTTAGTTTGTGCAGTTGGCACCGGAACTGGTTATGTAGTAAGTAAAGCGTCAACAGCAGTATTAAAAGAAATTATCAACTGGACTGGTCCGTTAGGTTGGGGAGTTACTGCCGCTGTAGCTGGTTCTGTCTCGGCAATGTTTGGCGCCGCATGGGCATTATACTGCGATAACACGTACCAACAAAAACATCCACAAGAGAGTCCTGAGTTCTGAGTGCTGAGTATTAAGTAGTAAATTCAAGTTGCGTGATGTTACAAATAATTAATTTCGTGTGAGAATTATTTGTAGCATCAAGCATAAATAGAACATAGTAGTGCAGTGCGTGCGGTTGCCGTTAGTCCTGATGGTAGTTATATTACCTCAGTCGGTGAAGGCAATAATTTAATTATTTGAAATTTGGCGTGCGTTCTCAATCTCAACTTACTTGAATACGGTTGCAATTGGTTACGAGATTATTTGCAGATAAACTCAGAAGTAGAAGAACAAGATAGAAAAGTGTGTGAAAAATGAAAACTAAGTTTCCTATTTTTCGATTAACTCTTTAACGCGCGTGCTAAAATACTGTTGGTATAATCCACAGCTAACCATTGCTTTGCTTTCCTTTAAATTTACAAGTCCCAAACTTTTTAACTTAAATGCTACCTCTTGTTCTAAGGTAACTGGTGCCTGCGCTAACACAACTTCACTTAAAGCAATAGCTAAATCGGGGTTTTTCTTCAGATGCCATAATAGTTCATGCAAATATGAACTGAAAATTCCGGTATCACTTGTAGCATTTTGCATTAATGTTTCTAAAAAAATCTGATGTTGTAAACTATGGTAAAGTGCTAATCGCACTAAATAAGGAACCCCCCCCGTTAGCTCCATTAATTGATCAAAACCAGAAGATGTCAGTTGAAGTCGGTGACGTTTTGCTAAATCTTCTACTTGCATCCCTGTAAAAGGTGGTAGCTCAATTGCTAATCCAATATTAAAGGGAGATTTATTAGTTTTAAAATTAAGATATGTGTCAGTTGAGTTAACAATCAGCAACCGTAATTTTCTCCATATCGAAAGATCTCTAGTTTCTTCATACCACGAGCGTAACAATGCAAAGAAATCACGAGCAAGGTTGGGATAGTCAAATAACTGTTCAACTTGATCTAAGGCTAAAACGAGTGGGCTAGAAATGTGATTTAATAAACATTCTTGAACATAAATAGTGCAGTTCATTAAAGCACCAATATCCTCATCCCAAAAATCAGAAATCTTTGATTTTAAACCTAACTGTAAATTAATATTTGCACATAACCATTGCAAAAATTTATGAGATGAAGCAAAAATTTCTGTTTCTGCGCGATATAGGCTCAAGCGCACTGTATGATAATTTTTAGAGTCAGCGTGAGCAAGAATTCTTGCCATCAGTGAAGTCTTGCCCATTTTTCTTGGAGCTTTGATGCGAATAAATGCTCCTGGTTGGAGAATTTCTTGGTAACAAATTTGTTCGATACCTCGCTCAATATACAATGGAGACAGTAAAGGAACAGATCCTTCAGGCAATTCTAAAATTCTTCTATATGCTTGATTATCCCGTAATACATTTACAGAAGATAAACTTTCTAAGCGTTCTTTTAATACTGCATCACAATTGGTTCGATTAACTTTCTCACCAACAGTATCTGAAAGTAATTGCCATAATTTAGGAGCGACAAATTGCTTAATATAATTTTCAGAGTAGTTATTCTCTACCGCGATTTTAGCATAAGTCTTTTTAGTTTGAGTTAAAGATTCGCGTAGTATAACTTTTTGAATAAAACTGAGCAATTTCCCAGTTTTTTCAAGAATTAAGTCTTGACATAAATCAATTGTTTCTTCAATACTTGACATTTTTCCACCATCACAAATAATTTAATGCTCTCCTATGTGGTTCGGTATTCTAACTAAGTGAGGCTTCCACACCTTCCCGGTGAGTGTAGGAGCGTCACGCAATCTATAGAAAATGGCTATAGTAATCATTATTAATTTTTCGGCTACAAAATTTAATAGTTAGTTAATATAATATTGTATTTAGACCTCAAAAATTGGCTATATAGCTATCTTAAAATCATTATTGTGTTTGTAAAAAATTTTTTGAACAAGAGCATTACTTTACTATATTGACTTTTGGAAACATGTGTGGTATTAAAGCTAATGATAATCATCCCATCCAAATAGGTAGGAAACACGCTAAGTAACTAAGCGCAAGCCCATTTGTATTTAAAATGCTTGGTCAGTAGAAGCTATATCTATTAAGGTATGAATTTTATATACTTATTTTTCAGACAAAAAGTGGTTTAATAAGAGCCAGTGTGTTTGTTTTTACAAGTTATTGATGGAAAGAGTTTTAATATCTTATCCAGAATCAGACAAGAGTCAGTTAGCGTAAAGTCAAAGCGCCGTTGCGGGCAATATAGCTTATCCCCAAAGCCTGGATACGTATTTTAAATGAAAAATTATATATTAACTGTTCCTTTAATTACCACGGCTTTCCTTAATCTTACTTACTTAATAACTAACCGTGACTACCATGTGGAACGGTTGCGATTCTGCTAATTTATCCCAGATATTCATAACATTATTATGGACGCAAATCAAGTTTTAGAAGTGGTAGAGAAAGTTTTACTTAAACGGCAACTTGCTCCTTTAGAACAATTAATACTCGTTCAATCGTGGCAAGGATCTGGCTATCAAGATATGGCGCAAAATTCTGGATATGGTAGCAACTACTTTAAAGAAGTTGGCTCAGTACTATGGAAATCACTCTCAGAGGCAGCAGGAAGAAGGGTTACAAAGAAGAACTTCCAATTGATATTAAAGCAATACTATCAAGATGAAAGCAACGGTGGTAATGCTCAAACTTTACCCCAATTAATTAATAAGGCATCTATAAGCAGATATATTCCTTCTTCAACAGTAGAAACTTTTGTTAGATATCCAGGTAGCCCTTTAGCTT
Organism: Calothrix sp. FI2-JRJ7; assembly: GCA_019359675.1. GTDB lineage: Bacteria > Cyanobacteriota > Cyanobacteriia > Cyanobacteriales > Nostocaceae > Dulcicalothrix. Next base: position 9,835 of record JAHHGX010000071.1, read on the forward strand.
TTGATTCTCCTTTCTACATCAACCGTCCCCCAGTTGAAAAGCTGATAAATGCAACCCTTCATCAACCCGGATCTCTTGTTCGCGTCAAAGCTCCCAAGCGGATGGGAAAAAGCTCACTCCTTAACGTCGTCATCGCTCATGCTCAAACTTCTGGCTACAAAACTGTCTACCTAGATTTTCAGGAAATTGACACCACGTTTTTTACCAAGCTCGATAAATTTTTGCGCTGGTTTTGTGGCAATATTAGTAGTCAATTACATCTGGCGCCTAAATTAGATGATTATTGGGATGAAGATATCGGCAGCAAGGTGAGTTGTAAAAATTACTTTGAGAGATATTTACTCCAACAAATTGATAGTCCACTGGTTTTAGTTTTTAACGAACTCAATCGAATTTTTGAGTATCCAAATATTGCAATAGACTTTCTTGCCATGCTGCGATATTGGCATGAGACAGCGCAGCGCGTTGATATATGGCGAAAACTTCGGTTAGTGATGGCTCACTCGACAGAAAACTATATTGAATTAAAAATTAATCAATCTCCTTTCAACGTTGGAATCACTGTTGAATTACCACCGTTTACCTTAGAACAGGTACAGACTTTAGCACAGCGTTACGATTTAAATTGGGCAGCTTCAGAAACAGGAGCTTTATATCTTGAAAGACTACAATTAATGGTTGGTGGACATCCTTATCTTGTAGCTTTAGCGCTTTATCATCTGTGTCAGGAAAACATTACGCTTGATGTATTACTAGGTGAAGACGCATTCGCTGAAGACGCGATAAATCGCGTCTCTACAAGCATTTATAAGCAGCACCTACGAGGACTCTTGAACTTGCTCGTTGCTGAACCAAGATTAATGTCAGCGATGCACCAATTATTAACGTCCGATGAGGCAGTTGAGTTAGATGCTATTACTGCTTACAAATTAGAAAGTATGGGACTAGTGCAGTTAGATGGTAATCGAGCTTGTATTAGTTGCGAGTTGTACAGGTTTTATTTTTGCCAAGAGTTGGAAAAGCAAAATTTAGCATTAGCTTTATCAAGGCGCCCCCTGAACAGTTACGAACAAGAGCCAGAAAAATACGTGCGTTTGACTGAAGCCGATGTACTAGGTAATTTTGTTAATCTATACTACTTCAACCAATATCTTGAAGCTAAGTGGCTTCAGTGGCAAGCAGCAATGACACCATTGTATTTAATCATATGTGAAATTGATTACTTCAAGATATACAACGACCGAAACGGTATTCAAGCTGGAAATGAAAGTTTACAAAAAATAGGTAACTGTATCATAAACTGCTTGCAACATCAGGCAACTCTTATCGCATACTATGATACAAAATTTGCTGCACTATTGCCTCAAACTGATACCACTACAGTGTTAGAACTTGCCGAAAATATTCGATGTCAAGTAGAAGCATTACAAATTGAGCGCACGCAATTTGACTGGGACGGGTTCCCGGCGCCTGTTCTTACTGTTAGCTTGGGGATTGCAACTACAATACCCGATGCTCATAACACAAGCGGGATGCTTATTGCTGCTGCTGAAGATGCGCTGTTTATCGCAAAACGCAAGGGACACAATCGTGTTAATATGTATCCTGTTTTAAATATGATTTAACAATCTTTTCCATTTGCCAAATTCCTCTCTGTGTAATCTGTGCTTAATAAGGTAATATAAAATACTTTTAAACCACAGAGACACAGAGCGCACAGAGAATTGTTACTAGAATTAATAAGTCTATCAAAACCTGTTTAATAATGTCTGTGAGTACAATAAGGTGCCTAGTTTTAGTTTTAGTAACTTTTTTGCTAATTATAACTATTTCACCAGCTTATTCAGAATATCCTTCCCATCAAAAATCATCGCTTTCTCTTCTTGAACAAGGTAAACAATTCTATGATGCGGGAAAGTTTACTGCCGGAGCGCAAACTTGGGAGCAAGCGGTTAAAATATTTCAACAAAAAGGAGAGCAACGTAATCAAGCATTGACTTATAACTATCTTGCAATTGTTTATCAAGACTTGGGAAAATGGGAAGCTGCACAAAAAGCTATAACTACTGCACAAAACCTTCTTAAAATAGTTAATGACTCCTTACTATATGCCCAAGTTCTTAACACCCAAGGAAGCTTTCAATTTAATCGAGGTAATTCAGAAGCTGCGCTGGAAACTTGGAGACAAGCAGAGAACCGTTATCGTTCTCTCAAGGATGTAACAGGAATTATAAGCACACAAATTAATCAAGCTCAAGCTTTACAAACTTTAGGACTTTACCGACGCGCGCAAACAGTGTTAGAGCTTACAAAGCAAGACTTGACAGATTTAAAAGACTCAACGCTTAAAATCTCTTTGTTACATAGTCTTGGTACTATAGAACAATTAATGGGGAATTTACAAGAATCTCAAGCTGTTTTGCTGAAAGCTTTAGCCATTGCCCAAAAGCTCAATTCGACATCTGATATCGGGGAAACTCACTTTAGGTTGGGAAATACTGCCCTTGCAATGGCGGATACTGATACGGCGTTAAAATTTTATCAACAAGCACTTAACACCGCAGTAAATCCTTATACAAGGGTAGAAGCTGAACTTAATCAACTTAGTATCTTTGTTGGCGCCAAGCAAACAGACAAAGCGCTCCTGATACTCCCCCAAATTCAAAAGCATGTTTATAATTTACCTCCTAGTCGCGCGACTGTTTACGCTCAAGTTAATTTGGCGGAAAGTATGATGAAATTGTCATCTATCATTGGTGATAAATCTTTGGTTACAGACATTGCACAAATATTAGCGACATCGGTGCAACAAGCGAACTCATTACAAGACTCAAGAGCAGAAGCTTATGCTTCAGGAGAATTAGGGCATTTATACGAACAAAATAAGCAATGGTCAGATGCTCTTTCATTAACTAATAAGGCACTGTCTATAGCTAATTCTATACAGGCAGCAGATATAACGGCGCCGATTTATTGGCAGCAGGGACGAATACTACGCGCGCAAGGTAAATTACAATCAGCGATTACATCATACGACCAAGCTGTCAATATTTTACAGTCGCTGCGCCAGGACTTAGTAGCGATAAATTCTAATGTGCAGTTTTCTTTTAGGGAAGAGGTAGAACCTGTATATCGCCAGCTAGTACAGTTACTATTACAAAATGTTGATAACTTGCCTGAAACTACAAGACAACAACACCTACAACGCTCTAGAGAGGTAATTGAGGGGTTACAAGTTGCGGAGTTAGAAAACTTTTTTCGTCAAGCCTGCTTAACTTACAAAGCTCAACCAGTTGATGCCATCGACTCTTCCTCAGCGGTAATATATCCTATCATTCTTGACGGGCGTTTAGAAGTAGTTCTCTCGCTTCCTGGAAAACCTTTACAGCATTATGGTACTAATTTATCATCACAAGCAGCCGAAAAGGTGTTTGAAGAATTACGACAATCATTGAATCCGATTTTTTTACCAGAAGAAATATTACCTGCTGCACAGAAAGTTTATGATTGGTTATTGCGTCCTGGTATCGCAGAACTAGAGCGTCAAGGGATTAAAACTTTAGTATTTGTCCTTGATGGATTTTTACGCTCTTTACCAATGGCTGTTCTCCACGATGGCAAACAATATATAGTAGAGCGTTATAACATTGCCCTTACCCCAGGATTGCAGCTTTTGGAATCACGCGCGCTGACCGTAAAAAAACTAACAGCGTTAGCTGGAGGTTTAGTGCAGTCACGACAAGGTTTCTCCGCTTTACCTGGTGTAGAAAGAGAGATTGAACAAGTTACCACTGAAGTTTCGACTAAAACTTTATTAAATCAAAACTTTACAACAGCTAACTTTGAAAAGCGAGTTGAGGCTTCACCATATTCTATAATTCATCTTGCAACCCACGGTCAATTTAGTTCTAAAGCTGAAGATACTTTCCTGTTGACTTGGGACAGTCGTATTAAAGTTAAAGATTTAGACCAAGTGCTGAGAGGACAAGGTAAAAGTGCTGCTCTACGACTTCGTGAACCCATCGAACTGTTAGTGTTAAGTGCTTGTCAAACTGCCAAAGGTGACAACCGAGCAGCTTTAGGATTAGCAGGGGTTGCTATACGCTCTGGCGCCAGAAGTACACTAGCAACGCTTTGGTCAGTACAAGATAATTCTACCTCTCAACTTATCACAGAATTTTACCGCAATTTTACTCAAGGGGGCATGAGTAAAGCTGAAGCACTACGCAAAAGTCAATTATCTTTATTAAACTCACCTCAATACAAACATCCTTACTACTGGTCTGGATTTGTTTTAGTCGGTAATTGGCGATAATATATGAGTTTTGAATCCCCCTTTGTGCCCTTTGTGTTCTTTGTGGTTTATCTCTTTATTGAACCACAAAGGTACGAAGGACACAAACAAAGGGAAGAAAGAGAAGAAAAAGAGACTTGTGTGTACACGCCCCCTTATTAAGGGGGGTTGGGGGGATTCTTATGAGCTATTTTTATCAAATCTCCGGATAATAAAGTATAAACAAAGAATAAGTTTGGCGTTGCTGACATTAGGCAAAAAGTAATTTGTTTATTACAGCAAAGCTATAAAGTCAACTCGCGATTCTTTGTAAATGCATGTTTGTCACGAATTCCTGCAATTTCTTCAAGTTTTTAACCTTGAGTCTATCGTTAATGCCACTATTAATAATAGGAACATCAACGCGCGCTGAATCCATACCAAGAACAAATTTACCAAAACCTACAATTCAAGCTAAATTTAAGCCACCAAAGACGAGTAAACCAAAAGATAGCTCCGGCGCCGGTTCTCGTGATGGACTAAGATGTGCAAACGAGGAAACGATTCAAGCTTTAATGCCGCGCGGTAACTTTGGGTTAACATATGAGGAGCGTCCATCTATATATATTAAACTGCCACGTCAAACAAAAGCACAGAGAGTTGTAATCGCGTTTCAAGATGAAGCTCGGAAGTCTTATCAAAGAGCATTTTTACCAATAAATTCTGGTGGTATCGTTCGTTTCTCCTTACCTTCAGATCAAAAAGCGCTAGTTCCAGGTCAAAATTATCAATGGTCTTTAGCAGTAGTTTGTGGAAATAACTTACAACCCGATGACCCTATATTTCAAGGTTGGGTACAGCGAGTAGCACTCACACCCTCTGTGGAAAAGCAACTAAAACAAAAATCTATAATTGGGCAGATTACATGGTTTGCCGAGGAAGGGTTTTGGTACGATATGTTAGATAGAATAATAAAAGCAAGACTTCAGCGCCCATTAGATGCACAGCTAGAAACTTTGTGGAAAAACATTTTGCAATCAGAGGGACTTGATGCATTAATGTCTGAGGCAAATAAATAGATTTTTGTAGTTGTTAGGCGCCGGAGCATACCGCGTGTCTCTACATGCCCAAAATTTATATAAAATATAAACTATGAGCAATTATACTTTCCAATTCGGAGGTAGTCTGACGGTTGATGCACCTAGCTATGTCAGGCGCCAAGCAGATTCTCAACTAGAAAAAGCGCTAAAACAGGGGGAGCTATGCTACATATTCAACTCTCGACAAATGGGCAAATCTTCTTTGCTTATTAGTACAAAGTATCGTTTAGAACAAGAAGGTTTTAAGTGTATTGTCATTGATATGTCAATTCTTGGAACTTCAAATATTACTCCACTTCAATGGTATAAAACTGTAGTAAGCTATTTATGGTTAGGTTTAAGATTATCTAACAAAATTGATTTAAAATCTTGGTGGAGCCAACAAGAAGACATATCTTTATTATCAAAGCTTAGATTATTTATTGAAGAATTACTACTAGTTCATTTTCCGCAAGAAAGAATCTTTATATTTATAGATGAGATTGACAGTATTCTTGGTTTGGATTTCTCTGTAGATGATTTTTTTGCGCTGATTCGCTTTTGCCATAACCAGCGAGCTATTAATCATGAATATAAGCGTATAACCTTTGCTTTATTTGGAGTAGCAACCCCCTCAGATTTAATACAAGACAGAACCAAAACTCCTTTTAATATTGGTCAATCAATTCCTTTAGACGGATTTACTTTAGATGAGGTTGCTCCATTAATTAATGGTTTAGGTAAAGTTACTGCTTCTCCTCTTATATTAATGAAGGAAATATTAAACTGGACTAAAGGACAACCATTTTTAACTCAAAAAATATGTTATTTAATATCTAAATTAAATAATAATGATACTAATCATAAAATAATTATACCGTTAGATAGTGAAAAAAATTGGCTAGAAAATATAATTAGGAAATATATTATTTATTATTGGGAATCTCAGGACGAGCCAGAGCATTTGAGAACAATTCGTGACAGAATTGAGCTAAATGGACAGCGCGCGGGCAGGATGTTAGGAATCTATCAACAAATTCTACAAGCACAGAATCCCAAATGCGATGATAGTCGAGAACATGTAGAACTACTTTTAAGTGGTTTAGTAGTTAAAAACCAAGGTTTTCTATATGTTAAAAATCGTATATATGAAGAGGTGTTTAATTTAAATTGGGTAGAACAACAATTAGCTTCTTTACGTCCTTATTCTCAGGTACTTGATGCTTGGGTTGCCTCTAATCAAACTGATAAATCTCGTTTGCTACGAGGACAAGCATTAAAAGATGCTCAAATTTGGGCACAAGGCAAAAGTTTAAACGATTTAGATTATCAATTTTTAGCTAAAAGTGAAGAATTAGACCGACAAGAAGCTGAAATCAGATTTGAGGCAGAGCGTGCAAAAGAAGTTGCAGCACGGTTAAAGCAAGAAGAGCGTACAGCTCGGTTACAGCAATTATGGCTAGGCGCCGTCACAAATGCATTGCAAGAAGCACAAATTAATGAAATCAAAGCAATAGCTAAAACCTCTGATGCTTTATTTGCCTCAAGCCAGCGTTTAGATGCACTGGTACAAGCAATCAAAGCTAAACGGCGCCTACAAAAACTTGCTGTAATCAATTCAAAATTAGAATCAGAAATCTCAAATCAAGTCGAGTCTGTACTTAGGCAAGCAGTATATGGAGCTACTGAGTGCAATCATTTATCAGGACATCAAAGTGAGGTTTGGAAAGTTACTATTACTACTGATGGTAATATAATTGCCTCTGCTAGCTATGATAGTAAAATTAAACTTTGGAGACGAGACGGTAAGCTATTAAAAACACTCCACTCTGAATCTCCTTCGCTATGGGGATTAGCATTTAGTCCCGATGATAAGATATTAGCATCCGGAGGCGAAGATGGCACTATCAAACTTTGGTGGCGCCTTTCTACAAGTGATTTTGAAACTCATTATTATCAAAGTTTAAAAGCACATGAGGGTGCAGTTCGGGCAATAGCATTTAGTCCCGATGGTGAAATTATTGTTTCAGCAGGTGATGATGTAACTATCAAATTATGGAAGCGAGATAACACAACGCAATTTTCTAATTCACCAGAAGTAACCTTGAAAGGTCATGATGCTTTTGTTGGTTGTATTGCCTTTACCCCTAATGGTCAGATGTTTGCTTCCAGTGGCGAAGGGACGATAAAACTTTGGCGCCGAGACGGCAGTTTAATTAATAGTTGGCAAGCACACGATGCAGGGATTTCTCAGTTTGCTTTTACTCCTGATGGTAAAACTTTAATTACTGCTAGTCTCGATAATACTATTAAGTATTGGAATATTAACGATTTGATAACTACACACGCCATTCTCCTCAACGTTCCCAACCCCCGCACGGAGATGGCTCCTCAACCGCAAAAAATTCTTACTGCGTTGAGTAATGGAGTTGCTAGTTTAATAATTAGCTCTGATGGTAGTACTATTATTTCTGGAGGCTATGATAAAACAATTAAAATTTGGGATATTAATGGCACGGAATTATCCATTCTCACAGGTGCAGGTGGCGCCGTTCAAAGATTAGCATTAAGCCACGATAACAGTTATCTCGTATCGGCAACTACAGAACGAATTATCCGTGTCTGGAAATTTCGCTCGGAAATCAACAAAACGATTACTGCCCATAACGCTCCAATTTGGAATGTTGCTATAGCTTGTGATAGTTCAATTATTGCTACCGCTAGTCTCGATTATACTGTAAAAATTTGGAGCCGAGAAGGTAAATTGCTAACAACGCTAATTGGGCATGATGCTTCAATATTTAGCATCGCTTTAAACCAGAACACTCAAACTATTGCTACGGCAAGTAACGATAGCACTGTAAAACTTTGGAGTTTGGACGGTGCATTGCTTCATACTCTACGTGGACATAATACATTAGTTTGGGACGTTGCTTTCAGTCCTAATAATGAGAGTATTGTTTCTGTAGGTGCCGATAATACGATTATATTTTGGAATCAAAACGGTACTTTACAAAAAAGTTTAACTAGCTATGGTTCAACGATGCGACGAATTGCGTTTAGTCCAGATGGTAGTATTTTTGTAGTTGCCAGTGGTGAAAGTTCCATTGAAATATGGACTTTTGATGGTATTTTGCTAACCACATTAACCGAGCATAAATCTTTAGTCTGTAAAGTTGCTTTTAGCCCTGACAATCAAATTTTCGCTTCAGGAAGTAGCGATGGTATAGTTAAGCTGTGGCGCCGTGATGGTACACTTTTACAAACTATCGCCGCTCATAATGGAGCAGTTTGTGGACTTGCCTTTAGTCCTGACGGAAACATTATCGTCACAGGGGGTGATAAAACAGTCAAACTTTGGAAACTTGATGGTGCGTTACTAGAAACGCTAATAGGACATAGTGGTGCAGTACGCGCGGTTGCCGTTAGCCCCGATAGTAGTTATATTACCTCAGTCGGTGAAGACAATAATTTAATTATTTGGAATTTACCGCGCGTTCTTAATCTTAACTTGTTAGAATACGGCTGCAATTGGGTGCGAGACTATTTGCAAACAAACGCAGAAGTTGAAGAGGCAGATAGAGAACTTTGTAGTAATTAAGATTGACGACTATTTTCCAACGTTCGCTCTATTAATTCTTGGTTGTCTTGGCTTTCGGCTTGCTTGAGATATTCAATTGCAATAGTGCCAGCGCTTGGTTGTTCTTTCGTAATCGCGATTAGCAACTCGACTGTTTGGCGCAATTGAATTTTCTCTAAGTGTTTAGCAGTAACAATAGGTAGAATTTGAGCAGCAACTACTAATCCAATTATTGGCGGAATTACAGAAATCCACCAACCTTCTAAAAAAGCAAGATAGGCAATTGTTATAAGTCCTCCTATTGCTATTATTGTAGTCATGATTATTAATTTAGGAGAGACAAATTGCCAGCTTAGTGCAGCTCCTACCCCTGACCATAGCAATATCCATATCCATTCCATGCATTCTGGCAAAACTCGCAACATTGGGCGCCCATCTAAAGCCGCACTTAATATCTGGCTGGTAATATTGGCATGAATAAATACTCCTGCCATACGCTGTGGAAAATCAAAAATTCGACTACTGTAGGGTGTTTGAAAAAAGTCATTGGTACTTTCTGCTGTTGAGCCAATCAAAATAATTTTATCACGCACTGTATCTGGTGGTAAACGATTGGCTAATAAATCGGTAATTGAAAAGGTTTGAAACTGTTTTTGAGTACCGTAATAGTTAAGCAATATTTGATAGCCTCCTTCATCAGCCCGTACATATCCGCCGTCGGACGCTGCAAAGGGAATCAGGACGGCTTTTCCTATTTGCAGTTGATTATTAGGAAGCGATTTATAGGTAATATCATTCCTTTCTAGGTAATCTAATGCTAATTGTAGACCGAGATTATACCGTAATTTATGTTTATCTTCCACTGAAAGCAGCGCGCGGCGAACTTTACCGTCAAAGTCTAAAATTTGGTCGGCAAGACCTACTTGATTTAATTCATCTAAAATTGGCGGTGCCGCAATTCGATTACCTACTGCTTTCTCAATGCCAAAGAGATTTGGAGTTGTTTTATATATTTGTACTAATTCCTGATAGCCAGGTTCTACAGGTAAGTCTCGATATAAAGCAAGCCCAATCGATGATGGCTTATATCTTTTTAACGTCTGCAAAGCATTTACTAATAGTTTATCTGTCAAAGGATATTTACCGATTTGGCGAATATCTTGCTCGTTAATCGTAATAACTGTGATACGGCGCTCAATTTTAGTTGGTGGACGCGCTTGAAAAAATCTATCTAGTATTGTTAATTCCATACCCTGAAGTAGTCCAGTCAAACGCAAAATAATTATTCCACCAGCAACGATAGAGGCAATCGAAATTATACAACGTTTACCTAAAGTTAATGTCTGAGTATTTGTTTTAGCAGTTTTGCGCGCGGAAGCTAGAATTTGATGTGCTTGTCTCGCACATTGCACGGCAAATAAAGCTTTTTCTTGTTCAATTAGCCTTGCTTGCTTTTCTGCTAATAAATCATTCTCAATCTCTCGTTTTGCAAATTCTTGACTGGCACCAAGAAAACGATAATCTAAATCACTGAGCATTTTATTATGCGACCAAGCAAGCGCTTTTTGCAATGTTATACCCTTGAGTAAACAAGAATCATCTTGTTGGCCAGAGGCAATCCACGCTTTAAAATATTGAGCGTAGGGGCGGAGATTTTCCATTTGTTTGGCAACCCATGCCAAGTTAAAAACTTCTTCATAAATTGGGTTTTTAACTTGGAGTTGAGAATTTTCATTAACAACTAAGCCCGATAAAAGTAACTCAATTTGTTCTTGACTATCATCATATTCTACATATTTACCAGTTAAAATACGTTGATATATACCTAACAGGCGCCCAGCCCGAAGCTCGTCAAATGAAAGGCGATGACGAATTGTGCGTAAATGCTCAGGGTTATCGTTCTGTTCCCATTTATTAATAATCTGTGACGAGACAATAGTTTCTACCCAAACTTTTTCGTCATTGAGAGTTAGTTCTTCCGGAGCTTCTTGGCTCGATAACACCGCTAACTTACAAAGTTTTTGTGTGAGGAAAGGCTGTCCTCTTGTCCAAGCTAAAATTTCTTTGAGAACTGCCCCAGCATTATATCCTTGAATATCTAATCCTTGAGCTAACGGCTGGGCTTGTTCTAACGTGAAGCCCTTTAATTCTATTGCTTTACCAATATTAAATGGAGTGCGCTTTTTATCTTGTATCAAATCAGATGGTGTTGCCACCCCAAATAGAGCAAAGGTAATACGATTATATTCTGGCGCCATTGCTCGGCGGTTATAGCAGAAACGCAACCACGCAAAAAAATCATCAACACGAAAATCAAGACTTCTAACGCTATCAATTTCATCAATAAATATCAATAAATTGTCATTACTAAAGTGTACCAATAATAATTCTGAAATAAATCGATTTAATTTTTGAAGTAAAGATACATCTTCTTGTTGCTGCCACCAAGTTTTTAAATTAAATTTTCCATATATTTGAAAATCTGACAGAGCTTCACTGATAATTCCTTTGTACCACTGAGTTGGAGTCACGTTTTCACTACCGATATTCGTCATATCGATAGTCGCCGTTTTAAAACCTTCCTGCCGCAGACGGTGCATCGTTCTAATCATTAGTGAAGATTTGCCCATTTGTCGGCTGTTCAGGATGTAGCAAAACTCACCTTGTTTTAAGGCTTCATAAAGCTGAACATCAGCCTGTCTCTCTACATAGCTCAAATTGTCAGTGGCTAAACAACCACCAACTTGGTACCGATAATTGCTCATTTAATTTTTAGTTTAGGTGCTAAGTGACTCGAATGTTACAGTCCGTAAACAAGCAATGTCAAATTTTAAAAATTTATTTAATTACTGAATTATAATTATAGCACATTAGCCATCTCGGTAAATGGTATAGAGACCTAATTGAATAGCATCTCTACAAAGATGGAATCTACCTCAAACAAAAACTAGGTATATCAGTAAAAAATTAGGGTTCATTGCAAAACATGAAGCAAGAACCCCGGTTTTTTAGCCTTGTTGATAATGGTGCAAAATATAGGTTAATAAATAATTAAAAAGTAATAAAAGTAATAAAAGTAGGAAAAATAGATACAAATATATTTGTTAAACCAATAAAAGGAAAAAAGTAGGAAAAGTAGGAAAAGTAGAAATAAAATTAAACTCTTACACTAAAGGTAGTATCAATAATATATTTTAATCAAAAAAAAAGACAAGTTTAAAGCTAAGTTAGCACTTATTAAAGACTGTATCGCCTTGTTATGTATACAATCCAGCTTGAATTATGCTTTCCAAAAATAAATCAAAAGTTGTTTGTTTAACCCACTTCATAAAAACTTTACAATGATTGCCATAATATTTTTAATTGTCTATGTTATAAGTTGTATGTAATCAAAAAATAGTTACATATATAATTTCCCCAGTTTAATGACTTCGAGTTTGAGTCACACTAAAATTAACTAGTGGTGAAAATACCAAACACCATTACTGAATATCATTGACTGATATTTTTCAATAATTGCTTTGTTAGCGAAATTATTTCAAATTTTATACATTCTAAAATTTATGAGTGCATCCGATAAATCATTAGTGAAATTTTAGATGTATATTATAGCCTTTCCCAGCCTAGTCAAGTACATTTTTAAAGCTACTTATTTTCGTAGGAAAGATTTGTCTGTACCTCACCCGTTTAGGAAACGCTATAGCTAACTGTAAGCGATTATTTAATGCAGAAAAATTTTAGTTTTCGCTTTTACAAGCTTGCCCGTTGCTACTTTTATCAAAAAGTAGCAGAATCTGCTCATTTGTAAATAACTGTTAATCAAGGAAAATTAAACATGACCCAAAACTCTAATTCACCAATTACCAATTTACCGCTCGTTAGTTTCACAGCCGACAAAACCTTTATCCAAGAAGGAGAGGAATTTAGCTGGTTCTTCAGACTCGATCAGCCCGTACCTGCTGGTGGACTAACTCTGAACATCCCTATTTTAGATAACAATGATCCATCTCCAGGCGATATCAATTTTAATATTGCAGGTAGCACTAATGTAACGAACTTTGCAGTGGTGCGTGAAAAGCTTGCTGTGGTTGGATTCCAAGTTACCCTAGCAGAAGGCGCCACTGAAGCCAGATTAGTTAATCGGGGAGCTTTGGATAATTTGGTCGATATTGACGAGATTGCCACAGTCGCCCTAGCTCAAAGTTCAAACTACGCTGTTGACCCAACTCAAAAGCTGGTATCGTTCACAATTGACGACCCAGTGGGTACTCCGACAGAAGGTGCTGGTGGAATTCCAGATGGGACTCCATTTGTTAGCTTTACCGCAGACAAAACGATCGTCCAAGAAGGAGAAACGTTTACCTGGAATTTTAATCTGAGTGAACCTGCTCCTGCTGGTGGGTTGATTTTGAATTTGCCGATTCTGGATAATAACGATCCGGCTCCCGGTGATATCCAGTACAACATCGAAGGCAGCACTAACATTAGTGGCTTCGAGTTTATCGTTGACAATGGTGTCTCAATCGGCTATCGGGTGACGGTACCAGAAGGTGTAACCGAGGCAAAGCTTGTCTCGCGTGCGTTAGTGGACACAACCATAGAGTCCAATGAAATCTTCACTACAGCCTTGGCTCAAGGTGTAAACTATGCCCCCAGCCCAACAGCAAAACTGGTGCCTCTTACGATAAGTGAATTACCAATTAGCACTAATTTCGTTGTTAACAGCCTTGTAGATGTAATTAGTGCCACAGATGGCGCCATCACTTTGCGGGAAGCAATCAACGCAGCGAACAGTCAAGCTGGACAAAACACGATTACATTCAACCTGGCATCAGGCTTTCAAATTGACTTAACTGGGCTGTTGGAAATTACTGATGACCTAATTATTAACGGTAATGGAGTAACGGTTGCAGGGAACGGTTCCTTTGATAACTTCTTCATCAAGAACGCAAATGTAATAATTAATGGATTGACCATTGCTAATGGTGAAGATGGAATCGCTATTGGAGGTGATAGTAACCTGACACTTACGAATAGCATCTTGAGTAATAATGCAAATGATGGGATTGATATTGGCGGCAATAACAACAGTATCACGCTTTCTGGGGTAAGTGTAACTGGCAACGGCGACAATGGTGTGGAAGCCGATGCTACAAACAGTATTATCAATATAAACAACAGTAGCTTTGTTAAAAATGGTACAGATGGCTTGAGTTTTGATGAAGGCGGTAACAACATTGTTAACGTCAGCAGTAGTTCTTTCATCAACAATACAGGCGATGGTATCGATGTTAATTCCGGTGGTAATAGCTTAAACCTTTCCAGTGTCACCTTGGCAGGTAACGGTGAAGACGGGTTTGAAGTTGATGGCAACAACAATAAAATTAGCATTAGCAATAGCAGCCTCAACAACAATACTAACGACGGGTTCAATATCGATGCTGGCAGCAGCAATACGGTTAACTTTAATAGTGTTGAGCTTGCTAACAATAAGGGTGATGGTATCGATGTTGTCACGGCTAACAACAACATCAACCTCGCTAACTTCAACGTTTCTGGTAACAGTGAAGATGGTGTTGAAATTGATGGCGGTTCTAACACCTTGACTGCAACCAACGGCAGCTTCAGCAATAACACAGGCGATGGTGTTGATTTTAATGGCAGCAACAATATCGCCAACTTGTCTGGAATTGGTATCAGTGGTAACACTGAAGATGGGATTGAAATCAGTCCTGGTAGCAACAACAACATCTTAAACGTCAGCAACGCTGGTATTACTGCGAATACAGGTGATGGTATTGATGTCAATGGCAACAACAATGCTGTTACCGTCACAGGTAGCAGTTTGAGTGGCAACGGAGTCGGCGCCGCACTAGAACCCGAAGACGGATTTGAAGTTGACGGCAACAACAACTCAATTAGCATCAGTAATAGCAGCCTCAACAATAACGAGAGTGATGGGTTCAATATCGATACTGGCAGTAGCAATACGGTTAACTTTAATAGTGTTGAACTTGCCAATAATAAAGGTGATGGTATTGATATTGTCACTGCCAACAACAACGTCAGCCTCGCTAACTTCAACATTTCTGGTAACAGTGAAGATGGTGTTGAAATTGATGGTGGTTCTAACACCTTAACTGCAAGCAACGGTAGCTTCACCAACAACAAAGGTGATGGCGTTGATTTCAATGGCAGCAACAACACCGCTAACTTGTCTTCTGTTGCTATTACTGGTAACGGTGAAGATGGTGTTGAAATCAGCCCTGGAAGCAACAACAACACCTTAAACATCAACAACGCTGGTATTACTGCGAATACAGGTGATGGGATTGATGTTAATGGCAATAACAACAATGTTACTGTCACAGGTAGCAGTTTGAGTGGTAACGGAGTCGGCGCCGCACTAGAACCCGAAGACGGATTTGAAGTTGACGGCAACAACAACTCAATTAGCATCAGTAATAGCAGCCTCAACAATAACGAGAGCGATGGGTTCAATATCGATACTGGCAGTAGCAATACGGTTAACTTCAGTGGTGTTGAGCTTGCCAATAATAAAGGTGATGGTATTGATATTGTCACAGCCAACAACAACGTCAGCCTCACGAACTTCAATGTTTCGGGTAACAGTGAAGATGGTATTGAACTCGATGGTGGTTTTAACACCTTGACTGCGAGCAACGGCAGCTTCAGCAATAACACAGGTGATGGTGTTGATTTTAATGGCAGCAACAATATTGCCAACTTGTCTTCTGTTGGTATCAGTGGTAACGGTGAAGATGGTATTGAAATCAGCCCTGGAAGCAACAACAACACCTTAACTGTCACTAATAGCACCGTTAGTAATAATGCAGGCGAAGCTATCGCAAATCGTGGCAATGCCAATACTGTGAACATAATTGACCAAACTACTGGCAAACTTACAACTGCAACAGATCAAGTCGTTAGTTTCCGCTTGAAAGATGTATTTGGTTCCTTTGTCTACATCGACAATGCCAGCTTTGAAGAGCCTGTTCTTGCAGACAATACCTTTACTGTCACCCCTCCACCAGGCTGGCAGTTGTATAATCCTTTCGGTTCAATACCACAGGTTATTACTAATGAAAGTTCGACAGTAGGAGCATTCAATCCATCTACAGACAACTACCCCAATGGAATACCAGACGGGCAAAATGTTGGCTATGCATTCCTAATAGATAAACCTGGCAGTGGCTTTGCTGGTATCGCTCAAACTCTAGACACTGTTGTGGCTGCTAATACTCGCTACACCTTGACAGTTGGTGTAGGCAATCCTACGGGTGCAGATATTGCTACAGGCTTGGATTATGCTGGCTTTTCTGGCTATCGCGTTGAATTGCGAGCTGGTGATGAGATAGTTGCTGTTGACAACAACTCTCTAAATATAGGAGAAGGCAAGTTTGCTACTTCCACCATTAGCTTCACTGCTGCCACAAGTGAGTCAATTGTTGGTAAAAACTTGACTATCAACCTAATTAATGAACTCAATGGCGAGGGTATTGAAGTAGACTTTGATAATGTTAGCCTCAAAGCTGAGGCTGTCACTGCATCTGCCATAACAGGCAATCAAACTCTATACGGTAGCAGTGGCACTACAACTCTTAATGGTGGTTTGGGTAATGACATTATCTTTGGCAATGGATTCTCAACCACTCTCTTTGGTCGTGATGGCAATGACCAGCTTTTTGGAGCTTCTACTGATGACTACATTGGTGGTGGCGCTGGAAATGACACTATCTACGGTAATGGTGGCAAAGATATCCTTCTTGGTGATGCTGGTGATGACGTAATTTTTGGAGGTTCTCAAACAGATATCATCTTCGGAGGCGCCGGCAATGATACTATCTACGGCAACGGTGGTGGTGATTTCATTGACGGCGGTACTGGTTTCAATACCATTTTCTTAGGTGCAGGTGATGCGACCGTCGCGCTTAATACTGGTGAAGGCTTTGATACTATCAACAACTTCCAACTAGGGTCAAGTCGCTTCTTCGTAGGTAGCTTGCTTAATGACTTGAGCTTTGCTGACAGTTCGAGCGGTGTACGTATTTCTGCAGGTAATGATTTGCTTGCAGTTGTATCTAACCAAACTGCTAGTAATTTCATCAATAATACGGGTAAAATTTTCACTGCATAGTACTTAAATCTGTTTTAGATAGAGATACATAATTATGATATTGTAGGGGCGCTGCGGTTGCGGCGCCCCTACTTCACCTTTTATAGGGCTGAAAAGCAGGAAAGGTGGGAAAAGTAGGTTATTCATAAAAAAGTAGCTTAATTCTTAAAACATGATATTGATATATTTAAATAATTAAACATACTCAAACAGAATTTTTAAAAATTTATCTAAAGATTTGCATGGTGTTTCCTTCCTCCACATGGCAACTGATTGGGCATAGTATATTGGATGGTGGAGCGGGATAAATACAACTTTGGAATGAAGGAGTGATTCTGCATCGTTCGGCATAACTGCTACCCCTTGCCCTGCTGTCACGAGGGCAATCATTGAGGCATGGCTATCGGCAAACAGATGCAGATTTGGCGTGAAGCCGGCACCAAGGCAAGTGTTACAAATACGATCATTCCGCCCTAGAAACGTTTCTTCAGAGAAATGTCGCAATTCCATAAATTTATTTTGATATGCCTATAAGTTATAGCTCCTAGAATTATAAGGTATTTGACCTCAATTAATTATCTACGTATTATTTAGAGGCTAAAAGTTAAACCATCAGGGTATATATATAGTTAATGTTAAAATCCCAAACTTACAATGTTGAGAATGATTACAACTATCCGTAAATCGCCTTGGTTACGGGAAATATTATTTTTATTTATTTTTAGCTCTATATTTACTGCCTTTAATTTTAAAACTATTGCCCAGATAATCCCTGATAAAACATTAGGTGCCGAAAAGTCTCGCGTTACTCCTTCTGGTGTAAAAGATGTAATCGAAGGAGGCGCCATTCGCAATGATAATCTTTTTCATAGCTTTACTGAATTTAACGTTAGTAATGGGCAGCAAGTTTATTTCGCCAACCCTGTAGGTATTAATAACATTCTTACGCGCGTTACAGGAAGCAATATCTCACGTATATTTGGCACATTAGGAGTTAATGGTGGCGCTAACCTATTCTTAATCAATCCCAATGGTATCATATTTGGCACCAATGCGAAGTTAGATGTTGCAGGCTCTTTCACTGCCACAACTGCAAATAGTCTTATTTTTAACAACTATGAATTTAGTGCTACTAACCCAACGGCGCCACCTTTACTCAAAATTAACGTTACACCGGGTTTACAATACGGCACCATTCAACCCTTAAGACAAATTAGCAACCAAGGTAATTTATCTGTGGGGCAAGATTTAACTTTAGTTGGTGACGTATTGAATTTGCAGGGTCAACTTGATGCAGCAAACAATTTAACTTTAATCAGTAATAATACCACAATCAGAGATAATACAACCCAACCGTTTATAGCCTCCGCTGGTGGTAATTTACTAGTTCAGGGAAATCAAAAGCTAGATATATTCGCCCTAAATCATCCAAACAGCGGTTTTTTCTCCGGTGGAGATATAACTTTACGGTCAGCCAACCCTATATCTGGGGATGCCCATTATACCAGTAGAGGCAATTTCCTAATTACCTCCCCCCTCACAGGGGGGACTGAGGGGGGTCTAGGAGAATTATTTAGTTTATACGACCCAGTAATCAAAGCAGGTGGAGACGTTTTAATCGGTAGTTACATAGGCGCCTCTTTACATATTATTGCCGCTGGTAAAGTTGAAATTCCCCAGTTTATTAGAATTACTGGCGCCGATGCTAATCAAGGTTTACAGGAAACTATAACTTTATCAGATAATACAATTGTTGCAATTGACGGTAAAGCTAGACCAACGCTAGATATCCGTGCGGGAGTAGACCCAGCAGCTATTGGTACTCCTATCTTACCAGCAACAGGCGCCGTTGGTTTCGGCAGTCCGAGAAACTTCTCCAATACTCCTACAAGTGCAGATATCAAAGTTGGTACTATTTTATTTGCAAACACTGCAAATACACTAATATCAGGACAAGTATTTTTAACTAATCAATACCGCCCTAACCCTAATTTACAGGGAGATATTCAAATCAACAACACTTTCGGGGCAATTGGGATTTTAAATAACGGACTAACAGGAAGTAGGTCAGTTAATATAGGCTCTAAAGGTAGTATTACTCTTAATGGTAGTATTGATACCTCTGCCATTGCAGTTAATAACAAATATTCTGATAACGGTGGAGATGTACGGCTACTAAGTGGAGGAAACATTATCTTTAACAATGGTGCCGACCTATCTTCTTTTGGTTTATTAGGGGGAAATATTACCTTAAAAAGCAATGGTGACATTTCATTTACCAACGCTAACGTTTTAAGTAATAGCTATACCAATGTACCTAGTATAACTGGGGGTGATATTACCCTAGCAGCAAAGTCAATATTCATCAATAATGGCTCAAACTTAATAGCACGGACTTATGGACAGGGTAATGCGGGTAAAGTGACGGTTGCAGCTAGTGAGTCAGTCTTCTTAGCAGAAGATAGCAATATTAGAAGTAACGTAGAACAAGGAGCAAGTGGCAACGCTAACGGTATAGAAATAACAGCAAAAACAATAGAACTTAACAGAGGTTCAGACCTAACTTCTGAAACCTCTGGCGCTGGAAATGCTGGTAATATTCAGCTTACTGCTTCAGGTGCAATTAAAATTGATGGGGAAAATAGCGAGCAAGACACCAGTAGTATTCGCACGCGCGTACTTGAAGGCAGCACGGGTAATTCAGGAACAATAGAAATAACTGCTGGTTCTCTTTCTGTTACTAATGGTGGTTTTATCAATGCAAGCACTCAGGGACGAGGTAATGCGGGCAATATAAACATTAAGGTTGCATCTGACCTCAAATTAGATGGGGAGAGTATAGCAGGAGAAGCAAGTGGTATCTTTAGCGAAGTAAACTCGCAGGCAGTAGGTAATCCTGGAAGTATTCAAGTTACTGCTGGGTCGATTTCTGTATTAGGTGGCGCCCAAATCAGTTCTAGCACTGCTGGGCAAGGAAATGCAGGCAACATTACAATCAATGCTGGTAGTAATTTCTCGTTGGATGGGGGAGGGCGCCAAGGATTTTCCAGTTTGATTACTAGTGGTGTGAACAGTGGCGCAGTGGGTAATGCTGGAAATATTGAACTGACCGCCAACTCGGTGTCTATAAAAAGTGGGACTCGTATCAATTCCAGCGTTACTGGAGAAGGAAATGCAGGCAACGTAAAAATTACTGCCAAGGGCAACATCGAATTGGATGGAGAAAACCGCTTCGGATTCGGCAGTGCTATCTCTAGTTCTGTAGACTTTGGGGCAGTGGGTAATGGTGGAAATATTGAACTAACTGCTGGTTCGCTTTCTCTAACTAAGGGAGGTAATATTCTCGCAGCTACTGGTGGAAAAGGAAGATCAAATGCAGGTAATATCACTATTAATGTATCTGGTGATGTTCGGCTAGATGGGGAAACGAGCAAAGGATTTGGCACTGGGATTGCCAGTAATGTTGCTCCTGGTGTAATTGGTGACGGTGGAGCCATCAAGCTAACGGCAAGCAACCTCTCCCTGAGCAACGGCGGGCAAATTGCTACGGGTATTTTTGGAGAGGGCAAGGGAGGCGATATTACAATCAACCTCTCAGGTGCCGCGCGCGCGGATGGTGAAAATAGCCTGGGATTCACCAGTGGTATATATAGCAATATTGACATCAACCGTAATACAAATATTGATATTCTTAGAAATACTAACGGTGTGGGTGTAGGTAGCAGCGGAAAGATCGATTTTCAAGCGGGTTCCCTTTCTCTAACCAATGGTGCAGGCATTACTGCCAATGTTCGTGGAGAGGGAAACGCAGGTAAAATTTCGGTTGTAGTTAAAGGTGATGTGTTGTTAGACAGGATTAGCCGATTTTACGATAGTGGAATTTACAGTAATGTGGAACCTGGAGCAGTCGGTAAAGCTGAAGGAATCGAACTGACGGCAAACTCTCTTTCTGTTAGTAATGGCGCCCAACTAGCTTCTAGCGCTCTAGGTAGGGAAGGAAACGCAGGTTTTTTAAGTATTAATACTAAAGAGCTATTAGTACGAGATGGAGGACTAATAACAGTCCGAGCTGCTAACAGTCAAAATGCTGGAGATTTACATGTTAAGGCAACCAATGTAACTCTAGATAGTAGTATAATTACTGCCCAAACCGATTCTGGCTCCGAAGGCAACATTAACCTTAATATTGCAAACACATTAAATTTACGC
The DNA here is from genome assembly GCA_019359675.1 of Calothrix sp. FI2-JRJ7. GTDB lineage: Bacteria > Cyanobacteriota > Cyanobacteriia > Cyanobacteriales > Nostocaceae > Dulcicalothrix. The sequence continues at coordinate 31,113 of JAHHGX010000071.1, forward strand.
AATAACTCGCGTGTATCTGCTGCTACCGTTAATGGGGAGGGCGGGCGATTGCAAGTTAATGCTAATTCTGTAAACATTAATAATAGTGCTATCACTACCGAAGCCACTGGAGAGGGTGGTATTGCAGGTGCCATAGATATTATTGGTAATAATTTACAACTAAATGATAATTCTCGTGTATTAGCTACTACTGCTTCAGGTAACGGTGGCGATATAATTATGAACTTAGCAGATTTATTACTCTTACGTCGGGGCAGCAGTATTTCCACAACCGCAGGACAAGCTCCTGGTGGCGGCGATGGCGGTAACATTAATATAAATTCTAGATTTGTTGTTGCTGTACCAATAGAAAATAGCAATATAACTGGCAATGCGTATACTGGCAGAGGTGGGAACATTACTATTACCACCAATGGCATTTATGGATTTGAGTCCGGCGCCCAACCGAGCTTTAACAGAAGTAATATCACGGCCAGTTCTGCGCTTGGTATTAACGGTACAATCATTTTCAACATTGAAAACGTTGACCCTAGTAGGGGATTAACAGAATTACCTTCTGTCCCAACTGACCCAACCAACCAAATTGCAGCAGGCTGTCCAGCATCTGGAGATGCATCTTTTGTAGTCACAGGACGGGGAGGACTACCAGATAATCCAAAAACAACGCGGCTTGGTCAAGTAGTTTTGCAAGATTTTCGAGCTACCGCTACTGGCAGTATAGCAAGTAATGGAAATAATGAATTAGAAATTGAGAATAATCAACTACCAATTATCGAAGCTCAATCTTTAGTTCTTGACAAGCAGGGCAATGCTGAACTAGTGGCAAATATTCCGTACAATAGCCGCATTTCCTTAAATAATGACATTGATTGTCAAGGTTTAAGACGCGCGACAAAAGGTACAAAATAAAATGTCGCGTTCAGTACCTGTTTATAAGGAAATTATCTAAATTTAAATTTATTGTACCTCATGAAAGGAATCTTACAATACGGCGCTCAACGGCCAACACAAATTAGCAACCAAGGTAATTTATCTGTACGGCAAGATGGCAATATTTAACCCTTGTTAGTGACGTATTGAATTTACAAGGTCAACTAAATGGTGTAAACAATTTAACTTTAAACGGTAATAATACTACAACTATCACTGATAATACAACCAAGGGTATATATTTACCACACAGGCGTAGAGGACACAGAGAAGAGAATAGGAAAAATTTGAAATCAATAATAAATATTAAAAAGTAGGAAAAGTACGAAAGGTAGGGAAAGTAAGAAAATGTGTCAACTTAGTAACTTAACCTCGTTAAATAACGAGGTAATAAATTAGAATATATTTACTAAACATGTGTGCTGCACAGGCAACCAAACTTCTAAGCTGCGAAATTGAATTTCATGATAAATGGCAATCAGAGAACTATCCACTTAACTGAAGTGTCCGCTATCGACCTACCTACTTCAGCTAATTACAAGTACAAATGTCGCATACAGGTGATTTCAAATGAAGGGCAACCTTTGTTACAAAAGGATTTGCTCACTCGAAATCAACCAAACTGGTTGCTTGATGTCAAGAATAAAGGAGACTGTTCGATAGCTATTACTTTGTGCTATCGCAAAGGAGATATTAGTCATCCTTGGCAAGACGCAGCAACGGTACAATTTGCTACACAGGATTGTTTGAATGGTCAGCGTAGTAGTGAGCAGGAGTGGGCTATCCCAACATGGCTTGAAGCGCCGCAGCTAAAAATAAAAACTCGCTTGACCCAAAGTAACAATGAGGAAACTGGTAGCGCAGTAACAGTGCTTGGAAATAATAAACAAAATTTTAATATTCAGAGTCGAGAGAATAAAGCTGAGGATGAATTTAAACTTCCAGAAGCTGTACCTTTAACACCGCAAGACGAAGTAATTATCAAAGATGTATGGAATAAGTTGCGTGCGTGGAAAGAATTGCAAATGGAAAAATTCTTGAAGCGTTTGCTGTTAGAGGCGCCAGAACTTGAGTATGTTTTTGGAGAAACAATCGACAGCATGAGCGATTATTTCTTCGAGTTTTTTGACTGCTGTATTCATAAACTTCAACCAGAAACTCAGAATATAGTCGGAGAACCCTTAATGGGTGTACCTCCGGAAAAAGGAAATGGCTTAGATACGGTTGAAGATTATGGGCAGTTGTTCGCTGACCTTGGAATGCGTCCACACCATTGGCTTAAAGCACGACAAGTATGGATGTGGATGCTACCGTCAATTCCTTATTTAGAAGAATATGACCGTCAAGATTTAGAAAGGAGCGCCAACTCTGCCCTTTACCGCTTTTTCAATATTTATGTAATTTTACCAATGGTAGAAGCTCTCGAACGCTACGAGTTAGCTTTGCCTCCAGAAATGCTAGAACGCATGGCAGACTCTTGGCAAGTTTTTAGCCAAAATAAGCAAGAAATGGGAAGTGTATTTTATCAAACTTTGTTTGAAAAGTATCCCTTTGTGTTACCCATTTTTGGACGGGCAGATATGGATTATTTGTCCTTACACTTGTTCCAATCGTTAGAATTTCTCATGCGATGCCTTAGAAGTGAGAAAACTAATGACTTATTAATGGAATTAAGGTATTTAGGGCAGTTACACGGTAGTGTAGGAGTACCATCCTGTGCTTACCCTGCGATTTCAGATACGATGTTTGTTCTTTTTGAAAAGTACGTTCCTGATTTTACATTAGGGTTGCGGCAGGCATGGCAAACTTTGTTTAATCGTGTCACTAATATAATGAAGTTGCCCAAGTTAAATGAGGAGCGACTGCTTAAAAAAGCAAAGCAATATTTAGATATTATTGCTCATGAACAAGCTTGGGAACCAGAAGATAAAGCACGACGTTGGACAGAAATTCAAGAAGAAGTCCAAGCTACAGGTACATATACTCATACATACGAAGAACTAGCTTATGGCGCCCAATTAGCTTGGCGTAATGCTTCAAAATGTATTGGGCGGATTCAGTGGAATAATATGGTAGTGCGTGATAAACGCCATATTACCGACCCAGACGAAATGTTCACTGAATTAGTAGAGCATTTACGGCTAGCTACTAACGGTGGTAACATTCAAATTACCATGACTGCCTTTCGTCCCAAGCAACCGAAAGAAAACTGGGGACCTCGAATTTGGAATCCACAGCTAGTTCGCTACGCTGCATACGAACAACCAGATGGTAGCATCATGGGTGACAAAGCCAATTTCGAGTTAACAAAAGCAGTTATTAAATTAGGCTGGAACCCACCGCAACCGCGCACACCTTACGATATTCTACCGTTGGTAATTGAAGTACCGGGCATGGCACCGAAGCTTTACGAATTACCATTAGAAGAGATATTAGAAGTTGAAATCGAACACCCAACAGTTGCCGATTTTAAATCTTTAGGTTTTCGTTGGTATGCTGTTCCTGCAATTAGTAACTTCCGAATGGATATTGGTGGCATTACCTACGGTTGCATACCCTTTAATGGTTGGTACATGGGTACTGAAATAGCGCGCGACTTTTTGGAAGATTGGCGTTATGACAAAATGGAAGAAATTGCCAAAGTTCTCAAACTGGATACAAGTTCCGAACAAACTTTGTGGCGTGATAGAGTGGCTTTAGAACTTAATATTGCAGTATTATATTCCTTCCAAAAAGCCAAAGTGACAATGGTAGACCACCAGTCAGCATCACGGCAATTTTTGGCACATGACTTACGCGAGAAAAAAGCAGGACGCGAATGTCCAGGTGATTTTGGTTGGGTTGTACCCCCTGCTGGAGGTAGTGCTTGTCCAGTATGGCACCATCAAATGCGCGACTTTTACCTCGAACCAGCTTATCATCATGCCGCTGACCGCTGGGCACTTGAAGACGGTATTGACTTAGAAAAACTGATTACTACAAATAACGTAGACGAAGATAAGCAAGACCGCATATTAATTCTATATGCATCTGAAACAGGTACAGCCGAAGCCTTCGCGCGTAAAGCTGCCCGTCAGTTAGTAAAATTCCGTGCCAAGGTAATGACGCTTGATGAGTATGATACAAATACCTTAGCATCTGAAAAGCTTCTACTTATCGTTACTTCAACTTTTGGTAACGGCGAAATACCCTCAAACGGCAAAAAATTCATGCAATGGTTGAAAAAACAGCCATCTGGTTCCCTTACAGGCTTAAATTATTCTGTATTGGGAATTGGCAGTACTGTTTATGAATACTTCTGCGCTGCTGGTATTACTTTAGATAAGGTGTTAGCAAAAGCTGGCGCCAATTCTATTGTGCCGTTACATAAAGGTGACGAAATTAAAGGACAAGCCGATACGTTCAAAAATTGGCTAGGACTAGTTTCGCGCGTATTAGGTGAGGATGTTTCTTCTGCTGATGCTAGTAGTACGGCGCCAAAACTTAACGTTACATTCTTGAATGCTAATGATGCTGCAAACATTACACCAATACAAGTAAGCGGTGATAAAACTATTGAAGTACCATTAGTAGCAAATCAAGAACTTCTTCAAGAAGTAATTCCAGGTAGCCGTTCAACTAGATATATCGTTTTTGACATTGCCAATACTGATTTACAATATGAAACAGGCGACCACGTAGCTGTTTATCCTTGTAATGCAGAAGAAATAGTAAATCGTCTTTGTACTCGAATTGGAGTCACAAGCGACACTTGTTTTACAGCTAACTACGTAACAGCCAATGGCACACCAACCGATGGCAAGGCACCCTTTACAGTACCAACAACTGTAGGTCAAGTACTTAGAGAAGAACTCGATTTAGCTTTACGCGAACCGTTTAGCGACCTGCTGTCATACATGTATACAGCAGCAGCACCCGAAGATAAACAACGCTTGGAAACTTGGTTAGAACTACTTCGACTTCCAGACGACCATCCCGAAGGGCACGCGCTCAAGAAAAATATTACAGATAACTTCATGAGCGTTATTGACTTGTTCGATGAATTCCCAAGTGTCAATATTACCCTTGGCACCTTAATAGAATTACTACCCAAGCAAAAACCTCGTCTTTACTCAATTTCCTCCTCTCCTTTACTTCATCCCCAACACATTCAAATAACCGTTGGTGTATTGCAAATCAAAACCGACGTAGGTAAAGTTCGTCAAGGACTATGTTCTAACTACCTAGCCCGATTAGAAGTTGGAGCAAAAGTTCGCATTGGCGTGCGTACCTCTACTTTCCGTCCTCCCAGCGACCCAGATGCAGTTATGCTCATGGTCGGGCCAGGTACCGGAGTATCTCCATTAATTGCCTTCCTTCAATATCGTCAAGCATTATTGCAACAAGGACAACACTTAAGCAACGCAAGTCTGTATTTTGGTTGCCGTAACCATAGTGACTTTATTTATCAAGAACAATTACAAACGTGGCAAAATCAAGGTGTTTTATCTGGCTTAGAGATAGCATTCTCCCGCGTCGGTGCCCAAAAAATGTACGTACAAAATCTCATGGAGCAAAACCCAGAAAAACTTTGGCGCCAACTCTCACATCCCAAATGTCACTACTACGTTTGCGGAGATGCCAAAATGGCGGACGATGTATTTGAAGTAATGTTATCAATAGCCAAAACTGAGGGTGGGTTAACACACATTGAAGCAGTAGACTTTTTCGACAAAATGAAACAAGAAAAGCGCTTCCATAGCGACGTTTGGGGTGTAACACTCAACTACAAACAAGCTATCAAACAAGTGCAAAAAGACAACTACTCAAAAGCTGAAAAATGGCTCAACCGTGTGCAACAATCAGCAGAACAGGTGCCAGTTAAGGAAGTAGTAAGTGTATAAAATGGCTGTGTAACAAATAGTTCCCACCCTACATGTGGGAACACCAACGCTACTAAATGGAGGCTTTGCGTAACCCAACTTGCGTCTTGGAAACGTTGGGTTCCCTTCCTCCACCCAACCTACGATTTTTCGCGTTTGTAAGCTATCCCTTGCAGTATTGGAAGCGGCTGTTATGCATTATATACTACACTTTACAGCCGCACTCAATTATTTATCTTGCTTTAACTATTTATTTAGCTAGCGGTGAATTGTCGTATTGTGCAAGTAAATCAGCAGGGTTATCGTATATTGCTATAGCGTCGCGCAATTGGCTATCATCAAAACCACCACAGCGAAATGCTATCACTTTTACTCCGGCTTTACCCGCAGATTCGATATCGTAAGGAGTGTCTCCAAGCATTATTACTTCTTGTGGCGCCATTCCTATTTTCTCTAAGGCTGCTTCAACTATATCTGGTTCGGGTTTTGAGGACTTTGCATCACTTGAAGTTGCTGCATTCTCTTCACTCAACAGGTCATCAACACCTGCTGCTTTTAGTAATACGCTTAGTTCTTCAGTTGTTGCCGAACTAGCTATCATTGTTTTTAGACCATCGTTTTGCACCTTCATAATTAAATCGTGTGTTCCAGGTGCAGGCGCCAGAGTTTTACCAAATTTATTAATTATCAACTCTTTACGACGGTCGGCAATTTTTTTACCTTCACCTTCTTCACTCGATAAATCAGGAGCAAACTTCGGTACTACCTGGTCTCCACCCATCCCTATTAAAGGACGAACTTGGTCGAACTCTACCGTATATCCAAAGTCGGCAAACGCTTCAACCCAAGCTTGTGCATGAGCATCATTACTTATAACAAGCGTGCCATCAATATCTAAAAGTACACCCTTAAGTGACATTGTTTTATTCCATCAATTAGTTCTTTTAAACTACTGCCTAAGCTCATGGAAAAACCTCATCCTATGGTTTGTATAATTTGAGCATGTAATTTGAACCATTGGTAAGATGAAACCCGTACTCGAATATTTTGTTACACAAAAGCACAGTTTTACGTTAGGTTATTCAAGTTGGAATTATATGTGTAGAGATAAGAATGCAAGTAGCCCAGAAAAGGATGGCTAAGAAAACTAACAAGCTAGCGGTTAATTTGCTGCTTGGTGGACTAATATTTAGAAGTTTTATTGCTTTCTGGCTTTATCCGAGCTTTGATGAAGCATATTACTACGTTTACAGCCTGCACTTAGACTGGAGTTACTTCGACCATCCACTTCTCGTAGCTTTTTCTACTGGTTTGGGACCCTGGTTAACTGGTAATGTATCCCAATTTACTATTCGCTTAGGCGCCTTGATTTTACATACAGGTAGTTTAGTACTATTGTATTTAACAAGTGCCAGATTATTTTCAGTCAAAGCAGCGACATTAACATTGGCAATTGCCACAGTAACACCAATATATCAACTTGCGTTTGGTACATTCGCTTTACCCGATAATCCGCTAATGTTTTTCTGGTCTGCTAGTTTATATTGTGCGGTTTGCGAGTTTTTTAAGCAAGATGAAGATTTTCTAGCAAGTGAATATATTCCTAGTTACCGTTTAACTATTCTTTCGGTTTTAGTTGGTTTAGCTTGTTTAAGTAAATATCACGGTTTTATTTTAGGATTTGGACTAGTTGGTTTTTGCTTAACTAGTCAGCAGCATCGCAGAGTTTTTAGTTCTGTTTGGACATGGTTAGGAGTTGGATTATTTTTGCTAACTATATCACCGATTTTATATTGGAATATTCAACATGACTGGGTTTCGTTTCTTTTTCAGTCAGAGCGCGCGGTGCCTAGAGTCGGCTATAATTTTCTAAATGTTTTACTAGTATGTTTAGTTGGTATTGGTTATTTATTTCCCACTATAGGGTTTCCATTGTGGCGCATTACATTAAAAACCACAATCAATCAAATTCGTCAAGTATTTTCTAAAAAGTTTATAGATGCAGATTGTAAAGAATTCAAACAATTTAAAGACCAAAAAAACATATTTATATTGTGGTTATCTTTACCCTTAATTTTAGGATTTAACTTAATAGGAGGATACCGTCAGATATTACCAGCTTGGTCAATGCCAGGATTTTGGGGAGCAACTTTACTACTAGGACAGCAAGCTGTAATTTGGTATAATCGTTCTAAACGTTCAGTATGGAGATGGTTAACAGGTACAGGTGTTGCAGTTTCAACAATTTTATTATTTCTTTTACTGCATATTACAACAGGTACACTGCAAAAACCTGGTAACTTTGCAATACTTGGGGGATTTGTGGCGCCGCAAAATGACCCATCTTCTACAGAATTAATAGACATTCAACAAGTACGAAGCGGTTTTGCAGAGTCTGAGCTATTACGCGAAGCTTTAAAAAATTCTAACTTTATATTTACCAACCGCTACTATTATGGTGGACTCATCGCAATGGCACTCCACCCCATATCTAACATACCAATTACCTGTTTTGATATTGGTTATGATATACGTGGGTTTGCATTTTGGTCAAAACCAGATGAATGGCTAGGCAAAGACGCTTTATATATTACAACCGAAGCATTCATCACCAGAAAAGATTTAATGACAAGCTACAAATCTCACTTTAACAGCTTCAACGAAATTGCAAAAGTCCCAATTAAACGCGGAGGTGTAGTTGTAAACAATATTCACGTATATCAAGCAAAAACACTACTAAAACCATATCCGCGCGCGTATGGAATATGAATTCTGCCGCACGTTTATAGATAGCAGTTTTTAGCCAAGTGAAGTAAAGATTAAATTAATAAATTTCTTGTGGGGTGGGCATCCTTGCCGCCCTCATGTACTTCATTAGAACAGGAAAAAACATATATTGCGTCTTTACAAATCTTCTCCCAGCTTACTTAACGTACTAATGGTGCGTGAAAGCACTGTATTTTGCGTTACATTAATTGATAGTAATAGCTTTCACGCACCCTACCTAATTTTATTGGCACCGACCAATGCGGCAATATTTTCAGAAGCAATGTAATTAAAACCCATTTCCCAACGGTATTCGAGAAGGTCTAATATTTCTGATGTTGGTTTTTGGAACCATTCTCGCGCTAAAACTCCGGCGCCGTACTCGTGTACAGAATATACCAGCTTATTCGCAACCGATAACCGAACAGGGTTATTGCGAACACCTTCTAAATTACCACCCCACCAATGTTTTGAAAGTTTTTGCCCTGCAACAGAACCGGAAATTCCTTCGACTACAATTAACCAATTAGGATTTACAGATAAAATGGCATTTCCACAACGTTCTGCCGCTAGTCTCCAATCTGTCGCGATATCTCCACTACCCCAAGTTGCGGCGCCATGCGGATTATTCTTCAAGTCTGCACCAATAACATTTGCTTGGTTTTTGTACCGTTTCGCTAGTAATGTCCATGCATCAATCCAATCTTCTTCAGAAAAACCATCTCCATACCATAACTGCGGAGTATAAAAGTCATTAAGTCGATGACAATCTAAAAGAATCATCAAACCTTGGCGCCCAGCTTCTTGAATAACAAAATCCATCACTTCTAAAGGTTTCTTATCCTTCAAAGCTTGGTTTTTACCATTCTTAAAATCAATCCCCGTTACCCAATTAGAACTCAAACATTCTACAGAAAAAGGTAAACGGATAACATTATAACCTAGCTTTTTAATCTGAACCAGCATGTCTGTACAATCTCTTGTCCACAGTCCGTGCGGTGCATGATTATCTGTTTCAAACCCAAACCAATTAACTCCACGCAGTAAAATAACTTGCCCATCCGAATCCACTATCTGCGAACCATTAGTCACTAAGGGAAACTGAATTGTCATACGTAGTACTGAGTTGGGTATGTTTCCACAATACAACTATGACCTAATTAAGTATTCCGTAATTTTGCGTCTTTTAATACAAATGTATTTTAACTAACTCAGTCAAGCTACTGAATATAATATTTCTATTTATAATAATATCTTGTGGAACAGGCATCCCTGCCTGTCCCTACCTAATTATATTAATTAAATCTCTAAAAAACACTATTTAGTTTTTCTAAACAGTTAAAGCGGCAGTAAACGTGATATTACTATTTATCCTACTTACCCAACGTTTATCAAGAAGTTATCCGGTTTTTTAATTAGGCGCCTATCACCTCCACGTTGCCTTAGCTTGTCCTTTGGCACATTGCACTTTATCTAATTTTTATATCGTCCAATCCTCCAATTTAAGTCCTGGTACTTGCCTAAAGTCTCGCTGATTGCGAGTTACGACAGTAGCATTAACAGACAATGCAATAGCTGCAATACGTAAATCCTGAGTTCCCACTCTAATTTTTTGGCGACGTAACTCTTGATATTGCAAATTGGCGACTTCGGTGAAATCTAAAATTGCAAACTGCAAAATATCATCTAATGCCTCATGAAACTTGCGATAAGTACGCACTAATTTTTCTGCGTCTGAAGCTTGAGTTGCTTTACGAATTGCGCTTAGTCTTCCCCAAATCTGCTCCTCGGCAGTCACAATTGTTATAACTACTTCGCTACTGTTTTTTGCCGCGAATTTGTTGACTACCGTAAGATGCCCTTGCAAAAATAAGGTTAAATTATCTGTGTCAAGAATCCACACTGTCAACTAACCTCATTGTCACCATTTGTTGCAGCATCAACTTCTGCTCTATAATCTTGTATCGCTGCGACTACATCATCAAAGTCTGGGTCATCTTTATATTTACCTGCCAGCGCTAGTAAGGGATTTTCAAGCTTAGGTAAAGGAATTTCCATTTGAACAATTTCTGCCTTTGCTAATTGCTCAACGAGGTGTTGCTCTAAGTTCTCTAGTGCTTCCGAGCGGGTGTTGCCTTCTGCTGAACACTCTGTCCATCCTAGAACTTTTGCTGTCCACTTGGTTTTAGTTTTTTGTTCAACGGCAACGGTGTATGTTAGTGACGATAATTGACTATCTTTAGAAGATACCGTAGAAAGATTCATTTAGTGCCTTATAGTAAGTATATAGTACTATTCGAATTTAGAGCATAAGTTAAAATGACAGTAGACAGCTTTAAATTAATAAAATATTAATTTTAGTGCTTTTATCTGTTTTTGCTACACTCAATTTTTTAATTAGTGTCCTCTGCCGTCACAATCTACACCAATTGTAATTTGTAGTAAGTCTCCTGGCAAATAGAAAGATAAATGAGTTTTATAGACATCATGTTGGGTTGCGCGTAAGCGAAGCCAACCTACGAATTACGAACATCTAAGAGTTACTGGATGTGTGGAAGGTGTAAAGTTAGGCGCCAGGAATTGCCGATAACCCTTAATACTGTTGATACCGCGCTGAGGTTAAGTTTTGATTTATCTTAAAACTTATAAGTAGTTAAATTATGTTTGTGTATTCTTTACAACTAGCAGGCGCCTGCTTTCTTGGTAGCTTCTGTAAAATTTGGGTTTCCTCGACTTGAACAGATATAAACTAAAGCATCTTATAAAATGCGTTATTAAATGCTATGTAAATTAAAATTAATCTCGAAAATATTCAAACTCTCACCGACTTTAAACGAAACGCTAAAGATTACGTAGAGCGAATAAAGGCTACGAAATCTCCCCTTGTGCTGACAGTTAACGGGAAAGCTGAGGTTGTAGTTTAGGAGGTACAAGCGTTTCAATCTTATGATGGATAAGCTTGAACGTATGGAGGAAGAATTGAGGACACTCAAAAAAGAAATATTGCGACGAGAAATAGCTATTGGAACCATCGCAGCTTGATAATGGTCAGTATACAGAGTACGATGAAGAATTGCTCCTTTGTTTTTTTGAAGAGATTAAAGCACGAGGACGCTAAAGATTGGAGTAGAACAAAACTCCATGAACTGATTTAATATTTCTACTCAAGCAACCCAAGATATAGAACGAATATTTTAGGACTTATGATACTGTTACAACCACGAGTTGGTGCGTGACGCTACAAGTCTTATTACTACGTTGAAATTTTTTCGTAGCGTCACGCACCCTACTGTTGGCGCCAATTTGAAATCTCTCTTTCTCTCTTCTCTGTGTACTCTGTGTCTCTGTGGTAAATAAAATTACATAATAAGTCATTTACTTTTGCGACGACTACTTCGTTTTTCTGCATAATGTTTCGATATTGTTTAATTACATTTACACAACAAAATGTAGAGACGTTACATGTAACGTCTCTACACACGACACATAGCATTAACTAATGATTAATGTTTGCCAAACCATTTAGAAGCAATTGCTCCTAATGCGGCGCCTACCACAGGGTTGCTGAGGAATTTGAAGATAGCAGGTTGTTCTGCCATTACATCACGGAAGAGGTCAGGATGATTGTGGTATGTAAACGAAGCAAGTTTAGATACATCATCAGCAGTCATCCGGTTGGGGTTGTGAGTAGAAAGACCCAATTGCTTTTCTAAATGACGGTCGTCAAGTCCTCTTTCTTTGAGGTGCTTGAAGAACGAACGCGCTACATCGTCTCTTTCGTTTGGTTGAATTTTTTCAATTGCTTTCTTGAGTTCTGGCTCCATTTGGCTTGGAGGAACTTGGTTGTGGTCGATACGACCGAACAACTGGCGCCGTTCTTGGTGTGTTGAACGTTGTGCAAACTCATCAAAGTTTTGATACTCTCTTGAAGGGTCTGAGGGAGCATCATCAAGAGATTCTGTATTTCCTTGTGCCAAATCATTCATGATTTGACGTTTGTATTGGTCACTGCTAGACATTTGTTTCTCCCTTCATTCAAATTTTATTTAAAGTCAACTAGCTTCTTGTTTTGCTTGAGGTCAATCAAAATCGTTTTATGAGTTATACGCGATTTCATTTGACTGAGTATCATATTTAGCTGTCAAAATCAGCTTTTTATCAGGTGCATATACTAAAACAGTCAAGTCCTGATTTGGAAAGTTTTTGTGGAAACCTTGCACTAAAGATTTTGCCAATGGTCTTACTTCTGCGGGACGAACTTGAGGTGTAATTACAACACCTAATTTGTTGTTATCACGCACAAAAGCGTCAGAGACGATTCCTTTTGCTGTTGATACTACCCAGTTACCAAAGTCTTGACCTTGTGCAGTATTACCCAGTTCTAACTGTGAGTAATTATTACTATATGTTGCACCTGGTAGCTGTGATGTTGGCTGTTTTGCTTGTACTGAGCTACATGCACTAGTAGTTGTTAGTAGTAGCACTAACGCAAATGCTGTTAAAATACGACGGAAATGCTGAACTATTCTCACGCTTTACCTCCTTGATATGTAAAAAGTCTTTAAGTTTTTTGATTAAATGCGGTCTTGTTTGTTAACGACAGATCGACCGTCGGTGTCTATATCCAATTCTTCACGACGAATTGTTTCAGTTGCTTCGACTGTTTCATGGTCTACAACTTTTCGGACACGAACTTCTTCCCGTACTACCGCTTCTTTACGAATGTCAGGAACTTCTTCGTAAATATCTACATGCGCTACTTCACCTTCACGGAATGCTGTTGCATCACCAGTAACTACTCTACCTGCATCTGCGGGGGTAATACGCTCAATAACTACTCGCTCTTTCTCAATTGGTACTGCTACACGTGCGGTTTCTGTTTCAACATGCTTACCAATTGCAACTTCACCTGCTTTACGACGCTGTTTGTTAGCTACTAAGCGCTCTTCATAAAGTCTAATAGTTGTATCATCGTGTACGCTGGTGTCGTATAAATCAGCGTCTTGGCTATACTTATAAGTATTGCGGTCGTAAGTTGGCGTGGTACGTCCAACTGCACCCAGAGGCGCCGAGGCTTCGAGTGGTGTACGATATACTCCACGTACTCGCTCTTCGTAGTCGTAGTCTAGTACTGTATCATCTTTAAATTCAGGTAAATCTTCTGCTTGCTTTTTAGTTAACGCAGTATACACACGCTCTTCTCTTGAATCAATTTGAGCGCGACCAAGTGGAAGTAATACTTTTTTACCAAAAATCCAAAAGCCTAAATCAACAAGTAGATAACGGAACTGTCCTTGCTCATCAACTAGGATATCACTGACTGTGCCAATTTTCTCATCACTGCCTCGGCTGTAGACACTCATTCCTTTAATGTCTTTACCTTGAATAGTGTTATGGTAGTCTGTGTCGAAATCGCTAATTTTATGGAGTGCCATTAGTTATTTTCTCTAGGGTTATATATTAACGATGTTAAATATCTAAAACCCATGAGCCATCTTTCTAGAGAATGAAACGCTCCTATCTCTAGGTATAAAACCCTCTTAATATTTATTAATATTTGCTGAATTTGATGCTTATATGAGCATGTAAGGTAATGATATTTCTCAGAAGATGGTTTTATAGATACTATTATAATCATTAACTATAAATTTGTGACTACTTTCTAGCATTCTATGTCAATTATAGATAAGTCATTATAGGACTAAAGTACTAAGTAAGATATTAATAATTGTGACTAAGCTCTAGCATTTAATGTATGTTACATAGCATTGTATTCTAACTTTTGAGAGATACTGTTTCATTCAATTGATTGATGATAAGTTCGCTTGAATATGAGGAAATATAATTAAATAAATCGATAATATAACTAAATATTGAAGTTAGTATGAAAAAAGCAGTTCCGGTTCTTTTTAGCTGTTTTTTAATTATTGGTGCTGCCGCTTGTGAAAGTCCTGCAAAAACTAGCTCAAGGGCGCCAGACCGTACTGATGTAACTACTAAAATAACTGACCAAGAAGCAACAGGTGCAGCTAAAAATGATGCCCAAAGTCAAATTAGGCGCCAGCAGTTAAATGCCGATATTCGTGCGCGTGAAGAACGAAATAATTGGGCAGGTGGTAGTGAACAAAAAAACCCTACAGACTTAGCAAGTCAGGTACGCTCAAAATTAGAAGCAAATATTCCCAATAGCCACTTGGCTGTAGAAGCTGCTAAGGACGGAACTATATATGTTACAGGAACTGTTGCAAATTCTTCACAGTTTGGCAAGGTTGCCCCCTTAGCTCGCGAAATTAAAGGTGTCTCATTTGTAGAGATGAAAGTTACTGTCGCTAATGCTAAGACTAAGGTGGTGAATAACCAACAGTAGAAAAAACTAGAACAAAAACTAGAACAAAGGAGTCAATTATGGAAACTCAAGAACAAACCAAACAACAAGAATATGCTACTAAGCTTCAAAACGAAGCAACTTCTCAATTCGATAGCCAAGTGCAACATATTACTCAACAAGTTTCTAATTTTCTCGCAGAACTACCAACCAACGTTAATCGCTTCTATCAAGAGTACAAACTCCCTGTCCTCAGCTTTGTTGCACTGGTAGTTGGTATTGTTGTACTTCGTGTTGGCTTGGCAGTAATAGGCGCCATCAATAGCATTCCTTTAGTAAAACCAATTTTTGAGTTAATAGGGATGGGTTATACTGGTTGGTTTGTTTACCGCTACTTAATCAATAGTTCTGCGCGTAAGGAACTGGTAGAAAATATAGACTCGACTAAAAAGGAAGTCTTGGGTAGTAACTAGGTTAGTATTGGGACGGGCTTTCCTGCCCGTTCCACAAGAGTTTATATTGTTGTTTGCTGTTTGTGAACAAAGAGTCTAAATAGTACAGTAAACACAATACCACTTAGTACTGTAGCCCAAGTTGCTGCTGACAGCGTTTGATTCATGGCAATTGCTACTGCTGGATTTAATATTCCTTTACTAATTAATAACCCAGCAGTTAAAGCTGCACCTATAGCTATACCACTACCAGAAGAAGGAACATTCTTTTCATAAACTGCCAAAACTGTCAGCATCAAAATACCAAAACCAACAAATTCTGCCAAGCTGTTTGCTGCAAAGTAATACGGCGCCAAAACACCGACTAAGTTACCCAACGACCTTGCTAACAACGCACCAAGGATTTGCGCCGCAATATATAATGTACCTGTACTAGCCGTAATACTTCGATTTACAAGTAGACCAATAGTGACGGCTGGGTTTAAGTGGGCGCCTGAAATACTTCCAACAGCGTAAACGAATGCTGCAAGCGTTAAACCAACTGCGTAAGATGTACCACCCAAAAGTGCAGCTAATGTTAGGAAAAAGGTTCCTATAAATTCAGCGAAAGCAGCTTTAACGTCTGGTTTTAATAAGGCGCCTGTAGAGTTTCTCATGTTGCTATATTTTTAATATCCAAGCAAGAAACCGGGTTTGTACGCAAAATCATCGTTTTATTACACAAACCCGGTTTCTAGGTTTCTGTTTTTACTATTTATATAGCTATTAAGTAATTATTATAGTTATAGGGTAACTTTAAGCTCCGCAACTATTCCAAAATGGTCAGATGCATAAATTTGCTGATTATCTGGCGCCGACTTGGTAAGTATCAGTTCGCAGTTATAAACTTGTAAACGCTGGTTAATAAATATATAGTCTAGCGTTCCGCGCCACGGTTCAATTTTACGATGTACTAATATATTTGCTACACGGTGCCCAATTGTGCGAGTTAAATTATTTTTAGTTTTCATTAAAGGTGTAGGACAAGTATATTCAGGTTCTTGACCATGATATGCTGCATAAGCTGAAATAAAATGTTCACGTATAAATTCTATTTCTGGTGTGTCAGGTGTTGCATTAAAGTCTCCAACGACAACTATAGGCAATGAAGATAACTCACTTAACCAATTTACAAGTAACTTAAATTGTTCCATTCGTGCAGGAGTAGCACCAGGTTGCCAGTAATAATGTCCATTACAAAATATCAATGGTTGATTATTTATATTAACTTGTACATATTGAGCTAGGCGCCCTTGACTTTTTAAATCAAGCTGTTGTTGCAAAACGAACGGATAGCGACTCAGTATACCAATTCCATATTCAGGCCCATTTATATATGGTGGTGCTTGAAAAGGAACTAAGTACATATAAGGCATATTTAGTTGTTGTGCTAACCAATGACCTGTTTGTTCTTGAATATTAATTTCTTGTAATGCTATTAAATCAGCATTTATTACTTTAAGCTCATCAACGAGGAGTTTGCTTCGTTTCTTCCAACACTCCATATCAAACAAAATATTGATGGTAACAACTTTAACCATAAGATAATTCTACAACGATAATTTGAATGATTTTCATATTCGTTTGTTATATAATACTTGCTGTGCGACTAAAGGTTACTGTACTGTCTTAGCTGTGCAGCGATGTATAAAAATAAGCTAAATACATATATTCGTCTTATAAAATAACGTGTTTTTTGCGCTAATTACGTAATAATTCTAAAAAATAGTATTAATTTTAACTGAAATACTATCTTTTTATGCGCTCAATTATTTGGTGTAGGAAGGCATAAACCATTTCACGGCGCCTCAAGAGCTTGAAAACGAATAATGTTTTACTGGGGGTTATAGTAAATAAACCCCAGTAATTTAAACTATTTTTTTATAACCCCCAGTAAAAACAGCCCCAGTAATTGAAAAATCTTGCCCATATGCGGGTATGAACGTAGTCGCTATGCTACGGTTCCACCTTTGCTTTTAATCAGTTCTAAATAATACCCTTCAACTTTACTCAAATCATCATGCGTTCCTCGCTGCACAACTTTACCGCGATGTAACACTATAATTTCATCACAATCACGAATTGTACTTAAGCGGCGCCCAGTTGCGGGGTCATTGAGAAAAACTTGCTTTTTACTAAAACCTTCGACAACTAAAAAGTGATTAAAATTCCAAAACACTATATAAGGACAAGCAATCTGTCGTAATCCTTCTAAATCAATTTTGAAACCCTTCCTTCGCCTATAAATCGTAACTTTTAGCCGCATTAATAATATTAGAAGCCTTACTACCATCACGAGATATGCCACAAGCACTACGCAACTCAGCAAGCGGCACAATTCCCCATAATATGCCAATATCATCCCCAAAGAAGCGGCGCCACACTCAACCGCTTCCATCTCTAACAACGTTGGAGTACGGCGAATAGGCTGGTATTTGGACTTAAACTGCGGAACTTTCAACATAAGCGACAAAACTGAACCACTATCTATAGATATTTCTGGGCGCCTTCAACTAATGCACTTCTTGTGGAACACGTATCCCTGCCTGTTCTCTCTGTGGCTCTGTGGTAAACAATAATACTACCCACGTATACTATACATAGCAGTAAATACCCGTGCGCGACTCAACCACTTTGAAAAGCGTCACATTTACAAGCCTTTTCAAGAATGATATGTTGAAAACAACCAAGTAATATTAATTACTTTTCATCAACAGAGCAACTTGCTTTTAAAAAACTTTAAATATGCAGTATAAAAAGTTTCATTTTGCCAGTAAAAATATTTACTAGCGTATTTATTTTTGTAACCTTATATGTTTATATACTATTATCAAATAACACATGCAACTTGTGTAATTGTCCAAATATTATTACTAGTATCAAATTGATATAAACCTTGTAGAAAAAGGATGACGATTGCACGGAGGCGGAAATAGCATAGCAAATATCAACCAGAGAAAACACGTACATACAACCATGCAAAAAGCTATGTTACTCGCAAAAATCTTCGCCGCAACGACTCTTGGCTTAAGTGTTCTTACTTTTGCTTCCACAGCAAATGCAGCTTCCTTAGTACCTAACAAAGAAGGTGAAATTAAAACAACAAACCTTGGTTGTCTTAATGCGAATAAATGTATTGATACTACTGCTGCTGCTGCGAATGGATTACCTTTTGGTTATACAGTAACCAGCTTAAAATACGATTTTGATAACAAGTATCCTAAATTTGTTGAAAGTCGCTTATTTGCTGATGACCGCAGCACTAAAAACAATTACGGTTTTGGTATTACATTTAATAAACAAGATGCAGGTACAAACCCAGATCTAAATCAACTGTGGATGCGTCCCTCAGCAATGCTTGGTTTAACAAGCACTTTTGAAATCGGTCAATTAGAAGTTGGTAGATTCAAGTTTGATTTTGGTAAAAATATTGGCTCTGTAACCTTTGATTTATTTGACGTTGAAGACAAAGGTACAAGTATTTTGGAAGTTAACGGTAAGACTACTAAAATTAATGCTGTTGCAGGCGCCGATAGCAATAGACAGACAATCACTATCCACGATGTGAGCTCGTTTGTAATTCAACTTGGCAATCATGACAGCAAATTATTTCCTAAAACTGGTGATGGTGTAGCAATGCGTGTAAGTGTTCCTGAACCTGGCACTGTCATTAGCTTAGGCGCCCTGGCTGTTGCTGGTATAATCTCTGCACGTCAACGTAAAAAAGTAAATATCGGTTAATTATCATAACCAATCATATATTTACTACATAAAGCTTAATTTTAAAGTGCATCAAAAGTTTTAAATTTTTCCTTCTCGTTTACACATGCGTTGAGTAGATAAAGTTACTAATGGTAAAACTTAGTACTTGTATCTACTCAATTTCTCTGTATACACCTATCCCGAATAATCATTCTGAAAAAAAAGTATATTTCATCGTTACGCGAGTAGAATGTTCCTTAGTGCTTTATTTGATGGCTGTGATTTAAACTGCCTTGTAAGAAAGCAGCTTTTCGCACAAATGACTGAGTATTTTTCGGCTATATTTCAGTTCCCCTACCCTCACACTCTGACAATGATGAATTCAACTGCTGCGTTACCTCCTTTTATCGTCCTCGATAAAATGCTATCTACCTGGCTACTAGAAGATATTGGTAGAGGTGACCGCACTACCCAAAGTTTATTTTTAGCGGATACAGTCGAAGGACAAGCTGAGTGGATAGTTAAAGCCACAGGAGTAATTGCTGGTTTACCAATAGCAGCAAGGGTGTTTCATTTGCTGAATGACAGAGTTAGTTTTGTACCGTTTGCAGTTGAGGGTCAATACTGCGAGCGAGGTTTAATAGTCGCGCGGATGCATGGTTCGATGGACGCGCTGTTAACGGGAGAACGAGTCGCATTAAATTTAGTCATGCGGTTAAGTGGTATCGCGACTCTAACCCGACAATATGTAGAAAAAATTGCGGATTTGCCTGTTAGGATAGTAGATACACGTAAAACAACGCCTGGATTACGCATTTTAGAGAAATACGCAACACAAATAGGTGGCGCCATTAATCACCGTATGGGTTTAGATGATGCCGTGATGCTCAAAGATAATCATATCGCCGCAGCAGGTGGTATCGGCGCCGCCATTAAAAAAGTACGTTCTCAAATACCCTACCCTCTCAATATTGAAATAGAAACCGAATCATTAGACCAAGTAAAAGAAGCATTGCTACATGGCGCCGATATTATCATGCTCGATAACATGCCCATCGAAATGATGAAAAAAGCAGTACAAATGATACGCCAACAAGATAGTCGCGTCAAAATCGAAGCTTCCGGTAATATTACATTAGAAACAATTCGTAGCGTAGCAGAAAGTGGAATAGATTATATTTCCACTAGCGCACCAATTACACAATCAAGATGGTTAGACCTAAGCATGAAAATGTAGACGTGCCGCAACAGGTAAATGGTCAGAACCTCCACCTTCGGCAACCCATGCTTTCACCGGTTTAAGTTCTTTTGTATACCATATAAAATCAATTCTTCCAGGACGAAAGAACTGACCACGTACCGTGTGTCCAAACCCCCATCCAACTTCGCGAAAGCTATCTTGCATAACTTCGTGTGTACGTGCGTAAGCTTGCGATGTATCAACATAATTACAATCGCACAGCATAATTGTAGGCAGGCGCCGTTGTTGTATTAAACTGCGTAAATAAGTAACCTCGTTTGCACGACGAGTATACCATTCGCGTGCAAACTTAATAAATTCATTACTAGGGTAATTAGGTGTCAAATGTGAGACTATCACCAGTAAACTCTTAGTAACACGCCCTTTATTAACATTAACCGTAGCTGATAACGCACGTCGCATGGGAGGATTGGATAACATAGTCACATCTTTAATTGGAAAGTGACTGACAATACCAACATTATGACCTTCCTCAACTGGACGAAACGCATAATAAGGATATTCTCTTGAAAATCGCTTTATCCATACAGCATCACCATTCGGTGGAACTTCTTGTATACCAATAACATCAGGAGCATTAGCTTTTATCATTCTGCCAATCTCATCATAGTCATTATTGCTAAACAGCATATTAAAAGTCATCGCTGTTATTTCTGGTTGAACAGCTTCATACGCAAAATTAGGTAACTGTGGTAAAAACAACGAACCGTAAAACGCAATAAAAACACCAAGTGGAAAACCCAACCCTAAAAGTACTCTCCACTGGCACCATAATAAAGCAAGCGGCAACAACAAAACCAATGGTACAAAAATATACAGTGCAACAGTATTAATTAACGCCAACCACCAAAAGCGGTCAAAAAACAGCAACCGCGATAAAATCCACAAAGTAAATAAAATTACGTACCCCCAACTAATTCGAGATACTAGCGTAGAAAATTTCAAGTTAGACATTTTTAAATTTAGAAACCGGGTTTCTGTGTAAAATCTTCATTATTACAACAATATCTCTATAAGAAACCCGGTTTCTTATGCATCTTTATCAAGGAAATATAAAATGTCTCCAGAACAAATTAAAAGCATCGTAGCTTCATATTATACCAACCTAGCAGCAATGAACACCGAAGGAGTACTTGCAAACTTCGCTCATGATGCAATTAGTCACGACCCAGTAGGAGAACCACCAGCAAAAGTGCATGAAGGATTTGGAGAATTCATAGGTAGACTCAAAACAGTATTTGATAACTTAGCTACAACCACTGAGTCAATATTCATAGCAGGTAACTCCGCAGCAGTAAAATGGAAAACAGAAGGCACCAGTAAAACAGGAAAAACCATTATATTTGAAGGAATCACCATCTTTGAAATAAACGACAGCGGCAAAATACAAACAACACGCGCATATTGGAGTCCAGCCGAAATGATAGCCCAATTACGCGGATAATCACCGTATCACCGTATTACCGTAGGGGCAGGTTAACCCAAAATCTTCACATCAAATAACAATTCATCTAAACCTGCCCCGGTTCATATGAATCATTATATTTGCGACGCCATTCTATATAAGTATAATATATTTAAAGCATAGAGATTGGAGTTAAGGAAGCCACACCTGATTCCTAATTTGTTTACTAAAACAGCTAATTAAAGCTTATTGCTTAATGTACCACAATAGTGGTCAATTGATTTCCGCCGTTATGTACTAGCACCACTTAGTGAACCCCCAGCACGGTCAATCTGTATTTTTGCACAAGCAAAGACGAGTTCTGCTGATATACACAAAGACATAGTGCAATTAGAGTATGCAAAATTTCGAGACCTTCAGAGAACAGGAAAATTTGCTCAGTACATGGCAGCATTGGGAAAAGGTAATTCCGCAGATGGTCGATCTCTATGTTATGCCATATTTGCTAACACGGAGTTTAGAGAACAAGCGCGCGAATATGCAACGTATGAAGGAGTTTTACTGCGCTCACACCGACAAGCAACTTATTGGTTGAGTCAAAGCTTTAGCCTTGATAGTTTATTAAGTATGCGACAAACGCTCGGTGGTAACTTAGTTTGTGACCTTAACAGGAATATTGCGCCACTGATTGCATCATATTGTCAAGCTTAAGAGGTCATTTATAAAGTAAATCTTAAATAGCTGAAACGTAGGTTGGGTGGAGGCTTTGCGTAACCCAACAAACGGAGGTTTTATATTTACTTTATAAATCAATTCTAATCAACTTTAATTGCTAAGTAGAGTCTGCCTGGATAATTTGGATTAATAAACCAAATATTTAAAACAATTGTACGCATTAAACTTTAATATGCGCCCCAAATGTGAACCACGGTTCACATTTAATGGTTTATTTGCACTACAGCATATTGGTGTTCCTGAAATCCTTAAATAGAAATCTTATGACTATCTTGGTACGTGGCGCCCATCAATCCAATTAAATGTATCAAAAATCACAGATGAATAAAAAATTGGTAGCTAGCAAGTAGAAATCTGTAATGTGTGATATGTTACAAATCTAAACTAATACTTACTAGTTTACCAATAATTATCTAAACCACCAGAATGTTTCCATTTATTGCCGTATCACAATTAAAGCTTATCGAAGCCTAGCTCTTATCGGCATTACCCATTGAGGGTACTTTTATACAAACTGTGATTAACGGAAATTACGTTGGTAAATTATCAGGGTCGATACCTTGGGATTTTAAATAGGCAGCTAACCGCTCTTTTTGCAAACGTTCGTGTTCGGCACTATTTTAAGAATTTCTACCAAATATTCTGCTATAATAAAAATTATTTGTTGTAACGCATGTATTTTATGAAGTGGCGACGAAGACGGTAAAAGAATAGAAATAGGCGCCGCAAGGATTTTTCATCAACTTGCTGGATAACAAATTGCATTCCAGCTATATATCTTTACTAATCTAGCAATAACAACGAAGTGCTAGAGGTACAATACGTCTGAAATTAGAAATTTTCATACTTACACATGAACGTTACACAAGAACAACTAAAATTAAAAGTAGAAGAGGCAACTGTTGCGGCGTTCGGCGCCGACTTATCGGGAACTGACGTAATGTTAGTATCCACAAATAATCCCAAATTTGGTGATTATCAAGCAAACTTAGCTTTACCATTAGCCAAAAAGTTAAAACAGCAACCGCGCGCTGTAGCTCAGGCAATCGTAGATAAACTTGATGTATCAGATATTTGTGAGGCGCCAGAAATAGCAGGGCCAGGGTTTATTAACTTACGGTTAAAAACAGAATATCTCGAAACGCAACTTAGTGCAATACAAGCAGACGCGCGGTTAGGTGTACCAATATCACAACATGCCAAGCGGGAAATAGTAGACTTTTCGAGTCCTAACATTGCCAAAGAAATGCACGTTGGACACTTGCGGTCTACAATTATTGGGGATAGCATTGCTCGGATTTTAGAATTTAAAGGGCATGATGTACTGCGGTTAAACCATGTTGGTGACTGGGGTACGCAGTTTGGCATGTTAATTACCTACTTACGGGAAGTTTACCCCGAAGCGTTAACCACCGCAAACGCATTAGATATTGGTGACTTAGTAGAGTTTTATAAAAAAGCCAAAGCACGGTTTGACGCAGACGAAAAATTTCAAGAAACCGCACGCTCTGAAGTTGTACGATTACAAGCAGGCGCCGAAGATACCACTCATGCTTGGAAGCTACTATGCGAGCAGTCACGCAAAGAGTTTCAAATAATATATGACTTGCTTGATATTAACTTGACCGAACGCGGCGAATCTTTCTATAACTCTTATTTAAAGGCAGTTGTAGAAGATTTAGAAAAAGCAGGTTTATTAGAAGAATCTGATGGCGCCAAAGTAGTATTCTTAGAAGGATTTACCAATAAAGAAGGTAAACCGTTACCGTTAATTGTCCAAAAAACAGACGGTGGATATAACTACGCTACTACAGACTTAGCAGCATTACGACAACGGATACAAAACGAAGGCGCCAAGCGGTTAATATATGTCACAGATGCTGGACAAGCAAACCACTTTGCAGGAGTGTTTCAAGTAGCACGTCGGGCAGGGTGGATACCCGATGACGTAGAAATCGTACATGTGCCATTTGGCTTAGTATTAGGAGAAGACGGCAAGAAGTTTAAAACCCGTTCAGGTGATACAGTGCGGTTGCGGGATTTACTGGATGAAGCAGTAACTCGGTCGCGCAATGACTTGGAAACACGGTTAAAAGAATCTGGAAACAACGAAACAGAAGAATTTATTGCTAATACTTCCAAAGTAGTTGGTATAAGTGCCGTTAAATATGCAGACTTAAGCCAAAACCGGACAACCGACTACAAATTTAGCTTTGATAGAATGCTCTCGCTCAAAGGTAATACGGCGCCGTATATGTTGTATGCTTACGCACGGGTCAAAAGTATTGGACGTGAAGGTAATATTGATTTCAGTAAATTCGGTGCCGACGCAAAAATTCTGTTACGCGAAGAAACTGAATTTACCCTAGCCAAACACATACTACAACTAGGTGAAGTAATTAATACCGTTGAGCAAGAATTATTACCCAACCGCTTGTGCGAATACTTGTACGATTTGAGCGATAAATATAACAAGTTCTACGAAAACTGCCCTGTTCTAAAATCAGAAGAACCTGTACGTACATCACGGTTAGCACTATGTGATTTAACCGCGCGTACCCTAAAACTTGGTTTATCCCTACTAGGAATTCCAGTTTTAGAACGCATGTAAAAACATGTTAACCCATCTGTGGAATGGGCATCGCAAGCCCCGTTCTTGATTTGGGGTGTTTGCTCGTTCTTGATTTGGGGCGATGCACACTGAAAATATAAATCATAGAGCAGATGTAACAGAAGCATGGAGCTAGAATTTGAATGGGATGACCGTAAAGCTCAAACAAACTTCACAAAGCACGGGGTAAGTTTTGAAGATGCAAAAACTGTCTTTGATGACCCTGATGCTTACATTTTTAACGACGAATGGCACTCTGTTAATGAACAACGGGAAATTATTATAGGACACGACCTATCAAATCGCCTTTTACTGGTTTGTTTTACAGAGAGACTGAGTGTTATTCGTATTATTAGCGCGCGTTTAGCAACTAAAAAAGAGCGTAGGGACTATGAACAATACACAAACTCCTGATGAAGGCAATGACGATTTGCTACCAGAATATAACTTTGACTACAAAAAAGCTCGTCCAAACCGTTTTGCAGAACAAACACATAAATCTGTTACCGTAACTCTTGATGCGGATGTTGCCAAGGTTTTTAAAACATCCGAAGATGTTAATAATGCTTTACGAGCATTGCTATCAGCAATTCCTCAAGCTAATGGTTAATATCACCCGTTATGTTAGAGACGCTCACATGTGAGCGTCTCTACACGGTTTTATTGCGGTTATGCTAATAAACGAATATAACTTTAACTACAAAAAAGCTCGTCCAAACCATTTTGTTACTTATAAACCCTGTGAGTATAGGGTTTATAAGTCTAAATTAAAATTTTTAACTTTGATTGATAATTTGAGTGTACAAATAATTTTCTAATTCCGAGTCAACTTCCAAAGCAAAATGAAGCTCTCTATCCTTAATATGTGGAAAGTATGATTTTCCAAAGCGCTTGAGCAAATTTCCACCGACCTGTGCTGCTCTATGAATTTCATGCTGCATGTATAAAGCTGTAACATAAGCAACTACTTTTGCTTGACTCTCTCTTTCCTTCCTGATACAGGTACTAGAAGCTATCTTTACAGCTTCTTCCTGGGAGTGAAGATTCACGTTACCCATTTGAACTTGGATTGTATCTAAAATTTTTACTCCTGTATCATTTGCTTGCTGCCAAAACTGAGGGTGAATCCTGAGCATTTATTGTTTACACGAATCTAAAGTATGCTGATTTACAATGTCATCAGAAATTTCCGAAACCGTAACTTCACTGTATAATTTTCTGAAATTGATAATATTTTAAAAAAGCTGTAATTATTTTTATCAGTTTTTCTATAGTATGCACGAAAATTTTACTACTTACGGTAAAATAAACCCTGTTTCTTGGTTTTTCCTCAAATGGAATAAATAAAACTAAATGGTACAAATATCTCTGATTGCTCAAGGACTGCCAATTATTAACTTACAAGGGGTCGCTGTCTTGGACGGTGAGATAATTGTGGCGACTTTAGATGACCGTTTGCTACGTGTAAGTCAAAACGGAGATGTAACAACGCTTGCGAATGTGTCTCGCTATGGGATACCGTTTGGGATAGTTGAGAAAAATGGAAATTATCTAGTTACCGTATCTGGAGAAGAAATTGGTGATAGGTTATTACGAGTTACTAAAAGTGGATTTTTCTTTACTGCTGCTAATTTAGAATCTGTATGCGGTAGTTTTGGCGGACCTTTTGGAGTTGCTGCGGGTAATGATTTTGATGTTGTCGCAATTGCTACTGATATTTCTAGTTCTCAAGGTTGTTTAATTCGTGTACAGCGTGGTCGTGTTTCTATTTTTGCTGACACAGGTAGTTTTGGTGTTCCCTTTACAGTAATAGCAACTCAAGATGGTTTTATTGCTGGTTGCGAAACTGGTCAGTTATTGCGTGTTAGTTTGGATGGGAAAGTTACACCGTTTTTAAATTTGGCTGATGCAGGTTTTGGAATACCATTTAATTTAATTCAAGTCGGCGCCAATTTAATTATTACTTCTAATACTGGAAACCTTTTAGAAGTTGACTCTGATGGAAAAGTTTCTGTTATTGCTGACCTTGGCGCCCTTGGTTTTGGTATACCATCTGGAGTTGCTGCTTGGAATGATGGTTATGTTGTGACTACTAATGCAGGTAACTTACTGCATGTTACAACAAATATTTATTAAATTTTATTTAAAATAAATTATCCGTTACATCCGTTGATCATCCGTTGCTAATTCACATCTCCTAGGTAAACTTTGTTATATATTTGATTGATTAATAAATGTTTTAGCGCACTGGGATATATACGGTATTTATGTAGCTCTGCAATGGGCAACCACTCGACTTTTTCTTGCCCATCATCGGGTAGTGTCCCATTTCCCAGAATATAATTCTCAGGGATGCTACAGGCAAATATAAAATCTATAGAGTGAACAAGCTTACACCATTCAACATCGGTACAGTCTTCTAAGTGGTTTTTACCGATAAACTCGCGCACAAATACCAAGTTGTGAATTTTTACTAAGGCGCCTATTTCTTCTAAACATTCGCGCTGTAATGCTTGTTCTAAAGTCTCACCGTGCTTTTGTCCTCCACCTGGTAACAAATACCACATACCTTTTACATCACGTTTGGTAATAACCAGTAGATGGTTGTCACGGATGATGAGTGCTTTAGCAGCGTTTCTTATTGGTCTGGAATGGTCTGGCATTTTTTATACCACTCGAATGGAACCGTGTTTTATGGTCAGATTAATAAGATACACGTAATTTTAGAATTTTTATAGTTAATCTGGCTCTAGTTAGATGAATTTATAGATAAGATAGAGTTTAATTTACTGCTGTTGTTTTTTGAGATATTAATTTGTGGATGCAATATTAGAGCGCACTCACCAACTCAAGCAAGATTTAATCGATTTTGTTATGGATGCTGAAGGTACACTAGCGCAAGCTTTGGAAAGCTATGCAGCAATTCAAGCACGTCGCGGTTCTGGTGATACTGTTCAACGCGATATGATTATCGATGGCTTTATTACCGAGGGTAAAGTTGGCGATAAGGCGCCGCTCGATATATTTTTGCAAGATAATAAATTACCACAACCCGATATTGACTTACTTCAAAACTGGCGCCGTAGTTTCATTGGTTTATTTACAGTATCTGAAGTACTACCTGATGGGTTTGAGTTGACGAACTGGCTAACAGAGAAGCGCTATATTGTAAAGCCAGATAATCAGCGGATGTTACAAGACTTATCAAGATGTACAGTTGGAGAAATTTTATTGAGTCGCATATCCCCTGTTACAGACACTTACTGGAGTTTTTCCGGACCTTGTTCTGTAATGGGTAAATTAGGTAGACCAAAGTTAGCTGTAGCTATTGGTAACTTTAAAGATAATCATCGTAATCATCTATATAGTGATGCACCCGACTTACTCGAAGAAGCTTGGCTATCTGTAGAAAAGTATCATCAACAGTTTGTTGACTTTTTTGGTAGTGATGAAGTCACAATGCCGGGATACCAACTTAGTAAAAAAATGACCGAGTTTCAAGAAATTCTGACGCAGAACCAATTAGAACAAGCAGGTGTTGATACTTCCAAGTCACTTACAGAAATGGCAGAATCTGCGGGTGTAGATGAAGACGAAATTAAAGCTGCTGCAACAGAATTAGGCGCCGACTCCAGTGTAGTATCACAATTATTCGATGCTAAAAACACTACAGGTAAAATGGTGGCGCCAAAAGTTGAATTACCACCAGACCTCAAAAAAGCAGAACAACTAACAGCAATATCACATCCACGTTGGGGACAAATGCTTCTTCCAACTTACGCCAAGATGAAGTCTATATTAACAGCAGACGATTGGCAAAGCATCGAAGGCGCCGAGAAACTAGTACGCTTTTATCTCGAAGACAAAACTATCAACGCTTTTATTTGGCGCCGTTTAGCAAAAGAATATCCAGCACAACTAGAAAAAATTCTACAAACAATATTAGGGCGCCCTGACTTCAACCTGCAAAACGACCTCGACACACTATTAGAAAGCAACCACAAACTCCTAGAACCCGAACTCCCAGAAATTGCCAGTGTACCCCTACATTTACACAACCTCTTCCAAGAAGCAGTAACAGAAGTCAGCAAATCAAAATCCAAAGCTAAAAAGCCAGCAGCAAAAAAAGGCTTCTCTTCCTAACCAATTGTGTCACAGCAGAGGTTGTAGCACAGGCATCCCTGCCTGTGCAGACACTTGTATAAAATCTATCTACCGCTAGATGTAATCTTATAAACAACTCAGATATAAATTATCCGAAAACGTCTGTGTATAAATTGAAGCTCAATTTATTAAATAGATATCAATTAACCAGGTGTACATATGGCTTTAAACCGAATAGTTTTTATTACAAACACCACCATCAAGCAAGAACCAATCCAGTCAAATCAATTACCAAGTAACAGACTCCAAAACATCCCTGCTGGTACTACATTCGTAATACAATCTTACAGTTTGCCTCCTGGCAACAACGACCACTACAAAATTACACTGCAAAACATTCAATTCAAAGGTTTTAGTAACTGGTTCGCATTCGCAGACCACGTACAAATCATTCAAGAACCAATTGTAGCTGCCACCACTGTAGAAGCTGTAGTTAACAGACAAACCGAGAAAAACGTCGCTAGAATTGCAGTAGACCGAAACACACTCGGAACTCAGCAAGGTTTTCTCAAGCTAGTTTTCAACGTTGACACATTTATTAAACGTCAACCAATAGACTCGAATGTATTGAACGACCAATCTAAACAGTTAATACCTGCTGGTACAGAATTAGTTCTTGCTACCAGTTTACCTGACAACACTAATACAGTTAGACTACCAATTCAAGACAGCCACGTCAAATTTACACTTGATGATATTGAAATTAAAGGGTTTTCACAAGATTGGTACGCATTTATTAAACATGTAGGTATTCAACGAGTAGGATAGGTATTTATACATTTGTAAGGTGGGCAATGCCCACCATACCATACAGTTTATACATCGTCGCTTTTCCAAATTTGTCTATCAAGAACTGTGTAGTAAAAACAGTGATTGTTCTTAACTTTAGTAGAGTTGTTAAGGATTAATCTAAGTAGAATCTATGAATATAAATGTGATTTAAATATAAAAAACACTAATTACACTAAAGCTTTATTAACAAATGTCTCAAAACCTCTTGTGGGGTGGGCATCCTTACCCGTCCTAAAATCTAATATTATGACGGGCACGAATGCCCGTTCCACAAGATAAGCATCCACAAGATTATTGATTTATTGGATTGGGTTGGATGCTGGGAATTGGTGGTTTTGTACCATCGAGGGTTTGAATGGTTAGAACTTGGGGTGGTGTTGCGTCGGGTGGATAGAGAAAGTTTACTTCTACTAGGCGCCTTTGTCCTGGTCTTATTGGTAGTGCTACTAATGACTCACCTGGTTGTCCGCGTTTTTGTACTAAATGTACATAGCTTGTTTGGGCTTTTCCTAGGTCGTCACGGTATGTTACTCTCACTGTCCCTCTAAAAAATGTGGGACGTGCGGGTGTGGCAAAGAAGCGTAGTCCTTTTTTGCTAAGTTGGTCTTCTTTTAGTGGTGTTTGAATTGATAGACTGACCGTTTGGACGTTTTTACTGTTGTTATATAACGGTAATCTTAAGTTATATTGCACGCCATAGTTACCATGAGCAACATATGCCGTATCTGGATAGCGAACTAGCATGGGTGCGCTTTGAATTTGATTTGTTCCTAGGGTGCCACCATGAAGTGTGCTTATGCCGTAGGAGATTGCTTGTCCTGGTTGAGGAATTGTTAAGAATCTTGTTTTAGGAGTGTCGGTAAGTAGCGCACGCCAATATGAACCTCTTGCTACTCCTGCAACTCGTCCATATTTTCTAGAACCTGGTTGAGCAAGAGGGGTAGGTGCAATATCTCTGGGTGTGGAGAGTGTACCGTTATCTAATATATTACGCCATTCTTGAATTGTCGGCGCCCGTTCGGTTCCATCAGTATTTGTACGTGCGGGAGTTGCTAAAGAAGCTATATATAATGTGCCGTTACTCCGCAACCTTGCATAAGTAGAACGTCCATTTAAAGGAGGGGTTAGTCCTTGCACAGGTATTGGTTCATTCTGCAACATTTGATACTCGCCTGGAGCAATGACAATTTGTTTAGGAAAATTATTTTGTCTTAGTCCTCGTAAAACATCGCTCATTACTCGACTACCTGGACCCGCATAAACATTATTTTCTGTGTTTAAAGCAAAGGATGGTAACTCTATAAATGGTGCATCTGGTTGACTTAGATAACTTGCTCCTTGAAGAACACTGACTGTTACAGGTTTTTTGCCGGGATTATATAAGATGATGCCAACGTAAAGTGAGCGCAAATTATCAGGTGTCGGCGCCCCAAAAACGTGGTGGGCAAAAACATCGAACCTCCCGTTGAAAGGAAAGTTTAAATGCGCTTCGGGATTTTTTTTGCCTGCACTTGGAAAAGTTGACAGCAGAATTCCTTCATTGACTACTTTCTCTGGACTATTGCTGTTAAATACAGGCACACTATCCAACCTACCAGGAAGGGGTCTTATTTCTTGGGGAATGACAATTTCTTCGGGGGGAGGTGGGGTAGGAGTTGTCTGAGCAATAGGAGAGATTAGTAAGATTGGCAACATATACTTACATATTTTTCTTTTTCAAGACGCTGTTATCTTTCGGAAAGTGCCAGTCTGTCTATAACTAATAAGAAGTCGTCTACAACAACCCGTATATTACTCTCTGTCAAAACTGGTACGTGTATAAATATGCAAGAGCTTTTTGTCGAACTTGAGTGCAGGTAATCTAAAACCGAATAATAAAGTCCTTCGCATACAAACTTACCGCAGTCGTGACTAATCTCTGTCGCTTGGCATGGCGCCACCAATTCTTCCAAATTGACTGAGGTATGTAGTCTACTTTCTTGATAATCTTCTGGTAACATGCTCATACTACAATTAGTGAAAGCGGGTGTACTACGAGCATTTGATTCCACGCTTAAGCAGCTACGACTTTCTGCCATGCCACAGCAAATTATATAGTCAGGTTGGGTTTCGCGGATTTTGGCTATTACTTGGTCAACTGCTCCTTTAACATCTACAGGTAGTTTTCGTACTAGCGTTAAAGCATGGGGTAGGGCGCCAAGTCTAGTTACTTCCTCTAACAAATCATCTGAGGAATTTGATTTGTGATGTGGAAGCCAAATGTCAAAAGAAGTTAATAATAATCTTTTCATCGTAAACAATATTAATTACAATATAAAAAGACTTCATAATAATCCTTTTATCGGGAGCAGGTCAATGGCAGTGATTGCAGTCGTAGATTACGACATGGGAAATTTACACTCAGTCTGCAAAGGACTGGAAAAAGCTGGTGCAACTCCTAAAATTACAGCGACTCCCAAAGTTATCGAACAAGCGGATGCAGTTGTTTTACCTGGTGTTGGCGCCTTCGACCCCGCCGTTCAACACATAAGAGCGCGCGGTTTAGAAGCACCCATAAGAGCAGCGATAGCTTCAGGTAAACCTTTCCTTGGCATCTGCCTGGGACTGCAAATTCTTTTTGAATCTTCTGAGGAAGGAACTCAACCAGGACTCGGAATTGTTAAAGGAAAAGTTAAAAGGTTTCGACCTGAAGCTGACATTACAATTCCTCATATGGGTTGGAACCAACTCCAAATTGCTCAACCAAAAAGTGTAATGTGGGAACATTTACCCCCACAACCTTGGGTTTATTTTGTTCACTCATATTATGTAGACCCAACTGACCCAAGTATACGCGCGGCAACTATTACACATGGTTCACAAACAATCACCGCTGCTATTGCGCGCGACAACCTAATGGCAGTACAGTTCCATCCAGAAAAATCCTCTAATATTGGACTACAAATCCTGTCCAACTTTGTTTCACAAGTTTGGACACGAGTTGCCGCGTAAATTCGATTTGGGTACTGGATTTTATATATTTAGATGAGTTGTTTATGTTTTGCCTTGTGTATTACACTAAACCCAATCTAATATCCAAAGTCTAAAATCCAAAATAATAATGAGCCTGAGAATACACGGGAATCGACTGTTAAAAACTTTACCAGGGCTAGATACCCGTCCAACGAGTGCGCGGGTAAGAGAAGCACTATTCAATATTTGGCAGGGTGAAATATCAGAAAAAAGCTGGCTTGACATATGTACAGGTAGCGGTTCGATGGGAGCAGAAGCACTATGTCGAGGCGCCAGTTTTGTAGTAGGTATAGAACAATCAAGTCGTGCGTGTGCAGTAATTAGTCAAAATTGGCAGCAACTAGCATCACAAGAGCAAACGTTTCAAATCTTGCGAGGAGACGTACTGCAAAAACTACCAAAGTTAGCTGGGCAACAATTTGACCGCGTTTACTTTGACCCACCTTATGCAGCTAACTTATATAGACCAGTACTAGAAATAATTGCCAAACATCACCTTTTACATCTAGAGGGTGAAATAGCTATCGAACATAGTCCTCAAGGATGGGAAGCGCTACAAATACCAACCCTAGAAATTTGTCGCGAAAAAGTCTACGGAAACAGCGCACTCACATTCTACCGATTAAGCGAAGAATCGTAGGTTGGGTGGAGGCTTTGCGTTCACGTAGTGTCCCGCAGGGAAACCCAACCTAAAAATTAAGCATTTGTTGGGTTCCGTTCCTCCACCCAACCTACATACATTAGTTGATTCCTAACTGGTCACCACGCTTGTATTGAACATAAGCCTTGTAAAACAGACCAGCGAGAGTAACGGGAATCAAGCCAAGGACAATACCACACAATAAAGGTTCAATCACTTTTAATCTCCTTGTAGAAATTATTAAACTTTTGTATCTGTCTTGTGATTCTACCAAATTTCGTAGCTTTCGGCTCTACATCTAGCTTACGGCTAAAATTTA
Source organism: Calothrix sp. FI2-JRJ7 (assembly GCA_019359675.1). GTDB lineage: Bacteria > Cyanobacteriota > Cyanobacteriia > Cyanobacteriales > Nostocaceae > Dulcicalothrix. The sequence continues at coordinate 65,128 of JAHHGX010000071.1, forward strand.
GCGAGAAAAATATCCGCTTGTGCTTGCAGACACTGCTAAGAACTTTTAAGCTATGTGTATGAAATGAAAAAAACTTTGTAAACCTCTCATTTAACAGTAAACCTTTTGGATAACCACATTACCACACCCTCAATTCTCGTACAGCGCGCGATGTTAATCATGCTGTCGGTTGTACTTGCTTTTATTTTGGGCATGTTTGCCGTGCGTGTGGTGCAAGCTTCCGACCCATACGTTAAAACAGTGCTATCTCTCAACGGTGACTCTGTTCAAGGACATGCTATCTTTCAAATCAACTGTGCTGGATGTCACGGTTTGGAAGCTGCCGGTAGAGTTGGGCCAAGCTTGCAAGGTGTTTCCAAACATAAATCTCGCTACGGACTAATTCACCAAGTTATAAGTGGTGACACTCCCCCCATGCCCAAATTTCAACCCAACACCCAAGAAATGGCTGACTTATTAAGTTACTTAGAAACTTTATAAACCAACTCAAAAGGTTTACCTGGTTTTTGCGGTTGCCAACCAGCAGAAATTGCCCTCTCTATCGCGCACTTAACATCAGCAGGATAAACAGGAACAATCACCTGCGTCCAAAAACTGCTCGGATGTCCTTGTGGCATTACGACCACCAAATTGGCGCCCCTGTTTTCTGCATGTTCAACACCCACCGTCAAATGTACCCCAGGATAATCACCTTGAGCATGAGTTGGTTTCTTACGAACTCGCCACCGATAACCCTCACCATCCACAACTATTAATCTAGAACCCTTCTTTGGAATTGCCATATCACCTTGTAGTATATTGTCCTATATTACTACATTGTAGGTTGGGTGGAGGAACGGAACCCAACATTTTAATTTCGTTTTTTACCACAGAGGCACAGAGTACACAAAGAAAGATTTATTAAGATATTATATGGCGCCCATTAATCTCAATAAATGACTTTGAACAATTTCCACAGCCTCAAATAGAAAAACGTAGGGTGCGATCAGGCTATGAAAAACTTTCAACGTAGTTACAATACTTATAGCCTTCACGCACCGACTCCTATCTAGGCGCCTATCAAATACAGCAACCATTTTTGTTTAGATGGAGCTACTATTCAACCGTTAACAGTTATTGGAGAAGTAACTGCTCGTATATTTGAGTTTAATAGTAATAAAAGAATTGCTGAGAGACAAAGTTTGATAAAAATTGGCGCATATCCACCACCTCCAGCATTAAAACGTATAAATAAAGAAAATTAATAATTGGTGGTTTGAATTGTTGTAGTAAAATTCCCAATTTATTTTTAAAGTTGGGAATCTTGACTTTTTAATTTCTGAGTAAGGTGCGTGACGCTTTTAGATTATTCGCTTCGTTGTGAGGCTGTTGGTAGCGTCACGCACCCTACGTATAATTCTTTTACCCATTGCCATTCTTGGGTTAAGCCTTCGCGTAATGATATTTGTGGGTGCCATCCTAGAAGTTGTTTGGCTTTGGAAATGTCGGCGCCTGTATGTCGTGCGTCACCCATTGCTCTTTCTATATGTTGCCGTTTAATAGGTTGCCCTACTATTTCTTCCATCATATTAAGTACATCTGATAGTACTGCACGACTACCACCACCAATGTTAATGATATGTCCAATAGCATCTGGCGCCGTTGCTGCTGCTAAGTTGGCTGCTACTGCATCACTTATATATGTAAAGTCGCGTGTTTGTTCTCCATCTCCATATACTGGAATAGCTTCGTTTTCAATAACAGCTTTGAAGAATTTATGAAATGCCATGTCTGGACGCTGACGTGGCCCGTAAACTGTAAAGTAACGTAATGCTACAAATGGTACACCAAAGTTTTTATGGTAAAGTCCACATAATCTTTCTGCTGCTAGTTTGGTGATGCCATAAGGTGATACTGGCGCCGGACAAATACCTTCGTGTGTTGGTAATGTTTCCGCATCTCCGTAAATGCTCGATGTTGATGCGAACACCAAACGTTTAAGATGCTTTGCGTCTTTGGCTGCTTCTAATAAGATTTGTGTGGCGCTAATGTTACGTTCTGTATACGAACGAAACCCTTTACCCCACGATGCGCGTACACCTGCTTGTGCTGCTTGGTGATAAACCACGTCAACGTCTGATAAAAGCGTTTGCCAGTCTACAAACTGAACATCTTCTTCGATTAACTCAAAATTTGGGTTGTTGTGTAAATGGGCGATATTTTTACGTTTGAGCGCTGGGTCATAGTAACTGTTGAACTCGTCTATACCAATTACTTGTTGCCCTTGTTTTAATAAAGCTTCGACCAAGTGCGAGCCTATAAAACCTGCGGCGCCTGTTACTATACTTTTATTCATGTTCATTGTTTTAATATGATTAACTACAATATTTAAAGACCAATATTTGAAAAAGCGTAATCTTTATACCAATATAACCGCTACTAGTTTACGATGTTTTTCTTCTTTTCCTAGGTTGTTTGATTTTGTTTCAAAAGTCCTCAGTATAAACTTTGAATTTTAGGATTATTTAAGAATTTTTTATAAATGTGACAGCCTAGAGAAACTACATATCAATTGGTGTAATATGAAAAATTGTCACAAAGTCTGCTTAATGGTGGCGCCATATTGAGGGAAAAGGGTGAAAGTTTTAGTTGTTGGTAACGGTGGGCGCGAACATGCCCTGGCTTGGAAACTTCTACAATCGAAGCAAATTGAACGTGTTTTCTGTGCCCCAGGAAATGGTGGAACTGCCAGTATGGAACGTTGCGAAAACGTTCCTGTAAAGGTTGATGATTTTGAAGGTATTAACGAAATAGCTCACTCTGAGGGTGTTTCATTAATAGTCGTTGGTCCCGAAGTTCCTTTAGCTAAGGGTATTACAGACTTTTTACAAGCTAAAGGTTTAAAAGTATTTGGGCCAAGTCGTGCTGGTGCCCAAATTGAGGCAAGTAAAGCATGGGCAAAAGCATTGATGCAAGAAGCACATGTACCTACAGCGGCTTCTGCGGTATTTACTGATGTGAAAGCAGCGAAATCGTATGTCAAATCTAAAGGGGCGCCTATTGTTGTTAAAGCTGATGGGTTAGCAGCAGGTAAGGGTGTAATAGTCGCTCAAACTATTGAAGAAGCTCATGCTGGACTTGATGCTATTTTTGGCGGGCAGTTTGGCAGCGCTGGCAATTTTGCTGTTATTGAAGAATTTTTAACTGGACAAGAAGTTTCTGTTTTAGCACTCACTGATGGTGAGACTATTTGTCCTTTATTACCCGCACAAGACCATAAACGGATTGGTGAAGGTGATACTGGTGAAAATACGGGTGGTATGGGCGCCTATGCACCAGCACCTATTGCTACCAATACTTTAATGGCTAGAGTCCAAACTGAAGTACTAGAGCGTACAATTGCAGCTTTAAAAGCTAAAGGTATTGACTATCGAGGTGTCTTATATGCAGGGCTAATGGTTTCTGATGATGGAAATTTTAAAGTCTTAGAATTTAACTGTCGTTTTGGCGACCCCGAAACACAAGTCATTTTACCTTTACTTGAAACACCTTTAGAAGAACTTCTTTTAGCCTGCGTAGAAAGGCGCCTAGCACAAATGCTTCCCATAGTATGGAAGTCTGGTGCATGTGCTACTGTTGTCGCTGCTAGTGGCGGTTATCCTGGTGATTACACCAAAGGTAAAATTATCACAGGATTCAATGATGCTGTTTCTACTGGCGCCACTGTATTTCACGCCGGAACAACGTTACAATCATCAACACAAGCTTCAGAAGTATGTACTGATGGTGGTAGAGTGTTGAATGTCACAGGTGTGGGAGAAGACTTTAAACAAGCACTCAACGAAGCATATGCAGGAATCGCCAAAATTAACTTCGACGGCATGTACTATCGAAGAGACATTGGAAGTAGGGTGTGTGACGCCATCAACAATCTGACAACGAAGCCAGTCACCTAGTAGCGTCACGCACCGACATGAGGTTTAATAATCGCGTCACGCACCAACACATTTAAGAGCATGGTCTTAACTCCACTTCTCGTTGATGCGTGACGCTACTAAATTATTGGCTTCGTTGTCGATTTTTCGTAGCGTCACGCACCGTACATTCGCAATTTATGTAAATAACTGTTAATTTTTTAGTTGTTGCAGTTTGTTTATAAAAAACTACTAACAACTTAAATTTAAAATGCTCGCTGTTTTTACTTATATCCGAGAAGCGATTGCCTCCTGGTGGTCGCAGTTTACACTCCAAACTAAGCTCTTGGCTGCCGCCACCCTGGTGGTATCTTTAGTTATGAGCGGTTTGACGTTTTGGGCAGTCAATACTATCCAACAAGATGCGCGCTTGAATGATACTCGTTTTGGTCGCGACTTAGGATTATTGCTTGCTGCTAACGTGGCGCCTTTAATAGCCGATAATAACTTAACTGAGGTTGCCCAACTATCTCAAAGGTTTTATAGCAGTACATCTAGCATTCGATACATACTCTATGCAGACGATACTGGAAAAATCTTTTTTGGCATTCCCTTTTGGGAACCAGAAGTTGAGAACTCACTTACAATTCAACGACGAATACAACTACCTGACGACTACGCAACTGATGCTGAGAAGCCAATGGTACGTCAGCATCAATCTCCTGATGGAGAAGTTACTGATGTCTTTGTACCATTAACAATCAATGGTAAGTACCTTGGTGTAATGGCAGTTGGTATAAACCCCAACCAGACAGCAGTTATTTCCACTAATTTTACTCGTGATGTCACTATTGCCGTATTTATTACGATTTGGGTAATGGTAATTTTGGCTGGTGTTGTTAATGCTTTAACTATTACTAAACCTATTAAAGAACTTTTAGTAGGTGTCAAGCAAATTGCTGCTGGTAATTTTCAACAGCGAATCGATTTGCCTCTCGGTGGAGAACTTGGAGAATTAATCTTCAGTTTTAACGATATGGCAGAACGTTTGGAACGTTACGAAGAACAAAATATCGAGGAACTCACTGCTGAAAAAGCCAAACTTGAAACGCTCGTCTCTACTATTGCTGACGGCGCCGTGTTGATTGACAATAATATGCAGGTAATTCTTGCCAACCCAAATGCACGTCGTATTTTTGGTTGGGACGATATTGAGGTTGAAGGTAGTAACGTATTGCATCAGCTACCAACTGGAGTACAAATGGAAATTACACGTCCTTTGTACGAAATGGCAGCAGGAGAACGCGAAAGTGCTGAGTTTCGTATTCCACTCGGTCAACCCACAAAACGTACCATCCGTATTTTATTGACAACAGTTCTTAATCTTCAACGCGAAAGTATCAAAGGTATTGCCATAACCGTTCAAGATATTACACGGGAAGTTGAGCTAAACGAAGCCAAAAGTCAATTTATTAGTAACGTCTCCCACGAATTACGAACACCATTATTTAATATCAAAACATACATTGAAACACTGCATGACTACGGTGAAGATTTAGAAGTCGAACAGCGAAAAGAGTTCTTATCAACAGTAAATCACGAAACAGACCGTTTAACTCGATTAGTAAACGATGTATTAGATTTATCAAAATTAGAATCAGGACGCATTTACAATTTAGATGGAGTAGATTTAAGTCAAGCAATCGAACAAACGCTGCGTACTTATCAACTTAACGCTAAAGACAAAGGAATCGAAATATTTCAAGAAGTTGAACCTAACATACCTTTAGTCGTCGGTAACTACGATTTATTACTACAAGTCTTTGGTAACTTAATAGGTAACGCACTCAAATTTTCCACTCCCGGTGGTCAAATTGCCTTCCGTGCGTATCAACTCGATGCAAAAAAAGTGCGAATAGAAATATCCGACACAGGAATTGGAATTGCACCAGAAGACCAAGAAGCGATATTCGACCGTTTCTTTCGCGTCGAAAACCGAGTACACACCCTTGAAGGTACAGGTTTAGGACTATCAATAGTCCGTAACATCATCGACAAACACCACAGTCGAGTCAACCTAGTCAGCGAAGTTGGCACAGGTACCACCTTTTGGTTCGACTTATCAATTGTAGAACAACAGGCGCTGCATGTTGAGCAGTTAGGAGTTAAGAGTTATGAGTTAGGAGTTGGGAATGTAGAGACGTGACATGTCACGTCTCCTCATGCGTTTCCTCATGTTTGAATCAAGCAAAAGCCGCTATCATTAAACAAACAACAAACAAAGCCACAAACAGCAACAGCGTTTGATTCTGTCGTACCCAACTCTGTAAACTCTCATTAGAACTGGGTTTACGATACTGCTGTTGCTTCTGCGCTTGATACTCCTCAAAATTTTGATATAAAGTACACTCTTTCGCTGTAGGACGTTGCGGATAATTACAGCTATCATCCACATGGTAAGCACAGGTATCACACAAGTACTCACCCTTGCCAGCACGGTGCAACGGAATACCAGGATGTCCAAACGCTTTTAACTCAGTGCGACAGAAAGGGCAAGTTACAGCTTGTGAGTCAACTTGCTGATTACAACGGGGACAAAATATACTAGCCACCTGAATAAATATAATTAATATAAGGTTTACTCGATTGTACTCACTCTCAGTTTTAAAAGGTGGAAATAAGATGTTAGATTTTAATCGAGTAGAGCATAAGATAAATAAGGAGATAGGAGAAATCAGAGTTAAGGTTAAGCTCACTAACGCTATTGACGAAGGTTTAATTAGTCGGGGATTTCTTAATCCAACTGACTTACATGTATACGAAACATCAGCACTAATCGATACTAGTGCAGTACGCACTGTAATTCCAATGCATGTAGCACAAAAATTGGGTTTAGAAATTCGTAGTGAGCAAGTAGCAAAGTATGCAGATGGTAGACCAGAAACTGTTGAAATAGCTGAACCAGTACTTATTGAAATTCAAGGAAGAGAAACTTCTGAATCTCTATTAGTTGTTGGAGATGAAATACTAATTGGTCAAATTGGCTTGGAAACTTTAGATTTTGTTGTTGATTTTGAAAATCATCGTTTGATTCCAAATCCTAAACATCCTGATGGTTCTGTTTTTCGCATATGATGGTAGAACAGGTGCCCATTCCTATACTACAACGCGCGCTAATTGGACAACTGCCCGCACTAATTCATCAAAAGCAACAGGTTTTACTATGTGATATTTATAACCAATATCCAGAATTTTCTCATGGTCTATATCCGTACCATAAGCTGTAAGCGCAATCGCTGGAATTGATATATTTTGATACTGTGGCAACGCGCGAATTTCACGCATCAGTTCATAACCATCCATTGTTGGCATTCCAATATCGCTTATTATTACATCTGGCCGATTCGATATAATTGCTTCCAGTGCATCAGTACCAGAATTAAAAGCCGTTACCCTAGCGCCATATTGTTCTAATACAAATGTTATCAGTTCTAAATTATCAGCTTCATCATCAACTACTAACACATTTATTTCAGCTAACGAAGTTAAATCTGGGTCTAATTCTTGTTTTACTTGTGGCGCCATAACTGCTGCAAGAGGAAAACAACAAGTGAAAGTTGCCCCAAGTCCTTCACCTAAACTTTCTGCCATAATTGTGCCACCGTGCAATTCGACTAAATGACGCGAAATTGCTAAACCTAACCCCAACCCACCAAATGTTCTAGTAGTACTGCTATCAGCTTGACGGAAAGACTCAAATATGTACGGTAAAAACTCCCGCGTAATACCTTTTCCAGTATCACTAACCTTTAGTTGAACCTGCGTATCAATTTGTTCAAGGCTGATTGTAACTTCTCCACCTGTAGGTGTAAACTTAACGGCATTGGTAAGTAAATTAATCACGATTTGCTGTAAACGGTTGGCATCACCCAATACTTTACCGACGTCATAATTAATTTCGATAATTAGCTGAATCGATTTTGCTTCTACTGCTAACCTAACTGTTTCTAATGCTGCTTGAATCACATAACCCAAATCTACAGTTTCTAATTTTAATTCCAGCTTACCTCGTAGTATTCGTGATACATCAAGTAAATCATCAATTAGTTGCACCTGTAATTTGGCATTGCGTTCAATTGTTTCAATTGCTAAACTTTTACTCTTTTCATCTAAAGTCCGAGTTTTTAGCAATTTTGACCATCCCAATATTGGATTTAGCGGTGTACGCAACTCGTGCGATAAAATCGCTAAAAACTCATCTTTGACTCGGTTTGCTGCTTCTGCTGATTCTTGCGCTAATTTTCGTTCTACTGCTTCCGCTAACGCACGGTCACGCATTGTTCTATATTCTTGAACACGATATGTTAAATCTGTTACGTCTTGTATTGACATCAACGCATAATAACTATCTTCATCGACACTAGGTAGCGATGTTACAGTTGTATGTTGAATGCGGTTTTTTCCTTGGCTACTCGGTGCCGGAATTATATAATTATGTAGTTGTGAAGAAAAGATTGCTGGTGGTCCACCTTTAAATATATCTTCAAACCGACTTGCATACTGTGGTTGACTTAAATGCGGAAATCTCTGAGTTAGCGAAGTATCTAAAATCAACTTACGCGGAATTTTTGTCCATTCTTCTAAACAGTTATTCCAATAAATTACTGTGTAGTCAGATTTGAAAATACACAAACCCAACGGTATAAGGTCAAAATGACTAAATTTCTCCTGCGATTGAGCGATTATTTCTAGCATTATTTAGGTATTATATCTGTGCTAAGAAGGTTGAAATTCTAATTCTTTGTCAATAACTCTAATCAAAGTACCAAACGACTCCATTTCAAAAATCAAAACGATATCTCCTATAATTTCTAACGTTTTAATTGCAAAGCGCGCTTGTGCAAGCAAAAAAATAGTTTCTTCGCTTGCATATTCCAAAGATAATATGTGCTTGATCGAATCTTCCATGTAAATGGGTATCGCATAGTTGAGGTGTTGATTTAATACGTTACTAATCGACCCCATGATTCCATTAATTACAATATTGCCGACTTCGCTAAGTGTACCAATTTTTACTGAATCTAAATCTGGACTATCGATTTCTTCTCCTGTAAGTAAGCTAACTAAAGTTGCTGCACTCTCTGTTGGAAAAACTAAGTTCGCTTTTCCCGAAAAGGAACCTGTAAAATTTAATTTTACAGCCGCTAACGAATCTCCATTAAATCTTTTTTCGAGCTCTGCTTGTATCTGACTCAAAGTTAATATGGTAACAACTGGAATTTCTAAAACAATTCGAGAATCTAACATTTGGTTGAGCATACCAGCAGCTCGACCCACACCAATATTTATTAATTCTTGTAAAGCATCCAAGTGAGTATCCGTTAGCTGATATACCATCATTAAGCTCCTTGATGCTTACAAGCTTCACGTACAGCCATCAGCACTTCATTTTGTTTTACTGGTTTATTAATAAATCCTGTGGCGCCTAATTCCATACCACGGTCACGCGAAGCATCTTGAATGTCAGCAGAAATAATAATAGTCGGAACCTTAAACTTTTCTGCCCGCAACATCTCAAGAAATCCAAATCCATCAACATCTGGCATCAGTATATCAGTCAACACACAATCTGGAGTATGCGCGCGTACCATCTCTAAACCTTCCCGACCGTTACTAGCTTCGAGTATTTCATAGCCATCTGCTTGGAGGATTTTACGAAGCATCCTACGAGAAAAGGCTGCATCGTCAACAATCAGGATTGATGTCATCGTTCAAATTTTGCCTTGAAATGATACATTAACTATTTTACACATGCATAACAGTAAATTATAGTTTATCATCTATTCAATAGTTTGCTAATTGTCAAGTAGCTTTGATACACTTTTGCAATAAAAATCTCTAGATACTAATTAAAAAAATAAACTTCTACCTAAAGGCATAATTTATATCTACTTTCCGATATAATTTGAAAGCATACTAGTTTCACTACTTTCATCGTAGAATATTTTATTACCTAGACTACATATCAAATTGCATGGAGTATATCGACAGTGATGACATCAAAGCCTTTTTGGCAGAAAGCTATGAAAATATTAATCAAATAGAAAATGATATTGTAGATTTAGAAAAAGCATCGGTGTCAGTTGATGCATTGTCTCGAATTTACCGATGTTTACATACATTGAAGGGTAATTGCGGTTTTCTAGCATTTCCTAAGTTAGAAAGACTTGCTCACGCTGGTGAAAGTTTACTCGACCAACTGCGTACAGGTAATTTAACCATAAATACCGAAATTGCCACTACTCTACTTCAAACAATTGACAGTATTCGTAAAATCCTCACTTCCATCGAATCTAATAATAACGAAGGCAGCGAAGACTACTCAAGCTTGATTCAAAAATTAAATATATTACATTCTACTACTTCTATCGAAACTACTCCCCTTCCCGAAACTAGCGTTAGTTCTCAAGTTGCTTCCACTCTTAGCACCTCAGAAACTATTCGAGTTGATGTAGATGTACTCGATAAAATGATGAATTTAGTAGGTGAGTTAATACTATCGCGTAACCAAGTGTTGCAATTCGCAAATTATGTAGACGATACTGCTTTTACCAGAATCAGCCAAAACTTAAATGTAATTTCATCAGAGTTGCAATTTGTAGTTATGAAAACTCGGTTGCAACCAATAAATATAATATTGCAAAAACTACCGCGTGCTGTTCGCGATATCGAAGTCGCTTCATACAAAAGGGTACATCTCGATATTATTGGCGCCGAAACCGAACTCGACCGCAGTATAATCGAGTTCATCAAAGACCCAATCATGCATATAGTTCGTAACTGTATCGACCACGGAATTGAAACACCAGAAGTACGCACATCACTTGGCAAACCAACCGAAGCAAAGTTGTACGTGCGCGCGTTTCACGAAGGTGGTACAGTCAATATTGAAATTGGCGATGATGGTAAAGGTATTGAACCAGAGCTTGTATTAGCAAAAGCATTAGAGCTAGGTTTAATTAATTCTTCACAAGCGCAAACCTTCACCGAAGCTGAAATTATAAATTTAATTTTTCTACCCGGTTTATCTACATCACCTCAAGTTACCAACCTTTCTGGTAGAGGAGTTGGAATGGATGTAGTCAAAACAAATATCGAGCGGGTAAACGGTTCAATACAAGTTTATAGTCAGCCAGGACAAGGTACACTATTTAAAATCAGAATTCCTTTAACTCTAGCAATTATTGGTGCGTTAATAATTACTGCCAATCAACAATATTTTACTATTCCCCAAACTAATGTTCAAGAACTCGTCAGGCTTGAGGGTGATGCAATAAGCGAACGTATTCATATACTATATGATATTCCTGTATTGCGTTTGCGTGGAAATATCTTACCTTTGGTCTACCTGAACAAAGTTCTCGGATTTCAAGAAAATGTACCATTACGTGTACTAAAAAATATACAAATAGAAACTATATATATAGTAGTTATCAATATTGATGAATATCACTTTGGTTTAGTTGTAGACTCAATCGAAGACACTGAGGATATTGTAGTTAAACCTTTAGGAAAACAACTCAAAGATGTTTCTATATTCACAGGCGCCACAATTCTTGGGGATGGTAAAATTTCTTTAATCATAGATACAATTGCACTGGCGATAGAAGCGGGTGTCACACCTCAAGCTCAAAAACGTTTCAATATTACACTTATAGATGATAATGAAGAGCGCGTTTCGGTACTCTTGTTTGAAGGGGTTGAAAACGCGCGTATGGGTATTTTTCTCACGCTTGCCAACCGTCTGGAAGAATTCGATAGCAAAGACATTAAAATCGTTGGCAACCAAAAGGTCATACAATATAGCAATGAAATTATATCTTTAATTGATTTAAACGAAGTCTTTTTAGGCGGCTCAAAAATATTACCAGATTCTCTCATTCAAGTTGTAGTTATTACTTTCAATCATCATAACTACGGCTTAATAGTCAATTCTATCATTGATATTGTAGAAGAACCGTTAAAAATTCAAGGCGCCTCTACCCGTCCTGGTGTGAAAATGCTTGCTACTATTCAAAATGAAATTACCGAAATTCTCGATATCGAAAAAATTATCAGTCTTGTGAACCCTTATTTAATCAAATAATATGAATCAACAATTTTGTACTTTTTTTCTAGATAAAATCTATTTTGGCATCGATGTTCTACAAGTGCAAGAAGTAATTAGATTTACACAAATAACACCTGTACCACTGGCGCCACCCGATATATTAGGTTTAATCAACTTACGTGGTAAGATAGTCACTATTATCGATATAAAATCTCGATTACAAATGAATCAAAATATAAAAAATTATGAAAATAATCATGAAAATAATTATAATATTATTTTGAATAATAAGTCAGAACTCGTAAGCTTGATAGTAGATGACATTGGAGACGTAGTTGAAGTCGCAGAAAATCAATTTGAACCACCTCCTGCAACTTTAAAAGGTAAAATTCGCTCTTTACTTAAAGGCGCCTACAAATTACAAGACAAATTTTTATTAATTATAAACGTCGATAAACTTTTAGCCAAAAATATTAAAAATTAGACAAAATTATGAATCAACTACAGCCAATTTTAACAGCATTAACAGCATTGAAACAAGGAGATTTTGCTTATCGATTACCAGTTGAAGAAAACGAACTAAGCGAAGTACATCAAGCTTTCAACGAATTAGCCGCTTTTAACGGAAATTTTGCATCCGAAACCATCAAAATGACGCACGAAGTAGGTACAGAAGGAAAGTTAGACTCGCAAGTCATAATTAATAATGCGACTGGATGTTGGAAAGAAATAATCGACAGTATTAATTACATGTCTTCCAAATTGGCCGCCCAATTCCGTAATATTGCTCAAATAATGCTTGTAGTATCGCAAGGCGATTTATCTCAAACAGTTGACATTGAAAATGTGGGTGAATTTCAAGCACTGACAAGCAGCGTTAATGCGATGATAACCAACCTGCGTAGTTCAATTCAAGAAATTACCGAAGTTGCAACTACTGTAGCTTCATCTTCTGAAGAATTTAGTGTTGTCAGTCAAGAAATGACGAAAAACGCAAATCAAACTGCCGAGCAAGCAACGAGTGCTTCAGCTTCTGCCGACCAAGTTAGTCAAAATGCAATTATAGTAGCTACCGCAGTCGAAGAAATGAACGTTTCAATCCGCGAAATTGCCAAAAATGCTGCTGAAGGCGCCCAAGTAGCCACAAGTGCCGTAAAAACTGCTGATGATACTAATACCACAATTACCAAGCTTGGTAATAGTAGTATAGAAATAGGCAAAGTCATTAAAGTAATTACCTCAATAGCCCAGCAAACAAATTTATTGGCTTTGAATGCCACCATCGAAGCTGCACGCGCGGGTGATGCTGGTCGAGGGTTTGCCGTTGTTGCGGGTGAAGTCAAAGAATTAGCGCGCGCAACTGCTAAAGCAACTGATGATATTAGTCAGCGTATCGAAACGATTCAAACCGATACAAAAAGTGCTGTTGATGCAATAGCTGAAATTAGTACCGTTATCAATCAAATTAATGATATTCAAAATACTATAGCCAGTGCTGTCGAAGAGCAAACAGCCACTACTAATGAAATTGCCCGCAACGTCACAGAAGCTGCTAAAGGCGCCACCGACATTGCCAAAAATATTTCTGTCGTAGCCTTAAACGCTCAAAACACCACAACAGGCGCCGCAAATACATCCCAAGCTGCCAACGAACTATCGCGCATGGCAGTAGATTTACACAAAATAGTTAGTAAATTTATATACTAATGAAACTTCATGTACTTGTCGTAGATGATGCCGTCATCGTTCGCAATCGGGTTTCCAAGATATTATCCACCGTACCAGAAATCGAAGCTGTCTCTGTAGCAGCAAGTGGTAAAATTGCTCTTTTAAAAATTCCTCAAGTCAATCCAGATATCATTATCTTGGATGTGGAAATGCCCGAAATGGATGGTTTAGAGACACTCGTTGAAATTCGACGACAGTATCCAAAACTACCTATAATTATGTTTAGTGCTTTAACTGTTTTAGGCGCCGCAACCACATTAGACGCTTTAATTTTGGGCGCCAACGATTATGCTACCAAACCAAGTAACCTCACAAGCATAGAAGCAGCAAACCAGCACATCCTCACAGAACTAGTACCCAAAATAAAAGCATTAAGTGCTGTAGAGACGCGATTTATCGCGTCTCCACCATCTACAGTGTCATATAAAAATGTGACTAACCAAGACGCGATAAACCAAGACGCGATAAACCAAGACGCGATAAACCAAGACCGAATAAATTCGGTCTCTACATCCTCTATTGATATCGTCGCAATTGGTGTTTCTACAGGGGGACCCAATGCTTTAGCAGAAATTTTACCCAAACTCCCTGCTGATTTTCCTGCCGCAATTTTGATAGTTCAACACATGCCACCAATGTTTACTAAGCTGATGGCAGAACGTTTGGCGTCAAAATGTCACATTCCTGTAGCTGAAGCTATACCCGGCACAACTGTAAAACCAGGACATGTTTGGATTGCACCCGGTGATTATCATCTAGAAGTTTTGCGCGATAACAACATTGTAAAACTCGTAACCAATCAAGCACCACCAGAAAATTCTTGTCGTCCTGCTGTTGACGTTTTATTTCGTTCGGTTGCAAAAGTTTACGGAAACAAATCTTTGGGTGTTGTATTGACGGGTATGGGAAAGGACGGATTACAAGGTGCTGAATATATTCACGCTTGTGGTGGTCATATTTTTGTCCAAGACCAAGCTTCTAGCGTCGTTTGGGGGATGCCAGGATTTGTCGCAAATGCTGGTTTAGCAGAATCTATCCTACCTATCAGCAAAATGGCAGATGCTATTTTACAATTAGTAGCTCACAATTAACAAAAGTTTATAATAATCTTTTGTTAACTTGTATCAAATTTATCGTGAATATATGTTTAAAGTCTGTGGTCATCAGACAATGAGCTTGAGCAACGTAGATTTTGACTACCTACGTCATTTAGTTCGTGAACACTCTGCTGTTGCTCTTGATGCGGGTAAAGAATATTTAGTTGAGTTACATTTGTCAAACTACGTTCGGCAGATTGGTTTTGATACAACAGCAAATTTTATTGAACATCTTAAGGTTTCAAAATTTGGAGACCTTCATATAGCAGCAGTCGAACACCTAGTCAATTACGAAACAACTTTTTTTCGAGATATTTATCCGTTTGAAGCTCTCAAAGATTATATTTTGCCGGAGATAATCCAGCGGCGCCAGTCATATCAATCAGATAAAATCAAGATTTGGAGTGCAGCATGTTCGACGGGGCAAGAAGTCTACAGCATTGCGATATTGATTCACGAGCATTTCCCCATGTTGAATGAGGCAAACCTACAAATTGTTGCTAGCGATTTTTCTAATAAAGCACTAAAACGCGCACGTAGCGGTATATATAGTCCGTTGGAAGTTAGACGAGGACTACCTGCTAACTTACGAAAAAAGTACTTTCACTCTTGCGGCAACGAATGGCAGATTGACAGCAAACTTTCTAACATGATTAATTTTCATCAAATGAATTTAATTAAACCTTGGTCTACCTTACCCTTTGAGCAAGTGGATATTTTATTCATTCGTAACGTTTTAATTTATTTCGACATCAATACCAAAAAAGATATGCTGTATAAAATAAAACAAGTACTTCATCCAGAAGGGTATTTGTTCTTTGGTGGAGGTGAAACCACTTTGAACCTAGACAACGATTTTGAAAGGATTCAACTGGGACAAGCAATCACCTACAGGTTAAAATCTTGAGAAACCAGGTTTCTGAGTTTCTTTTTTAATGAATTAGTTAATCTCAGTAAGATGCATTACACTTAATAAGGGCTAATATCATAAGAAAAAGTTTCGCAGTGTGATATTTTAGGCTAACTGAAATATTTTACTGTGGTAACTATATATATAAACACGCTCAAGTTATCGAATTCGCTTGTGCAATCCAAAAAACCAGAAAAAATAGATTTTAATAACGAGTACCCGTGTCCTTGTCGTCGTCGGGGACAGTTAACTGCGATTACGCTGACAGAAGCTTTTGGCTGCAACCGTTGTCAGCGGATTTTCGTCGTCGAAGATAGCGGTTATGTTTTAGAAGAACTTTCAACCACGTATCCTTATAAAAAGGCTTGGCGTTGGTCGGGTAACGCTTGGAGCGTTGTTCATCCTAAGATGGGAGAAAGTTACTTACCTGTAGCGCTAGGCATTATTTTTGTGCTAGTGGTTATATGGCTACCATTGGCATTACGCTTGGCAAACACATCAAGTTGGGTTGCTTGGGCAATGCTAGCGGTACTATTAGCGCTTTTACCTGCACTAATGTTGTGGTTGACCCATAGACCGTAAACCCAAATGAGTGTTGATGCTTTTGATGACGTACCTGAAGTAATGCGTATTACGATGCGCGCTTATAGTGCTTCTTTACGTTTAGGTATTACAAAGGGAATAGACCGCAGTCGCGCTGTGCTGGCAATGGCACAGGCGCTGAATAATGCGTTTGATGATATTTTGGAGGCTAACACCCTTGACTTAGAGGCCAGTCGAGAAATGGCGGTACCTGAGTTAATTTTAGATTGGTTAAAGTTAACTCCAGAACGTTTGGAAGCAGCAGTTGATATTTTGCAGCGTTTAGGGGAGTTACCCGACCCTTTGCGACGTGTCAGAACTGCTGACTATCAGCTTGATGATTCTCAAACTTATTCGCATTTAATGCCATTAGGTGTAATCGCTTTTATTTATGAGGCATTTCCAGAATTAGGCGCCATTGCCGCTGCGATGTGTATTAAAACAGGTAATAGTATTATTCTTAAGGGCAGTACCGAATCGAGTCATTCCAATGCTGCAATAGTCGATGTCCTGCAAAATGCCATCTTAGATAAAGGTTTACCAGTTGGAAGCATTGAGCTAATAACCAGTGAACACGGCGCCTCGTTACGTGATTTAATAACTCAAGACAAATATTTAAATTTGGTAATACCTTACGGACGTCCAAGTTTCGTGCAGCAAGTCGTGCGTAATTCAACGGCGCCTGTACTAAAATCAGCAATGGGTAACTGCTATGCATACTGGTCACTCAACAGTAGCTTAGAAATGCTGAGGGGAATAATTGTAGATAGTCACTCTAGCGAACCAGACCCAGTTAACGCCATAGAAAAAGTACTAGTACACCGTCAAACTTTACCATCATCACTAACAACTTTATTCAACAGCTTGAAAGAAAAAGGTTTTGATATTAAAGGTGATGAAGAACTAACGGCAGCTTTTGGACAACTACAACTTGCTAGTGACAACGAATGGGGTAATCCATATTTAAACAAAACTGTTGCATTTAAACTCGTTGATAGCTTAGAAATAGCCATCAACTGGATAAATCAATACAGTAGCGGACATGCTGACTGCATTGTGACAGAATCTTATCAAGAAAGTCGGCAATTTGCACTTGGTGTTAATAGCGCTTCCACATACGTCAACGCATCCCCACGTTTTTCCCGTAACACATCGCGTAGTGACGCTGTATTCTTAGGAATGTCAAACCAAAAAGGACACCGACGCGGAATCATTAACCTCGAAAGTCTTACAACAGTTAAACACATCGTTCAAGGTAACGGACGATTTTAGTTAAGATTTATATCTATGTTGTATTTTGAGCGTAATTTTCCACAACCAAATAGTAATAAATAGTATACCTAAAACGTTAGATATACTACAAATGTACAGCCAGCCAAATCCTGAAGACCGTAAAGCTATGTTTCTCATTTTCACTAGCCTCGGTTGCTTATCATGGATGACAGCTATTATTGTTAGTTGATTTGTATTAAAATTTGTTGATACTGCCTCAACCGCAGATGGTGAAATTATACATCGCAACAACACAGGCGCCCACGTGAAAGTGCGCTTTACCACCGCAGACGGAAACATTATTGAATACCACCAAAACAGCGCAGTTAGTTATAAAGTTGGACACAAAGTCAAAGTTCTATACGACCCTGAAAACGCTTATAACGCTAGTACTAATGCTCCAGGTGCATTATGGTTTAAATCTACAATTATTAGTTTAATTGGAACAGCTTTTATTATCGGCGCTTATGGAGAGTGGAAACAGTATAAAAGTATAAAATCAAAATATTAAAATTCTTGTGGAACAGGCATTATTGCCTGTTCTACAAAAGGAAGGTAATTTACTTCTGTGCAGCAGCTTTTAGCTTGTGCGAAGTATAGTAAACTTTGCTACCTTCATCTGGTACAAAATGACACTCAACGGCAGAACGCCAAAGTGACTTCCAAATTGGTTCGTTTGACTCGAAGAAATAATCACCCATTATTGGTTTAATAGCCGCAGTAGCCTTTTTTAAATTGTAATGCGGCATATTTAAGAAGATATGGTGTGCAACGTGAGTCCCAATATCGTGATGAATGTTGTTGATAAAACCATAATCACGGTCAATTGAAGAAATGGCGCCTTTCAAAAAAGTCCATTCATCACCGCGATACCAAGGAATAGTTGGTTCGGTGTGGTGTAAAAATGTGACCAAATCAAGCCAAATTATAAATACTAAATATGGTCCTAGATAATACTTAACAAACCACATGAAACCAAATTGGTAAGTTAAGAATCCTAGTAAACCTACCATAGCACTCCAACAAACAGTGCTAGTAATAACATCCCACTTCTCGTTCGGCTTAAATAACGAACTGCTGGGAAGGAAATGCGAACCTGTTTTACCAGGAGAACGCATAAACAAGTAAATTGGGTACGCTAGCAAAAATATATAGTGTCGTCCGAGCTTAGTAATAAAGTCAGACTTGTTATAATCTGACTCACTCGAAGGATACCAGCTTTCATCATTTTCAAGACTACCCGTATTTTTGTGGTGAGTGCGATGGCTAATTCGCCAACCGTGATACGGTACCAAAATTGGTGTGTGACAAATATGACCCATTAAATCATTCAGCCACTTATATTTAGAAAAAGATTGGTGTCCGCAGTCATGTCCAACAACAAATAGTGCCCAGAACATTGTCCCTTGCATTACCCAAAAAATTGGGAAAAATAACCAAGAGTCAAAATGGTAAGCGACTGCATAAAGTAGTCCTATGATTGCAATGTCACGAAAGAAATAATACATCGATTTCACAACACTAGGTTGAAAGCATTCTGCTGGAATTGCTGCTTTCAAATCTCCAAGAGTGAAAGGGAGAGTTGTTTCTAATGGCGACTTTAAGCCTTTTTGATTGCTGGAAGAAATTATTGTATCTGTCACTTGATTTTGCTGTTCGTAAAATTCAAACGTGAAAAATTTGCAAATTGCAATCGTTCACACTTTTGATAAATATAATTAGCCTTTAGTATTATTAGCATTATATTGGTCAAATGACAAATATCCATTTTTTATAAGTCATCTGAATTATTTACATCAAAATATGCTTATATAAATTTATGATGAAGCTGTATATAAACATAGTCGTATTACACACTTCTTAGGCGGCGAATAAATTATAATAAATAATTCATCTAAATATTTCTTTTTGCACATATAGTTAATCAGTAGGTTGGGTATTAGCGTAAACGAAGTTTTCCCGAAGGGTAGCTTTCCCGTAGGGTAACGGTAGCGTAACCCAACGTATATAATGTTGGGTTCTCGCTTCGCTTACACCCAACCTACGAAGCAACCAAATCAACATTAATGTCGGCGCCGGAACCTAGAGTTTTGAGTAAACTATAATTTGCTGCTAATGCTTCGGTAAAAGTTGGGTAAACATAATATTGCACGTCAAACTCAGCGCAAACCTCCGCTAAAATCGGAGCGATTTTAGGATAATGTATGTGACAAACTTGAGGGAATAAATGATGAACAACTTGGTAATTCAAACCACCTAAATACCAATTTAAGAAAGCATTCTTCGGAGCAAAATCAACAGTTGTCTTAACTTGTGAAATAGCCCATTCATCATCAACAGAATTAGACTGTGGGTCAGGTTCAACAAACTCTGCTGGTTCCAACACGTGAGCAAGCATGAATACATTGCATATCAACAAACCATAAGTCATGTAAGCAATGCTAAATCCAATGAATGCTTGAATCGGAGTATATCCTACAGCCATTGGAATTATAAAGAAAAGTCCTAACCAAACAACTTTACCTACGAGTAAAGTAAATATTTCTTTAAGATTTACAGGTACTACATGGTCATGATACTTACGCTTAAACAAAATTATGTGTACATCAGCTAAAGACCAGTAGAACGGAATAATCGCATAAATAAATGATACAAATAGGTGCTGAAACCTTTGGTAAGACTTATGCTCCATAACAGGAGTCATTCGTACCAATCCGTCACCATGTATTTCTACGTCGTGACCTAAAATATTAGTAAAAGTATGATGAAGATGATTATGGCGAAATCTCCATAAATAACTGGAAAGACCAATTGCATCATAAATCAAACCAATAAAGCGATTAACAGATTTTTTACTTGAGTAACCACCGTGGTTGGCATCATGTCCTACACTAAAACCTATACCAGCAATTCCTGCTCCTAATACAATACATCCAATTATTTTTGCCCAAATTACTGCTGGCCCAAACAAGGTGAAAGTCCAAGCACCAATTACCCATCCTAAAATCACTGCTGTCTTAAAATACATTGCAGCATTATCGCGCTTTGAAATATTATTCGATTCAAAATAATCATCAACTCGCTGATTGAGTCTTTTTCTAAAACCAAGATTCTTAGTATAAGTTACTCTTGTTTGCGTTTTTTCTTGTGTTTGTGTCATGTATGTTTTTGTAGTTTATATTTTTTGTGGAATGGGCACCCTTGCCCGTTCCACAAGAATGACAAGGGTATATTTGCGTATTTGGCTCAGAACATATCGTCTATTTACCAGCTTCGTACTGCTTAAAAGTTAGATAACCATTATCTTCTTTGTATAGCTGGCACTCATCAGTCAACCGCTTCATTAAAGACCATGAGAAACGACATTCATCATGGAGATACGTATTCCAATTTTCTTTAATGCTTCGGTAAGCCTTCCGCAAATTATACGAAGGAATCGCTGTTGAAATATGGTGTGGTACGTGAACATTAATGTCGTGACACAAAAACTCTACCCAACGTGGATAATCACAATGAATAGTACCCGCTAACTGAGCAATTGCTTCGTTCCACTTCCAGCGATTCTCAAACGGTACATCCGGCGCTGTATGGTGAACGTAAGTAAAAGTACTCATCCAGAAATGATAAATTAACCAAGGGACTAGCCAAAATTTAACAAATCCCCAAATTCCAGTTGTAAAAATCAACGCTGGAAATGCTATTGCTGCGAATATTGTTACAACCGCAATCGATAATTTAACTTTAGGACGGTCTTTCTCTAGAAAATTCTCGGCGTTAAAATGTATCAACGCCCAATGTCCTATAGAACCGACCCACCACAATTTATTTGTTAAAAACGTTTTCAGAATTAGGCGCCATGTTGGACTACTGCTTTCAAACATCGCTGGTCTAACTGGATGCCAAGCATTATCAAAATCAAGCTTGTTAGTATGCTTGTGGTGATAATTGTGACCAACACGCCAAGCATGAAATGGGTAAATTAACGGTAAAAAGGCTATATGCCCAACTAAATCATTAACCCAACGACGGTTTGAAAATGAGCGGTGTCCACAATCATGCCCAATTACAAAAAAGCCAGTAAGTGCAGTACCTGTGAAAATCCATGCAAGTGGTAAAAAATACCAAGGAGAAACTACCAAACTTGCATACCCCAAAGCCACCATAAGCACATTTATAATCACCCCGGTCCATGCCTTGCGACTATCCTTTTGGAAACACTCGCGCGGGATGGATTTGATAATATGCTTTAGCTTTAGGCTATCTTGACCGAAACTATCAGGGACGATAGTCTGAGTGCTTTTGCGAGACTCTTCGCTCTTAACTATTGATACTGTCATGAATACTAAATTATGAAAAACTCCCCACAATCAAGAGTTATGAGTTATGAGTGATGAGTTAAGAATTAATGAGTTATGAGTTATGAGTTATGAGTTTTAACTCCTAACTTTTAACTTCTAACTCCTAACTCCTAACTGTAAGGTGCGTGACGCTACTAGATCATTGGTTTTACTTCATAATTTTTATAGCGTCACGCACCCTACGTCCTAACTTTTAACTTGTAACGTCTTGAGTAAAGTTTTGTTAAGGTCGCGATTTGGATTATATCAATAAAATCGCAATTTTCGCGACATTTTAAACCCCCGTTCTACAAAGATTATCTGAGTAGCGGGGGATAACAGATTGCAAGCAGATTATTTTATGCTGCGGAACCTGACTGCTTTTTCGGCGCCAGTTTAATGTTTGTTGCTAAACCAAGCATTTGTAAAACTTGAATTATTATCCAAGTAAAATCAATTTCCCACCATTCCAAACCGTGACGGGCAGAGTATTGGTATGCATGATGGTTATTGTGCCAACCTTCACCATAAGTCAGTAAAGCAACCCACCAACAGTTGGTGGAATGGTCGCCAGAATCATATGTTTTGTAGCCAAACTTATGAGTAGCACTATTAACAAACCAAGTGAAGTGCCATACTAGTACAAGGCGAACAAAAATACCCCATACAACAAATGACCACCCACCGATAGCTAGTAACGTTACGCCCAGAGCTACCTGAAGCAAAATCATATTTTTTTGCAAAAACTGGTAAACTGGGTCTTCGCCTATATCTTTTGTGAAGCGAGGTACATCAGCAAAGGCAGGAGACCTATAAAACATCCAGCCGATATGACTCCACCAAAAACCCTTGTTAGAGTCATGCGGGTCTTGTTCTTGGTCTGAATGTAAATGGTGGATGCGGTGCAAACCAGCCCAATCAATGGGTCCACCTTGACACGAAAGGGTGCCACAAAAAGCGAGAAAATATTCAAGCCACTTCGGCGTTTGAAAACTGCGGTGGGTGATTAAACGGTGAAATCCAAGGGTAATGCCAAGGCAACCCGTTAGCCAATAAAGGAACACACATACGCCAACCGCTTGCCAGCTAAAGTTACTTGGAAGTAAAGCGAACAAGGCGCCAACGTGCAAACTGGAGAAAAATAAAATGTGGACCCAATTAAGTCCGGATTTGGTTGATGTAGCAATTGTCATGCAGTATCCTAAGTGGGATTTAAAAGCGCGAAAACAAAGTAATTTGCTGTTCAGGTTCAGCGTACCTAATATTGAGCATAGCTTTTATCTGCCATGCGCTAGAAATCCACAAAGTAGTAAATTTTATTGTGAATGAGGGACTAATGAACAGCTTGGAGCAGCTGCGGGACGCAGAACAGGCACTGTTACAGATTTTTTCTGGAATTGACGCAACAGTCAAGCAAAATCTGACTAGAGTGCTAAATTCTTTTCGCCATCATAGTGTTGGGGCGCACCATTTCGCAGGTGTCACAGGATACGGGCACGATGATATTGGGCGCGAAACTTTAGATAAAGTCTTTGCTTCGGTCATGGGTGCTGAAAAAGCCGCAGTTCGAGTGCAGTTTGTTTCGGGAACCCATGCCATTGCTTGCGCCTTATTTGGTGTGCTTCGTCCTGGTGATGAAATGCTAGCCGTAGCTGGCGCCCCCTATGACACTTTAGAAGAAGTCATAGGTTTGCGGGGTAGCTCTCAAGGCTCCCTTATAGAGTTTGGCATAAGTTATCGCCAATTGGATCTAACTTCTTCAGGGACGATTGATTGGTCTGCTTTGAGCCAAAGTATAAAACAAAACACTCGCCTTGTTCTTATTCAACGTTCCTGTGGTTATTCTTGGCGCCCAAGTTTATCAGTTGAAGAAATCGGGAAAATAGTTACTATCGTCAAACAACAAAACCCCAACACAGTTTGTTTTGTTGACAACTGCTATGGCGAATTTATCGAAACACAAGAACCAACGCACGTTGGCGCCGACTTAATGGCAGGCTCTTTAATTAAAAACCCAGGTGGTACCATCGTCACCGCTGGGGGTTACGTAGCAGGACGTGCTGACTTAGTAGAAATGGCAGCATGTCGTCTTACAGCACCAGGTATTGGCAGCGAAGGAGGCGCCACCTTTGACCAGTTAAGATTATTATTTCAAGGATTATTCTTGGCGCCGCAAATGGTGGGAGAAGCAATGAAAGGCACTCACCTCACTGGTTACGTATTTGACAAACTAGGCTATCCCGTCAACCCAGCCCCAATGGTGCCGCGTCGCGACGTAATTCAAGCAATTAAACTAGGTTCAGCCAAAAAACTAATCGCCTTTTGTAAAGCCATCCAGCAAAACTCACCCATCGGTTCCTACCTCGACCCCATCCCCGACCAAATGCCCGGTTACGAGAGTCAAGTAGTCATGGCAGGAGGAACATTTATCGAAGGTAGCACCCTAGAATTCTCTGCCGACGGACCACTACGCGAACCCTACGTAGTATATTGCCAAGGCGGCACACACTGGACACACATCTCCATCGCCCTAGAGGCAGCCATCGAAGCCGTCGGACCATCCCAGCTGTAGGTTGGGTGGAGCGCAAGTGCGGAACCCAACACTTAACGCTTTATGCCATTAATTATGGTGGGTCAGAGCGCAGCTAAAAAAAATTAACCACAAAGAACACGCTCGTCACAAAGGCAAATACTTTTATACTTGAGTATACATTGCAGTTAATTTACTTCTTTCTTCGTGTCCTTTGTGACGAGCGTGGTTTATTCCTATTACCCATCAAAATTAATAACATGAACTACTATTAGTTCGTGTCATAAGATTTGGGAAGTTGGTGCCTGCCGTTACGGTATGGTAGGGTGTGTGACCTATGCGGAAAAATTCCACGTTTCACGAAAAGACTTGTAGGGTGTGTCACGCCACTCCGAAGTTCGCTTCGTTAAAAACAACTTGGTAGCGTGACGCACCTGATGTCACGCACCGTCATTCTCGGTGGTGCGTCAAAGCAGATGATTTTTCGTTTTATTGAAGATTGTAACGGCTTTGACACACCCTACCCAACATATCAAAATTTATGACATGGAGTCATTCTCGGTGGTGCGTCAAAGCAGATGATTTTTCGTTTTATTGAAGATTGTAACGGCTTTGACACACCCTACCCAACATATCAAAATTTATGACATGGAGCCATTCTCGGTGGTGCGTCAAAGCAGATGATTTTTCGTTTTATTGAAGATTGTAACGGCTTTGACACACCCTACCCAACATATCAAAATTTATGACATGGAGTACTACCTATAATTTTGTAGGTTGGGTTCCGTTCCTCCACCCAACCTACAATCTATTGTCTGTGGTAAAAAACTCAGTAAAGCTAAAGTAGTAAAACAATTGCTCTACTACTTTAGCCTGACCATAATTAACGAAGTATAAAATATTATTTTTCATCTTCAGTAAACGATAAATTTGTATTAATTATAGATATTTAGAAAATAAACTCGTGTAAAAATTACCACAGAGACACTGAGAGCGCAGAGTAAGAGTAGAAAGAGAAACTGTTAGAATGATTACAATTAGTTTGTTTCTTATCATACTTTAGGCTTAGTGGTATTTATGGCGAAGGTGAGAGGTAATTAGCGCTACAAAATGAAAATGTAATTAGTGTTAAGGGAATAAATTTTACGGCTTCTATAAAGCACCACTAATTTCATGCAAAGTATTTCAATTGAGCTACCTCGCATTGACTCCGAGGAAAAAAACCAATATTTACAAGAGAATACCGCGCCCAGTGACAACTACCACATTGCCGAAAAGCAGTTTGTGCAGTTACTGGCTGTTGAAAATTTAGACAAGCAGTTAAATATAAACCCTGACATTGCGAAAGAATTCGAGTTCGCTCTAGCTACAGCGTTAACTGCCGCATACGATGGCGCCGAAGACTATCAAGCACATCGCTTCCTTCAGCGAATTCTGTACAGAATAAATCGTTTGTATCTTTTTTGGTACGATGATTTACAAAATTATGAAAACGAACGCTCTTTGTACTTGCAGCGAGTTCGCAATAGCATAGAGACAGCTTGGCAAAAATGGGAGTTAGCACAAATAGATGTTGAGTCATTACAAAAACTTGATGTCAAGCAAGCATTGAGAGACCGCGTAGCTTATGATTTAAATCCAGAAATTTCCGAAGGTAGTCGTTACATTCGTGAGGAAATGAGCGTTGAAGGATATAAACATTTACTTGCTATAGGCTCATTTGATGGATTAGTCGAAGGTAGTCGTTTATCACGCATTCTTGGCGGTACAGCAAACCCCATCCAATGTACATTAGTGAAAGTATTGCTTGAAGAATACGGTAATGGTCGCTTCAACCGTAAGCATTCAACATTTTTTGCGGCTATGCTTAGTGAATTTGATTTGAATACCGAGCCAGAAGGTTACTTTGACTTGGTTCCTTGGGAAGTTTTAGCATGTGCAAATCATAATTTTTTAACTACAGAACGCAAACGTTATTACCTTCGTTATTCAGGCGCTTTAACGTACTTCGAGGTAGCAGGTCCAAGTGCATATCGTAATTATTTAACCGCAGCACAAAGACTAAATTTGTCAGATGCAGCAATGGGTTACTGGGAACTCCATATTCGTGAAGACGAACGTCACGGTCAATGGATGCTTGACGATGTGGCATTACCCCTAGCAGAACTTTATCCCAATAACGCATGGGAACTCCTACTTGGATACGACCAAGAAAAATTAATGGGAGACCGTGCCGCCAAAGCAGTCGTCAAATCAATCCGCCAAGCTGAAACCCTGTACGGGCGGGTTAACCCATAACCTAGCCATAATCAAAAGTTTCGTAAACCCGCCTCTCCCAACCCCTAACATTATGAAAGACATTTTTTACTGCCCAGAAGAATCTAACTTCTACTCCAACTGTTTAGAAAACTTCGTTTTAAGAAACCGTCAAAACTTTAAATATATCGTTGAATTTGGTTCTGGAGATGGCAGTCCTGTAATTTGCTCTTTACTACGCAATAAATTTGCAGGCTTAATACATGGATTTGAGTTAAATACCGATGCATGGAAAGCTGCGAATTTAACCATTGACGAATATAGTCTAACTGACAAATACATAATAGATAACTCTAGCCTGTTTGAATCAAATCAAAGTCAATCTGAATGTCTCGTCTCTAACCCTCCTTATCTACCCGCACCAGACGAAGACATCTATATGCCATTGCTTTTTGGTGGAACCGACGGCGCCGCCATTACAAACAAGCTGCTAACATTGGGATACGAAAACGTTTTAGTACTAGTATCTAGCTATTCTAATCCCATCAGTACAATAGAACAAGCAAAAGCCAACGGTTACTCAGTTAACAAATTTACTGTATTGCCTATCGAATTTGGCTACTACAGTTCAGAACCAAAAGTCAAAAATCACATTGAAGAAATGCGTAGCAATAAAATGGCATTTTATTCAGGTGACTACTACTTCCTAGCTGGAGTCTTATTTACCAAAGAAGAAGAATCAAACGTAGACCTCTCAAAAGAGCTATCCCAAGTTCTAACAGGTATATAAGTGTTATTTATACAATTGTCATTCTGAGCGCAGGGAAGAATCTTATTCATCTCTAAGGTTATAAGATGTTTCACTGCGTTCAACATGACAGATATTTCACAAACATATTGTGTTTTAGTTTACTTATGCGTTATATTCCGATTTGCAGACGCAATAAGTATAACCAGATTGGACACGTACTCTACAACATCGCATCTCGCGCTTCAACTAAATTCATATTACACCCGAACATACGGCGCCATGTACCTGGGTGACAGCTTGAATTTAATTCAATCAATACAAGATGATAGTATAAATTTAATCTTAACCTCACCCCCTTTTCCATTAACACGTAAAAAAGAATATGGAAACGAAAGTGCGGAAAAATACATAGAATGGTTTTTACCATTTGCCCACGAATTTAAGCGCGTTTTAGCTGAAAACGGCTCTTTTGTATTAGATTTAGGCGGCGCCTATCTTCCAGGAAACCCAATACGCAGTATTTATCAATACGAACTTCTAGTAAGACTGTGTAAAGAAGTCGGGTTCTATTTAGCACAAGAATTCTTTCATTACAACCCTGCACGCTTGCCAACACCAGCCGAGTGGGTCAATATTCGACGAGTTCGCGTCAAAGATTCAGTAAACGTCGTCTGGTGGCTCTCAAAAACCCCCAACCCACGAGCAGATAACCGTAAAGTTCTCAAACCATACAGCGAGAGTATGAAAAACTTACTCAAAAATGGGTACAAAGCCAAACTACGTCCCAGTGGTCATGATATTTCAACCAAATTTCAAAAAGACAACGAAGGCGCCATTCCACCCAATTTACTCGAATTTGCCAACACCGAATCGAACACGCCATATTTAAAACGCTGCAAACAAGCCGACATCAAACCACACCCTGCACGCTACCCGTCAGGATTCGCAGAATTTTTTATCAAATTCCTGACCTATGAAGGCGACATCGTACTAGACCCCTTTGCCGGTTCCAACACTACAGGCTTTGTCGCCGAAACACTACGGCGCCAATGGCTTAGTTTTGAACTCAATGAAGACTATGTAATAGGCAGCCAGTATCGTTTCGATGATTAATCCAAAATTTTAATAGAATATTTATACTAATTTTTATGATTTTTTCAGAATTTATAAGGTAAGATAGATGTACTATCGATTTATAGATAAATAGCCTTTTTTCCAAGCTAGTCAGATTGCCGACAACACTTATATGCGTCGGTAATCTCACTCATAGCTACAAATATTCAAGCACATCCCTTGTCAAAGGGACTAATATACCTATGGTAACAACAATCAGGGTCGCAGCACCCTCAATTCGTGTATCCAAAATTTGCTATAAGTCTCCTTTTATACATCCGTTAGCACGATTTGTGACAGAGGAAGCTATCGCGATGATGTTCAACATTCAAATTGAGGAAATAAAGCGAATTGACTGTTATTGCTACGTAGCTTACGTTCATGGTGCTAATATCAGTAGATTTATCAGTTACGCCGATTTTCCACCCCCACCTGTTGTTGGGGCAAACTTTTCTCAAGTTTTTTGGCGTTGGCGCCGTCGTTGGAAAAAGCGTTGGAACAGTAAATATGCGCCCGATTGGTGGCAAAATTATTACATCGACCAAATACAGCAAAGTTTTAGCGAAGAGTATTTGCTTGAGTGGTGGAAAATGTTAATCTTGATAAAGTCCGCATTATCCGCTGAAGCTTGGCTAAAAATCACACAAACAATTCAAGCTAACAAGGCTTTTTTAAAGAGTTTGTGAAAAGTATCAGATGCAGCTGGCTTTACATTTGGAGGCGGTGTAAATAAAAATAATAAATTAGTATTCAAAGAAATTTCCTGAAATCGGTCACTACTGGCCGAGATTAGGGAATATATTCATTATTTAAGAGGGGAGATAAAGCGATGAAGGATGTATATCTGTTAGCAGCGGGAGTGTTGACAGGACTGGCAGTGCCCACATCAGCTTTACCTCAGTTATCAATTGCCCAACAACATGCACCATTACCTGTAGACATCAGCGTTGGTTCGCAGTTGCAGCAGTCCCACGCCACCCAAAACCAATTACCACCACTTGCCACTCCCGAAAATTCCGTACCTGAATTTAGTAACCCAGTTAGTAATCCAGTGGCGCCTAGTAGAATTACGCAGCCAAGCGCCACCAGACCACTATCTGGAAGTCAACTATATTACCAACGGTTAGCAGCATTAAGACTCGGCAGAATTTATACCCGATTAGCATCAGTAAGATCAACCCAAGAACCAGACGGTAGAAAAAGTCAGCTATCCTACGAAGACTGGAAAGGACTACTAGCCCTAGAAGCGCGAGCAATGTCAGACGGTCAAGGAGACAACCGTCTTAGCGTACTAGTAGGAGACTCCCTAAGCATGTGGTTCCCTAAAGACAAACTACCTTCAGGGAAACTGTGGTTAAATCAAGGAATTTCTGGAGACACCTCAGCAGGCGTATTAAAAAGAATATCAGCCTTCTCTAAAACAAGACCCGACGTAATTTACGTAATGGCAGGAATAAACGACCTGCGTCGAGGCGCCACAGACGAAACAATATTAAAAAATTATCGCCGCATCATTCGCCGTCTACGCGAAGAACACCCGATGACACAAATCATCGTTCAATCAATCTTACCAACACGCTTACCAACAATACCCAATACCCGCATCCGTAATATCAACCAAAAACTCTCAACTATCGCCAAAGAAGAAGGCGCCAACTACCTAAACATTCACCACTGGTTCACCGACTTTCAAGGCAACCTCCGTCAAGAACTAACAACCGACGGCTTACACCTCAGTCTCAACGGTTACGAAGTCTGGCAAGCAGCTATCCAACAAATCGAAACCAAAAACACCCTAACAAAAGCAAAACGCCTCAAAAAAGTCTAAACGTAGGTTGGGTGGAGCGCAGCGCAACCCAACATATAAACAATTTTCCTAGAGACGCGATTGAACCCTTGTCTCTACACCTATATCATGTATATTATTTGTTCACTGCCGCAAATATAAACTGCTACAATCACATTAATTTAAATAAAAACACTTAAATAATAATGAATAAGTTAAAAGCGTATAGCTTCACCATATTACTATCAACATTAATGTTTCCTCAACCAAGTAAAGCTTCCGTACTTACACCACCATCTTTAGAAAAGCAACTAAAAGAAGTATCAGGATAATCAAAAAATAGATAACTGAGGTTGGGTGAAGTGTATCGTAGCATATAAGATAGTAGACTATGCTTTAAAAAAAACGGTCATGACTGAAACGAAACTTACTCGTACTGCACGTCGAGGACGAATTTTCCCTGAAATGCAGTGGACTGCGGAGCAAATAGCACAATGGAGAGCTAAACAAGAAGCCTTTTATCAGCGCTGCAAACCAATTTTTGACCAAGCCCAACCAGAATTAATTAAAACTCATTACAACTGGTATATGGCAGTTGAACCAGAAAGCGGAGAGTACTTTGTCGAAAAAGATGAAATGACAGCCATAAATATGTCTCGTCAGAAGCATCCCCAGGCTCCTGTCTTTATATTTAAAGTTAATGAAACAGGTGTTGGCGGCACTATATGATTCAAGGAACATTCGGTAGTGAGGGTGAATTATTCTTTGAAATAACATTAATTGCTACTCCTAATTCTGAATTTACTATTGATGCTCTTTTTGACACAGGGTTTTCAGAATGGATGCCAGTTGATAAGCAGGATTTAGACGGATCCAATTGGCAATATTTAGGCGAAAGAGATATGCGACTTGCTAAAGGTGAATCTAAATTTGATATTTATCTTGGTAAGGTTCGAGTTGATGGACAATTATTTGATATTCCTGTACATGTTGGTCAAGGAGTATCTGAAATTTTACTTGGGCGCCAGTGGTTACAAAGTAAAAGGTTGTTGGTAGATATGGCATCAGGTATTTTGACGTTAGGAAATTAAATTAAAAAATACACTAGTAGGTTGAGTGAAGTATAGCGTAACCCAACATATAGCGCTTCTTAGTCAAGCGAGGTACAGATCAAATTGATAAATTTCTTATGTTCTAGGCATCCTTGCCCGCCTTTGTGTACTTCATTAGAACGGAAAACGCTATATACTATATAAACCAAAGCAACACAACTTCTGTGTAAACAATGTTATCTTGATGTTTTTTAAATAAAAATATAGTTAAAATCCTAGATTCTTCGCTGTGCTCATAATGACAATTTACAATTATAAAAACATTCTCTAAAATAAGTCAAAAAAGTAGGTCAGGCGGCTTACCCAACCTACAGTTTATCAACTAATTTTTCTGTGCTGTTTCTCCTGGACCTGCGGTAACAATTACCAATTTATCCGGTTGAATTAGCTCTTGAATGACTTGCTGCACTTGTGGCATTGTTACAGCTTCGATGCGCTTTGGAAACTCCCTTAATTCAGCAGGTGATAGTCCATAAACTGCGTTGCTCAATATAATACTTGATACTTCGCTTGGACTTGCTAAATCTACAGGATAGCTACTAGCAAGTGACCGTTTCGCATTATTCAGTTCTGCGTCAGTAATACCCTGTTCGCGTAGCTGTTTTAGTAATGCTACTGCACTTGTTATCGCTTTTTGGGCATCATTTGGCGCCGTTTGCATTTGAATTAAAAATGGTCCCGGATTAATACCCGTCGCAAATGCACTGTAAATACCATACGTTAAACCTTGACGGTCACGTACTTCTGTACCCAAACGACTTGATAACGTATCACCACCTAATACTTGGTTGAGTACTGTAGCAGCATAGAAACGTGGGTCTTTGCGCGAAATACCGTTGTAACCAATATAAGTTACAGCTTCAGCTTTCCCTGGAATTACAGGGTTTAAACGTGTTGTAGTTTGCGGTAAAGATACGGATGTAATATTCGCCGTTGGCGCCTTACCTTGAGCTTGCCAATTTCCAAAAGCTTGATTTAACAAGATTTTAACTTGATTTGGCTCAAAATCACCAACCATCGCAATTGTTGTAGTATCTGGTCGGTAGTATTGTTTGTAGAAGCCAACCAAATCATCGCGTGTAATTCCCTTCAAACTAGTTTCTGTTGGAAAAATATGGAACGGGTGATTTTCTGGATATACTGCTTGTTGGAATACCCTTCTACCCAAAGAGCGGGGGTCATCTAATTGTGCTTTTAAACTTAGTAACGCACGCTTACGACTTAATTCCAACTGTTCGGCTGGAAATGTTGCATTTTGCACTACATCAGCGAGTGTTTTTACTAACACCGCAATATTTGTAGATAATCCTTGCCCACCGATTGCAACACCTTCACGGCTAGCACTAAAGCCTAAACTGGCGCCTTTATCTTCTAAAGTTTGTGCCAAAGTTAACGCATTTTGGGTCTTGGTTCCGTTCATTAAATTACTAGCAACCAAGCTCGCAACACCTGCTTTTGCACTATTATCAAATATTGTTCCTGCGTTGATTTGTCCACTGATATTAATCGTTGGTACGCTACGGTCAGGTAGTAATAGCACCCGCATTCCGTTCTTCAAAGTGAATTGTTCGGGCAATACTTGTTTACTCGAAGCAGTTGCACTCGTTACAGGTGGTAAATATTTAGCAAGTTCTGCTGGGTCTACAGGTTTACCAGGGCTAAAGTTTTCGGCAGTTTTTCCAGAACCACCACCACTAGCTCCAGGTTTACCATCTGGTTGTGTTGGTTCAAATAACCCAACCGTTTGTTTGCCAGGATTTAAGTAAGTTTTTGCCGCACGTTGAATATCCGCAGCAGTCACCTTCGCAACTCCCGATAAATATTTTTCAGCAAACTTATAATCTCCACCTGTAATTTGGTTATATCCAAGTTGTGTAGCTTGACTTGTAATATCTTGGTTTCCCAAAATAAATGAAGATTGTAATTGAGTCTTCGCTCGATTTAACTCTTGGTTACTAACAGGCTTTTGCTGTATATCGTCTAAAGATTTTTGCAACGCTGTTCTAATATTACTTAACTCTTGTCCCGGCGCCGCCGTTACGTTAATTTCATACCAACCAGGTTCTATCAGTTCTGCTGGACTAGCACTAACCGAACTAGCCAACCCAGTCTCTACCAAAGCTTGATATAACCGCGAACTTCTTCCTCCCGTTAGCACAGCATCCATTACATCAATAGCTGGTACATCAGGATGCGTTAAATTTGGCAACGGATACACAACTTGTAATAAAGATGCACTGCCAGGTTCCTTCAATATAATAGGCGCCTTAGTTGAAGCAGTAGTTGAAGCAGTAACAGACGCACTTTGCTCAGAAGCAATTACATTACTTTGTTCTTTACCATAATCGGCTTTAGTTGCCGCACGTTTCGGAATCTTTCCAAAAGTCTCTTGAATTGCCTTTAAAGTTGGCTCCGTTGCAAAATCCCCCGTCACAATCAAAGTCGCATTATCAGGACTATAGTAAGTTTGATAATAATTCTTAACCTGCTCAACCGTAAATTGTTGAACATCAGATTTAGTACCACCTACAGGTAAACCATACTGTCTCGACGGAAAAGCCGCACGCATTACCGCTCGGTTAAGCCTATACCCTGGTGAGTTTTCATACCCTTGTAACTCAGAAATTACAACTCGCTTTTCACTTGTCAAATGGTCGGCATTAATAACCGAATTTACCATCCGGTCAGCTTCCAAAGTTAACAGTGCCTGCAACTTATCTCGCTGCACCGTACCAAAATAAGCCGTTTGGTCATAACTCGTAAATGCATTGAACTGACTACCCAAAGCGCTAAACAGGCGCCCAAACTGTACCGGACGTGCAGTAGTACCCTTAAACAGCAAATGCTCAAGCTGGTGAGAAATCCCATTTTCACCCGCTTTCTCATTCCGAGAACCAACCTTATACCACACCTGCGCGCTAACCACAGGCGCCGTATGAACTTCCTTAGTAAGTACCGTTAAACCATTCGCCAGTACCGTTTTCTGTACCCCCTGAGTCAGAGAATCCGCAGGAACCGCAGAAGCAAAATTTGATGGCAACAATACACCACTCAAAAGAAAACTAATAAAAAGACCTATTAATATAGACCGTCGAAACTTGAGGAATAAACGCATACAAACTAAATTTATGACCTAAACATCAAAATTTCTACTACTGTACGGGCGGGTTAACCCATATCCTGCATAAAAATGAAAAGTTTTGTAAACCCGCCCCTATTGCCATTTAAACAACACCAAAGCGTAAACAATCCTACATAAGAATAAATTTAAGATTTGCTTAATCCAAGCTAACAACTCGGCATGAACTACCTGTGACGATTATTTGAATTTTTTAATGGACAAACCCAATAACTTTAGCTAAATATATTATGTATAAGTTAAGCTTGTAAAAAACCAGACGAAACATCAGCCAGCCATAACATACGAGATTTCCGCTAGAAACCCGGTTTCTAAACTAAATATCCGTTACATCCGTTCTACGTGTTGCCAATTTCTTCCTATCTGCCCAAAAGTTAAAAAACTCCGTCAAACGCTTAACTCCACTCAGCGTTATCAAAGTTAAAAACGCTGCGAGTAAAGCCATTTGCCATAAACCGCAACCTATCGCTGCTCCTAAACCTGCCGAAAGCCATATCGATGCTGCTGTCGTTAGTCCCCGCACTCTTAGCGATTTTGATTCTCTGGGTGATTCATGTAGTATTAATCCGGCGCCTATAAATCCTACACCAGTTGATACACCTTGAATTGTCCTACTCAGCGCATTGGCTGCATTAGCAGTATCAGTACCAGCTTGTAAAGGAATCATTACAAAGAGTGCAGACCCCATGCTTACCAACATAAAAGTTCGCATTCCTGCTGCTCTACCACCTTTTTGACGATTCAAACCAATAATGCATCCAACAAAGAGCGCTAAAACTAGTCTCGTTCCTATTTCCACCCAGTCATCAGAACTAACAAACATTGCACCCATTACTCTATTTTGACCATAAGTTAACTAATATATAATCTTTCCACCTATGATACATACCTAGCAAGGATGAGAATTGAGTCTAAAAGCTTATCTTCAGGCTGAATTCTACTTACTTGACAAATTTTATTCATGTACTACAATTGTAATACATAATGAAATTTATAAAGTGCGGGTGGTTGTACAAAATAATATGAGTGTTTTAAAAGTTGAAGTTGTAAAAATTAGTGAAATTAAGCATCATCCTAATGCTGATAGATTGGATATTGCTCTCTTTGAAGGAATGGCATATCAAGTTATTACAGCCAAAGGTAACTTTAAAGTAGGCGATTTAGCATATTACTTTCCTATCGATAGCGTTATTCCAGATAAGTATTTGGATGAATTTGGAATTCGCAACTATTACTCAAAAAAACTACGTGCGGCAAGACTACGAGGAATTTTTTCTGAAGGTTTATTGATACCTGTTGGCGGCAATTTTACAGGTCAACTTGGTGACGACTACACCGAGCATTTTGGTGTGACTAAATATGAATATCCTATTCCACGCGGAATGAGTGGAGAAATGGAAAATCATATTGGACAATATAAATTTCCAAGTCCCGAAAACATCAAACGCTATAAAGATGTATTCGTTGACGGAGAAGAAGTTGTAGTTACCGAAAAAGTACACGGCACGAACTTCACTGTTTTAGTTGATGATGAGGGAGTGGTTAAAATTGGCAGTCACAACTACTTCTGGAAAAATAGCGAAGCCAATAAAAATCTAGTTTATATTCGTGCTTACCATGAAAACCCTGCTTTGCAACAATTACCAGTAAATACCCAAGTCTTTGGAGAAATATATGGTGTACAAGACATTAAATATGGTTTAAGCAACGGTAAAATTGCGATTGTCTTATTTGCAGTACGTCGTGGTAGTGAATTCCTTAACTACGATGAATTTGTTGAGTTTTGTAACTCACACTCCCTTCCGACAGTACCTTTACTTTACCAAGGCGCCTATAATTGGGAAACATTATCACAATTCAATAATAAAGACAGTGTACTGTGTCCAAGTTGTATGATGGAAGGAGTAATAATTCAACCAGTACAAGAAAGAACACACCCAGAAATTGGGCGAGTAGTAATCAAATTAATTAGTGATAGATATCTACTCCGTAAAGATGGTACTGAGTTACATTAATAAAGTCGCAAGATTTTTAACAATGCAAACCATTCTTTTTCTATGCACGGGTAATTACTACCGTAGTCGCTTTGCAGAACACTTGTTCAATTACCTCGCACGTAAACGTGAACTCAACTGGCAGGCTGACTCACGCGGTTTGGCACTAGAACGTGGTGCTAATAATGTTGGCGCCATTTCTCATTATGCCAAAACAGCATTAGCACAAAAAGGAATCACACTACTGGATGAAGAACGCTTTCCCCAAAGTGCCCTGCTAGAAGACTTCCGCTCATTTACCAAAGTCATCGCTATCGACGAAGAAGAACACCGTCCACTCATGACCGAACGCTTTCCACAGTGGGTTGATAATATAGAGTATTGGTTAGTCCACGATATTGACAAAACTGCTGTAGATGAAGCTTTGGGGCAAATAGAAGCTAAAGTTATTGATTTGATTAACAAATTAGAGCAAAAATTACAAGGCTAATATTTTGCATCCGGACTTCCATTAAATAATACTATGCCAGTAGGAAGATATAATTCGTTCCCTAGGGTTAACATACTTCGAGCGCGATTCATTATACAAAATACATAGGATTTATAAATTTATGTATTTTTGCTCGAAATAGCGTCATGTACCTTACTAGTTCAAGTACAAGGCGTTATACAGTTACTCTATTATCTGTAATGTTCTCATTAGTACTAATGCTTGGTATTAGTGAATTCGTCAGCATGACTGCTTCTCCATTTTTGCTGTTTTATGAAGCAGTCATGTTAAGCGCTTGGTACGGTGGTATACGACCAGGTTTAAGTGCAACTTCTTTAAGTGCTTTAGCTAGTTGGTATTTTTTTATTTCACCTACTTACTCATTTAACCTGAATTTACTTCATTTTATTCGGATAAGCTTATTTATTCTA
Organism: Calothrix sp. FI2-JRJ7; assembly: GCA_019359675.1. Lineage (GTDB taxonomy): Bacteria > Cyanobacteriota > Cyanobacteriia > Cyanobacteriales > Nostocaceae > Dulcicalothrix. The sequence continues at coordinate 102,659 of JAHHGX010000071.1, forward strand.
CAAGGAGTTTTTGTTAGTATTTTGTGTGAATCGCTAAATACTACTTAAGTTAAAGCAGAAAATAATCTCCTTTTATTTCACTTTCGCCCCGCCCAACTTTGCAAGAGATGCTCGGCTTTCAAAAAACTTTGAGAACATGTATAAAGGCGCCGAAACAAAACCTAAACCATTTAAAATCATTGCTTTGACAACATGCCCTGAACTATTTTTTTCCGAAACATCTTCTCCTAACAATCCATTAATTATTTCTACTAAACCAATTAAATCGTTACTTAACAAATTTTCTATTTAGTGCTTAAGTTCTAAAGTTAATGCAACTAATTCTTATCTATTCAAATAAAACAATCGCATTGCAGTAGTTATTCTGTTCTATATACAAATGTTCTTAGGTTCATGGCGCCTTGGGGTGCGGAATGTAGGTTACAACGAGTAAATTATCTGTTACATCCGTTGCCAGTCTTTTTCGTATCAAATCTTTATTTATTTTTATAAAACTAAATATTATGAAAAAAAATTAAAATAACGTCTACCTACGGATAGATATTAGTTAAATTTACATAACCTATAGGTAGAGGTGACAATAGCCATTTTAAATAGATAATATAAAGAATGTTTTGGGTTGCAGTTGAAGCGTGTTTTTCCACGTTGCCGTATCTACATACTTCATTTAAATCGAATCTCCTATTCTGAAACTCAACCATTAGAAATATATTTAGTTTATTGACCAACAATGACGACCTTACAAAGCGCTAGCGACACAGATAGTCTCGACCTTAAACAGCTATTAAGAACTCTTGCAGAAGTCAAGAAAGGCAACTTTAGTTCACGAATGCCTCTTGACCATACTGGAGTTGCCGGAAAAATTGCTGACACTCTTAATGACATTATTGAGATGAACGAACGCATGGCAATGGAGTTAGAGCGTGTCAGTACTGTTGTTGGTAAAGAAGGTAAAATTTCTGAGCGCGCCTCTATTGGTAATGCCAGAGGCGCCTGGAAAAGTTCGATTGATTCTGTTAATGCTCTAATTACAGACTTAGTACAACCAACAGCAGAAACGACTCGTGTAATTAGAGCAGTTGCAAACGGTGATTTATCGCAAACCGTGCCTACAGAAATTGATGGTAAACCGTTACAAGGAGAATTTTTACAAACAGCTACCATTGTGAATACGATGGTAACACAACTTAATTCTTTTTCTTCAGAAGTAACACGGGTTGCGCGCGAAGTCGGAACTGAAGGTAAATTAGGTGTACAAGCTGATGTTCCAGGTGTAGCAGGGACGTGGAAAAATTTAACTGATAGCGTAAATTTAATGGGAGGTAATCTAACCGCACAGCTACGCAACATTGCTGAGGTGACAACTGCCGTAGCGAATGGTGATTTATCGAAGAAAATTACTGTTGATGTCAAAGGTGAAATTTTAGAGTTAAAAAATACCATCAATACGATGGTTGACCAGCTTAACTCCTTTGCTAGTGAGGTAACTCGCGTTGCCCGTGATGTTGGAACCGAAGGTAAGTTAGGTGTACAAGCAGATGTTAAAGGTGTTGCAGGTACGTGGAAAGACTTAACAGATAGTGTAAATTCGATGGCAGGTAGCTTGACTTCTCAAGTACGAAATATAGCTGAAGTGACAACTGCCGTAGCGAATGGTGACTTGTCGAAGAAAATTACTGTTGATGTCAAAGGTGAAATTTTAGAGTTGAAAAACACCATCAATACGATGGTTGACCAGCTTAATTCGTTTGCTAGTGAGGTAACTCGCGTTGCGCGCGAGGTAGGCAGCGAAGGTAAATTAGGGGTACAGGCAGAAGTTCGGGGTGTAGCAGGTACTTGGAAAGATTTAACTGAGTCAGTTAATTTCATGGCTGGCAGTTTAACCGCGCAAGTGCGAAACATTGCTGAGGTGACAACTGCGGTTGCAAATGGCGACTTATCGAAGAAAATTACTGTTGATGTCAAAGGTGAAATTTTAGAGTTAAAAAACACCATCAATACGATGGTTGACCAGCTTAATTCCTTTGTTTCGGAAGTAACCCGCGTCGCGCGCGAAGTTGGAACCGAAGGTAAGCTAGGTGTGCAAGCCGAAGTTAAAGGCGTTGCGGGTACATGGAAAGACCTTACTGACAGTGTAAACTTCATGGCGGGTAGTTTAACGGCCCAGGTACGCAACATCGCTGAAGTCACAACAGCTATTGCGAAAGGTGACCTTTCTAAAAAAATTACCGTAGATGTAAAAGGTGAAATTTTACAACTGAAAAATACCATTAATATCATGGTTGACCAGTTGAACTCCTTTGCCTCGGAGGTAACAAGAGTTGCACGTGAAGTCGGCGCCGAAGGAAAACTTGGTGGTCAGGCACAGGTTCGCGGTGTTGCTGGTACGTGGAAAGACTTGACCGATAGTGTAAACTTTATGGCAGGTAGTTTAACGGCGCAAGTACGAAATATTGCTGAGGTGACAACAGCGGTCGCAACTGGTGATTTATCAAAGAAAATCACTGTTGATGTCAAAGGTGAAATTTTAGAGTTAAAAAATACCATCAATACGATGGTTGACCAACTTAACTCGTTTGCTAGTGAGGTGACTCGCGTTGCACGTGAGGTAGGTAGCGAAGGTAAGTTGGGAGTACAAGCAGAAGTAAAAGGTGTGGCTGGCACTTGGAAAGATTTGACGGACAGCGTAAACTTCATGGCAGGTAGTTTAACTGACCAAGTGCGAAACATTGCCGATGTAACAACAGCAGTAGCAACTGGTGACTTGTCGAAGAAAATTACTGTTGATGTCAAAGGTGAAATTTTAGAGTTGAAAAACACCATCAATACAATGGTTGATCAACTTAACTCGTTTGCTTCGGAAGTAACCCGTGTCGCACGTGAAGTAGGAACTGAAGGTAAACTTGGAGTACAGGCTTACGTGCGTGGGGTCGGAGGTACTTGGAAAGATTTAACGGATAACGTTAATTTGATGGCAGGTAATTTGACAGGGCAAGTACGTAATATTGCTGAGGTAGCAACTGCGATTGCTGGTGGTGATTTGTCAAGGAAAATCACCGTCGATGTCAAAGGTGAGATGCTTCACTTGAAAAATACCATTAACACGATGGTTGACCAGCTTAACTCGTTTGCATCAGAAGTAACTCGTGTTGCACGTGAAGTGGGAACTGAGGGTAAATTAGGTGGACAAGCTCAAGTAATTGGTGTAGCTGGAATTTGGAAAGATTTGACGGATAACGTTAACTCGATGGCAGGTAACTTGACGGCACAAGTGCGAGGTATTGCCAAAATTGTAACGGCGGTAGCTAATGGGAACTTAAAACGTAAACTAATATTAGATGCTCAAGGAGAAATCGAAACTCTAGCGGAAACAATTAATGAAATGATTGATACGTTAGCTACATTTGCCGACCAAGTTACAACTGTTGCGCGTGAAGTAGGAATAGAAGGAAAACTGGGTGGACAAGCGAAAGTTCCAGGTGCATCAGGTATTTGGCGCGACTTAACAGACAACGTGAATGAATTAGCCGCAAATTTAACAAATCAAGTCCGTGCAATTGCAGAAGTTGCAACAGCTGTTACTAAGGGTGATTTAACTCGGTCGATTTCTGTTGAAGCACAAGGAGAAGTTGCCGCACTCAAAGATAATATCAACCAGATGATTGCTAACTTACGAGGTACAACTCGTAAAAATACTGAGCAAGACTGGCTCAAAACTAACTTGGCTAAATTTACCCGCATGTTGCAGGGACAGCGGGATTTAGAAACTGTTTCTAAGTTGATATTATCTGAACTGGCACCGCTTGTTACCGCGCAACAAGGGTTGTTTTATTTAATGGAAGCAGTAGAGAATCACCCTCAGTTTTTGAAGTTAATCAGCAGCTATGCTTACCGCGAACGTAAAAATCTTTCTAATCGTTTCTTTTTGGGTGAAGGATTAGTCGGTCAATGTGCTTTAGAAAAAGAGAGAATTTTATTAACTCAGGTACCAGACGACTATATAAAAATTAGTTCAGGATTGGGCGAATCTATACCCTTAAATGTCGTTGTTTTACCAGTATTATTTGAAGGACAAGTTACAGCCGTTATTGAGCTAGCATCTTTCCACCGCTTTAGCGAAATCCATCTCACTTTCTTAGACCAACTTACCGAAAGTATCGCTATCGTACTAAATACTATTTCTGCGAGTATGCGAACAGAGGAATTACTCAAACAGTCTCAATCTCTAGCAGAAGAATTGCAAACTCAGCAAAAAGAGCTTACTGAAACTAATAAACGTCTTGAACAACAAGCGCAATCACTCAAAGCATCAGAAGAATTACTTAAACGCCAGCAAGAGCAATTGCAGCAAACAAACGAAGAATTAGAAGAAAAAGCCGAATTGCTAGCAGTACAGAACCGAGAGGTGGAACGCAAAAATAACGAAATAGAACAAGCCCGTCAAGCTATAGAAGAAAAAGCCGAACAGTTGGCAATGACTTCTAAATATAAGTCGCAATTCCTCGCGAACATGTCCCACGAACTAAGAACCCCACTAAATAGTTTACTAATTTTGGCAGGGCTATTATCTGAGAACAGCGAAGCAAATTTAACAGACAAACAAGTCGAATACAGTCGTACTATATACTCAGCGGGAAATGATTTATTAGCATTGATAAACGACATTCTTGACTTAGCCAAGATTGAATCGGGCACAATGTCAGTAGAGATTCATGAAACATTATTTCGTGATTTACAACAGCATATTGAAATCAATTTCCGCCAAGTAGCAGCCGACCGTAAACTAGACTTCCGTATCCATTTTGACTCGCATTTGCCTCGTGCGATTTTTACTGATGCGAAACGGTTACAGCAGATACTAAAAAATCTCTTATCAAACGCTTTTAAATTTACTGAGCAAGGTTGTGTCAGTTTAAATGTCTCATTAGCTACTTCTGGCTGGAATCCAGATAAAGAAATTTTGAACCGTAGTGAGCGCGTGATTGCATTTGCTGTCACCGACACTGGTATTGGAATTGCCCGTGATAAACAGCAGATAATCTTTGAAGCATTTCAACAGGTAGATGGTACCACTAGCCGTAAATACGATGGTACAGGTTTAGGATTATCGATTAGTCGCGAAATTGCTAATTTGCTAGGAGGTGAAATCCGCTTAGTTAGTGAGTTAGGTAAGGGTAGTACTTTTACTCTTTATTTACCCCAGTCTTATTCCAATCAATCTTTTATTTCAGGTAACAACGGCAATGAAAGGACTAATGTTACAAATACGATAACAGTTGCGGCTACGGAAGTAATCGAGCCGGCAGTAATTGATGAAGCACAATTGTTAAGTGAGCAAGCAATTGACGATGATCGAGAAAATATTCAACCTGGAGAACATTTGCTCTTAATAATCGAAGATGATGTTAACTTTGCCCGCATTTTGCTGGATATATCACAACAGCAAGGTTTTAAAGTTATAGTTGCAACTCGTGGCGATGTTGGTTTAGCAATGGCGCGTTCGTATAACCCTACAGCGATTATGCTTGATCTTCGCTTACCTGTTATGGATGGTTGGACAGTTCTTGAGCGTCTTAAACATGACCCTGGCACCCGCCACATTCCTGTCCATATAATGAGTATAGACGAAGGGCGCCAGCGAGGTTTACAACAAGGAGCAATCGCTTACCTACAAAAACCTATTGATAGTGATTCTCTATTAAATGCTTTGAGTCGAATTCGAGAGTTTGTTGAACGTCAAGTTAAGAATTTGCTGATTGTGGAGGACGATGCTACCCAGCGCGAAAGTCTTCTAGAACTTATTAGCAATAGCGATGTAGAGACTACAGCCGTTGGTACAGGTAGAGCAGCATTGGAAGCTTTACAAAACAGCCACTTTGACTGTTTAGTCTTAGACCTAGGACTACCCGATATGACTGGCTTCGAGCTAATTGAGCAGATCAAACAGCAAGCTAACTTAAGCTATTTGCCTATTATTATTTATACTGGGAAAGAATTAACTTCCCAGGAAGAAAGTGAACTACGTCGTATCAGCGACTCTATTATCATTAAAGACGTGCGTTCACCCGAACGTTTGTTAGATGAAACGGCTTTATTTTTACATCGAGTTCAGGAGAATTTATCGGCGCCTCAACGCCAAATGCTTGAAAAGATACACCAAAAAGACCAAGTTTTGATCGGGAAAAAAGTCTTAATAATAGACGACGATGTGCGAAATATATTTGCTCTCACCAGCTTGTTAGAGCGTTACAAAATGCAAACTCTTTATGCAGAAAGCGGCAGAGACGGTATTTCTATCCTCGAAACAACCCATGATATTAATCTTGTTCTTATAGATATTATGATGCCAGGGATGGACGGCTATGAAACAATGCAATTCATACGCACTATGGAAAAACTCAAAACTTTACCAATAATTGCTTTAACTGCAAAAGCAATGAAAGGCGACCGAGAAAAATGCATCAACGCAGGCGCCTCGGATTATATTACTAAACCCGTTGATACTCAACAGTTACTATCACTGCTGAGAGTTTGGTTATACAAGTAAGTACTGAACGTTAAGTTATGAGTTATGAGTTATGAGTTATGAGTGAGAATTTTGACTCCTAACTTTTGACTTTCAACTCCTAACTCCTAACTCCCAACTCCCAACTCCTAACTTTCCTATGTTCCCATTACGTCCAAATGAGCTAGAAGACATTGAAATTCAACTATTGCTAGAGGGTTTATATTGTTATTACGGTTTTGATTTTCGTAATTATGCAATGGCTTCCTTAAAGCGTCGTATTTGGAATGTAATTCGAGCAGAAAATTTAACCACTGTTTCTAGCCTTCAAGATAGACTTTTACACGATAAAAATTGTTTAGAGCGTTTTTTATTAAATTTGACGGTAAACGTCACTGCTATGTTCCGCGACCCTAGCTTTTATATCGCATTTAGAAAAAAAGCTATTCCCCTATTACGTACCTATCCATTTATTCGCATTTGGCACGCTGGTTGTTCTACTGGAGAAGAAGTCTATTCAATGGCAATAATGTTACTCGAAGAAGGACTATATCACCGCTGCCGCATCTACGCTACTGATATGAACGAGGTTGTTGTACACAAGGCAAAAGTCGGTATTTATCCCCTGCGCTTAATGCAAGAGTATACCCAACTTTATCAACAAGCAGGAGGTCAACAAGCTTTCTCCCAATATTACACCGCAGCTTATGATGGTGCTATGTTGTCACCTTCGTTGAAAGAAAATATTGTGTTTTCCGCACATAACTTAGTCACAGATTCGTCTTTCAATGAATTTAATGTAATTTTGTGCCGCAATGTTTTAATTTACTTCAACAAAAAGCTACAAGACCAGGTTCACGAACTATTATATAACAGCCTAAGAAGATTTGGTATTTTGGCATTAGGAAGGCATGAATCATTGCTTGGCACAATTCATCAATCAGATTATGAAGCATTAGATGCTCAAGAAAGACTTTTTCGGAGGGTGACGTTATGAAATATGAACTAGCAGTGATTGGCACATCGCTTGGAGGGTTGGAAGCACTCTCAATGATTTTATCAGGTTTACCAAAAAGTTTGCCCATAGCTATAGCGATTGTTCAACACCGTCACATATCTTCAGACGGTGAATTAGTTCGTGCTTTACAAAAATATAGTTTATTGCCAGTTATAGAGGCAGAAGATAAACTAGCAATTGTTGCTGGAAATATTTATCTTGCTCCTGCTAATTATCATTTACTTGTCGAATTTGGTCATTTTGCCTTGTCAACTGAGCCACCTGTTTGTTATGCTCGGCCTTCAATTGACGTACTATTTGAAACAGCAGCTGATGCATATCTCGAACGAGTCATTGCCGTAATTTTAACTGGTGCAAATCATGATGGCGCCAGAGGACTAGCTAAAATTGAAGCTTATGGTGGTTTTACAATAATACAAGAGCCAAATACTGCAATCAGTCCAACTATGCCTACATCAGCAATCACCGCAGTTCCAAAAGCAAAAATTTTACCTTTAACAGAAATTGCTCCTTTTTTACTCAATCTTTGTAGCAATGCCCACCTTACTTATTAAAAATTTAGTCAAGGTTATGTGACTATGAAAACAGCTTGTGCAAAACATGAAGACCAAATCCAAGCGCTCACACAAGGCTTTCAAATGCCTATTTCTAAACCAGTAGAACCAACTGATTTAATTAAAGCAGTAGGGTAACTAACAATCGAAGCAAAGGAAATACAAGTTGCTTCTTAAAAATTATCATACCACCTGCTCATATTACAATTTATGTATTATGATGTAATACATAAAGAGTTGTAGCATACAATGTTTGTTTCAACTCTAAGACAAGTCAATATCCTGTAAACACCCCCCTAAAAAAAGCTATCCTTGAAAAAATTTGTATAAAATGTGGTCTACTTTTAGCTATAAGGTTTAATCGCTAAATAGTTATGTAAACTTGTATCCCCCAATTTAGCTCCATCAGTGTTATAAAACTGAAGTATGGATTTTGATTATTTTAGAGGCAATGACGGCTCTGCCGAAAATAGAAATCGTCACAACCTGCTAGCTAGCGGTTGGAGACCGTTTAACCGTGATTTTAACGTTAAGTATTTTTGGGAAGTACTTTGGAACGATACACAGGAGTTAACTCAAAGGAGCGTTAATTTAGCAAGCTTTTACGCTGATGCTTTAGGACGACGAGACTACAGTTGGTGGGCAAACATCTTAAACGTAGCTTCCGACTATACCCGTGCGGAGTTTGAGAAGTATTGGAATTTTATTACCCCCCAACCTTTAACACCCGACCATCGTTACAAAGATGTTTTAAGTACCGAAACTCCCATCATCCAGTTTGTTAGTCGCAATAGTATCCCTATCGATTACGTTTTGAACCGTTTGCAAGAAATAACAGTTTTGCGAAGCTTAGAAATTCTTGGTCGTCCCGATATTATCACACAGTACTACTCAGAGCGTGATTTTTATTTTCCACCAGAGAAATTTATTAGCTGGGAACGTCTTGATGTTCTCAACACCGTTTACGCTTACTGGTCACAGTATGACGTTTGGTTACAAATTGACCCATACGACCGTGGACGGCGCCATTATTCTTTGATGGCCAGAACTTTGGCGCCTTTAATCAACAAAGCGACGTATGATTTAGCGGTAATGCTGAGTGGATACCAAAGTCGTGTAGGCAAAGTCCAAAGTCAATATCCAATTCGTACCTTTCCGGATGGTATTCAAAATTTCACTGATACCGTACAACAAACTGTTTTAAACCAAAATCAGTTAGCGGTTCTAGTGCATGGAGAACCAGGAACAGGAAAAACAGCATGGACACAAGCTGTTGCCAAAGAAATATTAGTACCACTTGGGTATGTAATTTTCATTCTAGACCACGATGCCATTACAAACTTTGTTCCACCCACGTACTTAGAACGCATTTGTATAATTATTAATGAAGCCGATAACTTAGCGCAAAATCGTGCATCAGAAGTTGCTCAGTATAATAACAAAACCGAACATATTCTTAGCTTACTCGACGGAACACTCTATCAAAGTGTCATCGATGAAGGTGGTATTCAAATTCAACAAAAATTAGTCATTTTATTGACATGTAATACAACAGAGCGTCTAGACCCTGCTATGTTGCGTAAAGGTCGCGTAGATTTAATGTGTGAATTTACACAAAAATACGTTTAGGAATTCCTAAAGTAAAACTATCTATCTTGTGGAACAGGCATCCCTGCCTGTTCCATACCTATGCAATTAAAGCTATAACTTGCCTTTTTTTACAAAAGTTAATAGTGAATGTACCCTGGAAAAAGCCCTAGTAAAACTGAAGATTGGGCATTTGATTCACAAAGCGGACAGCTTTGCGTTTTTTTTTGCACCCTGATGAGTCAAATCTCCATCCTACTAACAGCATAACACCAATTAGCACATCACGAATCACTAAATTGTTAAACCATAACAAATAGCTTGGTTTTATATTAAATAAATCTATAATTGATTTACAAAATAATTCATAAAGATTGTATCAAAACTGGCGCCCCCAATCTTCGCGCCAACGTTCTACAACAACTTTTGTTTGTGTAAAAAATTCAACTGCATGATTACCTTGTCCGTGTAAATCACCAAAAAAACTTTCTTTCCAACCGCTAAATGGAAAGAAAGCCATAGGCGCCGCAACACCAATATTGATACCAATATTACCAGCCTCTGCTTCGTAGCGAAATTTGCGTGCGGCGCCTCCACTAGTAGTAAATAAACAAGCCATATTTCCGTACTGTCCGCTATTCACGAGCGATATCGCCTCATCTATTGTATTAAGATGAATTAAGCTCAATACTGGCCCAAAGATTTCAGTCTTTGCAATCTCCGAATTTGGGTCAACGTCTTGTAAAATCGTCGGACGCACAAAATAGCCGTTTTCATAACCGCTAACTTGTGGTTGGCGCCCATCTACTAGTAATTTAGCACCCTCTGAGGCACCTTTCTGAATTAAAGCTTCAATACGTTGTTGACTTTGAACAGAAATAACAGGCCCCATTTCCACACCCTTTTCCAAACCATTACCAACAACTCGCTTCATCGCTGTTTCAGTAATAGCTTCGGTAAATGTTTGCTTTGCAGAACCTACAGTTACAGCTAAAGAAGCAGCTAAACATCTTTGTCCTGCACAACCAAAAGCACTATCAGCAGCAATGCGAGTAGTCATGGTCATATCAGCATCAGGCAAAATAATAATTGGATTTTTTGCCCCACCCTGACACTGTACCCGTTTTCCATTTGCGGCGCCACGACTATATATATATTTCGCCACGGGTGTAGAACCAACAAAACTAATTGCCCGGATGCTAGGATTATCAAGAATAGCGTCTACAGCTTCTTTGGCGCCATTAACTAAATTAATCACCCCTTTGGGTAAACCTGTTTTTTCAAGTAACTGAAATATTTTTTGCATTGTCAACGGTACTTTTTCCGAAGGTTTGACGATGTAGGTATTACCGCAAGCGATAGCATAAGGTAAAAACCAAAACGGAATCATTCCTGGAAAATTAAACGGACAAATAACCGCGCACACTCCTAACGGTTGCCGTATCATCATTTCATCAATACCGCGTGCAATATCTTCGCTATTAACACCCTGCATCATTATTGGAATACCGCAAGCAACTTCCACATTCTCAACCGCACGCTGCATTTCTCCTTTTGCTTCTGCCAGCGTTTTACCGCACTCGGTTGTTATAGTAGAAGCCAAATCATCAAAATTTTCTAATAATAAAGTTCTTAATTTAAATAAATACTGCACCCTCTCAGTAGGCGGTGTCCGGCGCCATGTTTTAAATGATTCTGATGCTGCTTGAACTGCTTCATTAACTTCTGATGTAGTAGATAAAGGCACTTTCGCTATAACTTCACTCGTCGCTGGGTTAAAAACTTCTAAGTGGTTAGTAGCTTTAGATGCCGCCCATTCCCCATTAATGTAATTGGGTAATATATTATTTATTGTCATCTGAAACAAATCCAATCATTTTCCACAAAGGCAATAATACCACCTGGGAAGGGGTCAGTCTGAGAACGTCTTGGTGCCGTTATCAAGCCAATTAATTTTTCTATATGTTCAAAATTTGGAGACTGAGGAAGAATTTCGAGTAATATTTGACGCATTACCCTTCGTTGTAAAGCAAGTGGCGCCTTCTGTAAAATACGACGATTTAATTTAATTGGGTATTGACTTTCCATTACTTGCTCTCGTAACCCTCGTGCTGCTTGTTCCAAGTACTCAACATCAGCTTGTAATAATTCAGCAGTTTGGGCAAGATTTGACGTGACTTGAGGATTAAAATTTTGATGTAAATACGGTAATAACTCTTTACGAATACGGTTACGAGCGTATTTTAAATCATCATTAGTAGAATCTTCCCAGATTTTCAAATCAAAATCTTGACAAAATTGACCCGTCTCTTCACGAGTAACTTCAAGTAATGGACGCACTAATTGTACATTCTCAGCTAATTGGCGCCGCCATGTTAAAGCTTGTAAACCATCGGTGCCTGTACCGCGCATCAAATTATAAAGTAGAGTTTCGGCTCTGTCGCTAGCTGTGTGTCCTGTAATAACACAGACGTAGTTATGTTGAAGTGCGACTTGAGTTAAAACTTGATAACGCCAGTCCCGCGCTGCTGCTTCTGTATTTACAGGTTTATCAGCAGTTTCGAGGTAAAAAGGTACTGAGTAACTGTTTACTAACTCTTCCACATGCTGCGCGTTAGCCGTTGAATCTTGGCGCCAACAGTGGTTACAATGAGCAACACCTAGGCGCCATTCCCATTTTGATTGCAAATCCAATAATAGCTTTAATAAACATAACGAATCTTGACCCCCCGACACTGCTATAAGTAAACCTTGTCTAGGTTGGAGTAAATTGCGCGCACGAATATTTCGATGTACTGCTGCATGGAGAGGAGTCCACACCATTGTAAATTATCAATTACTGTGTACTTATCTACATTATTCCAAATTGCTGACTTACGTAATTAGCAAATAAAAAACGTAGGGTGTGTGACGCTACCATAAACTTTCAACGTAGCGATAAGACCTTTAGCGTCACGCACCAGCTACCATTGTCACAATTACCAGCTACTACTCCTGTTTTTTAAGGTCAGGAATTTTATTTGTTTACCACAGAGACGCAGAATACACAGAGGAGGAGAGGATGAAGAGAGGTTTATTACTTATCATTTCTGAACTTCTGCATCTTGTAACTCTTTAGCAAAATCTTCTAACGGTGATTCATTTTCATCAGGTTTAAATTCCAACGATAGTCTGACTTTTCCGCGTCTCCAACTGTTAGCACGAAAGCGTAATACTTCACACTCAATACCTTTATCAAATAATGAAGACTCTGCTGTTCCTAACCCAACTAGCTCTTTGATTGCTTCTAACAGTTGAATCACTTTGAAGGTATCTGATACATCTAAGCTATCTAGATTTTCTGTATTTATAGATACAACTTCATAGTGATGTAATCGATGAAATTCATTATCCATAGACATCTATAACTTTTACTTTAAATATATCTATTGTTTATATAAAAGTCACAAGTTAACATAAATTAAATCAAAACTTCAAATAGTAAGGTGGACTGAAGCCCACCATACAAATATTAAATTAAAAGAACCATCCGTAAGAATGTAAACCTTTACCCAGCAAATTTACACCTAAATAACAAATCCACACAACCACAAAGCCACTAGCTGCTAAAATAGCAGGGCGCCGACCTTGCCAACCGCGTGTAATTCTCGAATGTAAGTAAGCAGTAAATACCAGCCAAGTAATTAAAGCCCAAGTTTCTTTAGGGTCCCAACTCCAGTAAGAACCCCAAGCTTCGTTTGCCCAAACGGCGCCTGCGATAATACCAATTGTCAGTAAAGGAAAACCTAAACCAATGACACGGTAGCTAATATTATCCAATGTTTCTGCAAGACTTAAACGTTGTGGTGATAAAGTTGATGCTGTTACTGCTTGAGTATCAGCCGCAACAATATTTAAAACCGCTGAAGAACCATTTCCATTATTATTACTGCCTTTGTAACGCGCATAGCCATTGTTATCAGTAATACTATTTACATCTGGTTCTGTTACAAGTTCACCCGCTTTATGCAAACGATAACCATTACTACGATATCCGCCAGCACCAAACGAACTACCTTGAAGTTGAATATCTTGCCCTTTTGTAACAACAAGAAATGCAATTGCTAACAGCGAACCAACCATTAGCGCTGAATAACTTAGCATCATTACACTAACATGCATCATTAACCAGTTAGATTTCAGTGCAGGTACCAAAGGTTCAGCTTTCTGCATCTCAGACGGTAAAGTTAATGTTGCAAAAGCTGTAATACCCATAGCTACAGGCGCCGTTGCTACTCCAACCAAACGACTACGGCTCGTATTTTCAGCGATAAGATGTACTGTAGTAATACCCCACGCCAAAAAAAACAGTGACTCGTATAAATTACTAAGAGGGAAATAACCCGCTTCAATCCATCGCGCTCCTAACAATGTTGCCATGCATAAATTCGCTATCGCCATTCCCGCAGTCCCCAGTGCAGGTAAAAAGGGTAGGTTCCCAAACGCTGCGCCGCTCCAATATACCAGCATCGTAATAAACAAAACTGCAAAAGAAGCATTGTCCAGCCAGTTCTGGAGGACAACTAGATTGACAAAATTCATAAAACGTGTTCCCCAGTCAATTCCTGAACAGTTTATTCTATTATTTAAATCCTAACTTTTTCTGACGATTTGTTAAATGTATTGCGTCTTTGCTTTACGGTGTTACGGTCGGACTAGGCAAAGGCGCCGGCTTCGCACCTTTTTTAAGCGAGATAAATATATCGTAGCGATTGCTGCGGTTATCACTGACTGCACTCGTTACTCCAATCGAACGTGTAGCGTCTAAAAATGTTTGCTGGTTAGGAAACAAACGAGGCAACGGAAAATTTTTAGAGGTACGTTCCACATCTAAGAAAAATTGACCGTTAATTGGATTTAGTTCTGATGGAACTGCTTTTTGAAAAGCTTTCGCGCGTGCGAGCGAGTTATTCGATTGATTCATAGTCAAAATTTTCTCAGCAATCGGCGCCCCTAACGCTATAAAAGCAACATCATCATCCATCCATCCATGACTAGCAGTTAAAGTTCCAAATGGTCCAATCCAATTAATAATCGGCTTACCTAATGCTCGTTTCTCTTCTATTCTAAACTGGTACTGACTACGCATAGCTTCATCAAGCTGTTTGAGAGCAGCATCAGCGCGTTGACGATTGTTAGTCCTTACCATAAATACTAACGCCGCACGGAAAGCTTCCTCTGAAGCATCTTTAGAAGTAGGAATTACCGATAAAGAAAACTCGCCATTCATCCAACTCAAAAAATCGCGCTCTAAATCCATATTAACCCAAGATTTAAAGCCATTCCGTAATTGCTCGGGCGGCATTGGTGATAAAGGATTATTTTGTGATGTTGAACTATAATCTGCCCAAGCACGCGCTAAATTTCCACCTGACAACATCATCAGCGTTTCAGCAGGAACACGATTTTGCATTTCCCCCGCACTGTTATCCACCTTCAGCACTCGTGAACTATTAGGACTTAACCAAGAAACACCTTTAAGTCGAACTCCCTCAGTCTCTAAGGTAATTGTTCCTGCAAGACCTTGATTATTTTGCAATTGCGATAACACTTGAGCTGGAAACTGACGATTTGGAGCTGCACTCGCAATTTTCGCACTCGTTGGTACATTTATATAGAATTGACCAAAAGGCTGATAGCTAGAAATTTTAGAAATATTATTCGCATACCCAGGAACTGTAGAAAGCGATGTTTTTCCTTGGTAAGCATCAATTGCTTTCTCCATTGCCTTTGAATCATCAGTAATAACTACATATTTATTTTCAATAACCGAGACCGCAAAATCCTCAGTTGTGTTATTGGAATTAATATCAATTTCTTTTATTGGTATACCTTTATACGAACGTTCTTTTAAACTGGCACCTTTCCTAGCTTGAAGTTGAGTTAGAGCAGTTTTAGCATTTTGAGCATTTTTAATTGGTAATACCAAAACTAACTGTTGACTACTAGCAGTTCTAACATTTTCAGCCACAGGTTTAGCAGGTGGTTTAGAGGTATCAACATTAGCAAGAACCGCTAAAGTTACTTCTTCTCCTACCCAACGTTGGATATCTTTGTGAAAATTGTAACCATTATTACTAAGAAAACGGTCGCGTAACTGAACTATATTTTTATCGATTTCTGCTTGTACCTTGCTAGTTCCGAACTGGCGTAACTTCTGCCACTGTCTAACATCAGTCGTTAACGAAACAGCGAACAATGCGTCTTGAGGAATAATAGTTGCTCCTGGTGGTAAATCCCTAGATAATGGCTTTCCTTGTGTTAACAGCCAGTATCCAGCAATACCACCACCAATCAGTAATCCAGCAGAAGATAACGTCAGTATCAGAGACGGTTTCTTTTTTTTCATCGAGACAGACACACTTAGCCGTGCCATTGGGACTTACACCTCATCAATATTGCTTAAATTAATCAGAAACCGGGTTTCTACGCAAAATTGTCATTTTTATTACAATATATCAACAAGAAACCCGGTTTCTTAGATTTTAAAATAACGTCTAAAACTCAGAATTCAAGCCATTAGAAGCGTTTAATATCAAAATTCTGCTTGAAACGGTAAATTTTAATCATGTTAACAATAAAGCATCTACTCGTTTACACAGTAATACTGCTTAACTTATAACACTTTCATAATCTACATTGATGTATTATTTACTACCTATTAAAAACCATAACGATGTAGAGACGTTATATGTGACGTCTCTACATCAACGGGTATAAAAAATATGATATTAAATCAATCAAAGCTTTGGAGAGCCAAGATATTTTGCCAAATAAGGAGAAAAAACTTCGTAAATTAACGTTAGAGGTTGCCCATGATGCCAAAACAAATAATGGCGCCCCCAAAAAGGTCCAGGCATATCAAAACCTGACTCTAATGCTTGAGAGTGACCAAGGTAAATTCCTTGAACATCGCGATAAAGTTCTGTACGCAAGCGTGCGAGACTTGCCCAAATTGGTAACGAACGATTTTGTAAATACTCATCCACATGCGAAGCTTCCCACCATGAAGTTGCATATGCCAAACGTTGCCCCGAAGCTGTGCGTAACCAAACTTGGCGCCGTAGTCTTGGTCCCGGTACAGCTTGAATTAAATCAGGTGCCCCATCCATGTCCATGCCAATTAACGACATATCAATGACATCAACCTCTGTAGGTTCGCCAGTCAACAATTGTAAATGCCTTGTCGGAGAACCATCACCCAAAAGTAACAGCTGCCAAGTCGGCGCCAACTGATTATGAGGCAAACCCTTTTGAATTGCTTCGTCAGTACCTGCCCAACTAGGAGATAACCTATGCCAAGCATTGGGCACTATTAAATTATTCGCTGGTGTAAATATAGCAGTCATTCTTTACAAAACTTTATCTATATATATAAAAGCACAAAAACCCAAAAAATGTAGAGACGTGATTAATCACGTCTCTACAATGTGAAAATTATTGAAAAATATTCTAATGCGGATGGCGAGACTCGAACTCGCAAGCCAAAGGCACACGCCCCTCAAACGTGCGCGTATACCAATTCCGCCACATCCGCTTAACTTATTCAACTAAATAGAGAATATAACACATAAATCTGGTTATGGCGATAGGGGAGTGAAAAAAAAATTTAACATGAGTGAAACTAACTTGCGCTACAACAAGGTTTTAAAATGCTGCTAACGTAGTGAAGCAGTTCGTGATACTTAATTTTTTATTGTGGACAGCATAAAGCTCAAATGCTGTCATAATAAGCGAATTAACCCTTGAGTCGCTGGTATGAAAAAGCGTGTAGGTCTATTTATTCAATCTTGTTGAAGCATAAAGATGAAGTTTGACAAAATATTAATTGCTAATCGAGGAGAAATAGCATTGCGCGTTCTCCGGGCTTGTGAGGAGATGGGGATTGCGACGATTGCTGTTCATTCTACGGTTGACCGCAATGCGCTGCATGTTCAACTTGCAGATGAAGCGGTTTGTATCGGGGAACCTGCTAGTGCTAAAAGTTATTTGAATATACCTAATATTATTGCGGCAGCTTTGACTAGGGGAGCCACTGCTATTCATCCTGGTTATGGTTTTCTTTCAGAAAACGCACGCTTTGCTGAAATTTGTGCTGACCATAAAATTGCATTTATTGGTCCATCACCAGAATCAATTCGGTTAATGGGGGATAAGTCAACGGCGAAAGAAACGATGCAGCGTGCTTCTGTGCCAACAGTTCCAGGGAGTGACGGGTTAGTCGAATCAGAAAGTGAGGGATTAGCGATTGCACGAAAAATTGGCTACCCTGTCATGATTAAAGCTACCGCTGGAGGTGGTGGACGTGGTATGCGATTGGTACATTCAGAAAGTGAATTTATCAAACTATTTTTAGCAGCACAAGGAGAAGCAGGCGCCGCATTTGGTAACTCTGGTGTTTATATAGAAAAATTCGTCGAACGTCCCCGCCACATCGAGTTTCAAATCTTAGCAGATAATTACGGTAATGTAGTACATTTATTTGAGCGTGACTGTTCGATTCAACGTCGTAATCAAAAGCTATTAGAAGAAGCTCCAAGTCCTGCATTAGACCCCGAACTACGCGAAAAAATGGGACAAGCTGCTATCAAAGCTGCTCAATTTATTAATTACAGCGGCGCCGGAACCATCGAATTTTTGCTTGACCGTTCGGGACAATTTTACTTCATGGAAATGAACACCCGTATTCAAGTCGAACACCCTGTAACAGAAATGATTACTGGTGTTGATTTAGTTGTAGAACAAATACGTATAGCTCAAGGAGAAAGATTAAAATTTACACAAGATCAAATAGTACTTCGAGGTCACTCAATAGAGTGCCGTATAAACGCTGAAGACCCAGACCACGATTTTCGTCCGGCGCCAGGTCGTATCAGCGGCTACCTTCCACCAGGTGGCCCAGGTGTAAGAATCGACTCTCACGTTTATACCGACTACCAAATACCACCTTATTATGATTCGCTCATTGGTAAGTTAATCGTATGGGGTCCCGACCGTCCAACAGCCATAACCCGAATGAAGCGCGCGCTGCGTGAATGCGCTATCACCGGACTGCCCACAACAATAGGATTCCATCAAAAAATTATGGAAACTCCTCAATTCCTCAAAGGTGAGGTATACACTAACTTTGTCCAAGAAATGAACGAAGCAAAACCCTAAATTAGTTAGAAGTTAAGAGTTAGGAGTTAGGAGTTGGGAATTTAACTCTAACTCCTCGTAAGGTGCGTGATGCCACTAGCTTATTTGTTCTAGTTTACGATTGTTATGGTGCCACGCACCCTACCTCCGCGCTCATAACTCATAACTCTTTCTAACTCATCATCGTCAATAACCCTTGCTGTCCAAGTAAAATCTCGCGTATTAAGCTAACGATACCCACCCAAATAATGGGTGTAATATCTACCCCACCAATAGGTGGGACAATTTTGCGCGTCGGAATCAAGAAAATTTCAGTTGGCAGCGCTACTAGATTAAATGGAAAGCGCTTCAAATCTACTTGTGGGTACCACGTCAGGACTATACGGAAAATAAACAGAAAAATCATTAGTCCTAACAACGGACCAAGTATCAAAGTTGTAATATCTACAGGTGTCATAGCTTGTATACTGAATAACTTTAAGCTTTGTTAAGACTTCTTTCATCTTAGCGCGAAGGTGAAATGGGCAGAACTCGTACAGTTAATTTCTTTTACTCCTTTTCAAGTACGCTATACACTATTAGAATTGTTAGTAAGTATGTAATAAAAGGTTGGTTTAAAGTTATGACACCTTCTTTAGCAAATTTTCTTTGGAGTTTACTTGCGGGTACATTGATTGTCGTCGTTCCCGCAACCGTGGGATTGATATTTGTCAGCCAAAAAGATAAAATCCAGCGCGGCTAAATTTTGAGAGTCAGCGTGACTCTTAAAATTGTCTAAAGTCCTGACAGATTCTACTTTCCCCTAATTTTGGAAAAAATCTTCTAAAATTAGGGGAAAGTACTGTATCTAATCATGATGCCTCTTGTACATATATTGTTATTGTGATTTGTTAGAGTAGAGTTTTTAATATTAAGCCCCTAACATAGATTTTGAGATTAGGTAAAAGATAATGCTAATTTTTGGGCTGACAAGCGTCAGTGTTCTGGCTCAGGTAAATGTAGGCGCCACCCCAGCTACTTTTTTAGGGATTTTCCTGGCTGTGGCTGGGGCAGCTCTCTATTTCATTCGTAACGTTAAACCAGAATTAGCGCGCGACCACGATATATTTTTCGCGGCAGTTGGTTTGCTTTGCGGGTTTATATTAATATTTCAAGGTTGGCGCCTTGACCCGATTTTGCAATTCGGTCAATTAATGCTTGTAGGGTCAACAGTGTTTTTTGCTTATGAGAGTATTCGTTTGCGAAGTATTGCAACCGAACAAGCAAAGCGCAACACACCAATTGTTGACGATGAACGTCGTGTTAGTAAAACCTACAGTAATTATCGTAAATCTACCCAAGCTGAAAGGGTAGACATGGATTTAGAGCCACTTCCTTATTATGAGGACGACGAATATCAAGAACGTCCTCGAATTCGTGGTAGTAATCCCGAACGGCGCCCTCGAAGCGGTTACGATGATTATCAAGATTCGGACGTAGATTCTTCACGTCGTTCATCGCGTCGCAGTAGTAACGATAGAAATGATTTAACCACCGATAAACCCTCTCGGCGCCGACCATCTCGTCCAGAAGGTCGTACTTCCCAAAAATTTGATGACGACGATTGGAATTCTTCAAGCTCCTCAAGGGGCAATAACGAAGATTGGGACAGCTCAACTAGCGAAGAACGTAGAACTTCACGTCGTGGCAGCAGTTCCGAACGTCCAGAAATTCGTCCTAATGATGATGTCGCACCAACGAGACCTAGACGCAGAAGACCTTCCTCAGAAGGATCGCGTTCAGATAGTTTCGATATAGATGAATCAATACCGACTGCTGATTATACACCGCTTGAGCAACCGAAAGAGAGGCCAGAGCGACCAAATAAGTTTGATGATGACGATTTGCCAATGAGCTAGTAATATTACACTGACCTATTTTAATTTAAATAGGTGAGCGTGAACCCGATGGAAAATAGTTAAGGTGAAAAAACTTACACCTAAATGGCTCCAAAATAAAATCCATTGGAGTCTACTTTTTAGTTTAGTCGTTACTTCTTGCAGTTCTGACAATATTCCTATAGGTCCGACATCGCTCAACAGTCGTTTTACCGAAGAACAACCAGCGTTGAGCGGTAACGGACGTTTTTTAGCGTTTATTTCAAATCGTAACGGTGCCCATCAACTACTAGTATACGATTTGCAACAGCAAGAATTCTTTCGTATCCCACGTTTAACCCGACCCGATACAATTATTGAGAGTCCGAGTTTAAGCTACACAGGACGTTATGTTGCTTATATTACAAGCGACCAAGGTAGACCCGTTGTTGGACTATACGACCGTGCTGCCCAACAATCGCAGATTCTCACCCCAGTTTATCGCGGCTGGTTGCGTAATCCTAACATTAGTCCAGATGGGCGATATGTAGTATTTGAAACTAGCGCACGTGGTCAATGGGATATTGAAGTACTCGACCGAGGTCCAAATATTGAGCTAGATATTCCAAATGGGGCGCCAATCAATCCACCCTAATATTTAGTATGGCTAGTATGGCTACATAAAAGCATGACAAATAAATCTATTTTTATACCCTTATTGTTAAGCTTAGGCTTTTTAGGTGGATGTGGTGGATATCCACGTATATTAAGCTATCCTTTCGACCCAGGTGGCAGAGGTCTAAATAGTTTTGCATCAGAATTAAATCCTCAAATATCAAGTAGATACATCGTTTTCACTAGCGACCGTAGAGGCAGTCAAGATGTATACATGTTTGATACTGCTACACGCTTCTTAATAGATTTACCCGGCTTAAATTCATTTGATACAATTACCTCACATCCCAGCGTTACAGAAAGCGGTCGCTACATCGTATTTGCCGCAAGTCGTCAAGGTAGGTCAGGTATATTTATTTACGATAGAGAAACACGACAATCACGCAATTTAACGACAAATTTGCAGGCAGAAGTTCGCAATCCTACTATTAGCGCAGATGGTAGTAGAGTTGCTTTCGAGACAACAGTAAACGGTCAGTGGGACATTTTGGTTTATGACCGAGCATCAGGACAACCCCTAAACATCCCCCAAGACCCAAGATAAAACATTCCTCGTAAGGTGCGTGACGCTACTAGTTCACTAGTTTTACTTCACGATTGTTATGGCGTTACGCACCCTACCTTTCTTCTTTCTTCACTGCCTCAATTAAAGAACGAACTTGTTGTGTTCCTTCGGATGGCTCAAATTTGAGGGGAAATTTTCCACGCTTGAGCATTCGTAGTCCTAAAGGAGCAATACTCAATAAACCATTAAGGTCTTGAAATTGATTCCCAACTACTTGTAACCCAAATTTACGCTCATCAATCCAACCACCATTTTTGACTAAATCAATTAAAACTTTACGGTGACGAATTGAGCGACCATCGCTTTTTTGTTTCCGCTCTAGAATTTCTTGTTTAATTTTAGTGATTTGATCTAAAGGAGCAACATCCATTGGACAAACGGAGTTGCAATTATAACAACGAGTACACCCCCAAACACCTTTACTATCTTCGTTATAATTTTCTAACCGATTTTCTGTGTTGTTATCGCGTGAGTCTGCTACCATTCGATATGCTTTTGCCAGTGCATGAGGCCCTACAAAATTTTGATTCACCTCGCGCGCATTACATTCCGAGTAACAGGCGCCACACATAATACAATTACCAGTTTGGTCAAGAAGTGCGCGTTCCGATGGTGTTTGTAAAAATTCACGTTCTGGTACTTGCCGTCCAGCAGTACTAACGTATGGCGCCACAGCTTCAAGATTGTCCCAAAAAGGGTTCATATCAACTATTAAATCTTTAACAACAGGCATATTACCTAGAGGCGCCACTGTTAAAACTGGTTTACCCTCGTAGGTATTTTTTGTAGCTGTATTTTCATATGATGATTTTAAGAACTCAATCTCGCTGCCAACATTTTCTTTACAAGCCAAAGCCGAACGTCCGTTGATTCGCATTGCACAACTACCGCAAATAGTGTTACGGCAATTCTTACGGAATGCTAGAGTTCCATCTTGCTCCCACTTAATTTTATTAAGGCAGTCGAGGATTGTATTTCCAGGCTCGGTTTCCACCAAATAATCCTGCACGGAAGGCTCGGAGTTAGGTTTTTGTCGAATAATTTTAAAGATAACTTCCATATACACAAATCCTATATATCGTATTTAACTCGGTTAATATCTATTACGCACCGCAGTGGCTATTATTCTCACTCAACATCATCAATCCCTGCTCTTTAGTACTGAAGAACCGCAAATGTCTTGATTACAGCACACTTAAGATGAAAGTTAGGTGCTGAAGAATCTTGCCCAACAAGCGCGCGGACTACAACACTCTGCTCGTAATAAAAGTTCACTTCTATGCCTCCAATTGGTTTGAACATCTTCCAAGTATAACCATTAAATCTAAATCCATATGCTCAGAATCTGATTCAATTACATAACCGTAATATCCAAGACACTACAAGTTTATAAGAGTTGCTTGGGCTTACACAGGCAATATTAAGCAGCCATAACAAGCAGATCAACCTCTCCATACCCATAACTCACGTAAAGTCTCCAATATGTAAATATGTTCAAACACGTATTTGACACGAACATCAACACTGACCCGTGAGGTTGTAGTTGTTGGATATATAGAATTGTTAAATTGTCTTGCCTCCAAGTCAACATCTCAACCAATACCCAAGAATTTAGCCTTCGCTGATTCTCATGTTGCCGAAATATGTAAGGCATCGGATGGTGAATTTTGATTTCTTGAGTAGCCAATACTCACCCTAAAGGTAGAAATTTATATATAAAGTGTATCGTAAATTTAATTCTAAATTAAATAAATATTTTGCTATTATTAGTCCATGCTAGTATTTAATATAAAATAACGGAGTGACAAATCGAGTGTAAATCGCCCTGACTGTGCGAATATTACCGCTTTGTTTATTCGTAATTGTAAAGACGTGAAAATATCGTCTTTACATGTACGAGAAAAAGGTGTATAACCTCAATACCCTCGATATATACTATGCACTGTTCGTTCTTGAAGTGAGTTAATGAATGCGCGCATTCTAAGACTTGTTTCTCGATTTGGGTAAGTGCAGTCGTTAAAAGCCTGTTCCATGTGCAAGTCTATAACATAGCTGTTATAGAACATGAGCAGGTATCGAATCTTGATGAGCCAAATTTTCCTGAATGTAATTCTGGAACTTAGCGCTCCCCTCCTCACAATCTTTCAGCCACCGATTTTACCTTTGTTGGCTTGAAGTCAAATTGCCACATCAATGCCAGTCGTAGAAAAGAATTCTCTGACCGATGGCGAATGATGGTTACAAATGCCGTAATATTACCGCGTTTCAAACCTGCTGATATTTTTGAACTCTTTTTGTGTAAGGGAAACCTTCAGAGCAGAAAGTCTCAAAGTTCTTCATAAGCAGGAATCCGCCGTAAGCCTTGGATATGGGCCGCCGTGCAAATTAAAATTGGCTCAATATGTGGTATTCCATTACCCAGTTAAAACGTTTGGAGACCTTTATAGGATAATTTGAATCGAATGAGTGAAACAGCTACCGCGCCATTAACCGGAAAAGCCCTGCTTGCTAAAGTCAAAGAACTTTCAACTTTACCAAGACGAGAAAGAGCTAAACAATGTGGTTATTACACCACTACTAAAGGTGGTCAAGTACGAGTTAACTTGACTGATTTTTACGACGCTTTGCTATCGGCTCGAGGAATTCCTTTGAGTCCAGAATCTCCCAAAGATGGTCGTGGTCGTGAACCTACGTACCGTGTTAGTGTCCATCAAAACGGTCAAATTGTTATTGGTGCAACATATACCAAAGCAATGGGTTTAGAGCCTGGTGATGAGTTTGAAATTAAGCTTGGATACAAACATATTCATCTGATTCAAGTTGACGGCGATAAAAAGAGTTCCCAGTTAGAGGACTCAGATATCGACGACGAAGATGAAGATGAAGATGAAGATGAAGATGACGAAGAGTAAATTTTCAGCAATAGAGTTAATCAACTAGTTTTAACCACAGGCTTACAAACTGTATCGTGTTATAAACGGCACTCTATTGCCGAAATTTTCCCTATCTTAAATTTAGCCGATTGATACATTCCCGACACATTACTACGCACGTTGGGAATGAATGCAAAAAATTCAATGTTACTTTTAGCAGCTAGAGTCATATCTGGCTGCTTTGATTTTTGCTCTTACTTAATCCCAAATATTCTTTCTAAAAATAAAAATAAATAAAATTAATTATAAATAATCACATTGCATCTAGCTTTTTATTAACACTCTAATATCAAGTTAATACACGTAGGTTGGGTGCAACCCAACCCCAAAAACTAGAAATTTTTTAACTACCACTAAAAGGAGTTAAACGTTTAATAGCACGACCAGCAACATCTCTATAACGTAGTTGTCCGCAAAGAATTTTGCCCATCAATTGTGGACCACTTGGACGTTTAACACCTAGGTTATACCCAACGTGAGGCAGACGGTAAAAAAGACTTGCTATTTTTGAAGCCCACGCCATATCGGCGCCCCATTCAGAATTCATAATGTTAGAGTAATTTTCTAGTGCGTTGATATCACCACTAAGAGCATCATCAATAGCATCACTAGCTTTTAGTCCGCTAAAAATTGACGGACGAATACCTTCAGCAGTCATTGGGTCAACAACACAAGCAGCTTCACCAGCTAAAACAGCATTAGTCGTGTGAAGATTTTGTTCACCGTTCCATAAGCACAGAGCATGACCATACTGTTTACATGTACTGACATTTAAATTAAAGCTCTTGCCATATTCGTCAACGATTTTTTTAAAGTTCTGTGCTTGCCCACCAATAAAAGTGCCGACACCAATCGAATAACCATCAGCTTTCGGAAAATTCCACGCATACCCGTTTTTAACAATGCCAAATTCCAGGTCTATGACATTTTTTCTTTCAACAATAGCAGGCGCCTCAGCTTCTAAAGCCCCAGCTAGACGACGTAACCTATCTTTAAAACCAAGCCATTTTGCCATTGGCCCAAAGGCACCATCAGCAGCGATAATATAGCGACCCTGGAAACATCCATTTTTAGTATTAACTTCCCAGTAATTGCTTTTAAATTCAATACCCGTTACTTCGGTGTTATCGCGTAGTTCGGTGCCTTGCTTTTGAGCCTGCTGAATAATAAAATGGTCGAATACATCACGGCGAACTAACCATACTGGCTCTGGTGTTTGTAACTCAACCTCAACAACATCCTCCATTTTCCAAGTACAGCGAATAGTATCAGCTTTAACCGAAATCGCTGGACTAAAATCAAAGTCAAACCATTCAGCGATCTGAGGAGATACTCCACCACCACAAGGTTTATACCGTGGTAAAGATTCTTTTTCTATAACTAATACCGAACGTCCCCGCTTGCTCAAATGATACGCAGCAGTTCCACCCGCAGGTCCTGCGCCGACGATTATACAGTCATACATAAAATTTTATACCTACCTGAATAAAGCCTTATCAATAGAAAGTAAAGCTTAAAAAGGGGTAAGAGGATAAAAGCAAAGGAACAAACACCCTTCACCCTTCTCCTTTTACCCCGTCCAACAGCCCAAAGTATTAACGAATAACCGAGTTAGAGCTAGACAGTAGTAATGTCTTTTTCTTTCTCCGCCAGTAAATCGTTAATTCTAGCAGTATATTTGTCTGTTAGTTTTTGCAGTTTGTCTTGTAAATCGCGAGATTCATCCTCAGATATTTCTGATGCCTTTTCCTGCTTACGAATCAACTCAACGCCATCACGACGAATGTTACGAATTGCAACGCGCCCTTCTTCGGCATATTTAGCTGCAATTTTGACAAATTCTTTCCGCCGTTCGGTCGTTAATTGCGGAATATTCAGGCGAATCACAGAACCATCGTTACTGGGCGTTAAACCCACATCCGACAGTGAAATTGCCTTTTCGATGAGAGTTAGTGTGTTTCTATCGTAAGGCTGAATTAAAATAGTTGTCGCATCTGGAGTACTAATGTTCGCAAGCGATTTCAAAGATGTAGGCGTACCGTAATACTCTACAGAAATTCTGTCGAGTAAACTTGAATTCGCGCGCCCAGTGCGAATAGTATTGAAAGACCGTAGCGTAGATTCAACGGTCTTTTGCATGGTACTCTCAGCGTCAGCTAACTTCACAAGAACCTCCCACAAGCGTTCCAATCGATTCTCCCACAACTGCGCGGTAAATATTACCGCTAGTGGTTAGATCAAAGACGAGAATCGGAATATTATTCTCCTTACATAAGGCTATCGCGGTACTGTCCATTACTCGCAAATCTTTTGCCAAAACGTGAGAATAAGTCAAAGTCTTATAGCGTTTGGCGTCAGGTACTTTCATTGGGTCAGCATCATAAATACCATCTACTTTTGTAGCCTTGAAAATGACTTCTGCCTCAATTTCAGCCGCGCGTAGTGCCGCAGCAGTGTCGGTGGTAAAAAATGGGTTTCCAGAACCGGCGCCAAAAATAACCACCCGTCCTTTTTCAAGATGACGGATGGCGCGACGACGAATATAAGGTTCTGCAAGTTCTTGCATGGCAATAGCGGTTAAAACTCGTGTCTGTACTCCTATACGTTCAAGGGAGTCTTGGAGTGTCATGGCGTTCATTACCGTGGCAATCATGCCAATGTAGTCAGCGGTTGCTCTGTCCATTCCTGCCGACGCGGCTTTGACACCTCTAAATATATTGCCCCCCCCTACGACAATAGCGAGTTGAACACCTGTGGCTACTACCTCTGCTACTTCTTGTCCTATGTTCTTGACCACTTCGGGGTCAATTCCATAACCCATGTTGCCCATTAGGGCTTCACCGCTCAGTTTAAGTAAAACCCGTCGGTAATGTGTACCCATGAAGTTTCGTTTTATTTCAAAGAAAAAAAGTTGTAATTTCCTCCAATTTAAGATAGCAGTATGACGACAATATGTCTCTACTTGTGACAAATTTTAGTCACGCCAAATAATTTTTGTGCCGATTGGCTCAGTTTCTGTAATATCTATATTATTGTTACCAAACAGTGACGCTATAGCACTTCTAAGATATCGTACCTGCACTGCTTCCGGGTTTTCCGGGTTGTCGTCTATTTGCCCACGATATCGTACTCTTCCTTCAGAATCTATTAAAAAACACATTGGCGTAGTCATGGCGCCAAAACTGCGGGTTACATCTTGCGTTGAGTCCCATAGGTAGGGAAAGTTAAGTTCATGCTTCTGGGCAAAACCTTTCATCCGGTCAAAACTTTCTACTAAGTCTTGGTTAGCAGCGCTGCCATTTACGCCAATTAGCGTAAACCCAAAGCTTGAAAACTCTTGTTGAATTTGTTTCAACCGTTCCAGGTAATGTCCAACATAAGGGCAGTAGTTGCACATCAAAACGACGCCAACTGCGTAGAACTTTTCGAGATAACGACTGAGATGATGAACCTGCCCGTCAATACCTGGCAGTTCAAAATCTGGTGCGTAGCTTCCTATCGGAGTATCAGTTGTTAAGCGCGTTTTCATTTTCCCCTGGCTTCAAGGAACTAGGAACAAAAATTTGGTTTAATGAACATGTCATGCGACCGCATCGAACCGCTTTTTGGTGTAAATGCTTGATATTCGACCATTCTATAAACGTATCTACGCCACCGTACATTGTGAAACTACTGAAATTATCCTTTCTCGGATTTATTCTAATTTGTGAAAATTAAGTCTTAAAATATTGTTAACTTATGCCACGGTGCCTGTGAGCGATCAGGGAGGAGATGCTCTACTTTGAGATTCATCACTCGACATCCGTTGGCACACCCCAATCGTCAAAAACACATACTATCTCCGGAATAATCTATGTCAATCGGCTATGTTGCGCTCGTTCTCCACGCACACCTGCCCTTCGTTCGTCACCCAGAAAGTGACTACGTGCTAGAAGAGGAATGGCTGTATGAAGCAATTACAGAAACATACGTACCTTTATTAAAAGTATTTGAAGGGTTAAAGCGGGACGGGATTGACTTTAAAATTACGATGAGCATGACACCACCCTTGGTGTCAATGTTACGTGACCCTTTATTACAAGAACGTTACGATGCCCATTTAGCGCAGCTAGAAGAGCTTATCGAGTTAGAAATCGAGCATAACGCCCACAACGGTCATATAAAATATCTCGGAGAACATTACGCCAAAGAATTTAGTGAAACACGTCTTATTTGGGAGCGTCATCAAGGAGACTTAGTAACCGCGTTCAAAGAATTTCAAGACTCAGGCAACCTAGAAATTATTACTTGCGGCGCCACTCACGGATATCTACCATTAATGAAAATGTACCCCCAAGCAGTGTGGGCACAACTTCAAGTCGCATGTGAACACTACGAAGAAACATTTGGACAACCACCAAGAGGAATTTGGTTGCCAGAATGTGCGTACTACGAAGGTTTAGAGCGAATGCTCGCCGACGTTGGCTTGCGTTACTTCCTAATCGACGGACACGGCATTTTATACGCACGTCCACGTCCCCGATATGGTACCTATGCACCAATATTTACCGAAACAGGGGTAGCAGCATTCGGTCGTGACCACGAATCATCGCAACAAGTTTGGTCTTCCGAAGTAGGTTATCCAGGCGCCGCAGAATACCGCGAATTTTATAAAGACCTAGGATGGGAAGCGGAATATGAGTACATCAAGCCGTATATAATGCCCAACGGTCAACGTAAAAATACTGGAATTAAATATCATAAAATTACAGGACGTGGACTAGGGCTATCGGATAAAGCTTTATATGACCCTTACTGGGCAAGAGAAAAAGCCGCAGAACACGCCGCCAACTTTATGTATAACCGTGAACGGCAAACAGAGCATTTACACGGAATAATGGGGCGCCCGCCAATAATAGTTTCACCCTACGACGCCGAACTATTTGGTCACTGGTGGTACGAAGGCCCCTGGTTTATAGATTACCTATTCCGTAAATCATGGTACGACCAACAAACCTATAAAATGACACACCTCGCTGACTACTTGCGTGCAGAACCGTCACAACAAGTTTGTCGTCCCTCACAATCAAGCTGGGGTTACAAAGGCTTTCACGAATATTGGTTAAACGAAACCAATGCGTGGATTTACCCCCATCTCCATAAAACAGCCGAACGCATGATAGAAATATCAACAATAGAACCAGAAGACGAACTTCAATGGCGCGCACTCAACCAAGCTGCACGCGAATTACTCTTAGCACAATCATCCGACTGGGCATTTATCATGCGAACCGGAACAATGGTACCCTACGCAGTAAGAAGAACACGTTCTCACGTTATGCGCTTCAACAAACTATATGAAGACATAAAAATTGGCAAAATAGACAGCGGTTGGCTAGAAAAAGTTGAACTAATGGACAACATCTTCCCCAATATCAACTACCGCACCTACCGCCCACTATAACCTCTTGTAGCACAGGCCTGCATGCGCCTGTGCAGTCACATAATTCTCCTTACTATACAAACACAAACAATTTCCAGGTTAGGCTCACTACGTCGTGGAACCCAACAAACCTTACAAGTATTAGGTCAATGCATCTTTTCGCACTGACTTATGTACATTTCTAATTTCATAAGTTATAACTGACACACAACATACTCAAACTTCAGCTAGTTATATTCCTTTCTAGCTGAATTTGTCATGCGACTACTTTGAATAAAACTTAAAAGGAGAGTAAATTTGGCTTTATCTAGCACAACAAAAGGAGAAATAGGTAAATATCTAGAAAGCCTAATACCCAGTGTTAAAGCTTCTCTAAATAAGCTGACATTAAACGATATTCTCCATCATAAAAATCCTTTAATAAGAGAAATGTTCTACGATAATCCACAAAAATTTATATCGTTTTTCGTTATGGAAAGAGTTGAACGTTCATTTGTTACCACTATGGGTAACGTTATCGAAAATATTGTTGAAATTTTAGTGAAAAGTCAAGGTGGAGAAATCGTAGGTAAAAAAAAAGACTGGAAACCTTATGATTTAAAATTTCGTTTGAAAGACGGTAAAGAATACTGGCTAGAAATAAAATCAATACTAGAACAAAATAACAGTAACAAAAAAAGCATAACAACTTCTAAAGATAATGCTGCTAAACAGGGTAAAGAGTTTCGCTTATGTATTTATTATCCTACTAAATTAACAAGTAAAGAAGAATATATTCTTGTAGGAAAGGAATTTTGGACTTTTGTTGGTGGAGATAAAAACACGCAGTCAGAAGTTTTTAATTTAATAAGAAATACTGCAAAAAACTTCTCTTTCAAAGATTTAATAGAAAATCGCACAGAAATGCTTCTTCAAGAGTATACGTTAGTCATAAAGCACAAGCAATTCTAAACAATTCCGCCTACACAGAGGGAATGATGGCTAATTTATAGAAAAGAGGCAAATAACATTAAGCTACTGCAAAATCTGTGTATTGTCTCATTTTTGGCTCATGAAATGCTAATACAATGTCATCTTTAGGTACACCAAGACGAAGTAAATCGTTCGCAATACCTTCTTCAGTCCAATCTTCTTCTATCCAAAATTTACCATCATTGACTCGAATATAAGCCGTCATACCAGCAATACGTTCACCTTTTTGCCAGCCAACATTCATCCAAATATAATGACCTTGTAATTCGTCCGTTATTAAAAAGGTTTCAATGCCATTGTTATTATGAGGATTGCACAATTCTATATAATCAGACAAGATTTTTTTGATAATTTGCGGATACTGAGTTAATTTATCCATTGTACAATCTCCTCTGCTTCTATATCTACAACTATTATAGGAACCTGATGCTTACTGAGGATAAGTTTAACTATATCTTGAGTAAAAAATGTTTGATACAGCATTGAGCTTACAGCTATATAAAGTTTACGTTCTGGAGCAATCTCCTCTAACACATAAAGGTAAATGTCATATTGTCCGCGTATAAAGTCGTTTTGCCGTACTGAATTACATAAGGAGCTTTAACAGTCCAGCCATCTTTTATTAATGCGTTTTTAATAGCATCATGGATTATGTCTAACTTCGGCATAATTTAAGTATAAATCAAAATTTATTATCCTCTAGTAATATTAAATCAACACTAAGTTATCACGATGTACAACAGTTTCGGCGCCTTCGTATCCTAAAATCTCTCTAATTTCTCTAGAATGGCGCCCGCGAATCTTCTGCAATTCATTACTACTATAATTCACCAATCCCCGTGCGATTTCATTGCCGTCGCCATCAAATATCCCTACAGCTTCTTGCGTATCAAATTCACCTTTTACTTCAGTAATACCCGCAGCAAGTAGAGATTTTCCTCCATCAGAAATTGCTGTAGCGGCGCCGTTATCTAAATACAGTTTACCTAATGGTACTAAACCATAAGCTATCCAACGTTTGCGCGCTCCTGTTGGTTCAGGTTGTGGCTCAAACTGCGTACCAATAGACTCACCATTAATAATTTTGCTTATATTATGAGGGTATTGTCCTTGTGTAATTACTGTCCGTACTCCTGCTGCTGTAGCAATGCGAGCCGCAGAAATTTTTGTTACCATTCCCCCCGTTCCCCATTGCGAACCTTGACCATCTGTTTGAACTTGCATAGCCGTCAGTTCTTTTATACTGTTTACCAAACTAATTGGTTTAGCATCAGGTACAGAGCGAGGGTCTGCGGAATATAATTTATCTACATCTGTAAGTAAAAACAACCAATCAGCTTCAACTAAACTAGCAACAAGTGCCGAAAGAGTATCATTGTCCCCAAACTTTAATTCTTCAACAGCAACAGTATCATTCTCATTCACGATAGGAATAACACCAAGTTCGAGTAACTCTCGAAACGTGTTGTAAACATTTAAATATCTACTACGCTGCACCAAATCACTACGAGTTAATAAAACTTGAGCTATCGGTTGTTGTAGCGTCGTAAATAAATCATCATAAACCCGCATCAGGCGCCCTTGTCCAACAGCAGCAACAGCTTGTTTCAGAGCAATACTTTTTGGACGTTCGGTTAAACCTAAACGCGCACTTCCCACTCCTACGGCGCCACTCGATACAAGAATAACTCTATATCCCTTCGAGCGCAGTTGCGAAAGCACTTCAGCTAATGTAGCAATAGTAGATAGCGCCAATAATCCTGTTTCAGGTTGAGTAAGACTAGAAGTTCCAATTTTGATAACCAGAGTCTGAGGCATTTTATATATCGTAGAGGCGGTTTAACAAATATCCTAAAACAGCACGCAACACCTCGTAAGGGCGGGTTAACCAATATCCTAAAACAGCACGTAACACCTCGTAAACCCGCCCCCCACCCCAAATACTAAAGCGCTAGTTCCTCTATCGTGAGGACTAGCGCTTTACAGGTTTTAAAGTTATTTACTATGCCTAGGGTATATATTTTTTTACCCCATCTTATTAATTTTCATATTCCCTTATTTTTGTCTGTAACAAACCTTTTTTAATTATTTCTTTAGATTTACTTTCTTTAAAATTTATTACGCTTTGTAAATCTTTTTTCCTTTGGACTAATTGTAGCCCCTAAAATTTCAGATGCCCACACTTCAAAGTTACGGACAGGGTGAGAACGCAATGCGGTACCAGGATGCATCATTGGTTCCACGAGAATTGTAAACATTCCCAAACGATTACCTACCAAGACATCAGTAAACAACCTGTCACCAACCATACCAACTTGGTTTACAGGCAAATTCATTTCAGCAAGTGCTGCACGGACTTTACGACGTGACGGTTTCGCGGCGCCATGATAATAAGGTAAATCTAGCGCACGGGCAATATTGCTAATTCGATTTTCGCTGATATTATTACTGACAAGCCAAAGCGATGCGACTTGACGCACTTGTGCCACCCACTCTTGGAGTTCAGGCGAAGCAACAGCAGCTTTAAATGGTACTAATGTTTCATCAACATCAAGCACCAGCCCTTTAAGGTTATATCGTTGAATGATGTCAGGTGTAAGGCTCAATATCGAAGAAGAGAGAATTAAATCAGGTTGTAGTAATTCGTTCCAGGTCATTAGTTCAAGTTAAGGTTAACAGTAGGGTGCGTGACGCTACCAACAATCCTACAACGAAGCTAGCAATCTACTAGCGTCACGCACCTTATAACAAGCGAAATTGCAAACTATCTTTTCTGTCTTTCCCTACGAATTTTAGTAACAGCGGCTTCGTGTTCCTGTATAGTACGACTAAAAACGTGAGTACCATCATAGCGAGCAACAAAAAATAAATAATCAGTATTTTCGGGGTTTAACACAGCCTCTAAGGCAGGCAAACCAGGCGCCGCTATGGGAGTAGGAGGTAAACCAGGCGTAGCATAAGTATTATACGGTGATGCTTGTCTGACTTGTGCGAATGTTAAAGGTCTATCAGGAGTTTGAGTAATTCCAAAAGCATATTCAACAGTGGGATCACTTTCCAGTTTTATCCCTTTTTGCAAGCGAGATACAAATACACCCGCAATCCGGCGCCTTTCTTGTGCCACAACAGCCTCTTTTTCCACGATACTAGCAAGCGTCACCCATTCTTTAAGTGTAAACTTTGTTTTACCTTTCTCTTTTTGGTATACAGGTAAAGCAGTTTGCTCAAAACGTTCAAGCATTTGCTCGACAACATCTTGAGGTGTAATTTTCTCCGCTGGAACTTGGTAAGTATCGGGAAAAAGAAAACCTTCCAGAATCGGAATCTCAGCAGGAAGCCAAGAAAATTTTTTCCTATCAACAATACTGGCGGCCTTTATAAAATCTTCAGCAGAAAACCAACCCTTTTCTTGAAAGTACCTCGCCATTTGTCTCAAAGACCAACCTTCTGGGATAGTAAAACTAGTTTGCACAACTTTACCATCTCGAATTGTTTCAACGATTACATTCATTGGCTGATTTGCAGATAATTCATAAGTACCAGCCTGAAAATCACCTTTTGGGTCTTGCCAATTTTTATATCTTGCCAATAAACTCCAGGCATATTTCGACCGAATTAAACCTGCTTGTTCTAACTTGGCGCCAATTTGTTGAGTTGCTGTACCAGAAGGAATTTGGAACCGTTGAGGTTTTGCGGTACTAGATACAGGTGAAATAGCCCAACCCCACCAAAGCCAACTGGTGCTGCCAACAATACCTAACAGTAAAGGCAGCAGGCTAAATATAAATAACCCCTGCCAACCTCTTTTTTGATAACTCATCATTAAGTACTGATTTTTACGAAAAAATTCTTTACTCAACTTCGTTAAACAACTGTTCTTCCAAAAGCGGTTGAACTTTACGAAATTCTTCAGGAGATAAAAGCTCAGGTTTACCAGATTTTGTTAATCGTGCGAAAAACAAAAGCGGGTCAAGGGGAGTGTATATGGCGTATTCTTGCTCATCTTGGTAAAAGGTCGCAAGCAATTGTAATTGCTCAGGTTCTAAATCCGCGTCTTCGTCTTCAATTTCGAGAGTAAAAAGTTCGGAATCTTCAACAGGCGGTAATTCACCTGCTACAGTTAGGGCATAAGCTGTATTTTTGAGCGCTAAATTGTGTTCTGACAACACAGCTTGAGCGTTGGCAAATAACTCATCAATTGCGGCATCGTCTTCTACTAGAATTGCTTCTTCTTCCTCATCGTCACCTTGCCAAGCAAAGATTTCTACGGGGGCATCTACAGGAAGAAGTAAAACATATTCTTGCCCTTCCACCGAAAGTGAATGCTCGACATAACATTCAAGCGTGCGTCCTTGCTCATCCGTCAAGGTGATGGAACCAGCTTGAGCTTTATCATTGTCTTCAGGAAATTGTGAGGAATACATAGCCGATATATGCAAATATATTAACTACCAGCAACTGCAAAAACTGCTTAATTGTTTCTTAAACAGGTAATGTAAATTAAATTGAGTCGAACTGGCTACCAAACTTCAGGATATCATGCATTTGGAATTGGTCGTGTTTCAAAATTCCTTCTTGCATCAAGCCATTGCTGCAAAATCAATGCTGCCGCTTTTCGGTCGATTAAACCTTTATTACGAGATGGAGAACCATTTTCAGCTAAAATCATTTGTTCAGCTTGAAACGAGGTTAAACGCTCATCAACATATTCCACTGGCAGGTTTAATATTTTGCTAACGCGCTTGGCAAATTTCTGAACGTGTTTTGCTTGAAACCCTAAAGTTCCATCCATGTTATATGGTAAACCCACAACCAATACATTTATTTCGCGCTCAATAACTAATTGGCGTAATTGCTCGATATCCTTCGAGAAAGCAGTGCGCTCAATAGTAGTTATGCCAGTTGCAATAAGTCCTGTTTTGTCGCAACCAGCAACACCAATTCGCTTGCTTCCTACATCTAATGCTAAAGCAAGAACGTATTTAGATTGAGATGAGGAAGACACTAAATAAACTTCATTGTCTTCCTTTAACTGCTGATTAACCACGTAACTGCTCCTGGTCAGCATCGCCTTCAAAATCATTCGATGCTTCTACGCTACCGTGATTATAGGAAAATGCAACCGAATCTTTAACAGTATTATTTTTGACAATTCTATCCGGAACTGACGGTTTACTTTGTTGAGTCCAAGACATTCCACCAGGTATTGGTTTACGTGCAGGTTGTAAACCTTGTAATACTTCAGGCAGTTGAATACCTTCGAGTGAAACAAACTTCGACTCGCGCACTTTATGCCACACTGACCGGGACATAATTAATGTATGCTCAGTTCGGCTTGCTCCAATTCGTTCTAGATATTCCTCTCCTTCTGGTAAATAATCAGCTGAAGCTATACGTAAAGCTTGCTTAGGAAAATCTTGAGCTATGCGTGCTAACTGAGAAAGTAGCTCTGGATATAGCCAAGTATAAGCAGGATGTACTGTTAGTGTTGCGACGTGTGGTGAATTTCCTTTTCTGTCTACAGTTATTTGAAAGTAACCTATCGCTGCTTTGCGAGAAGGTTCAAAAACATACCCACTAACAACTTCGCTTTTATTGAGCCACTGTTTCAAAGCATCCGTCAACCCTTCAAATAAACCTGTTTTAAAGTCACAAGTTTGACGGTCAAATACTTGTCGCACCAAAGGTGGCATTGATGCTGTATCTAATTGATACAACAATTGGGCATCAGCATTACTGACAGGAAGTAAGTTTGGCAAGTCGGGTTCTGCCAAAGCCAAGCTTGATAATAATTCTGGTTTTAATTCCCAATACGTAATTTCCGCAAGACGCTGGAATCCATTGCGACGGTAAAGTGCTAATGCGTCTGCATCGTTTACATTAACTTCGAGTATCCAAGTACGCGCTTCCAATATTGACTCGAAGCAATGACGTAAAAGCTGCGAGCCAATGCTTAATCTATCATTACCCCGTTCTAGCAGTACACGGTCTACGCGCCAAGTACTTCGTGTCCGGTTAAATGGTGACACTTGTACCATTCCTAATAATGTTCGTCCTTGCTCTACAACATAAGCACACAGACGATATCTTAAAGGGTTGGGAAACCAACTTAAACATTTCAGCAACCCATACCAACGACGTAACCATTGTACTTGCTTGGTGCCGTCACTTTCTCCCTGTGGTGTTAGGGCAGAGAATGACTCGTGAGTCAAGCGTTCAATACCGTCCAAGTCACGATACTGTACTGGTCGGATAACAACACTTAGATTTTGGGGTAATAAAGAAGTCATTTTCATTCGAGCCGCTACACAGCCATAGGTAATGGTGTTGAGAATATATATCTATTGCATTAATTTTAACGGCTTTTGACACTTTGGCGCCAAATCATAAGAGGTATTTATTTAAAGCTAAACGCCAAAAAGCAAACCTAGCTAGAATAAATTTACCCTAAAGAAACTAGGTCTGCTTTAAATATATTTTAAGTTTTGTTAAAAAATGTATAAGCCTTGCTACGCTTGACGAGAAATTTGCTTCTCAAAATTAGCTTGTGTTTGATGCAGCAAAAGCTCTCGACTGTCATCTAAGCTTGGCTTGAGAGTAGGAACCAGATTACGAGCTTGTAGTGTCATATGAAACTGTAAATGAGCAACATATTCGCTGAACTCCTCATTTACCGCGTCTTTGCCCCTTTTGAAATTTGATTCCGTTGCCACTGTTTTCTCCTTGATTAATTAATCGTGCCGAATATTTATTAACATTTGCCAAACTTATCATATTGTTTCATTTCAACATCGCCTTCGCAATGAACTGTTACGAAACGGTTGCCTTACGTTCCAGTTTACCCCAACCAACCACTGAACCCTTAATAGCAGTAATTGTAGACTTTCTCGCTACATAGTACATTAGTTGTCTATAAAAGAAGCGATGGGGCAATAGCCAAATTAGTAACTTCCAGTCTTCTTTTCGCTCAAGGCAGAAGGCAACTAGTGCTGCTTGGCTTTTGTAAAAACATTAACTCGATGTTCATGGGCGAAAGTCTCAATTACATCTTGGTAGGTGTTATCGCTTGAACCATCATCAACGACAATAATATCGAAGTTTGTGTAGTGTGAATGTAGTATAGAGTTTTAGTTAAGATTATTGAGTATAGACAAATGGTGTGTTATTTTAAACAAGCGATTATTTGAGGTATTCCACCCCATTGTTTAAATAATTTGGTGCCTTTGCGGTTATTTCTGCTATGGTTCTAGGTTTACCGTTACCTGAACCTAGAAAAAATACATAAAATAATCCCTCTTGAACTCCTCCATGTCTAGGGTTTGAGGGAACACCTAAAGCATTAGCGAGTGCTATAGAACCTTCACCAAACCGATATTCTTCCATGCCACCAGCAAAAAATAAACTAGTGTCAACGAATATTGCATAAACCAACTTGCGGTTAGTTGTATTGTAAGCAACCGTAAAATTTCCGAGTTTAATATTTGTCAGCTTTAAAAATTCCTCATATAGGGTAGCCAAGTAGCGCAGTATGGTCTTAACGCTAACACGTCACGCTCTTGGCAACCATATAAAAGTTAAGAGTAATAATTAAGCAACAGCTTCAGCTTTTTCTACTTTTTCAGCTTTCACAACTGGTACATAAGGCTTTTCGGCGCCTTGTGCTAAGTACTCAGCTAGTTGTGCTTCGATTTGGTCGCGAACAATTTGACGATATTCTAAGAAATGCTCATTGTGCGCGCAAGTGGCCAAATAGTGGTCGAACACTTTTGGATTATGTTTCAAAATGCTAAATAAGTGATGCCAGAACTTCCAGCGAGTTTCCCGCTTAATTCCCTGGCGCCAAATTATAGTTAAGAAAGCTTTGACTACAATCAATTCTGGCATTTTCGCAGGTGCCGTCCAACTTGGCCCACCCATTATCATAAAACAGCGATAAGTTCTGTCTAAATATGCTACTGGGTCATATAAAGCACAAAACGCTTCAACATATTCACGGGCTATTTCTTCTAGTGGACGGGTGGCAATAAAGTTCATTAATGTAGTTTGATTAATGTTCCCGTCTGCATTTTCCCGCAGGCGCCCTTCTCTACTTAAACGATGCCATAAAGCAGTATTAGGTAACGCTTGTAACATCGCAAAAGTTGTCGAAGGAATGGCAGCTTGTTCAGCAAACCTAACAATACGTGAACCGGCGCCACTTTTTTCACCATCGAACCCAATAATAAACCCAGCCATTGGACGCAAACCAGTTCTGATAATGGTTTCAACAGCATCCGTTAAAGAACTACGGGTATTTTGAAACTTCTTAGTCATTTGCAAACTGTCTTCGTCGGGTGTTTCAATACCCAAAAATACAGCTTTGAATCCAGACTCAACCATCAATTCCATTAATTCTTCGTCTTGAGCAAGGTCAATAGAAGCTTCTGTATCAAAACTGAAAGGATATTGATGTTCAGCCATCCAGGTTTTTAACTCTTTGAGCAACAACTTCACATTCCGCTTGTTGCCAATAAAGTTATCATCTACCATGAAAACGCTACGGCGCCAACCCAACTCATAAAGACGGTCAAGCTCTGCAAGTAACTGTTCTGGAGTTTTAGTCCGGGGTTTACGACCGTAGAGAACAATAATGTCGCAAAACTCGCACTGAAACGGACAACCACGCGAAAACTGAACTGACATTGAGTCATAAGCATCAAACTCCAACAAGTCAAAGCGAGGTATAGGTGTACTTGTAACATCAGGTTTTTCGGTTGCTCTAAAAATTCCTGACTTTTCACCCTTATTTACAGCTTCGACAAACATGGGTAGAGTAATCTCACCTTCGTCTAAAATCAGGAAGTCGGTGCCAACATTTTGGACTTCGTGCGGAACTGAGGTAGGATAAGGACCACCAACAGCAACTAACTTACCACGTTGCTTTGCTTCTTTAATTTGGTCAAGTAAATCTTGCTTCTGAACAATC
This sequence comes from Calothrix sp. FI2-JRJ7, assembly GCA_019359675.1. Classification (GTDB taxonomy): domain Bacteria; phylum Cyanobacteriota; class Cyanobacteriia; order Cyanobacteriales; family Nostocaceae; genus Dulcicalothrix. The sequence goes on from JAHHGX010000071.1 coordinate 142,888, forward strand.
ATTGCAGACAGAATAACCATATCTGCCCACTCCCACTCTGCCTCAGTAACAGCACGAATATTACGGTCAACTAATTTAAACTCCCATTCCTGGGGTAATATTGCAGCGACAGTTACTAAACCCAACGGAGGCAGTAGAACTTTGCGGTTAACTAGATCTAAGATTTTTTCGTATGACCAAAATGTTTTAGGAAACACCGGATAGACAAGCAATACACGCATAAATTTCTACTCCTACCGCATCATTTTTATAAATCAATGTAAACTCACTTAATATATAGATGAGTTTTATGTGAATATGTTTCAGAAACCAAGAAACCCGGTTTCTCTGTACCTTAGCATTATTACTTATTTTTTTTTGCTACTCTGTTATACCTTACGTACAAGCTTTACCTTTTGACACCGCTAAGTCTTAAAACATCACTCATCGTTTCACAGTAGTTGCTTAAACCAAAGCTTTTCGGACTAACAGCATTTTTGTACGTAAAATGACGATATTCCATACAAAATCTGTCCCACGCTGCCATCTGAATACGGAACAGCACAATAATTACATTCGCTAAACCGAATGACAGCGGGATACGGAACAAGATTTTTTTACCAAGGTAAGCACAAACTTGTTCTATAACTTGGTTTGCGGTAATTCTAGTTTGTCCCAAAACTAACGACCGCTCTTGCTCTGCACTAGGAGGATTATTGACAAGATGTTTAACAACAGTGGCAATATCCTGACCGTGAATGAAGTGAAAGCTACCATCTGCCTTTAAAAATCGGATGATATCTATATATTTAGCTACTTCAGGAAGACCTGTTGTAATGTGCGAGTAAGGTTTGTTAGCATCTCCACCAAAAACAAACGTGGGAAAAACAGTTGTAACTTTCGGTGCAATCTTCAACTGCGATTTTTTCATTAAACAGTCGTACTTGGAACGAACATAGTCAGTTCCTATTTCACCTGCTTCTTTAAGTGGTTCGCCATTATTACCTAAAACACTTGCCGTCGAGAAGTATATTACCTGTTCGCATCGTTCAGGGTCTAACATATTCATTAGCTGCAACGTTTTCGTGACATTCACATCAAACGTAATATCACCACCCCAAGCTGTTGCTGTCAAAACAGCCACATCAATAGTTTTCAGCAAATCAGCAAACTTTTCTATCTCTTGCATATCACCTTGCAGCACAGTGATATTACTACGAACATTAGTATCAACTTTTAATTTATCTGGATTTCTTACGAGCAAAAATAATTCGTGTTCAGTCTCTTGAATTAACTGCTCACTAATATAATGACCCACACACCCACTGGCGCCTGTAACTAAAATACGTTTAGACATAGACTTTGAATAAAACAAAAATTAAATCAGCTAGAAATCATATCCCAACAGGCAAGGCAAAACAAGTGCATAGCCAATACAACCGCACATTACATACGATGAATAAATTACCTTAAAGTTCCGTTACTCAAAAATCGTAGGTTGGGTGAAGCGAAGCGCGGAACCCAACCTACGATACTCTGCATAAGTTAAACCCATCAGATTTAGTAGTAACCAAGACAGTCGGGAAGATTAAAAATATGTCGTTTAATATTTTCTGCAAACGCTACTTAGGTGCGATGGCTATAAGCTTTGCAACACTTTCAACACTGGCGCCAGCACCTGCACAAGCAAGAGGCTTAATTATTTACAATACTGGGGAGGAACTTTTCGAGGTAGCTGATTTTCCTCAAGAGATGGTTGCTCAATATCCTGGTCTAAAAGATTATAAAATATCGTATGCGTGCCAACGATTTGGCTTATTTTGGGCAGATGTATGGACTTGGGACTGTAAATTAACAGCAGGAAATATAAGCACAAATACTATAGCTGACATTCCACAAGAGTTAATACCTAAATTAGAGAAAGATTATCCTTTTGATCAAGTACAGCGCAACTTCTGGAATAAATACGGTTTTATAACAATGGTAGGTATTTTTGCACTATTGGCAATAATGAAGGGCAAAGAACAACCAACAGCAGAAACACAACCACAAACAGGACTTGAATCACAAAGTGATACTTCGACGAATTAAAATCTTAATCAAAGTTGTCATTCTGAGCGTAGCGAACAATCTTTAAAGCTTACTAAGTTATAGAGATGCTTCACTACGTTCAGCATGACATATATATAGCAATTTACACTGCTGTTAAACTTAACTGCTTTGCGGTTTCAAAGAAGAATCTTACATTGTCTTCGGGTGTTTCAGGTAAAACACCGTGACCGAGGTTGAGGATATGACCCCAGTTACCTGCTTTACGAACTGTATCGTAAATACGTTCACGAATAAATTCTTTGGAACCAAATAAAACACCTGGGTCTAAATTACCCTGTACTTTCATGGTTTTACCAAGACGTTGACGCGCGTCTGCCATGTCAACTGTCCAGTCTACTGATATTATATCGGCGCCTGATGTTGACATGCGTTCCAATACACCAGCACTACCTGTTACCAAAAGAATTAATGGTGTGTCGGGGTGTGTTTGTTTAACTTTCTCGAAAACCATTTTTTGGTAGGGTTGTGCAAATACTTCGTAGTCTTGAGGACTAAGTTGTCCTGCCCATGAATCAAACATTTGCACTACTTGGGCGCCGCATTCAATTTGATAGCGAACATAAGTAGCAATAGAATCGGCGAGTTTTTCCAACAGTTGATGTAAAATCGTGGAGTCGGAGAACGCCATGTTTTTAATAACCGAGTAGGTTTTGGAACCTTTACCTTCTACAGCATAAGCCGCCAAAGTCCACGGGGCGCCAACGAATCCAAGTACAGTAGACTGCGTACCAACTTCAGAGCGTAAAGCCTGTAAAATCGTTTTGATGAAAGGTAACGATTCTTCAGGGTTTAAAGCGTGTAAATTATCTACTTGTTCCTGTGAACGAATTGGTGCATGAATAATTGGACCCTTTCCTTCGGCAATATCCATATCGATACCCAAACCAGGAAGTGGGGTAACAATATCAGAAAATAGAATTACACCATCGGGTTGAAATGCTTTCCAGGGTTGCAAAGAAACTTCGATAGCAACTTCGGGAATTTCCGACCGTTCGCGGAACGAGGGATACTTCTCTCTCAAATCGCGATAAGCTTTCATATATCGTCCAGCTTGTCGCATCATCCAAACAGGAGGACGATCTACAACTTCACCACGAGCAGCCCTTAATAAATGAGGCGTATTTGCGGAAATACCCATTAACACTTCATCCTATATCGCTTTTTTATTTCATCATTTAGCTTACCATTCCAGGCTGACAAAAGTATAACCAGAAAAGATAAAACAGCGGAAACAAAGACTTTTTCTGTATATCACAAATATTGACTTTCAAGCAATATTGTTACTTTCTGATTGTAAATTTTTGTAAATTACATATCCTCGATTTCAGTTTCATAAAGCAGAACAGTCGTCTCTGGCCCAACTCTACCCATTTTAGGTAACGGACCCATTTCCATTTCTACAAAATAAGTCCAAATACCAGAGTCTTGATGGTAATTTAAAACTTTACCCATACCACCTATAAAAGAAACTTTTTGGTTTTTACGGTATTTTGGCTGGGATTGCTTCTGATATACATTGGTAAGCATGGTGATACGCCTTAAATACAAAGCTAAGTTCTTAGTGAGCTAGCAGCGACTAATTTCGCTAACAAAGCTACAAAATAAAGTTCAGGTACTATAAAATAAATAAAATGTATAAATAAGTCAGTATTATTGTTTATCGTTCTACTAAAGTACTTTCTTAGCTAAATTCAAATAACCTACCTCTGGACTTAAAATCTGTATAGACTAAAGAGTGATTTTGTCCAATCCAAAGTATAATTTTGTTGATTTATTAATTAAAATTGGTCGTATAAAATATTACACAGTATAGAGATAGATTGTAGCGATATAGGACATTGCAGGTAATCTGCGTCTAAAGATAGTGTTCGACTTATGCCAAAAGTGCCATATTCGTAGGAAATAACCTATCATATTGGCATATATCCATAAGTTTAAAATGTCGTCAAAATCCCAAGTTAACGTCCTACTAGTGGATGACCACACAGAAAATTTACTGGCACTTGAGGGTATACTAGGAGGTCTAGGTCAAAATTTGGTACGAGCAACTTCAGGCGCCCAAGCATTGAAGTGCTTACTAAATCAGGATTTTGCCGTGATTTTACTAGATGTGCAAATGCCTGATATGGATGGTTTTGAAACTGCTGCTTTGATACGTCAACGTAAACGTTCGCTCCATACACCAATCATTTTTTTAACTGCATTTAGCACGAGCGATAATATGGTTGAGCGGGGTTACTCGTTAGGTGCAGTAGATTATTTATTCAAGCCTCTTCACCCAGAAATATTAAAATCAAAAGTGGTCGCGTTTATTGATTTATATCAAAAAACTGCTGAAATCGAGCGACAAGCAGCAGAACTAGCGGCAATAAACGCTGAACTCAAAAAAAGTGAAGAAAAATTTCGTGGTTTAAGCGCTTGTTCTCCCGTAGGTATTTTTCTTACTGATATAAACGGTTTTTGCACTTACACAAATCCATCCTGTCAAAAAATATACGGTCTTGAAGAAACCCGTATGATTGGTGAAGGGTGGGTACAAGCCATTCACCCAGATGACCGCGAACGAGTAATTAACGATTGGTATAAAACATCACGTGGAGGTGAAGAATATCACGACGAGTTTAGAATTATTACCAGTAGTGGAATTGAGCGTTGGATTTATGCTCATAGTTCGCCAATGCGCTCAGATAAGGGTAATCTTATGGGTCATGTCGGTACCGTTGAAGATATTACTGCGCGTAAACAAGCTGAAGCTGAACATATCGAATTGATTCGCGCACAAGCAGCACGTACTGAAGCAGAAAATGCAAATCGTTTGAAAGACGAATTTCTGGCTGTATTATCGCATGAACTTCGTACACCCTTAAACTCGATACTTGGATGGGCAAAACTACTTCAGCGTCAGAAATTTGATGAGAAAAATGTTGCACGGGGTTTAGAGATTGTTGAGCGTAATGCTCTTTTACAAACCCAACTAATTAACGATATTTTAGATGTATCGCGAATTATGCGGGGTAAGCTAAAGCTCAATTTAACTCCCGTCAACTTAGAGTCTTTAGTGTTGCAAACAGTAAATGCTGTACATGTCGAAGCAGAAGCTAAAAAGTTGCACCTCGACTGTGTAATTGAACCTCTTCCAGTAGCATTAACAACACAATCACACACTGATATTCAGGGAGCATCTTATATAGTTACAGGTGATATTAATCGGTTACAGCAAGTAGTGGGTAATTTGCTTAGTAACGCGCTGAAGTTTACACCACCCAATGGTAATATTCAAGTCAAGCTATGCCTCGATAACGAGAATGATTTTATAGCTTCGGCGCCTACCGCTTTAATCGAAGTTCGTGATACAGGTGTTGGTATAACTCCTGATTTCCTGCCGCATGTTTTTGATAGGTTTCGTCAAGCTGATGGTAGTACAACTCGAATCCATAATGGGCTGGGTTTAGGATTGGCAATAGTACGACATTTGGTAGAAATGCACGGTGGTAGTGTTAGTGCTGCAAGTCCTGGTGTAAACCAAGGGGCAACGTTTACTGTTAAATTACCTCTACGAACCTATGGACAAGGGGTGCAACAAACACAAGATTCCCCAGTTCTCAAGCAAGTTGAGAACTTAAAACGCTAAATATTTAGTGTATAATTTAGAAATCTTAGTATTGCTAAATCTTGTGATGTGTCTGTATCTGTGTTCGGTGCCTGATAAAATTGACCTGTTACCCAATTTAGATTATCTTCTGGATTTATATAGTTTTGATTTTTTACATCATAGTATTTCCAGTAAGCTTCGTCTTTAAGCTTGTTATAATCACTTTGAGTAAATAATTCATCACATTTAGTAAAACTTAACCAGTTACTTAAAGTATTTTCCATCTTTGCAATTCTACCATCACGAAAGTGGAAATGTATATAATCTTCATGAGTTTCATAATCTGTAACAAGCTTTGTAATTGCACATTCACTTTGGCTTTGAATAATGCGATAAAGGAAAGTAAAAAATTTACCTTGTAATTTTGTATCTTGACACGACGCTAAAACTCTCCATTCATAAGTCGGAGTTGAAGTATTTTGTAAAAACGGGGTGATATTTATCGAAGTATAACGAGGATTTCTGACTATAATTGAAGCTTGACGTAAAACTTCATGGGTTGTTTTTGCTGATATGCCTAATATTTTTTTGTAGTTATACTCATGCTGCACAGGTGCTATACCATACGCGGCACCAAGTACAAATTCGTAGATTGCCGCATCTTGGTCATCCAATAAATCAGGGTCTTGAATCACACCCTGTTTACTGACATCTTGCACCTTCTCAACAAGGGTAAGGTGGGCAGTGCCCACCCTACGCAAAAATAAAGGTTACAAGCTCTTTTATTCTCAATAAGCGCAAGGTGCAAGATGTAAGTTTAACCATATTAATTTTTTTCTGGATATATTCTAATTTACTCAAACGTTTTTTATAGCGTCCTATATGTTCATCGACTTGATTACCAAATGGCATTGCATAAATATTACTTTTTCTTGTAGGTGGCAGAATTTGCTCTAAAATCTGAGAGACCGCAGCAGACACAGAAGTAATATTAGCAAGGTGATTAATTATTTCTTCAGTGGTTTTATATTGATTTTTTATACCTACATGTAAATGTACTCCTGATGTTGTAGAAAAGTGGACTCCATTTTTTTTCAGCGTGGAGACTACAAATTCATATATATTAATTATTTCTTCTATCGACTCGCATACAGGAAAACCAATTTCTTGACCACTATAAATTTTAAATCGAAACCGGGTATCTCGATTTTGTTTATAAAGATTTTCGTAATAATCTATATTCTCTTGATTAGTACCATGCACTGACCCGTCAATTCCCACCTTTAATACATTATCACCTGGCGCCTCTACTAAATTCAAAGTTTCGAGACGATTAAAAATAGCCAAAACAGTTTGTTCAATTTGATTATAATTATAATCTTTACTTGTGTCATATACTTGTAAAACTTGATTTTGTTTTTGTTTTAACTTGATATAATCCCAAGTACTTCTAATATTTTGAAAAAAATTACCTAATTTCAATTGTTGATTATAATACTGCAAATTATTATTAACTTTATCATGTTTGTATGCAGTTTTAAGCATAGCTTGCTTGTGTTTTTCAAAATCAATACGATTTATTTTTGCTTGATATTTTGGGTTTCCAGGATATTCAATACTTCCATAAAAATTAATTAATCCAACCGTCACTAAGATTTGAATTAATCTATTAAAATGTGGCTGACGTGTAATGATGGCACCATTTATCTTACTCAAATCATAAATTGGCTTTAACTTTTTAATAACCTCTGGCGCCAAACGGTACATAGGGAAGTCTGTTAACGGTAAAAACTCCAACTCGGCGCCGGAAGTAACCAAATGTAAGAGTTCAGCATCTTGAACTAATTCAATAGATACAGTATCGCTATTACCGAGGCTGATGACCATAAAATAAATCGTAAATATATATCTTGCTGAATATATATTTTAGATAATTTAAAGTCAAATAATCACAATACATTTGCTATAAAACTTTCATATTTAATTATTCATTAAAAACGATGCTTGGAGAGCGCTCCTAGCTTACTCAATAAATCCAGATTTTCATTTAGACATATGTTACGATATGTTAAAATTGCAAATGCATGAATATAAACCGTCGTCAGTTTTTAACTAGCTCTGGAATTACAGCTTTATCCACGATTTTATCGGCACCAAAAGTCAGAGGAATACCACCACAAACCATAATTAAACCGCCGCGCTTACGAGTTGGTGATACTGTTGGGTTAGTCGCACCAGCGAGTATTGTTGAACAAAGTGATGTTGATACAGCACAACAGACTTTGATCAAATTGGGGCTAAAAGTCAAACTAGGAAAGTATGTATTCAAACAGTACGGATACTTAGCAGGTCAAGATAGCGAACGAGCGTTCGATATCAACGCAATGTTTACAGATAAATCAGTTCAGGCAATAATTGGGATGCGTGGAGGTTGGGGTTGTAATCGGATATTACCGCTACTCGACTATACTCGTATTCGCAACAATCCTAAAATAATTCTTGGCTACAGCGATATTACATCATTATTATTAGCGATTGGCGCCCGTAGTCGCATTATTACTTTTCACGGCCCAGTTGCAACATCAACTTGGAACGACTTTACACTTTCTTACCTCAAACCTGTTTTATTTGATGGTGCGACAGTGACAATGCAAAACCCGACAACCTCTTCAGGCAATATTCAAGTTATCACACCAGGTAAAGCAAAAGGTAAACTGGTCGGTGGAAACCTATCAGTACTGTGTGCAATGGTGGGTTCTATATACCTTCCCTCATGGAACCATCGCATTTTATTTTTAGAAGACATCGGTGAAGATGTTTACCGTGTTGACCGAATGCTAACACAATTAAAGAACGCAGGAATTCTCAACCAAATATCTGGACTCATTTTTGGACAATGCACCAACTGTAAACCAGGAGAGGCGCCGACATTTGCTTTAATAGAAGTACTAAAAGACCATATTCAACCTTTGGGCATTCCAGCTTGGTATGGTTCAATGATAGGTCATATAAAAGATAAGTTTACTGTACCTCTTGGCGCCGAAGTACAAATAGATGCCAGTTTAGGAGTAATTAAAATGTTAGAACCAGCAGTGGCATAACTTGCAAGGGATGGAACGGATGTAACGGATGGTTTATCCGTTACATCCGTTGATAATCCGTTGCCAACTATCTATTCCTAAAATCAATCAAAGATTGTAAATAAGCATCAGGCATTCCAACATCATAAAACTTACCTTGCACAACATAACCCGTCATACCTGCACGCTGTCTTAATATATCTAAACAAGTAGTAAGCTGAAATTCGCCTTTCATTCGGACATTGTTATTAATGTCGTCTTCTAAACAATCAAAAATACTCGGTGTTAAAGCATATAATCCGAATATACTTAAAAACTCATCTTCTCCCAAACCATCTACACGCAAATTTTCACGCGCGTATTCAATTGTTGGTTTTTCAGAAACTTGTGATATAGATAAAATAGAGTTTTGTTCCTTCCAAGTACCTGTTACACATCCAACTTTATGTAAAAGGTCTGAATTAACGGTAGTTAAACCAATAACGCTGTGGTTGACCTTTTCGTATATATCTAAAACTTGTTTTGCACAAGATTTTTTCTCTTTCGATGAATAAATATGGTCGCCAAGCATTAATAAAAATGGCTCATTGTCTACCCATTCTTTCGCGCAATATACAGCATGACCGTAACCTTCTTGCTTATCTTGGGTAATAACCTTAATTCGGTCGCCAATATCAACTAAACGTTTACTAAGCTTTTGATTTTCTGGCGTTAACTTTTCAAATAACGCAGCGCTTGGTGGTCTTTTAAATAACTTCTTAAAAATTGGTTTATCATCAGGTTGGACGATAATAGCAATTTCCTCAATTCCGGCACTAAGCGCTTCTTCGATAATTAAAAAAATTACAGGTTTGGCGCTACCATCTTTATCTATGACTGGAAACAGTTCTTTCTTAACTACTTTAGTGGTTGGAAATAACCTAGTTCCAAAACCTGCTGCGGGAATAACTGCTTTTGTGATTTTATTTGCTGGCATAAATCGTTAGTTTCAAACACTGCATTTGGGGAAAGTCACGTTCGATGATGTCGATAACCTGCTGCTGACTCTCCTCGTTTTCAATAATAAATTGCGCTGTTCCGTCTCCCTGCGAACCAACTCCTTTACCGCCCAATATATAACGCTGAATTGGGGGATAATCTAGTAAGTTATGTAACACAGGCGCCGTTAACTGTTCTGGACAAGCGGGGATCAGATGCGCGTCAAATTCAGCTTGGGCAGTTCGCATCAAATCACCAAGTTGTTTTGCATCACCTGCTTGTAGAGCATCAATTGCCGCTTGGGTAATTTTATAGCTAACCGTACTAAGATATCTTTGAACATTGCTTTGAACCGAATTTTTAGCAAAAGGATAACACTCATTGAGTTTAGCCAAAATTTCTTGAGTATTTTTGCCTGCATTCAAATCAACAAGCACAAGATACAGATTTTTCGGTGCCTTTAACTCAATTATCTCCGCGCGCTCGTTATCGAATAACATTGCGATGGGACGATTTCCATATGCACACCCTTGGTCCATACGTCCGCATTGCGAAGGCGTAGTAATTTCCCCTAAATAAGCAAACTCCATTTCACCGCGCAACGTCAACTTTAAGTTATACACCTGATTAAACGCTCTCGCCACCAAAACGCAAATCGCCGCACTCGACGATAAACCCTTCTGAACAGGTAAATCTGTCAGATAATTGTCAATTTCCAAACCACCCACCTGAAAGTACGACAAAAATTGATAAGCAACTCCTGCCGCATAGCTAAAAAACCCTCCTTTTTGCGCCTCATCCAATAAAGCCTGTTTTTCCATCGGTAAAGCCAACATCTCCCTACCTTCAACAGAAGAACGCACAATCAACTCATGGGGATGCGCTTCAACTTCTGCATACAACCCTTGATTTGTCCCAACTAACAATGTATAACCTACTCCCAACTCAGAATTATAGCGGCGATAACCCCCCGCCCAATCACTATGCTCACCAAACAAACACAGGCGCCCAGGTACAAACAACTTCATAAGCCCTTCTTCATAGATATAAACGTAGGGTGCGTGAATGCATCAACAAACCACATGTGAAACGAGAACCAAGTGCATTCACGCACCATCACAATCATGTAGTATAAGTAGTATAAAAATTTATCCCACATAACCATTCAAACATATGCAGAATCGTTATCAAAGCTCATTCGCACAAGACATTACCCTAATTTCCAAACTATTCAACCTACTAGAAATAGTATTTCCAGGCGCCGAACTTACTACACTAGCAGAACAAGCAAGAAAACTAGGCGCCGCATGGGAAAATGCATCAACACCATTCGCACGCTTTGATAATGACGGTAGTTTAATAGCCCACGTCGGAGTATTAGAAATTCCAATGCGACTAATGGGAGAAAACGTAATAGTTGGAGGAATTCACGCAGTATGTACACATCCCAATTTTCGTAGACGCGGTTACTATCGTGAAATCATGAATGAAGTATTAGATTATTGCGACAAACACTACAAAACATTAGTACTGACAACTTCCAACCCAGAATATTACCAACCATTTGGATTTCGTTTTGTCCAAGAACACAGTTTTACAACCAACGTCAACTCAGAAGGTAGTGTAAACGGAACACGTTTGCTTGATATTAATAATATTGATGACGTGAGACTGCTACACCGACTATTAGAAACGCGGGCACCTGTATCTAACATTGTAGGTATAGTTAACGAAAAGCCTTTATTTCTGGTCAACGAAGCGACAAGACCTATATATTATTTTCCAGACATAGACACAATTGCCTGCATGTCGATTCAAAACAACGAACTTAAATTATATGACTTAGTGGCGCCAAAAATATTTCCTCTACAACAACTTGTACAAAGAATACCTCAACCCATTCAAACTTGCTCTATTTACTTTAGCCCAGATAGCCTTAACACAAAAGCTCAAGCATCACCAGAAATGTTAGACGGAGATTCACACTTAATGGTTCGTGGCACATTTTCCCCTGAATCGCAAAAATTCATGATTCCACGCTCCGCGCGTTGTTAGGTAGCGCGGTAATAAAATGAAAATCTTAGAAACCTGGTTTCTTGGTCGATAATTTGTAATAAAAACGACGATTTGTCTGCGACAATGAATGTGTGGAAACTAGGTTTCTGTACGTAAGTCAATGAAGTTTTAATTTTTCGCCAAGCCAAATTTGCCAGCCAACAGGTAGAAATATTATACTAATTTAAATTTATTATATAATGCATTTGAACTGACTTTAAATTAAGTTGAAAGATTATTTGGTTTTATAATTTCCAATTCAAATCTAAAAACTTACTTTTCCCCTGTAGTCGCTCCTAAGTTCTGCAAGAGTGAAAATTTATTGACATTTTAGGTATATTTACTTCCGGATGCGGAAAAATTATGATACTACGTTCAGCATTTAGCTAGATATTAACCGCAAGATAGATACAATACCCCTATATTTTCTGCTACTACATAGAATTTGTGCTTTGTAAGACAAAGCTATACACGTAATTGTTCAATGTACACTGTGAGTTTTTGACTAGTGCCAGATGAAAAAGTGTCACTCACCTCACTCCGCAACTAATTACACAGGAGATATTCTAAGTTAGTGCAAGGAGTGATACCACTTCACCATATGTTTGCCACAGGTTATTTTCGCAATACTCCTTACACTCTGGGGTAGGGCGAAACCTGAAATGTTGCAGCAAACTAGTGAATTGGTATTAAGTTATACGGGGAAGCGCTAGGAGTCGTCAAAATCCAAGCGCTTTTTTTGCGCGTACACAAAATACAGTTTATACAAGGCAACGAGCGAAAATGTAATATTTCGTTCAGATTTTACTTTGCCGTGTTTTTGACAAAAAGGTATTGTTTCTCACACCTGACTGGCGCCTAGCAACATATACGTTGTAACCTTCAGGATGTGCAAATGTCATCTGTAATATGTTAAAAATTTTTTATAGTACTAATGAATTAAAAGTACTTAAGCAAACACTTTATTTATTTTTGTGAATAATTGTAAAATATTGTATATGGGTAATAATGCCTGATTTAACTATACTGATATAAATAATCGCTTATGTCATTACTAAGTACAAAAACATCTGACTGGAAAATTAAGCTGTTATATGACGGTGAGTGTCCTTTATGTGTACGCGAAGTCAACTTTCTAAAGAAGCGCGATGCAGGTAGAGGGTTAGTTGCTTTTGTAGATATTGCGGATGAAAACTATAACCCCGATACAAACGGTGGGGTTGACTTTGAAACTGCAATGGGTCGCATTCATGCAGTATTACCTGATGGAACACTCATTAAAAACGTTGAAGTGTTTCGCCGCATTTACGAAACTTTGGGGATGGGATGGGTTTATGCTGTAACGAAGTTGCCCGTTATCGGCGCCATAGCTGATTTTATATATGGTATTTGGGCAGACTGGCGCCTTGCTTTAACAGGAAGACCAAATTTGGCGACAGTTGTGCGAGAGCGTCAAGAGCGGGCAGAGTGTACAGAGCGCTGTCGGATTAATTAATTTTTAGGGTGGGCACTGCCCACCTTACCTTTTATTTTTGCCAAGATAAATCTAGAAAGTTTGCTAGCTTTAGAACAATTCTGGCGCCAACATTTCCATCCCACTCAGCATCACCAACTTCGCACAAGTCAAAGCCAATAATTTTTCTGCCACTGTTTACTAGTTCTCTAAATAAACAAAAAGCTTGTTCTAGTTCTAAACCACCTGGTACTGGCGTACCTGTTTTTGAGCAAAGTTTTGGGTCTAGACCGTCAACGTCAAAGCTAATATGAACGTATTCGGGTAGATTATTAATGATTTCTCGGCATAAATCTATCCAGGTGGCGCCGGAATATTGTCTTTGCTTGATGATTGAGTCGTAATAAGCCACTATGCGATTATTTGAGTTATTAATTAAATCAACTTCTTCATGACAAATATCGCGTAAAGCTACTTGAACTAACTTAGAGATTTGCGGTATTTTCATGGCGTTAAACATAATTGATGCATGAGAATATTCAAATCCCTCATATGCGTCACGTAAGTCAGCATGTGCATCAATATGTAAAATTCCAAAATCAGAATATTTTGCAGCTAACGCTTGGAAGTAACCTAGCGGTACACTGTGGTCGCCACCAATAACACCAACTCGCTTACCTTTATTGAGTGCTTCTTGACAGTTTTGAAATAACCATTGATTGACATTGACGCCTGCTTGGTTAATTTCTGTAATTACTGGTGTTAAGTCTGGTGTTTCTGTGAGTGATTTACCTTGCTCTAGTCTTTCAATTATGGATGCTGCGCGCGTGCGGTAATATTGATTTTTTTGTAATATATCTTGGGGAATCTCCTGCATAAAAATTCCCTGCTTCCACCCATCAGGATTATCAAAATCAAACAAATCTAACTGTGGTGATGCTTCTAAAACTCGCTGCGGTCCTGAAGCTGTGCCGGCGCCGTAAGATACAGTGACTTCCCACGGCACCCCAAAAACAATCAAGTTCGCCGACTCATAATCAAACGGCAAACCAAAAAGATTCCCATTCGCTTGACCTACTCCACTAGGGTTGTAGTCTTGGAGATTACCCATAACACGCTTCCGACATTCTGAACTAAACCAATTACTATGGTAAAGGTTTAACGTAGAAAGGGTTATTATATAGAGTGTGTGTACCAGCGTGTAACTTATGGTTCTACAAGCTCCACCCCAGAAGAAGCAGCCAACTATCACTTGGGAAGCACTTCCTGCCGACTTTGCTCTACCAGATGACCCTGTGGAAAACATTCAACAACCCCCTCTCGCTGCTGGACTTACTGATGCGTTAGGTGCAGCGGGACGTATTCAACCGCAGATGCTAATTGGCTCCAATTTTGGGCTTGTTGCAAACGTTAATAAAAAAACAGTTGTAAAAGCACCAGATTGGTTTTATGTGCCAAATGTGCAACCTGTGGCATCCGATGTAATTCGCCGTAGCTACACTCAGAATTTAGAGGGCGACCCCGTTGCAGTTGTAATGGAATTTCTCTCGAATGAGGATAATGGAGAACTTTCTGTACGTGCGACTGCACCATATGGAAAACTTTACTTTTACGAACAAGTTCTCGCTGTTCCCACATATGTAACTTATGACCCTTACGAACTAATTTTAGAAGTACGGCGCCTGCAAAATAAACAGTACGTACTACAGCAACCATCCGAGCAGGGGCGCCACTGGATTCCTGAGTTAGAGTTATTTCTAGGAATTTGGCAAGGTGAGCGACTGTGCCAAACAATGAATTGGCTACGATGGTGGGATGCAGATGGCAATATGTTGCTGATTTGTAGCGAGCAAGCTGTCCAAGAACGCCAACGCGCGGAGCAAGAACGCCAACGCGCGGACAAGCTAGCCGCAAAACTATGCGAATTAGGTTTAAACCCTGATGAAATCGGTTCATAATTATGGCGCCTCTTAAATAATTAGGAGGCGCACAAAAGTTTATTTATAAAGTATTACGAAATTTTTAGCATCAATATTGGTTCGGACTACTAGTTTTTCCCAGCATGATACTTTCTACTAAATATCTCCATAATCGATCAGGTAGTATGGCGTGTAAGAAAAATACTGCTTCACCATAAGGAGAATAACGTAGTCTACCTGATTTATCGTTTGCTGCTCTATATATAACTTTAGCGACTCCTTCAGGTTTTGGCAGGGAGTCATTTATCATATCCATGAAGTTTTTGACATGATTTTCCATCTCAGTATAAGCTGGGTGAGGCGCCCACGATACACCATGATTAATAAAATTTGTTTTAATTCCACCAGGTTCAATAATTTTGACACGAATGTTAAAGCGGCGCAGTTCGTAACGCATAGCTTCTGAAAGTCCTTCTACTGCCCATTTTGTTGCATGGTAAGAAGACGTAAACGGAAAACCTATACGTCCACCTATTGATGCGACGTTAATAATTGTTCCTCTACCAGATGAACGGAAAATCGGCAGGATTGTTTGAATAGTTGATACAAGTCCGAAAAAATTGGTTTCAAACTGCTGGTGTAATTGCTCTGGTGTTACACCTTCTATTGAACCCATAAGCGCATACCCAGCATTATTAATCAATACATCTATACTGCCAAAGTATTTTAAGGTTTCGTGGATTGCGGATGTAATTGTCTCTGGTTTGGTGACATCAAGTTCCGGACAAATGACTTTGTTTGCTTTCGTCCAATCAAGTGCTTTACTTGGTGTTCGCATTGTGGCAGCAACATTCCAACCTTTTTGGATAAAATATTTTGCTGTTGCTTCGCCAATACCACTTGAGGCGCCTGTTATCAAAACTGTCTTACTCATTGCTTGCTTCCAAATGTCGTTATGAAGCAGCGTAAACTATGGAGTATACTCCACAGTCAAGTGGTATTTATTTAAAATTTTTGGTTACTAGGATGCTAATTGGTCAACTATCGAAGAAAACTGGCTTGTCGAAGGATACTATTCGCTTTTATGAAAAAATTGGGCTAATCACTGCAACTGACAAGCAAGCAGGAACCAGAATTTATAAAGAGTACGATGAAGAGATGGTAGAACGTCTTTCAATGATTAATCAAGGTAAGGGGTTAGGTTTTACTCTCGGCGAAATGAAGCAATTGCTCGACGAATGGGGAAATGGCTCTATTCCTAAAAGCGAACAAATACGAATTATTGAGCGTAAACTCGAAGAAGTTGCTCAGAAGATGCAACAACTTCATCAAGTGGAAAATTATCTAATAAATAAGCTAGGCAAATTGAAAGATCATGATTTGCAATAATCAGAGATGCTTCGTTCCTCAGCATGATAAGGGATGCTAAGAAAGCGGGAAAACTACGTTTAGGTTCCTCAGCATGACAAGGGATGCTAAGAAAGCGGGAAAAGCTCCGCTTTACATTCCTCAGCATGACAAGGGATGCTTTGTTTGTTACCATGACGTAGTTGGCGCCTCACATCTTTTTATGCTACAGTATGTAGTAAGCCAGTAATACAAAGCGATGCTATGGTTTGGGTTCTGTATGCCCAACTGGTGCGCTCTTAAGATTCAATTGTGCGTATGCCGCGTTAGCAGTAACTGTCTTACCGTGTGATTAGCTCAGTTGGCAGAGCATCCGAAGAATCGGCTGGACAAAGGTTCGAGTCCTTTATCATACCCCCAAAAGTTAGCTCATTAGGTAGAGCGGTCGGCGTTTAACCGATTGGTAGTAGGTTCGATTCCTACACTTTTAACCAACCCTGTCCGGGTCAAAAGACACTACTTTGAGGAAGTAGCTCCAACAAAAATGGAAAGAGGGAGAAATCCCGCAACGGTTCGATTCCGTTATTTTACAAACTCTGTGGTGCAGGTGCGCGTTTTTGCTCGTCTTCGTGATGAGTGTTAACGCAACAGTGAAGGCGCCTGTGCGTTTACATTTTCTCTTACTTGAGTATGTCCTTCCTTTGTAACATCCAAGTTCTTTATAGAATTTGGAATTAGCAAACCGAACGATATATGTGAGCGTTGTTTGCTGAACTGCCGAAAGGTACTTTAGTAACAACAATCTTAATCCAGTAGAAAAATATGTATCTGCCCGCACCTTAACTGTAGACACTTGCGCTTGCAGAGTTTATAATATTTCTATATACTACATATACTACATAAAGAAATAGCCCGCTTCAGTGGACTTCAACTATTAGCTTTTGGGTTTTCAACCCCAAGCGGAGGTTATACAAAATGGCTTTATTTAATCTTGAATGGGTAAAAATACCCAAACTATCTATCAATATCCCTATGTGGAAAACTTTTTATATCAAACCTAACGAGCTTGGAATTTTGTATCATCGCAGCGATTTTAAGAAAATTTTGCAACCTGGTACTTATACTTATTTTGGTAGTCACTGGCAAGTTAAAGCATATGACCTGAATGTGCCAGAAGCTAAGATTGAAAACTTAGAGTTGTTGCTGCGAAACCACAGTTTGGAGCTAGAAGATTATTTATTAATTGTGCGAACTGCTTTTAACCAAGCAGCTTTGGTACGGTTCGGTCAAAATTGGGTCAGCGTTGCGCCAAATCAACTACGCGCGTTTTGGCGTGGTTTTATTGAAGTAGAAGCACACGTCTTTAACTTGGAGGAAAGCTTAGAGCTGCCGTCTGAATTTGTTCAACAAACGCGCGGTCTGGTTTTGGGTGGAATTAGAAAATTCCTAATTTCTGAGTCTGAGATTGGTTTACTTTATCTGCAAAATAACTTTGTTCGACCTTTAGAACCTGGTGAGTATGCATTTTGGACTTTTGATAGAGATGTAGCTGTTCGTACTCTCAGTCGAATTATCCCAAATCCAGATTTTCCCTTTGAAGATGTTTTGATTCAAAGACATCCTGAATTTGTTGCTGCTTATTGTGAGGTAGTGCAATTACTGAGTACTCAAGTCGCTATTGTGCGATATCAAGGTAAAGCTATTTCTATATTGGCGCCATCCAGTCGCAAGCTGTTTTGGCAAGGTGTGGAAGTTGAAGTTATTGATATCAGCACAGATGCTAAATTACCACCTCGCTTAGTTGCTGAGTTAAACTCTGGTTTACCTGAAGTAACTTATCTTGCTTGCAAGAGTTTACATTTGTGCGAGGTTAAGGCACAGCACATCGGTCTACTATATATTAACCAAGAGTATCAATCTGAACTTCAACCGGGTGTTCATGCTTGGTGGATATTTGGACGGTCTTTTTTAACTGAAGTTTTTGACTTGCGTCAACAATCAATGGAAGTATCGGGTCAAGATATTCTTTCTAAAGATAAAGTGCCTTTGCGGTTAAACTTGACGGCTGGTTATCGTATTGTAGAACCATTACGAGCAAAAAATGCTTTGTCAGATATTAGTAATTTCTTGTACAAAGAATTACAGTTTGCTTTACGCGGGGCTGTTGGTGAAAAGACTCTGGATGCTTTGCTGGAAGATAAAGGCGCCGTTGACACGAGTATTTCTGAATACATCCGCTCGAAAACAGCAGAGTACGGAATTGAAGTTGCTTCTGTAGGTGTTAAGGATATTATTTTACCTGGTGAGATTAAGACTATTTTGAGTAAGGTAGTCGAAGCCGAAAAAGCTGCTCAAGCTAACGTGGTTAGGCGCCGTGAAGAAACTGCCGCAACTCGTAGTATGCTAAATACCGCTAAAGTTATGGAAGATAACCCCGTTGCTTTGCGGTTGAAGGAACTTGAAGTGTTAGAACGAATTGCCGAGAAAATTGAGAAAATTCAAGTAAACGGTAGCTTGGATAGCATTTTAACCGAGTTAATTAGCATTAATAGACAGTAAAGTTTTGGAAGGTTGTAGGGTGGGCATTGCCCACCTTACACTCGGCGTTAATTGTTAGTTTGTTTCTCCTAGTAAGATGAATGAAGTTTTTAGTTGTTTAATTACTTGTGTTGTCACTTCGCTGACTGCTAATCCTCCAGCAGTACGGTAGCGCACTGAACGCAAAATTACTATATCGGTATTTAATGCTTCTTGAGTAATTATTCTGGCTATATCATTACTTTTTACTGTTTTAATAGTAGTGTTTATTTTTGATTGGTTTTTCGAGGCTATATCTAATATTTTTGATTCAAAGACTTCAACTTGAATTTGCGTGGTTTTTGGGTTACGAATGTGTAATAAAATTATTTCTGCTTGATTTCCTTCAGCTAATATTTGAGCAAACCTGATGGCGCCTGTTGTTTGAGATGTTAAATCTCCGACGGGTACGAGGATTTTTTTGAACTCTGTTGGACTTTTTAAAAGACGAGTTACGGCGACTGGGCAGTGAGAAGACCAGAAGATACTATCAATTATATTACCAAATAATTTTGCCTTTAAACCGATATTTTGTGACCAACCTAATATTAACAGGTTTGCGTCTTGCTCTCGACTAACACGACTAATACCTAAAGCTATGTCATCATCTATGCGGATAGCTGGCACCACTTCTATATCAAATTCTTTGCTTATATCTGTGGCTAAATCTAATCTTTCTCTAGCTTGTACAAGTTCCGTTTTCAATTGAGGATTATCCATTTGGATATGTCCTTTTGTTATTGCTAATGGCACCAGTCTTCCTGACTCGTAACGAGCTAAAATTGCCGCCATTTCTAGCAAATAACGTTGGGTTTGCGGGTTATAAATTGGAACTACTACAGTGAATGTTTGATGAATTGTATCTACCACATCATCGCGGTAGTTCCTCCACCAAGTTGAGAGAGGTTCAGAAGCTAAATCTGGTTGGGGGACAGTCAGGGAAGCGGCAGACCTCGCTGTTATTACTGGACCAAGAATAGCTGTGACTAGCATCAGAACTATAACACTATTTAAAACACCACTATTAATTAGTCTTTCATTGTTGGCATTTACAGTTTCATAGGCAACTAATGCAGCAGCGAGTGTGGCAGCTACTTGTGGTAAAGATAATGACCACATTGTTAATAGTTCTGTATTGTTATAACGGTAAAAAACTTTAGCTAGATATGCGGCAATAAATTTACTACCTATTAAACCTATGACTATTGCCGCTGTTAAACCTATGGAGCTTAAGGTTTTGATGAATGCTGGAATATCAATTAGTAATCCCATGTCTATGAAAAAACAAGGGATAAATAATGCACTGCCAATAAACTCTATTTTCTCTTTAACTGGACTACGCCCTAAAACATCGTTTACTGCTAAACCCGCTAAAAAGGCGCCAACTATTTTTTCTACACCAATAACTTGGGCACCGACTGATGCTAAAAACAAAGCTAATAAAATAAATAAAAATTGGTTACTTTGTTCATCACCTGTACGTTTGAAAAATTCTTTTCCTGCCCAATCAAAACCGAATAATACAACCACTGAATATATAGCTAATCCACCTAGTAAAGTAATTAAACTCAAAGGTGTAAATTCTCCACCATGAATCCCTACACATACTGCTAGTACCAATAAAGCACCTGTATCTGTAAAAATGGTGGCGCCGATAGTAACTGTTACCGCTTCATTTGCTACCACTCCTAAGCGACTGACGATTGGATATGCTAAAAGGGTGTGTGAAGCAAGTAGAGAGCCAATTAAAACAGAGCTATTCCAACCAAAATTGAATATTCTGCCAACTGCAATACCTGCTATCATTGGAACTATAAATGTTAGAAATCCAAATCCTATCGAACGATTCCTGGTTTTACGAAACTGTTCTAAGTCTATTTCTAACCCTGCCACAAACATTAAATATATTTTGCCAATTTCAGATAAAAGCTTGATGGTTTCTGACTCAGGATTGAGAAGTTTTAATCCGCTATCACCCAAAATTACACCTGCTACAAGCAAACCTACTAGCCCAGGCAGTTTTAACCGCTCGAAGAGTGGTGGGATTGTAAATATTACTATTAAAAGAATGGTAAATGCAATGATTGGACTATTTATAAGCACTTTTGGCATCCTTTTTATTAATCTTGGCAATGAGAAAAAACTAATTGCTTGTAGGATAAGGCTTGTCTTGTATTTATAGTTCTACCTTTAGACAGTATTTTTGCTATTCATTAATTATATGTATAGTTTGTTTTTATACTGTAATAATAATGTTCAGTATTGGCGCCAACTGTTTAAGTTATCGTTTCTTTTTTTTAAACCAAGTATCCCAATACCTGAACCCATGATGATTTCGTTGATAATGATTTTAGGCGCCTATCTTGGATATCTGGGAATTTCTCCATGTTTTTGGTTGAATAGGCAAGACTGGCAACGGATGTAACGGATGTAACGGATAAGTGCTTGGTAACAACTGCAACAAAAATTATACATTAACGTCTAGTCCTCTAGAAACCGGGTTTCTTTGTTGAGATATTGTAATAAAACGACGATTTTGCGTAGAAACCCGGTTTCTTTACATTATAACATGCACGAGAGTTATTTAATATGTTGAAGTTATCAAGGAATAATAAGGACTTTAGATATTGGTTAGTAAAATCAAAATTAGTAGGAGTCGGCTTTTTTGTATCTATAGTTTTAGGTGTAATTTTATCGCAACCTGCTAGCGCTTGTAAGCCTGCACCCGGAAGTACACCTGCAACTTTGGCGGCAAGGGTGGATAATACTCCTTATGTTTTTGATGGTACTGTGATTCGAGTGAATGAAGATAAAGTGACAGTTCGAGTCAAGCGCTATTTTAAAGGTAAAGGTTCAAGGATTGTTACTTTAACGGGATTTAATAGAACTTCCTGTGATAATTTTATTACTACTACTGGCGCCCGCTATTTATTTTTTGCCAAACCCGCAGAAAAAAAGATTTTGACTGCGGTTTATGATGGCGCCTTTGGTTCGGTGCGTGAGTGGTCTAATGATACTGAAAGTGAGTTGAGGCAGTTGGGTTTACTAGGTAGAAGGAAATAAACCAGGATTTACGATATTGTTATAATCAATTTGAATTGGTGCGTGACGCTACAAGTCTTATCGCTACGTTTAATTTTTTGGGTAGCGTCACGCACCCTACGTTTTTATGTACCAATTGCATAAGCCTGTAAATGATTGATTTAGATTTCTATTTTTTGTTTAATATAACCGGGAAGTGCAAACGCTGCTTGATGAATATCTGGGTTGTAGTAGCGCAAGTTATGTTCTTTTGTAAATTGCGCTGAAGAGTTACGGTCAAAGTTAGTTACTGGGTGTTGTCCTTGTTTTGAACAATATGTCAAACTCCACATTCCTGTGGGATACATGGGTATAAATACTAAGTATGGATGTACGAAGTCGGTGCCGAAAACTTCTTTGAGGCATTTGTTTAAGTCTACGAATGCGTCGGGATGGAATAGTGGTGACTCGCTCTGTATTGTTACTACTCCACCTGGACGCAAGCAACGGTATACGTCTTCGTAAAATGATTTGCTGAAAAGTCCTTCTGATGGACCTACTGGGTCGGAGGAGTCGATAATGACTAAATCATAAGATGCATCGGCGGCTTCTTTGACGAATTTTATGCCATCGTCGATGAGCAAATTTAATTTGGGATGTTCTAGGGCTGATGATATTGTGGGTAAAAACTGCTTGCTAGCGCGTACTACAACTTCGTCAATTTCTACCATTGTTACTTTTTCGATACCTGGATGACGCATTAGTTCCCGAATTGTCCCACCATCTCCGGCGCCGATTACTAATACATCTTTGATACTGGAATTAGCGAACATTGGTACATGAACAATCATTTCATGATAGTTTGCTTCATCTGATTCGGTACACATAACCATGCGGTCAATAGTCAGCATTTTCCCTCGGTCGTATGTATCAAATACTTCTACGACTTGAAATGGCGATTGCTCTTTAAAAAGACATTCTCCTTTGACGCGAATTGACAGCGCGCTTTTATTGTTGTGGTCTATTACCCATTCGTCTTGGTTAAATTCGGATGATGTGTCAGGTGTAGTCATTTTACTAGTTATTTTAAAGGGGTGCCTTATCAAACAAATCAAATGCCAGTGGAAAGTATACATGACTTTGGCACCCAGAGTTTCTAAATTTAGAGACCTATTTTTTGTTAATATTTAAGATTCGAGAGAATAAGAACACGGATTTTAGATATGAGCAAGGGCACGCTGTTTGATAAAGTTTGGGAATTACATACTGTTGGTACGTTGCCATCTGGGCAAACGCAGCTATTTATAGGACTTCACCTGATTCACGAAGTTACTAGTCCCCAAGCTTTTGCGATGCTACGCGAACGGGGTTTGAAGGTATTATTTCCAGAACGGACTGTGGCAACGGTTGACCATATTGTTCCTACTGACAACCAAGCGCGTCCATTTGTTGATACTCTTGCTGAAGAGATGATGCAGGCGTTGGAGCATAACGCGAAAGATAATAATATCACTTTTTATAATATTGGTTCGGGCAATCAGGGAATAGTTCACGTTATTGCACCTGAACAAGGTTTGACTCAACCGGGTATGACTATTGCTTGTGGTGATAGTCATACTTCCACACATGGCGCCTTTGGTGCAATTGCTTTTGGTATTGGAACTAGTCAAGTTCGTGATGTTTTGGCTTCGCAAACGTTGGCTTTGGCAAAACTCAAAGTTCGTAAAATCGAAGTTAACGGCGCCTTAAAACCAGGTATATATGCTAAAGATATTATTTTGCATGTTATTCGTATCCTTGGTGTTAAAGGTGGGGTTGGGTATGCATACGAATTTGCTGGTACTACCTTTGAAGCGATGAACATGGAAGAACGAATGACTGTTTGTAACATGGCTATTGAAGGTGGCGCCCGTTGTGGTTATGTTAATCCTGACCAAGTAACTTATGATTATCTTAAAGGACGCGACTTTGCTCCTAAAAGTGAAGACTGGGATAAAGCTGTCGCGTGGTGGGATTTGATAAAAAGTGATAGTAATGCTGAATATGATGATGTAGTTGTTTTTAAAGCCGAAGATATTCCTCCTACTGTCACTTGGGGAATTACACCTGGTCAAGGTATTGGAGTTGACCAACAAGTACCAACTCCCGAACAGTTGAGCGAAGATGACCGTGTAATCGCCCAAGAAGCATATAAATATATGGATTTGGCGCCAGGTCAATCTATCGAAGGCACTAAAATAGACGTATGCTTCATTGGTAGTTGTACTAATGGACGTATTAGCGACCTACGCGAAGCTGCAAAAATTGCTAAAGGGCGCCAAGTTGCTTCTGGTATAAAAGCCTTTGTTGTTCCAGGTTCTGAACGAGTCAAAAAACAAGCAGAAGAAGAAGGACTTGATAGAATTTTTGTGGAAGCGGGTTTTGAATGGCGTGAAGCTGGATGTTCAATGTGTCTAGCGATGAACCCTGATAAATTAGAAGGACGACAAATTAGTGCTTCTTCTTCTAATCGTAACTTTAAAGGGCGCCAGGGTTCTGCAAGCGGTCGCACTTTATTGATGAGTCCTGCAATGGTTGCTGCTGCTGCTGTTAAAGGTAAGGTCTTTGATGTACGCGAGCTAGTGTAGGTTGGGTGGAGGTGCCTCGGTTCCCAAGATTATCTATATATAAGGGACGGGCAAGGATGCCCATCCCACAAGATGCCCATCCCACAAGATTTCCAGTTAAAAATATTTAGAATTTGTATGCCAAGTGAAGTAAAATCAGTTTCTGGTCGCGCTATTCCTTTAGTAGGTAATGACATCGACACCGACCGTATTATTCCTGCGCGCTTTTTACGTTGTGTTACCTTTGACGGGTTAGGTGCCCATGCTTTTGAAGATGACCGTATTGCCCTCAAAGGTCAACATCCTTTCGACCAACCGCAATATCAAGGCGCCAATATTTTAGTAGTCAACCGTAACTTTGGCTGTGGTTCATCGCGCGAACACGCACCGCAAGCTTTAGCAAAATGGGGTATTACTGCGGTAGTTGGTGAAAGCTTTGCCGAAATATTCTTCGGCAATTGCGTAGCTATGGGAGTCCCTTGTTTAACAGCCGATAGCGAAACTGTAAAACAAATCCAAGACCTAGTTAGCGCAAACCCAGA
Source organism: Calothrix sp. FI2-JRJ7 (assembly GCA_019359675.1). GTDB lineage: Bacteria > Cyanobacteriota > Cyanobacteriia > Cyanobacteriales > Nostocaceae > Dulcicalothrix. The sequence continues at coordinate 168,149 of JAHHGX010000071.1, forward strand.
AATATCAGTAACAGTAAATCTAGAAACAATGCAAGTTCAATGTAATGACTTTACAGGCGCCGTCTCAATAAATGAAGGAGCAAGGAACATGTTTGTCTCTGGTTCCTGGGACGCATGTGGACAACTAGTAGCGCAAGCAGAACAAGTCAGAGCCACCGCAGCAAAATTACCCTACATAGCTTGGAAGTAAAGTAGGGTGCGTGATGCCTACAACAAATCATCAACAAACATTACAATCCTCAAGCATCACGCACCATCTAACATATAAAACCACCAAATTACCATGATTGAAGCAAATCGTCCTTTTACTCCAGATTGGGTATCTCCCCCTGGTGATACTATTGCTGACTTTTTAGAAGAGCGCAATTGGACACAACCACGGGAACGCAGAACACTTGGGTTACACAGTAGAACATATTAATCTACTTATTAATGGTAAGGTGCCTATAAACGAAGAAACCGCCTTGAAGCTAGAGCAAGTTTCGGGGAGTACAGCAGCATTTTGGCTTAATCGTGAAGCTCAGTATCGCAACAACCTTGCTCGAATAGAAGAAAACCGTTTGCAGGACAAAATCGCTTAGTAATTACAAGTTAAACAGTGCCAAAGGCTACATTGGGTTTGCTTAAAGGCACTTTCAATGATAATATATACATAGTTACAAAACTTTTGCGGCGCAGAACAAAGTTTGTCAAGGTGCTTTTACAAAGATTTATAAATAGAAAAATATTCAAAATTTGATTGTGGGGTGTCGTGAGCCACCCTAAATTTCAAATGGGCAGGGATGGTGATTTTACATTGCGGGAAAATTATTAATTTTTATAACCTCCTGATAGTACTGCATAAAATTACGTTGATTGCTCCTATAAGATATTAGAAAACGATTTATGTTGACCTCGGATTACCGATTCCCACTTTAATTATAATAATTTAAGGGTAAAAAAATGTCTTGTGATGCACTCAAAGCAATTTATACTATACAATTAGATTTACTAGCAGAGGCTGCTAAGATTGCGGCTTTGGTTTTACCTGATACTGAGTACAAGTTATTGTATCGGCAGGCTAGCTGTTTCGATGCTGCTTTTATTTTCCCAAAAAATCAATATCATTTGTTAGGTCAAAAAATTGGTAGCAATAACTTATCTATAACTTTCAAAAAAGAAAAACATATTGGCAAGAATGTCAACTTCAGTGTGTGCTTTTTCCCAAAAATTAATACTATGACTTTATCCGGGTACTATTCTGAAGGAATGGCTCACCTTATTTATACGCCATTTAATAATCATTACTGGTTAAATGGGAAAGGGTATAAAATTACTACTCCTGATTGTGTTGGAGAAAAATTTGAGTTGTTGGCGCCGAAGTTTTATACTTTTTTTGAAGAATTTTTTCTAGACTAAGTAGCGTGCATTGGTGCGTGATGCTTTATTGTATTACGCACCCAATATTCTAAGTATCTATTATGACAAGTAATACAGCATCATATTTATATCAAGCAGCAACTGAATTTCTGGAACAGGATGCTCAACAGCGTTTACATATACTTAAGCAATATGGAATCGCACGCTATACGTTTTTGCTACAAATGCGTTTGAATGAAGCTAATATAATTTGTGTAACGAGATATTTACAAAATGCTAGAGGATTAAAGTTTCCAAATTTGATAGGAGCAGATTTATCTGGTTTAATTTTGGATGGAGTTAATTTGATTCGCGGTAATTTGTCTGGCGCCAATTTAAGCAATACTAGTTTAGTCAAAGCTGACATGATATTTGTTAATTTTACTGGTGCCGATTTACGTAACGCTAATTTATCGGGCGCCACGCTTAATGAAACAATATGGCAAGATACATTAGTTACAGGATGCCAGCTTGATAATACTATTGGTTTGACACAGGCACAACGTCAAGGTTTGCTATCGTTGGGCGCCAAATTTTAACCGTAGGTTGGGTGGAGGAACGCAACCCAACGTATAATCTTGCCAAATTCAGCAATTACCACGACTATACATAATTTAAATATAGGTCAAAATAGAAGAAGGTAATTCCTCTATTAATAAAATTGTTTCAAATATGAGTAGTAGCAGCAACTTCCGCGAAGCTATTAACCAGGCAAAAAATCAAGCCCTGGTCGGTCCAAACGTAATTGCTAACGCCCTTCCTTTTGTGGGTGGGGGTCTTGTATTGACAGCTGTTGGCACATATGGCGGTTTGTATATACGCCAAAATAACCCAAGTATCTTCTTTCCTACGTTTATTGCGGCGTTTGTTCTAGAACTCATACTTTTCTTTGTTGCCCAGAACGTTGCAGAGAAAGGTAACAACAAAGTAGCGCTACCCTTACTAGCAACCTATAGCCTTTTATCTGGCTATACGCTGAGTGGCATTGTCGCTGTAGCTTTGGGTACAAGGGGCGTAGGGATTGCAGGAATTGGGTTTGCAGCACTTGGTTGTGGAGTCACCTTTATTGGCGCCCGTCAAATTGGCTCTAACATGAGTGAATCTGATGGAATGGCGTTAAGTAAAACAATCAGCTTGGGGTTAATTGCTTTACTTGTAGTAATGCTAACCCAAGTTGTTTTCCGTATGTTTGGTGTGTATACACCAGGTTGGTTAGAAATTGGTATTTCGGGTATAGGAGTATTTTTGTTTGCAGGAGCAGCTGTAGTTGACTTCTACATTTTACCGCGCGCTTACCGTGATAATCAATATTTAAGTGCTGCGCTGTCAATGTACCTAACCTACATCAACTTGTTCATTTTTATCTTACGCTTACTAATTGCGCTAAATAGCCGCGATTAATCTCTGACGGGATATTATTTAATATTTTACCGTGGTATTATGCCACGGTTTTTTATTATGTAATGGGCGCCTTGATTGACGCAAATAAATATTCAATTTTGTCCAGATTTGTGAAATTACATAGCGAATATAAATTTCAGATGCACCCTGATTAACAGTTGCCTCAGTCTACTATAGACTGAGGTTTTTTATTATTAAAATATAAAACTGTCATTCTGAGCGCAGCGAAGAATCTAATGTTTAGTTATATATTCAGAGACTTAACTGCATTTGTCTTCTAAATCTCGCATATATTCCTTCAACACGCCCAAATTTTACCAGCTACAGAAGCATCTGATAATTTAAGTCTTTTTTTATTGTAGGTAATTGGAATGAGTCCATGTAAAAGATATATCTGATGACAATATATCTTCTTCCAAAATTTACCGAATTATTGCAGTATAATTACTTAAATTTAAAGTTATTGCTGTTTATTTTTATATTAATTCTAGAGGTAGGCACCAATTCTAAGCTCTCTTCTCTGTGCGCTCTGCGTCTCTGTGGTAAATATAATAAGAACGGGTTATAACTTTACTTTTAAAAAATTAAAATCTTTGAGATGCTACCCTGCGGGAAAACTGCGTTAACGTACCTCAGCATGACAGTTAAGATGCTACCCTGCGGGAAAACTGCGTTAACGTACCTCAGCATGACAATTTATAATTTCTCTTACTTTTAAGATATTTTCTTAGCCCCCCGAAATTCGGGGGGTTGGGGGGATTAATTAGACTTTACAGGTTAAGTCGCCGGCTTTTTGGGAGAAGCGGGCGTTTTCGCGGTAGTCTACTGGGCAGTCTATGACTGCGGGTACGTCTTGGGCTAGTGCTTCTTTGAGGACGGGTATGAAGTCGGTTGCGGATGTTACTCTGTAGCCTTTTAGACCCATGCTTTCGGCGAATTTTACGAAGTCGGGGTTGCCGAAGTGGACGAAGGATGAGCGACCTTTACCGAAGTGGTTTTCTTGTTTCCATTCGATTAGTCCGTAACCTCCGTCGTTGAATATTAAGGTTACAAATGGTGTGCCTACTCGCAGTGCGGTTTCTAGTTCTTGACAGTTCATCATGAACCCTCCGTCTCCTGTGGCTGCGATGACTTTACGGTTGGGATGTACTAGTTTGGCTGCTACGGCGCCTGGTATGGCTATACCCATTGCTGCGAAGCCGTTGGATATTATACAGGTGTTGGGACTGTGGGCATGATAGTGACGGGCTATCCACATTTTGTGGGCGCCTACGTCTGATATTACGATGTCTTCTGGCCCCATTACTTGGCGCATATCGTAGATTAATTTTTGGGGTTTTATTGGGAAACCGTCATCGGAAGCATATTGTTCGTAGTCTTCGCGGATGTTGTCGCGTAGGGTAAGGGAGTAGGGTTTTGGTTTGCCGTGTCTGTCGGCTACTTTTAATATTTCGTTTAATGAGTCTGATATGTCACCGACTACTTCAACTGTTGGTATATAGCTGCTGTCAATTTCTGCTGAGTTGGCGCCGATATGTATAATGGGTATTTTGCCGTCGGGGTTCCATTTTTTAGGCGAAAATTCTATGAGGTCGTAACCTATACAAATTACTAGGTCGGTGTTATCAAAACCGCAGCTAACGAAATCACGTTGTTGTAACCCAACTGCCCATAATGCTAAAGGGTGAGTGTAAGGAATTACACCTTTACCCATAAATGTATTGGCTGTAGGAATATTTAGTTGAGTAGCAAATTGAGTGACTGCATCACTCGCTAAGGCGCGAATTGCTCCGTTTCCTACTAAAATAATTGGGTTAACTGCTTGAGAAATAGCAGCTGCGGCTGCACGGATACTAGCAAAAGATGCAAAGGTTTTGTCAGGTTTGTCGATGCGTAAAGGTTGACCATCTACTGGCATCGCGGCAATGTTTTCGGGTAAGTCGATATGCACTGCACCAGGTTTTTCGCTTTGCGATTTTTTGAAGGCTTTACGTACTAATTCGGGTGTGATGCTTGGTCGAACTATTTGTTTACTCCATTTAGTCACTGGGGCAAACATTGCTACTAAGTCTAAGTACTGGTGCGATTCTATATGCATTCTGTCAGTACCAACTTGTCCGGTTATTGCTACTAGCGGCGCCCCATCTAAGTTAGCATCGGCAACACCTGTCATTAAGTTGGTTGCACCTGGGCCTAGTGTAGAAAGACACACACCTGCTTTCCCGGTTAGGCGCCCGTATACGTCAGCCATGAACGCTGCACCTTGTTCATGACGGGTAGTAATGAATTGAATCGAGGAATTTTTAAGTGCTTCGAGTACGTGTAAATTTTCCTCTCCAGGAAGACCGAATACGTACTGTACGCCTTCGTTTTCCAAGCATTTTACTAATAATTCTGCTGTATTCATTGTATTCATAATGTACTGCCCCTGTTCTCTAATTATTTCTGCCACACTGTTTTAACATTTACAAACTCATGTATACCCTGGATACTTAGTTCGCGACCGTAACCAGAACGTTTAATGCCCCCGAAAGGTAAGCGGGGGTCTGATTTTACCATGCCGTTTATAAATACTGAACCTGCTTCGATTTCGTTAATGAAGCGTTTTTGCTCGCTTTCATCGTTACTCCAAGCACTGGCGCCTAAGCCAAAGGGTATATCATTGGCAAGTTCAATAGCTGCGTCGATATCTTTGACTCGAAACAACATTGCCACTGGCCCGAAGAATTCTTCTTTAGCAATGGGGTTTTCTTTAGAAATTTTTAAGATTGTTGGTGGATAAAAGTTGCCAGGACGATCGTCTATAGGATTACCCCCTGTTAATACTTTTGCTCCATTGTTGACGGCAGCTTTGACTTGCGAGTCTATATCTTGAAGGATATTGGGTGTCGCGAGTGGGCCGATGTCGGTGTCGGTTGACATGGGGTCGCCGATTTTTAAAGCCTGAAATTTTTGTAGGAGTAATTTTTCAAATTCCAGTGCTATTGTTTCAGTGACTATAAATCGTTTGGCTGCGATGCATGATTGTCCATTGTTCAACATGCGCGCGCTTGTGGCTGTTGTTGCTGCTAGCTCTAGGTCTGCACTCTCCATTACTATAAATGGGTCGCTTCCACCTAGTTCTAATACGACTTTTTTAATTTGTTGCCCTGCTGCTGCTGCTAGTGAGGCGCCTGCTGGCTCGCTACCTGTTAGGGTTGCGGCTTTTACGCGGTCGTCGGTTATAATGTCGGCGACTTTGTTGGCGCCGATGAGGAAAGTTTGAAATACACCTGCCTCAAAGCCTGCTTTTTGGAAAATTTCTTCGATGGCTATTGCACACTGAGGTACGTTCGAGGCATGTTTTAATATACCAACATTGCCTGCCATTAAAGCTGGCGCCGCAAAGCGAAAGACTTGCCAAAACGGGAAATTCCACGGCATTACAGCAAGAATAATACCTAATGGTTGGTAGCGAATAAAACTAGCGCTTGCATCTGTTTCTACACTTTTATCAGCTAGAAATTGCGGCGCCGTTTCGGCATAATAACGACAAACTAAAGCGCATTTTTCGACTTCAGCAATAGCACTTTTATAAGTTTTGCCCATTTCTAAAGTCATCAAAGCTGCAAATTTAGCTTTGTCTTGTTCTAAAATCTCTGCTGAAGAGTTCAGTAAATGCGAGCGCGTCTCGAAACTTGTGTGACGATATTTCAAAAATACCTGCTGTGCCAAATCTATTTTGGCGCCTATTTCAGTATCATTGAGCGGCTCGAAAGTCCTGATTAGTTCCCCGGTAGCGGGATTTATAGTGGCTATTGCCATGACAAACACCTCCCGTTAAGTACACCTATAGATAACATTTATTTTTGACTTAACCATTATGGTAATGAGCAAAAATTGATTATGTGTAACACTATTATAATTTTAGTGTCTGCCTATATAAACCGGGTTTTTTTATTAGATTGCAATAAAAATGACAATTTTGCTTAAAAACCCCGTTTATTGCAATTATTTTAGATTTAAAATTTACAATGTTAATTAGTATATATATTTAAAAACAATCATTTGTATATTTACTTATTCAGTATTTGTACTGATGAAAGTAATGTAATTATAAATTAGTGCATCCTTGTTTGATATACTTTTACTAGGCGGTCAATACCTTTAAAGCGGTACTCGCCCATTTCGTAAAATGAAGAATTGGAATTAAGAAGTTGGTAAGTTGCTTCACTTATGACGCATTCACCTGGTGGACATACACTTTCTAAACGTGATGCTAAATTAATTGTTGCTCCTAATGCGGTGTATTCTACCCGTTGCGAACTCCCAACATCACCAACAACGGCTTTACCACTGTTAATTGCTATTCGTAATTGCAAAGGTTCTTGCCAGAAGTTATTGGCATTTAGATTCTCTAACCTAATTAACATTCCTTGTGCAGCAGCAACCGCACGTTCTGCATGGTCGGGCTGTAGTTCGGGGGCGCCGAAAAAAGCCATGATACAATCACCTATATATTTATCTAAAGTGCCACCATAGGCAAAAACCTCTTGAAGCATTTCTTCAAATAAATTATTGAGCATTTCGGCAATTTGCGTTGGTGTCATCCGTTCGGAAATAGCCGTAAATCCAACAATATCGGCGAATAAAATGCTAATTTCGCTTTCTTTGGGTGGTAAACGTCCATCGGGTAAAGCACCAACCTCGATTAATTGCTGAACAACTGCTGGTGAATGATATCGTTCTAAACGGTGACGTATTACTTCTTCGCTTTTGAGTTTTTCTGCTAGCAACCAACGTTGAACGCTCGATGCTACGATATTTGCTAGCGCTGAGAAAAAACTTAACTCTTGCTCACCTTCTGCTTCCCAATGGTATGAAGAAAGATGCGCGTCTGCATATAAAACGCCAACTACTTTATTTTCATCCCACAGAGGTACAGCCATTGCGCTGCGTATATCGTTTATTAATATGCTGTGTTCGCTTGCAAATCTTTCGTCGTTTTGGGCATCGGCAATTTGAATCGCTATTTTTTCTTCAAATACTTTTTGGCAAATACTGCGACTTACCCAACTGCCATCTGCTGAGAGTTTTTTTTCTTTAGCAGAAATTCGTACTGCTGCACTTATTAATTCTAGCTTGCCACAGCCTTTAACGTCGATTAATAGCGCTAAACGGTCTATACTGTCTAAGTAGCGAAATACAACTTCCTGTACTTGTGCAAAAATTTCTTCTATTGACGCAGCAGCAGAAAGATTTTTCGCGATGTTTACTAAATCCTTAAGACGCGCAATTGTTTTGTCTTTGTTACTATCGCTACCTGAGTTTCCTTGTGCTTCTATCCAGCTTTCTCGCAACTGCTTGACGTTTCGCAATATAGTTCGCTGTTCTCCTGTTTCTGAGAACCCTGGCGCCTGAAGACGATAATCATTATCTTTGAGAAGAACAAGCAGGCTGATGTTGCCCAACCATATTACATCGCCATGATAGAATTTTTGTGGCGCCGTAATCATTTTATCATTAACGTGTGTCCCGTTTTTGCTTCCTAAATCCTCAACTGTCCATGTATCGTCAGGTGCTTTTACTAAACGAGCATGATAGCGAGAAATTCCGCCAAACGGTAAATATAAGTCGCATTCCGGTAGACGACCAATTGTAAACACATCTTGATGCACTTCTACCGTTCTATCGGTGTTTCCCTCTTTGAGTCGTAGCTTCAGGTGGGTCATGGGTGACGAAAACTCCATCCAGGGCAAAGTTGTGCTAGCATCTTAACTCAGCAGCCTGTTGGCTTGGTAATTGACTGGTCATTTTTAACCCACACTCCTTGATATGAGTAATATAAAGCACATAATATTTTCGCAATCTAATTCCAGAAACGCAAGGTTAAAAGTACTAGATAGCTTACACAAAAAATTTCATCTGAGTAATTTCAACTAGAGTATAGCTTATTGGCATAGGTCAGGCGAGTAGTGTACGTCAGGCGAGACACATGACTCACGGTGATTTATTACACAAATAAAAATATAAATAAGTATTTTCGCATATTCTTTACAACAGCTTTATTCTATCTTGACCTTTTTTTAGTCAATATTATATAGACAAAAAAATTTAGCGACTAATAAATAATGAAAAGAGACAAAGCATCTTCCGTCTTACTAATTTGGGGTTTTCCAGCAGATTTATTGTTGGTGTTTGTTGGTATTGCAGCAGTCGCAGTCGCAACATTATACCCGTTTAATTTTTCAGTACCAGATAATTTTTCGCTTGGCACCATTTTTGAGCGATTTAACAACACGAGTTTTTTTAATGACCAAGTAAATAATATTTTACTGTTTATGCCGCTTGGTTTTGGTGTTGCAAGTATTTTACTTAGAAAAAATGTTTCGCCATTAATTCAAATACTTGCTGTGATTGCCACTGGTGCCTGTTTATCTTTTACGGTAGAATTTTTACAATCGTTTTTACCGTCACGAGACCCTACTCCTGCTGATATTTTTAATAACACGCTGGGTAGTTTTGTCGGGTTGCTTAGTTTCTATATATTAGACACACGTCAATTTCGTTCTACGCTTGATTATATTCAAAATAGCCGCATTAGTAATTCTCGTGCTGGTATTGTAGGATTTTTGACTGGATATATTATTTTGGCGTTTTTTGTTGGTATTTCGTGGGAAAACAATATTAGTTTAAACCAATGGAACACCAATTTCCCTTTGGTGATTGGTAATGAACGAACTGGTGATAGACCTTGGCAAGGAAGTGTATCGCAAATAGCTATTGCTGATAAAGCTTTTTCAGATAGCGAAATTGAAAAAGTTTTCTCTAACCCTAATTATTTAGCTAGTACAAATGATGCGATATTAGCAAAATATGAATTTGATGGGAAAGATAGCTATCGCGATATTACAGGGAAACAACCTGATTTATTATGGCAAGGACAAGTATCTAACGGTTCAACCAGCAATGAAAAAGGTATATCTGTTGATTCGAGTCGCTGGTTAAAGACAGAAGAACCAGTTAAATTAATTAATCAAAGAATTAGTGAAACTTCAGAATTTACGATTATTACAACTGTAGCGTCTGCTAATCTTTTGCAGAAAGGACCTGCGCGGATAATTTCTGTTTCTGGTGACCCGTTGCATCGAAATTTTACTATTGGTCAAGATAATACTAATTTATCGCTGCGTTTGCGAACTCCTATAACTGGACAAAATGGTTCGGATATTAACTTGTCGGTGCCTAATGTGTTCTCTGATACTAGTCCACGCCGTATAATTATTAGTTATGCGAAGGGTAAAATTCAGGTAAATGTAGATAAACCAGAAAATGTTTATGTATTTAACTTGTTAGAACTGTATCCTAATAATCTAAAACTTTTTGCGTATGCAATTACTTTTATTCCGTTAGGATTGTATTTAACAGTGTTGATTATTATAGTTAAGCGCAAAGCCTTTAATTTGATTCTACTTATTTGTGGCGCCGTTTTACCTTCTTTGATAATTGAAAGCATTTTAATTCATGCTAGTGATAAGAGTTTTAGCTTGGTGAATTTAATGCTGGGAGTATTTTTTACTGCTTGTACAGTGTTGGTGTTTAAAGCGCGAACTTTGATATTGAGTAATTAATTAGTAGGGTTGGGGTTGTACCCAACCTTCGTTATTCGTCACCGCTAAATTGAGTGGGTATTTCTAGGGGTATTTGACCTAGAAATCCTTTGCGATAGTCTGTGAGTAGCTGACGTGCGGTGCGTTCGACATCTCCTTTGTAACGATGTTCTGCTAGAGCATGAAGATAACCTTCACCTGTATGCTCTGTTGGGTCTAGCTTATAACGCTCGTTTAATGCTTGTTTTGGTAATAGTTCTGGCGCCACTGCTTCTAAGTAACTAATTATATCAAGAAAAGCGGCGGCGACTAACTGATTATCATACGACGCATCACCGATATCATCGCAAATTGCTAATTTGACGGCAGCATCTTGATTTTCTAGCCTTAAAGGAATTACTCCAGGTGCATCGAGTAATTCTAATTCATCAGAAATTCTCACCCAACGTAGCGAACGTGTTACACCAGGACGTGCGGCACTTTCAACTACACGCTTTCCTAATATACGGTTAATTAATGCCGATTTTCCAACATTGGGGAAACCAATTACAACCGCACGGACGGGACGCGGTAGCATTCCTCTGCTTTTGCGACGCTGATTTAATTCTACACCCGCAGCTTGAGCGGCTTTGAGTACTGCTGGTACACCTTGCCCATGTTGAGCATTGGTATAGTAGGGGACTTCGCTTTGTCGCTTAAACCAGTTTATCCAGGCTTGCTTCGTTTGCGGTAAAATCATGTCGAAGCGGTTGATTACTAAAACGCGGGATTTGTTTCCTATCCATTCTAGTAATTGTGGGTGATGGGTAGATACTGGGATACGCGCATCACGCACCTCTAATACCACGTCAACAAGCTTTAGCTGCTCTTTTAGTTGCTTTTCTGCTTTGGCTATGTGACCTGGGTACCACTGGATAGTATTTAATTTGTAGTTTTGTGTTATTCCCATTGTTTGTAGGGTGCGTGACGCCACAACGATCTTACAATAAAATAACAAATGTAATAGCGTCACGCACCCTACTTTGTGATGTTTTTGATTGCGGTTGCGGTTTGTTCTGGTTTGCCTTCTAGGGGGAATACTAAAACGCTTTTGATTTTGGTGTTGTCAATTAGTTGTTTTAGGTGATTTAATTGTTTATCTAGAATTGCGACTCCTGCGTAATTCTCTGCGTAGTCTAATTCTTGGTTAAAGTTGGCATTGTTATATGCCTGAATGAAGACTCTATCTACACCCCAATTTTTCCAATCAGCGGCAAAATAACGTTTCGCCCAATAAGGGTTATGATGGCAAATGTCGAAGCTAACTTTGGGATTAGCTTTTTTCATGTCTGTTATCATTTGCCGCACAAAGTTGGTTAGATGAGCAGTGCGGTCTACTTGACCTGGCAGTTCTGCATGATAGCCTAAATAATCATCCCATTGGACTGCATCTATGTTGGGATATTTTTGAACAAATTCTGTTAAGGTTCTTTTAAATAAATTACCTACTTCTGCAATTTCTACATCTAATACATAGTGGTCAATTCCTGCATAGGTTCTATCGACTCCAGGTACAATCCACTTTTTAGAAATTGCTAAGTCAAATATTGGGCTGTTTTTATCTATTTTAATGCCTTTCTCGAAATAGGCGTGAACTTGCATTCCCTGTTTATGTGCTTCATCTATTAACCAATCTAACCATTGGTCTTGAAACTGGTTGGGGCAACTTTTATAACCAAGAATTTGCTGTGTCACTTCACTATTATACATTGTACAACCATTACCCCATACTCCATGAATAATGGTGTTAATTCCTTGGGCGCGATAATTACGAACTCGTTGACGAATTGTTTGCTCGTCTGCATTATTCGTTATTTGATATCTACTTAAATAAATTCCTCTAATTACTTTTTTATCCCAAGGTGTTTGAGGTGATGATAGTGCTTTTTGGGTTGCTTCGGGTGATGGTTTAGCTTGTGGAGTGCTTGTTGGTGTACTATTTGCAACAATCGGCGCCAATGGTTGGGGGGTAGTAACAGTATCATTCACTATAGGCGCCTTTGGCAAAGTCGGAGCAGTTATTTGCTGGTTATTAGGTAGGAATTTGCTGATATTAAAATTGCCTAAATGAATAAACCACCAATAACCACCGCCAAGAGCAGCTATAATTACTGAGATTGGAATACTCCCGCATCCACACCCACTTTCTTTTTTGCGCGACATATTTATAAAAGAGAGCAATAATATAGTTACTACAACCTGCCTCTCTCGTATTCCGCAATAGTATTAGCAGAAATACTCGGGTCTGCTGACCAAGGGTTTTTATAGAATCTAAATTTTTGTTTAAGAACTAACCAGAAGAATGGCGCCGCATCGAGCAAATACCTCTTCCAGAGTCGAGTCGGTTCAGCGGAAAGTCTATATAACCACTCTAGACCAACTTGGCTCATCCATTTTGGCGCCCGTGTTATTGTTCCTGCTTCAAAATTGATGGTGGCGCCTATTGCTAAGAAAATTTTGATATTTTTTAATTTATGTCTATACTTAGAAATCCACATTTCTTGCTTGGGGGCGCCTACTCCAATTGCTAGAACTGTTGCTCCTGAGCGATTGATTAACTCTATTATGCTTTGACATTCTTTTTCGTTTTTCTCAAACCCCATTGGTGGGGAATAAGTTGCAATAATAATATTACGCCCTATTTTGGAATTGATATTACGCTGGGCAGTATATCCGACTTCTCCAATTCCTCCTAACAAAAATATTTTGATATCATCGTCATCTCTATAATAATTATAAAAAGCTGGAAATAAATCTGAACCAGATATTTTTTCTTGAATGGGTATACCTAAAAACTTAGATGTGAACATAATAATTTTACTATCGCAAACTATGTAATCTGCTTCTTGATAGGCATCATAAAAATTTAAGTTTCTTTGTAGCTGAATCAGATGGTTTACATTAGGAGTAAATACAATACCACCAAATTTCAGTTTTTTCAGTAATTGATACATTGTGATGTTATCAATAGTCAAATTGAATAGTTGAACTTGATTCATTGTCTTATGATATAATTAAGTAGTTATTTTAGAAAGCAAGAGACAGTTTGAGCAGAGAAACTGTTTATCTTTCTGCTATTTTCGATAAAATGAGTTACCTCATCAAGTTTTTACCAAAATTCTTTGGTCTAAAATGTCTAAAATAGTGCTATCAATATCAATATCAAATTTACGTGCGAAATAATATTGATTTTGTTTCATCAAAATATAATAATCCTTGGTTAAAGTTGCTGGACTACCGTAAGTAGTTTTAGAAAAATCTATATAATGTTTAGATTCATTCGATAAATTGAAAACTTTACTGTTAACTAGTACAGTCTGAATAAAAGATTCTTCAGGGTTGATTACATATTTATAATGCTCAAGAATATCGGGATGCTTTTGAGTAAACTCATGTATATATTCAAGGCATTTTTTAGAAAGAATAGAAAAATAAGAGCCTCCATAACAAATAAATTCATCATTAAAGGGAGATTTAACTTTTCTTCCTATCATCAGCAGACCATAAATAAAATAAATCCGCAAATTTGGCTGAAAGTAATTAATGGTTTTTAATGATTTTAAGAATAAGTTTAACCAATTAGGGAAATTGATTAAACTTACTTTATACCTGTATAAGTATCTATCATACCCTTGCTTAATAGTCCATGAACTTTTTTTAGAAAATACTTTAAAATATTCAATATAAGCGTCGTAACTATTTGTAGATAAAAAAAGTTCTAGCTCTGAAATAGATTGAGTTGGATAATCTTGTCCAGTTAGATTAATAAACCAATCAAAATCTAGATTATTACTAAATATCCAGTTGATAGTTGATAAATATTCTCGAAGTATTGAAAAATCTCCTCTACCTGTTGTGACGTTAAATAAATAAATATTTGAATATTGTTTCAATCTAGATATATCTAGAACGCAATAAGTAGAATTATGACTCAGTATAATTATTGAGTTTGGGCTCGAGCTTTTAATATTACGAATAAGTCGATATATTTGCTCTGGATTTTTATAACTTTGAATCAAGAAACAGATTTTCATACTCTGATGGTCTTTTGATTGATGAAAAATTAATAGGGAAGTAATACAAAAAACCGGGTTTTTGGCTAAGGTCAAGTGGATAATTCTGGTCTACGGAAAGTGGCTTTTATAGGGTTTATGAACCAGAGTAGATAAGCTGCAACACCAGTTATTACAGTTTTACCTGGTTCTTCTAATAAGATATGCCAATGATTGATTAGAACAAGGTTGAATAGCTTTGCAGCAGTTATTCCGTCACCCAAGCTCACCAAACGACGCGCTGTATAACGCATATGGTAAGCTTTTGCAGCTTTTTCACAGTGTGCGATGATATCTGGAGCATAGGAACGAGTTTTTTCTATTACCGTTTCTAACGCTTCTAATTGTTTCAAAGCATTCGCAGATAGTCCTCCCGAAGTTATTCTGTACAAAGTCAATACTTCTGGAATTCCTTCGTGGCGCCAGTGGGTAAGAATAGAGATTCGTAACCAACATTCGATATCTTCAGCACGACGCAAAGCTTCATCAAAGTAGTAATCTTCAGTGGCGCCGTACAAATTATCTTGAAATTTAATTGCTTCAAAGACTTCACGTCTTATAACTGCTGCTGAACCATTACCGACAGGATTACGACACAGTACATATGAGGGTGTGATGTCATGGAGCTTGCGAGGTCTTTGATAAAGTCCTGTTAGATTGCCCTGTTCATTAATAAATGCAGAGTAACAAAAGCTGATTCCTACTGTGGGTGAATTGTCAAGATGTTTGACGTGTTTTTCTAGTTTGTCCGGAGTCCAGATGTCATCCGCATCTACAAAAGCTATATAGTCACCTTGAGCATGGCGAATGCCTGTATTTCTAGCCCCTGGTAGTCCTCTATTTGCTTGATGAATAATCTTGATTCTCGAATCTTTGAACTGTCGGCAAATTTCTATGCTGCCATCAAGAGACCCATCATCGATGATGAGAATTTCAAAGTTTTGATAGGTTTGTGACAGAACAGAGTCAACTGTTGCGGCAACATACTTTTCGGCGTTATATACAGGAATAATTACGGAAACTTTTTTCATACAATTAACCAAATCATTTCAGGGAAAATTAATATATAAAGAGAAACTTTTCAAGTGTAAACAACTTTTGAAATTTATCTTCCAAATTCTTCTTGCATTTTGTGTTTTTGGATAAAGCCTTTTGCTTTTAAAATCAAATGTTCGACTTGAAAGTACAAAGATTTTGGCATTAGCCAAAGTAAGTAAGACATTACCAATGTCAAACTTGTTGTTAGCGGTTCTGTTAATAGCAGGCGCCAGTTAAATTTTAAAGCTTGATTAATAACTTTTACGGCAATAGAACCAGCTTGTCTACGTACAGCTTCGCGCGCTAAATCTCGCAATCGATAAGCCATAGCTTGATGTTTCCATTTATCTATTAGTTCTGGTGCATATGAGCGTGTCTTTTCATCTATTTTTTCCCAATAATCTATGGCTTTTAGTAAATCCCCCGAACGGCTTTCTGGATTAACTCTATATAAAGTTAATACTTCAGGTATACCTTCAAACTTCCAAATGGTTTGAATAGCTATACGCAGCCAACACTCAATATCTTCTAGTACAGTAAATTTAGTGTCAAAGTAACAATACTCTTCTGTATTAGAGTCTTCTTTAAAAGCTATCGCTTCAAAAACTTCTCGTCTAAACACTCCAGATGAACCATTTCCAAGTGGGTTAGTATAGAGTAAATCAGACACTTCAATCTCTTTCAGCTTAGGCATTTGATATATATTTAAGGATTGCCCAAGTTCATTGATAAGAGCAGAACGACTAAAGCTTATTCCAACGTTAGGAGAATTATCTAAATGTTCTACATGTTTTTCTAACTTTTCTGGTATCCAAATATCGTCTGCATCTATAAAAGCAAAATAATCACCTTGAGCATGACGAATACCTGTATCTCTTGCTGCTGAAACTCCTTTGTTTTGCTGTCGAATTATTTTAATTCTAGGGTCAGTGAATTGTTGACAAGCCTGTATGCTTTGGTCAGGAGAACCATCGTCAATGATTAGAATCTCAATGTTTTTGTAGGTTTGCAATAATACCGATTTAACTGTTAGTGCAACATACTTTTCAGCATTATATACGGGAATAATTACGGAAACTTTTTTCATAACTCATTAGCATCTGTATTTAATATTACAGTAAATATGTACAAAATCAATAAAAAGAAAAACTAAGATTTGATAAGATTTGCCTTTTGGGCTGGCATTGCACGTGAATTAGTAATAAAGTTTAGTATTCTTCCTGCAACTTCAGGTGTAAGAAAATGCATTGCAATTAACTTAACTACCAGAATAAGAGCGTATTTTTTGAGGATAACTATTGGGGATAAACGAGCAGCTTTTAGCAGGTGATAACGAGCTTGTGTAACACCTTTGAAACCTGGAACGCGAGTTAAATATAGCTGACTCCAGTATAAGTGACAATTTGCAATACTTTTTGATCTTATTTTTGATAAAGATTCAATTCCTTGTGGAGCATTTTGAATAGCTCTGTTTATAACTGTGAGTACAGATTTTTCAAACGCTTCGATATTAGTTGAGGCAGAACCTGAAGATAGACGGTAAAAAACTTGATATTCAGGTACAGCAACAAATGACCATTTGCTCGCTAATCGTAGACACCAATCCCAATCTTCATAATGACTCAAGGTTGTATCAAAAATACCAACAGAATCGATAGCTGCTTTCCGAACTAGGATATTAGAAGATATACCTATAATAAAATTACCAGCAAGTAATTTAGTATAAACATTTCCTTCATAATATATAGGGTCACATTTGTGAACTTGCTTGCCGTTTTCACTCATCATATAAGTCAAGCTATAAGCTAACCCTGCTTCAGGATGTTGTTCTAAGGCTGAATATTGAAGCTCTAATTTATTTTGTGTCCATAAGTCATCGCCATCTAGAAAAGCGATATATTTTCCTCTTGCTACTGAAATTCCACGATTACGCGCTGTAGAAACGCCACTATTTTCATAAGTAAAAACTTTGACTCTTTCATCTGGAATACTATTTAAAATCTTTAAAGTATCATCTGTAGAGCCATCATTAATAACTACAATTTCTAAATCAGAAAAGCTTTGTTTCTGAATTGATTCTATAGTTTCTAATATTGTTCTTTGATTATTATAGGTTGGGATAATTACGGATATAGTCGGCATAAATACACTCCAGTACAAAAAAACTATGAAAGTTGGTCGGTGAAAGTAAAATTTAAGTAGATTAAGAATTAGATGTTATTGCATATTTAGCACCCCAAATGGTAAAGATTGGCATTGCAACAAAATGAGAAACGAGAACAGCTACTGCGACTGGGACAATTCCCCATTTAACAGCGATTAATATCGATAGTGCAAAAATTGTGGTAAAAATAACACTCCATTTGACATTAATATCTGTTCTATCTACAGCTTGTAACAGTGTTGAAGTTGCTATTGCAAAGGGACGTGGTAAAGCGGAAAGACAAATTAAGACTAGAACTGGAATACCTACTACCCATTTTTGTCCAAAAATTATTGGCACATAGAATGGCGCCAGACTCGATTGCACAATTACTAACGGTACAAACACCGCTGCAATAGTTTTTAAACCATCTAAATATCGTTTTTTGAGGTCTTGTATATTACCGCGCGCAGCACAAAGATGAGGTAGTAAAGCAATAATAAATGAATTTATGACACTTAGACTAATCCCTAACCCAGCATTAAAGGCAAAATAGTAAATTCCTAAAGCGTTAATTCCTAAAAATCTTCCTACAATTAGGTAGTCTAGATTGTTTCGGAGATTATCTAATAACTGTACAGTTAATATATTTCTACAAAATACGAATATTTCTTTCCAACGATAAAGTGTAAAAGTACGTTTTGGGCGCCAGGAACTGTATTTGTAAGCAAAAAATAGCCATATAAAAGGAGAAGAGATAACTGAGGGTAATACAATTGCCCACAAACCCATGCCTGATGCCGCTAAACACAGTGTTATTAAATTATTAATGGCTGAATCGGTAGTTTGAGTTAACGCCATTAAATTCATTCGATTTTCTCGTTCAATCAATGCCCATTGAATAACAAAGTTGGGGACGATTAAATGATAAAAAGCAACAACACATATTGGCAAAATAATTTCATTTGATTTGTAGAACCAAGCTATAGGAAAAGCTGCCGCACATTGAAAAATAAAAATAAGAATACAAAATATCCAATTGAGGCAATAAGATGTGTTGATTAAATCATCTAAATCTTTTTCATTAGCTTGAATAAGTTTACTTGCAATTCCAAATTTAAGTGATAAAACAACCGCGAATTCTCTAACAGTGAATATTATCGCTGCTAGTCCGTAATCATGTGGAGATAATAAACGCGCAATAACTACCGTAGTCACTAAACGAAAAACTCGATTAAGAAACTCTCCTCCAGCTAAAAAACTAAGATTACGGACAAATTCGTTAGAAAACCTTTTTTTGATTTTATTAATTAACATTGGCAAATTCACCTGTATCTATTATTTAATTTGACTTTAGTTATATACAATGCGAACTTTGCCTTTATTTGCAAGATTCCAAATATCTAACTTGTTAAGAGTGGAGTGCATTGAAATTGTAATTGTTACATAAAGCAACCAGTGAATTGTGCCTATCATAAAACGACTTTCAGACAAATTCATTAGTACTAGGCAAGTCAGGTATAGTAACGGAACAAGACCTTCTGCACCTTGAACATGGCGTACCCAAATTAATGCTTTTAAGCTAATAGTAAGTAAACTAATTACTAAAGCAATCAATCCAATTAAACCTAAACTAAGGTAAAGGTCAAGAAAACCATTGTGAGCATGAATTGGCTCAAATCCCCCTCCTATTTCTCTCCAAACATCTGCCGTTTCTCCTTCCCATTTACCTAACCAAAACGTTTCATAGCCATAACCCAGCCAAGGACGCTCTTGAATTTTGTTGAAAACTACAGGCCAAATTTCTGTACGACCAGTAAAAGTCATATCTCTACCCAAGTTGTTTAAAATAGATTCTGCATTGCTTACCAATAGTAAAGAAGTAACCCCACTAATTAAAATTGTGATAATCAAAAATGGTAATGCTTTTGTATGATTCCAACGCAAAGCTTTAACGAAAGGAGTCAGAACCATTACTATTAATACAACGACTAGAGCAGTTTGTGATTTTGAGCCTAAGATTACCGCTGTTGATATGATAAACCCAACCCACATTATTTTACGAAATTTAGTATTACTTATTGCATTTAAAAAGAAAGTTACTGCACTCAAACTTGTAATGTTTCCCAGGTCGTTTTTATGGACGAAAACACCTCGCCAAGCACCTGTATGTATTACGTCTTCTATATTGGCAACAAAACCTCTGCCCATAACTCCATAACTTGGTAAAAGTACAGCGAATAATAAACTTAACAATGAAACGGCGCCAAACATCCAAGTAAACATTTGTAGTTGTTCGTGAAGGCTATAACATGTAGCTAAATATACTCCAAATACAGTAACCCGTACTAGGGGCATAATTTTTTCTAATGTAAACATTGGTGTGTCAGACCAAAATGGTGAGACTAAAGCAATTCCCAATAAAACCCACAATAGTTTTTCCCTAGTAATAATATTTACAACTCTTTTCCACCTAGTGAGAATGAGTACTAAACTAATTACTAAACAAGTATTAGGGAGTACCAACTTAATTGGATATAAAAGGTGAGTTTCGGAAATGAATGGCTCAATGGCGCCTGTATAAAAAAAGAGCGAAATGACTGCAAAAATTTTTTCAATTAATCTTTGATGTTTGTACATGGGCTATCTATGAAAAAAATCTGACTTAAACTACGATAAACCAACCGGGTTTTTAGGATTGTTTGCATTTTCAGGGGTTTTAGCATTAGCACTTTTTTTGCTAGTTATGGGACTATCAGGAGCATAATAATTTGTTCTGAAATGAAAATAACTATCAGATTCATTATTTAAAATGACGCCGTTAATTACCAAACCGAGAACATTCTGACCTGATTGTTCTAATAAACCTTTAGTATTGATAGCACTGTTAGAATCAATAACTCCAGGTCGAGATATCATTAAAATTCCATCAGTTATCTTGCCTAAAATTAAAGCATCAGCAGCCATTAATATTGGTGGTGCGTCAAAAACTATATAATCATAATTCCTCGATTCATTGTTGATAAGTGTAGCCATTGCTTGAGATTTCAATAGCGTTACTGCATTTGGCGGTATAACACCAGATGTCAGAAGATGTAAATTTGGCATAATTTCTTTGGTTGCCATTGATGTATCGCACCAACCAACAATTACATTGCTTAAACCCAGTTCGTTTGTTTGTCCCCATATCTCATGCTGAGAGGGATGACGCATATCTGCATCTATAAGCAGAACTCTTTTCTTCAATTCGGCAAATACAGTAGCCAAATTAGCTGCAACAGTTGACTTACCCTCTTGAGGAATTGAACTAGAAATTACAATCACTTTTGGCTTTTGGTCTGAGTCAATAAACTCCAGGTTAGCTTGCAGCATCCTATAGACTTCACTGATGGGTGAATGAGGAGCGTCTATAACAGGTATTAGGGCGTGCAATTTTTCTAAACCTTGATAATGCACAGCCTTTTTCTTTTCAAAAGCTGGAATTGCTGCTAACAATGGGTATGAGAAAATATTTTGAATTTGTTTAACACTTTTTAAAGAAAAATCTCTTTTCTCTAAAATTAGTACAGTTGCTATAAAAATCACTAAGCTAATAGCACTATTTCCTATTAATAAAGAAACCAATCCTTTATCCAAAGATGGACGCAGGGGTTGCGATGCTGCTTCAACAATTCTGGCATTGATTATGTTTTGATTTTCTGCTGCTTCTATTTCTTTAAGTTTTTTCAAGAGAGTTTCGTAAGTTGCTTGTGCAGCTTCTAACCTTCGTTGTATTTCTCGCTCTTCTTCTTTTAGTTTTGGTAAGCTATTTATTCTCTGTTGGTATTTAAACAAATTATCTTCTAAAGAGCGTATTTGATTTGCTAAACCATTTTCCTCAACTTGCAAATTTATTAACTGCTTCATCAAACCTAATTCTAGTTCTCCAGCACGTAAATCGCTTTCAGGTATTAATTGATTACTCCCAATCTCTTGAACAATTCTTTCTTGTAATTGACTTCTCAAGGTTGTTAATCGATTCTTGAGGTCAATAATTTGCGGATTTTCGTCTTGCAAGCGAGTTCTTCCAGCTTTCAACTCATCCTCAGTTTTCTGAATTGATGCCAATGTTGCTTGAACTGAAGAAGACTGACTAAGTTTAGCTACAACAATAGCTCTTTGGGAATCCATACCCAATTTATTAATCAAATCTTTATTTTGGGCATTAACATCAGAAAACTTGGCTTTTGCTTCCGAAATTTCTGTTTTTAGCTTTTCAACAGTTTCTAATGATAGTTTTGCTTCTTCGTCTATGTCTACAAGCTTATTTTTTTCCTTAAACTTTCGCAACACTTGTTCAGCTTTACCAACAGTCTCTTGAGTTGCTGGTAATTGTTTATCGATAAAATTTCTAGCTGCTAATGCTTCTAAACGGTTAACTAATCTGTTATTTTCTATATAGGCTTTCATTATTTGATTAACTACTAACGCAGCTTTCGCTGGGTCAGTATTTGTGTAAGATATTTGTAGAATATCTGTACCTCTGATTTCTTCTACTTTAAGATTATTTTTTAGTGTTGCTTCTGATATTGGTTTGTTTCCCTTTTCATCTGACATTACTGAATTAACTACTTTATTCAAAACTGGTTGAGAAAGTATAATTTCAGTTTCTGTTTTTAACGGATTACCTTGTAGTGTTAAAGGAGTTAGTTGTGTTTTTGCCTCTTTTAGTAAACCTGTTAAAGAAGCGGATTCATCTGGTTTAACAAGAATTTTCCCTTCTGCTACGTAATTAGGTTTTGAAATTAGCATTACACCTGCAACGCTAAAAGCTAAGAATCCACCAGCAACTGCCGTTGCAGCTAACCATTGGCGCTTCAAAATAAACCAGTATTGCTGAAAATCTATGTTTAAATCTTCAGAATTTTTGATTTCTACAGTTATTGGTTGTTCAGTACGATTCATATGACAAAATGGAATCAAATGCTTGACAAAAATTTTATATGACAGGAAATTTTAAGTTCATCAATGTCAATAAATAAACATTATGAACTTTTAAACACCACAAAGACCCTATTCCTCAAATGTGGTCTAGAATTTCTGCATAGTTATTGAAGAATACTACTTTTATTATTCTTCTATGTGCATTTGTTAAGTCAGGCGCCACTAAAAATCTAACTTAGTCATAATTTCTTACTTGTCTTTAACAGACTGAATAAGAGCAAACTTCTTACGACGTTGAACTTAACTACAAAGCATAGATTCGTCATATTCTATTTTTGAAAACACCATTCGATGCAATAAAACTTCATGTAAGTACTAGCTGCTCAATTAAAAGTGCCTTCGGCTACATAAGCTTTTAGTAAATACACTTCCTAATCAGAAGCAGTTGAAAAGAACCTACTACAGTCTTTCCTGATGGATAGAACACATTTGAGCTTTAAACAGTGTATAACTTATTCACAGTAAGTCAACCATCTTTGACATGTTCTTGCCAAAAACTTTATATTTTTTACAATTGATTTGTAAATTCTTTACAATTATAACTCAGTACTTGCCGCAGTTTAACGCGAAAGGTAAAGCGGCAAAGGGAAGGTAAAATTTTGATTATTACTCAATAACCTTTTTTCCAAGGTTCCTAGTATTTAACATATAAATTATAAAAAATAAATTTTTATTTTTATTGATATAATAAATTACTCTAAAATACGTATACCTTCGGGTATAAGTGATTTTACGTCAATACGCCTTAAGTATAATGAACGAACTTACAACGCAGAAACCGGGTTTCTAAGATTTTGTAAGTTTTATAATTAATAGGCTAATACTTCATGTCATTATGTACGACAAAGTACAATTGCGCTCTTGTCTACTTCAAACGCGCGCGGCATTATCTTTAATTGAACGGCGCCAGAAAAGCGATGATATTTGTAGTCACCTCACAAATTCGCAATTACTGACGAACGCCAAAACCATTCTTGCGTATTTTAGCTTTCGTACTGAACCTGATTTAAGTTCTTTATTTTATGACTCTAACTACCGTTGGGGATTTCCTCGCTGTGTTGGTAAAACTATGTCTTGGCATGTTTGGAAACCTGGAGATTCCACGAACACAGGCGCCTATGGTATTACCGAACCAAACAGCGATGCTCCTATAATTGAACCAAACGAAGTTGACTTGATTTTAGTACCGTGTGTTGCTTGCGACTATAGAGGATATCGTTTAGGCTACGGTGGCGGTTATTATGACCGAATGCTAAGTAAAACAGAGTGGCAATCTATACCAACTATTGGGATAGTGTTTGAATTTGCTTACTTGCTACAATTGCCTATTGAAAGTTGGGATAAACCATTACAAAATATTTGTACCGAATACAAGTTAGTGCGCTCGTAGAGACGCGATTAATCGCGTCTCTACGAGTGTTGAGTAGATAATCTAAAATCTAAAATGCTACTAAAAAACCCTAGAATAAAAACTTTGTTCATGTATGGAGTGCTGACTTCCACTGCACTCGTAACACTCTTTCCATTACTATGGCTGGTTGGCACTGCTTTTAAATCGCAAACAGAGAATATATTCCAATCTCCACCGCAATTATTACCTGCCCAACCTACTTTTGATAACTTTGTCACTGTTTGGCAAACTAACCCTTTTGGACAGTACCTGTTCAATAGTACAATCGTGGCGGTCTCAACTGTTTGCTTGAATTTAATCTTTTGTGCTTTAGCTGCTTACCCACTAGCCAGATTATCTTTTCCAGGACGCGACTGGATATTTACTGCCATAGTCACGACAATCATGATCCCTTTTCAAATTGTCATGATTCCACTATATATATTGACGGTGCAAATTGGGCTGCGGAATACCTACTTGGGAATGATTTTCCCAAGTTTGGCTTCCGCATTTGGTATATTTCTGTTGAGACAAGCTTTTTTGGGTGTTCCTAAAGAACTTGAAGAAGCAGCGCGGATGGACGGATGTTCAGAATTGGGACTGTGGTGGAATATTATGTTGCCAGCAATCCGTCCGGCACTTGTTACCCTGGCAATTTTTGTATTTATTGGAGCTTGGAGTGATTTTCTGTGGCCCCTCATCGTTATTCAAGATGAGAGTTTATATACATTGCCGCTTGGCGTGGCAAAATTAGCAGGAACGTTCTCACTCGACTGGCGTTTGGTAGCTGCCGGTTCTGTAATTTCGATTGCCCCTGTGATGATATTATTTTTATTTCTACAACGATATATTGTGCCCACTGATGCTGGCAGCGGAGTCAAAGGGTAAGTTAATATGCCCCTGAAGCTTTTATCACAACCCAAATGGTTTTGATTATTAACTTCAAATCGTACATTGCCGACCATTTCTGTTGATAGTCAATATCCATTTGAACGATTTGCTCAAAATCTTTAATGCTAGAACGTCCGTTTGCTTGCCACTCTCCGGTCATTCCGGGTTTGACTTGCAAGCGTACATAATGATGAGTTTGGTAATTCTGTACTTCATCAACTGTAGGTGGACGGGTACCGACTAAACTCATTTCTCCTTTTAGAACATTCCAAAATTGTGGAAGTTCATCTAAGCTCGAACGTCTTAGTAACCGACCAATGGGAGTAATACGAGGGTCATTAGCACACTTAAAGATGTGTCCCTGAGCCTCATTTTCAACTAAATGCTTAAGTTTGTCAGCATTTACGACCATCGAACGAAACTTCCATATTTGAAAAGTTTGCCCATGTAAACCACAACGAGTTTGCTTGTAAAATACTGACCCTCGGTCGTAGGAAAAGTTTGCTATTGCAATCGGTATTGCTAAGAAAGCTGTTATTATCAGCCCAACGATGGCGCCGATAATATCAATTAGTCTTTTAGTACCGCTTAGAACAGAAGGGTGTATTGGCTGTTGTAAATACTGACTCAAGTACTGATTTTTCAGTACTGACTCGCGAGTATAGGGACTCGTATCGGGAATATATGCAGACACAGTTTTCAATTCGGTTCTTACGTAGTTTTTGTCGTACTTCACCATCATAGTCAAGTGAATTTACTACTCAACACCTAAAATTCAAAATTTTATCCAATCTTTGGATAAAGCAACAGAAAAGTAAACTTTCAGTATTCATATTTGTAAAGTTTGTATGAAGAAATATGACAATATATGTAAATTACGCAGAAAGAAAATAGGGAAGGGGAGGGAGATAATTAATATTCCTTTCCCCTTTCTGCTTTACAAAGGCACACCAACCGCAAAGTTAACAGTGTAAGGTTCTTCTAGTGACTGTTGGGTGCTGGCTTTTACAGCATCAAGTAAACGACGCAAGGTGTTTATTTGCTGGATATTGGGACGATATGTAAGACTACCTTGTTTCTCAAACAACTCGGTGCCAGTAGCTGCTTTGTAATCAAAATTTTCTAACGAAGCTTGAGTTAACCACATTGACTCGGTGTTGCCAGGTACCAAACCTGCGGGTAGTTCACCTTCTAAAAATGCCAGTAGTCTTTGTTGGCAGTTACGGGTGTTAATACCACGTTCCTCGAATAGTGCAATGACTTCGCCAAACGTTAAAGCATGTTCTGGTAAAACGCGCAATAATTCTGTAAACAAGAAATAATCTGTATATTGTTGTCTTGACACTTCTAAAACTTGGGGATGAAGTGGTAGTAAGCTCAACCCATAAGCTACACGACTACATGTAGGGGCGCCATTTTCGCCAAGATACAAATCTTGAATTATTCTGGCATTTGGAAGTTTTTGGCGTAACCACCTACTAACGGCGCCAAGTGTTGCAACCCCACCTGTTAAAATCGCTTGGTTAATAGCTTCGGTAGGAATACCACGTGCTACTAATAAACGATTTAGTTCACGGTTGAGACGACGGACAAACGGCACAAACACTTGACCCTCTAAATCACGCCGTTGCAAAACCCAGCGCTGGTCAGCTAATTCAAATGAGAATGATTCTTGATGCTGCAAAATTAGTTTCATCGCAGTTGCTGCATCTAACAGTGCTTGTCCTAAACGTGAACTTTCAAGTCGCTGTAACAAGCGAATGCGCTCCATAATATCTGGTTCACCTGGTCGCGGTAACGTTAACTCTTCCCATTTCAAGCTTGATAGTCGTGTTGCTTCTAATCCTTGTATGTTTGGTTGCCAGTGTAAAGCATTACTTGCTATTGGCTCAGAAGAAGGCTTTTCAGATATAGGTTGTCGCCATTTTGGTGGTAGTAATAACTGACAGAGTATGTCTATTTCGATACCTTTACCACCGTATGCAAAACTATGAAGCATGAAGTCATTGTGAGACAACTCCAATAGGTTTTCGGGTAACTCAACCAGTCCCATCTCGGTAGCGCTGGCGCCGATATTCATGATTAAAGTGTTACCTTGTAGTGATTGTTCACTGCTTTTGGCACTGCGAAAACCATTTCGAGTATTTAGTTTAACTTCCTCACCATTGGCGCCGTCAAGTTCGCTGAGTAAACTAGCAATTGCTTCTTCAACAAAAAAGACTTGCTGGGGATGAACAATTAATTTTGAAAGCAGTAAAGCTTCACGAATATTAAAGCGATATTGCTCTGACCAGTTCGACGGACACGAGCAAACAACACCAGATATATTATCGATAATACGACGGAAGCTTTCTTGGTTAATACCCATAGCAGTTGCCATTAACCCCAAAGTCGTGCTATTACGGTCAGATTTGAGAGTTAACAGTAACTTTGATAGCGAGCGTACCATCCATACTAAAGGTACCGTTGCAACTTCATTTAATTGCAGTACAGGTTCCCATTTATGTGAAGTTTTTGCTCCGGACTGGTCTAGAGGCAAATCTTGGTCTTCATTTAATTGAATTTGCTTTTCGCTTCTATAAGGTAAAGCTATTTGTAAATAAGGCTTAAGTTCGGCAGAAAAGAGATTTTGGGCTGTTGGTGTGCTATCTTGGCTACCAATTAGTAAACCAGCGCTTGCAGGTAAGTAAACTTCTGCGGGTAATCGAAACGAACGTTTGGCGCCGTTTGTATTAATATCGTCTGTTGACCAGTAAAGGGGATAGACTTCTGCTGTTAAACGATTTAATAAAGCAGCAGAAATTCCAGTTGTTCCTAAATCTATACCCAAATACCACGCTGAGTCTACTGTATCAGGTATCTCTTCATAGTTATTAATAGATGTAAACGCGGGTTTTTCTTCGACGTTTATTTGGGGTTCTATTTGTGGTTCTATTTGGGGTTCTATTGGTGGTTCTGTTGGTGTTTCAAGAGGTTGTATAGTTTGTTGTTGAGGAGAACGATTTATATATTGCTCACCATCAAACTTTCTTAAATCTTGGTCTAATCGCTGTATCTGCTCTTCATCAAGCGAAATATTGGGCATTGCCGCATCAACTTCAGCTGATGCTTCAGAAAGCAATGCTTCTTTTGGCTTCTTTGTAATAAGATTATTTGTTTGATTTATGTGATTATCAGGTATATCAATACCAATTAAAGAAGATGCATCTTCAAAAACTAAATCTGTTAATGAGGTAATTGTATCGGCAGCAGTTGGTTCATAATGTGTCGAAGCTTGGTCAATGCAAACAAATGTTTCCCACGCATTTGATGTTTGCCCTGCAATGCTTGTTTCTTGTGGAGCTTGAAAGTCTTGTAAATCTAGTAGTCCCGCATCTGCGCTATCAAGCCAAGGGTCTGGTACAAATGTTGTTTCTGTCTCTGGCGCCAAGGATGTTTCTACTATTTCTACTGTTTCCACGGTTTCTTGTGACTCAGCAGGTGCTGATGGTGTAATAAATGTAGTAACTGTAATATTAGTAGTTTCTTCAAAAGTCGGTGGTTGTAAGGCACTTTCTATAGAAATGCTGGAAATAATTTTTTCGTCTTGGCTTGGGGGAGAAGTTGGAGAATCTAAGTTAGCGGCAACATCAACTGTATCAAATATATCATCTGTGTCTGGAGTGACTTCTGGCTCAGTTGGAGTTAAAGGTGTCTCTAAATTTACTGGCGAATCTGGGATAACACTGATGGGGTTTGAAAGAGGTAAGCTAACTTGCTGATACGATGTTGGTGTATCCGAGGCGCCGAATAAGCTCGCATAAAGTAAGTCAACTTCATCAACAGTAGATTGAGTATTAATTTTAGTTGTTTGTAATGATTGAATATTTAAGTTTGTACTAAAACTATTTACATTCGGATTTAACTCTAAAAGCAAAGCATCTAAATCGGGAGTCACGTTAGCATCACCGACTAAAGTAGCGTCAATATCTGGTAGCGAAACCGCGTTTTGAGCTTGTTGTTGCGTTTGCTGTTGCAATGACTGTGACTTGTTAGCAAGCTCCAACAGAAACATATTTACAGACTGCAATTGCTGCATTAAATTGTCAATCCAATTTTTGAGCAGTTGCTCACTTTGCACACCCTCATTTTGCATACTCACGAGTGCTTCTGTTAAAGACGAGCGGTAATTATTTAAATTACGCTGTAAAGTCTCAAACGAGAGATTTAGATTGCCATCGAACTCAACTATTTTTTGGTCTAACTCATTATAAGACCGCGAAATACGTTCTAATAGTTCGGCTGATTGCGCTTCGATAACAGAAGGCGCCTCACTTGTTTTAATTAATGGTGGGGCAGTTGCTATAACGTACATTTGCTCTGGTGTTGAGAGCGGTTGTACAGGAGCAGGTAGTTGTGGTGCGGTAGTTGAGACTCTGTTTGCTAGCACCTGTAAAAATTCGGCAATCATTTGCTCTTGGTTTGCCATTTGGTTTGCCAAGGAGTAATTATGCATCCGCTGCTGCTCAAGCTGGCGAATTTCTTCAACCAGATTTTTTCGCTCTTGCTGCATGGTTTGAATTTCAACGCGCAATGGCTCAATTAACGTTCTTAAGTCGTTTATTTGAGAGGAAGGGGAATTGAGTTCTTGAGATTGAGGCTCATTATTGGGTAAGTCATCGCTGCCAATATACTTAGCTAGTAAGGGAGACAGTAACGCTGCCTGGGAGGGCTGCGGTTCGGTTTCGATTGAAGCTAAAAAGTCACGAACTCGCTCTAAAACCTGTCTGGGTTCCTGTCCTTGATTAGCGATAACTCTAACCAAGCGCTTACCTTTATTATTGGCGAGCAAGTTATCAATATCTGCAATTAGCGTTTGAATTTCAGTTGAGCGGGAAGTCACAGTGATTTACCTAAGCTAGAACTGGGCGAGGGCTTTTCTGCCTTATAAAGCATTAACGACAAACCCTGAAGTTTTGGGAAACTTCTTGTTTGTTGTGTGACAGCATTCGATGCTGTGGTTTGCTAATCGCTACTAGGGTACAGCATTATTTACAAAATTTCCGCTCTTATCGCCAAAATTATATTTGAGAAACTAGAAGTCGGGTTTGTTATGCTACGCGTATAATTAGTGTAATGCGTGTAAGTAGTTTGGTGATTATATTTGCAATATATTGTTTGCTCGAAAGGAATTACACTAAGCTAAGAGCTAATTAGAGTCAGAGCTTTATCTTTTTATACCCGTAGATAAAATTTGTATCGGAAAAGCAACTCGATTTCAGTTCTTTGTTACAAACTTTCCGCTTTATCTTTGAAAGCAGTTATGCTTTGATAGCGTAGGGTTAAGTTTAACTTTTTAGGTTTATTAACGCCTGTTGCTGCAATATTTAAAAATATTATAATGGAAGACCGATATAGCTTAATCAGCCCTGCCAATCCTACGATAGTCACGTCGTCACCTTTTTTTCAAGGGTTGCCACAAACTGCTATCGATTTGGCACTTACACATCTTGTTACCCGTACCCATCCAGCAAATCAGGTTATTTTACTCGAAAATGACTGGGGGGGTTCAGTATATTTTATTGCTCAGGGTTGGGTCAAAATTCGGACTTACAATCTTGAAGGTAAGGAAGTAACGCTAAATATTTTGGGAAAAGGTGAATTATTTGGTGAAATGGCGGCACTTGATGAAGTTCCGCGTTCAACCGATGTAATTACTTTAACGGGTACTATTATAGGTAGTATGCCTTCTCAAGATTTTGTAAAGTTACTTCAAACTGAACCAATGGCAGGAGTGCGGTTGTCTCAACTAATGGCACGAAGATTACGACAAGTAAATCGGCGCCTGCGGTTGCGCGAATCAGACAGTCAGTCTAGAGTAGCAGATACATTAATATTTCTAGCTGAGGGGCAGGGAATTAAAGGAGATTCTGGTATAGAAATACCCATCCTACCGCATCGGGAGTTAAGCAGTTTGAGTGGATTAGCACGCGAAACTGTAACAAGAGTTTTAAATAGGTTAGAAAAGAAAGGACTAATCAAGCGTGACCAAGATTCAATATGCATTCCTGATTTGTCAGCACTAGAAAGGATGATTGTTTAAACTGAGCGCGAGAATCATGGTTCCAGAAAAAGAATCGGCTGAAAAAAAAGAAGTATTAAAATCTCCAGAGATAAGAGTTGATGCACCACTACGAATGGTAGAAACTGCCTTTTTAGCTAGTACAGGCAGTTTAATTTGGTTTATTAGCTTGTATTTTCCGGCGTTTGCACCTGTTTTGCGGATATTTTTTCCGGTTCCAATTGCGTTAGTTTACCTGCGTCGAGGCAAACGTGCAGCTTGGATGGCAGCTGTTGTATCTGGGTTGCTGTTATCGGTACTGATGGGGCCGATTCGCAGCTTACAGTTTGTGATGCCGTTCGCGTTTATGGGAGTATTACTAGGTGTCACATGGAATCGTCGTGTTCCTTGGATTGTTTCGATTAGTTTAGGAGCGCTGTTAGGGACGATTGGTGTATTTTTTAGAATTTGGTTTATATCTATATTAACCGATGAAGATTTGTGGATTTATATAATTAATCAAGTAGCTGGTATAATTGACTGGATTTTTCTGAGGATAGGTATTCTATCGACTCCTAGCCCGTTTTATATTCAAATCGGCGCCCTTATATTTGTTCTATTCAATAATTTTCTATATTTGTTTCTAGTCCACATTGGAGCATGGCTATTATTAGACCGTCTTGGTAATCCTATACCTCGTCCTCCGCATTGGGTACAAGTTTTACTAGATTATGATTAATATCTATACTCAGATTCCTCTAGGAAAAGCCTGGGTAAGTAAGCATTGCGGGTTGCCAATATTTGTTTGCGTATTAGCATTTACGGAGACAGCTTTGATACCAGGGATATCAGCCGCTGGTCTAACTCCAGAAGACCGTATGTACACCGCTTGCGCTGATGCGGAGTTCTTGTATCACGGCGCCTCCAGAGTACCTGAGTATCCTTTACCACCATTGACCGCAGGAGCATCACCTGTAATTATTTCGCGTGCGGTAGTCGAAGAACTAAAGTTACCTGTTTATATTTTTAATGCTGGATTAATTAAGGCACCGCCTTTAAGTATTAGTGCAATTGATTTAAAAGGTACACATGCTCTATGTGTAAGTAGTGGTAACGCAATAAAATTATCTGTAGTGCGTCACTTATTCCAGCAAGGTTTAGAGTGGGGAGAGAAGCTAGGACGTGAAGCTTCTTTAGGTAAAGATTATTCTAATCAAAGATATTTAATTTTAAGCGAGTGCGTTGTTGGTGGAACGACGACAGCTTTGGCGATTTTAACAGCTTTAGGAGTTAACGCTGCGGGAAAAGTGAATAGCAGTCATCCTGTTTGTAATCACACGCAAAAATTAGCGGTAGTACAAACAGGACTAGAGAGAATGGGTAAAATTTCTGATGACCCACTAGAATTAGTTGCATCAGTTGGAGACCCAATGCAAGTAGTGGTAGCTGGGATGGCAATAGCTGCGAGTCGTTTGTGTGGGGTAATGCTTGCCGGAGGTACTCAAATGCTGGCAGTGTATGCTTTATCCCGTGCATGTGCGAATTTTTATAGCTTAGAGTGGCAACCAGACCAAATTGTAGTAGGTACTACTCGTTGGGTTGCATCCGATACTTCTGGCGCCACAATTGAATTAGCTTCTTTAATCGGCGATGTTCCGCTAATTGCTACCCAACTTAATCTTACTAACTCTCGTTACGAGCAATTGCGTGTATACGAGCAAGGCTTTGTTAAAGAAGGTGTAGGTGCTGGTGCTGCTTGCATTGCTGCATATCTATATGAAAACTGGCAACAAGAGCAGCTATTAATGGCAATAGAAAGACAAATTCACAAATTGAAACAAAATTAATGTAGAAACGCGACATGTCGGGTCTCTACACGTTTATTAATAATTGATTCGTTTTAGTAATAGTTGCTCTTCTAAAGCGGCAATGCGGTTGTATGCTGCGGTTAGTTGTGCAGTTAACCGTTGAATTTGAATTTCGGGTGTTAAATGCCGATCTCCCCCTTGAAAATTAATATCCGTAAAAATTGCATCAGCCAAAACGTCTTTATGCTCTAATTCTGGATTAGAGAGCGTATATCCTTTCAACTGGTAGCTACCAGTTTCGCCTAACTCATGCAAACTGTCTCTAACGGTGATTTTCTCTGTATTACACGTCGATAAAGCTTGAGAGACTTTATGCTCAAGTTGCTGAATAACCTGGTAGAGGGCATCGACTTTATGGCTTAAAGTCAAGACCTGTTTCTGCAATAGCTCCATTTAATACCCTCAGCGGTATGTTTACTCTATATTATTCAATTTCAAGTCAATGTTAACTATACTTATGAATTATTTAATTATTACTACTCTTTGATAGAATACTATACAGAATTTAATTAAATAAAAATACTTCTAAAGATTTCATAAAGTGCCTACTCGGTCATATGTTTAGTTACGTAAAGCCATAAAAACAAGAAATAACGATAAAAAACAAGATATCTAAACTTTATTCGCTGTTTTAAACATAAAAATCCTAAAATCACCCCATATTGTAGATTGGCTGGAGGAACGGAACCCAACACCCAAAGTATTAATGCTTTAGTACAAAATCTGACATCTGATAAATTACTTACATGTCTTTACGTATTATCACTACACATGTCTTAAAAGTTTCAAATTGAATAAAGGTGTTACTAATCAAAAAATTTTGGTGCCAATAGTTATGACCTTGGTTACAGTTTTCCTATCAACACACGGGATGGGGCTATAAGCTTTCGTTATGCAGACGGCAACAGTAAAATTATCGAAGAACCATTTTCACCACTTGATATTTTTGGTCGCACAAAAACCTTTTCACTTGGCTACAGTCAACCAATAGTAAATACACCAAGTAGCGAATTTACACTCGGCTTCTCAGCAGATTTACGCCAAAGTCAAACTTATTTGCTTAAAGATATTCCCTTTTCATTCTCAACAGGGCCAGAAGATGGAAACTCAAAAGTAACCGTATCACGATTTAGTCAAGATTGGATTAACCGCACACCGAGCCGCGTATTAGCTGCACGCTCACAATTTAGTTTAGGAATAGGCGCATTAGGAGCAACAGTAAATGATACTGGTGTTGATGGTAGATTTATGAGTTGGGTGGGTCAATTTCAGTGGGTACAGAATTTAGGAAGGTTTACGTTGGCAAATCGGTGGCTTTGTGACTCGTTTAGACTGGGGTATTCCTTTAACTTCTATTTCTAGACAAGGTGACTCACTGCAAGACAATGGTTTATTCTTTTCTTTGATGTATCAGCCGTAAATTTATTTTTATGAGACTGTAGGCGCCTGCCTAATCGTTAAAAAGAGGTTAAGATTTAAGTCTTAGCTTGCTCCCGCGCGTTCTCACCAGAGAGCGCGCCTTTTGTATTGCTATAATTTAATAAACTGTTTTGTGTAACAGGCATCCTTACCTGTTACAATTTCAGCGCGGGCAAGGATGCCCACCCCACAAGATTATGTTTAAACAATTTTATAAAAACATCGGAACGTTGGGATTTGAACCCAAGACCTCCACTACCCCAAAGTGGCGCGCTACCAAGCTGCGCTACGCCCCGAAGAATACAAATTTAACTTTGTAATCTTTAACTTAGCTATAATAACACAAGTCTGAAGAAAAAAAGCATCTTTAATTAAAAAACCTTGAGCGTACTTGCTGCTTGGAGTAAACCAGGCACAGCATCGGCCTCCCATTTCCCTTCGCAAGCGCGTTCATTATTGATGATGAAGCGCAAGCTGTAGGAGTGATGGTAGCCTTCTACTTCCATCCAGATTAAATCGCTTTCGGCTTCGCAGGCAATTTTCTCTTTGTCCATTAACTCAGGCGCCAGTTGTTTCATTGTGTCAGCAAGCTGTGCTGATAACCGATAAAAATCATCTAACTCAGCTTCTGTCAACTCAACAGACCAGTCCGAGGTACCTACTAATCCTTTAAATTTTGGTGCCGAAGGGTTCCAACCAATACGCCAACCAACACCACTTTTAATGACACGTTCCATTTTAGCTTTTGCCTGTAAAGGCGTTTGTTAAAGCTTGTACTAAAGCAGCACGCTGACTACGGGTAAGTTTTTTTACGGCAGCCCTATCACCGTCAAATGGGTTTGTTGTTAAATTATCTTTTCCTGGATAGCTGTAATCGTACATAATTTCGTTGGCATCAAGATAATCTGCCAAAGTTAACTTCCAATCTAAACGAAAGTTCGGCGCCCGTCCCTTTGTGTAGATGTGGTAGCGAATTATGCGACCGACTAAAGTATTATCAGTAGCAACCTTACCACCCTCTTTTGCTTTATAAGTATTTTCTTTGGGTAAATCTGGTAATTGTTGGTAAATTTTTTGCCAAACATCACCGATAACAACATGCTGCTGTGCAACTGCTGGCTGGGCGCCAAATAAGCTTATATTAGATAAAATTGGTGGGCTAACTTCGGCACTGCAAAGCACGGCAATCAAAACTGTTACAAATAAAGCGAAATATAGAATTCGGCGCGCTGGGTATAAAGAATACAATTTAGATTGAATAAATAAGGGAATAGGATTTTTTTCCATTGTTGGAATTAGTTTATTTAGTACAAATATATAATCCCCCAAGAGGGGGACTAGATTTAACTTCTAGACTTCACCAATGATTTCCGGTTGAGTTAGCTCATCTGACATTTCGATAATTGCGCGCAATACAGGTTTCATGAGCGTATCATCGGCATTATCAAAATCTTCGTAACGGCGCCGTTTTGCACGGTTAGCAACTTGAACCGTGATGCGATAACGATTTGAGGCTGCATGTATCAAATCTTCAGCACGGTGCATAATCTGAGACTGAGTTGTCTCGAACTTTGAACGCTTGAGCATAATCACTGGTTCAGTAGAACAACTTTTAGTTTAGCACTCGCGATTCATTACTCCAGGTAGAGGATATACATACAGTTAGGAATTTATAAGTTACTTGTAATATCACCCTTTTAGAAGCAACTTATGGCAAACCTTTTAGAGACTGCAAAGAATGCTGGTAATTTTAAGACTTTAATCAAAGTAGCTGAAGCTGCTGGGTTACTGGATACGATTGAACATGCAGATTCTTTGACCGTATTTGCGCCTACTGACGATGCGTTTAATAAGTTGCCACAATCAACTTTAGATGAACTTCTTCAAGATATTCCTAAATTAAAGAGAATTGTCGCGTATCATGCTGTGTTTGGAGATGTACGCTCTGATGATTTAGCTCAAATTGATGAGGCGCCGACTATAGAAGGTTCTATATTAGCAATTGAATCTTCTGATGGTAAGGTCAAAGTTAATAATGCTAATGTACTAAAAACTGATATTCTTGCTGATAACGGCGTAATTCACGTTATTGATGAAGTATTAATTCCTACGATGATTACAGTCGAATAACCATGCAGGGGGATTGGGTAGCATTTTATAAAGCTTGCTTAATTCCTCTACATCACTGTCAAACCAATTATTAATCCATTTATTGTAGTGTTGAATGGCTTGTTGTTCGGTTATTTTACCTGCCGCTTCTGACGTAATTAAATGTCCTGCCATCATTCCCGACATAATAGCTTTTAATACTCCATGCGATGATGCTGGGTCGAGAACCATTGCTGCATCTCCTACTGTGAAATATCCTTTTCCTGCGGGTTGGGAAATTATTCGCCAAGTTACGTCACTAGCGCGAGTTTTTTGGTAAACCTGTAATTGCTCAAATTCTTTAGGAAACCAGTCTTTTTCAAGTTTTTCTGAATCTAATGTTAGACGTGACCATTGGTATAATTGAGGTTTTATTTTTGCCGTCCACGTCCAACCGTTTGAGTCTGCTACTATTGCAGGCGCCTCATCACATGGTGGACATTCGCCTTGTGCGTAACCATAATGTGCGATGAGACGAGGGGAATGGTAGTTTATTGATATTCCTAATTCTTTAGCTAGCCAATGGTTACTGCCCGATGCATCGATAACTTTTGATGCTTGTAGTAATCCTTGGGATGTTTCAACAGCGATAATTTTACCTCTTTGGGTAATGATGCGAGATGCATGGCAGGGCTGTAAGACTTTGACACCTAAAGATTGGGCGCGTTTTAGTAAGATATTATCGAAGTCGGCGCGTATTGCTTGGAATCCTTGCCATGTTTCTTGGTCTTTTCCGAAGGGGATGAATTTATTTTCTCCTTCCCATTTTACCCAGTTACCTTGGTGACGTATAAAATTAGCTTTTAGGATGTCTTCTAGGACTCCTAATTGTTTGAATAGTGGTTCGGTACCGGGATGCAGGGTTTCACCTGGGTGTATGCGTGGAAATGGTTTTGCTTCGATTAATGTTACTTTTAAGTTTTGTAAGGCACAGGTGATGGCTGTTGAGGCGCCTGCTGGGCCGCTACCGATGATGATAATGCCGGATGTTTGTTTGTTATACATAGTTTATTTATTTAATAGGTTTAGAGGAACAGGCATAGGAAGCCTGTTCCACGAGGTTATACCGTTTCACGAAAAGCCTGATACAAATAAAGCCGATAAAATAAAATCCCATCCAGTGATAGATTTAATTTGAGAAGCAGTCAATTTATCTAACTGTTTCCAGACAGCTTCTTTTAACTCATCTAATGTTTGGAAGCATTCCCATTTTAAAGCTTTCTTAATTTCTTTCCAAAGTCTTTCAATTGGGTTAACTTCGGGTGTGTGTGGAGGTTGGAATAATAGAATTACAGCAGATTGCAGGTTTATGAGGTACAGTAACAGCAGTTAGCAAACCAGTTTCTTAAATGTTTGGGGTTGAACAAATTAAGTGCAATCGCGATTAATGTATCAACCATTTTCGTTGTTTTAG
>JAHHGX010000072.1 GCA_019359675.1 Calothrix sp. FI2-JRJ7
GCCAAGACTGATTGTCATAAAGCAATACTATTCAGGCGCCTAGCATTATATAACTTGTACCGCTTTGGGTATTGATGGCGCGGCGAAGCCGTGCCGAGACTGATTGTGCCAGTTGCGTAAGTCCTGAATTTAAATAAGTCTTGGCAATATTCTTTAGCATAGACTTGGGAAAAAAATCATAGTCTGTTTTTCCAATTAATGCATCTTGCTTATGTCCTATAAAATCACAGAAAGCATCATTTAAAAAAACCCAAATATGCTGTGAATATTTGACAAATATTGGGTCAGATATACTATTCAATATTTGTAGTAACAAGTCAATTCTCCCTGCCAGTTATGTAGATTACTCTAATATTGGTTTGAGTTGAAACTTTTATTGCTCCCAGCAGAGCTAAATTTTTTATTACTGATAAGTACTATGTTAATAAGTATTATTCTCATGTTCATTAATTATATTACATACTACGCCATAAATAGTATTTTTTTATACGTTAATTTTCTAAAATTTAGTGCTGAAGTGCGAGTCTATAAATGTCTTTGTAAAATTCCAATTAGAACGGCTGGCGCCTCAAGATGAAGCAAAATTCCGGTATTGGGTATTGTGTAAAAGTTTTGAATAGCAGTTGTATTTAACAATGACAATCTTTGCCCAAGACGGAGGCGTGTAAATTGTGCTTGTTCTCCCCAAAATATCGTTGTTGGTATTATCAGTTGTTGAATATATAGACTTAAATCGAAATATAAGTCACCGCGTAGAAATGCTAATGCTGAAAATTTTGCATTTGGTTGTTGTGCGCTATATAAATATGCTTGTACCATTTCTTGAGTAACAAGTTGAGGCGATACGAAGAGGAAACTTTGTAAAAAATTACGAACCGCTAGTTCATTTTCGGCGCCTAAAGTATATATCAAGTCTTCTAACAGGGGTAAGCTAATAAGTCCAAGTGGTAGTCGTCTACCGGCGCCTTCGCCAAAGTCATTAAATCCGGAAGGACAAATAAGAAATAATTGTTTAAATAAACTTGGTTGAGTAATAGCGAGTCGAATTGCTAAAGCAGCAGTCAATGAAGATGCAATAACCGTAACGGGAGAATCACAAGTTTGATTAATAAATTCTGTAATCGTGGTTAGATAATCATTAATAGTATAGTTACGAACTGGATGCGCGGAATCTCCCCAGCCAATTAAATCAGGCGCCAAAATTCGATGTGTTGCGGCAAAAGCCGGATAGACTTTAGACCATTCGTAAGCAGAGGCGCCACCACCAAAGTTATGTAGAAATAGAAGCGTGGGTGTTTGATGTTCGTGTATTAACCAGGGAGCGCTTGTTTGAGTGTAGTAAACTATTGAACCAAGCGACGTTGGAATAACTTTTTGCCCAAAACCAGGTGGTTGAAATTGAATCACGTTTTTACCCTGTTAAATAAAACCACAAGTAATTATATTTTAAGCAGAACTGCCGCTTTCACCTTGGATTACTGCTGCTCCAATCAGATGGGCTAATCTCAAAGCTTCGGGAACTTTACCGCAGTCAGTTAACCGCTGTAGTACAGATGCTATTACTGAAGCATGTTCCCCACAAACTTGAAAAACAAAAGGTGGGTATTCATAAATTGTTCCTGCGCTTCTAAGTAGCTCTAATCGTTTTTCAGGATAAGGTAAACGATTTATTGGCTCTAACATTGCCGTTAAATTAGGTTGTCTTCGCATTACAGCAACACAAGGAATTTGTAAACGCGCGCACAATTCAGGTAAGTTAACAAAATTTAATCCACCAAATCCAATTCCATCGAGTAAGACAATATGTAATTGTGGCAGAAACTTACCGCCAATAAGTAAATTGCATATTGTATCGGTAGAATCAAAACCATCTTGTTGAATTTGTCCCCACACCATTCCTTCAAACCGGGTTTGCGCGCAAATAATCCCCGCTAGATTTACATTCTCTTTTGAACCGCGAATAAATGGCGCATCATCGAAACCAACGACGCGGATTGTTCGATTCAATTTGAGCAATGATTCTAGTTTCATAGCGAGTTAAATTTTTATATACGTAGGAAAAACAGTATTATCTGTAACACTATTGCTGTAACACGGATTTACATTTTTGCGGTCAATCGATACAATACAACTAATGAATTTTGACAACGACAAAAAAATAAAAGCTGACTTCAACCTTTACCAGTAGATGAAGCCAGCGCTTGTAAAATCAACTTTATTGACAAGCAATCGAGTTGAATATTTGTACTTATCATTGTCCAGATGATCAAGTACTCAGGGTGTTGATAAGTTAACAGTTGAGGACGAAAAGCGGCAAAATGCTTTTATTCTCTGCTAACACCATCTTTTTAGTTCAAATTTACCAGTTTAAGGTTTTAGGCATGTTGCGCTCTCGCTTTTAAGCTGCTCTAACCTTAAGAGCGCGAGCTTGCGACATGTATGAAGCTTTATTGCGACCGAAGTTCGGACATTAAAGCATCACAACAGTGAACTGATGGAACTGAAATTTATGGCGCCAACTTTTAAGCCATTTGGTTTTCAATCGCCCACCGTGCCAACTCGGTACGGTTATGGAGATTGGTTTTGCCTAACATATTGGAAACATGGCTTTCTACAGTTCGCTGACTAACGTTGAGTTCTTCAGCAATTTCGCGGTTAGCTAAACCTCGTGCAACAAACTGAACAACTTTGAGTTCGGTTGGAGTTAGCTGTACATCGAAGGGAACTTGGATTCGAGAACCATTTTCTCCTCCTTTAGCTTGGTGTTCTTTCCAACGAATCGTTTGTTTGAGAGAAGATTCAACTTGCGCGACGAGTTCCTCTGGTTCAAAAGGTTTGACCATATAAACATCGGCGCCTTTGTTGAGTCCTTTAACACGGTCGGCACTTTGTCCTTTCGCGGACAAAAATAGTACGGGAATCCAACTAGTGCGCTCAGTTTGCCGGACTTGTTCAACAAAGGTGTATCCATCCATTTCTGGCATCATCACGTCGCAAATAATCATGTCTGGAATATCCTGCTCTAAAATTTCCAGAGCTTCGCGGCCATTTTCGGCAGTGATGACTTCGTATCCTCGGAATTCCAAGTAATCCTTTACCAGCAAAATGAGGTTGGGGTCATCATCGATAAGTAAAAGTCGTTTATGTTCTTTCATGCTGGGTTCTTTCATAGCAGTGGCACTTGTCGCACTTCGGTCCATGAGGTCTTGATTCGTTATCCTCTGTATTGAGTGGTTGAGATGTTGGTTTTCCCACAAAACTCGCCAATACTCTTTTTAGTTTCCA
Source organism: Calothrix sp. FI2-JRJ7 (assembly GCA_019359675.1). Taxonomy (GTDB): domain Bacteria; phylum Cyanobacteriota; class Cyanobacteriia; order Cyanobacteriales; family Nostocaceae; genus Dulcicalothrix. The sequence continues at coordinate 3,286 of JAHHGX010000072.1, forward strand.
AAGTGACCAACACTTCTTTTAACCGCAAGACTTGGGGCAAAAGTCCAGTAAGGATACGTAGAGCAGTAGTATTTATAATGCGCTATTATATATCGCTTTGAAGAGTGCGGGTGAAAAAACACTGATTAAATAATAATTATTCAAGTTTACCGGATCGGTATTGGTACTAGATGCCCCCAGGTAAAAAACCCGCGTCGCGCATAGCTTACTGCTTGTTCATATCCTTCATGCGTTGGTGAAGAAACCTTGTTGGAGTAATCAAGCAGGCGTCCTGGTTAAATTAGTTCTTGAATAAGACGTTCAATCATTTTACTCTTCGCGGGCGAAAAAGACCGCACCATCCGGGTAAACTACCATTATCGTTCGAGAGCAACAAACTCGCAAGCAGTTCGTTAATTGTTCTGAAAATTAACTGAGTAAACCGGAAGTAAATAATCGAGTTTAGTTTTTTGAGACGTTTTTCAAGTAATTCCATAATTCCAAATAATCTTGGTTTGGGCAACCGACTATTAAATGGAAGCAAGAGCAACCTCTAGAAACAGCCTGTTCCTATATTGCCCTCACTCTCCTTAAATCTACAGAATTACTTAGGATTTTTTGACCGGATAGCTTGGTAAATTTTGGTATTTTACTGCCCTTGATTAGCATCATCTCCTGATTAAACTACACATCCTGATTACTGTTCTATATCAATTTCCACCGTTTGCAAATAAATTTGAAGACACAAAAATTTTCGTGAACCAAGAGAATTTACTCATAATTCGGGTTTTTCTAAGTATTTATACTCAATTATTCTAAATCTATATTATTCAAGTTCGGGAACCCGTACATGGTTATTTCTTGCCAACAGCAGCCATATTTAGTTACATTAGCACTCATGAATCGAGAGTGCTAAAAAGTAAATTCCTATGGCAGCTGTATCTTTAGTAAGCGTATCCACTGTTAAACCTTTAGGAGACCGCGTTTTCATCAAAGTAAACGCAGCAGAAGAGAAGACCGCAGGTGGTCTGTACTTGCCCGATAATGCACAAGAAAAGCCCCAAGTTGGCGAAGTTGTTGCAGTTGGCGACGGTAAGTATAAAGATGACGGAAATCGCGTGGCTATGGACGTAAAAGTAGGGGACAAAGTTCTCTACTCTAAGTACGCAGGTACTGACATCAAGCTAGGCACCGACGAGTACATATTACTCTCAGAGAAAGACATTTTGGCTGTTGTTAGCTAAAACTTCGTTTGGCTAATTGGCTAACAAGGAATAAAAGTTAGCAATTAGCAATCCATCATTCACGCTCCTACATTCATAAATTGCGACTTTAAGTAACTAAAAACATTATGGCAAAGCGAATTATTTACAACGAAAACGCGCGTCGTGCATTAGAGCGCGGTATGGACATTTTGGCTGAAGCGGTAGCTGTTACCCTTGGTCCTAAAGGTCGCAACGTAGTATTAGAGAAGAAGTTTGGCGCACCTCAAATTATCAACGACGGTGTAACCATTGCGAAAGAAATTGAATTGGAAGACCACGTTGAAAATACTGGTGTAGCTTTAATTCGTCAAGCAGCTTCTAAGACTAACGATGCAGCGGGTGACGGTACTACCACAGCTACAGTTTTAGCGCACGCAGTTGTAAAAGAAGGTTTGCGTAACGTTGCTGCTGGCGCCAATGCGATAATGCTGAAGCGCGGTATTGATAAAGGAACCAATTTCTTGGTTGAGAAAATTAAAGAACACGCGCGTCCAGTTGAAGATTCCAAATCAATTGCTCAAGTCGGTTCAATTTCTGCTGGTAACGACGAAGAAGTCGGCGCCATGATTGCTCAAGCAATGGACAAGGTGGGTAAAGAAGGCGTTATTTCCTTGGAAGAAGGGAAATCAATGACCACCGAGTTAGAAATTACCGAAGGTATGCGCTTCGACAAGGGTTATATTTCGCCCTACTTCGCAACCGACGCAGAGCGCATGGAAGCTGTATTTGACGAGCCTTTCTTGCTCTTAACCGACAAAAAGATTGCCTTAGTACAAGATTTAGTACCCGTACTTGAACAAGTAGCGCGTGCTGGTCGTCCTTTGGTAATTTTGGCAGAAGATATTGAAAAAGAAGCACTTGCTACCTTAGTAGTTAACCGTTTACGCGGTGTATTGAACGTAGCTGCTGTGAAGGCACCTGGTTTTGGCGACCGTCGTAAAGCGATGCTCGAAGATATCGCTGTATTGACTGGTGGTCAATTAATCACCGAAGATGCGGGCTTAAAGCTTGACACTGCCAAGCTTGATATGCTAGGCAAAGCACGTCGTATTACCATTACCAAAGACAGCACCACAATTGTTGCGGAAGGTAACGACCAAGCAGTAAAAGCACGCTGCGAACAAATTCGTCGTCAAATGGAAGAAACAGAATCTTCTTACGACAAAGAAAAACTCCAAGAGCGTTTAGCTAAATTGTCTGGTGGTGTAGCAGTCGTTAAAGTTGGTGCTGCTACCGAAACCGAAATGAAAGACAAGAAGCTACGTTTAGAAGATGCCATCAACGCTACCAAAGCAGCAGTTGAAGAAGGTATTGTACCTGGTGGTGGTACAACTCTGGCACACTTGGCGCCTGAGTTAGAAGCTTGGGCACAAAGCAACCTCAAAGACGAAGAGTTAATTGGCGCCTTAATCGTATCGCGCGCATTAGCTGCTCCATTAAAGAGAATTGCTGAAAATGCAGGTCAAAACGGCGCCGTTATTGCTGAACGTGTTAAAGAACGCGACTTCAACGTTGGTTTCAACGCAGCAACCAACGAATTCGTTGACATGTTTGAAGCTGGTATTGTTGACCCTGCTAAAGTAACCCGTTCTGCACTGCAAAACGCTGCTTCTATCGCAGGCATGGTACTTACAACCGAATGTATCGTAGTTGACAAGCCAGAGCCTAAAGATGGGGCGCCTGCTGGTGCTGGTGCTGGTATGGGTGGCGGCGACTTCGATTATTAATTAATCCCCCCAACCCCCCTTAATAAGGGGGGCAAATAATGGTTATTTTTTCCTGTACAAAGGGAAATAAATATTACTTCTTGTGGAGCGGGCATCCCTGCCCGCCTCTGATAAAAACAGCTACTTCTTGACATAGAAATGGCTGTTTTTTTGTGTGGACAGCAAAGTCAAAAAAGTATAAGGTAAAATTTAGAATGACAAGCGTATGGATAAAATTTGTATATGTTATCTAAAAAATGGCTAGAAATTAGATAATCAATAAATAAACAGGTGTGAGTAATACAGGTGACTTTTAATAATATCCTTGAGCAGGTTAGAGAAGCCGCATCCAAGCGGTTATTATTCCTGCCTCATACGATTTGACAAATGTCACGCCCCGAACGAATGATTTCTACTGCGGAGATTGAGACAGTTGTGATGACGGGTGAGGTTATAGAAGACTATCCTGAAGATGCAAGAGGTCATAGTTGTTTAATATTGGGTTTGGTTCAAAGTAATCGACCTATACATGTGGTCTGCGCCCCAAAAGATGATTATCTCGCTATTATTACAGCCTATCTCCCAGACCCAAATCAATGGTCATCAGATTTTAGAAGGAGACTTTCATAGAATGGAATGTTTATACTGCAAATCAAAAATGCGACGTGGAACCAGTCCTTTTAGCATTGACAGAAATGGCTACCATTTAACCTGGGATGCAATTCCTGCATCGGTTTGTGACCAGTGTGGTGAGACACTATTTGAAGCGCGTGAAGTTGATTTAATCCAAGAGGCTCTTACAGCGTTAGATAGTAAAACTGCTACATTCGCAACAGTAAAAAACTAATTTACAAACTGGATTTTATTTGGTTCAGTCGCATGTTCTATACTGTAATTGCTTTATAACAATTTAAATTTTGCCATTCCACCTAGCTCAAAGCGTTCGAGATTATTTAAAATCTAATCATCTAGCTAGAGTAAGGTATTAATGAAATAGTCTTATCACTATTACCGCTTGCTAAGATTTTGAAATTAGGATTAAAGGTTACAGAATAAACAGTATTGTCGCAAACTGTATAAGCTGCTATCTCTCTACCTGTATCCACTTGCCAAAGCTTAACCGTTTTATCTTGACTAGCACTAGCTAAAATATTACCATCTGGGCTAAATCCTACAGAATAAATACATTCAGAGTGAGCGTTGATAGTCCTAATTTCCTTTCCTGTATTTACGTCCCATAGCTTAATGCTTTTATCATTGCTGCCACTGGCTAAAATCTTACTATTTGGACTAAAGGCAACTGAGTGAATACCTCCAAACCAATCAGAATGACCAGTAAGAGTGAGAATTTTCTGCTGTGATAAATTCCAAAGCTTGATACTTTTATCATTGCCAGCACCACTACTAGCTAAGATTTGACCATCGCTACTAAAAGCAACACATAAAACATCATCAGTATGTCCAGGTAACTCGTATAGTTCTTTAGATAAATCTAGCGACCACAGTTTTACCTTTTTATCTTTACTACCGCTTGCTAATGTTTTACCATCTGGACTAAAAGCAACAGAGTAAACCATTTCTTCGTGTCCCGTGAAAGTACAAATTTCCTTTCCTGTAGACACATCCCATAATTTAATAGTTTTATCATCGCTTCCACTAGCTAATGTCTTACCATCTGGACTAAAAGCGACTGAACTAACCTTTCCTTCAAACCAGGAAGATTCTCCATGTCCTTTAAGGGTGAGAAGCTCTCCTCTAGAATTCCAAATTTTTATAGTTTTGTCATCGCTACCACTTGCTAGTTTTTGTCCATCGGGACTAAACGCAACTGACTTAACTTTATCTGAATGTCCTTTTAAATTTCCTGTAAATACCAAGTTTTGCATTTCCATATTTGACATCTTCGTTTAGAAATTTTTTCCATTTTATCCAATGTCAAACAATCTGCTATTTTTCTTCTGGTAAAGCTTTTAAATACCATTAGTAACAGTATTAGCATACGCTGTTGTAGTCGGCTTACGGAAATGACCAGCAGGCACCAAATACCAAAATTGGAAAGTATAATATATGAAACAATATCTGATATAAAATTATTTATAGGGAGAAATTATGTCTTTACTGGATGATGAGATTGAATTCGAGCTTCAACGTATGAAAGCAGAGTTAAAGCATGGAAATATCACATTTAATCAACATAAGAGTGATTATAATGATTATCGCCTAGGGTTAGAAGCTATTTCAAATAAGCTTAATCATCTAGTTGGAATGCAAAATGTTAAAAATGAGGTCAATACTCTCATCAATTTTTTGAAGATACAAAAGCTGCGTGAAGAAAAAGGGCTTAATAAGATTTCGGTGACGCTACATTCGGTATTTTGCGGCCCTCCAGGTACAGGAAAAACGACTGTAGCTCGACTCATGGGTGAAATATATCACGAGCTTGGGATACTCTCGAAGGGTCATTTAATTGAAACAGATAGATCAGGAATGGTAGCGGGATATGTTGGGCAAACAGCGGTTAAGGTAAATAATTTAATTGAGTCAGCCTTAGATGGGGTACTGTTTATTGATGAAGCATATGCATTAAAGTCGCAGGGTTCAGGCAATGATTTTGGTCAGGAAGCTATCGATACTCTTTTGAAACGAATGGAAGATCATAGAGATAGGTTAGTAGTTATCGTAGCTGGCTATGCTGATGAAATGTCAAGATTTATTAACTCTAATCCTGGTTTGCAGTCCAGGTTTAATAAATATTTTTACTTCGATGATTACGAACCTCAAGAGCTATTAAGTATTTTTGAGGAGGTTTGCCAAAAAAATCATTTTAATTTAAATGAAGCATCCAGAGAAGGACTACTAAACAAGTTCCAAGATTTGTATACGACAAGAGATAAAAATTTTGGCAATGGGAGACTTGTAAGAAATATCTTTGAAAAAACAATTGAAAAACAGGCAAATCGGTTAGTAATGCTTTCTGGAGTTAGTAAAGAAGAAATGATGACTATTATGCCTGAAGATATTCCTTAAGTAGGCGCCACTCACTTATGTGGACTATGAGCGTATTTATGTAGAGCATATAGTTATTTACTGACCTATCACTAAAGAATAATTAAACTCATCAGCGATTGTCCGTAAATAATCAAGTTGTTTATCTTGAGATTGTGCTTTTAATAATTTGCGTGCAACATCACGAGCTATTTCTAGAGTTTCAGTAACTGTTCTTCCTTGTGCAATTAAACTTTGTAGTTCATCTGATGTTGCCAGATATACACCTTCCGGCAATTTTTAAATGTCAATATTAAGCAGTTTTTCCATTTTTATTTATTTGATGTAAACGCTATATAATTATATTACAAATTTAAATTCTTATAATTGCTTAAAATTCTTCTAAGGCTTCAAGATGACCTACTTGCCAGCTATGTTCTATAATTGTGGGGATAATTTGGGTTATAGCTATATTTGGAAAAGTTGGGCTAGTGTCTGATTTAATATAGTTATTATTTTGAAGTAGATGGATAGTTAGAGTTTTACCGTTATAAATCCATACTTCTGGAACGCCTATAGCTTTGTAAGCATCGATAGTTGTTTTAGAAGTCACGTCGGTTTCAATTGCTAAATATGGCGCCGGGTCATTCGATTCAATACGGCGCCGACCTATCATCACTTGATAGTTTTGGATGTAAAAGCAAGCATCTGGCTCTACACCTGCTGCACCTTCTTTTTTAAAACTTGTTGAGCCAAATGGTTCGTATCTTCTGCCTGTAAATTTAAGTAATATTTTAACGATATCTGAAATTATATCTTTTGGTTTTCGTGTTCTGGTAATGGAACCATAATTTCAAATGTACCCTGGTGGTAAGCAACCCGTGAGGAGCGTTTTTCTCCCAACTCTTCCAATATCGCCTCAAATTCTTCCCAGGTAACGTCAGGAATAGTGACAAAACTGCCGGGTTCAAGTTGCATGGTCGCGATAGGTTTGACAACGCGAAGGGTTGTAATCATAACCGGTATGTAATTTTTTAAAATGCGATTATCTATAGTTTAACAATATAAAATAAACCGGGTTTCAGAAACCTGCTGATAACCCAGTTTATACGGCGCCTCTACAATTCACCATTAGCCAGCATTTGAATAATGCGCGGTGTACTTGGGTCAAAGCCACCTAAGTCCCAAGACATTGGGTCTTTTGGGTCTACTAAGGTAATTGTGTAAGGCGCCAAGGTGACGTATACTGCTTTGACGTTGGGGTTTACTTTTTGGCGATATTCAGCGAGTGCTTGGGAGGGGTGTTTTGTTCCTGCCCAGCTTTCACTGTCTGTCCAAAAGCAAACTACATCGGCTTTGAATTTGTTTTTAATCATCCAATCATAAGCAACAGAGGCGTCAGTTCCACCAAAGTTGAGATTGCTGGCTTTTTGAACTGCGGAACTAAAGTTGTCTTTGGCTGTGATTCCTAAATCGATGAATTGGGTTGAAAAGCCTCGAATTGCATAGTTTTTTTCTGCTTTTGCCGTTACTAGTGCCATTGTTGTGGCAACTTCGCAGCAAGTTAAACCCATGTCGGCAACGTAACTAGACATGGAACCTGATATGTCAACTGCGTGCATAAAGACTTTGTTTGTAGGTTCGACGACATCGAATGATAGTTCGACTGTTTTTTCAAGTATGTCTATAATTCGCGCGACTGGTTGCCAAGTTTTTTTACTGCGTCCTAATGCACCTCCTGACTGGTAGGTTTTGAGTGCTTTTAGTGCGTCAATTGGGTGGATACGTCCTTTGCGTAGGTGTTCTAGGTTATTAAGAACTGCTTTTACTCGGTCTAAGTTTGTAGGTTCCTTACTTTGTAGTACACCTATTTCTGTTAATGAACCTAAGTTACGTAGCATGGCGCCTATTGACATTTCTTGAAATAACAATTGCCATGCTTGTTTATCCATTTTGCCAACAGGCGCCTGTCTCAAACTTAAAAAAACTCTTCCCTCTGTGCCTTAATAGCCTCTTTGATAAAAATAAACAGATGTACTCCACAGGCAGGATGCCTGTGCCACACCTGTGCCACAAGATATCAAAATAATATTAGGGGTTTTTAACTTCTTGTTTATCTGTTAGCTTCCAGGAACGTCCTTGACAGTACACGTAGCTGTCTTTAACTTCAACGCCAAAAATTTGCGCTCCTAGTTCAAGTGCTTCTTTCGTTTCTTCCTCTGTTAAGTAACTGTTGTCTACTGGGCGCCTTGGGTCTCCACCTGCGTCTAAATATCGGGAGCGGGCTTGGGCAAAAAGTTCATTTAATCTTTGATATTGCTGCTTTTGCTTTTGTGTTGGTTCTTTCATATATCTGATGCCCACGAAGTTGGAATTATTTCCCCATCTTGTAGAACAAGTGCTATTGGTAAAATAGAACTAAGAGTACTAATAAGATAAAATCCTCTCTCTTCATCATAAAGCATACCCTCTAGTAACTCCAATGTTTCGAGCGCATTCAGTACTAGATATTGAGCTTCTGTTGGCTCCATGTGATGTCAAATTTTGTGTAGATGAACTTTCAAAATTCTACAGGAATGAATACACTTTGAACTAATGTACTATTTAACACTAGGGAATCTATTTTTTGCTTATATAATTTAGTACATAAAACAGTACATAAACCGGGTTTCTTGGTCATAACTTGTAATAAAAACGACTATTTTGCTTAGAAACCCGGTGTCTATGTATTTAATAATACAAGTAAAGATTTTTTTCACATTTTTGCCTATAATTTTGCCATGTTTATCTTTTGGCAAAAGTGCGGCTTTGGTTGTTGTTTGACTGGGAATTTTTCCGGCAAAACTACCTTGTATACAAATATGTATCGCACTTTTTGCCAAGATGATATTATTTCCCAACTCGCAAAATAATTACTGGGTAATAATCGGCATGAGTGAAAAAACAATTGAAAGCTACGGGAAGGGTTTTCTCGTTTTGCTTTTGCCCATCTCTTTTCTGGTTGTTTTCCTGGTTTCTACCTGGCGTATTTGGCTGGGTCTGATTTTGCTGATAACGAGTATTAATCTTTGGCAACGCTACCAATGGGATAAGTGGTGCGAGGGAGTTAATCCTATGTTCCATCAGCTAATTCAGCAAAACCAGGGTAGTGTTACTCCTATGGATTTAGCTGTTAGGGGTAATTTTTCTGGAGATAAGGCTAAACGCTTTCTTGATACGAAAGCTTCTGAATTCGGCGCCAGTGTCCTCAATACTAACGATGGAAAACAAGTTTACTACTTTATGACTGCTAATATTCTTGGCAGCATATTTGATAGCAGCGAACCTGTTAAGCAAGAGCCAAGAAAAAGCTCGACGACTGCAATGCCTCTTTTAGCGGCACCAACGACAACGCCGTTCATAATTGAGGAAAAACAACCTGCGTTAGTAGCAGAAACATTAACAGCAACACCTCAAGTCAAAGAAGCTGAATTAATACAAGCTGAAGTACCCGAAACGGATAATAAAGAAACTGAAGTACAACAAGCAGAAGTTAAGCACGCTCTTTCACAAGATGATGAATTGCTACAAGCCGAATTACCACAAGCTGAAGTAAAAGAACCAGAACAAGTTCATGAAGCAACAAAAACACTAGCGCAACAGTTAGTGTTTGGTTCATTGATTCAATCTGAACTTGCTAAAAGGTTAAGTGTATACTCCAGTACGGTCTTTAAACGGCGTGATGACCCTGATTTTCCCGAATGGAGCCGTAACCGTGACCCTGACGGTATCGCATGGAGGTATGACCGCAAAGCTAGGGAGTTTTTCCCAATTGAGAAATAAGTGGAAAAGAAAGGGGACAAAAAAATCAACTAACTAACCCCTTTCTATTCCTATGGCTTCATTTATCGAAGTCAATCCTCGTTGTTCGAGTAACACAAGCAAACCTTCAAGAATACGGCGTATCATCCAAGGCCCCTCATATATCCAACCTGTATAAATTTGGACTAAGCTGGCGCCTGCGGTGATTTTTTCCCATGCATCTGCGGCAGTAAATATTCCACCTACGCCGATAATTGGTATTTGTCCTTGAGAATGTTTGTAAATATAACGAATTATTTCTGTTGAACGGTCGCGTACTGGCGCCCCACTAATTCCACCAGCTTCTTCTTGAGGTGATTTTCCTGTTGCTATAAATTGCGTTTTTAAGTTATCGCGACGAATTGTAGTATTTGTAGCTATAATTCCCGCTAATTTATAATTGAGCGCTAATTCGATAATGTCCGATATTGCCTCCCATTCTAAATCTGGCGCTATCTTGACAAATATCGCTTTTTGTGATAGCAAATTTTCTTGACTTAATGCTTCCAAGATAGAAGAAAGCATAGTAGCATCTTGAAGCGCGCGTAATCCTGGTGTGTTAGGGGAAGAAACGTTAACGACAAAATAATCACCACAATCTTTGAGTAAGCGAAAACTGTCACGGTAATCAATAGCAGCAGCTTCAAGCGGTGTAATTTTTGATTTGCCTAGATTAACACCAATGGGTATGGGTAAAGTTAGGTTCTTTCGTACTTCTGTTAATCTATAAGCCATATCAACCGCACCTGAATTATTGAAACCCATTCGGTTAAGCGCTGCATTATCTTTGGGTAAACGAAATAAGCGAGGTTTTGGGTTGCCTGGTTGGGGATGAAAAGTAACAGTCCCTAATTCGGCAAACCCAAATCCTAAGCTTCCCCATACTGGTGCGGCAACTCCATCTTTATCAAACCCAGCAGCTAAACCAACTGGGTTGGGAAAATGTAATCCAAACAGATTTTGTTCTAAACGTTTATCAAACAGGCAAAATGATTGCCGCAAACGTTGGTTTACCCACCTTGTGCTTGGACTATAACAAATCTCACTCAGCCAGTTTAAGCTGCGAATCGTTGAAGAGTGTAGTTTCTCCGGGTCAGCTTTCACCGCATTGAATAATAATGGGCGAATTGCAAGTTGGTATATATCGTTCATTTTGATAACTATCGATAGTATTTGGGCATCTTAAGTACAAACCAGCTATTCGTTTATTCTTACCAGACGACCGCTTCTATGGGGCAGCCACAACGACCAATCGGCGCTGAACAGAATATTATCTCTTTAGGGCGTGTCTTACAAAGCCTCCGAGAAGAAGATAATATCGATGTTCTAATTCAAACTATTATTACTTTTGTCAAAGAACAATTTGACTACAACTTGGTATGGGTGGCGCTTTACGACCGCTTAAATCATATCGTAATTGGCAAGGGAGGATTTTCACCCGGAAATGATAATGGTTATTTAAATCAGAGATTAGTTCTAAGTCCCGGAGATTTATTAGAACAAGTAGTTATTGAACAACGTCCTGTTGGTGTTGCTGACTTACGAGCAGAAGCGCGTGCAGAAGTATGGCAAGAATTAGCTAAAAAGCATCAAATTCAAGGAACTATCATTCTACCTATTCGCTATAAAGACCGCTGTTTAGGTTTACTCATGCTTGGTTCGATTCGTTGGGGATATCTTTTACCAACTGATGCTAAAGCAAGATTGATGATGGTACTAGGTGAATTAGCCGCAGCGTTACACCAGTATGAGCTTGACTGGCAGCAAAAACATACTAAGCGTCTCGAAGAACCTTTATTAAAATTGTTACAAAAATTACAAGCCTCTAATAATTTAATGCAGCGTATAGAAGCTGTAGTTAAAGCTGTACAAGAATTCACGGACCCAACTCGTACTAATATTTACTGGTATGAACGCGAAGGTCGGTATTTTTGGCGCCGTTTTAGCAGTCACTCAAATGGCAACACACAAAAGTATGAAAAAAACCGAACTGGGATAGGTTCTATAACGGTTGAGGAGTTGAGCGACTTTTACTATGCTTTGGCAACGAATGAAATTGTTGCGATTGGAGAAGGGCGAAGTTCACTCAAAAGCCATTTTACTGCTCAGTTGATGCAACGCTTGCAGGTTCGGTCTTTATTAGCGGCGCCAATTATTTGCCAAAAGGATTTAATCGGTTTTTTAGCTATCGAAGCAATGGAAGCGCGCATATGGAAAGAAAACGATAAAAGCTTTGTTCAAGGTGCAGCAGGTTTGGTATCGCTTGTGGCACCTGCTGAAGAAATGGAAAACACAATTGAGCAAATTCGAGGTGATGCTAATTTAACTAGCGAAGTCGCAAAAGGAATATATAGCGAACGTGATTTTGAGCAGACCCTAAGCAACTGCGCTAAAAAAATCCTGGAAAGACTCGGCGGCATGCGATTTGTGCTTCTGTACTATAATCATGACTATAGTAAGTACGAAATCTTGTTTCAAACTCAACCACAAAACAGGCGTCCGTTTAATTTTAGCTTTGAAGGTTTACGTGAGGTAGATTGGCAACTTTTACAGCATTCAGAAGAAGCGATTGCAATTGAAAACTTAGAAGAAGATTTACGGTTTTTTAATTGGCGGCCTTGTTTGCTCGAAGTCGGGGTTCGCTCTTTAGTTATAACTAATTGTCAGGGTGGAAATGCACCATGTGCGTTAATGCTAATTACACACGAAAGCAAACGAGCTTGGACAACAAGAGAAAGAGAATTAGTTCAAGTTGTTGGTCAGCAATTAGGTGTAATTACTAGGCAGTGGCAGTTATATTTTAACGGCGAGCAAAATACTAAAATTATGCAAAGCTTGCAAGAATCGTTACGAATTTTGGAACAAGCGCAAGGCGCCAATACAGAACCAGATAATAAAAATCTAGAAATTATTTCTTTGCGCCAAATTGCTGCCGTTCTTAACTGTCCTTTAGTCCTAATGCTATCTTGGGCGCCTAACTCAGAATATGCTGAAATAATTCCTGGCTTAATTAATGACCAAGAATTCGCCGTATCGAGCGAAATTTCTGTGCCAATATTAGGCGAAGCTTTGATACAGTGGGCTTTAGGCAGTGAACCAATGATGCTTATTAAAGCCGAAGACTTGCCCGAAGATACACGTAAATGGCTACATGGCGCGGGTATCGGTCAAATTTTACTAGCTGCATTACGTACCGACCCAGCTTACAAGCCCACAGGTGTAGTAGTGATAGGTGATAATATTGCACGTCGTTGGTCTGAGCAAAGCTTAAGTGCAGCCGAAATGTTAATTAGTCAACTCGCTTGGTCACGACGTTTTCGTCAAGTATCACAAACATTACTTCAATCAAAACAAGAGTTACAGCAAATAAACTGGTATAAACACCGAAAATTTGAAGAGAACCAGCGCACAGCAAAGTCTTTGATTAGCCAAATTAAAGCGTTAGGTGTTCCGAATAACGAATTTACTCAAGTGCGCTATCAGCAAATTTTACGCCAGTTAGAAAGTACTTATTCATCAGTAACTGGCTTACTTGAAGAGGAACAATGGCAGTTACAGTTCACCAAGGGTAAAATGCCTATTGCCAGCTTATTAAAACGTTCACTAGAACGAGTCGATAAATGGCTCAAGGAGAAAAAATTATGGGTGGGAGTACATGGTTTAGGACAAAACACAGTTGATAGTACAGGTAATACAGAACTAACATTAGGAAAAACTAACTTAAGCTTATCGCAATACTCGTTAATCGTTGTTGGTGATGTTGCGAAGATAGAATTAATAATAAATGAAATTTTAATAGCTGCTGTCGAACGTTCTGTACCCGGAGGAAGAATAGACTTTTGGTGTCGGTGCCTGGAGGATAATACATTAGAGCTTTCTATTACCGATAATGGTATTATCAATGCTCAATTACTGGCAGAATTATATCAAGATAATTCAACAGATGTACTTGTATCTAATTATATAGATAATTATCCGGGTTTACACTTGTTTATTAGTCAAAATTTGGTAAGGCAAATGGGAGGAGAGTTAAACTTTTACCAGTTACCTGATGATCGTGTTGTTAGTCGGTTGTTGCTAGCGTTGGCTGTTAAATAATTATAGGGGACGGGGCATTCTTAAAGCCCATCCCACAAGACTATTCCACAAGATTATTCCACTCTTATGGTTAATTTATTTGGTTAGATGTTGTAAGGCTTCAATTGATGGCTGGAAGAAATATTCTCCTCCTGTTGTTGTGACAAAGTGCTTTATTGATAGCGAGTGAACTGGACAACCACCACCTTTGCCTGGGAGTGGTAATTTAAATGAACCTTCTGGGCTTTGAGCCATTATTGGGTCTTCTCCGTCACCTGGTTGAGGAAAGTTAACGTTATTTACCCAAAGTTTTTGTACGAACTCGAATTGTCTTTCAATATCGCTTTGGTATGCAAGAAATAATAAACCTCGGTCTTCGGTATTGGGATAAAAGTTGGCTAGTTCGGGACGATATGAAGAACCAAATGGTATTCCACGTCGAAGCATACGATGAGTTTGGGTATCGCTTTCTCTGTCGTTACCCCCTTGGTCGCGTGGGTAGGTTTTACGAATATGGGCTGCGCGGGGTACGATTTTTCCTTCTTCGTCTTCACCAAACTCAAAATTGTTTATGTTGTCGTCTTTAAGAAGTGATTTGTCGCCTAGACCTGGGTCGTGTTGGGGAGGTGTAAAGTATGAAGGTTGTTTTTCTGTACGCTCTAAAGGCGCCCCACTTGCGTAACGACCGACCATTTTGGCGCCCATTAAGTCTTTGGATATACCTAGCTTGGCTGCCATGTGTTCGACGAATCTTTTAAATGCAGGCACATCTTGACGTAAACGTCGGAGAACTAAATATGAACCATCTACAGTCCAAGTTGGACCAGATTGACTATTTTCACCTGGGTCTGAGTTGGGACCGTCATGGTCTGGTTTCGCTTGCGGTATTTGAGTTGGATATCCTAGTACAAATTCACCAGCATGTAGTAAATCTTGTCCAGGAATACCTTGGTCTTGATTATCTGGATTTTGAGGTGTTGTAAAATTACGAATACCTGGTTGAGAAATTCCATCTCTAAAGCCAAAATGTTCGTGTCCTGGTTGGTCGGCTCTATCCATACCGTCTTGAGCAAATGCAATTTTAATGCTTTGATAACTTTCTAGTATTGTGGTGTGCCGCATTATGTACTTACGGAGTTCAATCGGAGAATCAGAGGCGAAAATTAATAAAGCATGAATTTCTTTTGAGCCAAGTTCAGCTATCCAGTGTTCGGGGTCACTGGCGCCAACATCACCAATTTCAGCAGCACGGGCTTTCATTCCGGCTTTAAAAGCTTCGGGAAAACTATCTAGGTCAAGACCTGATACACCAAGTGCCTCGAAACCACTGTGAGTAAATGCAACATTCATCCATGTTGATGATACTGTTCCTAATTCTCCACGGCGCCGTTTGTTGACTAATTTAAATAAGTTCTTGAAAGCTTGTACTTCTTCAACTGTTGCTACTTCAGGAATGATATCCGTTAACCATCTACGTGCTTCTTCGGTATCAGTAAATGTCAAAAATAAAAAAGATTGAAAGTCTTTGTTAAAACCAGTAAGAATATTACCTTGAATATTGGCTAAGTTGATTTGATATGTCATAAAACTATTACGATTATTTGTTAATCGGTAATAGATGTAGGCAAATTTAACTTATGCAGATTGGGAAAAGTATATAATATGGTTCCACCCTTGATAAATCTCAACATTATTCTGTAAAGCATTTATGGCACGCGCTCGTTCTAAGTCTGACCTGCCAACAAAAATATGTCCGGTTTGTGGACTTCCGTTTACTTGGCGTAAAAAATGGGAAAAGAACTGGGACGAAGTAAAATATTGCTCTGAAAGATGCCGTCGTCGGCGTTCGCAAGCTAAAACTGAAGATTCATGACAAAATATACGGAGTTACACAGGTGCGACCTAAATTAATTATTCATGGTGGGGCAGGCGGTTCGCTTAAAGGTAAAGGTGGCGTTGAAGTTGTACGTCAATCGCTATATAAAGTGTTAGAAGAGGTTTATGCAATACTAGTATCTGGCGCTTCGGCGGCAGAAGCAGTAGTACATGGTTGCCAATTGTTGGAAGATGACCCACGTTTTAATGCTGGTACTGGTTCTGTTCTGCAATCTGACGGGCAAATTCGCATGAGTGCTTCCCTAATGGACGGCGCCTCTCAAAGTTTTAGTGGTGTCATTAATGTCACAAGGATACAGAATCCAATTAATTTAGCGCATTTTCTCCAGTCATCTCCCGACCGAGTACTATCAGATTTTGGTGCTTCGGAGTTAACACGAGAGTTACAGGTACCTAGTTATAATCCGCTTACAGATTTACGTTTAGAAGAATGGCTGCAAGAACGTCAGGATAATTTCAAAAAGACGATGGCTGGGGTGGTCGCAGAGAAAGAATTAGTTGAAAGCGGTGCTGGTAGAGGCACGATTGGTGTTGTTGCTTTAGACACTTCTGGAAGAATCGCTGCTGGCACTTCTACTGGTGGTAAAGGGTTTGAACGTATTGGTCGTGTTAGTGATTCTGCTATGCCTGCTGGCAATTATGCTACTCAGTATGCTGGTGTTAGCTGTACGGGTATTGGTGAGCATATTCTGGATGAATGCTTGGCGCCGCGTATAGTGGTGCGGGTTACAGATGGAATGTCTTTGCTTGAAGCGATGCAGCGTTCGTTTGATGAGGCAACTCAAAATGAGCGTGATTTTGGCGCCATTGCGATTGATGCTAAGGGGACGATTGCATGGGGTAAGACTAGCGAAGTCCTTTTGGCAGCTTATCACAATGGCGAAAAGATGAACGATACTTTGGAACTGCCTGATGACCCACAAGTAGGAACTGCGGAGAGTTAAGTAGGGTGCGTGAAAGCCATTACAGTGAATCAATGTAATTAAAAGTTAAAGTGCTTTCACGCACCATCTTAAGGATAATCGGCGCCAGTATGTATCGATTATCAACTTGTGTCGGTGCGTGACACCACCAGACTAGTGGCTTCGTTTGAGTTTTTTAATGGTGTCACGCACCCTACGTATTTTCTTCTCGTTTTTTTGATACCCAGCCCGGTTTGAGGACTGGTTGGGGACGGGCTATTACTAGGCAGTCGTTTGGGATGTCTTGAGCTACTGTTGAGCCTGCGGCTATGTATACGTCTGAACCTAGGTTAAGTGGCGCCACTAAAACGCTATTGGAACCTGTTTTTGTGTTGTCACCAATTGTAGTTGGGTGTTTTTTGAAGCCATCGTAGTTCGCGGTGATGGTTCCGGCGCCTATGTTTACTTTGGTGCCTGTTGTTGTGTCACCTAAGTATGAAAGGTGAGCAACATTGGTTTTTGTGCCCAATTTAGTATTTTTTAATTCTACAAAATTACCAATGCGGCATCCTTCACCAACATTAGCATGGCCACGTAAGTGAGCGTAGGGCCCAATGCGAACACCTGCTGCAACACTACTATCAGTAATTACTGAAAACTGTACTGAAACGTTTTCACCAATTTGACTGTTTTCTATTAAACTTCCTGGCCCAATTGTAGAGCCTGTATAAATTATTGTTGAACCTCGCAGGTGTGTTTGCGGCTCAATAATTACATCTGGGTGTAACTCAACGGTCTCATCAATTGTGACGCTACTTGGATCAACTATTGTTACACCCGCTGCCATCCAATGATTTTTTATTCGGTTTTGCAATATCTCGTAGGCGCCTGCTAATTGAAGTCGGTCGTTAATACCTAAAATTTCTTGGTAATCTTCGACGTCTACCGCCATTACTGGTGAAACTTGTGTAACGGCATCTGTTAAGTAATATTCTTTCTGAGCGTTATTTGCCTGTAAATGAGGTAGTACTTGTGCTAAATCTTGCCACCGGAAACAGTATATTCCTGCATTGATGCGGGTACACAGCTTTTGCTCTGCTGTACAATCTTTGTCTTCAACCATTTGCTGCACAAATTTTTTACTACCATCACTATTGCAAAAAACACGCCCGTAACCTTTGGGGTCGGGCAAATGCGCGGTCAGAATAGTTGCAGCATTTTCATTTTCTCGATGGGTTTGCAAGAGATTACTTAATGTTTCGGGACGCAGTAATGGTACATCCCCATTTAAAACTAGTAAGTCACCCTCATAACCTTCCAGATGCGGTAGTAGCTGTTGGATGGCGTGCCCTGTTCCCAACTGCTGAGTTTGCTCAACAAACTCTATATTGGGTATTGGCGCCATCGCAGTTTTGACGAACTCAGCTTGGTACCCTACTATTATTATCCGCCGCTTTGGTTGCGCCTCATCAACGCTCTTTAAGACTCGCTCGACAAGCGATAGCCCACCTAATTTATGTAAAACCTTGGGCAGACTGGATTTCATTCTTGTGCCGCGTCCCGCCGCCAGAATTGCTACTACTACCATAATTAGCGATACTGCATGTGTGAATTGCTTATCAAAGCTGGAGATACTCCGCTTTGTTCGTTCAGGCTCAAATAATACCAGCTAATCATCCACAATCGAAATGTTAACCGCTTACATTTCGATTTAGTTGCATCTAATTGTTGGATTTAATTGCTGCATTTGATTGCCAGGAGCGAATAAAGTCAGCAAATTTCTTCATCAATTCAGGATTACGCCAACCTCGTTTGGTTTCTTCTTCCATCGTAGATAGCGCTTCTTCTCGTGTATAAGCCTTTTTGTAAGGACGTTCACTCGTTAAAGCATCATAAATATCAATAATTTGAAAAATTTGTGCCAATTTGGGTATTTCATTGCCTTTAAGACCGTCAGGATACCCCGAACCGTCCCATCGCTCATGATGATGCCTAATAATTGGTATCACCCCACGTGTACTACGCAAAGGCTGACAAATTTCTTCCCCAATCAACACATGTAGACGCATTGTCTTCCATTCTTCTTCCGTCAGCTTGCCCTGCTTGAGCAATATCGCATCGGGAATACCAACTTTACCAATATCATGCAGGTTACCTCCCCACATTAAATCGCGAATTTCGTTACGCGAAAGTTTTAGATATTCACCAAATGCTTTACCCAACTTTATTAACCGTTCGCAGTGATCCCCAGTATTTGGGTCGCGACTCTCAATTGCCCGTGCGATTGAGAATAATACTTTTTCGGCATGGTCGAGGTCTTCGTTCAAACGCTTTTGTCGCACTAGCGATTTTACGCGCGCTGCTAATTCTAAACGGTCAAAGGGTTTACTTAAAAAGTCGTCTGCTCCAACTTCGATACCGCGAATACGAGAATGTCTATCGTTTAAAGCTGTAATAAAAATTACAGGAATCAATCGGGTTTGCTCGTTTTGCTTGATTCGTTGGCACACTTCAAACCCGTCCATTTCTGGCATCATTACATCAAGCAGTATTAAGTCTGGTGACGAATGAGCAATTAGTTCTATTGCACTAAAACCGCTATCAGCTTCAATAATTTCATAACCCTCCATTGCCAATAAAGCTACAGATGTCATTCGACTAGCTGCATGGTCATCAACGACGAGGATTTTAGGTGTATCACCATCAAATATATCCACTTGTGATTCGGCGTGCTGCGTCCTTGAAACCAATGATTCATGACCTGAATCAGCCTTTTGGTTTGTCCAAGATGATATGGCTTCAACTTTTTCAAGCATCAGGTCTTGTTTTGATAAGCCCAAGGGATAAACTTGTGCTTTTTGCAATCCTAAAGCATTATTTGAACCGATATCATTTATTTTCTCTGAGGGGTTTGACCCACTCGCAACTCTTTCGGTAGAACCTGTATAATTGGATTTCAAAACCACAGAGGCGCTCCAATTCTTAAAACAATTTAAATTTATATACTGTACTGTTCAGCTCGGTTTTAAATAGTCTCACGTCATACTGTAATCTTTCACGTTAAGTCAGAATTTAATAATTGTCAATTGTCATGTATAAATGACATTTGACTTTTGGTACTTGTCACCTTCATAAATTCCTAACATTCGTATCGACTTACAATACAATGCAAACTTAATCTATTTATCTTTAAGCAAAACCAGCGCGTTTTTGATCTTTTTAAGGCATCTGAGAAAATTGTGGTCAAAATTCCCCACCTATCTTTCTAGTATGGGCAATTTGAGCAAATCTTAAATCAGGTTTTATACGGAGATTTGTTCGCATGACTGTGCAAAATAACTCGCTTGTCTTATTAAATTTATTTTTTTGGTCTAATTAAACAATACAGTATTTCTTTTTTGATAAGCAACTTATGTATTTTCCCATAAAAAATTATTAGCAATTATCAAACTCTTGTAAAGTTACTTGTCGCAGTGACCATTTATTCACTTTTACTGTGATTCTGATCACAATTGCTTATAATACTCGATTAACATTTTAGAATTATTTTGTATATTATTATACTAAATGTTTTAAGTATTTATATTCCTTGATGACCAGCGCTTTCGTGCCTGAGACGTGGTTTCAAGCGTACTCGACTTTTGTTCTAGTCGGCGCCGTTCTAGAATTATTTGGGCTTGGTCTTGAAGTAACGGGTCACGATAAGGAATTGCGGCACGTGTATGTAAATGTTCGAGTTCAGCAGTTGAGAGGGGAGATTGTTGGTTTAGTAACTCGATACATGCAGGATATGCTGCAACAGTACCAGGAGTTTTTCTGCCTATAGGAGGTGTTGAAGCGATAATTAAACCAGAAAGCAAAAGTGCTGTACGTACTGCTGCGGAACATGAGTAAGTAGCTAGTAATCCTTCGTGGTGTAGACATTTGCAAACAAGCGCTATAAATTCAATTGTCCACAATTGTGGACATTGTGGAGGAGAAAATGGGTCTAGGAAAATAGCGTCTGCCTGAAATGACTCTACTAGTACCTGTTTAATTGTAGTTCGAGCATCGCCAATCAATAAAGATGCTTTCAGATTATCGTTTTCTACGTAATACGTAGAAGCCAGTTTTGTCAAGATATCTAGATATTCAAAGTCCCAGTCAGCATACAAATTATGACTTAGCGCTGCACGTGGTACAGCTGGATTCAACTCTAAACCAATAACTTCAACGCGACAGTTCGGATTCTGGCGCCAAATGGTTTGCAGCGCAGCAGCAGTGTTATATCCTAGTCCGTAGCAAACATCTAAAATTCGGATGGAATGTCCTTTTGCTACTTTTGTCGCTCTTTGGGATAGCTGTGTCGGAACAACAAATTTTTGAAAACTTTCTTGTCTGGCGCCAAAATGGCTATGATATGACTCTTCAAATTCTTCGGAGAAGAAGGTGAAAGAACCGTCTGCTGTTGATTGTGGAATAAATTGTTCAGGCATTATGGGCATTAAGTTCGATAATAGTTTTAGGAATTAATAAAAATACAAGTACTAGTAATTATGAATGTGGTTTCTGCTCCCTGGCTTGTTGAGCATCTAAATGATTCTGAAGTCGTGATTATCGATTGTCGATTTTCGCTCAATGACTCAGATTTAGGAAAACAACAGTACCAGCAAAGCCATATTCCAGGCGCCTATTATCTTGATTTAAATGAAGACCTTTCTGCAAGAGTGGGTACGCATGGAGGAAGACATCCTTTACCAAATTTGCCGTCGTTAGCAGCAAAGCTATCAAAAATGGGTATAAATCACCAAACATTAGTTGTAGCATACGACGATTCACGACTTGGATTTGCCGCGCGTTTATGGTGGTTACTGCGCTATATGGGACATGAAAGAGTTGCGGTTTTAAATGGAGGATTTAGCGGATGGTTATCATTATCGTATCCAGTTAGTTCGGAAGTTAGGGAAGCATCATGCAGTTCTCAAAACGCTATTTTTACTGAACAAGTCCAATCGAATATGGTAGTAGATATAGACGAAGTGAAGAATCGTAAAGATTTGCCAGGTGTAGTTTTAATCGACTCCCGTGAGACAGAACGTTACTTGGGTATTAGGGAACCTATTGATAAAATCGCTGGGCATATAGAGGGTGCTGTAAACTATCCTTGGCAATCTGTAACTGATGGTTCAGGGTACTTACTTAATGTTGAAGACCACCAACAGCGCTGGCAAGATATAAGAAACAGCGAAGAAATTATTGTTTACTGCGGTTCTGGTGTTACTGCATGTGTAAATTTACTATCGTTAGAATTAGCGGGTTTTCGTAATACAAAGCTTTATGCTGGTAGTTGGAGTGATTGGATTAGTTATTAAATTAAAATCTGCCAATTTGCCAGTTGTAATTTATACTGAAAAACCACCCATCGAAGTTAATGTTTGGTTCTGTAGAATTACCTAGTGTTACTCCTCCTTGAACACTAAAACTACTGGTATCGGTAGCTTTATAGTTAAGGTGTGTGAATAATCGATGATACAAGTCTTCGCGATTACGCTGAGTAAAGTCAGAAAGAGTAAGTTGATAATTTAAACCGACGTTAAGCGATTGTTGTAGATAATAACTTAATGAAACCCATAACGAGTTTGTGATACGGTCACGTCTTTGGGGGACTTCAGCTAGGTTCCAGCGAAATTCGTAAAAACTGTCGAGTGCTAATGGAGGCGCCAGAAAGTCTCTACGTCCTAATGATAGGTGGAATGAATTCTCATTAAGAAATCGGTCGCCAGATGCGAATCCAAAGCGTTTGCTGTTTCTGGCATAAAACAATTGTTGGTTGCTCCAACCGATTTCGCCGTACATGCGACGAGTAAGTTGTTGATATAAATCTACATTTAAACGTACTTGGTTGTAGTTAAATTCCGATTGATTGATGTAGCGAATAATATTGGCATCAAGTGAACCATTTAAAAATGTCCTTGGTCCTAGTTGTAAAGGTGTACTAGCAAATGTAACGCCAGAATATATCAATCCGTCTTCGATAGGGTCTACTTTTGAGGCAAAAAGGTTATTTGTTTGGAAAAAACTAACTCGTCCTAGCACATACCCGATGGGTTCAGATGGTTTTGGTGGACTTTTTGCAGGTTGTTGAGGTTGAGTTGGTAACGGTGGTTGTTCAACTGGTTTTGCGACGATAGTGCCTAGTTCTGGTGTTTGAGGTTTGGCAATAATTTGTCCAAGTTCTCCGTTACTAGTTTCAGCCGCAGATTGTTTATTTTTCTCAAGAAGACGTATAAGGCTTTCTAACCTTTTACTGTAGTCAATATCAGGTTTATCTAAACGTTGTTCTATTTGCGTTGGGGTAGGCGCCGCAGGTTCATTGGGTTGTGCCTCAACTTGTGGAGGTTCTGCTGGCTTTTGGGCATTGCTGGTGCCTTGTGGCTGTTCTGGGGTTGATTGAACTATAGTTATTGACTGTACCAAATCAGGCTGTTCTATATTGATTGAATTTAAGGGTTGACTATAAGTCTTGGGCAGGAACTTGGGTAACACCTGTGTAGTCTGTGTTTGTTGTTCATGCGAATTTACAGCGTTATCACTAAAAGATGGTATATTTGATACATTCGGGGATAATTGCCATTGTGTGGCGCCTATCGCTCTTGCTGCATCTAGTTTTACCAGATACTGACAGGTAGTACTGAAAGTTAGTGAAATCCACAATGACCAACAGTTTTTAAGTTTCTTTGGTTGCATCTTTACGACATCGTTTAGAAGAGTCAGACTACAAACTATTTATTGAAGTTTCAATTATCTAACAGAGTGTAACGCACAGCTAATATCAGGGTTGAGTCGAGGTTGTACTTAAGTAGCAGTGATGTTATATAATTTGCATAGCTGTGTTTTACGTATTTCCGCTAACCAAATTGCGATTAGTAAATAATTTATAGCCTGCTGGAATGTTTTTTATTTTTAAGATTTGATAATTTTCAGCAAAAATACGTATATAAACTTGTTAAAACAAGTAACAGACCTAGAAATCTACCCCTTGAGTTGTTTTACCTAGTTAAGTATGAGTAAAATTTCCGAACTGCAACAAATGTTTCGTAAGTTGTTGCCACTTCTGGTGATTAGTTTGTCAGGGGTAGCAATACCTGTATCGAACCCAGCTAATGCCCAGACACCTTTAACTAGGGCTGTAATTCAAGATTTGCGTAACTTGGTGCAGCTAATGCCTCAACGTCAGCCAAGACGTAGGGCACAGCGTTCGGATGCCATGACACCAGGGGATGGTTTATCTACAGGAAGATTGTCATTAGCTGATTTGCGCTTCAACGACGGTTCTTGGGCACGAGTTGGAGAACAAGCCGTATTTCAGTTTTTACCGCGAACCAGAAATTTTACGCTTAATAACGGTACCGTATTATTACTTATTCCTCCAGGACGAGGAAGAACAAATATTAGAACACCAAGTGCTGCTGCCGCAATTCGTGGTTCGGCGTTGTTTATACGTTATGACAAAGCTACAGATACTACAATTGTTGGCGCCCTTACAAACAGTGGAATTGAAGTGTTTAACAAAGATGCTTCTAGCAGCCAAGTTTTGCAAGCTGGGCAAATGATGGTTGTTGTCAAGGGTAAATTTCAGGGACTATATGATTTTGACCTGCGAACTTTTTATGACACAAGTGATTTAGTGCGAGGACTTGATTTAACACGTCAAAATCCAAATGCAACCAGTGACCCAGCGCTTAGTAGTGTTCAAGCAGAAACTTCAGCAGCTTTAGCCAAGCAATCACCAATATCGGGTCCAGGTACTATCAAAGACCCATCATTTGTCAAATTATCTACAACCCCCGAAGAAAGTACTGATGCATTACTTATTCAAGAAGCTGAAAAAGGCAACAATATAATAGATAATTTGGAAATTCAACCGAATTCCAATCAACGCAATAATTCAAACGAAAACAGCACATCTCCAACCCCTAAACTCCCAACACAAGAAACCTCTAAATCCCCAACACAAGAAACCTCTAAATCCCCAACACAGGAAACTCCTAAACCCCCAACACAGGAAACTCCTAAACCCCCAACACAAGAGACTCCTAAACCCCCAACACAAGAGACTCCTAAACCCCCAACACAAGAGACTCCTAAACCCCCAACACAAGAGACTCCCAAACCCCCAACACAAGAGACTCCCAAACCACCAACACAAGAGACTCCTAAACCACCAACACAAGAGACTCCCAAACCACCAACACAAGAAACTCCTAAACCACCAACACAAGAGACTCCTAAACCACCAACACAGGAAACTCCTAAACCACCAACACAAGAGACTCCCAAACCACCAACACAAGAGACTCCCAAACCACCAACACAAGAAACTCCTAAACCACCAACACAAGAGACTCCCAAACCACCAACACAGGAAACTCCTAAACCACCAACACAAGAGACTCCTAAACCACCAACACAAGAGACTCCCAAACCACCAACACAAGAGACTCCTAAACCACCAACACAAGAGACTCCCAAACCACCAACACAAGAAACTCCCAAACCACCAACACAAGAAACTCCTAAACCCCCAACACAGGAAACTCCTAAACCCCCAACACAGGAAACTCCTAAACCCCCAACACAAGAAACTCCTAAACCCCCAACACAGGAAACTCCACCATCTGATTCAACAACAGACCCATCAACTAGACCAAGTACTTAACTTTACATAACGGTCTGCATAATTAACTTTGATAGGTTGTAGCACAGGCCGAAAAGCCTGTGCAGTCACATAATTTTTTTACCACAGAGACGCACACTTAGTTCACAGAGAAAAGAATAATAAACCACAAAGGCACAAAGGACACAAAGGAAGAATTTTAAAGTAGTGAACCAGCCAAAGCTTATGATATTAACTATAGGAACCCTAAATTGTTTTTGAAAAAATTTCAGTATCTGTAAGGTGGGCAGTGCCCACCCAGCCCTTTCAACGCGAACTAAGGTACTAGTAGTTTGATGCTTGAAACCCCTATTCTTGCGTTACCCACAAGTTAGGTTTTTTAGTTAATTACCCAATTTAATTACGAGAGCGTATCAAAAATGGTCAACATGGCACCCAAGAAATTGTTCATTTTTTGAAGAATATGCCGCAAGTGTTGTTGTTAGGAGGTTAATTCAACACGTATTTTAGATAAAAACTTTGGTACTAGTGTTCGCGCCATCAAGGGCTGGCAGTGCCCACCCTACGTGTTAGTTCAAAATCAAACAGGATTCCTATAGTAGTAGTTCGTGTCATAAGATTTGGGGAGTTGGCGCCTGCCGTTACGGTATGGTAGGGTGTGTGACCTATGCGGAAAAATTCCACGTTTCACGAAAAGACTTGTAGGGTGTGTCACGCCACTCCGAAGTTCGCTTCGTTAAAAACAACTTGGTAGCGTGACGCACCTGATGTCACGCACCGTCATTCTCGGTGGTGCGTCAAAGCAGATGATTTTTCGTTTTATTGAAGATTGTAACGGCTTTGACACACCCTACCCAACATATCAAAATTAATGAGATGGAGTAGTAATACTCCATCTCATTAATTCTGGGGTGTTGTATGTGAGGCATAGCCCTATCTACTATCGATATCTACACATCAAAACTTATGACACGAACCAGTAGTAGTTTATGTCATTAATTTTGAGGAGTTGTGGTACAGGTAAGGATGCCTGTGCCAGCTAATTTCCATCCCAAGGGGTAGTTGGAGTATCTGTATCTTCTAAAGATAAAGTGTTTATAAATGAATTATTTGAAGATAGAGATTGAACCTTATCAGCAGAAACTAATTGATTTAACGCATTAAGAGCTTCGGATGCAGATTGATAGCGGTCTTGGAAATTATCGCGCACCATTTTACTGAGGATGCTAGCAAAGCCAGTTGCAACTTCGGCACGTTCCATCCATATTAATTCACCGTTGTCATCATGCTGAAGTTCATGGGGAGGTGTTCCTGTTAATGCTTTAATACCAATCATTCCAACTGCGTAAATATCACTGCTATATTGCGGGCGCCCAAAGCATTGTTCTCTGGGTGCGTAACCTCTTGTGCCAATACCAATAGTAAATGCTGTATCTTGCTGACTTTCAATTAAGTTTGTAGATACTTGCTTAACAGCGCCAAAATCTATTAGCACAAGTTTATAATCACTTTTTCGACGCATGATGTTACTCGGCTTAATATCACGGTGAATTACACCGTTTTGATGCACAAATACTAGTATTTGTAATAATTCACGCACGATATCAATGACAACAGCTTGGTTGTGACGTTTTCCTGATGGCAATTCTTGACTAAGCGCATTACCAAGAATAAATTCTTGAACTAAATAAAATTCTTCGTCTTCTTCAAAATAAGCGAGAAGTTGCGGTATTTGAAGATGTGTACCTAATTGTTGAAGAGTTTGAGCTTCGGAGCTAAAAAGGCGCCGTGCTACCTCCATCTGTTCAGGTTTGTTATTTACTGGTTGGAGTTGTTTAACAACACATAAAGGATTACCAGGTAGTCTTGTATCTTCAGCTATATATGTTTCACTAAATCCACCTGAGCCTAATACTTTGACGATACGATAACGACCATCGAGAATTTTTCCGCTGATTTGAATTTCACGTTTTTTAAGTAAATCTATCAGGTCTTCTTGCTGACTAAGAATCTCTTGGGCAATGCGAGAATAAGGATTTTTCTGAATAATATCAACTAACTGAATTTTGCGTAATTGCTGAATTGCTATTTCAATACCTAAATATGATAACCCAATTGCAATAAGTGCAGTTACAGGTACAGCTGTTGGAAAAAATAATTGATTTGTAACAAAAAGTAAATAATTAATACCTCCCCAAACAATAGCTATACCGAAGCATGAAAAAACTCGAAGCCGATTGTATTTATTCCGAGATACAAAATATGCGCTTCCACCAACTAATGCTAAGACAAATAAACTACTGCCATAAGGACTGTTGATTGCGATTTTAATTGAGTTACCTTCCATGAGCGTCGCTAGTGCATTCGCATGTATTTCCACTCCACTCATACGTTCGGGAAATAACCAGTTTACAGCAACTGCATGAAAATCATTCGCTACCGTTGCCGTGGCGCCAATTAATACTATTTTGTCCTTGAATACTTTCCCTGACTGTAAATTGCTATCCCAAAACATTTGGTCAAAAACATACCAAAATGGAATTTGCTCAAAACTACCCATAGACCCACGAAAATAAATGCGGTCACCTTTGGGTTTAGGAAAGTCAATATTGGCAGCCCTCAAAGTCGCTAGACTAAAATCTGGTATTTTGTCTAATAAGCTACCTTGGGTTTCTTTTAGTTCCTTAGTATACTCACCTGCGAAACGATGAATCTTGCCATCAACCTCTAATGGGAAAGTTATAGACCCAGTTGAGACAGAACCAACACGGAGTAATTCTTGGGGGGAACGTAATTGTGTTACAAAACCACTACGAGTTTCAAAATTTTCATATGACGCAGCTAAAACGACTTTACTGCCATAGCGTTGTAACACCGCTTGGAATTTACGGTCGTCTTCTAGACCATGACTACTTGGCAAGTCAAAGATTACATCTAATGCGACAACACGCGCTCCAGCTTGAACCAGCTTTTCGGTAACTTGCCCGTATGCTTCACGCTTGTAAGGAAATCCTTTTAAAGGTTCCAAATGACCATATTTTATCGGGTCAGTTGCGTAAGATACCGCTGGTGTTGATATCGAATCGTCGTCAATTGCCAGAATTACAATGTCTTTTGGCGGTGCAATCGAGCCACGAAGTTGATAAAATGCCGATTGTGCCTGATTTTCCATCATTTGCGGTAATCGCAAATTGGAAACAGTCAGTAACGCTGCACCTACCGTCCACATTCCTGCTAGCCAATGACCTAGACGCGCTATCTTTTTTGATTGGCGCCCCAAGGTCGTGGAAGTAGATTTCGTGGTTCTACTTGACTGTTGGTCTGTTGTCGGGACATATTTTTTAGTTAAGGTAGGTGTAGGTTCTTCGTTCATATCGTAATATCTAGTTGATTTACGTAAGTTCAATTATTTATTTACACAGACTTTAAAGGCTCAAACTGCGAACGATATTTATATGAATATTTTATACATTAGTAATTTATACTCATTATCATTACTTAGTCACCAGAAACTAAGCTCTAAGTATAGCGGTGAATTGCCACTTTACACACCCCTGAGTTCTCAAAGCTTTGTTGACATTACACATACAGCGATTCAAAGGCAAAGAAGGCTTATGGGATAGACTCTGCGTATTATCAGGTGTCCGAAGCAAATTTTTGACGAATCTTGGGAACAATAGATGATGTAGATACGGATAGCGGAATTTGTTACCAACAAGGAAAGCTACTCGCAACTATAGCACTACCAATACGAGATTGAATGCATATTGTCAATGTACGCAGTGCAATTCATGACATGCAACTTATGCAAAACATGAAATTGCTTCCATTTGTCATGGAGCTTGCTGTGCTTGCTCAACTGTGTCACGCGCTTAGTATAAACCTGATTCATGGGTTTTGAGTTAATAAACACAGCAGTTGCCAATTTCATACCTCTTTAGGAGTAAACTGGATTGATATACAGTTTTAAATGCTGTTATAAAGTCTGATTTATTGGTAGATTGCAATTGTGGGGAATGACTATCCATGTATTTGGGTAAAAGTATAAACCTCAATTGCAGTACTGTAATAAATGTTTAAATTATTTAAATTGGGAGTAGTGCAGGATAAAAGCTATACACGTCAACTATTTTTATTGTTAAGAGCAAATTAATCATTTGAAATTGCTATAACCTCTTGTTTTATCTAAATTCTTATTCTATATATGTAGGTGTTATTTTCTTATGGGTACTACTATGAATCGTCTGTCTATTTTTGTAGACGGAAACAATATGTTTTACGCTCAACAAAAAAATGGCTGGTTTTTTGACCCGCGACGAGTACTAGAATACTTTAAATACGAACAGTCCGAAACGACGCTCATCAACGCATTCTGGTACACTGGCCTAAAAGACCCTCAAGACCAAAGAGGTTTTCGTGATGCTCTAATCAGTTTAGGTTACACTGTCCGCACTAAAATTTTGAAAGAATATTATGATGACACTTCCGGTCGCTATTCTCAAAAAGCTAATTTAGATATTGAAATTGTTGTAGATATGTTTAATACTGTTGACCAATATGACCGGGTTGTTTTATTTAGTGGTGATGGTGATTTTGAACGAGCAATTGAATTATTACGTTCTAAAAATACTCATATAACTGTTGTATCAACAGAAGGAATGATAGCAAGAGAGCTACGTAATGCTACGGATAGGTATATTGATTTAAACGATATTCGCGAAGTTATAGAAAAAACTGAAGGTCCTTAATCTTAGTATTTATTTACAATATTAAAACTTATAAACATTAAGTTTGCTTCCAGTTGAAAATATTTTGTAGCTACTAAAAACTAACAAGAATACCGAAATGTATAACAGCACAGACAAAATCATCATCTTTGATACTACACTCCGTGACGGCGAACAGTCTCCAGGCGCCACGCTCAACATCGACGAGAAGCTAGTCATAGCCAAGCAACTGGCACGTCTTGGTGTAGACATAATCGAAGCAGGGTTTGCATTTGCAAGTCCTGGTGACTTTGAAGCAGTTAGCAAAATAGCCCAAACTGTGGGTACAGAAGACGGGCCAATTATTTGTAGTTTGGCACGCGCGCGGCATGATGACATCAAGGCAGCAGCAGAAGCTATTAAAGGTGCTGCTAAAGGAAGAATTCACACTTTTATCGCGACTTCGGATATTCATCTTCAATATAAGTTGAAAAAAACTAGAAGTGAAGTTGTAGCAGTTGCAGAAGAAATGGTCGCATATGCCAAAAGCTTCACTAATGACATAGAATTTTCACCCGAAGATGCTGGGCGTTCTGACCCAGAGTTTTTGTACGAAGTATTAGAAAAAGTTATTAATGCAGGTGCCACAACGGTTAATATCCCCGATACAGTTGGTTACACCACACCAAGTGAGTTTGGAGCATTAATAAAA
Organism: Calothrix sp. FI2-JRJ7; assembly: GCA_019359675.1. Taxonomy (GTDB): domain Bacteria; phylum Cyanobacteriota; class Cyanobacteriia; order Cyanobacteriales; family Nostocaceae; genus Dulcicalothrix. Next base: position 34,010 of record JAHHGX010000072.1, read on the forward strand.
GGGATAAAAGAAAATGTCCCCAATATTGACAAAGCGATAATTTCCGTTCACGGTCATGACGACTTGGGTTTGGCAGTGGCGAACTTTTTAGAAGCAGTCAAAAATGGTGCCCGTCAACTCGAATGTACAATTAATGGTATTGGTGAACGTGCAGGTAATGCGGCATTAGAAGAATTAGTGATGGGTTTACATGTACGTCGGCAGTATTTTAACCCCTTCTTAGGAAGACCTGCTAATTCTCTTGAGCCATTAACAAATATTGATACACGTCAACTATATAAAACATCCCGCTTAGTATCTAGTTTAACGGGAATGTTAGTACAGCCGAATAAAGCAATTGTAGGCGCCAATGCTTTTGCTCACGAGTCAGGTATTCACCAAGATGGTGTTTTGAAAAATAAACTTACCTATGAAATTATGGATGCTCAGTTGATTGGATTAACTGAGAATCAAATAGTTTTAGGTAAACATTCTGGGCGTAATGCAGTGAGAACTCGGTTGAAGGAATTAGGTTATGAGTTAACAGAGACAGATTTAAATAAAGCGTTTGTTCGATTTAAAGAAGTCGCTGATAAGAAAAAAGAAATAACCGACTGGGACTTAGAGGCGTTAGTTAACGATGAAATTCAACAGGCGCCGGAGTTATTTAAACTTGAATTAGTACAGGTGTCATGTGGAGACCATGCGCGGGCAACTGCGACCGTTACGTTACGTAATCCTTCGGGTGAAGAATTAACGGATGCGGCAATAGGGACAGGACCAGTTGATGCAATTTATAAAGCTATTAACCGCGTGGCGAATGTACCTAATCAATTAATCGAGTTTTCTGTACAATCTGTGACAGCGGGAATTGATGCGCTTGGAGAAGTAACAATTCGTTTACAACATGAAGGGCGAGTATTTTCGGGTCATGCAGCGAATACCGATATTATTGTGGCGTCAGCACAGGCATATGTGAATGCGCTGAATAGATTGTATTCTTCGAGTCAGCAGCAACGCCAACACGCGCAATTAGCAAGTAACACTTAATATGGTGGCACATCTGTCCCAGATGTGCAGTCATTCCCTAATTTGTTATCTATATATACAAATATACAGCATATTGCAGGTTTATGAGGTACAGTAACAGCAGCTAGTAAACCAGTTTTTTAGATGTTTGAGATTAACCAAATCAAGTGCAGTTTTAATCAAAAGGTCAACCTTGAATACAGTGGTTGGAGAAAATTGTCGTAGGAAAGCTTTTAATTGTGACCTATTAGACACAGAGAGAGGTTTTTTAGTTCTTTGTAAGCTTCTTAAGTTTTATGAAGGGACGGGCAAGGATGCCCATCCCACAAGATTTTATTTTATATATTATGTAAATTAAATTCCTAAAAGCTGTTCTCTACTTTTAGAAAGGCGCCTTAATGTAATATGGTTAATTGGATTGTTGAAGATGGTGTGTTTGGAAGTTCGATTATTCCATTAGTTTCAGAAATTAAAAATCAAGGACATCAAGTAAGAGTCATTGATTATGCTAAAGAAGATACAGATTTTACACACTTTTTCCCAGAAGAAGAATGTATATTATTTTACGGCTCTATTCATGTAGCTTCTAAAATTTTGATTTTACCTTGGGCACCTGGAGTAATTGGTGAAATTAAGAATTATTACTGCACGAATTATTATCAGTATTTATCCAAGTGGTTGCTAAACACCCCTTATTCTATTTTTCCTTTGAAAGATTTGTGTTATCGAGTTGCCAATAAAGACCCAGGACTTTATAATTTAGCTAAAGAAACCAAACGTTTGTTCGTTCGTCCTGATAGTCCCCTTAAGCTGTTTGCTGGAAATGTATATTCACTGTCGGAAATAAGTATACTACAGCAATTTATGCGGCGCCTTCCGGTTGAGGATGAAAATATACTGGTTGTTGTAGCAAAAGAAAGACAAATTGATGGTGAGTGGCGAGTTATTGTTAGTGATGGGAAGATTATTGGTGCCTCTCAGTATAAACAGTTTGGTAAACCTTTTTATACTGAAGGGATGCCAGAACAAGTACATTTGTTAGCCCAAGAGGTTACTGCATGTGGTTGGCAACCTGATTCAATTTGGGTACTTGACCTTTGTATTTCTGAGGGTAAAGCTTATATTGTAGAGATTGGCTTTTTTTCTTGTGCAGCTTTGTACCACTGTAATTTAACTTCCGTTGTTAGGGAAGCTTCAAAAATTGCTTTGCGAGAGTGGCGCAATATTTAAAGAAAGGGGGAATTAATTAGTGAGTGGGAGTGTGATAACAAATTCGGCGCCTTTTCCAGGTGATGAGAAACATTCTAATGTGCCATTATGTGTTTCTGTGATGATTTGGTTACTTATTGATAGTCCTAAACCTGTTCCTTTGCCTTCTACTTTGGTGGTAAAGAATGCATCAAATAATTTTTGACGGACTTCTTCGGTCATTCCTAAACCGTTATCGGCAATTTTAATTTGAATGTAAGATGTAGAATCGTTTACTAGTTCGGTGGTTATTTTAATTTGATTAAGGTTTTTCTCAATATCTAAGTAAGTTTTACCAGTATTTGAGTCTTCTAATGCATCGATAGCGTTGGCTAGTAAGTTCATAAATACCTGGTTGATTTGACCGGAAAAACACGGCACTAATGGTAATTTTCCATACTCTTTAATAATTTGAATTGCTGGACGTTCGGGTTTTGCTTTAAGACGATGTGATAATACTATCAAAGTTGTGTCGATACTTTGATGAATATCTATTTGAGTTTTTTCACCTGTATCTGAACGCGAGAAGTTACGAAGCGACTGCATGATATCACGAATACGGTCGGTGCCTAATTTCATTGAGATGATTAGTTTGGGCAGGTCTTCGAGTAGAAAGTCAAGGTCGATATTTTCGATTTCGGTTTCTATTTCGCTGTCAGGATTAGGGTATTTTTCTTGGTATAAATTGACTAAGTTAACTAGGTCTTCAATATATTGTTTCGCATGGGCTAAATTACCGTTGATAAAGCTAACGGGGTTATTTACTTCGTGAGCAACACCTGCTACAAGTTGTCCAAGTTGAGAGATTTTTTCGGTTTGGACAAGTTGAGATTGGGTACGCTGAAGTTTTGATAGAGTTTGCTCAAGTTCATAGGAACGTTGCGATAGTGTTTCTAACGCGCGTTTACGTTCGGTGATATCCTGTACCACTGATAAAACACAAAGTTTACTGTTCAACAAATACGGTATACCTTTAACTTCAATATCTAATAAGGTGCCATCTTTGCGGATATCTGTTGCTTGACAACTATATTGCTTACCCGATTTTACAGCGTTAAAAAACTCGCCAAACAAATGATGTGAGTTTGGATGTATATATTCTAAAGGGTTTAATTGTATAAATTCATCATAGGTATAACCATGCATTGTATAGTAAGCAGGATTTGACGCTAATAATTCTCCAGTTTCAATGTCAAAAATACCAATCCCATCGGTGACTGTTTCAAAAATTCCTCGATACTGTTCCTCTTTTTGTCGCAGTTCAGCTTCCACTCGTTTACGTTCGGTAATATCGCGCGATACTGCTAATGCACAGCGTCTACCGTTATAGGTAATAGCATTAGCTTTGACTTCAACGTCTATTAATGTTCCATCTTTACGAATAACTACAGCTTCAGAGTAAAATTCTTTACCTGCGTTGAGAACATCAAGAAACTCAGCAAGTACATGTTGTGAGTCTGGGTGGATAAAATCTAGGGGTTGAATATTTGACCATTCGGAAGCTTCATAACCGTAAATTTTACAAACCGCTTGGTTGACAGCAAGATATTTACCCGACTTTAAATCGTAAATAGCTAAACCGTCAATGGTGTTTTCAAAGATGTTACGGTATTGTTCTTCTTGCTGTGCTAGTTTATTTAATGATTCAGCAAGCTGCTGAGATTTTTGTTGTTCTGCGCTGAACAAACGCGCGTTTTCTATTGCAATAGCTGCTTGTGAGGTCAGAACTTGAAGAATTTGCAGTCTTTCTTCGGTAAAGGCGCCTGTATAATGGTTATTTTCTAGGTAAACTACACCAATAAATTTGGTTTGGTAAAAAATTGGTGTACATAAAATAGATTTGGGTTGTTTGTTGAGAATATAAGGGTCTTTTAAGAAAATACTTTCTTGACTCGCATGGATTAATACTAATGGTTTTTTAGTTGTAGCAACATAATTAATGACTGTAACTGGAATATCACTGCTAGTATTGACGGGTGTTGATTGTAATTGAACTAACGATACATCTTGATTTGTGTCAGCGACTTCGATAAATAACTCGTTATCACGTTCGAGAATAATACAACCAATTTGGGCAGAAGCGTTTTCGATAATAATATGCAGCAATTTGAGAAGCAATTTATCGAGAACTATTTCACTTGATATTGCGCTCGTTGCTTTGATAACCGTCGCTAAGTCTAAGACTTCTTTACTTGTTGTAGTACTTGATGTTTTATATATATTATTGGATAGTACTGCTTTATTTGTGAGTTTATCCATTGTATTCCACTCATTTAAAGACTTCTGTAAATCATTTGTTAATTCAGATGCACTCTGATAACGTGCGTCTGGATTCTTTGCCATAAGCTTAGTAATAATTGAAGCTATACTTTCAGGAATTTCCTCATATAAGTTTTGACTTAATTCTCTAATTGGTGTTGGCTTTTTCGCTGTGTGTCCATAAACAATTTCTAATGGGTCATTACTTGCAAACGGTAACTGTCCTGCTAAAATTTCGTAAAATGTTATACCTAGCGAGTAGAAATCTGTACGGTAATCAACTTTGCGGTTTATCCGTCCAGTTTGTTCTGGGGATATATACGAAAGTGTCCCTTCGAGTTGAGTTGAGTTATCAAGTTCAACATCTTGAAACCTTGCAGCAATACTAAAATCAGTAATTTTGACTTGTAGCGTTTGTGGGTTAATGATGATATTGCTTGGTTTGATGTCTTTATGGATGATGCGTCTTGAGTGTAAAGATGCTAAAGACTCTGCTAACTGTAGCGCTATCAGAACAAAAATCTCTAGAGATAAAGTATGTGTTGAGAGAAAATCTTTGAGACTAATGCCGCCAAAATCTTCCATTACCAGGATAAGCTGATTTTGAGAGGTCTCTAAACCATAAACTTTGACGACTCCTTCCAAATTCAAGTTTTCGCATATCTTAAACTCGCGTTTTAACCGATAAACCTGCTCTGGGGTTGAAAATTCTGCCTTTACAACCTTTAAAATCGCAGGCAGGTTATTTTTTTGCGATTTGGCTCGATATACTGTTGTATTCTCAACTTCATAAATTACTTCCGTAATTTCATAACCTGGGACTCTTGAAGTTAAAGGCATATTCTCACCTTGTGCTGCATACTATCGCTTCTTTTATAGGATTCCCACAGCACGGCCAAAATTTCATAAACTTCTTATAAAATCTTCTTATATATTATCGTTGTAGAGAAAATTATCCACTGGCGCCGATTGGCTAAAAAATTTAAATATCTACTCAAGCCAAGCAAATGTTCTACACCTAATGCTGATTCCATACGCAGAGAATGCAATTGTTGATATCCGTAAGCTTCGAGATTACTGTTTAAACTAAGAACACGACGATGGTAATCACAAAGCTCGACTTTTTTCATCTATCCTGGGTATGACTGGCGAAAATGCAGAGGAGTTGCGTCAAATTCTTTTAGAGGTAGTCAAAACTCATGAAGTAAAACTAGGACGGCGCGACGAATTCGGGCAGAGATATACGTTGGATTTCATATTAGAATGGCAAAATAGAAGCGCGACCGTTCGGAGCGGTTGGATTATCGAAGATAATTCGGATACTCCAAGATTAACGACATGTCACCCGCTATAAGGTTTGGAGATTAATAAAAAATGATAACGAAGCCTATAAAATTACTTGATGTAGTAGCATTAATGGTTGATTTGCCAGAGTACAATTTATGCTGTGGGCAACTTGGCACTGTTGTTGAGATTTTGGCTGGTGGTAGTGCTTTTGAAGTAGAGTTCAGTGACCGTAATGGACGGACTTATGAATCTCTTGGCTTACGACCAGAGCAAATCATGGTTTTGCAATTTGAACCTGTGCCACCCCAAAAGACACCTGAGATGATAACAGCATAATATCACTACCAATATGAGCAATACTCAAACTGAAAAATCGAACGCAATTGAACGAATGCGGGGTTTGTTAAAAACTCTGGAGCCGACGCCAACAGATAAGGAGGTAGAGAAAATGCTGGAAGAACGGCGATCACAAAGGTTTTTGAAGTAATTTTTAAAATGTCATGCTGAACGTAGTGAAGCATCTCTTATATCGTGAATAGTTGTCGAGATTCTACCCTGCTCTTAAAGCTCCGCTTTACGCTACGCTCAGAATGACATTATTGTTTGGGTTTTTCGGTCTTTGGTTGTGTTTCTGCAGCAGGTTGTTGTGTTGCTGCTTGGTCTTGTGAACCTTCGTGGGGTAGTTTGGGATGTTCGGCTGAGTATTTCGCGACAATTTGCGAAATTTCAGGATTGTACAAACGCAGATAGTTCCAGTAGTTACCAAACACTTGACGAACGTAGTTTTTGGTTTCGTCGAAGGGAATGTTTTCGACGAAGTTGTCGGGGTCGTCTTTTGGTAGGGTTGTTAACCATTTGGATACGTTACCTGGGCCTGCGTTGTAAGATGCTATTGCCAGGAGTGAGTTTTCTTTGTACTGGTCGTGGGTATGTCCTAAATACCAGGTTCCCAGCATGATATTGTCTTCAGGTTTTTCAAGCTCAATGTTCTTGATATCCTGTTTAATTTGTGGTGCAATGAATTTGGCTGTTGCTGGCATTACTTGCATTAAGCCTGTGGCGCCTGCTGTTGATTTGGCTTTTTTCTCAAACCTGGACTCTTGACGCATTACTGCTGTCACGAGCAATGGGTTGACTTTGTGCTGCGCTGACCATTTTTCGATGATGTCGATATATGGGAAGGGGTAGCGCGCTTGCCAATAGATAAGCTGTTTTTTTAGTGCTTGATATTGTGCTAAATCTTCAGGTGCATCACGGTCTTCGAGCGTCGAAACTGTGTCAATACCTTTAAGATTTTCACCTCTTGCAAGTTGCATTAAGCCTTCGGTAAACTGCTCGTTTATACTTGGCTGCATCTTGTTTTGGAATTCGGTGTTCCACTGTAACCAAGCATCCCGGTCTTGTCCTAACAGGTATAATTCTTTGAATGTTTCTGAGCCTGCTGTAGGTACAGGACGCACAAGTTCGACAACTTGCGGGTTTAAATTCCTAACATTGTTGAAGTTTCCGACGTTTAACCCTAAAAGCCCTGCTGAACGCCAAGCGTAATATGAGTATGGAAAATTACTAACTGTGTACTCATAGGCTTGTTTGGCTTCGTTTTGTTTACCGATTAATGAAGCCCATTTTCCGACCCAGAAACTTGCTCGCGGCGCCAAAATGCTATCGGGGTTGTTGGTAGCAATTGGTTCTGCCCATTGCCAAGCGGCTTTGAAATCTTTGGCTTTGGCTTTGTCGAGAGCGACTTTCCAACGGTATTCAGCAGCTTCTTCGGTATTGCCAAACTTGTCAACTAATAGCTTGCGTGCAGCTTCTGCACCTTTGCCATCGTTTTGTGATTTGAGAATTTCTATTTTTTTAACTAGCGCGGCGCCTGCTTTATCAGGGAATCTACTGACAACAGCGTCAAGATATGAGAGCGCATCTTTTTTATTAGATGCCATTTCTGCCATGCGTATTAAGGCGGTTCCGGTTTCGCGTGCTTCCGGAAATTCTTTCATTAATGCCTGATAAGTCGCAACAGCTTGTTCGCGCTGTCCACCAATTTGTAAACCGCGTCCAGCACGGTATAAATTGCGAGCAGTACGAGGCGCGTTACTGTAAACGGTTGAAGCTTTACCAAACTCATTATTTTCCCAAAATGCAGTTCCCAAAATTTCATACTCTTCGGGTTTGAGAGTTGGGTCATTGACAAGTTTGTTCAAAACTTCAGTAATACCGGGTTGGTCAAACGAGTATTTTGCCAATGCTAACTGCAATTGTGGTTGGTTAGGATTTTCGCCCAAGCGCTTCTTGATAATTTCCCAAGTTAGAGGATGTGATGGAAATTGAGCAATTGCTTGGTCTTGGTATTCTTTAGTGCTAATCAAGTAAAGCGCTTTGCCTGTAGCAGAGTGCGTTGGATAATCTTTGATTACCTTTTGCCGTAAATCTGACGCTTTACCATCTTCTCCTAACATTTCGTGCGCTTGTGCTTGTCTGAGAATGACGTAAGGCGCCAGTTGTGAGTAGTCATTTTCAAGCCCATCAAGATGCTTTAGGGCGCCTTTAGCATCCTTACTTTCAATTAAATCGCTGGCTAAAAGATAGCGTGCGCGGTTGCGGTCAGTTGAGGGAGAACCTTTGGCAATAGCCTCAAGTTTAGCCGTCCGTTCCTGCGGGGATTGTACAACCAGAGGTAGTACGGCTGATTTGGCTTTGGTTTCCTCTGTTAGGAGTTCAGGTTTGTCCCTACCAGATTTAAACAAATTACCAAAGTTTTTGCCAATCTCAGGGGCTGAAACCAAAGCTCCAGCTAGAAAGGCACACAACCCAGCACCCGCAATCAGAGAAATTTGCTTTTTTTGTAGCTTCTTCAGCATTTCGACCCGCTGAAAACGACGTTTATTGAATGCAACTTTAGCATCACTGGAGCCAAGGAGAACCAAATTCTAAAATTTTAATTTTAATCTTAATTTTATTATTGGCATTAATATCTCCATAAAGTAACATCCGAGTGACCTCTACACAGTTTACAATCTACCGTGCAATTTGGGGATCAATTGACAAATTATATTTATTATTTTGTGTTAAGACAATATTCATATTCACTCAGTATAAAAAGTATAAAATAGAGATATAGTTTATCACGTCAGCATCTATGGTAACTCTTATAAATACATTTTTCACTTTCTTAATAATCCTTTCTTTATAAGGAATCAAGCTTGATAGAGAGTACCAACGCGGAGTTATTTTTCGTTTAAGTATAAATAAGGGTTTTATGGGGCTATGGATGTATTGAATATTACCGCTTATCGACCAAAAAGCACAAGTTGATATCCGCACGAAAACAGTAAATATTGAGCCGCAGGAAACAGTAACCGCAGATAGTGTTACAATTCGTGTCAATGCAGTTCTGTTCTACCGAATTCTTGACCCATCGAAAGCAATAAACAAAGTAGAGAATTATCAAGTTGCTGTATATCAAGCTGCACTTACGACTTTACGCAAAGTGGTTGGGCAAAATATTTTGGATGACGTATTACAGAACCGCGACAAAATAAACGTCAAAGTTCAAGAAATCGTCGATGAAATTACCGAACCGTGGGGTATTGTCATTGAGCGGGTAGAAATGAAAGACGTGGAAATTCCAACTTCGATGCAGCGCGCAATGGCAAAGGAAGCTGAAGCTATTCGTGAAAAACGTGCGCGGATAATTAAAGCTGATGCTGAACAAGAAGCTTCGATTAAATTAGCTGAAGCGTCAAAATTAATTTCTCAGAATCCTGCTGCTTTAGAGTTACGACGTTTACAAATGTTAACAGAAGTAGGTGCCGAGAACAATACTACAACTGTAGTTATGTTGCCTTCTGAGTTTTTGAATATGGCAAGGAAATTATCAGAGGCGCCAGTGCAGGTTGAACACCAACAGGTAAAATAGTTATTTCGTGATGTTTATCGTAATTTGTAGAGACGTTACATGTAACGTCTCTACGACGACTTTTGCTAATTGGCGCACGCTAGGAAACATAGACCAGTCGTTGTATGAACGAGCATATGACTTAATTGAAGTTCCTGGCGCCAAAGATGCGGCAGACGGAAAAATGATTACCTTTGGGTGTCAATTGCGCGAATTGTATCCTAAAGCCAAAACTGTTTTTGTTTGTTCTTCAGATGCAGTAATGCTAATACCGTTTCTCGATGAAGATGCGCTTTATCCCTGACTGTAGAGATTGACATGTCAATCTCTACGGGATTTATTTGGCGCAACTTTATGCAGAATTGGTATAAGTTTGTGTAATTGCTTGTTGCAACAAGAGTTGGAAGTATATAGAGTCATAAAACAAGATAATCAAATTAAAGTTATTAAATATCCAAGCGGTAGTACATTTATATTTGATCAACAAGCTAAAAATCATACTAATGCCAATAATAAAGCAAATAATAAAACTTCTAGCACTCAGACTGATGACCGAAACCGCGCGGTAATTGAAAAGCAATTGTTAGATATTATTCGTTCTCTTGGCGCCGATAAAACAACACTTGATTTATCTAAGTTAGGTGAGGAGTATAATATTCGTCATAAAGAAGGCGTTACTAAAGCGTTGAAACGGTTGAAGTTAGGCAGTAACTTTGTTAAGTTTTTAACTAATTCTAAGGTTTTTAAATTGGAAAAGGTTAATAAAGTTTATAAGGTTTCTGTTATAAGTTAAGTTTTTTAATATTGCTAAGTATACAACTTAGTTTAATCCCCCCAACCCCTCTTGATAAGGTGGGCTTAAAAACACTCTTTTTCCCCTTTATTAAAGGGATCTTAAAAATACTCTTTTTCCCCCCTTATTAAAGGGGGTCTTAAAAATACTCTTTTCCCCCCTTATTAAAGGGGTCTTAAAAATACTCTTTTCCTCCCTTATTAAGGGGGGTTAGGGGGGATTTTTTCAGTTTATCTTTGGGCTAGTTTAGGTGTTCTTCCTAGTAAGCCAATCATGAGTTTTAAGGAGAGGACTTTTACTATAGGTATGTATTTCATGGCGAGTAAACCCAGGCGCCTTACTATGACTATAGGTAAAAAGTTATTGGAGAATACTCTGTCTAATATATCTGTGAAACCTAATATTGCGAGGTTTTCTAATTGGCGCCAGCGTTCGTATTGTTTCAATATTTTAATATTGCCTATATCTTGACCTTTTGAATGCGCTTCTTGGATGACTTGTGCTAATGCTGCAACATCACGAATGCCTAAATTTAAACCTTGCCCTCCGACTGGGTGACAGTTATGAGCAGCGTCACCGACTAATGCTAAACGGTTTTTGACGTATTTATCACTTTGCATTAACTGTACTTGGAAAACAAAACGTTCTCCTAGCAACTCTAGTTTACCCATGTGGTCGCCGTAACGTGCTTGTAACTCGGCTAAAAATTGCTCGTCGTTCATAGCACATAATGCTTTCGCTTCTTCGTGCGGCGCCGTCCAAACAATTCGGCAACGGTTTCCTGGTAATGGTAATATCGCGAAGGGTCCGCTTTGCTGAAATTTTTCGTATGCGGTTTGATTATGTGATTTTTCTGGTTTGACAAATGCCACAATACATGACTGCCAATATTTCCAGCCACGGGTTGTAATTCCAGCAGCTTGACGAATACGTGAACGCGAACCATCTGCTGCTACTAACAATTTGCTACGAATCGTTTTGGTTTCGTCTGCGACTTTGATAGTTGTAACAGCAACATCAGCTAAGTATTTTGTCTCTACTACTTCTGCTGGACAAAGTACTGTGACGTTAGAACAATCTCTGACAAATTCCTGTAATGGATATAGCAATGCTTGATGTTCTGCTACATATCCCAAATCATCTTTATTTATATCATTAGTGCTAAATTCTACTACACCAGAATAATCTGCATCTGATAAACGTACCCGTCGATATGTCTCTATATTGGGCAAAATCTTCTTCCAAACCCCTATTCCCTCATAAATCAAAGCAGAGAGCATATGTACTGCATACGCTTGTCCTTTCATTACTGCTGCTGATTCTACACGAGCTTCGATTAACAAAACATTTAAACCTGAATCTTTAAGAGAGCTTGCTAGGGTTAATCCGACAATTCCACCACCAACGATTACTAGATCGTAGTCATAACCGTTAGGATTCGTCGTAATTTGAGCTGTGTCAAGAGTTTGAGATATTTTTACTTGCGCCATTGTTAAGACAAATTACAACTTTTACTTTTATTGTGACGCAATCTAGGCTTTGAGGGCAAGGGGAGAGTAGGAAAGTGCTGAGTGCTAAGTGCTAAGTGCTGAGAAGAAATGTTTATGGGAAAAGAATAAATATTAAAATAAACTTATATATTATGTATTTATACGTAAAAACTTGTATTTATTAAGTAATGATAAACAAGTATGTTTACCACAGGGGATGCTAGCACGCGACTACTGCCGGATAAGTCTACCAGTAAAATTACCTGGTTTCAGGAGAAAATCAATGACTCGGCTAACTATTTTGTATAAGTTCTTCCCTGTTTGTATTGGAGTGTTATTTGCTGCATTAGGATTTTTACAAACTGGAAGGGCAAGTGCGACTCAAAGTATATTCGCCCAAAAACTGACTACGCAGCCAAAAGTATTGTTTGATAATGGGGCGCCTAGTTTAACTGCTGGAAGAGAGGCTACTTTATGGATACAAGCAGAAGATTTTGCAGTTAACCAAGATAGCTTGTTGAATAATATTCAGTTTTGGACTGTTGAGGCACCTGAATCTAAATGGGATGGTACGTTAAAGTATTTTCTATTTGAAGATATTGATGGTACACCTGATACACAAGCTTTTGTTTCAGGTATTGGAGTTAATGTACTAAAGCAAGCTACAAATCGTTCGCTGTTTAATTATTATGACGAGTATAGCTACTCGTTTGATTTAGAAAAGCCAGTGAAAATAGCTGCGGATACTACCTATTGGTTGGGTTTACACCTTTCTAGTAACTTTGACCGTGATGATATTTACTGGGAAACAACAGATAAAGGTTTTGGCACTAATGGCATGAGTGCTTACCTGGGAAACTTAGAGAACTGGTCGAGAAGCAGCGCATCAGTCGAACGCGCGTTTGTATTAAATTCTAAATCTAGTACTAATAGCCGTGAAGTTCCTGAACCGTCTGTTATTTTAGGTACGCTGCTTGTTGTAGGCGCCACAATAAAAGTTAGGAGTTAGAAGTAGGGTGCGTGACGCTATAAAAATCGCGAAGTAAAACTAATAAACTAGTAGCGTCACGCACCTTACGAGGCGCGGAGTTAGGAGTTTGTATTTATAACTCATAACTCATAACTCTTCACTCATAACTTTAAAGAGTTAACCGCTGCGCTACGACCGAATTTCATCAGTAGCTTACAGCGGTTTACTATATGTGGAATGAATTTGTAGTAGTTAAAAATTAGCAGGAGAATTACTTTACTAGTGTGGACAAATACATCGCAATTTCTTTTCTATAATGCTGTACATCCTTTTTTTACAGCTAGGCAGGCATTTTTGGCTGTGCGTTCAATAACCTCCAAAAACAATGAAACGAAACTTAAGGCGAAAACACATTTATCGAAGGATGCGACTATAGAACAGTGATTGCGGCGATATTAAAGCAAGGTGGCACTGGCTTTAACATCAATATGAAGACTGATTGAAACTTGAACTTCTCTGTGCCATGTTTTTAAGTTAGCACTTCTTTCTGGGGAAATCTCACATATTTACCATTTGTGATGGCTGTTTACTTTCTGCAAAGTTTTGCCAACTAGCTTTATATATATTATAGTGATTGCTTATATGCAACATAAAGTTTTGTTAACGTCTTTTTAATCTAAACAAGCTTTTTAGGGCTTGGCACACCCTTTGATGAAAGGGTTTAGGCTTACGGTAGTATGAGTATTTGTAATTCGCTGGCGCCGCTGGTGGTTTGGTATGTTTACCGTGTAGGCGCCGTTCTAGTTCTGCTGCTTTTGTTAAGTCGGCAGTCGCACGCATTTCTAAGCCAAGTTGCGAACAAACAAGTCCTCTATATTTGTATGCTTCTATATAAAGAGGATTGAGCCGAATTGCTTGACTAAAGTCATTTAGAGCTTCTTCGTATTTGCTCAGTTGTACGTTCGCAACCCCTGATTGATAAAATCTCTCTGCGCTTGATGAAAATGATTGTGAATTTACTTTAGTACGTTTGGGTTGAGGCGCCGTGGGTGTAGTTGGTATATATGATTTAAGTGTTCTATATGCTGTATTGATTATTTTGGTTCTTTCTTCTGCTTCGAGCTTTTTTACTCGGTCTGCAATACTATCGGGATGCCATATTCTAATTAGTTGACGGTATGCACGTTTTATTTCTTCCTGTGATGCACCGGGTGATAATCCGAGAACTTCATATGCACGATTAATATCTATGCGGTCGCTCATAGTAGTTCACAGGCAGTAATGTAGTTAGATGCTACATATGGTAACAAATTAGTCGTTTGCTTTGCCTCGTCTTGGTATTTGACTTGTTCTACCGGCACCATTTCCGACTATATCGCCAACAGGTAACAGCATAATTGTGCGGTCTGCGCTACCAGTGGCGAGAATTTTACCGTCGGGGCTAAATGCGACGGTAAATACATGGTCTTCGTGTCCTGTGTAGGTTTTTAGTAAGGTTCCTGTATCAACTTGCCAAAGTCTTACTGTTTTATCACGACTGCCACTTGCTAGAACTCGACCGTTTGGGCTAAAGGCTACAGTATAAACACGGTCTTCATGACCTGTGAAGGTATTTATTTCTCTACCGTTTTCTAAGTTCCATAATTTAATTGTTTTATCCCAACTGCCACTTGCTAGGGTTTTACCATCTGGACTACTAGCAAGTGCGCTGACATCATCGGTATGTCGCGCTATAGTTAAGAATTTATGTTGCTCAAGGTGCCAAATCTTGATTGTATTATCATACCCTCCGGCGCCGCTGGCTAATATTTTACCGTTTGGGCTAAAGGCTAAACATAAAACATCATCGGAATGAGCTTTGAGGACATCAATTTCTCGACCGTCTATAGTCCATAGTTTAACGGTTTGGTCTTTACTACCACTGGCAATAATGCGACCGTCTGGACTAAATGCAACGCAGTATACTCGGTCATCATGTCCGTTAAATGTGTTAATTGCTTCTCCGGTTTGCACATTCCATAATCTAACTGTTGCATCGTCGCTACCACTAGCTAATATTTGACCATTGGGACTAAATACAACTGAGTTTACTCCACCAGAGGACGATGTTTGTTTGTGTCCAGAAATTGTATTGTATTTTTGGTTAACTAAATTCCAGATATTTATTGTTTCGTCACAACTGCCGCTAGCTAGTAATGTTCCATCTGGACTAAATGCTATTGATAATATTAAGTCAGAATGCTGTTTGAGAGTTGTAGGAAGTTGATATGTGGTAACTTGTTGGGAAGATACAGATTGATTTGAGATTACAGGTTGGTTTGTGGTAGTTGGTTGAGGTGGTGTTGGTTGAGGTGGTGTTGATTGTGGTGGGGATGGTGCTACATTAGCTTTTTCTACTTGTTGAGCTACGGAAGGTTTACTGGTTGTACTTTCTGGCTCAAGTCTACCTGATAGTCGCGCGATTTGAGATTTTATTTGCGAGATGTCTTCTTGCGTTTTTTGATTCGCTTGCTGCTGAGTTTGCTGTAGTTCTTGAATTGATGTACGAATCCAATTGAAGTTTTGCGCGATATTATCTATTTGTGCCAATCGCTGATTAATTGCATTTACATTAACTTGTTGATTCGTTTGCAACTGCTCGATTTGTTTGGCTAATGTAGAACTTAATTCTGTAGTAAATATATCTAGGGCTGATAATTTTTGATTAATATTTTCTGTATTTTTCTGCTGTCTTTTTTGTAATTCTTCAATTTGCTGTTGTGTTGTACTTAGTTGTTGGTTAAATCCACTAACTAATGCAGTAATGTTGAGTTGTTGATTTGTTTGGTATTGCTCTGCTTGTTTATTTGAGTTTGTATTGATTTGTCGAGTCATTGAGTCGATTTGGGCTAATCTTTGATTTATCGCTTGCACGTTTTGCTGTTGGCTTTTTTGCATTTCCTCTAGTTGCTTTTGCGTATTCACTACTTGTTGTGTCACATTATCTACCTGAGCAAAACGCTGATTGATTTCTTGAAGGTTTATTTGCTGGTTCTGTAACTGCTCTACCTGTTGCTTTGTTGAATTTAGCTGTTGTGTAAAACCATCGATTTGAGTTAAGCGCTGATTAATAATATTGACGTTTTGTACCTGGTTTTGTCGTAACTGTTCAAGATACTGCTGTGTTGCATTTAATTGCTGGGCAATATTATCGATTTGAGTCAAACGTTGAGTAAGCGCATTTGGGTTTGCTTGTTTGGTTAAAGCATCGAGTTGCGTTAATCTCTGATTTATAGAATCAATATTCTGCTGTTGTGAGGAGCGCATTTCCTCTAATAGTCGTTGTGTAGCGTTTAACTGCTGGGCAATATTGTCAATTTGAGCCAAGCGCAGGTTGATAGCATTCACGGTGTTCTGCTGGGTTTGCTGAGTTTTAGATATTTCAATACGGAACGATTCGAGTTTTTTTAAGCGTAAGTTGATTGCTTCTATATCTTGTTTTTCTTGGTTACGCAGTTGCTCAACTTGCTGTTGAGTTAAGCTTAATTGGGAATTGGGTTGTCCTAATTGTCCGATTGAGTTTTCTTGGCGTCGTTGTAAGAAGCGCAGACGCTGTTGATTGGCTACATTTAATGCAATAGCGAGAGTCAAGGGGAAAATAGCGTAAGAATACTCTTGACTGATGAACGCTGCGAACGCACCCCATATACAGAGTCCCAACAACAGATATTCGAGAAAATCAATAGTGTTGCGTTTAGTCATGATGGCATAGCAAGTCTATTGCTGGTAAAAAAAATATCCCAAGGTAGGGAGCGTTCAGGGTTTGTTGTCAGTTACTCTGGAGTAAATAACCCATTTAAGTAATTCAAGGGTTTTTTTTAAAGTCAGCCAAACAAGTCCATGTTATCTACAAGAAGAAATTCGCTTCTGTCAATCCAAACACCCCACAGTGGTTATCATCACACTGGGAGTGACCGTCGCTTTTTTGAGGGTTGGTATTACCGCGTTACTATTCCCGAAGTTCGACAAACTTTTGCGTTCATGTATTCCATCGAAGACCCGGTTGGTGGAAAACCTCACAGTGGAGGTGCCGCGCAGATTTTGGGACCGAATGATGAGTATTTATGGCGAACTTTTCCTGACGTAAATAAGTTTTGGGCGAGTCGAGACGTGTTAGCTTTGGGACACTGGGGTAAAAGTAATTTATCTACGCAACCGCTTTATTTAGTTCCAAGAGAGTTTGAGCATCACATTCAATCTGGTTATCAAGCTACAGCGACTTTAAATCAGGGAATAATTCAAGACCCTGCAACTGGTAATTATTCTCGCTGGCAATATGAAATTGAACCTATATATGGATGGGGAAGTACAGGAAAACCCCAACAGTCAACCGCTGGTTTTTTATCATCGCTACAAATATTTGAGCCGGGATGGCAAATTTTAATGGCACATGGACTTGCCACTGGTTGGATAGACTGGAATGGTCAACGCTACGAATTTACTAATGCTCCCGCTTACGGTGAAAAAAATTGGGGTGGCGCCTTTCCGAAACGATGGTTTTGGGTAAACTGTAATTGTTTTGATAACGAGCCAGACTTAGCGCTAACTGCTGGTGGTGGAAGACGTGGTGTTTTATGGTGGATGGAGTCTGTGGCAATGGTTGGCATTCATTACAAAGGTAAATTTTACGAGTTTGTGCCTTGGAACTCAAAAGTTACATGGGATATTTCACCTTGGGGACGCTGGGTAATACGCGCACGTAATTCGGAGTATGAAGTTGAATTAATTGGTACAACCGATTTACCAGGAACTCGCTTACGGGCGCCGACAGATAACGGTTTGGTTTTTTGCTGTAGTGACACAATGCAAGGAATGTTATCTTTAGAACTTCGAGAATTAGGTAGTAGCGAAGGAAAAATTATCCTGAAAGCGACTAGTAACCTATGTGGATTAGAAGTAGGCGGTAGTCCTTGGAATAATGCATGGCAATGCCATCCTGAGCTGCTATAATCTGTGTAACAACTCTTTTGGGGCTGTAGCTCAGATGGATAGAGCGAGCGCCTCCTGAATAATCGGGCACTACAAAGGAAACTTTGTGCGTGAATGTGGTTAAACTCGGTGAAGCCTAAAAAGTGAACAGCACTTCATGGTAATACCAAGCCAAGCCTAATCGTAATATACAGATTTATCTGTGTACATCTTTAGGAAGGTCTAGAGACTAAACAGCCACCACCTTACGGTATTGAAATACCTATGGTGAAGATATAGTCCGGAGAGTGGGGAAACTCACACAAATCTGAAGCGCTAGGTCGCCAGTTCGAGGCTGGCCAGTCCTGCTTAATGAATAAAATAAAATAAAGTATTATACAAATCTTTGCATTTTTCTTGGTTGCGGATACAATTCAGAGTGCATCGGGTTATAGGATTATATTTTTTATATTAACTGGGAAAATTGTCTCCCTAAATTGTAATAACTGTAGGTTGGGTCGAGGAACGTAAACGTAGTTGTCTCGCAGGGGGATCCAACGTAATATTTTGGTTGTGTTGGGTTTCCCTGCGGGACACTACGTGAACGAAAAGCCTCCACCCAACCTACGTATTAATATTATTGAAAGAAAATTGTGACATCAGCAGAAACAACAAGACGTCATAGAACCTTGAATAAGCTAGTGTTTAAAGGTGTTCCTCGGTTTACAATTCTTGCCCTACCGCTAATGTTGCTGTTGGGTTACAGGGAAGTGCAAAATACTTTTATACAACCGGAAGCGATTTTAGTTCTAGGTGGCTCTACTAAAAGTCTGGAACGAGAAAAATTTACTGCTAAGTTTGCTAAAGAGCATCCTAGTATACCTATTTGGATATCTGGTGGTAGTCCAAAGGCGCCAACAAAGAAAGTATTTTCAAAGCAAGGTGTAGATTTAAGGCGCCTACACTTAGATTACGATGCGGTAGATACTGTAACTAACTTTACTACCCTTGTGGATGAACTCGAAGCACGCAAGATTAGAAAAGTATATTTAGTGACTTCAGATTATCATATGCGACGCGCGTCGGTTATCGGCGAAATTGTATTGGGTAGTAGAGGAATTGGCTTTAAAGCAGTGTCCATACCTTCTGACGTTCCCCCAGAACCAATACAAAAAAGTGTCCGCGATGGAGTTCGCTCTATATTATGGTTAACCACAGGTTACACAGGAGCGAAAGGAGAACAGTTAAAGCAATAATATCAGGACTTACGCATAAAAACCTAGAAACCTGGAATATACGTTGATAACATGTAATAAAAATGACGATTTTGCGTAGAAACCAGGTTTCTTTGCGAGAACAATAATATAATTTATTTCTCTTTAACCAGCACATAAGGTTGTACGATTAAAGTATCAAACCGTTTAGTGCGGTCAGTATTCCAGGTGCCGAGTTGTTGAGGTGAGGGTTTAGTAATTAAAGCTTCGTCTATCCAAACCTGGACTTCGTTAGTACTATCAGATGCAATGGCAACCCCAACATCGAGAAGGTCAAGATGTGATGACACCAAAATAATTGCATCCCGTTGTGCATGAGGAACCAGCCAATCCCATTCTGCCTCATCTAGGTTTTCGATTAACTCTGTTCTAATATTTGACATTCTAGTGTTTATAATTCTTAACTAATTTATTATTTTACCTTATTTTTAGGAGTTTTTATCATTTTTATAAAATTTGGCGCCTCATGTAAAAATGGATGATAAATACTTTACTATTCAACTTCTGCTTTCATTTCATCAATTTCAAATAAAGAGACAATGACACCAGCAATAGGGATAGAGATAAAAATTCCTAATAAACCTGCGACTCTGGCACCTACTAATAAGGCAAAAAATACGACAACAGGATTTAAATTTAATGCTCCTTGCATCACCCTTGGAGAGATAAAATTATCTTGAATTTGTTGTAGAACAATACAGGCAACCAACACCTTTAATGCTAACCAAACACTTTGAGATAGTACGATTAATGTTACCAAACCAACCGCTAAAGTTGCTCCTATACCTGGAATTATATCTATAACGCCAACCATTACAGATAGTATTAAAGCAAAAGGAATTTGGAGCAAAGCAAATACGATAAATGTACTCAGAGTTAAAAACAAAGTAAGTATTAGCTGACCACGAAAAAAGCCTAAAAAGTTTTTCCTAACTATTTTTGTTATATGTGTTCTTCGTTGCTTGGGTGCAGCTTTCATTATAAGTTCCCATAATTTTCCGCCATCAAGTAGCATGAAAAAAGCAACAACTGCAATAAAAATGAATGTGACAAAATTTGTGATAAAGCCTTGAAATATAGTTAGACTTGTGGCTAACCATGATAATGCTTGATTTCGTAGCTGTCCTTCAAAAACAGACAAGTCAATTTGGATATTACGACTACGGAAAAATTCTTCTACCTGATTTGATAGGGGAACTAATGAATCTAAAAACCGAGTAACGCTGTCAATTAACTGTTGTCCTTGCGATATAATCGTCAAACCAACAGTAACAGTTACTCCTGCAATAATAGTCATGCTAACCAAGAAAATTAATATTGTCGCAACACTATGTGGTATGTAACGTGTTAACCATTTGACTGGGTAGCTAAGTAAAAAAGCAATAATTGCTGCAAATGCAAAAATAACAATTATCGATTCAAAATAAGCTAGTAGTTGAACACTTGCCCACCCACATGCAACAAATAGCAGAAAGCGAACTAACGATGAACTGCTAAGTCGCGACCATATATTTTTAGCTTCTAACCCTGTCATACTAAGTATTTATCGCTTTTTTTTAATTTGAAGCTAACTTAGCAAAATTAAAGGGTGCGTGAGTACTTCCTTTGAGCGTATTTGAATTTATCCACAGGAGTAAGAAGCGTTACCGACCTAAGTCGTGTAGCGCATTAATTGCGTTGGCGCATTTTTTGGTTATTTCTTCTAGTTCTTCTTTACTACCAGAGGTTGGCGCCTCAATTAATTGCCCTATTCGTACTGTCACACCTGCTGGACGAGGAATGGCGCCTTTTTTCTCAATTTCTTGTGTACCCCATAAGCATACAGGTAATATGGGAGCGTTACCTTTGGCTGCGAGTAGTGCGGCGCCGCGTTTGGGGTCAGTTATTTTCCCAGTTTCGGTACGTGTACCTTGTAAAAATACGCCAACAGCCCAACCGTTTTCTAAGTATTCCAACGCAGCACGAATGGCTTTGGTGTCAGCGCTGCCACGACTGACGGGATAGGCGCCGTATAGCTGAATGGCCTTGCGTAAAAAAGGGATATCAAATAACTCTTTCTTTGCCATATATGCTACAGGACGGCGAACGCAATTCGACACAATCGGAGGGTCATAATTGCTTGCGTGGTTGCTAACTACTACCAGGGGACCTTCTTGTGGCACATTTTCAATACCATGAATTAGTCCCCGGAAGTATATGTGAAGCATAGGCGCCACAACCGACCATTTGAGGGCATGATAAAGAAGGAGGCTAGCAATTGGTTCGCGGATTCTGCTCACAGTGGCTTACTTTAACTCAAACTGCATCCCAGCATATCAAAGAAACCGGGTTTCTCGCGCAAAATCATTATTTTCATTACAGAAACCGGATTTCTACACATTCATTGTCGCAGACAAATCATTCTTTTTATTACAAGATATTAACAAAGAAACCCGGTTTCTAGTTTTCCTCGATGATTTTTTGAACTTCGGGCGATTTGAGAAAATCTATGAAGGTTCTTACAGCAGGACTCATCGGTTCTCTATATATATAAAATAGCTGGCGCTTAATTGGATATTGCTTCAAGTCTGGCATTAAACCATCGATGGGGACTACTCTTACAACACTCTTATGATTTACATGAGCATACCTACCATAGCTAATACCATCTGTTTGGAGTTTTTTAAGGATAGGAGTTGTTTCATCGATTGGGTGTGTAGTTATATTAGGTGTGGCGCCAAATGCGGCATTATTGAGAACTAATTCACGAAATGCATCATGAGTACCACTAACAGGTGAACGGTTTATAACCCGGATAGTTCTACTTTGACCCCCAACTGCCGACCAATTGGTAATATTACCTTTAAATATGTCCGCTACTTGGGCAGTTGTTAATCCTTGTTGAAATGGATTTTGTTTAC
The DNA here is from genome assembly GCA_019359675.1 of Calothrix sp. FI2-JRJ7. Taxonomy (GTDB): domain Bacteria; phylum Cyanobacteriota; class Cyanobacteriia; order Cyanobacteriales; family Nostocaceae; genus Dulcicalothrix. The sequence continues at coordinate 56,084 of JAHHGX010000072.1, forward strand.
CAACTACAACAGCTATCGCATCAGCTTTGACAAAATTGGCAACTAGTCCTTTTGCTTGTTCTTGTGCGTTTAACGGTCGTGAAACAGCAGCAATATCTACTTGACCTGCGGTAACTTGCTGAATTCCTACATCTGTACCATTCGATGCAGTTTCGACGACCGAACCAGGACACTTTGACTCTATTAGTCCTTTGAGTTTTTTATTTATTCCTACCATACTGGTGGAACCATTAATTCGTAGTATGGTGCCAGATGGTAAACAACTTGTAGTAGTCGGCGCCTTTTGTGTAAAATGCCAATAGCCTAAGCCAGCGAATAATATCAAGGCAATTGAAATTAACGACAGTGAGATAATATTTAAATTCTTTGGCTTTGGTTTTTCGTTAAGAAGACTTTCTAAATATTTGATATCAGCATCCAAGACTTCAAGGTGTTCCTCAACTTGAATTGCCTGCATCATCAGTTTTTTTGCAGTTGCTTCATCTCCAGATGCTTGAGCAGCATGTGCTTTTTGCTCAATGCTTTGTAACTCGCGGAGGTTTTCTTCGTAAGAATATTTAGCTGTTTCTAACGCTTCTTGTGTATCTTTTAATGAAGTTTTAGTCTTATTCATATAATTATATTAAATAGAATTGTTGAGTAAAACTTGCTAAATGGTAGTGACGCTGCACTGTGCCAACTTTAAAGCAATGATGTCTAGGTAACGCCAATATTTATCACTTTCTGCCCAAATTCGCGAAGGTAAGTGTCCGGGTGGAGCTTCGTTGCTGAATTTGAGACTTTGGTGGAACAACGTTGAGTTATAGCTTTGCCATTGTACATGTTGACAAAACAGTACGTAGTCTTTTCCAACACTCTCTAATATTTGATTCTGAATGCAAAAGCCAAATTTTGCATTACTTGCTCCTATCCAAAGCTGGTCTATTTTATGTAATTGTTCGCAGGTTATCAAGTTAATTTCGCTACTTTTTATCTTAGTTCCTAAAGGTTTATTTAATACCATGCATAATAATTTCCAAGTTTCTAAGTCAGCTTCTTTCCATTTCTGAGATTTAAGTAAAAGTTCAAGTTTGATATAATATATTTCTATTTTAGAAGTTTGACTCGCACTACTTGGAACTGTAACTGGAATAAATGTGCCTAGAGGTAGCGTCGGGTGTAACTGTGTACTAATAGGTGTTAACAATGAAAGCGCTTGCAGAACTTCTTGTGCTGACGAATACCGATGTATTGGCTGAAATTGTAGTAATTTATCTAAAATTTGTCCCAATCCATCGCTGATAATATTAGTAGCAGGTACAAAGTTACGCCAACACCAACCGAAACTGGCGCCATCATAGAGTTTTTCAACTGAGAATACACCCGTAATTAAACTAATACAGGTAACACCCAAGCTATATAAATCACTATTTTGAAAAACAGACCCTCTAAATTGCTCAGGTGCCGCATAATGTAAAGTACCAAGAGCAGTTGCTTGTTGAATAAAACTTGATGACTGTAAAACCTTGGCAACACCAAAATCAATCAACACAGGTTTACCGTCACTCACCCGGATGATAATATTGGGTGGCTTAATGTCACGGTGTAATATATTGTGTTCGTGAACAAACTTTAAAACGGGTAATATATCGTGTAACAGGCACCGAATTTTAACTTCATTATAGGCGCCTTGAAGCAATTCTTGCTCTAAAGTCACACCCTCTATAAATTCCTGAACAATATAAAGCCGTTGTTCATGGCTAAAATATGCTAAAAGCGTGGGAATTTGCGGGTGGTTGCCTAAAGACTCTAAAACAACTGCTTCTTGCTCGAACAACTCTACTGCTTTATTGACAAGTTGCCCAGTAGCAGTAAAGCTTAACTGCTTAACCGCACAGCGAGGTTTAGATGGTTTGTGTTCGTCAACAGCTAGAAATGTTTTTCCAAATCCTCCTTTACCAATAATAGTAGTAGGTCGGTACCTTTCGAGTAATAAAAGCTTACTACCGCAACTCAGACAAACCTTAACTGTATCGGGGTTATTTGGTTGTTGGCAATCTGGGTTGATACACAGTGTCATAGATATAAGAGATAGTTACCTCTAATCTATTCAACTCAGATTAAGAATATATTAATGAGTTAAAGTACTTTACTTAATGGTAACGTGAATCCAGGTACAACATCTTCACCGTTTAATGTGGCGCCAGCAGGATATTGTGTAACGGTTCCATCACTACGATAAACCAAAGCTTGCTGATTTTGACGGTCGATTAACCATGCCAAGCGTACCCCATTATCTATATATTCTTGCATTTTTCGCTTAAGTTTTTCCAGACTGTCGGTGCTAGAACGGATTTCTATAACAAAATCAGGCGCCAAATCAAGAAATTGGTCTTGCCTAGTTTCCCAATCTTGAGGTAAACGTTCTGTAGAGACGAACGCTGCATCTGGAGAGCGTATTGCTTTATTTTTGAGTCTAAAACCAGTACTCGGACCAAACACCTCACCTAGTCCTTGACTTTCCACCCAATTCAATAATGATGCACCAGCTTTCAATTCTCTGTTGCCAGAAAATCCACCTGTAGGAGCCATAGTTTCTAGAGTTCCGTCAGCATTACGTTCAAAGCGCATCTCTGGATTTTGTGCGCTCATTTCCATTAAATCCGCATCACTGCACCAAGATGGCAATACTATTTCACGAGTCATAACTATGGTAACAAGCAAGGGATATGCTAATTTATTGTAGCAAGCTTCGAGAAGCATGTGAACTTTGTTAAATTCATATGTGAACTGCGATTGCTATATAAAGGTTTATGAGGCATCTCCGAATTGCTCCTAATTGGTTACGGTATTTTATTGTTGTGGTTTTACTGCTAGGAGTGTGTTTTCGCTTCGTTAACCTAGACGGTAAAGTTTTTTGGCATGATGAAACTTTTACAATGCTGCGAGTATCGGGATATACAGCAAGTGAAGTCAAGCGGGAAGTGTTTAATGGTCGTGTAATTACGAGCGATAGTTTGGCTAAATTTCAAGGTGTTAATGATGATAGAGGTTTGACTGATACTATTAACTCTTTGGCTATTGAAGACCCTCAGCATCCACCGCTTTATTATATATTGGCGCGGTTTTGGTTGGCTATTTTTGGTAACTCGGTAACAGCTATTAGATGTTTATCTGCTGTTATTAGTTTATTGTTAATTCCTTCTATGTATTGGTTGTGTTATTTATTGTTTAGAGTACCATTAGGGGCGCCTTCTTTTGCTGTAGCATTAACGTTATGTTCGCCAGTGTTGTTTGTTTATTCTAGTGAAGCACGTGAGTATATACTTTGGGCTGTAACTATTTTATTATCGAGTGCTTGTTTATTACGGGCGATAAAAGTTGAGGAATCACAAGATGTAAAATATCCTGTTTTTAATTGGGGAATATACGCACTGAGTTTGGCATTGAGCATGTACACATTTTTACTGAGTGGATTTGTGGCAATTGCTCATGCTGTTTATGTAATTACTACAGCTAAATTTAAATGGACAAGGACTGTAGAAGCTTTTTTTACAGCGATGTTGGTTAGTTTTTTGTTTGCTAGTCCTTGGTTGATTATTGTGGTGACTAATCTCTATACATTTAATGTTACTACTGAATGGACACAGGCGCCAATTCCTGTAGTAAATTTATTTCAATCTTGGTTATTGCAAATCACGCGCATTTTTTTTGACTTTAATTGGAATTTAGATAATATTTTCCAATATTTAGCTGCGCTGTTCGTTTTGGGTTTTGTTAGCTATGCTATTTACTTTTTATATGTCAGAACAAATATAAAAGTATGGTTGTTTGTTGTAACTCTAATTTTTATTCCAGCTTTACCGTTAGTAATACCTGATTTGATATTGGGTGGAATGCGGTCAGTTTCTGAGCGATATTTAATACCTTCATATTTGGGAATAATTATAGCAGTTGCTTACTTTTTGTGCTATCAAGTTAATGACGGTATTTTTTCACGGCGCCAAATTTGGTGTAGAGTGACGCTAGCAATACTAACGCTTGGCATAATTTCAATTGCCGTTAATTCTCAAGCTGATACTTGGTGGAATAAAGTTGTTAGTTATGGAAACCCTGAAGTTGCTAAAATTATTAACCAATCACGCTCGGTTTTAATAAGCGATGATGCTGGAATTAATTATGGTAACGTTTTTTCTTTGAGTTATTTGTTGGATTCAGAAGTACGATTGTTATTGGTTAGAGAAAATTCGGCGCCGAGGGTAATAAATTTATCTTCAAATCTTTATGTGTTGAATCCATCTAGTCAGTTGCAACGTAATATTGAAAGGGTATATAACTCTAAAATGAGTCGTGTTTACTCAGATAGGTTTTACTCTCTGTATAAACTGTAGGTTGGGTGGAGGAACGGAACCCAACATACCTTTTATTCTAATTCAAGTTCATCAATTATTTTGGGTAAGTCTTTTTGAGAAACTTGACGATGACCTGTTTCGATGGCATCAACCCAAGATATACTTTTTCCCATTCTAGTAGCAAAAGCTGCTCTTGACCAACCTTTGGCTTTTCTTGCTTCTCTAATCACATTTGCTGTTGGTGGTTTGGGAGTATCTTGGTTATTGTTTGCTATATGTTGATTCTCTGGTAAGGCTAAATATTCTTGTGCGTCGGTTGGTAATTGAATACGCAATGTGGTGTTTAATAAGTCGTTCCAATAACCGATAGGTCTTTTAGTCGGGTGTTCACTTTTTAGCCAGACTGTCCCTTGGTTAAGTTCCACATGCCAACCTGCATCTTTGACTACTTTTAAATCAGTTTCAAAGTCATCTGCCAAGGAGCGTCTAAGTTGTCTGTCTTGTTCGACCTTTGATACTTTTTCGGCGCCATAAGCAATTTCCATTAGGGTTTTACCCATTACACTGTCTTGTCTACCCGGTTGAACTTGGAAGGTTAGCCATACTAACATTCTTGCGGCGCCAATATTTTGCTTACCGATACTAAATAGTTTCTGGACGGTTTTTTTGGTAATTACACCTGTGCTGTAATGATAGTCTGATTTGTTAAGAAAGTATTTTGCCCAGGCGCCTGCTTTACCAATGACTTTTAAACCAACTAACTTGGTATTACCAGCTTTGTCGGTTTGATAGTCTCTTAATACAGTGATATCCCAGATTTTTAAATCTGCAACAGTAAATGCTCCGACTTTTCCTTGCTTAGGCCAAACTATACGAGCTAATATTTGGGCTGGTTGACGTAAGAGTTCGTATAAAATGCTCAATTGTTCGTGTTTGCACAAGTCGCGGCGCCTGACGAGTCCTGTATACTCAAGTAGCTGTTTGTCGTCAATGACAAAACTCTGTTCCCAAGGTTTGTCAAGGTTTGCAGCAAGGGCACAGTATATTAAATGAATAGCGCAAGCTCTAGGGTCGAATTGGTCGATAACATTAAGAGCAGTTTCTTCAACTAAAGTATCTGGTTGCGGGGTTTCTGGGTTATCGGTGATGTAATAACAAATTTTTCCTTTGCCGCTATTAATTTGTTCGTAACTCAAAGTATTATTACTGGCTTCAGCTTTCCAGGGTAGATTCATTTTTTGTGATAAAACTTCGGCAACACCGCGCATGACCACCGACAATGCAGCCTTATTAGCTTTACCATTAGGAAATAAAGAGGCTTTTCTATATTGTTGGGGTTTCTCGCTTGGCGCCGACTTATAACTATCTAATTTCCTTTTAAAGGAATACCATCTCAAACGTATTATTTCTATTAATTTCATCGTATAAATTAAATGAATATAAATAATTTATTTAGCCTGATTTATATTGACTATTGTCTTAGTTTTATTTCCGTTTTTTCATATATCAAAAGGATTATTTTAGTGATTCTATTAGATATAGAAACGCATGTGGTAAAATTTTGTAACTTAATATACCTGCCTTTATGTTAAAACCAGTAATTATGTTTGTTTTATTGGCATATACTTTCAAACATATCTACTATCGTAACAAATAATTTACGTATTTCGGGAGTCATCAAAAAATTCAAGAATTACAATTGGGGAAGGTAGGGTTGCCCGAAGCTTGAGGTATTACACTTTCTAAACGAGACTTCTCAAAACGACTAATAGCAAACAAATCCTCTGACTGTGCAGCGAACATTTCAGACGGTGTACCAAAAGCAATAGCTGCTACATATCCAGCTTCGCTAACAATTTTTTTAACTCTTGAATCATAATTTCCGTAGGGATAAGTAAAGTAAATAATTTTTTTATTTAATTTCGACTCTAGTAATCGCTTTGATTCTATAATTTCTTGTTCAAGCTGTTTATCTGATATTTTTGTGAGAGCAGGATGGGTGCGACTATGGGAAGATATTGTAATGAGTGGGTCATTAACCATACTTTTTAGTTGTTGCCAAGTAACGTGACTGCGACCAGTATTTATTCCTACAGCGCTAGTATGAACAGCAAAAACTGCTGGATAACCATATTTTTTGAGTAAAGGGTAAGCATATTCATAATGACCACCATAACCATCATCAAAGGTCAGCAAGATAGGTTTTTTTGGTAATGGACTTCCTGTTCGCAAGTGCGCGACTAATTTATTAATACTGATAGGGGTAATTTGAGCCGCTTTGATAATTTCAAAATCTTTATTTAACTCTTGCGGTGTTAAATCATAAATTACTTTCTTTTCTGGTATAATATCATGGTACATCATTACAGGAATTTTAGCTTTTTTTGCTGTGGGGTGTATGCTTGGGAAAGGCACCGCTGGTAAGGATAATGTACCAAATGATTTAGTTTTAAATAAAATTTCAGGACGGAATAATTCTTGATTGTCTATAGGCTCTAATTCAGTACCTATATTTTTGCTATTACACAGTTGCAGTCTTGACTGTTTTAGCTCAGTTGCATTTGTCTGATATGAAGCAAGAATACAAAAGTAAACACTTAGTAAAAAAGTAGTGATAATTATATAGTTTCGTCGTTTTAACATAACAAGCAATAAAGAACCTATTTAAATTAGCCTAAGAACTTTAGTCGAAAAAAATACATCAAAGGTTCCTTAGAAAGATTCAACTAATACCAGAAATAAATTACTATTTATCGGTTGGCACGCCCTGTTCGTTTAAAATTAAATTGTGGAATAAACTGGCTCAAAGTAAGTAGAGCATATACAATAACAGCGAAGAGAATACACGATAAGCAAGCACCCAAAGCTATCACGACCCCATCTTGCTCAATTAAGCCTAAACTAATGATAATGATAATAATCGCGGGAAGCATATTCCCAAAAGGAATGGGAAGCGCAATAATAAAAGCCAGTATGAGAAGTAATAGTCCAAGCAAACGTTGTGCGTTTGGGTGAGTTACAAATTTCCAACGTGGACGAATTACGCGTTCGTATTTTTCAAGGATTGACAGAATTTTCTTGAAAAGCTTCTCAACATCTTTACGCTTTAACGAACGGTTCGCTATCCAACTTGGCAACCAAGGTTTGCGAAAACCCAAAAGCAACTGAAGAGAAACTATCATCAACGGAATACCAATAATTGCAGAGATTCCAGCAACAGGTAATGGTAAAGCTTCTGGTAATGCACAAATCATTAATAACCCAGCAAACGAACGTTCTTTCATCTCAGAAATTAAATCTCTTAAGTATATACGTTCTGCTGAGTGACGTTGTAATATATCCCGCAGTAGCTTTGAGGTTTGCAATTGTTTCTCCGTGGTTAAGTTTATATGTATTACTTATATAAACAATATAATTTGCCAATGAGAAAAAAATCTGACGAAGGTAAGGTAATGTATTTCTGATTTAGATTTATGAGTTTTATGGCAACTATAAGCCATTCGCTTCTGTTTTCGTTTTTGGAGCTACTAACTTAACATTGGGAGCAAGAATATAGTCACATTTTTTATTTATGCAAGTAAGTAGTCACATTTGAACTATACAAATGTTTTAATATTATCTATAACCCTTATTATACAAGCTTTTGAGCAGACCTTACATACATAATTATTACTAGATTTGCAATCTAAATATTAATCTAACTCATCCTAAAGAAAGATGATTATAAGGGTTTTAGTTCTTAACGTAGGAGATGAAGATAGGCGGAGGAAATCAAATCATTATGGCGCTTCATAAAACAAGTCATTTTGATACCAGTTACCGTAAGCTTGTTAGAACAAATGTATTAAAAAGTACAAGAGAACATAAATAGAAAAGTAAAGATAAAATTAGCAAAGTAAGGTAGGCAGTGCCCATCCGAAGTAACGGTTAACAATCTGCAATTTTCGCAGCAAGATATTAGGTAAGGAAATATTATTAAGTACTTTGAGACATAAATTAGGATTATTTATAATTAACAGTTTATAAGTGACCTCTGGATAAGGAGCTTTATTGTCCTATTTACGTAAGGTTAAGAAGTTATTAAATAAAAAAATAATGTAAAAATTAATAATTTATTCAAATAAAAGTATGAATCTGTGTTATTAGTTATCACCGATTAAGATAGCGATTAAATTTGATTAAATGCTACCGCTATAGATGTAGATAAAAAAATAATATGCTCTGTCTATAGAAAGGTTAATATATTATTTAAAATTGCTAAATTAGCATTATTGAAACAAATTTTCCCTTTACAAGGAGTCTAAGAATATGGTTGAAAGTAAAGATAACTTCGGACAACGCGATAATCAGTCTTATCAGGCTCAAATAGGCACCGATGCGAGCATAAGTAATAGTCAAGGTTATGAAGACCGCAGCGGATACGGTCAACAATATAATCAGCAATACGGTCAGTCAAATCAGCCATACGGTCAGTCAAGTCAGTCAAATCAGCCATACGGTCAGTCAAGTCAGTCAAATCAGCAATCGAATCAACAGTATGGTGGTAACTCTGGTTCAGCAAATATGGGTGCAAATAGTCCATCAGAAAAAGAGAAAAACGATACATTAAGCAGAGTATTGCTAGGTGGGCTTATTGGTGGAACTTTAGGGTCATTAGCTGCTGCATTTGCTGGCAAAAGAATTGCTCAAGGTTTAGGGCATACAGCTAAAGGTCTTGGTGAGGCAGCCAAAGTTATTGGTTCCGGTTTACTCCAAACAGGTCAAGGTTTAGGACAAGCAGCTAAAAGTGTAGCTGAGGGTACAACCCAGGCAGTTGTTGGTGGTGCAGTAGACACAGCAAAAGGTTTTGCTGACGGCGCCACACAAGTAGCGTCAACTGCAATGGACGCTGTACAGAATACAGCAGATGGTGTAGGTCAAGTTGTTCAAGCAGGGGCTAATGTTGTACAAAATACAGCAGATGGTCTTACTAAAGCTGTAGCTGGCACTGTACAAAATACAGCAGATGGTCTTAGCCAAGCTGTTAAAAGCGGAGCTGACGTTGTACAAAATACAGCAGATGGTCTTAGCCAAGCTGTTAAAAGCGGAAGTGACGCTGTAGCAGGTGGTGTAAATCAAGCTGTTAAAAGCGGAGCTGACGCTGTACAAAATACAGCAGGTGGTCTAAACGAAGCTGTTAAAAGCGGAGCTGACAATGTACAGAATACTGCTGAAAATTTGAATCAGTCGGTGCAATATGCAACTGACACATTCAAGTACGAAACGCAGAAAGCCCAACAGGCGCCTTCAGGTAGTCAATATAGTAGTGGTTATAATGCTGGTCAATCTACAAGCAGTATGAGTAGCCCAATGAGCGATACAAGTTCTGCCTCTATTTATGTAAGTCCAACTTCAGACCTTGAAGCGCGCACATCTTCTGCTTCTATTGATATGGATTCATTAGAAGAAGAAATCAACCGTACTGGTAGTGCTTTTGAATAGATGAGTTTAATATAGGGTGGCTTGAGGTCACCCTGTATTTAATATTTAGGACGGGGCAAGGATGCCCGTTCCACAAGAGCAAGAAAATATTTTTTATGAGGAGCTTGTTATGAATAGCAATCAACCATTATTACCTCCAGAAAGACAAAATATACCAGCACAAAATACACTTTCTAATACCTACATGTTAAATGGAGAGTCTGACACAGCAAATAATGCACGTAATAATGAGTTATCGAAAGTTATTATTGGAAGCTTAATTGGCGCTGGAGTAGGTGCAATTGCTGGTACATTAGCAATAAAAGGAATTGGTGAAAAGCTGAGTCAAACGATAAAAGGTGTAACTAATATTGTTAGAAACACAGCACAAGGTTTTAACCAAACAGTTACAGCAATAGGTGAAACTGTTAATATTGTGGCAACTGGTGTTAGCGATACAACAAAAAATGTTGGGGATATCATCAAGGATACAGCGGTAGACGTTAATAACACTGTTAACGCTTCTGTAGATAAAGTCAAAAATACAGTAGTCAACGTTAATGATACCGTTAAAAATACTACTGACACTGTTAAAACTGCTGCTTATAATACAGTTGATTCTGTTAAAAACGCAGCTTACTCAAATCCCGAAACAGAAGCTGATAGCCAAGGTAATGAAGGCGACGATTCTTCTGAACAAAAGGATACCTACACAGCAACTGTTAATCAAAACGAATACATTTAAGTTTTTTGATTGTCTGGATAAAGCAAGTATAAAACGAATACATGGTAATTGTAGAGGCGCCTGCTCAAAGCTGTCTCTACAATTCATGTTTATATAAAGGTGTTAGAGTTTGGCTAGTGCAATTGGGGTAACTTCTAGGTTTCTATTAAAGAAGATGCGGGGTTTTAGAAGTATTCTGAATATTAGTAAGAGTGATTGAAGTTCTCCTGGTGTTTTATTGCGCTTCCATTGTCCTGGACGACAGAATAACATTTTGACGAGGCGCCGATGTTGTGTCAAGCTAAGTGATGTATATTTGACCCTGATAGTATGGTATTCGTTATTAATTCCTGTTTGGATGATTTCGGCGCCTATTTGTAAGTTTTCTTCTGCTATTTCTAGATGTACTGTGGAGTTGGGTAGTAGGTTAAGGGGAGTTTTCGTAAGGGCTATTTCGGCGCCTGCTTCTGAAATAATTGTTGTTACTCCCCATAATGTTTGATTATCATCAAGGGTTAATTTAACGACTCGTCGCAAATCAAACGATTCGTAAATATCTGGTTTGGGTGCGTCTAGAAGTATTAATAAGGCAATGCTAATCATGATTAGGTTATATGTACTCCATAGCTAACCTAAACCAATTCCTTTGACTGTATTATCAATTTCTGGGGCCCATACTCCTTGTATCATAGACATGCCTAAATTTCGCCACAAGCTGATGGCTGTAAGAATAAATAGAGAAATTAAAGGTAGAGCTAGTTTCCAATTGAATGTATAGTTGTTTACTGTTCCTTTAGGTGTGACTTTAAAACACGAAGAAAAAGGACTAAGCATTACCTGAATGACTGTTAATGCTAAGGGAAAACACAGTACTATAGAGTATATATCTGAGAGTAAAGCAGAACGTGCGTGATTGTTTAACCATGCAAATACTGCTAAATTTACTAAGTAATAAGGTAAGAAAAAGAACATTAACTCTGCGAGACTGGCTTTGATGGGAATGACACCCAGAAATGAGTACATTAAAGGCATGATGAGAAAATAAACCCGCGATATACTAGTAAACCAATGCAGTAATCCTTCTAAGTGTGCGAGTCTTTGAATTAAACTAAGTCCAGGAATTGTTAGCGGGTTTGATGTAATAAAAAATGCTTGTAGTGTTCCTCTTGCCCAGCGTAGTCTTTGTGTAGTGTGAGCAGCAATGTTTTCTGCTGCTAAACCTGCACTCAATTTTTCATCTAAGTAAATTAAACGGTATCCATTTGCTGAGAGACGAATACCTGTAAAGTAATCTTCGCTTAAAGACTCTGTGACGAAACCACCTGTTTCTAGTAATGCGGTACGACGCACTACAAATGATGTTCCTGCACATACTACGCTATCTGCACCATCGCGAATTGGTTGGATTTGTCGGTAAAATACTTCTTCTTCGGAAGTTAAAATGTTTTCTAGACCAAGATTACGGGCAATTGGGTCTGCGTTATAAAAGCTTTGCGGTGTTTGGACGAGTGCAACATTACTATCTTGCAAAAAGCCAACGGTACGAGTCAAAAAGTTAGTGGTAGGTATAAAGTCTGCATCGAATACGACTATTAACTCACCCTCCGTTTTTGTTAATGCGTGGTTTAAGTTGCCAGCTTTAGCATGAAGGTTATCGAGTCGGGTTATATAATTACACTTTAACTCTTTCGCTAATTCTGCCATTTCTGGGCGCCTTGTATCATCAAGCAAATATATTTTCTTGTTGGGATAATTTAAAGCTTGGCAACCAATAATAGTACGTCTTAGTATAAAAGCTGGTTCTGAGTAGGTAGGAATAAAGATATCTACAGTAGGGTTAAAGCTGCCATCAATAACAGCTTGAGATTTTATATCAGCAGCACGCTTGCGGTCTTTAACGTTTAGCATCAAGAATAATTGAATCGTGCTGCTAACTAGCATTAGCATCTCTAACACGAAAAGTCCTAAACTAAACACACCGTTCAAGGGGTTGGCTAAGTTGAGTGTAGATAAGCTGCGCCAAGTGACGTAGCGCAAAGTCAATACAATTAAAATACCTACTACAATACGTCGCGACCAAGTGCGTGGTTGTGGAGAAACCCGCATTACAGCTAGCACCCCTATAAATAATGCTATTGTTGGCGCCAGTAAACATTTACCAGTTACCATTGGTGCTTCTAACCACATTGGTGGGTTTTGCTGTAATTTATTAACTTGCTCAAATATTTGACTAATGCGGTGTTCACCAGCAAACCAGAGAGCAACTACTAACCCTGAAATTATCAAGGTACCAACTAACATCAGCGTTGAGAAGCGCAGGGTGCTACTTTTCCATCGAGATTTAGGTTTTAAGTGCGATACTGACATTTTTGACTCTGCGATTGGTGGGGAGCAATGCAATTTATAAAATTACATTTATCTTAATAATAATTAATAATTACATAAAACCTTTAAGTGTTTATACGGTAATGGCGATAAATCGGTCTTCATTATAAAACTTAAGGAAATTTTCAGCTTATATTCATTTTGTCATCTGCTAAAAGGTTTAAATTAAAGTTAATGGGATGATATTAGACGGAATATGAAATATAAATTAGTTATTCTTGGCGCCGTTGCAGTATTAATGGCAAGTTGTGCGACTTCCGTTAGTACTAACCAGACCGATACAGAAAGGGCGCCTTCGAGTCAAACAAGATCAAAAACTGCGAGTGCGGCAATTGGAAGTTTTAGAGCAGCAGAACATCCAACTCAAGGAAATGCGCGTATTATGAATCAAAATGGAAAACGCTTTGTGGAATTTAGCGAAGAGTTTAAAACTGATAATGGACCAGATTTGTACGTCATTTTGCATCGGAATGCAACAGTACCCGATGGTATCAAAGAAAAAGATTATGTGCAGCTTGCTCGTTTACAAAGAATAAATGGTGTTCAGCGCTACGCAATACCCGAAAATGTTAATTTAGCAGATTTTAAATCGGTTGCTATTTGGTGTCGTCAGTTTAATACGACATTTGGATATGCGCCTTTGGGTAGTAGTAATTCCAGGCACCAATAATTTACTTTTTTAAGATTGCCATGCTAAAATCTCGGATACTTCTTTGTTTAAAGTCATCGGGTCAAAGGGTTTGGCAATCACACCAGCAACACCAAGCTGAGAAAAAATTGCTTTATCGCTAGGCTGTACTTTAGCATTTAAAAAAATTACAGGAATTGTTTGTGTCACGGAATCATCCTGTAACTTTTTGAACGTTTCAATTCCATCCATAATTGGCATTGAGACATCAAGCAAAATGACATCAGGAGATTCAGAAGCAGCAAGAGTTAAGCCTTCAGCACCTGAACTTGCTAGTACTACTTCCCAACCAACGATGTCTTCCAAACTGGCTTGGATGACTTCTTGTATCAACTCCTCGTCGTCAATTACTAATACTTGTTTTGGCGCCTGCATAATCGTATGTTTATGCACGTGCCTTAATCCGGCACCGGCGCCACCACTGTAATTGTAAATGGGGTTACTGTAGGGCAAAAAGAGATTCTGCTCCACCATCAAAGTAAGGATTTAATTGAGAGGAAGCATCGAGGTCAACAAAACCATTGCCTGTTCCAGCGAGGTAAAAATTGGTGTTGGGGCCGAGAGGAAAACGATACCGTAGTAATGCCAATCCAACTTGATTCTCACTATCACCATCAAATTCTAACTGAGAGTGGCTAATAACTAATTTTTTTCCCCAAAGTAGGCGCCAACAACCCACCAGTTATTTTGTTACTATGGTGAAGTTAAACGTAGCTTTGCGATAAGATTTGGAATTATGGTCTTTGCAAATTTTGATTTATCAAATTTCATTAATCCCCAACTTGCAATAGCTGTTACAATGATAGTAAATCCAAGTCCCAAAAAATTAATAATTGATAAATTCACTGAACTGGCGCCTACAGTAAACTTATCAAATTTTGTAGTAAGAAAGAAGAAAACAAGATAGTGACATAGATAAATGCAGTAAGACAAATCACCTAGCTTACTCAAACCTCTAAATAACGGTGATAATCTCTGTTGAGCTACAAAAGCCAGATTAATAACAAAGAAAATTAAACCTACAGCAATAACGAAATCAGAAAATACCCAGCCCCATAATCCCACATGTAGCAAAATATCACCAGCTATACAAATAAATAATCCTGCTACTCCCACCCAAATATTTAAAATAAAATTCTCAAACTTCTTCTGATTCCTCACGAAAACAATTGCACCAATCATTCCCAAAACAAACTCACCAATTCGAGAAGGAAAAAATCCAAAAAGTATTTGATGACCAATTATCAATTCTGATTTGGGTAAAGCTGGTAAAAAATCAGAAACATATGCAATAGGAATGTTATGCAGCCAATAGATTGAAATAGCGCGGTAGATAAATTCAACAGATGCTGCTACTGACAATACTAATATATAATCCTTAATTTTCCTAGACTTTACAACTTGATTGTATAACCAAGGAAAAATTAAATAGAAGCTAATGATGAAAGGGACAAACCATAATGCAGGGTTAGGAAAACCTGATTGAAGTTTAACAAAAAAGTTTCTTAGAAGTAAAATATCTATAATAGCCTTAGCTGTCGTGCTCACCAATAAATGGATTGTATGTACTAAATTATCATGCTTAAATATATAATTTAATATAGAATTCATCATTACTAGTAAAAATCCGATTAAAACTATTAACCAGTAACTAGGCAAGATTCTTGCTGCTCGTTTAATAAACCATTCTTTCCAAGAATTTTTATTTCTACTTAATCTAGAGTAGGTTAGCCCAAAAGCACTTAAAATTATAAAAATATGTACTCCTTGCCAACCAAACCAAATTTTAAATTCAGATAATGGATAGTGTATTGAAAATACTCCAATAATTGCTAATCCTCTACAAAAGTCCAGTAATTTGAGAAGATGAGAAGTAGAGCTAATAGGTTGTTGAATTTTCACGTATGAATGAAGTGCTATATGGTTACTTAAGTATAAATCTTTGTACTATCTATTTTTATACCTATAGATATAAAATTTATCTATCTAAGGTAGTAGATAAGGTTAGTTTTTACCCAAAGAACCGCGCGATTGATATAAATACGTGTGGCAATATGATTAATTAGAGATTTTAGGAAAATTTTAATGTATTTGAAAACTACATAATAAATGTATTTAAAGACTACATAATATATGTTCAAATCAAAATTATTATCTGCAAACTTTCGTCAACATGAACTAATATTAAGAATTGTTTCAAAGTTAAGTATGAAAAAATACAAAAAATTTAAGTATGAAAGAAATATAATTTTATATATCTTTAGATAGAGCAAGTAGGTATTATTTATCTTTAAAAACAAAGGAGGCAGCAGTAAAATAATCTTTTTAATACTGACATTATGCTAAAATCCAATGAGATAAAAATAGATAAATCCTCTGACACTCAGTATCCCATCCATGATTTATTGCGCTTGCGTTGGAGTCCTCTAGCTTTTTCAGAGCGCGCGGTTGAACCAGAAAAGTTATGCAGTGTATTAGAAGCAGCACGATGGGCAGCTTCATCTTTTAATGAGCAACCGTGGAGCTTTATTGTTGCAACTAAAGATAACCAAGCTGAATTCGAGCGTTTACTGAGTTGTTTAGCAGAAGGTAATCAAGAATGGGCACAAAATGCTCCAGTATTAATGTTATCAGTGGCAAAGGTTAACTTTGAGCGCAACGGTATAGAAAATCGTCATGCATTTCATGACGTTGGAGCGGCAGTTGCCTCGGCAGCAATACAAGCAACCGCATTAGGACTATTTATCCACCAAATGGCAGGGTTTGATGTTCCGAAAACAAAAGAAGTTTATGGTATACCTAATGGTTATGAGCCAGTGGAAGCAATTGCATTAGGTTATTTGGGAAATTCAGAAACCCTGTCAGAAAAATTATTGCAACGAGAGCAAGCTCCACGCACGCGCAGATCTCTAGAACAGTTTGTGTTTTCTGGTAGTTGGAATCAAGCTTCATCATTAGTAAAACAATAAATTAAGGGGAAAAGTAATATGCAGTATCGGCAACTTGGTAATAGTGGTCTTAATGTTTCGGAAATTAGTTTAGGGTCATGGTTGACTTATGGGGGTGGTGTAGAGCGGCAACAGGCAGAAGCTTGCATTCACAAAGCTTTTGATGTTGGTATTAATTTTATTGATACAGCAAATGTATATGGTCGAGGCGCCGCAGAATCATTTTTGGGTGAAGTTTTACAGGGTATTGACCGCAAATCCTATGTTTTAGCCACCAAAGTATATTTCCCGATGTCCCCCACTGACCAAGGATTATCTGGCGCCCAAATACATAAACAAATCGATGCTTCATTAAAACGATTACGCACAGATTACGTAGATTTGTATCAGTGTCACCGCTATGACGTGAATACCCCGTTAGAAGAAACAATGGAAGCATTGACTAATGTTGTACAACAAGGCAAAGCTCGTTACATTGGGTTTAGTGAATGGAACCCGGCACAGATTCAAGCCGCATTAAATATGAAGAACGTGGAGCGATTTGTATCTAGTCAACCACAATACTCAATGTTATGGCGTAAACCTGAAGCTGAAGTGTTTCCTTTATGTGCAGCAAATGGCATTGGTCAAATAGTTTGGTCTCCACTTGCTCAAGGTGTTCTGACAGGAAAATATAAACCTGGAGAAGTTCTGCCTCAAGATTCCCGCGCGGCAAACAAGCAAATGAATGCATTTATGGGTGATATTACTAGTGAGCAAGTACTTAGTGCAGTTCAAAATCTTAAGCCAATTGCTCAAGGTTTAAATATTTCGATGGCTCAACTTGCTTTGGCATGGGTGTTAAGAGATTCGCGAGTGTCCTCTGCTATTATTGGCGCCAGTCGTCCTGAACAAGTAGCAGATAACGCAGCTGCATCAGATGTAAAGTTGAGTGATGATGTATTGCTAAAAATTGACGAAGTGTTGGCGCCTGCTTTACTTCATGCAACAGCAGCTTGATTAATTTGCAACGGATGATAAACGGATGTAACGGATAGGTAGAGACGTTACATGTTTAGTCTCTACGCTTTTATATATAAGTAGCCAGACAAAATTAATTACAAAAAAATGGGCTTGAAACTTTTACTCAGCCTAGAACTCAAGATGTAATTATTTCTGTCCAGGTACTTAGATAAAGAAAATGCTCGTGAAGGAGAACTGTGCCATTGAGTGGCGCCAATTAGAAAGGTGTTTAATGCGCGCGGTAGTTATTGAAAGTACACAGAGAGAGGAGAGTAAGAGAATATCAACTCACCAAAATTAATGACACAGAACACTAATAGTAATGCACCAAACCATAGATAATGGTGCGTTACTACTTAATTAAATACGTTATTCAGAAGGCAAATTATTGGGGTCAATGCCTTGAGATAACAAATAAGCTACCAGTCGTTCTTTTTGCTGACGTTCCTGTTCGGCACGTTGGCTCTCCTGTTCGGCACGTTGGCTTTCTTGTTCGGCACGTTGGCTCTCTTGTTCGGCACGTAAACGTTCTTGTTCGGCACGTAGACGTTCCTGTTCAGCACGCTGATTTTCGAGTTCAACTCGTTCAACTGCCCATAATAACAAATTGCCGTCTGCATCCCACCAGCGTAACCAGTAACCTGTTCTTTGTTCTTTTGTTCCTTGCCAAGTTCCCAAAAATAGATTTAACGAGTCAACCCAATGGCGCCCATTCTCATCGGGTTGTTTTAGCTCATAGTGACCGTTTTCAAGCTGGTAGAATTCTAATAAACCCCCATCTTGGTCAAAAATAACATAAATAGGGACTTGTAAAATTTGTTCGTAAAAGAACCATTTACCTGGCGGGTGGGTTCGTTTAAAAGAATATTCTTCGCCATCTTTATCTGATAAAAATTCCATTACAATCGCAGGAACATCACCTTCCAAGTTAGGTGTGTAGCTTTTGCGGTCGCTTAAAACCTCCTTAACTGATGGAACGTATAGCCAGTCAGGTGCCTTTATAACTGGTTGCCCGTTTACATTCGCACACAAAGCAAAGTTAGAGGCTATTAGCATCTGTGCTAAAATCAAACCATAAATTTCTAAACTCTCACGTAAGGCACCAGCCACAAGTGGGTGACCTGTACTCTCCACTGGTTCATCCTCCAACTGATAATCGTCGGGCAACGCTTCCCAAGTTATTACCAGTCTAGTTGAAGATTTGGCTTCACGAAGTTGGGTTGCCATAGGTAGTGTATATTAACTAGTTTTTCTTTATTCTAATCGCAAATTTTACTTTATATTTATTAAAACAGGCAGGATGCCTGTTCCACTCCACTTGTGCTTTAATGTGCAACGGCGCCACCAGTTGCTTTTACTTTCTTAAAGAATAAAATAGCAATACCGCTAACTAATAAAGCAATACCAATGAAGTAAAAACAATCATTAAAAGCCATTACAAATGCTTCACGACGAACTATATTATCTATAGCTTTAATTGCTTGGTCTTGGGCTGTGCTTAAATCGGCGCCGCGATTAGTAAAATATTGTGTAAGTTGATTGATTCTTTCTTGGGTTTGTGAATTATATAATGAGACAGAATCACCAAGTCGATTTGAATGAAATTGTTCGCGAGTTGTTAACAAAGTTGCTAACGCAGCAATTCCAATTGAACCACCTAAGTTACGCATCATATTAAATAAACCGCTCGCTGAACCTGCGTCTTTTGGTGGTAAACCTGCTGTGGCAATTGAAGTTAATGGTACCATAATTAATGGTTGTCCCATTGCCCGGACTAGCTGTGACCAAATTAGTTGGTCGTACCCTGTTTGATAAGTTAAGCGCGCGTTCATAAAAGCGCTGACTGAAAACAAAGCAACTCCAAGCGCAACCATAAAGCGTACATCAATACGCTGCATGAGTTTGGGAATAAATGGAATAATAAATAGCTGTGGTACACCTGCCCAAATTAATACTTGACCGATTTGTAAAGCATTATATCTCTGGATTTGGGCAAGATATAAAGGTAATACATATATAGAACCGTATAATCCAACACCTAAAGAAACATTAACAACACTTGCTAAACCAAAGTTACGATTTTTGATTAGTCTTAAATTTATAAATGGTTGTTTGCGGGTTAACTCAATGGCAAAGAATAATGCCAAAAATATAACAGCTAGTATACTTAGACGCACAATTAACTGAGAACCAAACCAATCTTTACGACTACCTTCTTCTAAAAGAATTTGTAAAGAACCTAAACCAATTGCCATTGAAGCAATTCCAAACCAGTCACCTTGTTTTAATAATTCATACTGAGGTTTTTGCTGATAAATTCCATACCAAACACCAGCAAGCATTAAGGCGCCAGGAAAAATATTAATATAAAAGCTATAGTGCCAGCTAAAGTTCTCAGTTAACCAACCTCCTAATGTTGGACCTATAGAAGGTGCAAATACAGCAGTTATTCCAAATGCTGCTAGTCCCACTGCCTGCTTAGATGGTGGCAAACTGGTTAATACAACTGTCATTGCACTAGGAATTAACACTCCTCCAGTAAACCCTTGCAGCGCGCGGAATAGTATCATTGAATTTAAATTCCACGCAGAAGCGCAACAGATAGAAAAGAATATAAATAAAGCTGTATTAACTAATAAATATCTTCGCAGTGTAAAAACGCGCGATAACCATCCAGATAAAGGAATAACAATGATTTCGGCAACTAAATATGATGTAGATATCCAAGAACCTTCGTCTAACGATGCTCCTAAACTAGCTTGTATTTCTTGGAGCGATGCGTTAGTAATTTGGATATCGAGTACAGCCATGAATGCTCCCAGCATACTCGCTAATACACCAATCCAGGTTCTTAGAGGTACAGAGTCAGGAGAATTGGGTTTGTTTGCTACGAGTTGATTTGCCACAGGGAGGACTCCTTAGAACAAGTGTGTAGACTCTACGAGTGTTTAATTATTCCTTTTTTTTCGTAGATAGGGATGACTAAGCGTCTAAGTGATGGTAACTGTTTGGCTAAGAATATTGAGGCTATAATACAAATAATACCGTCGATAACCAATGTAGTCGGCGCCCCAATTTTTTCTGCTAACGCTCCTCCTAATAAGTTACCAAATGGTGTCATTCCTAAGAAGGACATTGTAAATAAACTCATCACTCGACCACGTTTGTCTTCGTCTACAATTGTTTGTAATACTGTATTACTAGACGCAACTTGTAGAATTGTGCCAAGTCCAACGAATAACATTGTGAGTAATGATAGCGGTAAATGGCGAGAAATAGAAAATGCCATTAGTCCCAGTCCGAGAATACTTGCTGCTAAAACAATTACTTTCCCAAGTCCAGCTACGGTTTTTCTTGTAGCTAAATATATACCACCTGCTAAGGCGCCTATTCCCGATGCAGCCATCAAAAAGCCTAGAGTTTCGGCGCCACCTCCAAGAATTTTCTCAGCATAAATAGGTACAAGCACGGTATATTGAATACCAAATAGACTAATTATGGCAGCATGTAATAATATAGTCCGAATTGGTGGAAAACCAAAGGCGTAAATAAAACCTTCTTTGATTCTTTGTATTGGACTAACATCAGATTTGGGAATTCGTTTTTCTTGAATTCGCATTGCTAGTAACCCAATAATTACAGCAATGTAGCTAACACCATCTATCAAAAAGCAATAACCAGCACCAACACGCGCTAATATTAAACCACCAATTGCAGGCCCTATCAAGCGGGCACCGTTGAACATCGTGGAATTAACGGCAATGGCATTTGCTAAATCTTCGCGTTTTTCAATTAATTCGGGTACAAACGCTTGACGTGCAGGAGCATCAAAAGCATTGATAAAACCTTGAACCAAGCTTAAAGCAATGATTTGCCAAATTTGAATTGCTCCCGTCAATTCAAGTGCTGCTAGTGCTAATGACTGCAACATTGCTAAAACTTGAGTACCAATTAAAGTTTTATGACGAGAAAATCTATCAGCAAATACACCACCAAAAGGTGATAGAAAAAAACTAGGTATCTGGCTTGTAAATGCGACGACTCCTAGCATTAAAGCGGAATCAGTCAGACTATAAACTAACCAAACTGTGGCAAGTTGAGTCATCCACGACCCAATCAGCGAGATACCTTGTCCGGTAAAAAATAAGCGGTAGTTACGTGAACGAAAAGCTGGTAATAGCACCGTAGTTTAAAAAAATTATTTGACTTCTACACTAACTTCTGCTGACATCCCTGGTGTAATCCTTGAGTCATATCCTTGAATACTCGCAGGGTCAAAAACTATTTTGACAGGAATGCGTTGAACTATTTTTGTAAAGTTACCTGTTGCATTATCTGGTGGTAACAAAGCAAATTGGGCACCGGATGCTGGTGAGATGCTATCTACTTTACCTTTGAATGTGTGATGTGGGAACGAGTCGAGCTTGACTTCTACTGGTTGTCCGGGTTTCATGTCTTCTAATTGGGTTTCTTTGAAGTTCGCGACTACCCAATATTCGTTGTTGACAACTGCCATTAGAGGGCTTCCCGTTTGAATTCTGTTACCAACTTCAACGTTTTTTCGACCAATTCGCCCTGCAGCAGGCGCCGCGATGTTAGTGTATGAAAGCTGTAGTTGCGCGTCTTTGAGCGATGCTTGGGCTTGATTAATAGATGCTTTTGCTGCTTCATACTGTCCTTGGTTGACGTTAGTTTGTTGTCCACCTGCTGTAGCTTGTTGGAGTCCACCTTTCGATGCTGCTAATTTAGCTTGCGCGCTCGTTACTCCTTCTTGCGCTTGTGCTAACCGTGACTGTGCTGCTGCGACTCCAACTCTTGCTGATGCTAGTTTTGCTTGTGCTTGTTGTACTGCTTGTTGTGCTGCACTCTTTTGCGCTACAGCTACATCATAAGCTGCTCTTGCGGTGTCTAGCTGTTGACGTGGAATGGCGCCTTGTTGGAACAATGCATTATAACGATTAAAATCTGCTTGTGCTTTTTGCAAGTTCGCATTTGCTTGTGCGACTTGCGCTTGAGCAGCAGGTATTCCAGCTTCAGCTTGTTGTACATCTGCTTGTGCCGCAGGAATACCAGCTTTCGCTTCTTCAACGGCAGCTTGTGCTGTTGAGATTGCAGCTAAGGCGCCACTTACATCACCTTGTGCTTGCGCTGTTTTAGCAGTAGTTGTTTGCGAAGCTAGAGAAATATTCGCTTGCGCTGCTTGAGCTTGACGTTGTGCTGCTTGAAGTGCAGCATTTGCTTGCTCTACTTTGTTTTGATAGTCGCGTGGGTCTAGTTTTACTAATAATTGTCCCTGCTGTACAAGTTGGTTATCGTTTACCAACACTTCGCTGACTGTACCAGGAATTTTACTGCTGACTTGGTGAATATGTCCTGCGATAGTTGCGTTATCTGTCTCTTGATGCGTTGACGCAAACTGCCAATAGCGATATCCAAACCCACCCGCAACAACGGCGCCAACTCCTAACCCTGCCAATATTAACTTTAACGGCTTTTTAGCTTTACGAGGCGCCGCCTTCTCATCTTGAGGTACTTCAGGAGCAACAAAAGGTGCTTCAGATGGCGCCTTCGTCTCAATAGCACGCGCTTCTAACTCTTGAATATTTGTAACCATATCCTTCTCGATTACAGTTACAGAACTCTTGTTACGTCCGTTTACGTTGAAATTGTTTGTATCTGTAGCTTCCATGACTTTTACCACCTGATTCACGTTCGTAAATTTGAACAAAAATTTATTTTAAGCTCTGTTATTTAGTATGCTAAATATATTTATTCTACAATTATATATCTATTCATTTCGTATGCGTAATATTTTTATAAAATATCTTCAGGGTTTACATCACCCAATTAGAAGAAGTTGCCGTATATACATTTCGGCTTAAGTATAATAAATGGATTTACGCACAACAGTACTAAGATAGATTAGCTATAGCTTTATTCAGGATTTGAGAAAACATTTCGCGCTCCGATGGAGAAATACCTTGCATGGCTTGTTCGCGCAAATCAACTCCAAGGGGAGGTAAAATCGTCTCGAACTCGCGTCCAGCATCGGTTAACCAAATGCGCCAAATGCGACGGTCTTTTGGGTCACGTTCGCGTCTTACTAAACCGCGTTCTTCCATCCGGTCGAGTACACCAGTTAAAGTGCCACCTACCTGCTGCAACTTATCACCAATACTCGAAGTCGGCAAACCATCCTCTTGCCATAAACAACATAAAACCAACCAGTGAAAAGGAGTAAGCCCATACGGCTCCAACTTTTCGGTAAACTTCCGCGTTAAGAGTTGTGAAAGCAGCTTGATACGATAACCGAGACCATGCGGCGCCAGTACTTGCTGCCACGATGCAATTGCTTGCCCACTACCTGATGTCATTACCATGTGTGATTACTTAGCATACGTAATATAATCATAGCATAGTCCTTGTTCTTGAAGCGAAAAATTATAAAGTATTCTCCGTCATGAATTTGGTACTATAAAATACATTTACCTTGACAGGGAGTCATTTGAGAACGATACTTGAGATCAGGTAAATTATCTTTGATCTCCTACTTTCCCTTTAAGGTTATACAAGGTGATTAATGCTATTACTGCTAAAACGAACATAAATCCTCCTGCAGATGCGTAGGTGTTAGCTAAACCAACTTTTGCACTCAGTGGTTGACTTAACAAAGGTGAAATAAACTGCCCTAAAAATAGTGATGTTGTCACCCCACTAAGAATTTTTCCTCGCATCGTATCGGGTGTAACAGAGATGAGGCAAAAATTCATATTCGGCATTAATAAGCCCAAACCGGAACCTGCAATCGCTAATCCCAATAAAATCATTGGATATGCTTTTCCTATACTAATAAAGTAATAACCTATACCTATATTTAGAAACGCGATGCCATAAATAGCAGTAAAACTAAATTTGGTTTTGATTTGTCTATATAACAGCGAAGCCATCGCCGAGAATAGAGTAGCTAATGCAATCGCAATTCCACTTTGAGATGCACCTGCACCAAATAACTGTTTGAGATAAAAGGGTAATTGTACGGGAATTAAATAAAATACAATTTGGGTTAATATACCAATTCCATAGGTGATAATTACTAAGTTAAACGGCAACTTCTGAGCCTGTGTAACTATTTCGTGATTTTGGTTTACGGGTTGGTTACGTTCTGGTTCCAGCAAAAAGGTCAAAGCGCATGGCACAAGTAGTAGAGAGAATAGGTAAATACCGAAAGGATAACGCCAATTTGCTTCTGCAATAAAACCACCTATTGAGAGAAAAAATACACCTCCTAACCCCATAAATGCGGCTTGTAATCCTAAAAAATGCGCTCGTGCTACACCAATATAGTAATCAGCTATTAGGGTTGTGGCTGTCGTCATGATTCCAGCAACACTAATACCTAATAATGCTCGTCCAACTAGAATTAAGGTCAAATCATTGAGAATTAAACCGGAACTTCCTGCAATTCCGTAGATAATTAAGGCAATAATTAATAACGGTTTACGCCCGACTCTATCAATAATAATACCAGCTAATGGCGCCCCCAATGCAATAAATAAAGCTGGTAAAGTTAGTGATAATTTAACTAAATAATCCGCATTTTGTACATTTGAAAAATATTCCCGCATCGCAGGTAAGGATGGGGAAATCGTTGCACCCGACATAACTGTAAGGGTGCTAACTAATAAAAGAGTAGCTTTGGTAAAATTTGAGTTTGAATTCGTTTTGCTCATTGTGTTTTACGTAAAAATTTAATTTTTCGATAACTCAATATTCCAAATTTATGAAAAATTAGAGAATATAAAACATATCATAAATAAAAATTAAAAGGAAAATACTGTTCGCAAGGTGCCACTAATAATTCTCCCATTATCATCTTGATTGCTGGGATTTGTGACAACTTGCAGTAATGGTGTAACCCGAATATTCTTACTCACAGGTAAGTTATAAAAAATTTCGTAGTTTGTTTGCGTACTATTTCCTACAGCACTTTCAATAAAAGGTTGACCAACTGCAACTCCAAAAATACCCCCTTTGATAAACAAATCTTGTAAACTAAATCCTGCCATCCAATAATTAGGATAAATATTACCTAAACTAGTGTTTGTATAACTTGCATAACCGTAGCGACCAAATATACCAATTTGTGAATTCAAAGAATAGTCAAAATTGACACCAACTCCTTGAAAACTGCTACCAAAAACTTTTCCACCACTGTATTGTAAACGGACATTAAAAGCTTTACTAGGGGAATATTCTAGTTCTGCAAAACCTTGATAGGGGTCTCCAAATAAACCTCCATCTGCACCACCTCCAGCGTTAGGGAACAAACGGATATCTTCTGAACCTCCTCCTCCAATTAAGCGCTGGTTATCTGGAAGTATATTTGTTGAATCTCCAGCTATATATACTGCTCGTAGTTTTACTGAACTGCCTTTCAGATGCCAGTCGATTACAGCACCCGCACCACCTGCTCTAGGTAATAAAATGAAATTGTTAGCGAAAGCTTGGGTAGAAAAGTCTTTAAAACTAACATTAGCGTAGCGGTTTTTATCAACAAAATCGGGTGCGACTAGTGCTGATCCAATCGAAACTTTTAAATTCGGGCTAGGGGCAAAAGTGTAATATAAACGAGCTAGACTGATTTGATTATTTCGTCCTTGAATTGAGTAATCTAAAACACTACCAAAATTCGGTTCGAGAAAACCTGTCGCGTTATCATTTGCACCATCACTTCCAGTAACTAAGCGAATCTTTAATAAATCTGTACCTTTAAAGCTGGTATTGAAATCCAAACTGCTGCGGTAAATAAAGGTTGGATTTGAGTCATTTTGACTAATTACGGCACCTCTAGGAGCAATAATTTTTTCTCCAGCAAATTCACCAGCGTTAACTGCCATCACTACCTGTCCTGTTAATTTGGTAGTGGTAGAAAATTGGTTTGCTGACAATTCTGCATTACGAGTTTCTGATACATTAACCCTTGCGTTTAAAGTTACTAATTCTTCTGCAAACTCGCTTTGTAATCTTTGTAATATGATTAGATCTTCAGAGAAAACTAAATTTTCTTTGCCAGCACTGATTAATTGATTGATTCCGTT
Source organism: Calothrix sp. FI2-JRJ7 (assembly GCA_019359675.1). GTDB lineage: Bacteria > Cyanobacteriota > Cyanobacteriia > Cyanobacteriales > Nostocaceae > Dulcicalothrix. The sequence continues at coordinate 82,720 of JAHHGX010000072.1, forward strand.
CAAAGCAGCATTTAAACCAGCAGCAAATTCATAGCGAGTAATGGCATTTTTACCGCTAAAACTTGCGTCGGGGTATCCTGCGATTACACCATAACGTTCGACCAAAGATTGCAATGCTTGAAAAGCCCAATCGGTCGGTTCGACATCTTTTAATTGACTCGCGGAAGTAACAGGAATAACTTCGTTGGTTGTATCTGCAAATGAGGGAGTTGTGGCGCCCAATAAATTTATCCCTGTAGTTGTCAGAAAAAGTATTGCTGAAACAGATGAAAGTTTGACTTTTAGCATTAACTCCACTCTGTAATTAATGCTGCTAATTTAGTTTTTACTGACTGTAAAGATTGTTCCCGTGCATCACCTTTCATTGCCAAGTTTTCTGCATGAACAAAGCTAATATCGGTAACACCCATTAAACCAAAAATAGTCCGAATATAAGGTTCTTGGAAATCAAAACTAGTAGCAGGAGTTCCCACAGGAAAACTTCCACCCCTCGCAGTAATGACTAGCATTTTCTTCCCTGTTAATAATCCTTCATAACCACCTTGCAAATTAACGGCAAAAGTGCGTCCAACCCTACAAACCTGGTCAATATATGCTTTAAAATTTGCGGGAATGCCAAAATTGTACATTGGTACGCTAAAAATATAGCGGTCACAATCAATCAGTTCATCAATTAATTGATTTGAAAGTTGCAGTGCGGTATTTAACTCTGGTGTGTGGGTATCTGGAGGAGAAAATGCTGCTGCAATCCAAGTTTCGCTGACTGGGGGAACAATTTGATGTCCGATATCTCGATAAATAATAGTGGAGTTAAGATAACTATTTTTCCAATTGGTTACAAAATTACTAGTTAAAGTCCGTGAGTGAGAACGTTGCCCTCTAGGACTAGTATCAACATGCAGAATCTTTGTCATATATAGTTTATCCGCTTTCTTAAAAAATGTATTGTCGCGTGTGTACTAGTATTAAATTAATACTATAATTAGCAAGCTAAACAAAAATACTAGTAAATTAACTCATTGGTAACATTTGCGCTAAAGCTTTTTCAACTTCTTTGGGGTCACTCAACAACTGTGCAGCTAAATGCTTTGCCTGTTCACCAGGATAAACGTCCTCTACTCCGTTCACAACTGCTTGTAGTGCTTCCCTGACCACTTCTACGGGAGAAACTTTTGGTGGCCAATTAACGGTTGGATTTCAAGGCTCCTCAGTGTATGATATTATACCTATTTCGATTAAACTATTTCGCGAATGCTTCCCTGAAGTGGAGATAATTATGCAGCATATGACCACCAGCGAACAAGTAATTGCGCTCTCAGAAAATAATCTGGATGTTGGTTTTGTGACACCACCCATCACTGATGCAAATTTAGAACTGGAAATTTTGCTTCAAGAACCTTTAGTTTTGGCTTTACCAGAGAATCATCCTTTAGCTGCACACTCAGAAATTTCCATTACCGCACTTGCTAACGAACCGCTAATTCTAGCTTCCCGTGACAGGGGTTGCGGATTACACGAACAGATTTTTGATATTTACCAAAAAGCAGGTTTACATCCAAATGTTGTTTGTGCAGCTAGAGAAATGCAAGTCATCTTGGGATTTGTTGCTGCAGGAATTGGTATTTCTTTATTACCATCCCATGTGAAAAACTTTCAGCGTACAGGTGTTGTTTACCGTGTTCTGAATCCTGAAGCACCGATTACAGCGTTAGGCATTGCTTGGAAACGGGAGAATATTATACCAGTAGTGTTAGCTTTTTTAGAAATTATTAGGAATCTTGCATAATAATTTTTTATTTTTCCCGTTATTCCTGAACATCCTAAATCAGTATCAAATAACTGATTGCAATCATTATGTAATCATTAATACAGGATTTATACACATTTAAATTAACCAATATATTACTTAAGTCTGACTGCAAATACTCTTAAGAATGAAGGTTTCGTTTCTATAATCCTAGATAATAAAGTAGTGCGTATACTTTTATTTAATAAAATCTTGATATTAAGTAAGTTGAGAAAAAATGATAAGAGACAAGCAACAAGAAAATTATAGCTTTGCATATGAAGAAGCACGGTTGTCAGTACGACCCTCACAACCAAAAAACTTACCAGTATCGTATGGTTTACAACCTCTGGGACTGGATGCTGACCGCGACGCACTTCTTTACATACCTAAAAGCTATAAGCTTAACAAACCTGCACCTTTAGTACTGATGCTACATGGTGCAGGTGGTGATGCACATGGTGGTTTGGCGCCATTTCTACAATTTGCAGATGCTGCTGGGCTAATTTTACTGGCAACTTCTTCACGCCAAAAAACCTGGGATATGCTTTACAGTGAGTATGGCGCCGATATCGCATTTATCGATGAAGCACTAGCACAAACATTTAGCCGTGTAGCAATTGACCCCACACGCATTGCAGTTGAAGGTTTTTCTGATGGCGCCTCTTATGCACTTAGTATTGGTATCACTAACGGTGACTTGTTTAACCATATCATCGCATTCTCACCTGGATTTATGGCGCCAGCTTCACAACATGGGCAACCGCGCATTTTTATCTCACACGGCAAAATGGATAGTATTCTGTCAATTGAACACTGTAGTCGGAAGATTGTGCCACAGTTAGAGCGCGCGGGCTATGATTTAGTTTATCAGGAATTTAATGGTTTTCACACCGTTCCTACAGATATTGCAAGTTCTGCACTTGAATGGTTTGGCGCCTAAATAACAAGTGTTGGTTGCCATAAGTGTTTACGTAGGTTGATTTTTCCTCTGGGGCTAAATTCTATTCCTTCTTGTTCTAAGAGGACTTTTTGCGTGTGGTCTCCACCTTGACGTAGTGGAGAGTAAGATATTTCACCTTTAGCGTTTACTACTCGATGCCAGGGTATATCTGATGATATGTCTACACGGTAAAGCGCATATCCAACTAAACGAGGTTTACCACAAAGGTTGGCTAGTTCTGCGACTTGTCCGTATGTGGCTACTTTTCCTTGGGGTATTTGGCGTACTATTTTGTATATATTGTCGTAACTTGACATGCGTATATTGTTGTGAACATAAAAAATATAAACAATAATATTTTATGTTGGGTTACGCTGCCGCTACACCCAACCTACGATTAACTCATCCGTTACATCCGTTACATCCGTTGCAAACCATTATCTACTAGCTTTCCAACCGTTTAGTAAATGTGGGTATGTTGTTGGTGTGGGGAACATGCTTTGTAAACCAGCTTGACGTTGCTGCGTTGGTTCTTTACTCATGTTCCATAGGGTTTCGTAAAAGAAGAATGAAACTCCTGCAAATTTACGCGCACGCACGTTTTGGACTTGGGTTTGAATTTGTTTTATTGGTACATGTTTATTTTTTAAGCCGCTAATAATGCCGATGCTGACGGGGATATGACTTCTTGCTGCTTTGACTTCTGGACGGTCTAATTCGCTGTTAAATACTTTTAAGTCATTGCGATATATCTGTATAATTAATTCTTCGATTAGTCCCATTCTTTCCCAGCGTTGCCAGTCTGCAAGGAAGAAGTCATAAGAAAAGCGCTGTGGATTCGGGGATACTGAAACTAGGCAATTTTTGTTGGTTGCTTTAATTGCTGTAAATACCCGTTTCATGTAGTTTGTAATTTTATTGGCACGCCAACTTAACCATTGTGGGTCTTGGGGATTTTTTGGAGGTAGTTTTCCGCGATTTTCTTTTTTATACAACGCTACTGTGTAGGAATCATAGCCTAGTTCGGCAGGTAATCCAAAATGGTCGTCAAATTGAATACCATCTATATCGTAGTTTTTAACTATTTCTACAATTAAATCCAACATAAATTGCTGGACATCGGGGCGAAATGGATTTAACCAGACTCTATCGTGTGTGCCTTCTTTGACAATTTTAGTACCGTCTCGGCGACTAGTTAGCCATTGTGGGCGCCGTTTTGCGAGTTCTGAGTCTGCTGGCGCCATAAAGCCAAACTCAAACCAGGGTATCACCTTTAAACCCTTTGCATGTCCTAATTCTACGGCTTCAAAGAGCATATCGCGTCCTTGTAGTCCTGGTTCAGGGTCAAGGTTACGTCCAATAACTCTTTGGGCAACTTTACTTGGATATAACGTCCACCCCCAGTTCCATACGGTCGGATATACTATATTAAAATTTAATTCTTTAAGACGGTTTAAAGCATTATCTAAACGCTGTTTATTGAACAGGACGTTACTATCTATATTAGTTAGCCAAACTCCCCGTAACTCACTGGCTGGTTGACGCGAAGGTATTTGTGCGGTAGTTGGTAAAGAAAATAACATTGTCACCGCTAAACTTAAAGCCACCAGTGCAGCAAAGTAACGCTGTTTAATGGGGCGCCTCACACTCCACTTCAAATTTCTCATTGTGTATTCGTGTTAATTGTTTGAAAGCATGATACACGTATGACCCTATATTTTACTCATAAGTTGCTTGCAACGGATAAAACAGATGTAGCGGATAGTTATGTACAAAATAGTATATTTTTATTAAAAAATAATTTAGTCTTCTCTAAAACTCGATTTTTGACCTTCCTTGGTGGATTATTAAGAATGATTAAGAAAAAAAAGAGATATCAGTAGCACGATATGGAGATTTTAACTCGTTTGGACGTAATAGAAGCAATTCAGGTAAACTGGGCTGTTATAGTAGTCACTTGCATTCAATTTACAATTTGGGCTTTGCTATCGCTGTTGCTTGCTGAGGTGTTGAGAGACAGCTATCACGCTTTGTGCCACCAAGTTAGTTGGTTAGCGAAATGGCACAACAAGCACCATATGGCGTATAAACGAGATTTTTCGGTGGTTTCGCTCAAAGCTTATCAAGATTCGCAGTTATATCATGATATTTTAGAGTCGGGTTTACTTGTGGCAGTTGTTACACCGCTTGCTTTTGTTATCCATCAAGCAGGGTTTTGGTTGGGAGTAGTTTATGCTTGGGGTTTTCTGTATGGTGCGAGTCTAAGGTATTTTCAGGGAAGTATTGAGACAGACTATACACATTTACCTGGACCTTTGGAAGAAGTTCCTTCTGTATGGCTGGTAAATAGAACCTATCACTGGCGCCATCATTTTGATAATGTGAATGCATACTATAGTGGTGTTTTTCCTCTGGTGGATAAAGTGCTTGGAACAGGATTATCGCTTCAAGGCAAAACAGTAGCTATAACTGGAGCATCTGGTGCTTTAGGACAAGCGTTAATAGCAGAGCTTGTGCTGCACAGAGCTAAGGTTGTCGCTCTCACAACTCGTCCAGACCAAATTTCAACAGAAGGAATAAAAGTGCTTTCGTGGCAGATGGGTGACGAAGCTGCGCTTAAAGACAGCTTACAGAAAGTCGATATTTTGATTATCAACCACGGAATTAACGTATATGGCGCCCGCACCTCAGAAGCAATAAATTCTTCTTATCAAGTAAATACTTTTAGTGCGTTGCGGTTGATGGATATATTTATGACCACTATAACCGGGGTTTCGGCCAAAGCTACAAAGGAAATTTGGGTTAATACCTCCGAAGCAGAAATATCTCCAGCACTTAGTCCGCTTTACGAACTTAGCAAACGCGCTCTTGGAGAAATTATCACCCTCAAACGGTTAGATAAGGTTTGCACCATACGCAAATTAATCCTTGGCCCGTTTAAAAGCCAGCTTAATCCTTATGGTGTTATGTCGGCGCCAATTGTAGCTAAAGGAATATTATTTTTAGCAAAGCGAGATTTTCGTAATATCATCGTCACCGTCAACCCTTTGACATATATATTCTTCCCCATCAAGGAACTTAGCATACACTTGTATTACCGCATCTTCAGTAAAAAGTGCTGAGTGCGCTTGTAAGTAAGGCATAGCCGCACCTACTAAAATGTGGGGTCAACCACCCCACCCTGAATTTGAAAACCGTGAATAAAATCGATTCAAGGTTATCCCAATAGATGTCAACAAAATTACTCAATAACCTGCTTTTAGGAAGATTTTTCTGAGTAATTTTGCTGATATTTTCTTTTTAGTGCATCAAATTATAGTCAGGGGCGTGAAATGGTAGGTCTACTTAAAACACAACGAGAACCAAAACGAGATACAGCTAGCTCAACTGCTGCCATAAAAACACTAGTAAGGTCAATAATGGTAGCAAGCGGTGATTTTTCCTTACTTTTAGCTTGCTGTAATTCTCCACAGCGACAACAGGATATAGTTAGTTTGCTGCATGAGTTCTCATCTGTGGATATTAAAGAGATACTTTTAACTCCAACATCTGATACACTATATACGACTATTGCTACTACATTGGGTTCTACTCAACCTGAAGCTTTAATGGTTAGGGGTTTGGAATCGGTCATTTCTATTAATCAGTTAATTGTTTCTACGAACCTCATGCGCGATGAGTTACGTAAACAGTTCCATTTCCCTTTAGTACTTTGGGTTAATGATGATATTGTACGCCGTTTGGTATGGCTGGCGCCTGATTTGAAAGACTGGGCTGCGTGTACAATTCGTTTTGATGCTACAGCGTCGTTTAATCAACAGTCTTTGTCAGCGTAGGGTGTGTGACGCCATGAAAAAACTTCAGCGTAGCGACAAGACCTGTAGCGTCACGCACCGTATAAACACGTAAGCTTAATTCGTCCTTTTTAAAGCATATGGTGCGTAACGCTACGAAATTATTTGCTTCGTTGAAATATTGTTATAGCGTTACGCACCCTACAAATACGTAAGCCTCACTCGCCCTTTTTAAAGTTTCTGTGAAAGTAAAGGAACAAAGGGCGAGTAAGTTTGCGTCTATTTTGGTATATTAGGGCAACAATACTATATCTATTTTGTTTAATATTTCGTCCCGAACACTATAAGTTTAGGATGAAGAATTTGTTGTCGTTGACAATTAATCATCTACCAGAAATTAATGACTAACGATTAATTACTGCTTCTTTACGTGTAACTATGAAAAACAATATCAAAAATAATTCTATCATGAATCAGCGTCGAAAAGTTACTGCTTTGGTATTAAGCGGTGTTTTGTCAGTTAGTAGCAGCATCACTTTAATTAAGAGTGCTACAGCGGCACCTATAAATTCTGCATCAAACGTTACAAAAGAAGCTATAAAAGTCAGTGCTAATCGTAATTTACCTCGTTCGGTCAAAAATGCGGTTATCAGAGACTTTTCCCGGCGCCAAGGTATTTTACCATCAAATATCAGTATCGTTGAATTTACTGAAAGAGACTGGCGTAATGGTTGTTTGGAACTAGCAGGGCCTGGTGAACTTTGTACGCAAGCGATAGTACCAGGGTGGCAAGTAGTAGTATCCAATGGTCGTGAAAAAGTTATTTACCATACCAATAATAATGGTCGTAATTTACGTGTTACTAATCGAAATATTGCTGATAATAGCAATAACACTCGTTTACCCAATAGAGTTCGTGATGCTGTAATTAGAGCTGCATCATCTCGTTTAAGAGTGCTACCTAGACAGCTTAATATTACTCAAGCACAATCGCGAGATTGGAAAGATGGATGTTTGGAACTCGCTGAACCTAACCGAGCATGTAGTCAAGTAATAGTTTCTGGTTGGCGTGTTGTTGTTGGTATTAAAGACGTAAGTTTGGTTTACCATACTAACGAAAGTGGTTCTATTATTAGATTAAATAGAACTGAAAGCGATGTTAATAACAAAGGTTTGTCTGATAAAGCTGAACGCGCAGTTTTAAGAGATGCTGTTAGCAATACAGGTTTACCAGTTTCTGATTTAGAAATTGGCAGTGTTGAACAAATAACCGTTGATGGTTGTTTGGGTTTAGCAAGACCAAATGAAGCTTGCACTAAAATAGCACAACCTGCATTTCGTGTCACAGTAGAGGCAGGTAAACGGCGCCTGGTGTACCATGTAAAACCAGATGGTTCACAAGTAAGATTAAACTTAGCTGCAAGTAATATCAAATTGCCCCAAGTTGTCAGTGATAGAATATTACGTCGTGTCTCTGAAGGTACAGGAATACCAGTAGCAGCATTATCGGTTGTTAATATCGAAAGTGGAAAATGGGAACAAGGACGTAATTCATTATATATATGGAAAGTAACTGTAGGTAACGAGCAAGACCGTTGGGTTTATTTGAGTAACGAGAACGGTGAGTCTTTACAGCTATTAGCAGAAGGTTTACCAAAAGCTGCAAGAAATGCAGTTTTATCTAAAGCTGCCCAAACTGCGGAGTTACCACAAAAAGATTTTGAGCTTGTTTCGTATAAGCGTAAGCAGTGGTTCTTTGGTTGTGAAGACCCAGAAACTTTACCTGCTTGTACACCGATACCAGTATCTGGTTGGGAAGTTAGCGTTAAACCAAATAACGTTCGTGATGCATGGGTTTATTTGGTTAGTGATAATGGGTCACAACTCAAACTAGTGCAAGGTGGTAGACAAGACCAAGTAGGTAGCAATGTAAATATACCCATAAATATTGCTGACGCTGTATTGCGTAATGCTTCTAAATGGTCGGGACGTTCTGAAGATACATTTAGAATTACTTCTTCACAAAAAGTAATTTTCCCCAACCCTTGTAATTTAACTTTCAACCCCATATGTGATAGGTCATATCGTCCTACTCCAGGTTGGAATGTTACGGTTGATAGTGGACTTGGCGCCTGGACTTATTTAGTAAGTGCAGATGCTAAGATTGTAAATCAAGACCAAACTCCAGCTTTGGCGCCAAGACTTGCAGAAGTAATAAAACGCGATGCTTTAAGACGTTCTTCTGGTAATGAACTAACCGACCTTCGTGTTACAAACATCAAGTTAGGAAATACTGAGAGATTTGATGCAGAAGTAACTGTATCGGATGGAATGCAAAATTGGGTATACGCTGTTGATAAAGAAAGTACTCGTTTTGAATACTTATCGGTAGCTAGCATACCAAGAGCAATAGTAAATAGCGTATTAGCAGATGCTCAGAAACGCGCGGTTGCGAAAGTAAACGTATCTACTAAAAATATTACAGGCGCCGAACAAGTAACTTGGAAGAATGGTAATCTTGGTTTAGATGGAAGCTCAACTACTTCTTCATCAGTAAAAGGATGGCGTATTACCGTAGCAGTTGGTAGAGAACGTTTTGTTTACCACACCAATAACTTTGTTGGCAGTGCAAATAATAAAATTGCATTTCGATTAAATGAAGATGCTAGCAAGGTTGTAAATGGAGTAGCAAATGGAGGTGTACCAATACCTACACGTGAATTACCACCAGCATTAACAAACGGTGTAATATTCCGATATGTAACAACAGGTGGTATAATTGGCAGAACCTACGAAACCGTTTTACTCCAAGATGGGCGCCTTATTCAAACTCGTTTAGGTGATACAAATGATTCGGAGCGCAGAGTTTTCCGACTTTCACTCTCTGAGACAAAACGGTTTCAACAATTATTAGAACGGCAGGCAGAACTATTCCAAAATGTTACTTATCCTGCACCAAGCGGCGCCGCAGATTATATTACTTATACTCTGACTAGTGAAGATGGCACAGTTCAGTATAATGATACATCGAGTCAAAAAGTACCAGACAACTTAAAGGTTGTGTTAAAAGCTTGGAATGATTTAACAGCAACAACACTCAGCAATAGATAATCTAGAAAGGGCGCCATGCCCTTTCTACTATTATTTATTTCTCTGCGTAAAAACACCATAAGACACGCAACAGAATGATAAAATAATACCAGTAGTCTCTGTATATAAAGTTAGGTGAATAATTTGGGTAAGCAATTGCACCAAAACAAATTAGGTGCCGAGAGCCAAGCAAACTTCAACTTGGAAGTACAGCAAGAAGTGCAGCATGGTGAAGAATCAACATTTTATTACTTTGCATATGGTTCTTGCATGTGTCCAGTGGACTTAAAACGGTCACTAGGTGAAAAGACTCATCTTTACGTTGTAGGTACTGGAACACTAAAAGGTTATCGACTAGGTTTTTATCGCTATTCACAAACTCGTAAATGTGGTGTATTGGATGTAGTGCCAGACCCAAAAGCGAGTGTTAAAGGTGTATTGTACAAGTTACCTTGGCGCCTGAGTGAACAGTTAGACAAACGTGAAGATGTGCCAAGAGGTGGTTATCGTCAAGAAATAATTGAAGTTCGCGCTCACGGTAAAGTTTATAAAAATGTGCGAACTTATGTAGTAGTTAATAAACTTGCTACTGAAGTGGCACCGAACGATTGGTATTTTAATATAGTTTTACGAGGCGCCGTTACTTGTGGGTTGCCAGAAGAATACTGTTGGAAGTTATTTAACCATATGCACCAGTTACAACAACAGCAGCAAGGCCAAATAATGGAGTCCAGCTTGAACCCCCCAACAGAGCATGATAAGGGGGGCTTTAAATTCTCTTGTTCCCCCCTTATTAAGGGGGGTTAGGGGGATCAAATTTGTCAAAGTTAAGTATGAGATTTTCTTTCTTTCTCTTGAACTAAACGTTTAAATAATTCAAATTGCTCTTTTTCCTCTTCTTTACTCGAAGCAGGGTGAAATACAGTCGCTTTGGAACCCTGCTTTCGCTTAAGCAATAAGGGATAAATACGACAATTTATATAAAAAAGCCCCCCTTATTAAGGGGGACAAGAGGTTGTTTTGTGATATTGGTAAGGATAAATACGACAATTTACAAAAAAAAGCCCCCCTTATTAAGGGGGGTTGGGGGGATCAATTAACGATAATCTGGGCTTTGAATTTGGCGTAAGCGTGCGGCGTCGCGCATTCCATATTCAGGACGGCAGAAGCGGCCTATTTGCATTTCAAAGAATTCGCGGTTTGCTTGTAAGTGTTTGGGGTTGGGGTCATCTAATGGGTATAACAAAGCAGTTCGTAATGCTTGAATTACTGCTGATGTTACGTTATACATTGACCGTTGGAAGGTAATACCTAATTGAATTAGTATGTCCTCGTCACCACGGCAATGTTGAAGATAATAATCTTTAAGATATTTGGGTAAGAAATGCAACATGTCTTGCATTAATAATGTTGGTGGAATACCAGCGGTACCTACTGGGAATACGTCGGCGTAAAGGATTCCGTAGTGGAAGTCTGTTTGCTTGTCGGGTACTTGACCTGCTTGGGCGTTGTATGATTTTGTACCACGGAATGGTGCGGTACGGTAGAAGACGGCTTCGACGTAAGGTAGTGCTGCTTCGTATAGCCAGGTAAAACCTTTTGATTTAGGAATGACTTCGTAGCATTCACCGTCTACGTATACGTGGTGGTAAATTGGGCGCCCAGCGATGGCGAAAATTCCATTGACCAAAAAGTTCATCGCATCGGGTACACCTTTAAAACCTCCTTCGTCGTAAATATCTGACATTTCAAAGAACACAGGCGCCATTACTTCCCAGAATAAACCTAGGTTCGAGTAATATGACATTTGGCGGCATTGTTCGATGAACATTTCTGGGAATAATTTGTACATTCCCATCATTAAGGGGTTGCGTTTGAAGTATGCTTTAATGGCACGGTCAGCGTTAGCGCGGTATTCGTCAGAGTCTAAATACGCATCAAATTGGTTGACAGGAGCGTACATGTGACGATGCCATAACATCGCGCGCATACAAGCTTCGGCAAACTCCATATTTACCCGGTCATGCAAAAGGTGATGGAGTAGCTTTGGCATTTTTATGGTTTCACCCTTTTCCATAAACTCTAAAAGTTCAGGGTGCGCTGTTGCAGGACCACGCCAAATTCTTAAGTCAGCATCATCACCAGCATAATGGTTGTGACGCTGCAAGTATTCATCTGAAATAAAGTATTTGAAGAATGGGAATGGGTCTAAGAATACTTGTTCAGCAATATAAAGCAAGTCACGCCAGTAAAAATCCATTGGCACAGCGTAAGCTTTATATATACCAATGATTTGCATTAGGTTTTCTGGCGTATCTGGCAGCATTGAACCACCCGCTTCTAAACGATGAATGACATCGGCAAACTCGTGAGTTGAAGGTGGTAGTTTAGTAGTTTGTTTTTCAGGAGTTAATACCATCGAGATTCCCTTATTTTAGATTTTTGTGGGGCGAGTTTACGATATTCTCGTTATAAAAGAAAGATATTGGTTAACCCGCCGTTACTTTACGTAGTTTTAAAGCATGAAAAATACTTAATACATCGTGTTTCCAAACTGGTAATATCAGCGTCATTGCTATTTCTTCAATACTGTGAATGGTGCCGACAATACAGCTTATCCATATAGCAGTAACAGCGTGATTAAATCCAAACAAAGCTACTGTTGCAACTAAAAGCGTTATTCCCCAAAGTTTAGCGGAGTAGGTGTGGTAGCTTGCCCCTTTGCCATACTTAACAAGGTTGACTAACCACCACATTAATTGTGCTGCCAACAATATTAGTAAGGGTAAACGACAAGCAATTACAACTTCGCCGTGTACCAACCAAGCAGCTTCTACAACACAAATGTAGAGAGTTAAATCTGCCCAACTATCTGCCTGTCTCAATTGAGCATTACTTACACTTAATTTGCGGGCAATTATGCCGTCAAATATATCAGAGAGAAATGCAACTACAAAAGCGACAATAAACCAGATAGATGTTTTACCATCGATGGCGTCCCACAGTAAGAATGGAGCAATCAGAAATCTTAAAATAACAAGACTAATTGGTATGTAAGTTAGATTCATGATTTTAACTCCTAACTCCTAACTCCTAACTCTACTTCATTGCTACTTGTGGGGTGACTGTTTTTTCTATGGCTGGAATTGCAGCAACCATTGCGGTGGTGGTTGGTTCACTCCAACGTACTAGGTTATTGGGCTGGAAACCTAGGTATATAATTAATCCTGCCAAGATTAAACCGGGGATTTTTTCTGACCACAATGTGCGAGGGTAATATGCTAAGTTGTTGTCTAATTTGCCGAAGCAGGTGCGGTTGAGCAGAATTACAAAATATACTGCTGTTAAACCTGTGGCTACTACACACATTAGTGTAGGGATGGGGAACACAGCAAAACTACCTTGGAAAACTATAAACTCTGCTACAAACCCTGTCATTCCGGGAATACCCGCGCTTGCCATACCACCAAGTACTAATAAAGCACTTGTTAAGGGTAAACCACGAATAGGACTCATTAAACCGTTGAGTTGGTCTAGTTCTCGTGTACCAGCTTTAGCTTCAACGACTCCAACAAGGTGGAATAGCATGGCTAAAATTAAACCGTGACTCACCATTTGGGCAACGGCGCCAACGAGTGCAAGAGGTGTACTAGCAGCAGCAGCGAGTAAAATGTAACCCATGTGTCCAACCGAACTGTAAGCAACCATACGCTTAATGTCCTTTTGAGCAACAGCGGTGACTGTTCCGTAGACGGCACTAGTGGCGCCCCAAATTGCTAAAGTTGGTGCAATAACGCTCCATGCATTGGGGAATATTCCTAAACCAAATCTGAGTAAACCGTAAGTTCCAAGTTTTGCTAAGACACCACCAAGAAGAATTGCAACAGGTGCAGATGCTTCAACATAAGCATCTGGCAGCCAAGTATGGAATGGAACTAAAGGTATTTTTATACCAAAACCAATTACAACTCCAACCAAAAGGAGCAATTGTAATGCACTTGACAAACCTTGAACCGAAATAGTGTCCATTGCAAAGCTTTTAGCGCCTGTCAGCCATACTATTCCTAAGAAGCTTGCCAAAATAAAGGCGCCTGAAACCGCAGTATAAATTAAGAACTTAATTCCTGCGTAAGCACGTCTTTCACCACCCCAAATTGAAATTAGCAGGTAGAAAGGAATTAATTCAAATTCGTAGAACAGGAAGAATAACAGTAGATTTTGTGCAGCAAACGCTCCTGCGACTCCACCACTGATTAGCAAAACCATCGAGTAAAAAAGTCTCGGACGTTCTGTCTCTTTACTGCTGCTATAAATTGCAATCCAAGTTAGGAAGCTATTTAGCACCAACATCAGAATCGACAAACCGTCTGCTCCGAGTTGATAGTTTAAACCAAGAGTTTCATTCCAGGGCAAATACTCAGTAAGCTGCATTCCTGGATTAGTCAGATCAAATTTGAGTAAGATAAACAGGTTCCAAAGAAAAACTAGTCCTGCAATAAACAAGCTTACAAACCGAACATTACCCGCAGGTAGCTTTTTCGGAAGTAAGGCAACTACTAACGCACCTAAAATCGGCGCCCCAATTAAAACACTTAACATAAATTCATTTATTGATGGTCTAAGGTAGAGACGTTACATGTAACGTCTCTACAAGGTTTATTGAGGAAGTAAAGAAACAGAAGCGGACATTAAATGCATAAATTCGTCTCCCCAGAATTGCCAGGTAACGAAGGCGCCTAATAGACTAACTCCAAGCAAAATAGTTAATGCGTAGAATTGTGTTTGTCCAGAGTTACTGTATTTGAGTCCTTCACCACCACCAAGGGAAATTAAACCAAATAGGTTGATGATACCATCAACGACGAAGCGGTCAACAATATCGGTAAGTTTTGATATTAAATCGACACCCAATACTATGCTCGCACGGTACAGCTTGGGAGTGTAAAAATCGTAAGCAAGTAAGTTTTGTATAGGTTTAAACGGAAGTTTAACTGGTTTGGGAATGAAGTCACCCAAGTAAATTACCCCAGCAATGCTTACACCAAATATACTCGACCATATCAGCAATAAAGCTACATCTTTATTGAGTACTGCCCAAGAAGGTAGTAAAGAGAAGCTTTCTAGTATCAATGGTAAGTGCAATACAAATCCAGCTAAAATAACCATTGGTAATATCATTGGCCAGAAAACTTCAGGAGAGCGTTCACTCATTTGTTTAGCTTTACCACCCCAAATTAAACCAAATTCACGGGTTAAGCTAAATGCCGTCAAAGCATTAACTAAAATAACGACTCCAACTAAAATAGGATGTGTTGTCCAAAGTGCGTCTGCGAGTTTGAGCAATGCCCAGAAAGAACCCAATGGTGGGAAACCAATCAATCCAAGGGCGCCTACAATAAAAGCTAGACCAGAAATTGGACGACGCGACCACAAACCACCGAGTTGGGTGACATCTTGAGTAATACTATTCCAAACAACTCCACCAGTAGACATTACTAGTAATGCTGCTGATAAAGCATGGCTAAGTACTAGTAACAATGCAGCTTCATTTTGCTGAGTTCCTACAGCGATAAATATTAAACCCATGTAAGCACTTACCGAGTATGACTGACAGCGCTTAACATCGATTTGTGCTATGGCAATGAGTGAAGCTCCTATTGCTGTTACAGAACCAACAGCTACCATTACACTTGATACAAATGGCGATAAGCTGAATACTGGTTGTAACTCTACCAAAACCCAGGCGCCACTAGCAACAACAACCGAGTTCCGCAAAATTGTACTGGGTACAGGCCCTTCCATCGCTTCATCTAACCACAAGTGCAGTGGAAATTGCGCGCACTTACCCATTGGACCAGCGATTAACGCTAAACAAACTAAAGAAATTACTGTAGGGTTAACATTCGCAGTTTGTGCCCACTGCGCTAAATCTGTATAGTTCCAAGTTTGTGCTAAAGGATATATACCTAATACACCCATTAACAGAATTAAATCACCTATCCGTTTTGTCAGGAATGCATCGCGCGCTCCTGTCACCACCAAAGGTTGGCTAAACCATAGTCCAACTAATAAATAAGTTCCTAGCGTTAATATTTCTAACACTACATAACTACAGAACAAACTATTAGAAAGAGCTAAACAACATAATCCCCCTTCAAATAAACCTAGTAAAGAGAAAAAACGTCCCCAACCCCAGTCCATCTCCATATACCCGATAGCGTAAATCTGTGATAAGAAATTCAAACCACAGACCACAGTCATCGCAGCAACGTTGACAGATGTTACCTCTATATCTATAGATATATTTAACCCAGCCGTTGAAAGCCAAGGAATAAATATCTCTTGCGGTGGATGGTTCCAAGTCCCCGTTAGTGCTAACACGCAATGAATAAATGCTGTAAACGTCATAACTAGGTTGGCATAACCAGCCGGTCTTGGACCCGTGAGACGATTCACCCCAGGCGACCAAAGTAACGCTATAAGCCCGCCCAGAAGGGCATAGCAAGGCACCAACCAAATGGTGTCAAGCAAGTACTGTATCATTAACTTACCTCTAGATTTGCAGCATTAACTTAGGGGCACATCCCATCAACCTAAATTTAGGCACCCCAAAAATTGCAACTTATGCAAATTTATATTCACTTAATCTTATTAGTTATAGGTTAACTTTATATGGCTCAAAATGGAATTATTATTTGAAAAAAATCAGCGATAGATGCTCTAATTTTTTCTTATATCAAGCATCATCACTATATCTAATATTTACTATCGTATCTCGTCTATGGATTTATTTAACTCTATCCATCATATTTCGCGCACGCCAATCCAAGTATTTGTTATCCCTATCCTGACTATTAGGTTTTACTTATATTTAGAAATACCTTTACTCTAGAAAAAGTATTTAGTTGTTCTAAATGCTTAAATGTAGATTTTTGTAAATAAGTAAATGTACTTTTATTAATATAACTTAACTTTTTCTAGAATTAGATAAATAAGAATCAAATGTAATTATCATTATCATTATCATTATTAACCTTGTGGAGTGGGCATCCTTGCCTGCTCTAATATAAAGACGTCAGGACAGGCAGGATGCCTATCCTACAAGATATAAAAATTTATGGTTTGATGAATGAGGGTGTAAACTTTAAATCAGCGGTCTGGGTATATGTTACCGATGGATTATTGAGCATACCGACAGGTGCCGGTTTCATTTCACCTCTATAATCAAGAAACTGGACGATAATTAAATAAGCCACAGCTAAAATAATAGAGATGGCGCCAGTAAGTACAGCAACTATTTTTGAGCGGTTCATTTCGATTTCCAATTTAAGCAATGATATTAATTTTACGTCGCATCCCCTAAGTTGGTGCCGCTTATACTAATGCACAATAAGCAACTATGTACGTCACAGCAATGCTAAACTAGAAGTGATAAATTACAGTACCTGAATTAAAAACAAACAAAGTTTATGGCAGTGAGCGGCATTAGGCAGCAAATCTTGGAGCATATTGAATCATTATTGCCTCAAGAGGTGAAAGTTCTTCTGTCTCATTGGCTAGTTAATTCAGAAGGCGACTTAGAAGACTTTGAGCCATTACTAACAAATCAACTTAACCAAATAGCAGAGGAAGCATTTGAGTTTGGTGAAATTGACACTGCGTTAAATTTTCAGCCACTCACTGAAACCCAAATGGTCGAGAAAAGCCTATCCTCACTCGAAGCGTATCGTAGTAAAGGTTCTGGAGTACCGCATGAACGTGTGCGTGAGTGGATAGAAAGTTGAGGAACTGGTGATGAACACCCATGCCCCGGTTCAAGGTGTGGCGCCAGATATTCTTTTAAGTCCTGCAAGTGTATCTATAATTGAATTTAGATATTTTTTGGCAATCAGCAGACAGCAAACTATTTGTTCGGTGCGTCGGAAACCGATAATAGCTCGAAGACGGCGATAAATAGCATTTTTGCTGTTACCTTGAAAATCTGGACAGCGTTTGAGTGCAGCATCTAATAATTTGAGGTATAGCGAGTAGTCTTCAAAAAGTGAGTATCGTGCCATATCGAAGTAACCAGCAGCTAACGCACGTTGGTAATTACTCGAAAGTCGTTTATTTTGTACTAGTTTACGTTCTGCTTTTTCTAAAACAACACAGTGACCCATTACCCAACGTGGTCGAGAAACTGTTGAGACAGTGACGTTACCATAACGTCTATATATAGAATAGCAGCCAGGTTGATACATAACTTTGGCACCACGCATGACAACAGAGATAAAAAAGTCCCTATCTTGTGCAGTGCTAAGAGTTTCATCCCATCCATCGCTACGTTCAATAGTTTTACGTGTGTAAAGTAAAGCTGCTACAGCAACCCACCATGTACCAAGTAAAGATTCGAGAGTATCAGTTTGTTGTCCAGTAATTTTGATATCACCAAGTTTATAGCTACCGTTATTGTAATGATATTGATGGCGCCAGTCTCCGTAAACAACGTCGGCGCCTGTTGATTCTAAGAAATCAACTTGATGTTTTATTTTTTCTGGTAGAATATAATCATCTGCGTCTAGAAATTGAATGTATTCGCCTTTTGATAAAGAGAAACCAACATTGCGAGCGTGGTTTCCTCCTGTGTGGGGAATGCGGCGCCAGATTATATTGTTATACTGTTGAGCGTAACTTTTAATTATTTCTAGAGAATTGTCTTTAGAACCATCATCGATTATGATAATCTCAATATTTGGATAAGTTTGCCGTAAACAACTTACGATGGCTTCGGCTATCCACCGACTGGCGTTGTAACAAGGTATGATAATTGAAACAAGTTTAGACATAATAATATAGTTATATGAATAGTTTTCGTTGTAAGCACTGTAAGCACTGAAGTGCTTATTACGGGGTGTTTGTCACTTTCCAGGTGTGGGGTTGGTAGAATAGAGATTGGCTAATAACTTGATTTGCTTTTACCGCAAATCTAAATGACTGTACAATATCTAATGATTGCACCCCCTGTTTAATATAGATTTTGGCGTTGTATAAACCTGGCAGCAAGCAACAATATGGCATTTGCATTTGAATTTCAACGGTGCCACGACTAATTTGAATTAATTTGTTATCACTTGCTGATGTAATATATAAAATACGTTCGTTTTGTCCAGATAAAGCCGAAATTATTACACCAATATTTAAATTATCAATATTTTGATTAGCTTTGCAATTAATAGCTAAGTTTGCAGGTTGACCAGATATTAATATTGGAATTATTTTACCTTCATTATCTTTAAAGCATAATGAAGTAATATCAACACCTATGCTTTCTGATTCAGGTTTAGCTGGTAAATACATAATGCTCGAAGACTCAGAGTAAGTTACCATATTTAAATCGTCTTCATATGCACGAATCACATCAGCAGTGTTACCAGATGTGATAATATTACCCTTTGATAAATAAATCGAAGATTCACATATATTCAGTACAACATGTGGATTATGGGCAACTAAAATAAAAGCTGTCCCCTGTTCGCGTAGCTGCGCTAGTTTTTGGTAGCACTTCATCCGAAATTTTATATCACCAACAGCTAATACTTCATCGATTAGTAGTACATCTGGTTCGATATGAACAGCGCAAGCAAACCCTAAACGTGCTGCCATTCCTGAACTATAAGTTTGTACAGGTGCATCAATGGCAGTATCAATTTCGGCAAAATCAATTACGTCTTTTAATCGCTTGGTTATTTGTTGTGTCGATAATCCTAATATCGACATATTGGCATAAATATTTTCACGTCCTGTAAGGATGGGGTTAAAGCCGGCGCCTAGTGCAATAAGTGGCGCCACTCTACCACGCACTTTAATACATCCGGTGTCAGGTTTCATTAAACCGCTAATTAAACGTAATAAAGTAGTTTTACCTGCTCCGTTGGCGCCGACTAAACCAAGCGCTTCACCAGGTTTTAGTTGTAAACTAATATTTTGTAATGCCCAAAATTCTCCATTACGTAGTTTATCGCTGTTTCTATTTGTACCTGTTATTTCTGTAATAATATCTTGAACACCGTATTTTAAAGACTGTTTGAGATTGCGACAGAATTTTTTGGATACATTTTCTACAGTTAAATAAGTCATATTTACTAACCTACCCGCTCAACAACAAATGGCATCGCGAGACGAAAAACAATCCATGTTAGGATTAACCCAATAAAAGTAATAATGCTGACAATCCAAAATGCTGTAGATTGCGATAAGTTTCCGGTAGTGGCTAATTCGCGTGCTGTGACTAATAAAGGTGTGACAGGGTTAAAGTTTACTAAGGTTCCAAAAATACCTGTTTTGGGAACTGGATATATTACGGGTGTGAGAAATAACCAAAACCCTGTTATTAATGTTAACCCTCTGGAAATATCTTGATATAGTAGACCGAGTGGCGCCAGTAATGCACCAATTAGTGTTCCGAGTAAGATTAAATGAATAATTGCTACTGGAGCTAGAATAACTGTCCAGGTAACTGGAATTTGAAACCAAACAAATAAGGCAATAATTAGAAGAATTTTGATAGCGAAGTTAAATAAGGTTTCTCCCAATTTGGCTATAATTAGTGCTTCACGGGGGAAGTTGACTTTTGCGAGTATTGGTCTTGCTAGTGTTACAGCTTGTAATGGTGCTGACAGCGCTTCGACGAATGTTTGCCAAAGCACGGTGCTGAAGGTGACGTATGCTGGGTAAGGTATATCTGTTTTTCCGACTTGAATAACGTTGGCTTGGTTTGCTAGGGTGAATCCTGTTGCCATGACTATGGGTGGTAGAAATGCCCAGGTGATGCCAAGTAAAGATTGACGGTATTGTGAGTTGATGTCACGCACCATTAGTCTCCATGCTAGTTCACGCGATGCGAGAAGGTCTTGCCACATTTCGCGAAGTAGTTTTTTAGGATGTCGGAGACTGCTTAGAGGTGTGTAGATGATTTCTCGTTTCATAAGTGTTTATATTCTCTCTGTGTACTCTGCGTCTCCGTGGTAAATAAATCTTTTTTTCTTACCACAGAGACACAGAGAGCGCAGAGGAGGAATGTTGGTATTTTTTGGTGTAGTGGTTGGTTAGGAGTTTGTTTATTGGTTTGTCTATGAGACGTAAGACTTTGTTGGTGATTCTGGCACCGATACGTGAGGGTATTTTACTGGTGATTGGGTTGATAATAGTCATGTGACGGCGCCATCCTAAGCGTTTATAGCGATTTTTAAAATATTCGTCTTCGGTGAGATTCCATTTTTCGCACAGATGGTGTAAACTAGATTTTTCCCAAGCGTCACTCCAACGCAGCATGTAAAAGGGTATGTCTGTAAGTTGTAAGGGTGTGGTGGGAACGTAGGTAACGATTGATTTTGGTTCTAGGTAAATTGACCCCTTTGCTTTTTGAACAAGCATACATAAGTCTACATGTTCTTTGGTGTTAAGTAGGTTTTCGTCGAGATTGCCTATTAAGGTAAAGATGTTTCGACGTACCAGTACACAATGAAATTCTGCAAGTTTTGTTGGTTGTCGTTCAATCTGCGTTTGAACTAATTTTCTACCTTGCATATAGATTTTTTCAATAATTCGGCGCCGAGTTATGCCGTTTTTGGTTTGTTGCAATATTCCTGTTTCTCCACCAGCACAATGAATTTCTGTATGTAATGGTGTTCCCTGACATATTAATGGACTGACTATAGTTGCTTCGGTTTCGTTAGCGCACTGTATCAATGACTGCAACCATCCTGGTGAAACAACAACATCGTTATCAATGAAAACTAAGTATTGGGTAGTCGCTTGCTGCAATCCTAAATTACGTGCATGATTTGGTGACAGGTAACAATCTGTACGTATTAATTTAAATTTTTTGTTTTTAGCTTCAGTTGCTAGGTAGTTTTTTATATGTGGAGGTGAACCAGCATCTATATATATCAACTCGAATGGATAGTCTGTATTAGTATAAATACTTGTTAATGATTCGCGTGTATAGCTAAATCGCTCGCGCGGTACGACGATAATAGTTACTTGTGGATGTAATATATTTGACATAATTTTGATTTTAGTTTAAATAACAAGTTAATTTAATCCCCCCTAGCCTAGGGTGTTTACTTTGTGGGAAATGCGCGCTCAAAAGTTCATACAGTTTTTGTGTCTCAAATCAAAGCTCTAAAACCCTTACTTTATAAGCTTTTTGCGCTAGTTTTGTGAAACACGTGTTGTACATGAGCAAAAATTGTCCAAAAACCCTTAAAGTCAACACCCTACCCCTAGCCCCCCTTAGTAAGGGGGGACAAGAGATTTAAAGCCCCCTTTATTAAGGGGGGTTGGGGGGATCAATTTCTGATATATTTCAACAAGTTCATCATTAAGCTTGTTAATTTCATAATGTTCTTCTACATAACTTCTTGCTGCTTTTCCGATTTCTAACCAAGCATCCTGCTGTTCGATAAGATACATTATTTTTTCCGCAATAGCATCTGCATCTCGTTCAGGTACAAGAAAACCCGAAATACCATCTTGGACTAATTCGGGAATACCTCCGTGGAGGGTTGCGATAACTGGTAGTCCCATTGCCATTGCCTCTTTCAAGGTGTTTACAGGTGCGTCTTGGTTCCCATCTTTTGCAGTAACGCTAGGTGCTATAAATATGTGGGAGTTGTCTAAAATTTCAATAACTTCTTGCTGGTTTTTTCTTCCGAGCAATTTAATTTTACCACTCATATTGAGGGAGTGTATCAATTCTTGTAGATAATCTTGCAAACACCCGGCGCCTATAATGTTGTATTCAATGTCAAAATTTGGGTATTGCTTTATAACTTTTTTAACAGCCCGTATTCCGTACTCAATACCTTTTTTCTCGATTAAACGACCTGTAGTAACAATTTTGATTTGACCGTTGTCATGTATATAACGTGGTTGAAAAGCAAATCGGTTACAATCAATTCCAGAACCATGCACAACTATTTTATTTTCATCACAACCTAGTTTTATCGCGCGGTTACGGAAGAATTCGCAGTTACTTAGAAAAAAGTCACCTTTATGGAATAATTTTTCATAGACATTATCTCCATATTCTTTAACATACCAGCTAATATCATACCCACGGAGCGAAGTAATTAACTTACCTTGAATGGCGCCTATCTCACGTAATATGACACCTTCAATACCGAACATTCCAAATTGACAGTGGATGATATCGTATGCTCGTGATGGTAGTAGGGGTATAACTAAATAAAATAACCTCAACGAAGCTGCACGCCTACCGTATTTTAATAAATTCAGCGACCGCAATATTATTTTATATGAGGAGCGAAACTCAAAAGCTAATTTTAGCGCTTTGAACAGGCGCCATACATAATTTTTAGGAACAGACGGAGCATAATATGTATGTTCTAATAAGTTGTAACTTAGAACATCAGGATGAACTTTGGGTGTATCATCCGTTTCACGCGCGTAAATATCAACTTGATGTCCATGCATGATTAAACCAACAGCTTGATTTAAAACAAACGTTTCGGTTAATACAGGAAATTTTTCAACTATAAAAGCAATTTTCATAGCTTAAGTAACAGCTTATTTGCTGTTTAAATGCTGTTTATTAAGGCACATGTAGCAGTCATTAATAGGGTTAGGTAATAAATATCATCTCAAGCCCGAATATTTACACATAGTATATCTTTGTAGTTTGTTTATACGAACTTATCAGCAAATTTATCAAAAGTCAGTGATTTTACTCACACAGCGGTAAAAATACTAACTTTTAAAACTATAGAGTCAAATATCGTTACCATTACTAGTACTAGTTGTAATAATGCTTTTACCATGTCTCTAACAGAAGAAGTTCTTGCACGTCTACCAGGTAACGTATGGGGTGGGTTACAGCGTGCTGATACCTTACTCGAAAAGTTGCGTCAAGGTAATATTCCTGTACCAACAGTAGTTACAGAAAATTCTGAGTGTATTGGTGATATTGAATCGGATGTGGTAATTTGCGGTGGTACATTAGGAATATTGATAGGCGCCGCTTTAGTACTTCGAGGCGCCTCAGTCGTACTCTTAGAAAGAGGTATTTTAAAGGGAAGAGAACAAGAGTGGAATATCTCACGCCATGAGTTGCAGGTATTTGTAGAATTAGAGCTACTTACAGAACAAGAATTACAAAAAGCAATAGTTACAGAATATAATCCTGCACGAGTAGCGTTTCACGAAGGTGTAGAAGTTTGGGTAAAAGACGTACTTAATATAGGAGTAGACCCAGCATACCTACTAGAGACACTCAAGCAAAAATTTCTAGAGAAAGGCGGTAAGTTATATGAAAGTACCCCATTCCAAGAAGCCGTCGTGCATCCAGACGGTGTAATTATTAATAAGCAATATAAAACCAGACTTTTGATAGATGCGATGGGGCACTTTTCACCCATTGTCCAACAAGCGCGCGGCGGAAAAAAACCCGATGCACTTTGTTTAGTTGTTGGAACATGTGCCCAAGGTTTTCCGGAAAACCGAACCGGGGACTTGTTGTTATCTAACACACCCTTGCACAACCAGTGTCAGTACTTTTGGGAAGCATTCCCAGCAAGACACGGTAGAACAACATACATGTTTACCTACATGGATGCAAATTTGCGGCGCCCTAATTTAGCAGCACTTTTTGAGGACTATCTCCAGTTAATGCCTCAATACCAAGGTGTGGAATTAAAACAGCTTGATATTAAGCGTGCATTATTTGGATATTTTCCATCCTATCGAGAAAGTCCGTTGCAAACACCTTTCCATCGCATCTTACCAGTTGGAGACAGTAGCGGTAGTCAGTCACCATTAAGTTTTGGTGGTTTTGGGGCAATGGTGCGACATCTACGCAGGTTGACACAAGGTGTAGAAGAAGCACTTGCGAGTAATGAATTATCAAGTAAAGCTTTATCATTACTTCAACCATATCAACCCAACTTAACAGTTACATGGTTATTTCAGAAAGCCATGAGTGTAGGTATCGAGCAAAAAATAGGCGCCAATCAAATCAATAATTTGTTATCAGCAGTATTTATAGAGATGCAAAAACTAGGTGAACCGATATTCAAACCATTTTTGCAAGATGTTATTCAATTTTCAGGGTTGACACAAACCTTATTTAAAACAGGTTTACAGCATCCCTTGCTCGTGATGAGAATAATACCCCAAGTTGGAATTATTGCATTGCTAGACTGGACAGTGCATTATATCAACCTTGGCATTTACTCAATTTTATATTCATTAAATCAACATATAGAACAGTGGATAAAAAGATTATCATTAAAACAACAATATTACTGGCGCCGTCGTATAGACGCATGGAAATATGGTTCAGGAGGAGACTATTTTGAGTAGAAAGTGCGCTCGTGTGCTTATATAACCAACAATGTCATGCTGAACGCAGTGAAGCATCTCATAACAATTAAAAATGTCATTGCTGAACGTAGTGAAGCATCTCATAACAATCAAAATTATTAAGATTCTTCGCTACGCTCAGAATGACAAGCTATCAAATATAAAAAAACATGTTAGAAAAACGAACCACAGGAAACAAAAATTTTACGACACTAATAAATTTACTGAGAGAGCGACAATCATTAGCATATTCAAAGAACTTTACAGTCTACTTTCACTTTTTACGAGCATCCTTCTTTTCTGTTTAAAAAGCAAAACATGGTGGTTGGAACTTTCAATGGACAAGACTTGTATTATATACGAACAGAAGGCATAGGTGATGATGCTCTTGATATCGTTACAATTGGTCAGGACGGTAATGAGACTTTTTTACAAGGTTTAGGCAAGTAGATTCATGATGCTAGCCAGCTTGTAATCGATAAAGACGCTTTGGCTAAAATTCGCATCTGTAGCTTACCCAAAGTCTAGCCACGGTTGCTAACTTATAAACAAATTTACTAATCATGGTTCTTATTTATTGTGGCACTTTAATTTGACAACGATTCGTTGTCAAAATGGTACATTAGTTTGGAAATTAATGTTTTCCACTTGTACAGGCGCCAGTTGCACTATACTTCTTCCATATAACTACGCCAGATAGCAAGTAGTTCATCTTTACAGGGTTTTGGCGCCTGTATTTCTCTTTCCATCACTTCTGCCACTGCAAACAACATACGAGTTAGGCTCGACCATTTTATAGAAACTACTAAGTCAGACCATAAAAATAGTACTGGCGATGTTTCTTGTTGACTCTCACTACCAAGCACAAAGTATAAGCCTTTTTCTGTAACGCTTATAGGAAATACGCAAGAACCAATATCTTCCCAGTCTAGAGAACAAGTGAGTTTTTCTTCCAGGCTTTTCTTTGCACTTTGCGTAAACTCTAAAATATCTTTATTTTTCTTCCACCAAGAGGATGAAGGAGAGTCATAGTTTATTGCTTGTGCAAATGGAAAGAAAACGTTATCGCAGAATGGAAACTCAAATTGAAAATAGCTATCGAAAGAATCCCAATTTTTGTTCGAGTCTAAACCAATTGGCAAGCAACCATTACCCCTTTGATATAATCTAGCTATGGAAGTAAGTCTGACTTTTGTATATCAGAACTTAATTGTGAGCATGATTCGGTAATTTGGCAAGCTTTTCAATCAATAGTACAGAATTGCGGCTGGATTATTTCTTTAGAAAAATTTGTTAGTACTGGGAATAGAGAAAAAGTAGTAATTATTTGCAAAGCTCCTTAAATTGACAACCATTGGTTGTCAATTTGGTACATTAGTTTGGGAGTGATTGGTTGCCATTTGCACAGGTGCCGAAAAGTTGATGCAGGTGTTATAAGGACAGTTTTTTCAATTTGCGGCTTAGTTCAATTAGTACAATAATATTAATTTTGCTGACTTTTCTCTTGAAAGTAAGCTGTTTGACTCTGCTGCTCCTGATCGTATTTGCTCCCGCCACAAACACCATATCCATTTTTGGCTGCAGGTACAGGCGCCTTCGATTGGGGCAATTTTGATATTAGTGATATTGTGGCATTTATTCACTTAATTAATTTCCCTGTTGTCGAACCACAGCGTTTATACCATTTCACGTTAATGGCGATACAAATGAATCTTGTAGAGACGCGATTGAACCCTTGTCTCTACAGGTCTGTATTTGTATCAAGGTTTTTGTGAAACGGTATTAACTACTGCTTTACAAAATTTGCAAGCTGTTACTGTGTTGAGTCGTCAATCTTGGAAGCTAATTTTAGCAGAAACCAATAATGACCGTGAGTGGTTGCCTAATCTTCGGCAAAAGGGCGTTATTCCAAATGCAGCAGTGACACAACCGATGATTGATAACTGGTTGGCTTTTATGAATAGACTGATGTATTACTTACGGGTAAAAAGTTAGTTCTGTTTTGGCGAAAGCGTGAAGCTAGAGGTATTACTTTAAATAAAGTATTTACACAGCCAAGTTCTTTTGATTTGGTTTTGTGGGTACAGAGAACTGCTGCTCCTTATTTGGAAAGTGGGGTAAAAACGGATGCTGGTGTTTGGCAAAGATTAATGCAGGTGTTCCGAGGTCAGTTTTTTCAGTTTGCTGCTTGGTTTAATTAAATGCAAGGGATGGGCAGTTAAACTCTTGTGGGATGGGCATTTTAACTCTTGTGGGATGGGCATTCTTGCCCGTCATTACAAAGATGTAGAGGCGGGCAGGGATGCCCGCTCCACAAGGAGAAGTTAAATTTAAGCTACTTTGCGACCTGCTGTTGCTCCTAGTTTTGCAAGGTGGTCTGCAAGTAGTGTTTCTAGGGTTTCTAGGGCTTTGGTGAAACCTTTGATACCTTCATCGAGTTTTTCTGAAGCCATGCGGTCTTCTGCGTGCATTTTGTCGTAGGTTGCTTTGTCAATGGTGATTTTTTCAATTGACATTGCAGCGGCTTTTTCTGCGTCGAGTTTGCGGGGTAGTTCGCCTATTGTTGATTGTAGTTCTGCTAACAGTTGGGGTGAAATGGTTAACAAATCGCTACCTGCAAGTTCAGTAATTTCGCCAAGGTTGCGGAAGCTGGCGCCCATTACTTCGGTTTTGTAGCCGAATTTCTTGTAGTAGTTGTAGATATTGGCGACAGAAACTACACCTGGGTCTTCTGCGGGTGCATAGCTATCGCGTCCGGTTTCTTTTTTGTACCAGTCGAGAATGCGTCCAACGAAGGGAGAAATTAGAGTTACACCAGCTTCTGCACAGGCAATTGCTTGGTGAATACCAAATAGTAAGGTGAGGTTACAGTGGATTCCTTCTTTTTCAAGAATTTCTGCTGCGCGGATACCTTCCCAAGTACTCGCAATTTTGATTAAAACTCGTTCTTTGCCAACACCTGCTGCTTCGTACTGAGCAATTAAACCGCGTGCTTTGTTGAGGGTTGCTTCGGTATCGTAAGACAAACGTGCGTCAACTTCAGTAGAAACACGACCAGGAATAATTTCAAGAATCTTTAAACCGAAAGCAACTGCTAAACGGTCAAAAGCTAAGGTTAAAATATCCGCTTCTTTGGCGCCTGCTCCTAAATCTTGTTTTGCTTTTAACAGAGTTTCGTTGACAATTTCCTGATATTCAGGCATTTGTGCCGCTGCGGTGATAAGAGAGGGGTTGGTGGTTGCATCTCTTGGTGTGAACTTTGCAATGGCGCCGATATCTCCTGTGTCAGCTACCACTACAGTCATTTTCTTGAGTTGGTCGAGTAAATTACTAGACATAAAATTCCTCTTGAAGTTTGTTTATCAGGACTTATATCAATTGCGTTTTGCGTCGGCAGGAGTACTGTGGTGTAAGAGCGCGTTGTTTATGGCAATTAAAAAGCCACGCTTGTCCTGAGTTATCCCCCGTAAGCCCTATTCTAGGCAGACCGAGTTAGATTTTACAGTGTGTTTTTATGCACTTTTGTTAAATCATCTTGTTATTTTAAGTAATGAGTGCTGAGTGTTTAGTTTTTACTCTGCTCCTTTCCTCTTTGTAAGGTGCGTGATGCTTACAATCTAATCTCCGTCAAAAAAATTGGGTAGGGTGTGTGAAAGCCATTACTGTCAATCAATGTAATGGAATATCAAAGTGCTTTCACGCACCATTAACATCCTTAAGTAAGTGCCATTCCTTCGTAAGGTGCGTGACGCTACTAAATTACTCGCTTCGTTTTAAGATTGTTCATAGCGTCACACACCCTACCTCCTAACTTTACTTAGCACTCATTACAAGATTGCTTCTTTTTGTGCCATTGATAACATTAGGTCGATGACGCGGTTGGAGTAACCCCATTCGTTGTCATACCATGATACGACTTTGAAGAAGTTGGAATTTAGCTCAATTCCGGCGCCTGCATCAAAGATGCTGGAACGCAAATCTCCCTGAAAGTCGGTAGATACTACTTCGTCTCCGGTATATCCCAAAATACCTTTGAGTCCATTTTCAGAAGCTGCTTTCATTGCTTCGCAAATTTCTTTATAGCTAGTAGATTTACTTGTTTTGAAGGTTAAATCTACTACTGATACGTCTGGGGTAGGGACGCGGAATGCCATACCTGTTAATTTACCTTTCAAGTCAGGTAACACTAACGCGACAGCTTTGGCAGCACCCGTTGATGAAGGGATAATATTCTGTGCGGCGCCGCGACCTCCACGCCAATCTTTTTTACTGGGACCATCTACAGTGGGTTGAGTGGCTGTCATGGCGTGAACTGTCGTCATTAACCCTTCGGCTAACCCAAAGTTATCGTGAATAACTTTAGCTACAGGCGCCAGACAGTTTGTGGTGCAGCTAGCATTGGAAACAACTGTATGCTTCGCTGGGTCAAATAAGTTATGGTTTACACCTACCACGAAAGTTTGAACTCTTTCGGGTTCTTTAGTGGGAGCAGATATTATTACCCGCTTTGCACCTGCTTTGATATGGTTTGCTGCACCTTCGTAGTCGGTGAATAAACCAGTGGCTTCTACGACATAATCGGCGCCTAATTTACCCCAAGGCAACTCAGCAGGATTGCGAACCGAAAAGCAGGGAATAAAGTTACCATCAACCACAATACCATCGGGTTTTGCTTCGACTGTACCTTTGTACATTCCGTGGGTTGAATCGTACTTTAACAAATATGCCAGGTTATCGGGTGGTACTAGGTCATTAATACCTACAAACTCAATATCTGGGTTATTAATACCCGCACGAAATACCAAGCGACCAATACGACCAAACCCGTTAATACCAACTTTCAACTTAGCCAAGCGTTATCCTCCTTTTGCTGCATCAAGCAAAACATTCCAAGATTAAGGATGCAGCTAATTTGTTTTTAGTTCAGTCACCATTAAGCCAGACTGACCTAAATTAATGGTGACAGTATCACTGCACTAAAGCTAATTTGATTGATTTGTTTTAAGATTTGTCAGGAAGTGGGTAACGTAAAATCCCCCCTGACCCCCCTTACTAAGCGGGGGCTTTAGCCTCCCCCTCTTGTCCCCCCCTTATTAAGGGGGGTCAGGGGGGATCAGACTAGCTTCCTTCGTGTCCAATATCAGTTTTGGCGCCTATGTCTTCCCATGTCCAGTCTCTAACTTCGGGCATGTCCTCACCGTATTTGGTTATATAAAGTTTGTGTTCGATGAGTTTGTCTTGCAGCATTTGCTTGATATATGCTGCGTTACTACCTAAATGGGGTACACGGTTGATAACGTCTATTGCTAAATGGAAGCGGTCTAGGTCGTTCAATACCACCATGTCGAATGGTGTTGTCGTCGTTCCTTCTTCTTTGTAACCTCGCACGTGTAAGTTATTGTGGTTGGTGCGACGGTAGGTTAGACGGTGAATTAACCAGGGGTAGCCGTGATATGCGAAGATAATTGGCTTGTTAGTGGTAAATATTGCGTCAAAGTCTTTGTCAGATAGTCCATGCGGATGTTCGGTAGATGGTTGAAGTTTCATCAAGTCCACTATATTTACTACCCGCACTTTTAATTCTGGTATTTCGCGACGTAATATGTCTACTGCTGCTAATGTTTCTAATGTTGGCACATCTCCTGCACATGCCATTACAACATCGGGTTCGCTACCTTTATCGTTACTTGCCCATTCCCAAATTCCAATTCCTTTGGTGCAGTGCTTGATAGCTGCATCCATATTTAGGTATTGCAACGCGGGCTGTTTGCCTGCGATGATTACGTTAACATAGTGACGACTTTGCAAGCAGTGGTCTGTGACTGATAATAGAGTGTTGGCATCGGGTGGTAGATATACACGAATTACTTCGGGTTTCTTGTTGACTACATGGTCAATAAAACCTGGGTCTTGATGCGAAAACCCGTTATGGTCTTGGCGCCATACGTGTGAGGTGAGAAGATAATTGAGTGAAGGTACTGGCCGGCGCCAAGGAATATCCAAAGTTGTTTTTAACCATTTAGCATGTTGGTTAAACATGGAGTCAATAATATGGATAAACGCTTCGTAACACGAGAAAAACCCGTGACGACCTGTAAGTAAATATCCTTCTAACCATCCTTGACAAGTATGTTCACTCAAGATTTCCATGACTCGGCCATCTGGAGCAAGATGTTCGTCTTCTGGGATACGGGGAGCGTTCCAAGTTCTATCGGTAACTTCAAATACTGCGTCTAAACGATTTGATTGCGTTTCATCCGGTCCAAATACTCTAAAATTACGGCTTTCTTGATTCAATTTCATTATGTCTCTGAGGAATTTACCTGTTACCTTGGTAGCCTCAGCAACAACTGAACCAGGTTTTGGAACATCAACCGCGTACTCCTCAAATTCGGGCATTCGCAACGGACGCATTAAGACACCACCGTTAGTATGTGGGTTATCACCCATGCGTCGCTGTCCTGTTGGCGCCAGTTGTGCCAGTTGAGGAATAAATTTACCGTTTTCGTCGAAGAGTTCTTCAGGTTTATAACTCTTCATCCACTGTTCGAGAAGTTTAAGATGTTCGGGGTTGGTTTGAAGTTGACCAAATGGCACTTGGTGCGAACGCCAAAAATCTTCTGTTTTCTTACCATCAACTTCTTTTGGCCCCGTCCATCCTTTCGGACTTCGCAAAATAATCATTGGATATTGGGGACGCTTGGTAAACCCATGTACGCGCGCTTCTCTTTGAATACCTTTAATTTCTTCTACTACGGTTTCCAAAGTCGCTGCCATTTGTTGGTGCATTAGTACTGGGTCAGAACCTTCGACGAAGTAAGGTTTGTACCCATAACCAATAAACAAACTTTCTAATTCTTCGTGTTCAAGACGCGCTAATACCGTGGGGTTGGCAATTTTGTACCCGTTGAGATGCAGTATAGGTAATACGGCGCCATCGTTTACAGGGTTAATAAACTTATTCGAGTGCCAACTAGTTGCAAGTGGCCCAGTTTCAGCTTCACCATCACCAACAACGCAGGCAACTAATAAATCAGGATTATCAAATGCGGCGCCGTAAGCGTGAGATAATGCATAACCAAGTTCTCCACCTTCGTGTATTGAACCAGGAGTTTCTGGCGCCACATGACTAGGAATACCACCAGGAAACGAAAACTGCTTGAATAAACGTTTCATTCCTTCGGCATCTTGCGAAATATTTGGATAATATTCGCTGTAAGTGCCTTCAAGATAAGTATTCGCCACCAACCCAGGCCCACCATGTCCTGGTCCAGCTATGTAAATAGCGCTTTGGTCGTATTTTTTGATGATTCTATTAAGATGAACGTAAATAAAGTTCAAACCAGGAGTTGTGCCCCAATGTCCTAAAAGTCTTGGCTTAACGTGTTCAGTCTTTAAAGGTTCTTTGAGAAGCGGGTTATCTAAAAGGTATATTTGTCCTACAGAAAGATAATTAGCCGCACGCCAATAAGCGTTAATTAAATGAAGCTCTTCATCAGTTAATGGTCTTTGTTCGGTCGAAATTGCTAAAGTCATATTACACCTGGTAGCAAACCGATTGGACTAATTTGTTCTGACCAACAAGTACAATTATTCTATTACTTAGAATTCTTACTAAAAACCAATTAGAAGCAGGAATAATTATAGTTGGCAGCCTCTACCAACACTAGCAAAGCATTTAATAACAAAACTCATACTTAATTATGATTTCAACATACTATAAGTTTATAAATAATAATTTAACCTATCTATAACAATTTATTTATCTATCTATCCCAATAAGTATATCTTTAGACAGAGGTTACAGAAACCGGGTTTCCCCAGCACTCAACATAATAATCTTTAACCTTTACCCAAGGAAACGCGGTTTCTCAATATAACCTAAAACATTACTTTTGTACTCAGGACATATTATCATCTTCTAAATCATTAAGTTGTAATGTATACTCCATTGCTTCTTTTAATAGCAACAAATAATTAGAAGATAAAGTACCTAGCTTTCTAGCTAATCTCTGTTTATCAATAGCAACGATTTCTTGATAGTCTATTTTAGCAGGACTTACGATGCTGCCATAACCATAATTCGGTGCGTGACGCTACAAGTCTTATAACTACGTTGAAATATTTTCTAAGTAAAGTTAATAGCTAGCAAATTAATAATGTTTGCTTGACACAGCTATCAAAACCTATAGTATTATCTAAATTAACTTCTTTAAAAATAGTTTTATTAAGTGAGGCGCCAGTCAAATTAGCACCTGCAAGGTTAACATTTGTAAATGAAGCTTTATCTAAACAAGCACCTGCTAAGTTTGCTCCTGACAAGTTAACCCCTCTAAAAATCGCACGCTCTAAATTTGCTTGTTGCAAACAGGCGCCTTTCAAATTAGTTTCATAAAAAATAGCGGTTTGGAAGTACGATTTATTCAGAATAGCATCTTCTAAATTAGTTTGCCAAAAACTTGCTTTATTAAACAATGATTCACTGAGATTTGCCGCACGCAAATTCGCTTGATTAAAATTGACTTTGATAAAATATGTACTAATTAAATCAGCTTCACTCAGGTCAGCATTGCAAAAGTTTGTTTGTTGAATAATTGCTCGACTCAAACAAGCTCGTTTTAAAATTGCTCCCGTTAAGTAAGATTTCCAGAATTTCGTTTCAGTTAAACAAGCTGCCGCCAGATTGGTATGAATAAGTACAGCTTCCTGAAGATTTGCTTTTTCAAGGCAGGCGCCAGTTAGATTAGCTTGGTTCAAGTTGGCTTGAAATAAAACTGCTTTTTTTAAATTAGCCTGTAATAAACAAGCACGATTTAAAGATGCTCCTTTTAGCTTTGCTTGATTTAGGTTGGCAAAACTTAAATTGGCGGCATCTAGATTTGCGCCTTTTAAGTTGGCATGACTAAGGTTTGCTTGTTGCAAGTACGCTCTGCTTAGGTTGGCAGCTTCTAATTGTGCTGACGAAAGGTCTATTTCACTATTCTTCCATACTTCTTTTTGTCGGTTCCATATGTGTACTCCCTTAAGCAGTACTGCGAGATGCTCCTGGTTAATCATCTATAAACAATTATAAATAATAATTTATGTACAACAGACTGTTATAACATATATATACAAATTTACTAATAAAGGGGCAAATTCTAAATTTAGTACATTAATACGTTTTTATGGAGATTACTATCAATTCCTAAAGCTGTTTTTAAATTAACTTCTTTAAAAATAGTTCTGTGGAATGAGGCGCCTGTTAAATTAGCTTCTGCTAGGTCAACATTGATAAATACAGCTTTATCTAAACAAGCTCCTGCTAAGTTAGCTCCTGAAAGATTAACTCCTTTGAAAATCGCGTGTTCTAAATTCGCTCTTTGTAAATGGGCGCCTTTAAAATTGGTTTGATTAAATACTGCCTTCCGGAAGCAAGCTCCTTCTAGTGAGGCATTTTCAAAGTTAGTTTGCCAAAAGCTTGTTTTCTTCAGTAGTGACCCTCTCAAATTTGCCGAGCGCAAATTGGCACGGTTCAGATTGACTTGCAGGAAGTATGTGTTGGTTAAATCAGCTTCGCTTAGGTCTGCACACCAAAGGATTGTTTCTTGAAATGTTGCTCTTCCTAAATCTGCTCTTCTTAAAAGTGTCCCAGTCAGGATAGATTTCCAGAAAATTGTTTCTGAGAGTGCTGCTGCTGTCAGATTAGCACGAATTAGTTTTGCGGCTTGAAGGTCTGCATTTTGAAGACAAGCACCGAGCAAATTAGCTTGATTAAGGTTAGCTTGAAATAAAATAGCTTTTTCTAAATTAGCTTGTAATAAATAAGCTCTACTCAAAGAAGCTTGCTCAAGATTTGCCTCGCTGAGGTTTGCACGATTAAGGTTGGCACGACTGAGATTAGCTCGACTGAGATTGGCGCCACTGAGATTAGCGCCACTGAGGTAGGCTCCACTAAGATTGGCAGTTTCTAATTGCGCGTTAGTCAGGTCTATTTGAGTCGAGAATCCCTCTTCTTTAAAGCGATTCCAGACATTTGTGCCTTGCAATAATAAGGCAATTTGCTTTTGATTTGCCATCCAGAAACAGCCAGTAATTTATATTCACCTGTATCTTAGCAATACTTGAGATTCTTAATTGATAATTAATTAGTCATTGAGTTCTAACAATCCTTCTGGGGGTGTAATTTCCGCGCGTTTATTTTCTATATCTACAACTGGGACTATCTCTTTAACAAAAGGGATTAAAACAGTTTTTTTTGTATCTTTTCCTTTATTGTCGAGTGCAACTTCAAGCAAATCGTTACCAGCAGCAATAAGATTAACGACGGTACCAACAAATTCCCCTGACATAAAAACTTGTAATCCCACTAAGTCTAAAATATGATATTCATCCTCACCTAATTCGGGACGGTCGTCTTCTGTGACTAATAACTTGCAACCACGCATTTCTTCGGCTTGATTACGATTTTCAACTCCTTCTAATTCAATAATATATATATTTTTACCTTCTAGATATTTGCCTGATAATAATTCGATTGGTTCTGGCACTATAGTACCAGGACGTAATAACCAACGGGTGCCTGGTATTTCAAAGCGTTCAGGAAAATCGGTATCAGGATATACGCGCATTTCTCCGTCTAGTCCTTGAGCCGCGACAATAGTGCCTATTTCTACCCAACCATCAGGGATATAATTTTCCAGTGAAGGAAGAGGAGATGATTTATTTTGATTTTCTTGTTTTCCTTGTCTCTTTTTCGGCTTCTCCATATTTGTTTTTTTTGCGTGCTTTGCATACGAGTGCGGTTTATTTATTAATATGTTGGGTTACGCGCACAGCGCGTAACCCAACCTACATTTTCATACGTTTATTAAACACTGATGGCGGCGCCACTATAAACTTTTGTAGCAACTTCAGCCAAACGTTCCATAGCAGTTGCTATTTCTTCATCGCTACCAGTTAAACTAATTCGTAAACACTCTTGTTTGTGTTTCCACTCTGAACGTAAACCAGGGAAAAAGCTGCTACCGGGAACGGCAATGACACCAACTTGCTTCAATTGCTGGTAAAATTCCCAATCAGTGATAGGTAAATCTTTCAACCATAACCAAGCAAAAATGGCGCCTTCACCACGGTGCAATAACCAAGGTAATGAGTCTGGCATTGCAGCATCCAAAGCAGTTTCCAACACTGTAAACTTGTTTTGATAGAATGAACGAATTATAGTTGCTGAAATCTCAGCTAAGGCGCCAGAATTAATAGCACGTGCAGCAATAGCTTGTCCATAGCGTGAAGCGTGAATACAAGCATTCGTTTGAAAACATTCTAATAGTTCTATTACTTCTGCATCACCAATCGCAATACCAATACGTTCTCCAGGCAGTCCAGCTTTTGACAAACTCATACAATGAATAACATTACCCCCAAATAACGGTGTCATTTCGGTAAAATTCAATGCTGGGAACGGGGGAGCATATGCTGAATCTACCATAACTGGTACATCATACGGCGCCGCCAGTGCCGCTATTTTACTAACTTCTTCATCGGTAAGCACATTACCTGTGGGGTTACAAGGACGTGAGAAAATAACACAACCTGTATTTTCGTCGATTGAAAGTTGGCTAAAGTCAGGACGGTATTTAAATCTATGTGCTGATGCGTCTATATCTAATGTTGGTTTGTAGGCTATTAAAGATTCTGGAGTTAGTGCGACACCACCATAACCTGTATAGTCAGGACTGAGAGGAAGAACAATGTGTTTTAAATCCCCCCCTTGATCAGGGGGGGTGTAACCACCAAATGTGTTTGCAGCGTAGAAATATAAAGATTGACTACCGGGAGTTATTAAAATATTACGGTCGGTGAGGTTTAAGTTGTAGCGTTTATTAAAGTCGTTTACAACAGCTTCGATAAATGGAGCGTAACCTTGACTAGAACCGTACCGACAAACAACTTCGCCATATTCGGAGCTAGCGAGTAAATCAGCGGTACAATCACGCCATAATTTCTCAACTTCTGGCAATATTAACGGATTTCCAGCACTTAAGTTAATAAATTGCTGTCCTGCACCCGCGCGCAATGTTTCGATAATATCTTTCATAATAGCTCGAACGCCTGACAAGTTGGACATTTGGGCGCCGATTTTAGTAAATGCAGGAGTCATAAGCTGCAAACGGTTAGAATAATTGATAGATTGAATAATTCTATATAAATGTAACGATAGATGGACATGATTCGCAAACGATTTTAGAGAATATTAAACTCACTAACAGTCGATAACG
This sequence comes from Calothrix sp. FI2-JRJ7, assembly GCA_019359675.1. GTDB lineage: Bacteria > Cyanobacteriota > Cyanobacteriia > Cyanobacteriales > Nostocaceae > Dulcicalothrix. Next base: position 119,953 of record JAHHGX010000072.1, read on the forward strand.
CAGCAATCAGGGACGTAAGGATATGAAAGTTAAAGCAGCAGTAGCACAAGAAGCTGGTAAATCGTTAGTTATTGAGACCGTTGATTTAGAGGGTCCAAAACAGGGTGAGGTTTTAGTTGAAATCAAAGCTAGTGGAGTTTGCCATACCGATGCGTACACTCTTTCTGGTAAAGACCCCGAAGGATTATTCCCCGCTATTTTAGGACATGAAGGCGCCGGGGTTGTTGTTGAAGTTGGTGCCGATGTTAAAAGTGTCAAACCAGGAGACCATGTAATACCCTTATATACTCCTGAATGTCGCCAATGTGAATATTGTTTGAGTCAAAAAACAAATTTATGTCAAGCGATTCGAGTGACTCAGGGTCAGGGTTTAATGCCAGATGGTACAAGTCGCTTTTCTCTCGATGGCAAAAAAATCCATCATTATATGGGTACTTCAACGTTTTCAAATTATACCGTTTTACCAGAAATTGCTGTGGCTAAAATTCGTGAAGATGCCCCATTTGACAAGGTTTGTTATATCGGTTGTGGTGTTACTACTGGTATTGGAGCAGTAATTAATACCGCTAAAGTTGAACCTGGTGCCAATGTGGTTGTATTTGGTTTAGGGGGTATAGGTTTAAACGTAATTCAAGCCGCGCGTATGGTTGGCGCCAATATGATAATTGGGGTAGATATTAACCCTAGTAAAAAAGCCTTAGCTGAAAAATTTGGGATGACGCACTTTGTTAACCCCCAAGAAATTGATAGCGATATTGTTCCATACTTAGTGAATTTAACTAAGGGTGGCGCCGATTATACCTTTGAGTGTATAGGTAATGTTAATATCATGCGTCAAGCATTAGAGTGCTGTCATAAAGGTTGGGGAGTTAGTGTCATTATTGGTGTTGCAGCAGCAGGCCAGGAAATTAGTACTCGTCCGTTTCAACTCGTTACAGGTCGAGTTTGGAAAGGAAGTGCGTTTGGTGGCGCCAGAGGTCGTACTGATGTACCTAAGATAGTAGATTGGTATATGGACGGCAAAATAAATATAGACGATTTAATTACTCACGTCATGCCAATAGAGAAAATCAACGATGCATTTGACTTAATGCACAAAGGTGAATCCATTCGCAGCGTAGTTACCTTTTAATATAAACGTAGGTTGGTGTACGCTCGCGCGTAACCCAACATCTGTACAGTTAGGCGCCAATATTAAAAATACTACAAATTCAGATCAAATGTAAATATTGCTACTGTAATTTTAATTTTTTATGTATTATTCTCCTCCGGAGACACTCCGTGAACGCAAAAAAGCGCTATTTTATCGGATGAATATTATAATTTGTGTATTTTTTATACATTGTCTACAGAGGCGGGATTCCTGTGCTACAAGATTATTATGAATAAACTTACTATCATTACCTCAATCATCATATCGTTAAGCTTGGCGCCTGTTTTCCCAGTAAATCTATCTCAGGCATCTATCCAAATGTCTCAATTTAAATTATCATCACACAAATGGAAAAACCGTATTTTACTAGTATTCGCACCATCAGATAAAAATATAAACTACCAGCAGCAAGTACAACTATTCAAACAGCAGCAACAAGGTTTGAATGAGAGAGATTTACTTTTAGTTACAGTTTTAGATAAAGGCACAAGCTATAGTAATCAACAACCCATAGATATAGCGTCTGCGGCAAAATTACGTCAAAAGTTCAATATAAATGATAATGATTTTCGTGTAATCTTAGTCGGCAAGGATGGTGGTGCAAAACGTCAAGATTCTGAAGTTGTTTTAGCAGAGACTATTTTTCGTGAAATAGACGCAATGCCAATGCGACAACAGGAGATGCAACAAAAACGCGAATGATAATAATTATTGGGTGACTACAATGTTTGACACCTTTCCTCAATTTGAAACACAAAACTTAATATTAAGGCAAATTAAGTCATCTGATGCCGAGGCAATATTTGGCTTTTTCTCTGACCAAGAAGTTTTGCAGTATCATGATGCAGAACCGTTTAGAAACATTGAACGTGCAGAACGGTTAATTAATACTTGGGAAGACCGTTTTTTAACTAGACAAGGTATTCGCTGGGGTATCGCTAAGAAAAACGAAAACGTTATTATTGGTACCTGTGGTTATCGTCTCTGGGGAAAACCAATGTTTTGCGCCGAGTTAGGATACGAACTGTCAAAACCTTATTGGCGCCAAGGTATAATGACAGAAGCGGTTTTACGTATAATTCGATTTGCGTTTGAACGGATGGAATTAAACCGTATTGAAGCTACTGTAATGCTCGAAAATACAGCTTCGATCAATTTGCTCTCAAAACTGGGTTTCACAGAAGAGGGTATTTTAAGAGACTTTGGTTACTGGAAGTTTGAATTTCATGATTTGAAACTATTCTCGCTTTTAAAAAAAGATAAGGTCAATTATCTTTACTAAAAATTCATACTATTGCAGTGTAAATGTACTAGCAATTATAAACCTGGTTTCTCTATTGATACTTTGTAATAAAAATGATGATTTGTCTGCGACAATGAATGCGTAGAAACCAGGTTTCTTTGAATTTAACTTGAAAAATATGTAGAGCAGATGTTCTATAAAATTATAAACCTGGTTTCTCTATTGATGCTTTGTAATAAAAATGATGATTTGTCTGCGACAATGAATGCGTAGAAACCAGGTTTCTTTGGATTTAACTTGAAAAATCAGTTTTTAAGAACTATAATAGCAAGACTACATACTTAAATTAGTCTTTAGTAATTCTCATCAGGTGTCGCTACGGAATTTGTCTAAGGGGCAATTTTGAACTTAGGGAGTGTTTAAGCACTTAGATTTCAGTTGCGACATTGGTATAAAAACCTAAAAGATATTGAAATTTTAAGATAAATGCTATACTCTTGTTCCGAATTGCCTACGTAAAAATTCTGTGTTTTGAGGAATACGGACGCTATGTCTGCAAGTAAGACAGACGTTTTAAAGAATAAGTTAACAGCACTTGCGGTAGTCTTCACTGCTGCACCGATGTTGTTTTTCCTGGTTTTTTCGGCAAATCGACACCTGTCAGAACGCCAAAAAATCGAATCAATGAACCAAGCATTTACAGCTTCAGCAACCTATTTTTTGGGGTTAGCGGTGTTTGTCAATGCTTATTATGTATCCAAGCGTGCAGAAGCGGAGCAAAGAAATGCAATTGCTTCTGAGAAAAGTAACCAACTTAACGTTAGTAATGCTCAATTAGCACAGGAACGCTTAGTTGCAGACCGTTTTATGACAGCTATTACGCAGCTTGGACACGATAGCGTTGCTACACGTACAGGCGCCATTTATGCTTTAGAGGGGGTTGCCAACGAATGTTCCAAGTCGTATTGGACGATTATGGAGATTTTGACGGCATTTGTACGCGAAAATGCGCCTATCAATTACCAACTTGAAGATGAAAGTCACGAATCACTTCGTGTACGTACTGATATTCAAGCTGCTTTGAATGTGATTGCTAGACGTGACGCGCAAAAAGACCGCGAAAACTGTAAACTCGACCTTCGCAATACGGATATTCGGCGTGCGGACTTACGTAAAGCGAATTTACAGCACCTTGACTTGCGTGGTTCCTACTTGTGTCATGCTGATTTGCGAGGTGCTGATTTAGCTTTGGCGGACCTTGACAATTGTAACTTTGTTGGTTCCATTTTGTTTGAAGCGAACCTGCACAAAGCCAATTTACGTGCAGCCAACTTGCAAGCGGCAAATTTAAATCGGGCTTGGATTTGTGGCGCCAATTTGCAAGCTGCGAACTTGGAGCGGGCATCTTTACGGGGAGCGAATTTATCGGGTGCGAATTTATATAAAGCGAATTTGCAGTTTGCCAACTTGAAGATTGCGAACTTGTCGAGGGCAAAATTATTTTTAGCGAATTTACAGGGTGCAAAGCTTGGCAAAGCTAATTTACACAACACTGGATTGATTGGCGCCAATTTGTACGGGGCAAATTTAAATGGCGCCAATTTGAAGGAAGCGAACCTAAATGCGGCGAAATTGCAGTCTTGCGAAGCTTATTTTGCAAACTTCACTGCTGCTAGCTTGCAAGAAACCGACTTGTGCGGGGCAAATTTAATGGGTAGCAACTTTCAAAGAGCCATTCTCCATGAAACTAACCTTTGCGGTGCAAACCTGATGGGAGTAGATTTATCTGGCACAAACGTTAATAATGTCAGATGGGATGGAGCAAATTTAAGTGGCGCCAAAAATTTGGAATTTGAACCACACCAGCTAAAAGTTGCTGTAGCCGAATAAAACTAAGCTTTAAAGCACAGGGTATCTACCAACCCTTATAAAAGTGCAATCTTAAATTGAATTTATAATTACATTTAAATAAAATTTGGCAAACTTATTCATATAAATAGTACTTAAATCAGTGATAAAAAATCAAATATTTTAGATAAAAGATACATAGAATACTTTTAAATATAAAATATTAAACTACGTAATTGCACGTACACACTTAATATAGAAAGTCCCTAAAATATTTATAGTAATACTTTTTAACCGATTTATATATAGGTAAATTACCCTATGTTTTTTGTGAATATTCCTAGCAGTGCTGCAAAAGTGAATTTATCATGGCAACTAATAACAGGCTTATTTATGTTCATATTAACTTTGATTGTGTTGTTAATACTTGACAATCAAAATTTTGTAATAGAACAAAAAATAGAATATATAACACATATTGTAACAGCAGTAGCAGCAATTTGCGGTTTAGGGATAATCACTTATAACGTTCATAGTACAAGAATGCTCGTTAAAGAAATACAAGAAAAACAAAATAATGGTAGTACAATATCATCAGCAAAACTGCTGCTGTTAGAAAAACTGCTCGAAAATCAAGATATTCAAATTGAAGTCAGTTATACAAACCCAATTAATGAAATACCAGAAGACTTCTATCAAGCATTAGGGCAACTTGGAAACGACAAACCAGAAGCGCGCTTAGGTGCAATATATACGCTTGAACAAATAGCTAAAGATTCTCCTAGTAAACAGTGGACAATTATTGAAACTTTAGCAGCATTCATTCGAGAAAACACACCTTTTATGAGGAACGAAGAAGACTTAGATGACGACGAAGAATTAGGACAAGAAGAATTAATTTTATTGCCAACCGATATACAAGCAGCTTTGACGGTTATCGGACGACGCGATATTACTAAAGAACCAGCAAATAAAAAGTTAGATTTACGCAATGTTGATATAACAGGTGCTGACTTAACTGGCGCCAACTTGCAAAATACTGACTTCACAGGTTCTTGTTTACAAGGTTGTTTACTTACACAAGCGAACCTACAAGCAGTAGATTTTTCAGAGGTTGATATGGAATATGCTGTACTGTACGAAGCAAACTTAATCGAAGCACTATTTTACGAAGCTAACCTACAGTCAGCAGTCTTACCAAAAGCCAACCTTAGCAAAGCCGTCTTTTATCAAGCCAACCTGCATCTTGCTACATTATACGACGCTAACTTAACAGAAGCAGTTTTTTATCAAGCAAACTTAGAAGGCGCCAACCTAAGTGACGCGAACTTAAAACTTGCCAACCTTGAAGCATGTAAAATCTCGCAAGCAAACCTAATAGGAGCAAACTTAACAGGCGCCAACCTTATTGGCGCCGACTTACAAAACGCATCTCTTAGCACAGCTATTTTAAATGAAGCAATACTATTTGAAGCAACATTATCAAAAGCAAACCTCTCCAACGCCAACCTAACCCATGCAAACCTAACAGGCGCCAATCTTACAGGTACAATTTTCCAAGATGCTGATCTCAGTGGCGCCGACCTTAGTCGAGTAATAAACTTAGAACAACAACAACTCGAACAAGCACAAGGCAACACCAACACCACCTTGCCCCAAAACCTAAAATACCCAGAAACCTGGTTTCTTCCCCACTAAACATAACAATCTAAATGTTTACCAAAAGAAACCAGGTTTCTCACGCTTGCATAACAATCTATAATAACCAATCTACAGAAGAGACGGGGGGGAGGACGCCCATCCCACAAGATAGATACCTAACAAAGCATATTCTTGTTACACTACCCTCTGTAAAAAAATCGAGGGTACTTTCTTATGATTGATTTATACACCTTCACAACACCCAACGGATATAAACCCTCAATAATGCTAGAGGAAATACAACTTCCCTACAACATACACAAAATCGACATAACCAAAAACGACCAATTCAAACCCGAATACATAGCCATCAACCCCAACAGTAAAATACCCGCAATCATCGACCAAGAAACTGGTATTACAGTATTTGAATCCGGCGCCATCTTAATGTACCTAGCAGAAAAAACACAAAAACTGCTACCAAGCGACCAAAAAGGTAAATATCAAGTCATCGAATGGTTAATGTTCCAAATGGGAAGCGTCGGGCCAATGTTTGGGCAACTCAACCATTTTAAAAAATATGCTCCAGAAAAAATCCCCTACGCCATTGAACGTTACGAGAAAGAAACAATACGTTTGTACGGAGTTTTAGACAAGCAACTTAGCGATAATGAATATATATGTGGAGAATACTCAATTGCCGACATTGCCACATATCCGTGGGTAGCAATTTACGAGATGCAAGGTTTGACCTTAGATAATCATCCTCACCTCAAACGCTGGGTGGAAACCCTCCAACAACGTCCAGCAGTGCAAAAGGGGATGAGTATATTATCGTAATAGGCGCCGTTTTACATAAATTGATATGTAAAAGACTTGGAGATATTGGCACGAGCATGGTCAAATAAAAATGACGCTTTGAACGAGCGCAGTTTACTAGGGTTTTGCAGTCATTACAGACGTTCTGCATAACCGATGTGAAATGCATCTAATTAAAGAGTAGAAACATTTTTATTATTTGGTCATGAAAAAAGTTATTACTAATAGAATATTACTTGCTACTAGCGCTTTACTAGTTACAGCTTGTGCTGGTGGAAACGCTGGTAGAAGTGGCGCCATTCCCATTGGGATTGGTTTTGCTCAAACTAGTAATGTGGCATTACTCGGTCAAGATGGGATAAATGGAGTAAAAATTGCCGAGAAGTATTTTAATGATAAGGGTGGTGTGAACGGTACGCCGATAAAATTAGTGTACCAAGATACTGGTGGAGATGAGCAAGGCGCCATCAATGCCTTTCAAGCTTTAATTAATAAAGATAGAGTCGTAGGAATTGTTGGTCCAACGTTATCGCAGCAAGCATTTAGCGCTAGTCCCATAGCTGACCGTGCAAAAGTACCAGTAATTGGAGCATCGAATACAGCTAAGGGTATTCCAGAAATTGGTGATTATGTAGCGCGTGTTTCTGCACCTGTATCTATAGTGGCGCCTAACGCACTAAAAGAAGCATTGAAGCAAAACCCGAATATTAAGAGAGTCGCTGTCTTCTATGCACAAAACGACGCTTTTAACAAGACGGAGACAGAAATTTTTCAAAAAGCCGTTAAAGATGCAGGTCTAGAAGTTGTTACAGTCCAAAAGTTTCAAACTACCGATACTGACTTTCAGGCACAAGCGACAAGTGCAATTAACGTCAAACCCGATTTAGTCATTATATCGGGACTGGCTGCTGATGGAGGTAATATAGTTCGACAGTTACGCGAACTTGGCTACAAAGGTTTAATTGTAGGTGGAAACGGGTTTAATACATCTAATATATTTAAAGTCTGTAAAGCTTTGTGTGATGGTGTAATGATAGCTCAAGCATACAGTCCTGAACACCCTGGAGAAATTAACAAGACATTTCGTCAAGCATACCTTAACCAGTTTAAAACCGAACCACCCCAATTTAGTGGTCAAGCTTTTGCAGCAGTCCAAGTCTATGTCGAAGCGTTGCAAGCTTTGGATAAAAAGACAAAACTTAGCACATTACAACTTCCACAACTGCGAACTGAGCTAAATAAGCAGTTATTAACAGGTAAATATAACACTCCATTAGGTGAAATATCATTTACACCTACAGGAGAGGTAGTACAAAAAGACTTCTATGTGGCGCAAATAAAAATGGAAAAGGACGGGAGTACAGGTAAATTTGCGTTTATCAAATAGCTATTCGTGACTAAATAATGCTTACAATTTTTTTTCAACAGCTTCTCAACGGGTTATCGATTGGTAGTACCTATGCAATTTTTGCATTAGGGTATACGCTTGTCTATTCTATTTTAGGAATAATTAATTTATCGCACGGCGCCGTTTTTACGTTGGGTGCATATTTTACTTATGCATTAATGGGGGGTGCATTTGGGTTTAGTGGAGTACTGGCAAATACAACGTTACCTTTTGGTTTACCGTTTGTGTTAGCTGTAATACTAAGTAGTATTTTGGCTGGACTCGTTGGAGTAGCTATTGAACGAATAGCATTTTTACCTTTACGACGTAGAGGTTCTGACCCTTTGTTAACGGTAGTTTCTAGCTTGGGTGTTGGTGTAGTCATCGTTAATTTAATTCAATATTTAGTTGGCGCCGAAAATTATAATTTTCCTGCTAATACTTATGGTGACTTACCCTCTGCGATTAACTTTGGTACAGTTGATAACCCTATACCTATTCGCACCGTCCAAATAGTTATCTTTATTGTTTCAGTGATAATTGTAGCGCTTTTGACTTACTTTATTAATCGCACTAAGTATGGAAAAGCGATGCAGGCAATTGCCGAAGACCCAACTACAGCAAGTTTACTAGGAATCAATGCCGACCAGTTTATAATACTAACGTTCTTTATTAGTAGTTTTTTAGCTGGTATGGCAGGGAGTTTACTTGCTTCGAGTGTAAGTATTGCTGGACCATATTTTGGAATTGCTTTTGGTTTAAGAGGTTTAGCGGTAATTGTTTTAGGAGGTTTGGGCAGTATTCCTGGTGCTGTTGTCGGAGGATTTTTAATTGGTATTATTGAAGCATTTGTACCAGGTCAGTTTTCTGGCTATAAGGATGCTGTTGCGTTTGGTATTTTATTCATCATGCTATTGGTGCGACCACAAGGTTTACTAGGACGAAAGTTTATTCAAAAAGTTTAATTCCTAACTCGTAAGGTGCGTGACGCTACTAGATCATTAGTTTTATTTCATAATTTTTATAGCGTCACGCACCCTACTTATAACTCATAATTTAAAAATGATGGCTGAATTTTTCAATACTTATGGTTCTTTGATAGTCTCGATGGTGTTAGGCGCCTTACTTGGGCTATCGTTATATTTACCTTTAATGGCAGGTCAGTTATCGCTGGCAAGTCCTGGTTTTTATGCGCTGGGTGGATATATTGCTGCTATTTTATCTACGACTGTGTTTAAAAGTGATGGGGGATTTCCTGTATATTTGCTTTTAGTTGAGATGGTAATTGCTGGTTTGGTGTCGGGGTTGTTAGGGGTAGTGGTGGGTATTCCTGCTTTGCGGTTGCGAGGTATTTATTTGGCTATTGCGACTATTGCGTTTGTGGAAGTACTGCGGGTATTAGCGCTTAATTTAGATATTACAGGTGGCGCCGTTGGTATTTTTAATATTCCTCAACCTTTTTTAAATCCAATTGAATATTTATGGGTAGGTTTGCCGTTGTTGGTTATAACGATGGTATTAATTTATCGTTTGGAACGTGTACGTGTCGGTAAGGCTTTGATTGCGATTCGTGAGGATGAGTTAGCGGCGGGGTCAATGGGGATTAATCCAACTTACTATAAGGTATTGGCTTTTACTTTGGGGTCAGTATTAGCTGGTGTTGTTGGTGCTATTAGCGCTCATTTTCTTAATACTTGGAACGCGCGTCAGGGTACTTTTGATGCGAGTATTGTTTATTTGACTTTTGTGTTGATTGGTGGTTCGAGAACTTTTTTGGGGTCGGTGGTTGGTGCTATGGTGTTTACTGCTTTACCGGAGGTGTTGAGGGGGTTGGCTGATACGGGTGGTTTGCCTGTTTGGTTGGCTCAGTTTTTGCGGGATGGTCGGTTGATTATTTTTGGGGTGTTAATTGTTGTGGGGACTATATTTTTTCCGCAAGGGTTGGTGACTCCGAGGGTTTTTGGGCGAACCGCAAAGGACGCAAAGGGCGCAAAGGAAAGAGTATGAGTGATATTATTTTGGAGTCGCAGTCGTTGACACGACGTTTTGGTGGGTTGGTTGCTGTTAATGATGTTTCGTTTGCGGTGAATAGAAATGAGATATTTGGTTTAATTGGTCCAAATGGTGCCGGAAAGACTACTTTATTTAATTTGATTACGGGTTTGATTTCTCCTAGTGATGGTAAGTTGGTCTATAAGGGAGCAGAAATATCTCAGAATAAGCCTCATGAGATTGCCGAGTTGGGTATTGCTCGAACTTTTCAGAACATCCGTTTGTTTGGTGAACTTTCGGCTTTAGAGAATGTGATTATTGGTAGACATTTACATACCAAGAGTGGAATATTTACAGGTGTATTTGGAATACCACCAGCACCAAAAGAAGAAATTCAAAGCAAACAAAAAGCTTTAGAATTACTCGAACTAGTTGGTTTACATAAACGCGCGTATGAAAGTGCAAAAAACTTTCCATATGGAGACCAACGACGTTTAGAAATAGCGCGCGCACTAGCACTAGAACCCTCGATTCTCCTACTAGACGAACCAGCAGCAGGAATGAACCCCAATGAAAAACAACAACTAAGCGACTTCATCAAGCAAATACGTAACACATTCAACCTAACCATAATCCTAATCGAACACCACGTCCCCCTAGTAATGGGACTATGTTCACGCATTGCCGTCTTAAACTTCGGTCAACTAATAGCACTAGACAAACCCGACATAGTAAGAAACAACCCAGCAGTAATAGAAGCATACCTAGGAAATGAATAACCCTCTCTTCCTCTGTGCCCTAATAGCCTCTGTGGTAAAAATAAAAAAACATGAACAACGTCACAATCTTAGAAACCAAAGACCTAAGCGTAAACTACTCCGGAATCCAAGCCCTAAAAAACATCAACTTATATATAAACACCGGAGAAGTAGTCACCCTAATAGGCGCCAACGGAGCAGGAAAAACAACTACCCTGCGAGCCATATCCAAAATCATTAACATAAAAAGCGGTGAAATTCTATACAACGGACGAAACATCATAAAACGCCCCCCCCACGAAATCGTAAAATTAGGAATAGCTCACTCACCCGAAGGAAGACGAGTCCTAGCAAAACAAACCGTATACGATAACCTATTACTAGGCGCCTTCATTCACAACGACAAATCCAACATTCAAGCCGACGTTAAACATCAATTTCAATTATTCCCCCGACTAGCGGAACGTCGTAACCAACTAGCAGGAACCCTTAGCGGTGGAGAACAGCAAATGTTAGCCATCGCACGCGCATTAATGAGTAGACCAAAACTATTACTACTCGACGAACCCAGCTTAGGACTGGCGCCAGCAATTGTCAAAGAAATCTTTACAATTATTCAAAATCTACGTAACACAGGTGTAACAATACTACTAGTAGAGCAAAACGCCAACTTAGCATTACAAATAGCAGATAGAGGATATGTACTAGAAGCAGGTTGTATTACATTAACAGGCGCCGCATCAGAATTAATAACAGACGAACGTGTGATGAAAGCTTATTTAGGTTAGTTCCAGATTACTTTCTTGCCGATGATACACGAACCGCATCTTGAGGGAACAATAACGTTGATCGGAAACCAACTTCTAAAACATGACATCTAACTCGGCTACGAATAATCATATAAAGCGCCTTAAAAAAATACCCCTCCGACTGATTCTTGTAATTCCCTTTGTCCTGCAAATATTTGCAGCAGTAGGATTAGTTGGGTATTTATCGTTTGTCCAAGGTGGAAAAGCAGTAAATGACCTTGCGTCGCAGTTGATGGAAAAAGCTAGTAAGCAAGTAGATGAACATTTAGATAAATATCTAGCTTTGCCGCAGCAGCTTATGCAGATGAACGCGGATGCGATAATTGATGGACAGCTTAACTTTAACGACCAGAAAGCAAGCGAACGTTATTTTTGGCGCCAAGCCAAAGCGTTTAAGAATATTAACTTTATTGGTTATGTTTTAACAGATGGTAGAGAAGCAGGCGCCGGACGTTGGATTAATGGTATAGATTTACTCGTTTATGAAAATCTGAGAGGAAATGCTAAAGCTTCAGACTATATTGCTGATAGTCGGGGAAACCGCACGAAACTTTTGCAAAGCTATGATTTTGACCCATTATCACAAGCAGGATATAAAAATGCAGTTGAAGCAGGTGAATTCGTTTGGAGCCAAATCTTTAGCTTTGAAGCAGCTAATTTACAAATCAGCGAGTCAGCTAAGGCTTTAGAAAATAATACTAATGTTTTACCTACCAATATTGGCTATCAAAATTACGTGGCTTTACCTGCTAGACAACCAATATATAACAGTGATAATAAGCTGATTGGTATTCTCGCTATTGATATATTACTGACTGATATCAGCAAGTTCCTTAGTAGCTTAAAGGTCAGTTCTCAAGGACAACTGTTTGTCATTGAACGAAATGGTTTATTAGTAGGGAGTTCAAGTAAATATCCGATTCTATCTAAAATGAATGGTAAAACGGAAAGATATAACGCACTTAAAAGTCCTGACTTTCTTATCCGTAACGTCGCTGATAATCTAAAAAAGCAGTTTAATTCATTTGAAACGATTAAATCTAATCAAGTAACAAATATTACTTTTAATCAAGAGAATTATTTCGTACATATCACACCGTGGGAAAATGAATATGGTTTAGACTGGCTAGTAGTAGTTGCTATGCCTGAATCTAATTTTATGGCACAGATTAATGCCAGCAATCGTACTACTATTTTACTATGTATAACTGCTTTATTTGTTGCAATCTTGATAGGAATATATACATCTCGTTATATTACTCAACCTATTCTGAAATTGAGTGAAGCAAGCGAAGCTATTGCAATTAGCAAAGTTAATCAAAAGATTCCAGAAAACAGAATCCATGAACTAAATGTTTTAGGTCTTTCTTTTAATCGAATGGCACAACAGCTACGCGATTCATTTAGCGAGTTAGAACAGGTAAATTTAGAACTAGAAAAGCGAGTTATTCAAAGAACAGAAACACTTACTCAAACTCTGAATGAGTTAAAACAAACACAAGCACATTTAGTACAAGCAGAAAAAATGTCTTCTTTGGGGCAAATGGTCGCAGGAATAGCACATGAAATTAACAATCCCGTTAACTTTATTCACGGTAATTTATCTCACGTAGATAATTATAGTCAAGAATTGTTAGAATTAATACAAGCATATCAAATTTATTTTCCCAATCCTCCGGAAGCGCTTCAAGAACTTATTAATAAAGTTGATTTAGACTTTGTTACAGAAGACTTAAATAAAACTATCGGTTCGATGTCCATAGGTACTAAGCGTATTAGAGAGATTGTTTTGTCACTTCGCAATTTTTCAAGACTTGATGAAGCTGAATGTAAAGAAGCGAACATTCATGAAGGTATAGACAGCACTTTAATGATTTTACAGCATCGTTTAAAAGCAAAATCAAACCATCCAGAAATTCAAATTATTAAAGACTACGGTCAATTACCCTTAGTTAATTGCTATGCTGGACAATTAAATCAGGTTTTTATGAACATTTTAGCAAACGCTATTGACGCTTTAGAAGATTCATTTATAAATAATCCGACAATCTGGATTCATACTGTGCTTACACAAAATAATATACTAATATCTATCGCTGATAACGGTGTCGGCATTCCAGAAAATGTATTGAGCAAATTATTCGACCCATTCTTTACCACCAAACCTGTAGGTAAAGGTACAGGTTTAGGGTTATCAATTAGTTATCAAATTATAGTAGAAAAGCACAAGGGTAAAATTTCTTGTGATTCCAAGCTAGGAGAGGGGACAAAGTTTGTAATTGAAATTCCCTTGCACGGTTTATTAAATAGTTAAATTCACATATTGCACCAATTAATTGTTGCGAAAATCGCAGCCTAAAAAGCTCATTATTTCGTAGAGTGGGCACTGCCCACCTTACGTCCTATCGAAGATGCAACATATGAATAAACAGGTTTAAATATAAATAAGTAAATCTCTTAAATGGTTTGGTAAAGGGTTCTTATCAGGAAGCAAGATTATTATTACTGCATACACTGCTAATAACTCAAGTCGAATAATAACCATTCAATCTTTGATAAATCATGATAGAAAGCTGTATCTGAAGGGAAGAATAATAGAGAGACAAAACAAACTTTTTTAACATGGCTTCTAAATCGGATAAAGTTTCTCATAAAAACTCTCTTAAAAAAATACCCCTCCGACTGATTCTTACAGTTCCTTTTGTCCTACAAATATTTGCAGCAGTGGGATTAGTTGGGTATTTATCGTTTGTCCAAGGTCAAAAAGCAGTCAATGACCTTGCGTCACAGTTGATGGAAAAAGTGGAGTTACAAGTAGATGAACATTTAGATAAATATCTAGCTTTGCCGCAACAACTTATGCAGATGAACGCGGATGCTATAATTGACGGACAGCTTAACTTTAACGACCAGAAAGCAAGCGAACGTTATTTTTGGCGCCAAGCCAAAGCTTTTACAAGTATTAGCTATATTGGTTATATTTTAACAGATGGTAGAGAAGCAGGCGCCGGACGTTGGATAAACGGTGTAGATTTACTAGTATACGAAAATCTGAAAGGAGATGGTAAGACTTCAGATTATATTGCTGACAACAAGGGAAACCGCGCGCAACTTTTGGAAAGCTATGATTCTGACCCGTTCTCGGTAGCAGCGTATAAAGATGCGGTCAAAACAGGTAAACTGACTTGGGGTGAAATCTTTAGCTTTGAAGAAGTTGATTTACAAATTACTCAGTCAGGTAAGACGGGAGCAAAGAATGTTTCAACTACTAATATTGGCGACCAAAATTATGTAGCGCTACCTGCAAGGAAACCAATATATAATGAAGATGGCGAACTGAGATCTGTTGTTGCTATTGATATATTACTAACAGATATTAGCAAGTTTATTAGTAGCTTAAAAGTGAGCCATCATGGACATATTTTTATCATGGAAAGGAATGGCTTATTAATAGGAAGCTCAAGTAAATATCCTATTTTATCTAAAGTCAATGGCAAAACTGAAAGATACAACGCACTTCAAAGTCCTGACTCACTCACTCGTAACGTTGCTAGCGAGTTAAAAAAAGAGTTTAATTCATTTCCAAAAATTAAAGATTATCAAGAGATTAATATTACTTTCAACAAAGAATGTTATTTCGTCCGAGTTACACCCTGGAAAGATGAACATGGTTTGGATTGGTTGGTAGTTGTTACTGTTCCAGAATCCGACTTTATGGCACAAATTAATGCTAGTACTCGCACCACTATTATATTGTGTTTGACTGCTTTATTTATCGCAACGTTGATAGGAATATATACAGCACATTATATCACTCAACCGATTTTAAAATTGAGTCAAGCAACTGAAGCTATTGCCGTAGGTAAACTTGATCAAAACATTCCAGAAAATAGAGTTAATGAACTAAATATATTAAGTCGTTCTTTTAATCAAATGTCACAGCAGTTACGTGATTCCTTTACTGCATTAGAACAGGCAAATTTAGAACTAGAAAACAGAGTTATTCAAAGAACAGAAACACTTTCTCAAACTTTGAACGAGTTAAAACAAACACAAGCACATTTAGTACAAGTAGAAAAAATGTCTTCGTTAGGACAAATGGTTGCAGGAGTTGCACATGAAATCAATAATCCAGTAAACTTTATTCACGGCAATTTATCCTATGTAGATAATTATACTAAGGAATTATTAGAATTAATACAAGCATATCAAACTTATTTTCCTAATCCTCCTAAAGCACTTCAAGAAATTATTGAAAAAATTGATTTAGATTTTTTGACAGAAGACTTAAATAAAATTATCGGTTCAATGTCCACAGGTACTAATCGTATTGCAGAAATTGTCTTGTCACTTCGTAATTTTTCCAGACTTGATGAAGCTGAATGTAAAGAAGCAGATATTCATGAAGGTATAGATAGTACTTTAATGATTTTACAGCATCGTCTGCAAGCAAAATCTTACCATTCAGAAATTCAAATAGTTAAAGACTATGGTCAATTACCATTAGTTAATTGCTACGCTGGACAATTAAATCAAGTTTTTATGAATATTTTAGCAAACGCTATTGATGCTTTAGAAGATTCAGTTATAAATTACAAAGTCGGTAATAATTCAACAAATCCAACAATCTGGATTCATACTGTGCTTACAGACGATAATAATATACTAATATCTATAGCAGATAACGGCGCCGGCATTCCCGAAAATATTCTGAGCAAATTATTCGACCCCTTCTTTACCACTAAACCTGTAGGTAAAGGTACAGGTTTAGGATTATCAATTAGTTATCAAATTATAGTAGAAAAGCATAAGGGTAAAATTTCTTGTGATTCCAAGCTAGGGGAGGGAACAAAGTTTATAATCGAAATTCCAGCGCGCGGTTTATTAAATAATTAAATAAGTGTGGGAAAATACTCAAGGTGTACGTTTACGTGATGCTGACTCTAGAGAAAATATAGAGCGTTATTTACAACATAATCCAGGTTTGAGTTATGTTACTTGCCAGAATGATAAAATTGTCGGCGCCGTATTATGTGGTCATGACGGGCGCCGAGGTTATCTCAATCATTTGGCTGTTTTAGCAGATTACCACAGGCAAGGTATTGGCACTAAACTTGTTCAATCATGCTTATCACAGCTACAACAGCAAAGTATTGGCAAATGTCATTTATTTATACTTAACAAAAACGATGTAGCTTGTAAGTTTTGGTCGAAGTTAGGTTGGCGCCAGCGCTCGGGGATTGTAATGATGTCGCTTTCCTCATCAAAGTCTTTAAATGCCTCTGTAGAGACGTTAAATGTAACGTTTCTACATATATTCATTGAAGAAGGAAATTTAAATCGGCGCCTCTTCCGTATTCCTTCCTTCCTTCACCTGGCTTAAAGACAACTATGTTTTTGTCACCTATCAAGGTAGTTGAGGAATTCTCAATTTTTAACATTGTTCCCTCTGGTAAACCAACGACGCTGACATTTGGGTTAACAGCTAAAAATTCTTCAATCCTACTTGCTCTTGTTTCCCCGTTATGGTTGGGGATAAGTTCATCTGTATAATGAGGATTTATCTGAAAGGGTACTAAATTTAACGCTTCAAAACTCACTGGCTCAATAATTGGCATATCGTTGGTTGTCTTGATAGTTGGGCAAGCAACGTTTGAACCTGCACTCCATCCGATATAAGGTGTGCCGTGATTAACTTTTTCTCTAATAATGTCAATTATTCCTGTTTCATGTAAGCGATGAACTAAATGAAAAGTGTTGCCACCAGCAATTACAATCGCTTCAGCCTTCTCAACCAATTCGCGCGGGTTGCCTGTGGAATGCACAGAATCAGTGCCATAGCCTAATTCTTGGAAGACTTTACCAACTTTTTCGGTAATAGCGTCGTAGCTAATCACATTTGCAAAAGGTATAAATAATACTTTTTTGATGGAGGCGCCTAAAAAAGCTCTTATTTCCTGGCGTGGGTAAAATAAATAATCCTCTCCGTAGTTGGTAGAATTGCTCAATAATAGTAATCTTTTACTCATTCCTTGCACCCCCATATCAGTTTTAATTACCTTACTATAGGCGCCAGTCAGTAATTAACACCTGGAGCCATCTTAAATCTTATTTTTGAACCAAGCAAAAACTATCTGTAATAAAGGCGCCGTTTGCAATGTTTAAACTGTGAACAGCGCTTAAAGCGTGGTGTAGCAAACAAAGCATCATGTAAGACCACAAAATTTGTCCAATTTGTTAAATGCTTAACATTACGAAACATGTCATTATATATATTTCCCACCTTGCGTTTATCCTCGCACTCGCTGGAAATAGAGTGAATGTCTCAGATAATTTGGATTGCCAGACACGCTAACCGTCTCGACTTTGTAAACCCCGATTGGTTTCTCACTGCTGAACGTCGTTATGACCCACCGCTATCAGAAGATGGGTTTATTCAAGCACAACAGCTAGCAAATCGTCTCAAAGGCGAAAAAATTCATCATATATTTGTATCACCGTTTTTGCGAACTGTGCAAACAGCACACGCCATCGCTGATGTCCTCAATTTACCAATAAAGTTAGAAACAGGCTTGAGCGAATGGTTAAATCCTGATTGGATGGATGAAGAACCACAACTTCACCCGATTCGCGAATTGGTCAAATTTTATCCCTGTATAGACGCTAGCTACACACCTATCATTGCTGCTAGATACCCAGAAACACGAGCGCAAGTTCGCGCACGTGCTGGACAAACAGCCAGATGTTTAGCTACTGAGTACTCCCCTGAAAATATACTGTTAGTAGCACACGGTGCATCAGTCAACGGTGCTGTAATGGGAATTGCAGGAGAATCAATTTACCAAGCTGAAAAAGTTAGGTTGTGTAGTTTGTTTAAGCTCGTTCGTCAGCATCCTGAATGGTGGATTGAGCTAAAAGGGGATACATCGCACTTGACTGAGGTGGAAGAAATGGTTCGATTTAATTAGAAGAGTACATGGAATAATGGTTAATTGCTATTAACCATTAACTCTTGACTACTAGGTGTGAAATATTATGACTTTATTACTAGCCGGCGATATTGGCGGAACTAAGACGATTTTACGATTGGTTGATGCAACCGAGAAGTCATCACCGCAAACGGTACATGAGAATGCTTATCATAGTGGTGATTTTGTCGATTTGGTACCTATGGTCAAGCAGTTTCTTGCTGACGCCAATTCTGACCATCCACAAAAAGCGTGTTTTGGTATAGCTGGGCCTGTTGTTGGTGATACTGCTAAATTAACTAATTTGGCTTGGTATCTTGACTGTGACCGTCTTCAAGAGGAACTAAATATACCTCATGTAGCTCTAATTAACGATTTTGCTGCTGTTGGTTATGGAATTTTAGGACTAGAAAGTAAAGATTTGTTTACGTTACAAGATGGAAAACCTTGTGATGATGCTCCAATTGCCATTATTGGCGCCGGCACAGGTTTAGGGCAAGGTTTTTTAATTAAGCAAGCACAAGAGTACTATGTGTATCCTTCCGAAGGAGGACACGCGGACTTTGCACCACGCACAGAATTAGAGTTTCAATTATTAAAATATTTACTCGATAAACATGATATCCAACGGGTTTCTGTCGAACGGGTTGTCTCTGGTTTGGGACTTGTCTCGATTTATCAATTTTTGAGAGACCGTAAAATAGCTACTGAGTCTCCCGACATTGCACAAGTGGTTCGCGCATGGGAACAACAAGCTGGACAAGAAAAAAGTGTAGACCCAGGCGCCGCTATTGGTAATGCTGCACTCAATAAAACTGATAATTTGTCTGAACAAGCAATGCAGTTATTTGTCGAAGCTTACGGCGCCGAAGCTGGAAACCTTGCGTTAAAACTTTTACCATACGGGGGATTATATATTGCTGGTGGTATTGCTCCTAAAATTCTGCCGTTGATTGAAAATGGTGACTTTATGCTGCATTTTACCCAGAAGGGAAGAATGCGAAGCATTTTAGAAGACATACCAGTAAAAATTATTCTTAATCAACAAGTTGGACTAATAGGCGCCGCTATTCGTGCAGCTAGGTTATAGGTGAGTTATAACAGATTGGCATGTACGTGATATTAGCATCACAATAGCCAAATCTATGACATTAAGACCTTTGACTCAACTAAAAATCAAAAATAAAATTCAGGGTTTTCTACCATTTTTGACCGCAGCTTTAATTTTTGCGCTCACTATAACCGTAGAAACAACTGTAGAAGCACGTTCCTCACGTAAACCATCAACACCAAAACCAGACCCATCAGAGGTAGAAAAATTCCGATGGAAAGTATTTACTGCCTCTGATGGACGTTTCAGCGTTTTAATGCCAGGTCAACCAAAGGTAACATCCCAGACACAAAGAACCTTTATGGGAGAAATAAACCTACAGGTGTTTATTGCCCAACCTCCCAGACAAGAAGTTGCTTATGTAGTCGCATTTAACGACTTCCCCGACAGCTATGGACAAATGGCAGACCCCGAAGAAGTACTAAAAAATGCTCAAGAAATGGCATTAAAAACAACCAAAAGTAATCTTTTAACCGAAAAAAGTATTCGCAGTTCCAATGGACACCCAGGAAGAGAAATCGAATACATCAACGCTGGGGGTAAAATTACTAGAAACCGTTTATACTTTGCTGAAGGGCGCCTGTATCAAGTAATGGTCATCACCACCAAAAGACAGCAAAAGTTTTTAACCAAAAGTATTGCAGGTTATTTAAATTCATTCAACGTAGTCTTGAAAAAATAATATTTTTAGTAGGTTGGGTTGAGGAACGTTAACGAAAGTTACGTTCCCACAAACATCCTTAAAATATAAAGAAAATCTTAAGAAAACTTTGAAGAGTGTAATATTATTGTCGGGTGTTTTTCGTGCTAAAAACAGTAAGCGCACCGAAACTTAGTAAGTCAAAATAGGAACATGGCATCTATTTCAAAAGAAGAACTTCAGCACTATCGCACGCAGTTATCTGATTATCCTGATGCGGGCGCCAAAACTGCACTTGATACCATTGAAAAATATAGCGGTGATCTCGAAGCTGCATTTACAGAGTTATCAAAACAAGATGGCGCCCAATTTAGAGAAGTTGATTTGGAAGAGTTTGCACGAAAATGCCGTGAAACTGTATGTAGTCAACCAACAGAAGATTTTTTAGGGTTATTAAATCTAGTAGCAGGGTTTTTACCTCCACCTATCTCTCTTGCTGTTCCAGTAACTTTATACATACTTAAAATCGGTATTATAAATTACTGCAAACTACCAAAAACTGCTTAGAAGGTTTAGATTTTTTATAGTTTTTTAACAGTACTACTGGTTTAGATTAACCAGTAGTACCAATCTTGTCGGATGGGCATCGTAAGCCCCGTCCTTTCATACAATTTAAAAATATATTTTCAGCTTGTTAAATATAAGATACGGGCGGGCTTTCTATGCCCGCTCCACAAGAATCACAAGAACTGTCCACTATTTTGATAATGATTTTAGCGAGGGGTGAAGTTATAGGCTTCTTGCTTTTCGCGTCGTGTAGACTGTGATGGATTATACCCATCGTTTCGGGCACGGCGCCTTAAGTCACCAACATCAGGGGAAGCATTAACTGCATCTTCGACGCGAATTTGCCCGGTTAGCATTAATTCGCATAGTGCATGGTTCATAACCTGCATTCCATCCGAAGTACTATCCTCCATAAGTTGGTGAGCTTGAATGTCCTCACCTTTAAGCAAGAAGTCTTGCATTGTAGGAGTGTTGAGCAATATTTCCATTGCGGCAACTCTTCGAGCATCGGTTGTGGGAAGCAACTGTTGGGCAACAACGGCAACTAGCGAATCTACAATTTGCACTCGCATCGCAGCTTGTTCGTCAGGGTTATAAATATTTAGTAATCTGTTAATAACGGCCATTGCGTTTTTAGTGTGCAATGTGCCTAAAACTAAATGCCCTGTTTGCGCTGCTTTTAAGGCTGTATCTACAGTTATACGGTCGCGCATTTCCCCAATTAAAATTACATCAGGGTCTTCACGCAACACTGACCGTAGTGCATCATGAAATTCGTAGGTGTGTAATCCAACTTCACGCTGACTTATTAGACATTTTTGCGAAGTATGGACATATTCAATCGGGTCTTCAATCGTAACAATATGTTTTTGCGCTGTTTCGTTGAGAAAGCGAATCATTGACGCAATTGTGGTCGATTTACCCGAACCCGTTGGACCTGTAACTAAAATTAAACCCTGCTTTTTGGAAACAATGTCTTTGAGAACAGCTGGTAAGCGCAAGCTATCAATTGATGGTACTTCTAAGGTTATTAACCGCAGCACCATTGCTCCACCTGTCAGGGTTTCAAAACAATTGACTCGACAACGTAAAAAGCCAGGATAGAAGATTCCTGTATCAAGTTCTTTGGTTTCAGTAAACCGTTGTCGTTGCGATGGGGTAAGAACTTCGGTTAAATAAGTTTCAAAAGTTTGTGGTGAAACTATTTCACCTTTGCTGTAAACCACCATGTGACCCCGAATCCGAAATCTTGGTACTTCTCCAACACGAACATGTATATCTGAAGCTTGTTGGGCATAAGCATCGCGCACCATTTGTTGAACGGTAACGCTTTTAATTTGCGGTTGACCGACTACTTGCAGTACAGGTGGTGGTGGAGGTGAGCAACGCATTACCGAGGATACTCGTGAGTTATCCATTGGGTTTTGACCCGTCATGGCAGTCGCGGGTAGATGCTCTAGTTTGGGATTTTGTAACGGGGACGTTGTAGATTCGTCCATGACTGCGTCCTTTCGCCGATTGCAGGTTGTAACTATTTTTTCAATCTAAAAAGTTATATTTTTATTCAGTACCATTACTGATACATGAATATTTACTGTCTTTGGATTGACCGTAAACTTACTTAGATTGTTATTTTTAATGTACATCTATCTTAGATAATATCTACGGCTCTGAACTCATCTTTACAGTCATTTCATTAAATAGCATGGTTAGTGTGAACTAGCTATGTTGATAGGTTAATCTTGAGTGGATACTATGCTGCTAACTAATAGCAGAGCAAGTCAATGTGATTTTTTTTACATTACAAAAGCTATATTTATGAAGCGTATTATTAATTATTTTGAAACTCGTGCTTGTGCCCCTGCTTATAGTGGTTGGGTATTGAGTGGAATTACGATTTGCTTTTTCGGTGCCGCGATTAATACGATGGCTGGTTGGTTGTATGTTATTAGCGGTGTAAGTTGTGCGCTGTTGTTTATTGCTGCTGTCTTACCTGGTAATTCAATGAAGCGGCTATCTATCAGGCGCCGTCCAATAGAACCTGTAACGGCGGGTGATGATTTGGTAGTGGAGTTTGAAATAACGAACCAATCAAAACAAGATGTAAGTTTGTTGAGTGTAAAAGATATATTACCCTATACACTCAATACTCTATCAGTTTCGAGCAACCAACATGCAATCAATATAATCGGCGCCAAAAGTAGTTACTCGTTTTCTTACAGCATAAATGTCGAACGTCGAGGTTTATATCGTTGGTATACAGTTGAGTTTAGAAGTGGGGCGCCATTTGGGTTATTTTGGAGCAGACGCGAACATAATTGTCCTGCCTACTCTGTTGTTTACCCGCAGGTTTTACCGCTAACAACTTGCCCCTTAATTGATGAGATTGGTTTGGATTCTAGTTGTAGAGGCAACCCGCAAGGAAACCCTTATGCAGCAGCAACAGAAGGACTCATGCGTTCTTTACGTCCTTACCACGTTGGCGACCCAATTCGATTAGTACATTGGCGTACTAGTGCCCGTTATGGGGAACTAAGAGTACGCGAGTTTGAGACAATTACTGGTGGGCAAGATATTATTATTGCCCTAGATAGTGGAGGAAAGTGGGATGAAGAGAACTTTGAACAAGCTGTTATTGCCGCTGCATCGCTGTACTTTTATGCTATGCATCAACAAATGAACGTCCAACTGTGGACAAAAGACACAGGTTTAGTTAAAGGAGAACGTTCAGTACTTGAAACTTTAGCGGCAACTACGCCGTTACAGGATGGAGCAATAACGGAGCTACCTAAATTACCGATAATTTGGCTGTCGCAAAACCCTGTTACACTATCTTCAATAAATAATGGTAGTCGTTGGCTATTATGGCAAGCAAAATCACCTGAGACACAAGAGATAATAAATCGAGAGGCGCCAGGTATTATTTTGAGTCACGATCAACAGCTACAAGTTCAATTACAAAAGGGACTAGGGTATTGATTGACTGGTAAAATAGTCTAAATAAAGGGGAGTATCACCCAAGTTTTCAGTTGTAGGGTGCGGTACAATGCTGCATATGTATTCAAACTCAACTCTTCTAACACAAGTCCTATGATTGCATCAGACGCATCAGAAGTTAATTCAAAGTCCAGCGATAAGAATCTTGAAGCAATGCGCCATTTTTCGGAGCAGTATGCAAAGCGCACTGGTACTTACTTCTGTTCCGAACCTTCGGTTACTGCTGTTGTAATTGAAGGACTCGCTAAACATAAAGATGAACTAGGGGCACCTTTATGCCCTTGTCGGCACTACGAAGACAAAGAAGCTGAAGTGGCTGCTACTTTTTGGAACTGCCCCTGTGTGCCAATGCGTGAACGTAAAGAATGTCACTGCATGTTATTTCTTACCCCAGACAACGAATTTGCAGGTGATAAACAAGACATCTCGCTCGAAACCATTAAAGAAGTGCGAGATAGCATGGCATGAAGGAAGAAATGCCTTCGCAATATTGGCAAGGTGTAGAACAGTTCAATACTGGGCAGTTCTACGCCTGCCACGATACCTTAGAAGCTTTATGGATAGAAGCCCTAGAGCCGGAAAAAACTTTTTACCAAGGTATACTGCAAGTAGCTGTAGCTTTGTATCACTTGGGTAACGGTAATTTACGCGGTGCCACCATTTTACTTGGAGAAGGCACTAACCGCTTGCGACGTTACCCATCTGTTTTTGGTGGTGTTGATGTAGATGAATTCTTGGATCAAAGTGTAGCTTTATTAAAAATACTCCAACACACCCAACCAGAAATGATTACAAATCTCATACCCGGTGAAGATGAAAGATTTCCTATTCCAAAAATATTGCTCGTGTAGAGACGTGATTAATGCCTGCGCGAAAACCTTCGGTTTACACGTCTCTATAAACATGTGTAAATATTAATAATTTTTGCGTTAAGTTAAAAGTATACAGTAACGCTCTAATAAAGGTATCAAAACATATGGACTTACAAACACTCAAAGCACGCATTGCCCAAGTTGAAACCAAACGAGAATACCTGCTGCAACTTCTGGAACAGCCAAATTTAGGTACTTTGAGAATAGATGTCAATCAAGCCTTGGAAGAAATGGATGATTTAATTGATGAATATAGACGCACCTTTCCACAAACAGGAAGTTTATAGTTTTTTGCGCTTTCCTAGGTGAGGTTATAGAAGATTCTGGTTTGAAATAGGCGCCCTGATATATTAAAAGAGCATTGGTACTTATCACATACTAGATAAGTACCAATGCTTTAGCCAGCAGTACTTGTAGATAAAATACTCTTGACAATTCAAATATATAGCTCTTCAACTTATTCATAGGCATTGCAATTATCAAGCTGCGGATTCGTTATTTCCGTTTCCCAATTGACGCACTAGGGCAATTAACTCAGTAGTGGGTACGTCCTTTTTACAAAAAACATCCCAACGACCCATATCGTTATTAGCACCTACATTTTTAGCATCTTCTACTGAGGAGTAGGCGATGATTTGGGTATCAGGGGCAATTTCCTTGATTTTATCCGATGCTGTCCAACCATCCATAACTGGCATTTGTAAGTCTAGGACGATTACATCTGGTTGGTGGCGTTTTACCATATCAACAGCTTCTTGACCATTGGTTGCTAAACCAACTACTTTTATGTTTTTTTGGCAGGAAAGTACCATTTGCAAGGTCATACGAGTTAGTTCGTGGTCGTCAACTACTAACACCCGCAGGGTAGAAGGCTCACAGGACAACATTAACATCCAGTTTAATGAACGAATAATATAATATAACCCTTACAGTTTAAAGGAACATTCATTCAAATCAACTCTATCTAATGGGTGAATAAGTCGTTCACATGGACTATATCCATCGATATTTGGGTTAAATATTTTTGAATGATTTCAAAACATTTCAAAATGATTGAAAATAATTATCAAAGTTTAAGCCTTTTTTATAATTCATTTGACTATATAAAATTTACATCAAGAACAAATAAGAAACCGGTTTCTGAGGCAAATCGTTATTTATATTACAAGTTATCGACCAAGAAACCCGGTTTCTCTTCTAAAATCGCTGTTTAGATTACAAATTCTCGACCAAGAAACCGGGTTTCTAGGGTTTCTAATTTCGCACAGCACTTATTGATTCAATAGTTGAGCCAACCGCAGTTGACCCCAATGCCATTGCCATTAAAGCTTTCTGTGAATTAGATTCAGGACAATTATCGCCTGGGCGCCGCTGAATATAGGTACCATCAGATTGTAATTCCCAAGCTAAACGGTTATCAGCAAGCATTATTCCTAATATTTCCTGCAAATCTTTAGCAATATCTATATCTAGGATTGGAGTAATTGCTTCGACACGACGGTCTAAATTACGTGGCATCCAATCAGCACTGCCAATAAATATTTCTTCCTGACCATTGTTATAAAAATAATAAATGCGAGAATGTTCCAAAAAGCTACCAATAATGCTAATAACGCGAATGTTCTCGCTGATATCTTTCAATTGCGGACGCAAACAGCAAACACCACGAATTATTAAATCTATCTGCACTCCAGCGCGCGATGCTTCATATAAACAAGCAATTATTTCTGGGTCTACTAACGAATTCATTTTTGCAACGATGCGTCCCGATAATCCATTATGAGCATTTTCGATTTCGCGACGAATAAGAGTTAAAAAACGGTCGCGCATATTGACGGGAGCAACAAGTAACTGTCTGTAAGATTTTTGTCGCGAGTAACCAGTTAGATAATTATATAAGTCGGTTAGGTCGGCGCCTAATTCATCACGACAGCTAAATAATCCTAAATCGGTATATAATCGTGCAGTTTTATGATTATAGTTACCTGTACCAATATGTACATAGCGACGAATACGGTCTTTTTCACGTCGCACAACTAGTATAGTTTTACAGTGTGTTTTTAAGCCAACTAAGCCGTAAACAACGTGTACACCTACACTTTCTAGGCGCCGTGCCCAATATATATTATTCTCTTCATCAAAGCGGGCTTTAAGTTCAACGAGTACTGATACTTGCTTACCATTTTCTGCGGCAGCGATTAAAGCATTTACGATGGGAGAATCACCAGAAGTGCGGTAAAGCGTCATTTTAATCGCGAGTACATCTGGGTCTTGCGCTGCACTAGAAATAAATTTAACAACCGATGCTGAGAAAGATTGATAAGGATGATGAACTAAAATATCGCGTTCGCGAATTACAGCAAAAATATCTTTACCATCTTCAACGTCGTGTACTTGGGGGTTATTGGGATTTGGTTCGCGAATACGCTGTAATCTTGAAGGTACTACTGCTTGCCAAGGACGGTCTTTATGTTCGGGTAACGGGAGTGACATAAAATACATTAAATCCCGTAAACCTAATAAGCCTTCAACTTCGTAACAATCAATTTCATCCAATTCTAAATCTTCTAAAAGTCGAGAACGCACAGACTCTGGAGTTTGAGACTGAATTTCTAAGCGTACAGGGTTTCCACCAACACGACGTTTTCGCAATTCTTGCTCGATAGCAACTAACAGGTCATCAGCTTCATCTTCTTCAACTTCTAAATCAGCATCACGAGTAATGCGGAAAGTATGATATTCCTGAATAGTCATACCTGGAAACAAAGATTCCAAGTTATGAGCAATAGCTTGTTCCAAGGGAATACCCGTCCAATCTGCTGGTTTGCCATTATGAGTCATTCCTAATTCAGGAGGCAAAGCTAAAAATCGTGGTAATACCTTGGGAACTTTTACACGTGCGAAAAATTCTTCATCGGTGTCGGGGTTTTTGACGACAACAGCCAAATTTAAACTGAGATTGGAAATGTAGGGAAATGGGTGCGACGGGTCAACTGCCAACGGTGTAATTACGGGAAATATCTGTTCTTCGTAGTAATTATCAAGATAAGTGCGCTGCTTATCGTTAAGTTCAATATAATTAACTAAATATATACCGTTTTGTGCTAACTGTGGTCGCAGGACTTTCTCAAAATGTTGATGCTGCTGAATAACTAAAGGACGCAGCGAAAAACTAATATCATCTAACTGCTGCTGTGGGGTTCGTCCGTCGAGTCCTAACTGGGTAACTTTTGCTTCTACCTGCTGCATTAGTACAGCAACCCGCACCATAAAGAATTCGTCTAAGTTAGAACAAAATATTGCCATGAACTTGAGACGTTCCAACAGGGGAGTACGTGGGTCAAGTGCTTCATGCAAGACACGGTTATTAAATTCTAACCAACTAAGCTCGCGACTGTTGTAGTACTGTGGGTCTCTGAGGTTGAGAGGATTAGCGCTTTTTTTTTGTTTTGCCATGTGTACTTTTAACACCCACGCTTATAGATGAATCTAGCAATATTCTATAGTAGAAGCGCTATGGCGGGTAATTACCTCGATGGTAGAAGATAAATCTTGACGTTTTGTGAGATTATTCCAAAATTGGTTTGTAGGATAGGCATCTCCCCTGTCTTATAGTATTTATTTTTTCTTAGCTGCGGCAGAGATTGGCAATTGTAAATTTTGATTGTAGACAAATTCATTGCGAATCTCAACTTGACGCTTGGGTAGCAAGTCATTACGGTTTAGTTCATCTTGCAGTGACACACGCAGTGTATATTTACCTACAGGTACACTATCTAATCGATATAAACCAAATTTATCAGTAACACCTGATAAGACGCGCGCACCAAGCGAATTAAGCAATTCGATTTTTACTTCAGAAACTGGTTGACCCGCTATATCGGTAATACGTCCAGCAACACCATACTCAGCGCGTACAGGGAAGTCAATGCGAGTTACTGCTGAGTTAGCAACTTGAGCAACTACGCTAGTTTTAGCAAGTGAGAGTTCAACCGGTAATTCATCAGCTTGAATTTCAGCTATATAGTTACCTTCAGCTAAACCACCTATGAAAAAGTTACCTTGAGAGTCGGTTTGGCCTGTACTAACAACTTGTCCGCGTTTATCGATAACACTAATATTAGAGCCAGATAAATCAAACTTTCCTTTACCACCTTCAATAACAACTTTTCCTGCAATGGCGCCACGTTCCTTGCCAATTCCTGTGTAACTTGCGGGTGAAATTCGACCGCGTGCGAATGATAAATCAGATACTAGGGTTACACTAAAGCGGTCATCACCGAAGCCTCCAAAATTACCGCTAGTTGCCTTAGATGGGATACCTTGATATTCAATTCGAGCTAGTAAACCAGGTAATACTTCCATACTTGCACCTGCAACTGGTGCCACTTCACCACCCCGTAGTGCTAAACCAAGATTCCAGCTTAGTTGTCTAAAATTGTTCGGATAATAGCCAAGACCAACTGTATATCGAGGTGATAAATCATTATTAAACTCGGTACCAAATGATAGCTGATAATTATTGGTGAACTTATAGCTTAAATCGGAAAGATATGTATCACCGTAAGTATTAAATGCAAGTCTAGTAGCAAAATTTGGCTGATATGCAGCGTTAAATAAATATCTGCCGTCAATATCAGGTCTACCGTTTAGAGATAATGTTGACAAGGGTCGTAATGTAAAAGTAGGCAAGATATAACTTGCTGAACCGACATCATCTTGACGATTACGAGCAATAAATCCGAGATTAAACTTGTTACTGAAGTTATACTTCATTTCAAGACTATGATTATATAACTCAGCCCTATCGCTTCTACCAATGCGATAAGCTCTGGGTAATGATTGGGAATTAGCGTTAATTTCTAACTTATCAAAATCAATATCTAAATTAGTCGAATATCCAAGTTTATCGTTTGAACTACCAACGCTTGCAGATAAAATTATTGGGTTTGCCAAGCGCCAAACTAAACCAGCTTGAGCTTGCAATGTATCTGGAACTGCTTGCAAAGTACTTTCAAATGTTAAATTACTTGAAAGTCCTTGTCTTAGTTGATAAAACCCGACTAGCTTACCATTATATGAAGAGTCAAAGTCACTGAAAAAGCTATCCTGTATCAAGTTGCCACTAATACCCACACCAGCGAGTTGAACATTACCACCTGATGGTAGTAGCAAATCAGAGGAATTAACTCGAACTGTACGAATTTCACTAGGTATACGTAAATTGTTTCGATCAAAAACCAAAACTTCTATTTCATTATTTTGACCAGCAGCTAAATTTACATCAACAAATTCATAAATACCGTTAAATCCTACTTGCTGTTGCGCGATAACTACACCACCAACTCGTAACTGTACAAAACTAGCAGGTGGCACTTCACCACGGAATGTTTGTACTGGTCGTGAGCGTCTTGGTAGAAGTTCGTTGGCATTGAAACTTGTGCCAAAGCTTTCGGCGGGTAAATTACTATAGCCAAATTGTAAACCTGTTAGGTTTAAGCCATTGACTAGAGGGTGTAAACCAATTTGCTGGCGCCCAATTTGATAACGAAATTGTCCTTCACGTTTGTAAAAATAGTATTCGGAAACGTTAGGGCTGTTTTCAAAATTATTCTCTAAACGTAAACCGACTGAACCACCTAAAAATCTACCACCTAAAAGTGTTGAGCTACGTAAACTAGAGCTTCCACCACCACTAGTCCAATTAAATTCTTGGCGCAGATTTGATAATCCATTTTGAGGGGCAAAAATACTCGGCTTTAAATCGGGTATTCTTGGTCGATACTCACCATTACTACGCCAGGGTAAATCTGCAAGTAAGGTTAAATCTGCTATATTCAACTCAACACTAATGCTTAATTTATTTTTAATCTCAGTATTACTAATATAAGATACACCGTTAATTTGTCTTAAAGAATTTGGGTCAAGCTTAACTGTACCTAAAGGAGTTTTTACTTGGTATCCACCTTGTGCTTTTTCGACGGTAAAACCTGTCAACTTAGCAAAATCTTCAAGAGGTATAAGTAAAGTTTTATTTTCTAGTCTGACATCAATTGTTCCAATTTCTCGACCGTTGATACTTACTTCAACCAAGAAAGGCTCATCCGGATTTCGAGCTAGTTGTATACTATTGTCAGTATTTGAATTATCAGTATTTTGAATATTGGTATTGATATTATTTCCTGCGGCTGCTACTTTTTTTTCATTCGCAGGCTTAGAATCATTTGTATCCGTTTGTAAATTTGCTGGTTCTGGTTTTGCACTAGCTATCTTTTGCGAATTATCAGAAATAGCAACATCTACATTACTATTAACCGTATTACTCAAAGAAGCAGAAATTGAAGCACTGATTAATTCTTGAACCAATGCGAGAAGTTTTGATGCGTCAAAAGACTTACTACTCGCAACTTTTAAATCTGTCTCAGTTTTGGGTGTGCTCTGGTTAGCTTGATTATTTACTGCTGTATCAGCTTTAGTAGCTTGATTGTTTGGATTAGTACTATCTTGTACTGTAGCACTTTCTGTTTTGCTAGATACTTCAGCATTTGCTGTACTATCGGCAATTGTATTGTTAACAGAAGCATATAGCGACGCACTAATGAGTTCTTGTACTGCTGTTAAAATATTTCCAATAGTATCTTTTTGCGCGCTCTTATTATAATCTGAACTGTTTGCAATTTGCTGCGAGTTTGAATTTACCAGATTAGACGAATCTAATTTATCTGACTGTGGCAATGTTGCATTTGACGAGTTAGTAGGAGCAAAACCCTTAGATGGCTTTTTATTCTGTTTGGCTGATTTAGCATTAACAGTTACAGGGTCTTGCTTTTGAAACTCGCAAGCAATACTTTGATTTTTAGCATCAGTCGAGTTTGCTAATATTTTCGCAAATAAGTTGCTAACAAGGTCAGATTTATGCGACTTAGCACCAGGTAAAGAACAGTTTGGTGATTTAGCTGTTGCTGAACTGGCAATGCCACTTTTTAAAGTTGACACATTTGTCGCAGTTACATCTTGTTGAGATGCTACTGTTTTGACAATTGGGGGTGGTGTAGGTGGTAAAGCTAGGTAGAGCATACTTAAATACAAAAATTCAAATGGTTAGCACAGGCAATTAATAAAAAGACAGCAACTTGATTCTGAGTTTTAAATAATTACGCCCAGAAGATTAAGTATTTTGCTGTATACAATTACCTAGAAATAAATCGAGAGTTAGCGTAGCACACAAATTAAAGAGCTATTAGGTTTCAACTATTAGTTTGTAGCTACTTATGAATTAATTCAAATTGCTGTCACCAAACTATTTTTTTGGTGTTAATACAGGCTTTGCTGGCTGTTGGGGTACGCTTACATTTGCTGGAATTGTAAAAGGAATACCCTTATCGATTCCTACGTTATTCAAATCGCCATTAATATCTAGTACGTAATTACCTGGGGGTAGCTTTTTAGTTATTGGCATTACTAACTGACGCTTTGTACCAGGTAGAACTGGAGTTGTCTGCAATTCTCCAACTTCAAGGATATTTGCTGGTAATTTAACATCTGCCTTACCAATATTTGATATCACCTGTGTTGCTTTCGCTCCAGGGTAGTTACCCGCGCGCCAAATTGCATACTGACCTTTCATACGGACACTAGCATTACCTGTACTCGAAATGTCAAATATGGCGTTTGTAGCATTAGGTTTGATATCAACATTTATTGAGTTGAGTACGCTTGCGCGTTTAATATCACCAGAGTAAGCGTAAACAACAACACCTAAACGACCAATAGTTGTAAGCCCCTGAGAATTTTTTTGGCGATTAGATAAAACTTCCTCAAGATAAATAACTGCGCGATGCTCGCCATCTTTCGGTTTAACCTTTGGACGGATTGCAAAGCGCAAGTTTTGCGAACTGCGCGGGGGAATTACAAAACGAGCAGGTGTAAAAACAATCCACTGATCTAAAGATTGGTCGCTAGACTCAGTTACTTGGAGTTTATTCTGTTCATTTAAAGTCCAATTCTTAACATAAGCTTGCATTTCTACTGGCTCTGAGGACAAGTTCATAATCTTTAGTGACTGCGAACGTCCTTTTCCATTCATTTCAATTTCAAACTTTGGTGGACTAACACCAACTTCCAATGCAAGCGCTTGTGGAGTAGATAGTGCGATTGTTCCGATTAAACCTAAAGCCGTTAATTGTTTTTTGTATAGCATTTGAACTCTCGATTTAAGACATTAGGGACTGAATAGTAAGAATTAATTACAAGCTAAATAAATAATTACAAATAACTAGCGAATACTTTGTAAACATACACCATCTTTACTCTTGATACATATCCTGAGAGTGCCATTGTAAGCTCCAGCACTGGTAGCTCGTGTTGGGTCAAACTTAAATCTAACTTGCCCTCGAATAGTTGCACTATTCTCGTTAGCGTTTTGCGAAAATATATCAGCTTGTACATGCTCAACAGTTACATTAACCATCCCATTAGAGCCATCAGTATTGGTAAAAATACCTGGCTGCTCATACGTGACTTCTAATGATGTTGGAAGTTTGTCAAGTCGCACTACTTTCTCCCACGTGGCAACGCGCTCAACATTTTGAATAAAACTAAAACTAGGAGTACTCAACAATTCTGTTGAGTTATTTGCGTATCCTTGCTGTACAGCAAATACGTTAGAAACCCCGTCTAAAATTATTTTATCAGTTGATTGACCACTTCCTAAAGGTGGTGTGTTTTGCGCTAAAGCTTTTACTGTAGGTAAAGTAAAAAGTACTGTAAATGCTACTAAATACTGTAAAAGTTTGAATTGATAATTCATAATTTTAGTACCGAGTCAACGAAAAATTTAACGATAGTGTAACCGCATATTAAATTAAAATTTAATAAAATATTTACGTTTACTCATTCCTGAACTATAGAGAATATAAATTGTGCAGCTACTATGTACAATACTTGCTCAATTATCAAATTTTCAAACTTTTAATATACTAACTTTTGGCTTTTAAAGCTCTACATAGCAAGAACCTTAAAAGCAATCAACAACAAAAGCAAATTAAAAGTATCCAGATTTTATTTTTGAACTGGAAGCAGGCACGGCGCCTGCACCAGCAACTATGACCGTTAAGCTTTATCTATCTCGTTGTGCCTGATGCCTAACAAGACAAAATTAAAGTTCGGCAAGAGCTTCGACTGTTAATAACCCAGCTCCAGTGTAACTTCCAGCAGTAGCTTCAGTTGTATCAAAGATAAGGTCAACACCACCTACAATTGGAGTTCTAGCATTCGTAGGAGTTCCCGAACCACCGTTAACAGTTACACTCTTAAGAACAATTTTGTCTGTACTTGCTGCATCTGCATTTGCCAATACAGTTTGTTGAGTATCTGTATCAGTTATTTTAGGTGTAACTGTAACATTAATAGGTCTACTACCGTTAGACCAAACAGCAAATAGCTCCTTAACATTTTTTGTTACTTCTGTGTCTGTACCTGCACCAATTCTGGGCACGGTTCTCATTAAGGTTCCGGTACCATCAGTAGTATCTGAACCACCAGTGTTGTAATCGCTTTCTTGGAGAGCGCCTAAGTCACCTTGGGTAATTTGCAAGTTGATTGTTTTGAATGTACGTAGGTAAATTCCAGGCTGAATAGTAACGTTAACATCAACATCTTGCTTAACTGCATGAGCAGGTGCCGCAAAAATTGCGCTACCTAGTGCTGCTACGCTTGCTGCAACGATACCTAAAATCTTCTTATTCATGAGATAAATTACTCCAAAAATGTTCAATTCAGTTAGTAGATTCAGATTTTTAAGTTTGATCAACTCTCGCTTTGTACTCATCAAAGCTAATAATTTTTTTTGTTAATTATTTGTTGATAGAGCTTCCCTGGCTAGCCGGAGAGTTTGCGATGAAATACAATGTGTCAACATCAAGTAGATGTTAATGATTTATTTTCTATATATGAACCTTTACCTATAAAGCACTCCTCTTTGAATCAAAAACTGTAAATACCACACAAAACACCACAAGAACCTTCGCGTGTAATTTTTATTTCTTTACATCGCTCGATTACATAAAGAATTTAACTCTTTTAAACTCAAACTACCTTCAGTAAGAATATGGAATTCTGAGGCATTGACAACAAAAAATACTCAGTAACAACACTGAGTATAGAAAAATGCCTGAGTTATATATGATTCTAGGTTGTTGGCGGTTGAAGCCTTTAACATTTGCAATTTCTCCTGTCAATGTGCTAGTGAAGCGAAAAAATTGAGAATCTGGGTAGCACAAGAGAAGCTTTACATACTAATATTCTTTACGTAATCGAATATTTATAAACAGGAATAAAATAAAACCAACAACAATCTATCTTGTGGAGTCGGTTCTTGTGGGATGGGCACCATAAGCGAGTTACCATATCAAGAACGAGGCTTGCGATGCTGCCGTAGGGTGGAATGTCGCTTACGCGGATCTAAAAAATTGTATTGTTAGGTTGGGTTCCGTTCCTCCACCCAACCTACAGTTCGCTCAAATCATTGGCAATCGTAGTAAGGTGCGTGACGCTTGATGATTTTCGCTTCGTTGTATGATTGTTGTAGCGTCACGCACCCTACATGTGTCGGGTATAGCATGTTTCAAGCGACTCGTCGGCGCCTAGCGCTCTGGTACACTTCAATTACAGCTGTATTACTACTATTGTTTGCGAGCGGAGTATACTTATACGTTCGTAATACATTAGTTGAACGTGTTGATGATACTTTGAACCATGTGGTCGAAGTCGTTGAGCGTGCGCTTGTAATTGAACAGGTAAATCGTCAAAAAAAGGAATACCGTATAAATGTAGAAGCGAGTTTTCGCAATAATGCAAATTCGGTAGAAGATGACCGTATTGATATCGAATGGTTTAGTCCTACAGGGGAGTTACTTTGGACGACGTTCCCTGAACCTATAAATATTCCTATTCACTCAAACCGTAACGGTGAGACTGTTCGCATCGAAAACAAAGGAATCCACTCTACACCTGTACAGACGCGATTATTAAGAGCGGGACACTACGTGAACACGTCTCTACACCCAGCACTATTATTGCGTCAAGTTACTGACCGTGTGGAAATTGGGCGCCAGGTTTTAGGATATTTACGTGTGAGTCATCCTTGGTTTGAAGTGTCAAAACCTAGTCGGCAATTAATGTTTGATTTGGCTTTGGGAACTAGTTTAATGGTGCTTTCGGTTGCTTACTGCGGTTGGTTTCTCTCTGGAAAAGCTATGGAACCTGT
The DNA here is from genome assembly GCA_019359675.1 of Calothrix sp. FI2-JRJ7. Taxonomy (GTDB): domain Bacteria; phylum Cyanobacteriota; class Cyanobacteriia; order Cyanobacteriales; family Nostocaceae; genus Dulcicalothrix. The sequence goes on from JAHHGX010000072.1 coordinate 156,024, forward strand.
TTTGGAGTCTTACCAACGCTTAAAACAGTTTACCGCTGATGCTTCCCATGAGTTGCGAAGTCCTATTGCCCTAATTCAAACGAATGTGCAGGTTGCGCTATCTGATTTAGAATCAAATTTACAGGCAAATGAAACTAACGGCGCCACTAAGTGGCACTACAAGCAACAATTAAAAATAATCGAAAAACTTACGCAGCGTTTAGGCAAGCTAGTTAATGATTTACTATTCCTTGCGCGTCAAGATAGCGGTATTAGCAAAGATATATTTTCATCATGTCCACTCGATGCTCTACTAATGGAAGTAGTGGAAGAACAGCAGTTGCTTGCAAAAGAGAAACAAATTACGCTTTCATTGACATTAATTGACCCTCCTGAGACAGAAACTAATCCAGAAGTACTTGATAACTGGTTTGCGCTAAATGGTGACTGGGGTCAACTTGTGCGATTATTTACAAATTTAATAGGCAACGCATTACGTTACACTCCATCTGGTGGCACAGTAGATATAGAATTGACACGTATCGAATCTATTTATCGAGTATCTGGACTGCGTTATCTTACTCCTTTGCTGAAAGTAAAAGTGAGTGACACTGGCATCGGTATTCCTACTGAAGCTTTACCAAAATTATTTGACCGTTTTTACCGAGCAGACCCAGCACGCGCACATAACCAGAGTGAAATTACTGAAAAAGCAACTGGTTCAGGTTTAGGTTTAGCTATTGCCCAAGCTATAGTGGAACTCCATCAAGGTCAAATTCAAGTTGAAAGTATAGTTGGTAGGGGTACAACGTTTATCGTCACATTACCTATTGTTAAGAGTCACGAGTAAGCTTATATACTTTGAGGAGGACGGGCAAGGATGCCCATCCCACAAGAGTTTCATTTATGGCTATTATGTAGGTTAAATACCAACAGCCCTGGTAGTGTGGCTTTCATGTACTAGCAGGCGCCAGATTATATAATTGTAAGTGTGGGGATTATCAAAAGGTTTATGGAATCATGCGGAACATGGGAATATATTTGTTGTTAGCAAAAAATATGTAAAGCATAATGAAAGTTAAGGAAATAATTAACCTTATTGAAGATGATGGTTGGTATTTAACTAGAACAAGGGGGAGTCATCGCCAATATAAACATCCGGGAAAATCTGGTTTAGTTACAGTACCCGGTAAACCCTCGGATGATTTAGCCCCAGGAACATTGAATAGTATTTTGAAACAAGCCCAACTTGAATAATCAGATTTAACATCAGTTAATATATATATAAGAACAATAACAAGAGGAAAAGTAATGCGTTACGCCATTGTAATTGAAAAAGCAGAAAATAATTACTCAGCTTATGTACCAGATTTACCTGGATGTGTAGCAACTGGAAAAACTGTAGAGGAAATTGAAAGAGAAATTCAAGAAGCTATTGTTTTTCATTTAGAAGGGTTACATGAGGAAGGTTTACCAATTCCTGAAGCTACTAGTTTATGTGAGTATGTTGAGGTTGCATAAATTTTAGAAGATTATTTTACTCTGAAGCTCAAGGTTTTTCTGGTACTTTAATAATCTTTGTTAGTTCTATTACATTGGTTCCATATGGAAAATATATTATGATATCTTTATTATGCGATATAGCAATCGATTTTGATGCCCAGTCAGCTTACCAAGCATCAGATATTCAAAAACTAATAAATCAAATACAAACAGCATTAACAGAAGCAGAGGACACAAACTTTGTGGTTGTGCTTAAAAATGTTTATTACCTAACTATGAAGGCTTTCTCTGTTTTATATGACTAGAGCAGTTTAAGAAAGTTTATGGCGCCTGGAAGTAAGTTTAACCTTTGATTTTTCGCGCTTCGAGCGGGAATGAATCAGCCCTGCGCGCTCTCAGGGGGGAAAACAAAAATTTTTAGCCTCTCTTATTAACGAGAGAAAAGAAATGTTTTTAGCCCCCGAATTCGCGTTCTTGTTAGGGGGATAAAACATACTTTGTTACATATATTCCTGGAATTCTTCTAACGGTTCGTCAAAATCGTCTGACATCCGAACCGAACCTTTTGCGCTACCTGGTTGACGGTCAGGCTTTATCCTTGGTGTAACTGGCGCCAATCTTACAACGGGCAGGTTATCCTTAGTAATTACAATTTCTTCACCGTAACTGACATCTTGCACATCTACGTATAAATTCTTAATTTAAAATAAGATTGTTTTTAATATTACAACTATAGGCAGTCCATTTTAATGGACTTATGCTATTAGCCTACGGACTTTCAGTCCTAGGCGGGTATGAGCGTAGTTACAGATTCGGCAATTAATATTACATGTAAAAATGTAGGTGCAAGATATAAGGTAAGGGCTGCATCAATATATTGAGTTAGATTTTCGGATGCTTCAGCAATAGAGATTTGCTTCATAACTTAATTTTAGCTTTTTTAACCCAGAGAAGGAATGAACGGCGCCTTTCTCCGTAGTATCATAGTACTTCTGCCTGTGGTTACTTCTGTAAAAATGCGACACGAATCGAAACGTAATTCCTCGGTGCCATCATTAAGACGGGTGCTGGGCATTTTAAATACTTATCGCTTACTTGTGCTAGGCGCCATCACTAGTTTATTACTACTAATTACAATCAATGCTATAACTCCACAGCTTTTTCGCTGGGGTATTGACCAAGGTATTGCTAAGGGTAATCTAGATGTTGTATTCAAGTGTGCGCTGTTTCTAGTTTTAGCAGCTATTGGACGAGGAATATTTAGCTTTGGGCAGAGTTTTTTCGCAGAAGCAACTTCGCAAAATGTCGCTTACAACCTTCGCAATCAAATTTTTACTCAAACTCAGTATTTGAGTCAGAGTTACTATAACCGCACTACAAGCGGACAGTTACTAACGCGCGTTACCAGCGATATCGACCAAATCCGAACTTTTGTTGGTACTAGTTTACTACAAATATTTAGCGGGCTAATTACTTTAGTTACCAGTGCGACTATTTTACTTGTAATGAATTGGAAGTTAGCGCTGATAACATTGATTTCAATACCAGTCGCAGGATTTGTAGTGGGAAGGTTCTTTAAAAACAACTCACAGTTATTTAGATTAGTCCAAACACAGCTAGCAAATTTGAATGGTGTTCTTGAAGAGAATTTGCTCGGTGTGCGGGTGGTAAAAGCATTTGTACGCGAACAATCAGAAGTATTAAGATACACAAACTTTAACGGTGAGTTGTTAGAGTCGAATATGAAGACTGTAAGGGTGCTGCGAAATGTTTTCCCTGTTTTGTTTTTACTGAGTAATTTTATTACTTTAGCAGTTTTGGGATTTGGCGGCGCCGAAGTCATCAACAAGCAATTATCTTTAGGTGAATTAGTTGCATTTAATTCGTATTTAGCATTTATTATTCAACCAGTGCTACAAATAGGTTTTGCATCTGGAGTTATTGCCCAAGCATCAGCTTCAGCAGGACGTGTATATGAAGTTATCGATGCACAAGTAGATATTCATAACCGCGCAAATTCTATTACTTTAGAAACATGTGCAGGTAAAGTAGAATTTGAAGATGTAGATTTTCGTTACCTAGAAGCAAATACTAATGCGCTTTCAAAAGTTTCTTTTACAGTGGAACCAGGTGAATTTGCTGCTATTGTCGGAATGACGGGAACAGGCAAAAGCACAATTGTTAATTTAATTCCCCGCTTCTATGATGTTACATCAGGCGCCGTAAGAATAGATGGCTACGATGTGCGTGATTTAACGGTTGATAGTTTGCGTTCGCATGTTGGTGTCGTCTTTCAAGATGCAACTTTATTTTCAGGAACTATCCGCGATAATATCGCATATGCTGTACCAGAGGCGCCTTTAGAAAAAATAATCGAAGCGGCTAAATTTGCAGCTATTGATGACTTTATTAGTAGTTTACCCGATGGTTACGACACAATTGTTGGCGAACGGGGTATTGGGTTATCTGGAGGGCAAAAACAGCGAATAGCTATCGCACGTACTGTACTTACTAATTTTAGTATTCTCATTCTCGATGATAGTACTTCTGCTGTCGATGCGAAAACAGCTACATTAATTCAAGAGTCTTTGAATGACTTAATGCAACGGCGCCGTTGTACAGTAATAATGGTAGCTCAAAGACTCAGTAGTATCCGCAAGGCTGACCGCATTTTACTTCTTGATAAAGGTAAGTTAGTCGCACAGGGTACACACGAAGAGTTATTAGGAAATAAATTATATGCAGCTATTTTAGCTTCGCAACAAAAACAAGGCACCTTGGAAAATGCCAATACCGTCTCACCAATTACCAATTACAGTTATGATTAGGATAGAAGTTTAGTTGCATACTTTACTATGAACTTATCCTTTATGAACTCTGTACATAAAAATTTATCGGACTTAACATACGACGTATTAATCGAACGTGGTTCAGATGACAAAGTTATTGCGACAGTTCTAAGTATGCCAGAATGCAGAGCTTCTGGTGGTACAGAAGAAGAAGCCCTAAATAATTTACGTTCTGGTATCGAAGCACGTTTTGCAAATGCTAAAATTGTTTCAATGAAAATGGAGCCTTCCAAAGAAGAAAATCCTTGGATGAAATTGGTTGGTAAGTATAAGGATGACCCCCAGTTTGACGCAATGTTGAAATATATAGAAGCTGATCGTCGTGAACTTGATGCTGAAACGGAATCGTATTATCAACAATTGGATGCTCAGGATAAATAAAAGTGAGTTTATGGATACTTGATACCGAGTCTTTGTCACTTCTACAAAGAGAAAATCTTAATTTAACCCGACGTATTAGTCCTATTAAGCCTGAACAAGTTGCTGTTACAATTGTTACGGCGGAGGAGTAATTACGTGGGCGCCTTGATATGATTAGAAGAGCATCTTCTGAAAATGATTTGACATTAGCGTATGTGAGACTATGGAATACATTAGAAGATTTTAAACGGCTTAATCTCCTTGATTTTACTCCAGAGGCTTCTAATATTTATGAAGGATTGCTTCGGGAAAGAATTCGTATTGGTACGCGCGATTTGCGAATAGCTGCTATAACACTTTTTGTGAATGGAATTATTGTTACACGGAATTATAAGGATTTTGCAAAAGTTCCGAATTTGAGAATCGAAGATTGAACTGTAAATTAAAATTATTTTTCCTTAAATGTGGTGGGTGGGCGATGGATTTAGAGTTGATAGTATAAGCCATAGAAAATGTGCCTGTCTAAAAAAGTTTCATCGTCCCTCAAATCCACTGATAATATCATCTGGTAATGATGCATCAAAATCATCAGGGACAGTAAATTCTCCAACGCATAAGCCAAATGGTCGTAATTGCTTAACAGAGCTAACTGGTGTAAGTTTAGCAATTGGTTTATCCCCTTGCATAATTACAAAGCTTTCACCTTCCTCCACTTGAAGTAGGTACTGTAAAAGGTTATTTTGGATTTCATCTATTGTTATGTGCAACATTTGAACTTTACTCAATCAGGTTAGAAATAGCTTTAATTAATTCAGCTGGTTCGACAGGTTTTGTCATGTGAAGCTGAAAACCAGCATTTCGAGAGCGTTCTCTATCTTCTTGTTTTGTATAAGCTGTTAGTGCAATAGCAGGGATGTTACAGCTGTGTGTTGTTAGTTGACGTATTTTTCGTATCAATGCGTGACCGTCTTCTTCTGGCATCCCAATATCACTGATAATAATATCAGGTTGAAATTCTTCAAAAACTGCTAAGGCTTCTTTTGCACAGGATGCTGCCTTTACTGTTGCTCCATATTCTTCTAAAGCGCAACTTAAATAAGTACAGTTATCAGGTTCATCATCTACAACTAAGATTTTTTTGTTGGATAAAAGAGTAGAAGATATTTCCTCTTGTCCCTCTTGTCTCGTTGCTTCCTGTTGCAATAGTGGTAGCGTTACAGTAAACGTTGCTCCCTGTCCTTCACCTAAACTAGAAGCTGTAATGGCGCCATTATGTAATTCTACAAGGTGACGAACAATCGCAAGTCCTAAACCTAACCCATCTTTCGCGCGTGTTGTGGTGTTTTCTGCTTGACGGAACCGTTCAAATATATAAGGTAAAAAATCTGCACTAATACCTTTACCTGTGTCGGTAACTCTTATTTGCGTTGTATGATGATTGACAATTTCAAGGCAAATCTCAACCCGTCCCAAAGAAGGTGTAAATTTAATCGCATTGGTAAGTAAATTACTAACTATCTGCTGCAACCGATTCATATCACCTAAAACTAAACACTTCCTTACATAATTCCTCATTTGCAAATCTATTTTTTTTGCATCTGCCGATAGACGTAGATTATTAACACCTGTTTCAATAATCGTAGCAAGATTAACAGGTTGTAATGTGAGACGTAAATTACCCCGAATCATCCGCGAGATATCCAGCAAGTCTTCTATTAACTGCACCTGTGCAACTGTGTTACGTTCGATGATTTCCAACGCACGTGCAGTATTTGCTTGGTCAAAGTTACGAGTTCTTAATAACTTTGTCCAACCTAAAATCGCGTTAAGAGGACTTCGCAATTCATGGGAAACAATAGCAAGAAATTCGTCTTTTGTGCGGTTTGCAAGTTCTGCTTCTTCACGTGCTGCTTGTGCTTCTACTAAAAGTTGGTTTCTTTGCGCTTCTAATTCTTTTTGGTCGTGAATATCTGTACAGCTACCATACCATTTAATAACGTTACCCTGCTCATCTATAATTGGGTAGCCTCTAACTAAATTCCAACGGTAAGTTCCGTCAATATATTTTAGGCGGTATTGTATTTCGTATAATGAATCTATATTACTTGTAGTTGATTGCCAAAAAGCTTGAACTCGCAATACATCATCTGGATGAATAAATTGTAACCACCCCGTCCCTAATGCTTGGTCAACGTCACACCCTGTATATTCAACCCAACGATGATTTACAAAGTCGGTATTACCATTTGAACAAGCTCTCCAAACTATGTTTGGAACAGTTTCCACTACATAACGATAACGTTCTGTACTCTCCCACAGTGCTTCTATAACTTGTTTACGCTCGGTAATATCCACAGCTATAGTAGTAACAATCCATGCATTTTCATTTTTATCATACTGAAAAGTTAAAGTATCATTAATCCATCGCAAGCTACCATCTTTATGGTAAAATCTATACTCGTAACTTACTGTTTGTTCGACGAAAATATCTTTAAACTTAGGTAAAATCACATTTTCTAAATCGGATGGCGCCACTCTTGACAACCAAAGTTTTTTATCCTGCAATAATTCTTGACTCATGTAGCCAAAAATTTTCTCACACCCAGGGGAATAATAATCAAACTTCCAATCTTGATTTGGAAATATCCAAAATCTGCTAATTGACGCATCAACATTATTAAGGACAAAAGCTAACTTCTCTTCAGAACGTTGCAATGCTTCTTCTGCTTGTTTACGTCGAGTAATATCAACTGTGCTACCAACTACCCTCACTGGTTGACCATTCGCATCTCGTAAAATAATTCCTTGTTCTTGTACCCACACGTAATAACCTTGTTTGTGGCGAACGCGATACTCGTTAGTATAGCGGTGCTTCGATTCTAGAATAGTAGTCAACTTCTCATCATTGATGTAGTTTATATCATCAGGGTGTATAAGTTGGCGCCACCATTGTGCAGTTGGTTCAGCTTCAGATGATGCATAACCCACTAATTCCATTAAACCGCGCGTTCTTTCTACAATATTAGTTTGTAAGTCGGAATCAAATATCAAGCAGTTAACTGCCTCTGCTGCCAGTTCAAATTGTTCGGAAGTGCGAAAACGTGCAACGCTAGCTTGTAATTTATGTCGTAGCTCGTTAATCTCAATTGCACTGCGTACCGCTATGCGTAACGTATCAGGTGAACTAGTTTTTACTAAGTACTCACTAACTAAATTGCGAACTGAACAATTACAGGCATCTGCCATCTCGTCTCGATATTCTGTTATTCCTATTAATGCTGGTAGATACGATTTACCCGTCAAAGCTTGTAAATTGGATATAAATTCAAATCCACCTATCTTTGACTCGATAAAATTAAGCAAAACGCAATCTGGTTTAGCCTCACAACACAACGTCAACCCCACCGTTGATTCTGCTTCTAAAATTCGATAATTATACTTTGATTCTTCTAGAAGACAGTGCCGATAAGCCACGCGGTCTTCAGCACAATCACTAATAATCAAAATAGTACGGTCTTGCTGTGTTGCCATTTACTTTTACCTCAATATCCAGTTACAAGTTGTTACAGTTGCAAAACAGGATAGTAATTGCCTTAACTTTTAGATTGAAACCTTCAGAAATCCTTAGACCCAGAATTAAAAGTACATATTATGTCACGAGCGGTAAACTTTATTTTGACCTGGCGCCCTTTGATTTGCAAGAGGTATTACAGTATCGAATTTAAACATTGCTTATTCCATGCAACATCCGAGCAAAACACTTATACAAATTACTACTTTAGAGTGATTCACATTTCTATCTTTTGAAAGGTGTTACTTACACTATTTACTTCTAAAGTTACTTGACAGAAACAAACTTAAAGTGCATTAACGTACCGTACAATTGAATGATAGAACTGTAGGTTGGGTGGAGGCTTTGTGTAACCCAACAGAAAACTTGGACATTTGTTGGGTTCCGTTCCTCCACCCAATCTAGAACCATTCCACCGTACAATTTATTTATCAGCTATTGCTCAAACGTAACTAAAAGTTTACGAAGTAAGCTTGTAAGTGCTTGACGTTCTGACTCATCTAAAATTCCAAGAATACAATGTTCATTTTTTACATGAGCTTCAACTGCCTTTTCAATTAGATTAAACCCTTTTTCTGTAAGTTCAATCAGTGTTCCCCGACGGTCGTTAGGGTCAGATAGGCGCCTAACTAGTTCAGATTTTTCTAAGCAATCAATACGATGCGTCATTGTACCAGATGTAACCATCAGCGTATTAAACAATTGTGTAGGTGAAAGCTGATAAGGTTTACCAGAACGACGTAGTGTCGCTAGCACGTCAAATTCTCCAGAATTTAATCCAAACTCAGAAAAAGTATTTTGGATGGCTCGTTCTAAATGCTTGGATAATCGCCCCATCCGCCCAATTACACCCATTGGCGAAACATCTAAGTCAGGACGTTCACGATGCCACTGCGCCAAAATCATATCAACTGGGTCAGATTCCATTGTGCCACTCGCTTATATAAATAACTTGATATTAAATATCTTGACATCAAAATAAAAGCTATAATCTTGATATAAAGTATCTTGATGTCAAGATTAGATAGGAGGGTATGGATATGGGTGGGAGAACTATTTATTTGTTGTCAGCACTAGTTGGTGGCGCCATTTTACCAATTCAGGTTGCACTAAACATACTACTTAGGCGCCATGTAGGTGAACCAATGCAAGTTACATTCGTTTCGTACTTAGCTGGGACTTTGACATCACTTAGTATTTGCTTATTCGCGCGATACCCAATTCCAGCTTGGACATCACTATCCCAAACCTCATGGTGGATGTGGATTGGGGGTTGCTTGGGAACTTTATATGTATGGTCAACAATTTTTGCGACACCTCAAATTGGTGCAGCACTTACATTAGGGCTTACAATTGCAGGTCAGATGATAGCTGCACTTTTACTCGACAATTATGGCGCCATTGGTCTTACTAAATATCCCGCAAGTCCAGAGAGAATTGCAGGAGTAGTAATGGTTATATTAGGAGTTTCGTTAGTTGCTTATGCAAAGCGGTAAATTATCGAATAATTATCTATGATGGGAAACAGGAGTTTCTAGCTTACTAATTCAACCAAAGCATCCCATTGAAACCGAACTACGTGTGAGACCGAGCAGCCACGGTAATTTTCAGTTGTGAATACTGCAAGCGTAACATTAGTCTGCCCAGCATCTAAAATTTGTTTCACCTTGCAGATTTGCCTTTTGTTCTTACAGTAAGCAATGATGCGGTCACCATCCTTTATATCCAACGCTTTAATTTTCAATTTATACTTAGCCTCATTAATAAAATTGGTTTAGCCAAAGATGATGCTATGCTTACCGCGTTAACGGTTAGAATACTTATTCACTATAGCATAAAAATCGAGAGATAATATCAAAAGTTAATTGTTATGTCAAGATGCTCTATACTGTAGGTAATATAAGCCCAGAGGTTCAATGCAAGTATGCCTTCAATTACATACAACCGTACTGACAGCAAGCAACCGCAAAACATCGACATTAAAGGTTATGTTGTCCATCCAGGATTACATATCCTCTCCCACCAACAGATGAAGTTGCTACGTGAGCAAATATTGCTCGATGACAAGCTAGAGTCTCTGGTTAATCAAGGTATCATTAAATTGATGGGCTAATACGCCGCCTAATTGTAAACATTTCAGTAAGTGTGTTACTAAAGTGTTTACTTTAAATATTTTTAGTATGCAAAAATTCGTCCATCTCAAACCGTAATTATTAATGGTGCAACAGGAAACTTAGGCGCCGGAGCAGTTAAGGTTGCTTTAGCAATGGGCGCCGCCAAAGTGGTTGCTGTTGGACGTGGTACAAAGACTTTAGATAAACTAGTGCATATAAACCCACAGCGTATTATTAGCGTTGCTTTACATGGTGATGCATCTGAATATGGAAAGCAAATTCAGCAGGCAGCAGGTGAGGTTGATATGGTGTTAAATGTGCTAGGTGGCGTAAAAAATCCAGACCTAACGATTGCTTGCATCAACGCCTTACGTCCGCATGGAACAGCAGTATTCATGGGTGGTGTTCAGTCAGATATTCCTCTACCTTATGCTCAAATCATGCTCAAGGAAATTACTATTCAAGGTACGTTCATGTTTCCACAGCAAGGACCTTACGAGTTAATTAGAATGGTTGCAGCAGGAACGCGCGCATTTATACGCAATTCAAACTCATCTTTTTAACTTGGATGATATTAATACTGCTGTTGCCAAAGCTTCTGAACTCAAGGGATTAGATTACTGTGTTTTGGCGCCATAAGTCAAGAATTATGAAAAGCAAATAAATCATTTTATCTTGTGGGATGGGTATCTTGTGGGATGGGCGCTCCGTTTGCCCGTCCTAAAGCTGTTTATATCAAGGGCGGGGCATTCTTAAAGCCCACCCCACTCATTGTTGAATTCAAGTATGCAATTACTAAGACTTTAACTTACTAGATATTATGTTGGAGATGATGTTACTGAGTTTCAAGTTGGAGACACGGTAAGTTCTATACCTGCTTTTTCAATCACTGATTATGCAAACTTTGGCGAAACGGCTATTTTACCAGCACGGGGATTAATGAAAACCCTAGAGAATTTTACACCTGTACGGCGGAGCAGGATTTGCTTTTGCAGCGTGTCAGTAGTTACTGCCTGAAAAAAAATTTAGAAGTGCTTCCCTACTAATGGTATTCCCAAAGTTGATGATATAAATCTGTTTGCCCCTCATGCGTTGGTTCTATGTCTACCCATGCCTGACGACTTTCTTCAATGCCACATACCTATGCCCTACATTTTGTGGTCAGAACAGGTAATCGATGAGGGGCTAGTGCAGCATGGCTAAAATAACTATCCAGTTAGAAAAAGCTACAAAGCTTATCAAGTAAGGAATCTTTTTTCTGCCTTCTGCCTCCTATCTTCTGCCTTCTGGCACTAGTTACTACCCAAACAGAAGAATTGTATGTTCGTCTGCAAAAAGCCCAGAAGACTTTAAATTAACCCTTCGCGCACAGCCATAGCTGCTGCCTGGACGCGATCATCAACGCTGAGTTTGTTGAGAATCATACGCACATAGGACTTGACTGTTCCTAGTGAGAGGTAAAGTTGGTTAGCAATCTCCTGGTTTGAGTTTCCTTTGGCAATAAGTTTAAGAATTTCGCGTTCACGATTACTAAGAATTGGTTGTTGGACAGTTTCAGATTCAGAAACTTCAGCGGTAAGGGCGCCGAATTTGAACATCCGAGCGACTTTTTGGGCTATTTGAGGGTCTAAATAAGCACCACCAGTAAGTATCAATTGAATCACAGCAACGAGTTGTTCCCATTCGATGGTCTTAAGACAGTAACCATCTGCACCCGCTGCGAGCATCCCCATTACCTGGGTATCATCGTCAAAGGCACTTAAAGCTAGAATACGAGTCGTAACGTGATCGGGTGGTTGCTGGCTTTTGATCTGCTGCGTGGCTGTGATTCCATCCATTACTGGCATATCAATGTCCATTAAAACAACATCGGGTTCAAGTTGAGTTGTTAATTCGATAGCCTCGGCGCCGTCAGAAGCCTCTCCAACCACAGCAAAGCCGGCTTCAAGGCTAAATTGACCTTTCATACCTCGGCGAATCAAAGCGTGGTCATCGACTAATAAAATCCGCACTGTTTTCTTTTCGTCATTTAATGGCATCGTTCCTTTTCCTACATTTCGTTTGCATGATGGAACCTAGCATTATCTGTATTAACCGGGAGAGTAAACCAGAAGGTACTACCCTCTCCAAGGGAACTTTCAACACCGATAGTGCCGGAGTGAGCCGAAATTATTTGACGACACAAGTACAGCCCAAGTCCTGCTCTTCCACGCCGACCTCTTCCTTGAATGAAGCGGTGGAAGAGCAGTTCCAAGTCTGCGGGCGCAATTCCTGAACCGTTATCGCGCACGCAAACCCGCACTTGTTTTTCCCCAAAAATGGTTGTTTCAAGGGAAATTTCTTTATTCGGTTGACTCGCTCGCACAGCGTTATCAAGCAAGTTTTGTACAACCCGTTGAATTTCTAACTCATCACCGTAGACGGTTGGCAATGATTGAGATATTTTATAAGTGAATGCTAACTCACACTTTGAAGAAGCCTTGACCTGGGCAATCGCTTTAACAAAAATCTTTTTCCAATTAAGGGGATCAAAGCTAAGGTGGGCGCTACTCCCCTGTTCATAACGCCCAACATCCAAGAGAACGGACACAAGCTTGAGGATATCCTCGTTAGCTTGGCGGTACTCTTCAAATATTTCCCTCCAAGTGTCATTTACTGGGCCAAAAGCTCCTTTGATCATGCTATTCAAGGTAGTACGAGTAGCAAGCAGTGGAGTACGCAAGTCGTGGGAAAGCGCGCAGATCATATCCTCAAGCTGTTGGTTACGCACTTCAATCGATTCAGTACGGTGGCGAGTCTCGTCTGACATTGCATTGAGAACTTTAGCCAGCTGACCAATTTCGTCTCTTGATGAATAGTCAAGCTGGACGGACATCTGACCTTTGCGCCAAAGTTCGCCTATCTTAGTCAATTGGTGCAAAGGAACTTCAACTCGTCGATGCAAACGAGTCAGGTTAAAACCTACTACTAGAATCGTTACTGTGCTGAAGATGTTTATAACTGTGTCTATACGGTTTAATTGAGATAAGCTGTTTCTGCGTTCACGCAAAAGTATCTTTTCACGGTCAATTAAGACGTTAATCTCACTGCGTAAACAACTGAGTAAAGGGCTTTCTTGATGGCTCGTGCTGCCAACATCAAAAGAATTTGCTTTCTGGTTCAACTTGCTTTGCCAGTAATCATGTAAATATTCAATCCTATAGAGTCCCTCAAGTTGGGTAGGGTTGCTCTTCACCAAGTTGTATACCTTATTAAGGCTGTCGCGAAAGGCAAAGCTACTCTCAGTATAATTTTCTAAGGCGAACTGCTTCTGACTATAATCTTCTAAGATGGCTCTTTGCTCATCGATCACAGCGTCGAACAAATGTTCTCCTTCACGCTGTACTACTAAAGTATGGGGAACCCAATTAGATGCTTGGTAATTGAGGTGTTCTATCCAAATGTTCAACCCTTGCTGCCCCAATATTAATAACACCAGTACCAAAAAGCTAGTATATAGAGGCGCGAATAGATGACTTTTTAAGATACATTGACTAATCGAACGCAACAAACCAATAACTGACACTATTTTACCAATCCGTAAGCTTACGTAAGCTATATCAAATAATCGAGTGGCAACTGGCATGTTCATTAATAAAATTTGCTATGCTTTAACTGGTCTCCTAAAAGTCAGTTTTTAGTAGTGCTTACAAAGTTTACCTCTACTGCTATATATTACACTTAAATAGTAAATAGTTTTTAATTTTTGCAACCGCACCACTAATAACTGAACTAAAACTATGTAACTATAAAACTATGTAACTATATCGTACAAAGCTATACGAACAAAATGCGTATTAATCAAAATTACTCGATTAACCTTTCTAAATATAAATCTATAGATAAATAGTATAATAAAAAACAGTACTAGTTTAAACTTTATTTAAACTCTGCCTAAAGAATTATACTTTGAAATCAGTGTCATTGAGAATCCTTGTTAACTACACATAACATAAGTCACTCTTAAAGATAGTATTGTCATTACAGGTAGTAATAATACTACAAAACCTTATAAATTTTTCATTTCAAAACAGTATAGAAATCAAAGAATAACGCAAGTTTGTCTCCTGTTTTCTCTAACTTTGACGTATTTTGATCCAACTTTAACATATTCTTGGAAAAATTCAAAGCTTAATCTTATGACTACGAATCATGCATAACATAGTTACCCTAAAAAATATAACCATTTTTAACTTTGCTAATACTGTTAAGTATTGTATACATCCTTCTTATAACTATTACAACTAAAAAAACTTTTTGTCAACCTCTATCTTAAATAAGTAACACAAACTTATACTACTGCTTTTTTACTTTTCTACTAAGTATTAATATTTACAGCTTATTCGAGCTTTCTAGAAATATCCTACTTTTCTTACTTTTTTTAAATACACTAAAGATGCCCTAGTTTTCCTCATTTATTTTGCTTTTGATTTACTCGCAAAAGTCGCGATTTACCGAGATAAGACGTGTTGGCATTAACAAAAAACTTGTGTGTAAAAGTAAATAAAACGCCATATAAAATAATCTTAAAAACATAATTACTGTTTCAAGGTTAAGTATAATATTTTACTTATCGAAACAATATGATTTAATAAAAAAGTAAAAATATATACATTAAAAATAAGTAAATACATTTATAAGTCACAGCATGAATAAATTTCGGACTCATTGCAATACTGCAAGGGATAGTTATGATTTGAGCATGTAGTTACAAGCTTTACTATGAATCTCCGTAAAAAAATTGCTGCTACAACAATCAATTGTTATAATTTATACTTTTATACTGGAATAAATTTTCTTATCGCTGGCGCCAATAAACATTAGTCAAAATTGTTGAGAGTTTGCTTACATTACATAGGGCATCATCGATAAATTTCTTTGATTGACTATACTTTTCCATATTTTTCCTCTATCTAGAGAGCGAAAAGAGAGATAAATAAGTTATCACCTTAACTACTTAGTAATGTAATTTCATTTGTGGCAATAGGCAGGGTAAACCATAAGGTGTTACCTTCATTGAGAGTACTTTCAACGTTAATGATGCCTCCGTGAGCTTCCACAACTAAGCGACACAAGTACAGGTCTAGCTCTGCTTGGGTACATCGATTTCTGACTCGACTAAAGTGATCGAAGAATGTTTCCTTTTCTTGAGGAGTAATTTCTACTCCATAGTTATGCACTGATACCTTTACTTCGTTAACTCCAAGCGGCGCCACCTCAAGGGTAATTTGCCCCTTTTGGTAACTCCAAAGTATAGCATTGTCAAGCAGGTTTTGCACAACCTGTTTAATTTTAAGCTCATCACCGTAAACAATAGGTAGTGATCGAGAAATTTTGCAAGTAATTTCGCACTTTTTCTGACTTATGGTGTTACTGCTCTTAATCGCTCTTTCAAAAATACTTTTCCAATCAATAATCTCAAAGCAAAGATTCTTACTTAATTCATTTTTATAGCGAGAAACATCTAAGAGAGCTTCAAAAAGTTTGAGGACATCCTCATTGCTTTGGCGGCAACCTTCAAGCACCTCTCTCCAAGTGTCGTCTATATAACCAAATGCTCCGCCTAACATCGCACGCAAAATGCCGCGATTTGCTAGTAGGGGAGTACGCATATGATGGGAAAGGGCAGAGATTAAATCTTCAATCTGCTGGCGTTCATTAATAATTGTACGTTTAGTTATATGTTTCAGACTGCCAAAATTACGCCTTAACTCAAGTTGGGCGATGACTTGATGACTTAAGGTACGCAATGCTTCCACTTGTTCAGGGGCAAGCTGTCGTGGAACACGATCAATTACACAGAGCGTCCCCAGCGCATATCCTTCTGATGTAACCAACGGCGCACCAGCATAAAACCGAATATGGGGATCGTCCGTAACCAGTGAGTTGGTGGCAAATCGATGATCGACTAGTGTATCCGAAACAATTAATATGTTACTGGGCTGCAAAATTGCGTGGGCGCACAACGCCAATTCACGTGACATCTCATCAACATCTAATCCGACTTTCGATTTGAACCACTGACGACTCTCGTCAATTAGGCTGATTAAAGCTATGGGTGTGCCACAAATTTGTGCCGCTAAACGGGTGAGGTCATCAAACGCAGCTTCACTAATAGTGTCTAGAATATGATATTCGCTAAGGGCAGAGAGCCTTGCCATTTCATTTGGAGGCAGTGCAGCTTTCATTGATTTGTTTCTACTAGTATTAATAACTGCCTGACTTGTCGTTCTACCTCTTCCTTTAGGTTCACCCATATGTGATAGATTTAGGAGCGTGATAATGATTATAAATTCTATACGGCAAAAAAACTAAATTTTATTTGAATTATATTAATAAAGTATATCTATGGAGTAGAAATCGCGCTCCGAGTGCCTTATCAAACAGTTTTGATTACTGCGGCAACAAGTACAACTTTCGCGTGGCAGAAGAAGTAATGGCAAAAAACATTGGCGCTCCTGTTTTGCCACAACACGCACTAGTAAAAAACGAGACATATTAGTGAATGCAGGCGCCAATTATGTTGGATTGGTTCAGAAATGGCTCAACATTAGCAAGCACCACTTTTACTCGACACAACTTTCATGGTTTTGAGAATCAATTTAATATCGTATGCAACAGACCATTTTCGTTGGTATTCTAAATCCATGCTCACAATATCTTCAAAGTCTTTAATGCTAGAGCGACCATTAACTTGCCATTCACCTGTTATACCTGGCTTGACATTCAACCTTAAAAAGTGATGACTTGAGTAGTGCATTACTTCATCAAAAGTAGGAGGACGAGTGCCGACTAAACCCATTTCTCCTAGCAGTACGTTCCAGAATTGCGGAAGTTCATCTAAGCTAGTGCGGCGGAGAAACCTACCAACACGGGTAATACGGGGATCATTCTCGTTTTTGAAAATATGATGACCAAGAGCTTCGTTATCCACTAAATGCTTAAGTCGGTCTGCCCCGACTATCATAGAACGAAATTTCCATATCCGAAACGGGCACCCGTTCAAACCATAGCGAATTTGACTATAGAAGATCGGACCTGGGTTATCTATCAGAGTAGCCAGAGTAACAGGAATGATTAAGATTATTGTAATTCCTAGCCCAACAATAGCACCCAGAATATCAATAATGCGCTTCGGAATGCTTGTTACAGAAGCATGAACTGAGAGTTGAGCGTCAGGAGCATTATAGTTATTCAAAAGAACTGGTTCTTGAATAAAGTCAGAAGTAAAAAGGTTAGACATAGTTGTTAAAGTTTCAACTCAAAACTAATACTGATACACCCGAAAATTGAAATAGTTTTTAATAGTCAGTAAAGTTTAGTAAAGCTTATGTAATTTGATGTAATTTTCGCGGTACTGGAAAGTGCTTTTACGTTGTTTGTTCACCCTGGTTTAAGGTAAAGGCGTAGGTCAATACCAATTTTAAGAAGACAAGGTTGCCTATGATGTAGCGGCACCATAGACGATTCGGTTCCATTGCTAGGCGCCACAGCCATTCCATACCAATAGCACGAATGAAATACGGCGCACGGGCTACACGAAGAGCGATAAAATCGAACAGACCTCCAACACCCATACAAGTGATACCAGGTAGAAGACTGGCGTATTTATCAATCCAAATTTCCTGTAATGGTACGCCCATTGCCACTAACAGCAGGTGTGGGCGAGCGACTCGGATCGCCTCTAATATTTGCGGGGTTTCTGCCTCTGAGAAATAGCCGTGCTGGGTTCCTGCAATTATTAAGCCAGGACACGCTTTCTTTAAGTTAGCTGCTGCTGAGGAAGCTACTCCTAGTTTGCCGCCAAGAAGATAGATTGATAAACCTTGTGCTGCCCCATTTTTACAGAGAGATGGAACTAAGTCGGTGCCATTGAGGTTATATACCAACGGTGTACCGAGCAAAGCACTACCCCAACGAACTCCACTTCCGTCAGCAAGCAATAAATCACTCTTATCGAGCGCTTGCGCGAGTGCTGGGTCTTTAGCAGCAGTTACCATCGTGTGAGCGTTGCCATAATATACACGACCACCCTGTCGCTTCAGTAAGCGCGTCAGCAACAGATCGATTGCTTCAGACTCGGGCATACGATCAAAATGGGCGTTGAGGAAACTAACTCGGTCTGCCATATAATTTGAAGCTCTTTATTTCAAGTGGATAAATAAGTCGGTAAATGTTGGAATTCAATACATACTGGCGTTGTGTTATAGCATGGAATGTACATATCACCAGGTACTTAGGTGGTATCAACCCGGATCAGATTGTTTGTCTGTCTGTTCAAACCTGCTATAGTCGCTTCGGTCTTTATATATCAAAGCTTTTAGCATTCTGACATTACATAAGTCATGCGTAAACCACAATACAAAGACTTGATATAACCTGAGATATCTGCAAGTCTTCCTATAGTTTCCTCCCAGATAGCAATGAAAAATACTATCTGATGGTTATTTAAACCTTTGTATATAAACCATCCTCATGGGGAAATAAAATTATCCACTTAGCTATCCGTCTGGTGGTAGTGTGTTGACAGTCTAAGCCGTTATGCTGGAATCATCTAAAAATAAATTCAGGTTAAAACTCCCGACTTCGTCGAAGTTGTCGGGAATGTGAATGACCAGTCGCAGTGTGTGGCTCTTATCAGTCGTGTGTAAATAAAACCTTTTAATTAACTGCTATGGAAAGGGATCGAATATGGTGATTGTTAGAAATGCTACTTAGCGTCAAATTTGTCAGTAGCTGTAGCCCTGAAAAAGAATTTAGAAGTGTTTTTTACTACCGTATTCTTATAGTTGAAGATATAACTTTAAATTAATCCTTCCCGTACAGCGTATGCTGCTGCCTGAACGCGATCATCAACGCTAAGTTTGTTGAGAACCATACGCACATAAGACTTGACAGTTCCTAGTGAGAGGTGGAGCTGGTTGGCAATCTCCTGGTTTGAGTTTCCTTTGGCAATAAGTTTAAGAATCTCGCGCTCACGATTACTGACAATTGCTTGTTGGAGACTTTCAGATTCAGAAACTTCAGTGTTCTCAACACTGGGCTTGAGCATTCGGGCAACTTTTTGGGCGATTTGAGGGTCTAAATAAGCACCACCCTGAAGTATCAATTGAATGACAGCGACGAGTTGTTCCCATTCGATGGTCTTAAGGCAGTAACCGTCTGCACCAGCTGCAAGCATCCCCGTCACCTGGGTATCGTTGTCAAACGCACTCAAGGCTAAAACACGAGTGGTAACGCGCTCGCTTTTTATGCACTGCGTGGCTGTGATCCCATCTATGACTGGCATATCAATGTCCATCAAAACGACATCTGGCTCGAATTGAGTTGTTAATTCAATAGCCTCGGCGCCGTCAGAAGCCTCTCCAACCACAGTAAAGCCAGGTTCAAGGGTAAATTGACCTTTCATACTTAGACGCATCAAAGCGTGGTCATCGGCTAATAGAATCCGCACTGTTTTCTGTTCGTCATTTAATGGCATTATTCCTTCTCCTACATTTGCTTTACCTCATGGAATCTAGCCTTATCTGTATTAAGCGGGAGGGTAAACCATGCATGTGCTACCTTCTCCAAGGGAACTTTCAACACCAATAGTACCGGAGTGAGCCGAAATTATTTAACGACACAAGTACAAACCCAGCCCTGCTTTCCCATGCTTACCTCTTCCCATGTGGAAGCGGTGGAAAAGCTGTTCCTCCTCGAAGGGCGCAATCCCTAGACCGTTATCGCGCACGCAAACTCGCACTTGTGTTTCCCCAAAAGGCGCTACCTCAAGGGAAATGGACGCGCTCTTTTCACTCACTCGCACAGCATTATCAAGCAGGTTCTGCACAACCCGTTGAATTTCTAACTCATCACCATAAACGGTCGGCAGTGATTGAGAAATTTTATATGTGAATGCTAGCTCACACTTTGAATAAGCCTTAATCTGGGCAATCAATTTGACAAAAATTTTTTCCCAATTAAGGGGATCATAGCTAAGGTGGGCGCTACTTCCCTGTTCATAGCGCCCAATATTCAACAGAACTTCCACAAGGTTGAGGATATCCTCGTTAGTTTGACGATAATCTTCAAATACTTCTTTCCAAGTCTCATTTACCGAACCAAAAGCCCCTTTAATCATGCCATCTAAGGTACTGGGCGTAGCAAGCAGTGGAGTTCGTAAGTCGTGGGAAAGAGCGCAAATCATATCCTCAAGCTGTTGGTTTTGCTGTGTTCTAACACCTTTGCTGACCTATCCCCAATATTGCATCAAGGTTATTAAGGAAAATACATGCTACATATTATACATGATCACTCCTCGACATTAACCGCGCTCCTTAATACTTCTTCTCGTGCTTGAATCAGGGGAACAAAAAGGTTTTTGAGAAAAATTATTGTGTTAGCCATATCACCACAAGCATACCTCATTAAACTTTTATTAATAAAAATTTACACTAGGAGTTTTTGAGTTGACTCTATCAAAATACTGATAATCGTTAACTAAGTGCTAAAAGACTCTCATTAAAAATAGGTAATCCTCTAGCTGCCGCCCCAAGGAACAGCTTATTAGTCATATTAATATACAGTAGTTTTTGGGGGTACTCTTAAGCAGAGTCCTAAATTCAACCAATATATTAATGTATATAAATATACAATTAAATTTTACTTCTTTAGTAGCATTACTTAAGTAGTATAAACAAAAATTGATGGTTTGTATATAAATATCTTGCTTTTCATACTTTTAAGAGCAGGAAAACCTACTTTTCCTACTTATTCACACATCACACTTCTTGCAACTGGTGTAGGAGGTGCGACTCGGATTTGGGACAACAGGCAGGGTAAACCAGAAAGTATTACCGTCCGATAAATTACTTTCGACTCCCATCATGCCTCCGTGAGCTTCTACAATCAAGCGACAAAAGTAGAGACCTAGCTCTGCTTTGCCACGTCGATTTTGTGCTTGACTAAAGTGATTGAATTTTTCCTTTTCTTTAGGAGCAATCTCTAGTCCATAGCAATGCACTGATACCTTTATGTTGTCAACATCCATAGGCGCCACTTCAAGAGTAACTTGCCCAGAATGGTCACTCCAAAGTACAGCATGATCAAGCAGGTTTTGCACAACCTGTTGAATTTCAAACTCATCACCGCAGATAGGCGGTAGTGACGGAGGAATTTTACAAGTAATTTCGCACTTTTTCTTACTCGTGTTATTGCTGCTTTTAATCGAAGAAGCAAAAATAGTTTTCCAATTAATAATGTCGCAACTCAGACTCTTACCAAACTTACTTGTATAACGAGAAACATTTAAGAGGGTTTCGACAAGTTTGAGAATCTCCTCATTAGAGGAGTGGAAATTTTCAAACACCTCTCTCCAAGTGTCGTTTACAGAACCAAAAGCTCCACCTAACATAGCACGTAGAGTACCGCGAGTTGCTAGTAGCGGAGTACGCATATGATGAGAAAGGGCAGAGATTAAATTTCCAATATGTTGGCTTTCATGAATAGTTATACGTTCTAGCTTATGTAAATTAAGCTTTAAATCTAATTGGGCAATGACTTGACGACTTAAGGTATGCAATGCTTCCACTTGTTCAGGAGTAAGCTGTCGTGGAACACGGTCAATTACACAGAGTGTCCCTAGCGTATATCCCTCTGATGTCACCAGTGGGACACCAGCATAAAACCGAACATTAGGGTCAAAAGTTACTAGTGGGTTGGTGGCAAATCGGTGGTCGAGTAGTGTATCCGAAACAATGAAAATGCTATTGGGCTGCAAAATTGCGTGGGCGCAGAACGCCACGTCGCGCGATATCTCATCAACATCTAATCCAACTTTTGATTTAAACCACTGACGAGACTCATCAGTTAGGCTGATTAAAGCTATGGGAGTGTCACAAATTTGTGCCGCTAAACGGGTAAGGTCATCAAAGGCAACTTCATTAATTGTGTCTAGAATACAATATCGGCGAAGTGTTTGCAGCCTTGCCATTTCCTGATGGGGTAGTGCAGCTTTCATTTGTTCCTACTAATTTACTAATATTAATAACTGCCTAACTAGTGTTTCTTTAGTTTGATAATGCTAGATAATATTTAGTATAATTTATCATCTATATTCTCAGTAATAAAAAAACTAAATTTATTTTTTTACGTTCTATTTTATGCAAAAATTGCCCCTTCACAGCAGTGTGGAGGGGTTAGGGCGCTTGGGATGCACAATTATTAACTAGATTGGTCTTGCAAAATGCGGCGCCTTTGGGTAGCTCCTGTTCGCTTTAAAGCAACAGCTTCAAGTGGACTGTAGAGGGACTGGGGTAAAAGGAAAATCATATAAGCTGCGGCTAAGGTCAAAAAGGTACGGCGCGGTTCAGTAAGAATGATACGCCAGTTGTTAGCTAAAGCTTTATTAACTAGTTCTACAGCCATTGAACCATCTTGGAGACTTACTGCTCTGCGAGCTAAATATCGCAACTGGTAGGCTCTAGCTAGTGTTCCCCATTTAGCAACTAGTTCTGGAGCGTATTCCGTAGCCTTGGAAATTACCTTTTCCCAAGAATCTAACTGTTTAAGCAAGTTAGCTGATAACCCGCCTGAAGTTACTCGATACAATGTCAGGGCAAGAGGAATGCCCTCTATTTGCCAATTAGTCTGAACAGAAATGCGTATCCAACATTCTATGTCCTCTGATTGGCGGAAGTTTTCATCAAAATAACAATGCTCTATAGTACCGTGAACATTATCTTGAAATTTAATTGCCTCAAAAACTTCTCTCCGAATTACCGCAGCCGAGCCGTTGCTAATTGGGTTTCGGCAAAGGACTATGGATGGGGTAATACCTTTAAGTAATGGTAGTTGATAGATACCCAAGGGTTGTCCATTCTCATCTATAAAAGCAGAACGACTGAAACTAACTCCAACATTTGGGGCATTTTCCAGATGCTCAACATGTTTTTCTAATTTTTCTGGCAACCAAAGGTCATCAGCATCTAAAAAAGCCAAATATTCTCCCTGAGCATAACGAATACCAGTATTTCTCGCTCCAGCCAGTCCCCGATTTTGTTGACGAATAATTTTAATTCTTGGGTCTGTGAATTGTTGACAAATTTCTATACTTCGGTCTTGAGTTGCATCGTCAATAATCAGTATCTCAAAGTTTTTATAAGTTTGATTAAGAGCCGATCTTACTGTATCAGCTATATATTTTTCAGCATTGTATACTGGAATAATGATAGAAACTTTCTTCATTTGTGCCCATCCTATTAATTTAAGTGAATTAAGTTAATTAATTAAAAGCTGCTCTTGAAGAATACGCCGTTTTTGGTTAGCTCCTGTTATTTTTAAACCAAGAGTCTCAATTAAAGTGTAAATAGACTGGGGCAAAAGCCAAAGGGAATAGGCAGCGGCAAAGGTCAAAATAGTGCCGCGCGGTTTCTCAAGAAGAATTCGCCAGTTTGTGACCAGAGCTTTATTAATCAGTTGTACAGCTATTGAACCTGCTTGAAGACGAACTGCATTGCGAGCTAAATGCTGTAACTGGTAAGCTCTTGCCTGTTTTTCCCATTGAGCAACTATTTCTTTTGCATAAGAACGTGTTTTTTCAATCACCTGTTCCAAAGAATCTAGCTGCTTGAAAATATCTGCTGAAAGCCCGCTTGAATTGACTCTATATAAAGTTAAAGCATCAGAAATACCCTCTATTTGCCAGTCAGTCTGAATGGAAATACGTATCCAACACTCCATATCCTCTGAGCGGCGGAAGTGTTCATCAAAATAAAAATCTTCTACGGTACCGTGAAGATTATCTTGAAATTTAATCGCTTCAAAAACTTCCCTACGAATTACGGCAGCCGAACCATTGCCAACCGGATTACGACCAAGTAAATAGGATGTGGTGATTTCTGTAAGCTTAGGCATCTGGTACGTGCCTAATGATTTTCCAGCTTCGTCTATAAAGACAGAGCGGCTAAAGCTAACACCAACATCGGGTGAATTTTCCAGGTGAGCAACATGTTTTTCCAGCTTTTGAGGTAGCCAAAGGTCATCTCCATCTATAAAAGCTACATATTCTCCTTGAGCATGGCGAATACCAGTATTCCTAGCTCCAGCTAGTCCTCGATTTGCTTGGTGAATAATTTTAATTCTAGAATCTGTAAATTTTTGACAAATTTCTATACTCTTGTCTTGAGTTGCATCATCAATAATAAGAATCTCAATATTTTTATAAGTTTGATCGAGAACGGACTGTACCGTAGCAGCTATGTAATTTTCGACTCCATAAACCGGAATAATTACAGAAACTTTTTTCATTTTTAAAACTGGCTTTGTTTGAGCCAATATTTCAGTTTGTACTACTAGTATAGTAACCTCGAATATCGTAATCTAGATACTATCATTCGGCTTAAACTAGGTATAAAGCTGATAGCATCCAAACAGAGTGCGATAATTATCCACTTGGATATCCAGGTGGTTATAAAATCGCTCAAATTTAAAATTGCCATTTTAATTCTGTAAGCGTAGCTTTCTGGCAAGTTATTTTTAATTCTAAATTTTTAATTATTAATTATTAATTATTAATTATTAATTATTATATAGCAGCTTTATATATTTTGTAAAAAATTCTACTCGTGTAGAGATGCGATTAATCGCGTCTCTACAACATGCGATTTTTACGAATGATTTAGGATTACTAGAATGAGTTTGTGTAACCTAAAATGCACTGCCTCTGACGTATTGAAAGTCTGCTGGAAATTTCTAGGAACTCGTCTCTAGTCAATATAACTTTATTAAAGATTGCTATGGGTCGTCTAGAAGTGTAGGAAAAAGTGATTGAGAATCGGTCTGCTTGTACAGGTGGTTTGGCACGGTGAAAAACATTGCGTGTGTCACTAAAAATTACTGTACCAGAACGTCCTGGGCAAGATTTCCAATCTGATGTAGGTACAAAAGTTTTCATGACTTCATCTGAGACGAAACCAGAGGTATATCGAAGAGTTTTACGTAATGATGAAGTTAAAGATTTTGAAATATATTCAAACGGCCCACCGTTTAAAGTCACATTATTCAAGTAAACTATGATTCTGACCATGCGATGGTCTTCCACATCTGTATGCCATTGCCTTACACCAATTAGTTTTCCATTAGCAACTTCCCTGCGAAAATGTGCGCCATGATACAGTACGGGAAGACCAATGTAATTTTCAATAATATTAAGTAATCGTTCTTCGAGTCCCCATATAAGAATATCTGGGTACTTTATTAATTTAAATAAAGGTAGACTTATTACATCATTTACATTGCTATATTTCTCGCTCTTAAAGGCTAGTAATTCTGGTAATAGCTTTTCGGCGCCAACTATCAGTTGGGATGTAGTAGGAATTTCCAGTTCTTCTAAAGAGGTTATAAAAGCTCCTTCCTGACGCAAAGACTCAATCAAGGTTAAATCTTCTGAGGAAATTTTAGGTAAATAATTAACATATTTTTCAACTTGTTTTTTATGAAACAGTTCTGATAAAATTTTAAAAACTGCAAATTGTAAAACAATCCTCTTGATTTTGTTGGGTATACGTTTGATTTTTTCTATTATTTCCATCTAGCCTTACCTTTACAAATTCTTACAACGCTTTGCAACTGGTATGATACAAAAATAGGGAGAAAAAAAATAAGAGTACTCTTTATTAGAGTATACTCTTTCAACCTTTAACATTGATTAAAACCATTAATCAGTAAGCATGGCAGCTTACTTAAGCTACTAGTCCAAAATTTGTTTTAGGGCGATTAGGGTAGGTGTAAGAAGTTACGTAATTGCTCGCCTATCGCTTCAGGCGAAAAGCAGTTCTCCGCTCGACTCCTAGCACGCTTGCCCAACTCGCGTCCCCAAGCCTCATCATCTAGAACCCGACCAAGTGCCAACGCCAACGCCGTCGCATCACCGCGCGGCACTATTATGCCACCATGTGCCTCGCCCTTCTCAAGAATATCGGGCACACCAGGGGCATCAGCGGCTACCACAGGCAGACCACAAGCCATTGCCTCAACTGGCGCCACTGGGAAGCCTTCATGTCGAGACGGTAGCGTATAAACATTAGCAGCAGAAAGGTATTGTTGAATTTGGGTGCGCGAGCGGACAAATTCGTTTACCCACATTACACCTGGCAGTTGCATAGTTTCGAGGCTAGCTCGCAGTTTGTTCGCGTCGCTACCTGTTCCTACTAGCAGTAAGCGCAGGTCTCTTCCTGGTCGTTCATAGCAAATTTGATTCCAAGCCTCTAGCAGCACGTCCAGCCCCTTGCGCTCGATTTCAACACGCCCATGCCACACTACCACAGAAGCATCAAGGGGAATACTAAGCGCAGTCCGTGCCTTGTCACGGTCAATAGCACTCCATGATACTACATTTAGTGGGTTGAATATCCGGGCTATTTTGGCAGACGATACCTTATAGGAGGCACTTACCCGCTGGCTCTCAGTTTGCGTGGGGATGATTAATCCTGCACATGCTCGCATTGCCAAGGGACGCAGAGGGTATTCGAGAAAACTGTGCTGTTTGTCACCTCCTTGGAAAGTAGCAAACACTGGTAAACGCATCAACTTCCCCAAAAGCACACAAGCGTCAAAGCGTGCGTACTCATACTCTTGGCACAAAATGGCATTGCAACCCTCACGTCGTAGTTCTTGGGCAAGTAACTTTAAAGGTGTAGATAGGTAAGAACCTAAGTTTTTAACTGCGTCTTTGAGTGTTACTACTAAGGAAGGGCGCGTACTGTCGGTAGCGTAGACATCGCTAAACTTCTCGTTCTCACTTACTCCTGAAGCATTGAGCGCTTGGCGCCGAACAGTACGATAAGCACGGTAAATTTTGGGAGCAGGCAGTATACAGATTGTGGCACCAGTAGGCGCATGTATAAAACGCGACGGTACAGTCACATTAGCCGAAAAACAGAACATTACCGTCCGCACACCAACATGACGCAGAGCATCGATGTAACCAAACATCCAACTGCCCGTAAATTCTTTACAAAAGGCTTCAAATGATACTCCAAGACTGTCCAAAAAGTCTTCGATCAAATCGCCATAAGGCAGCAAAGCGATAGTTGGTTTTAACTGCGTGTTCACTAGCGACTCTTGGTCATTTGCATCACCAAGCTTGACGTTTTGATTCAATCCAGAATTGGAATATGTCAATAAGTCGGGGGAAGTATTTAGCAAATTTGAAAATTTTTTCATAATATTTGAGTAGTTTAATGTTAAAAATTAAGGACTTAATAAAGGTTGAAGACCAAGTGCTTGCATAACTTCTGCGTCACGCGTATTCAAGCCAAACCAATGTCCCCAACCAATTCCATAGGTTTCAAAAACTTGTGTAACATCTTTCAAATAGCGAAGCCCAGAATCTCTAGGAGCTACCCACGGTATCGCTCCAAACTCATTACATATTACAGAAACTTCGTTAGTTTTCGCCCATTCTGCGATTGGCGATAAGACTTTTAGGAACTTATCTTTATTCCATTTTTCCTTACCATAATTCTCTACTGCTGATTTAGCCTCAGAGTCTCGAATGGACGATAGGATTGGTGCAACTGCTCCAGGGGTTGAAGGGTAAGGTATATTTTTCATGAATTGCAAAGCGCGCCATCCCCAGGTAGCACCTTGATGTGTAAAAACAAATGGAACGTAACAGTGGAAGTTATACACTACGTTTTTATCTTCTACAATTTGAGTATCTAGAAGCGCTTGAATATTATCCCAATCATTGATAGCAACTCTCAGGTTTGAACTGGCAATAATTGTATGATTTGGGGCGCCTGAACGAATTGCTGCAATTAGTTTAACCTGGACTTTATTCCAGTCTTCAGCTGTTTTTGCCGAAGGTTCGTTCATTACTTCTAAAAAAACTTTTTCTGGATCGGTGCTGCTCAAGTGAGTAGCAAAAGTTTTCCAGAAAGCTATAAATCTTGCTTCTACAGCAGGGTCTGAGTATAACTCATAGGGATGTTTGAAAGGACATACAATAATTCCTAACCCCGTGTTAACGTGCATCTGAACAATCGTATCTAAAGCAGTAAGATAATCTGTCTTCAAGACACTTGGGTTATTATCATTTAAAAATTTCCACAAAACAACTGGTAGCCTGGTATAAGTCAAACCTAAACTTTTGTACTCTAATAGAGTTGCCTGTGTATAAGAACCATCTGTTAGTTCGTATTCCTGCCAACGTTCAAGATTAAAACCTTTGGATAGTGTCTTTAGTCGGCTGGCTGTGACTGTAGACTTAGACTCATTCGTTGCCTTTACAATACTACAGTTGCTAACTGCAAGTCCACTACAGATGGAAAGAAGTGCCAAACGTAGAAATTTAGAACGTGATAAAGTGTGCATAGCATCAGTAATCTTGAAAACATTTTCATCATTGGGTTAGAGGTTGACGATTCGCACGAATTTTTTTGATGAGATCAAGAAAATTGTTAGTAATACTAGGTGAGAATATTCGTAGCAATAGAAACTTGAGTACTAACTTTTGAAATCTTTTGTTTAGTAAAGTCTGTGGCTGTAGCCGGATTGCTTTCCACAAATGCTGTCCAGCTTCTTTGACTCCACTCATATTGGTGCTATGCTTAAGATATAAATCAGCACAATACTTATGGAAAGAAGTAAAGCTTTGATTTTTAAGATGTTGATATTCCGGTGGCGCCGCACGATATGCCTTTTCCATCACTATAATACATGCTTGCTTCATCACCTCAACTTTAGAAGACATTGCTCCTGTTGAGCGACGATAAAGAATTTGGTGTTTGGGAACAACAACAAAATGCCAACGAGCCGCTAGTCGCAGCCAATAGTCCCAATCTTCGCAGGATTTCAGTGTAGAATCAAACTCTCCTGTTGACTTAATTGCTTGCTTACGAATTAAAGTATTTGAGCCGTTGTAAATAAAATCTCCAACTAACAAGTTAGCATACACATTACCTTCAAAAAATACGGGTTCACATGGTTTGAAAAATAAAGAGCCTTCTTTTTCCTCCATAAAAGAAGTCCAGCTATAAGCAACTCCTGCCTCTGGGTGCTGTTGCAAAGCTGCTAGTTGCAGTTGTAATTTATCTGGTGTCCATAAATCATCAGCATCGAGAAATGCTATAAATTCTCCAGTGGCATGAGAAATACCACGATTGCGAGCCACTGGTAAACCACCATTGCTATATGAGAAAATTTTGAGACGAGGGTCTTCAATTGAATTTATAATCTCTAAAGTTCGGTCAGTCGAGCCATCATTAATTACAATTATTTCAAAATCGGAAAAGGTTTGTTGCTGAACCGATTTAATTGTTTCTAAGATAGTTCGTTCCGCATTGTAGGCTGGAACAATAACGGATATTGTTGGCATTTAGTTTGGCTCCTCTGAAAATATCATGTCCTGATTTTCGTTATTTACACTTTACTGATAGTCTGATGAGCAGGCTGGTAATTTAGTAATGGAAACTGTATCAACACCCACCTTTTAATGAACCATTTAATAAGATTTTGAGTATATTTTTCTTGCAATATTTTTGGATTTAGGGTAATTGCCCTCAATAATTTCTGACCAGCCCGATTAACTTCACCAATATTATCAGTACTATATTGCAAAACTTTTTCAGCACAATATCGGTAAATCCAAGCCAGGGTTTGATTCTTAAGGGATTGAAGTTCTGGAGGAACTGCTCGATATGTCTTTTCAATCATCATAATATTTGCTTTTTCCATTACTTCAACATTAGACGATGCCGAGCCAGAGGATTGACGATAGAGAATTTGGTGCTTGGGAACTACAACAAAATGCCAACAAGCGGCTAGCCGCAGCCAATAATCCCAATCCTCACAGGCTTTAAGTGTAGTATCAAACTCTCCTATAGACTCAATAGCTTGCCTGCGAATCAAAGGATTGGACCCGTTGGCAAGGAAATTATTGATCAACAACTCGGCATAAACATTACCTTCAAAGAATGCAGGTTCACCAGGGGATAAAGATTCTCCTTGTTCATCCATAAAATAAGTCCAGCTATAAGCAACTCCTGCTTCTGAATGCTGTTGCAACGCTGCTAATTGCAGTTCCAACTTATCGGGTGTCCATAAGTCATCGGCATCGAGAAAGGCAATAAATTCTCCATTGGCATGAGAAATACCACGATTGCGAGCCACACACACCCCACCATTTTCATAAGAGAAAATTTTCAGGCGCTCATCTTTAACATTATGAAGTAGCTCTAAAGTTCGGTCTGTAGAGCCATCATCAACAACAATTAGTTCAAAGTTTGAGAATGTTTGTTCCTGAACTGATACAATCGTTTCTAAAATAGTGCGTTCAGCATTGTAAGCAGGAATAATGATTGATATTGTTGGTAACATAAAGATTAGCTTTTTTGGCTTTAGTTTCCAGAAATGTTAATTGATAATATCCAGAATTTTACTTATTTATAATATTTCGGTTTTTGTCTAGATTTTTTTTTCAATTGAGAAAAGTGAACTTTTGCCGAATACATATCTAATTCCCCATACACTAAAGAGAGGCTGAACCAGTCCCTGACAAATAAGTACTGTCACTGCTACCCAAAAGATTCCCCATTTCACAGCAATTAACAAGCTAATTGCAAAAAGGACAGTATAAATCAAATTCCAGTAAAGATTAATATGGCTTTTACCTACAGCGTTTAGTAGCAGGTTAGTGGCATTATAAAAGGGGAGCGGTAGAGCCGAGAGACAGATTAGTACCAAGATTGGAATTGCTGACTCCCATTTTTCCCCAAAAATAATTGGCACATAAAATGGAGCTAAACAAGACTGTAGAACAATGAGTGGAACTACAAATGTGGCAGTTGATTTAAGACTACTAAAATATCGGTCTTTAAGCTGCGTGAAGTTTCCACGAACTTCACAAAGATGAGGGAATAAAGCTGAAGTAAAGGCATTCATAACATTTAAACTTATCCCCAAGCCAGCATTAAAGGCAAAATAGTATATCCCTAAAGCGTCTATTCCTAGAAAACCACCAACTAATAAATAATCGATATTTGCTCTTAACTTACCTAGTAATTCAACGCCAAGTATATCTTTACCAAAATTAGTAATTTCTTGCCATCGCTTTAGCTTCAAAGACTTGGGAGGGCGCCAGCTATGATTTTTATAATTAATTACAATCCATACAGGAGCGGTTAAAACGGCAGGTAAGACAGCAGCCCACATTCCAAATTTAAATATTGCTAAAATTATCGTTAAAATATTACACAGTAAGGACTGAGTAATATTACATAGTGCCATAACATTTAATCGGTTCTCCCGTTGAATCAAAGCGGACTGAACCATGAAAATTGGTAACATTAAGTAGACTAGCGCAGTAATGCAAATTGGTAAAATAACCTGCTGATTACCATAAAACAAAGCAACCGGAAAGGCAGCAATACATTGAATAATAAAAAGCGAAACACATAAAATCCAATTAAGCCAATATGACGTATCACATATAACTTTTACATCCTGTTCATCAGCCTGAATAATCTTAGCTCCAATTCCAGATCTAAGGGTAAAAACAGTTGCAAACTCATTAGTAGTTAAAACAACTGCTACCAGTCCGTAATCATAGGGGTTGAAGAGGCGAGCTAAAGTAATAGTTGTTCCTAAACGAAATATACGGTTTGCTAGCTCCGCTCCCCCTAGCCAACCAACATTGCGAATAAATTGACTTGAAAGTTTTTGTTTCAGCTTATTGATTAGCATTCGATTACCTTTTCAATTATAATTTAATATTCTTTCATCTAACATATCGAGAATTTTGCTATCTTGTGCTAGCTCAAATTTTCTAGCAAAATGAATATTTTCAACCGTTAATGCTGGATAATCTTGAAATGTAAGAATACTCGGATGTCCACTTTGAGTGTTATTAAAATTTATATAGCGTTTATTGTCATTGCAAAGATTAAATAAACCGCTATTAACTAAAATTGTTTGTATAAAAGATTCATCAGGAATACAAGTTTTTTGATAGTAGCTGTTAAATTGAAGATTTTGCTTGGAAAAGTCGTGTAAATATTGAATACATTTTTTAGAGAGAGTATGGAAATTAGACCCTGCATAACATAAAAACTTTTGATTAAATGGAGTTGAAGTAGCACGAATTCCTATCATCAGTCCATAGGAAGAATTAATACGAATAAAGGGCTGAATATTATTGATAAGAATTCGCGGAAACTTGATTAATGCCCGTTGCCAAAGTGGTAAGTATCTACCTGATCGCCAGTATTGGTAGAGATAGCGATCACTTCCTTCCCTTCTTTTTCTTTCCCAAGGATTTTGTTTTGAATTAGAAAGCGCATCAAAATAACAGGAGAAGCCATCATACTTTGTTTCGGCAAGAAATTTTTCAATTTTGGGGAGGGGTTGAGTAGGATAGTCTTGACCAGTAATGTTAACCAGCCAATCAAATTCAATTTGATGGCTAAAAAGCCAGTTAACAGCATCTAGATAACCTTGAACTATAGAAAAATCTCCTCTTCCCCCTTGACCAATTATTACTTCAACCTCTTCTAAGTCGTGTAAGGTAGTTGTGTCTAAATTACAAGATTGGAAGTCATGGCTGACCAATACGTGAGACTTTGGACTTGATTTTTTAATAGTTTTGACAAGTCTATATATTTGCTCTGGATTCTTATGAGTTTGGATAAGATAAACAACTTTCATAATAATTTTTAATTTACATTTAAAAAAAATAAACAATAAGAAATATATGATTTAATTTAATAACCACAATCTATACTTTTTCTTTAAATGCAATACCCATAATTACTAAACCCGGCCAATAAAGGTATGCCAAACCTTCTATTCTTTCACCAAAAGTGAATAAAATTAAAACTATCAGTACGCTTAAAGCTACTCTAGCGGTTGGATTTTTATATGATTTATAAAGTAAATCTACAAAGCTCCATAATAAGGGAACAGCTAATGCAAATAAACCTACAAGTCCTTTATCAAATAAAAGACCAAACCAGGTATGATGAGTGCCAATAGGCATATGTTTTGTAAATGCAGGCCCGCGCGGATCAACAATTCCGTGACCCCATATCGGCGCTTCCTTCCAACGCTCCAAAGCTACACGACCTAAGACTTCTCTAAGCCTCGAAGAACTAGCTCTAGCTTTAGAGAACTGTTCCTTGAAGGTTTGAAAAAAATTTATCAGTGGGGGAGCAAATATACCAGTAAAGAAACCTACTACACCTGTTGTAATTTGCACTTTGGGTTGAGTAAAGTTAACCAAAAACCAAGTCAGTAACGGAACAATGACAAGACATAGCATCGCTAACCGTGAAAATGAAGCTATTATCATTGCTATAGAACCAACCATACCAATAAATCGCCATTTTTTATTCGACTCCTGACAAGCAAGGAAGAAATAGACACAACCTACCAATCCCAAAGCTGGAGGCCAAGGTGTAAACAATTGCAAACGAGTTTGATAAGTTTCTTCTTCAAATCCATAAAGTACTACGTTATAAAGTTCTTCACCATTTCCTCCTATAAGCCGCAGTGGAGAAGTGTATAAAGTGGGTGGTAGATGTAGAGTAAATGCTAGATAAAAAATAGGAATTATAATTATACTTTGCAAGCAAAGAATACAGACACCGCGATAAAGTAATTTTGGTCGGATGTTTAGGCAACCAATAAGAGGAAATAACGCCATATAAGCCCATGTCCTCGCCCAATTTATCGATGAAGTAATTAATTTTGGTACTCCTAAATCAAAGTTGACATGAGCCATAAATAAAGCTACTTCCATAACCAACATAGAAATAATCCATACCCATACAGTAGAAGGAATTATTAATATTTCGTTAGTTGGTGTATTTTCCGTTTGGTTCCAAAGTTTTTTGCCTAGGTATAGCGTTAGCAACCACGCAACTAGAGACATTAAGATGTACTGCGCTCCCAAAAAGTAAAAACCATAAATTCCTATTAAGCAGTACCAAACTATTTTTTCTTCTAAATTTTCAGGTTTCATGCGAATTGCAATTAAAAATATTAAGTTTTCTAGGCATTCAATAATTTTAGTTTTTGTTGTAAATTAGGATGTCATTTGTAACCACATACGTATAACTTAATAACTAAATTTATATATCAGTAATTTTACGTTTGCGCTCGCAAAATTCGCCACTGTGCTTCTTACGCTCACGTAGCCAAAATAATCCTAAACCAGTGCTTGAAAAAAGAGACCCAACAGCAGCACTTAGAAAAACATATGCTTTTTTAGGCTCAGTAGGACTATCAGGTAAGCTAGCTTGTGCGACAATTTGAATTAGTGGATAAGAGCCAAAGGTATTTGATTTGCCAATATCTAATCTAGTTAAAGTGGAAGAAAAGACGGCTTCAGCAACTTGCATATCTCGTTTGAGCGCATCCAAGTTAGACTCCTTTTGTACTAAGTTTTTAAGTCTATTTTCAAGCAAGTTAATTTGTTGGTCTATTTCTTGAGCTTGAGCTGTAAGTCCCTTTTGATCTGCCTGTACTTTAACTAGTTCTTGGAAAAGACTGTCTCGACCGCTTTCAGAGTTAGTGTTACTAAGGTTTAATTGCTTTATGGTTGCTAGACTGACTGGGCGCCCTAAAACGGATTGACTACGCGCTAACAAAGCTTGTTGAGCAGCATCTCGCTTGGCTTTTTCTGTAACTAGTGTTGGATGGTTAGGTAAAAATTTTGATTCTAAAATAACTACGGCAGCGCTAGCATCACTATAGTTTTTTAAGTTCTGCTGAAATACCTGATCTGTTTGAAGAACAAAAGCATCTGTAGCTTGCGGCGCCGATAATTTTAAATTAGCCGATAGTTGTTCTAGACGAGTGCTAGCTTGCTGCTGACTCGCTAATATTTCGGCTCGTTGCCTGCGTAGTTGTTCAATGTTAGTTGTTAGATCCTTAATTTGATCTTCAGAGTTCAAACCTGAACTCGCTTTGTAGTCGGAAAGACGCTTCTGAGCGCTTTGCAATTTTTTCTGCGAGGAATCGAGACCTGTTTGGAAACCTACATCTCGTCGAATAGCTTCTTGAGTTCTCAGCTCACTTAGTCTAGCTTCCAGGGCTTTGTAAAAAGCTAAAGATTTATTTTGCGCTTCTTGGGGACTCGCACCTTTAAACTCAACGGTCATGATGGTAGTGTTGTCCATCACTTTTATTCGCGGAGTGCCGAACTCTGCTGGGAGCATATTGAGACTAGTAGCAGCTGCTTTCAGTACAGGTTCGCTCTCTGCTATAAATTTATAATTCTCCCTTGGGTCTTGAGTAGAACTAGAAGAATACGGTGACGAATTTTCATATGAAGCTTGACCAATGCCTGGTAAACTTACATTAGCATTTGAACTTGCCCCAGGCAAATTAATTGCGGAGTAACTAGTATAAGTTGGTGGTGTAACCTTTAGATAAAGAAAAGCTGAACTCCAAAAGGCAATATTGGTAGCTAAACCTAAAAGTAAGTAACGCTGCCAACGTCCTTGCCTTGCTACTGGTTTGCCAGGGTATCCAGCGGAGATTTCTATATAATTGGTCATTACTAAAAATCCTCTAAAGTCTAGAACTGGCGGAGCTGCATAATGTGCGGAGCATTATGGAATCGCTTTACATACTCAATGGCTAATACCATAAATGATATAAAACTTTACTTACGAGTCTTAGTATAGTTTGCTCCTAAAACAGTGATACTCAACACTATCTGAAGGTTAAAATCACGCTTAATCCAGACAGTATCCGATGGGAGAAATAAAATTATCCACTCAGCTATCCGGCGCACGGGCACCCAGATGAATCCGGAGGGCGCAGGGCTGGGAAGTATATAGATGACCCGCAATTTGAGGGCGCTAATTCCTGCCATTTTTAAGCCTAAGCCTCAAGGGTACTGCGACAGGAGCGCTAGCCAGGACGTAGAGGAACCATAGCTAATAGATTAAACATACTAGCTCAATGTCAAGGCAAAATAAAATATTAAAAAATCATAATGAAACTTTTGATACTCTGTAGAAGCGTTAAAACTTGCGAACGATACCGAGTATGGCTTATCAAGTGTAGTATTTACACCACTGAATTACGGTGCAGCATACTCTGCACGCTTACTTATTTTAAGTGTAAATCTGTATTGGAAAATGCCATCATGCGGGGCGGGTGCGCGATTGATTTTCGTTCACAATTAGAGTAAACCTGCCCTACTCTAGACACAGAGACCATAGAGAAAAATATAGCGAACAAATGGAAAGCATATTGTTTATATAGTATATCAAATCTTTGTAATTTAAAACATCATTCAATCAATATAAACAAAACATGAGTTTTAAGTACTTCTAAAGTATGATTTTTTGGCGTAATTAGGCGTAATTAGCTTTTCAGTTAGATAATGATTTTAGGATTTTTATAGTGTTTGAAAAAAATTGGATACACATTAACATTGTACAAAGGTAATATATTGCGCCTATACAACGTTAATATGTATCCATTGAATTAAGCTTGGTTATTAAAATAGCTTTAGTTAGTAATATGAAAGAAATAGTTACCTTTTTATTTGGTTTAGGTTTTATATTTAACGCTAGTTTGTTTGTTCCACAAGCAATTAGAGTTTACAAAACTAAAAGCTCTAGAAATATTTCGTTAATAACTTTTGCTGGTTTTAATATTATTCAATTCAATGGTGTTTTATATGGTTATTACTACAACGACATGATTTTGATGTATGGTAATATAATTAGTTTTATTAGCTGTGCAATTGTAACTCTATTGGCGATATATTATAGATTTAAATAAATTAATGACGGCAAATATCAACTCTCAACCCCCCACACTGCAACGCTTTGCCCAATATCTAATTCCCTACCGTCGTCAAATTCCTGTGGCGGTTTTTTTCGTTTCTATCGGCGCCTTCTCGCAAGGTGTGGCGCCTTTTTTGATTGGTTGGTCGATAGATAATTTAATTGCCAAGGGTAATTTATCTGGATTGATGCAAATGCTAGTTGTTGTACTAGCTGTGTATTTAATCGGATTTTCGGCGTTTCGCGGACATATTCTTCGCACTAACTGGATTACCCAAAACGTACTCGCACAACTTCGTCAAGATATTTTTACAAAAATACAAACTTTACCTCTTTCGTTCTTTGATACGAGTTCAGCAGGTGACTTAATGAGTCGCTTGCTTAATGATGTTAGTACTGTAAACCAAGTATTTGGACTCGCTATTGCTCAAATTGTTGGTAGTGTATTTAGTTTAGTTGGAATTGCTTTAGCTATGCTAGCTGTAAATTTACAGTTAGGGTTGCTAAGTAATATACTAGTGCCGTTAGTAATTATTCTTACTACATTATTTGGAGGTTGGGCGCGTACTAAATTCCGTTTAACTCGTACTAGTATAGGTGAATTATCTAGTAGATTAGAGGAAGATTTAAGCAGTGTTAGAGAAGCACAAGCTTTTAATCGAATTGAACGCAATATAAATGATTTTCGCCGTTTGAATGCGATAAATCGAGATGCGAATATTCAGGCAACGGCAATAACAGCAGCATTTTTACCGACTATCGATGTTTTAAATACGCTTTCGCTTGGGGGTGTATTAGCGTATGGTGGTTATCTAGCGGTGGTAGGTAAGATGACGGTGGGAACTGTAACGGCATTTCTTCTTTACGTTCAGCAGTTTTTCCAACCTATTCAAATATTAAGCCAATTCTATACACAAGCGCAATCAGCAGTTGCTGGACTTGAGCGAATTTTCTTGCTTTTAGACGAACCATCACAGCTTAAAGATGCTCCTGATGCTAGAGAAATGCCACCAATTCAAGGTGGAGTTAGTTTTGAAAATGTTTCGTTTGGTTATAAAGCTAATCAAACAGTGCTGAAAAATGTCTCTTTTTGCACAGCACCAGGACAAATGATAGCGCTTGTCGGTGCCACCGGGGCAGGAAAGAGTACAATTATTAACTTGATATTACGCTTTTACGATGTTACTAGTGGAAGAGTCAAAGTCGATGGTATAGATGTTCGCTCTGTTACACAAGCTTCTTTACGTTCTCAAATTGGGATTGTGCTTCAGGACATGATATTGTTCAGTGGTAGCATTGCCGAGAATATCGCTTTTGGGCGCCCGGATGCAACAACTACAGAAATTGAAACTGCTGCTAAAGTCGCTAATGTCCACGGATTTATTATGACGCTGCCACAAGGTTATGATACTGTGGTTGGCGCCCGTGGTGTAACCCTAAGCCTTGGACAAAGACAACTTGTTAGTATTGCACGGGCAGTTTTGGTCAACCCAAGAATTTTAATTTTAGATGAAGCAACTAGCAGCATCGATACTCGCACCGAAGAGTTAGTACAAGACGCAATAGCCAAAATTCTCAAAAATCGTACAAGCTTCGTTATTGCCCATCGCCTTAGTACTGTAACGCAAGCCGATAAAGTAATGGTAATTCAGCAAGGGCAAATTCTGGAACAGGGAACCCATACTGAACTTATTGCCATAAACGGAGTTTATGCAAATCTCTATGCTCTCCAACTAGGAACTGACAAATCTTAGAAACCTTAGAAACCGGGTTTCTTGTCAATATCTTGTAAGAAAACAATAATTTTACATAGAAACCCGGTTTCTCAAACTATCGGTAGAGATGACAGTGTTACCACTGATAGATGTTAATACATAGCTTTTTGAATAATGATTATTTAAAGTAGAAATACTCGAACAATTTAGCTGTATTTTAGAACTTTGCTGTTCGTGTCATCGGCCATAGGTAAGTGTGGCATAGCCGCGCCTACCGTTGTGTATTAATTAAATAATTTGCGGAGGGTGGAATGCCGATTACAATTCGGAAAGATATTGCCTACACTATTCTAAAAAAAATTAGCGATAGTGGGCAAGAAATGCATGAAGTTAAATTTGAAGATACTGACTTAGCAGGGTTAAATGTCACCGAAGCTGACCTTTTAGGACATTTAGATTATCTTAATCAAAATCACTTTATCAAAGCTAAATTTTCTGGAAATGCTTATGCAGAACCAGCAAAATTAGCTGAAGAAATTTTGCACCCAGAAAAAATAGAGTTTGAGGGAGGCGAAATTACTGAGAAAGGGCGCAAATTACTTAATAAAATTGAAACCGAGTTATCAAAGGCATCAGGGGGGGCAGAAGTTAATATCGCTTCTAAAGATTTGCCATTTTTAGAAAAAGTGTTGCTCAGAAGTGGTTTAGAAGATATTTTTGATGCTAGAGATGTAACCGAGGTTGTCTTTCGAGTCATGCGTGACTTAATGACAACCGAAACTGCTGACCGAGTTGAAGCAGAACTGCACAAAGAAGCACTACCAGCAGAAGATAAATCGCTGCAAATGGAAATTGCCGATTTATGGCACGATACAAACCCAATTGTAGGCTTTCTGAGTCGCGTTCGTCCACCGTGGCAAGGACCAGGAATCTTTAAAATCGATTCTGACCGTTTCTTATTCAGGGTTGCTAACGAGAGCAGTTTTTCGCACGAAGTAGACCGTGAACAAGTCGTAAAGGCTGTATTTTCTGCTACCAAGGAAGAACTTTCACAAGAACGTATTCAGGAAATAGCTAGCTGGCTACCTGACTATGTTCGTAAACTCTGGGAAGAAGCGTAATTATAATTACCATATTAAATCACCTAGGGGCGCGGTTCAACAGTGCCCCTATAACTATGTCAACCAGTATAATAAAGATGGGTTGAGGCGCCGTCAACTAACGTGTCAAACCCTTAAATACGAAGGTTAACCTTTGCTTCAAAACCGACCCCCATGCTAGAATAATCTGCTATACTGGCTATCTAAGATTTATATTCGGTTGTGAAAATCATTTTAGCTTTTAAAACGGTTTCTCCGAATCTAATTCTCTACGTGTCCCGATTTTGGAGATCCCAATGTCTATTTATGTAGGTAACTTATCCTATCAAGTTACGGAAGATGATCTGAAGCGTGTTTTTGCAGAATACGGTAAAGTCAGTAGTGTCAAGGTACCCACCGACCGTGAGACAGGTCGGATGCGCGGATTTGCATTTGTTGAGATGGAAAGCAGCTCGCAAGAAGATGCAGCAATTGAAGCTCTGGATGGAGCGGAATGGATGGGACGTGATTTAAAAGTTAACAAAGCAAGACCTCGCGAGGAAAGAAGCCCATCACGCGAAGGTTGGGGTGGCGGCAACCGAGGTGGTGGTCGTCGTTACTAAGCTTATAATGCAAAGATTTCACAAGTTTTGATTTCATTACTCTCCCAGCAGTTATAAGCAAGAGCGCTCTTCAACTGCTGGTTTTTACTGTTCACACTTGAGTTAAAATATTCACAAATATAAGGAGTTGTACTAATGACGCAAGTAGTTTTAGGCGAAAATGAAGGAATAGAGTCCGCTTTACGGAGATTTAAGCGTCAAGTTTCGCAAGCGGGTATTCTCCAAGATGTTAGAACCAAGCGTCACTTTGAGACTCCCTTGCAGAAACATAAGCGTAAAGCTGTTGCACGCAGAAAGCAAAATCGCAGAATGCGCCAGCATTTTAAGTAAGCGCATATCATCTCCAACAGAAAC
The DNA here is from genome assembly GCA_019359675.1 of Calothrix sp. FI2-JRJ7. Lineage (GTDB taxonomy): Bacteria > Cyanobacteriota > Cyanobacteriia > Cyanobacteriales > Nostocaceae > Dulcicalothrix. The sequence continues at coordinate 196,996 of JAHHGX010000072.1, forward strand.
CGGGCTTTTACAAGAAGCCCGGTTTCTTTATGTGTGGGTTATTATGTATCTTTATTTAATGTTGCAGTGTTATAAATACAACAAACGCTCACAGTAAAGACGCGAGGAACATCGCGTCTCTACTTACAATTAGGTACCAAAACAGCGAAGGAGCAAATTTTTGCGAGTCTATCATCTATTAATCGGTCTTATTTTACTTGCGCTATCACCATTCATATTGAAATCGGTATTTAAAAATACAAGTAATAATAACAATGTACGACCGCAACCAACACCGTCTAGCATAACGCCAACTGTAACAGCTTCTCCTGCATCTGCTGTAACAATACAACCATCCCAAGCATCTACTAACGTTTGGAACAGTGTCTTGAGAACAAAAACGGCGCCTGTAGGTTGGAATGTTGCACCATGTAATGGGGATGCACCGTTATTGTGCATTTCGTCTAATGGTAAAAATTTGGGTTCCGTCAAAATGGAAATTTACCCACTTTCTCAACAACCGAAGTTTAAAAAGATGCTAATTTATGCGGGTATTCCTGCTGATGCTAAAATTGACTATCAAAATCCCAATTACCAAGGGAAAATAAAAGAAGCGCTCAATGCTTGGGTTACAGATGAATACGCAGTTAATTCTAAAGAGCGTCAAAAAAGTTACGAAAATAAAGTTAATTTTTCAGGTTATCCACCGCAACTCGTGAATATTGGAAAACTCCAAGGTGTACGCTACGGTTTCACTGGTCTCAAACGCGAAGGTGGAGTTAGTGAGCAACATTTGAAATATGTAGCATTCGATGGAAATTCACTATATGTAATTAATACAGCGTATGACCCTGCTGGTAAAAGCGCAAAATTTGATAAGTACGAAAATATGGCAGTATTTGAGCCGTTTTTGAGCGAAATTACTTCTAATTTAAAGTTACCCTAAAAGAAACCCGGTTTCTTCAAAAAACCGGGTTTCTATATCTATAGTTCTGCAAATGCGCGTTCAATTAGGCGCCGTGCTAGAGTTTGCGTACCAGTGTGTTCATAATAATTTGTGGACACATCGATAAACGCTGCGACGTAATCTAACTTATCGTCTGCAATTTGCATGAAATTGTTGAGGTTGTTTAAAACCTTTTGAGGTGTTAGACCACGAGAAACAACTAAGTCACTCATCCAGCCTTTTACTGAATCAAAGCTTTGACCAATAAAATCAAGTTTACCTCCTGAAGTTTGACCAGGAATAGTATCTTTGATGTTGTTGAAAGTCGAGTTTTGCTCTAAGTCTTGCGGTGTCATTGCCCCAAGACTCGATGTTACCTTCTGAATAAAGTCGGGTCCTAAAGGTAGTAAAGCATCGACGCAAACCAAAGCTGCCATGCGGATAGAAGACTCACCGCTATATTCTCCTAGTGCAGCTACAAAGTCACCAATGCTATCACCAGGAATACCATTGATTTGGCAAAATGCAACTAACTCAGTTACAAGTTTTAAAGATAAATCGATTGTTTGAGCTTTGTCGGGTTTGGGTGTGACTTTATCGAGAAAACCCAAAAACGAAAATGTTTCGCCAACTTTATTCGCTAACGCTGCGGCGCCTAATGCTTTATCTGTACCATCAACAGTTTGATACAGCCACATCGCAGTTTGGTATCCTTGTGAACGGTCGTTATACAAATATATCGCACGTTCGCCAATCTGCTGAACTACATCGTCGTCTGTTTCTCCTGTCACATGCTGAATTGTATTGACAAAACCAGTTATGTTTTGCCACTGACCAGGCGCCGCAAAATCTAGTGCATTTAACATTGAAATTGTCAAGCCACCAGTTGGTAACTTATCAACTAAATCTTGAATTGGTTTACTCATTATTAATCCCGAATAGAAGTACGTTAAACTTACTGCGTCATTAATGGAGAGGCAAATTATTGCAGTTTTGACAACCTTGTGAGGTTAAATTTCTGAAGCCAAGCTTCTCTGTCGGTGTCGGTAAACGATGGGTCTTTGGAGATGGCAGAAACTTGGTACTTACCAACTAAAATCGATGTTTTAGTTTTACCCAAAGTTTTTGCAGGATATCCACCAACCTGTTTTGTACTAGTCTTATAGCCAGCAGCAGTTGCGGGTGTGCTGGTAGTATCGGAAATTGCTAATTGTGCTACTACTTTACCGCCTTCTTTTAAATTCGCTTCTGCGAAACCTTTTTTCTCTTGAGTGAATACTACGTCAAAACCACCGCCATCTGAAGGGAAAAGTTTGTTAAATTCGCTACCTTGAGTCGCATTCTTCGCAACGGCTTGACCGCTACGCTTTTGACTGCTTTCTTGTTGTGCAGCGTCAAACCTTCCTGGCGCCTTTGTTGCACAAGCAGTTGTGGATGTTATCAATATAACAGATAGCAGTAAGGCTGCTAATATTCTACGTATACGGGGGAAAGACATTGTATTATCTCCTTGAACTGCACATAAAGCGGATGTCACTAAAGCTTTACCTCGAATTTAACCTGTTAGGTAGCTTATGTCATGAAAATATAAACTATTTATTCAGGAAGTTAGAAAGTGCGCTCGTGCTGAGTAAGGTGCGGTGCGTGACGCTACTAGATTACTCGTTTTGTTTCACAATTGTTATGGCGTCACGCACCCTACTCCTCATAACTCATAACTCCGCGCCTCATAACTCCTAACTATTCCTATAAGCGACTACAGCGTAAAAGGGGTCACCACCACCGGCGCCTAACCATTGTAGTAAATTCGGAACTTGGGATTGGCGGGCGATAACTTCGGGAGAAGTAAAGCCAGGTACACTGTTAAAATAGCTTTTGACTAATTCAACTCGACCTTTCTCAGAATTTTCACGCCAAGCTTCGATGGCTTTTTGGAAGAACATGCGGTTGGAAAAGCTAAATATTGCCATGCCACCAGGTTTTAAAATTCTGTGAATTTCTGAAAATACTGCTTCTGGATACTGTATGTACTGTACAGAGACACAGTTGATAACGGCATCAAAATCTTGGTCAAGCAACGGTAACTTCGGGTTTTCATTCAAATTTTGAACGAAATAATGGTTCAACTTGGGGTTTCGTGCGAGCTCTTGTTCATTAAGTCCATGTCCCTCTACATGAGAAAATTCTATTTCTTCTGGTAGATGCGAAACCCAACTACTCATCATATCTAGAATGCGCGTATTTGGTTTTAACAGTTGGCGATACAAATCTGTAAGCTGTTGAATAAATCCTTCATCAACATGGGTGACAAAGCGTGGTTCAGAATAGAACAATTTATCGTTACTGTCGTCTAGCTTAGTACGTTGATTTGGTCTAAGGAGCATAAATATCTGAGGTTTCGTTTACGTTTTTAAGATTTCTTTGGCAAAAAAGCAATAATATGATATTGTCTTTTATCACAATTAAATGTGTGATACGTTTTAGTACCTCATCTATTTTAAAAAACACAATTAAAAAAGACAACAAAATAAACCTGTTAGAAACCGGGGTTTTTTGTTAATATCTTGCAATGAAACAACGATTTTGCTGAAAAACCCGGTTTCTTATGAGTCAATTAAATTTTTCGCATACAATCCTTTCATGTTGCACTTAGAAAAGAACATTCATTCGCTTTGGTTAAAATTTCAATACTCACAAGTATTTTCGTATGTGAGCTTGTTATTTTTGATACTACCTTTATTGCTATTTAGTTCTGGCAATAACAGCTTGATGGCGCATGATGAAGGACTTTACGCAACTCGCGCACGTCTTATGTTCGACTCTGGCGAATGGATACATCCTTGGAATAGTCCACATCATAAAACACCCGGCATTTACTGGATAATTGCACTTTTCTATAAGTTATTCGGTATCAACGAGTTGAGTGTTCGTCTCCCTAGCATGATTTTAGGCACACTCTCTATATTTATTTTATATGAAATAGGCAAAATTATATTAGATAGAAAAATCGCATGGCTAGCTGCTGCTATATTTAGCGTAGAATTCCTTTGGTTACAATATTGTCGTTTGGGAACTCCCGATGTCAGCATGGTTTTTTTGGTCCTTTCGGGAATCTTACTTTTACTCAAAGCGGAGCTATGCCCTAAGCTATATTCCAAACGATACTTGACGCATTATAATCTATTATGCTTAATAAGCGGAATATGTTTTGGCTTAGGTTTATTAGTTCGCAGTTTAATGATTATTTTACCAATTATCGCTTTATTACCATTTTTTATTTCCCTAGAAAGGCGCCATCGTTTGTTGAATAATCGATATTTATATATAGGTTTTATAGTTGGTTTGCTTCCAACTGTTATTTGGCTTTGGCTTAGTTATTCACATTACGGAAGCGGAAGTATTTTTAAACTATTAGATTTTGTCTTTCAAGTCGGTTCAATAGAACGAGGTGGGAATGGAATTCTTTTTTACATGTGGAACGTTCCCGCTAAATCCTTCCCTTGGTTCTTTGTTGCCCTGTTTGGTTTATTTACTATAATTAGGCGCCCGCAAGTTAAATATAAATCAATATTAGTTGGGTTTCCAGTAATTTTATTTGCCGAACTCAGTTTAATTTCAACCCGTTTATCGCATTACAGTCTTTGTCTATTCCCTTTTATCGCTTTACTAGCAGCTGTTGGACTTGACGCACTTACCCAAACAAAAATAATTAAGCGTTATTTAAGTTATGGGTTTGGTGTTTTAGGTATATTTTTATTACTTACAGGTGTAATTACATTATTTATAAGTAATTCAATAGGTAATTCAGAAATCCATAAATATATAAATTTGATTATAGTATTAGGCGCCGGATGGTTGATTTTACCTATTGTATGGATACAACGTCACCGATTTGATACGCGCACGTTTTGTAACTACTGGTTCGCAGCATGGCTAATTCCAGTTTGGCTTGGTTTAGCAGTATTGGGATATAATGGTGCCTTTAGTGACTATAACCCAGAGTTTCGCAAATTTATAGAAAACGAAAAAGTGGCGCCAATCCTTCAATCATCTGCTGTTAGTTTAGTTGATGTTGGTGGAAAAACTGGAGTCTTAATTAACTTTTATACCAAAAATATTGCAGAAAGAGTTAATATACTTAAGCAAGTATCACCTAATAATTATGCTTGGATTGAAGAGAGTAAAATAAATGAACCTGTAAATTCTAATGTATTGTATCATACAATAGGTACGGTAAAAGGGTATAGCTTAGTACAAGTATTAGAAAAGTCATAACACCCTGCTTTCTGTTGAGCTTCTAAAATCAAATTTTGACCCCTGTTAAATATATTGATTCTGATTGACGTTCAGGAAGGTCTGATATCCCAAGCAAACCTTCTTCAAAATTAACTTCTTCGATTTGGCTAAATCCAGCTTCTGCCATTAGTAATTTCAGGAGTTCCGCATTATACATTACTTTGTGACCATAACAATAAATTACAGTGTTTATAGCTAACATATTCTTGGCTTTTTCATAAGGTATATTTGGCGGTTGTTGGTATTTTCCTAAATATGGAACACAGATACGTATACATCCATTCTTTTTTAAATACTTAAAACAATTTTTTAAAGCAATAAGTGCTAAATTTAAAGGTATATGTTCTAATACATGACTTAAAATAATTCCATCAGCTACTTCTAAAATATTTTTATCTTCATTACAGATATTCAAAAATAAATCATATTTTATCTTCTGCTTGCCCATTAAAATTCTCCACATCTCTCCTAGTGAAGGAAATAGTTCGGCGTTAATGTAATCATTATCTGTATCATCTCTGCAACCAATATTAAGAATTACTATGTCCGACTTCTTTAAATTAAGAACTTTTTTATTATAACCAATAGTCTGCATAAAATTTGTCAATGGTAACGTAAAAACGCCACTTACATAAGTTTTAAAACCTCGTAAACCCCAAGAATAAATACTAATATTATGCTCAAGGAGTTGCATTTCTTCTAGCAACATCTTTCTTTCTTCTGTTGTGAAATCTAAATTCACGTCCATAGATATACCTACATAAGTGCTTATTAATTATGAGTATAATTATTTTCTTTTTGAAAAATTATACTAAAAGCTATATTTTTGTAAAGTTTAATTTCAAGTTAATTGAAGATTAGTTAAAATATCTTGACTTTTAGTTGATTATTGGCTCATGCACAGGCGCCTCTAAATCGGTTATAGTTATTTAATCTATATCTTCACGAATTATCGTTAATCCCAAAGCTTTATAAAAACTTAGCACCTCTAATGGTACAACAGGCGCCGTTACCAAATAACTTAACGCATGAATCGAGCCAACAACATAAGGCGCCGCAGTATCAAGCTTTGCCGCAGTTACTAATCCTACTACCTCCGCAGCACTCTTTATCATTGCTTGTTTTACATGGGCTTCATTCAAATTTGTAACACTTATTCCAACCTCTGGATGTAAACTACATACCCCTAACATGCACAAATCTGCCCGTATCATCCGTAAGGCTTCAACTGTTGCGGCACCAATATTAACTAAAGCTTTTTTATAAAGTTGCCCACCTAACATCACAACTTCAATATGAGGATGTTCTGCCAAAGCTACAGCAATTGGTGGACTATTTGTTATCACTGTCGCTTGTAAATCTATAGGTAAATGCCGCGCTACAGTTAGCGTTGTTGTACCACCATCTAAAATTATCACCTGACCTGGACGTACCAATTTAGCAGCTGCACGTGCTATTGCTTCTTTCTCTATTGGCGCCTGCTGTATTCTATCGGCATAACTCGCTGTTGCTGGAGAGGTTAATAACGCGCCTCCATGCACACGCTGCAATAAACCTGTTTCAGCTAATTCTCTTAAATCGCGACGTATCGTATCTTCTGAAACTTTAAGAACAGCGCTGAGTTCGGAAGAAAGCACCTTTTTGTCACGACGAAGGATTTCTAAGATAAATTGTCGTCGTTCAGCAGTCAGCATAATTAATTTTCCGGAAGTTGCGTTTTTTTTCTTGAAATTGCACGTTTGTGAGTTTATACTCATTGTATAAGCTCAAAAAGTTCATAGCAAACATTTCGGCGTTCTTCAACCCGTTGACAAATTATGACTACAACCACTCAATTTCCAATAAATCTAGGCGCCTATAAATACATATCGCTCAATCCGGCAAATACGACATTGACAGCAGAACAAAGAGAAGCACTGAAAGCGAATATTCAACTTTGCCGTGATGCGATAGTCTTTTTCACTGCCACTGGAGCAGCTAGAGGAGTAGGTGGTCACACGGGTGGACCCTACGACACAGTGCCAGAAGTAATGATTCTCGATGCATTCTTTCGAGGCGCCGCTTCGGAGTTTGTGCCCATATTCTTTGATGAAGCAGGACATAGAGTTGGTACTCAGTATTTAATGTCAGCGTTGCATGGTGATTTACCAGAACAGCAACTTCTACGTTATCGCGAAGCACATTCCAAATTACCAGGACACCCGGAACTTGGCTTAACTCCTGGTGTAAAATTTAGTTCTGGGCGCCTGGGTCACATGTGGCCCTATGTCAACGGTGTTGCAATGGCACATCCAGGTAAAACGGTTTTTTGTTTGGGTTCTGATGGTTCGCAACAAGAAGGTAACGATGCTGAAGCTGCACGTTTAGCTGCCGCTTTACATTTAAATGTAAAATTAATCATTGATGATAACGATGTAACAATAGCTGGACACCCATCTAAATATCTGCCTGGGTATAGCGTTGCTAAAACTTTAACAGGGCATGGTTTGAAAGTATTAGAGGGAGACGGGGAAGATATAGATGATTTATATCGTCGTTTATGTGAAGCAGTAAATACCCCAGGTCCAATTGCTGTTATTAACAAACGTCCAATGTGTCCAGCAATTGAAGGTTTAGAAGGCTCAACTCATGGTCATGATGTAATATCTGTAGATTTAGCAATTAAATATTTAGAGTCACGCGGACACAGTGCAGCAGTTAAATACCTTAAAAATATCGAAAAACCCAAACAAACTTATACATTCCTTGGTTCTAGCGATAAATGGGGCGCCAACCGTAACGTCTTTGGTGAAGCGGTGGTAAATATATTAAGTAGAATGAGCGAAGCAGAACGTAAGGAAAAAGTCAAAGTTATTGATAGTGACTTAGAAGGGTCATGCGGTTTGAAGAAAATTCACGATGCATATCCAGAAGTCTTTGTACCTTCGGGTATTATGGAGCGTGGTAACTTCTCTGCTGCTGCTGGGTTTGGTATGGAAGCCGGAAAGCAAGGAATTTTTGCCACCTTTTCCGCATTTTTAGAAATGTGTATATCCGAAATTACAATGGCACGTTTGAACTACTCGAATGTGCTGTGTCACTTCTCCCACGCGGGTATTGACGATATGGCAGATAACACCTGCCACTTTGGTATAAATAACATGTTTGCCGACAACGGTTTAGATGATGGTCATGAAACACGTCTATACTTCCCAGCAGACACCAACCAAATGACAGCTTGTGTAGAAGCAATATTCTCTGACCCAGGACTACGGTTTATTTTCTCAACTCGTTCCAAGGTGCCGACAATTAAAGGTAGCGACGGTAACGAATTATTTGGAGGTGGCTATAAATTTGTACCTGGTAAAGATGAAGTAGTACGTGAAGGAACACAAGGTTATATTGTCAGCTTTGGTGATGCCTTATACCGCGCGCTTGATGCAGTAGAACGTCTTAAACAAGAAGGAATAGATGTAGGGTTAATTAACAAACCAACTCTAAATGTTATCGACGAAGAAATGATAGCGAAAATTGGTAAGGCGCCTTTCGTTCTTGTTGTAGAAGCATTCAACCGTCGTACTGGTTTAGGAAGTCGTTTTGGCTCTTGGTTATTAGAGCGCGGATATACTCCTAAATATACCCCTCTTCTGTCACTCTCCGAATTCAAGAAATAAGAAATAACCGGATTAACTAGAAGAACAAAATGGTTGGTATTGATTGATTAGACTAATTAGATGATTGAATCCGAGCATTAATTTAGAAT
>JAHHGX010000073.1 GCA_019359675.1 Calothrix sp. FI2-JRJ7
AATTAATATAATTAAAATTTATCATCTTAATATCTATAAACAATATAAACTTATAGTTAATTCTGCTTAAATAACTGCCCAACACTTGAGATTGCTTTTCATGACTTTTTCAGCAAACCCTAATTATTATTCTTTATCAGGAACAAGTAAGTTATTAGAACCAGCCTTAGATTCTTCCCCTAAAGCGGCGGTAAGTAAATCTTTTTTGCATAACTTAGTTGGGTTCTTACAAAGTAAAGCAGCAAGTTAGCTTACAGAAACCAGGTTTCTGCAAGATATCTTTAAAATGAAAATCAGGATTTATACTGATTTGGTTGACGTAACAAAATGTTACCATAGGGTATAAGTAATAAGTGTATCTAATTTTTTTAACGTAGCTGTCTTAAGATAGCTTCACATTAAGATTGGAAGGGTTGACTGATTGAATTGGAAGGAAATAAAAGATGATCCATCCAGAAATGATGGTGTCAAGTAACTTACTTGATGAATTTAAAACTTGTACTTTATTGCAGTATAGCGGCAAGTTAGACATCAGAACTGCTAAGGGACATCGATGGACTTTCTACTATCGTTTAGGCAGAATTGTCTGGGCTACAGGAGGAATACATCCGTTTAGACGCAGGCGCCGCCACATGGCACAGTATTGTCCGGAGGTGGAAATCGATAAAATACAATTACGTGCGGAAGATACTCAAATAGACTATTGGGATTATCGCCTTTTGGAAATTTTGCACGAAAAGCAAAAAATCAAACGCGAACAAATCAACTCCATAGTCGAAAGTACAATTGCGGAATTGTTGTTTGACCTAGCACAACAAGCTAACTTCACACCTATCAGCAGCGATCGTAACCAGGATGTTATCTTGGAAACACCAATGAGTTTCACGAGTGCAGACATGTCGTTAAAGTTGATGCAAGACTCGTGGAAAACTTGGTCGGATGCTGGTTTGGCTAATTTTTACCCAGACCATGCTCCTATTTTACGAAGACCTGAGCAACTAGAATCTTCTGTTAGCCCAGCGGTTTACAAGAATTTTGTAACGTTTATGAATGGTAAATATACCCTTCGGGATTTATCGTTCAAAATGAAACAAACTTTAATGCCTGTGACTCGCTCATTACTTCCTTACATACTCAAGGGAATTGTCGAGCTTATAGAAGTACCTGACTTACCACTGAAAATTAGTGAAGCAAAACCAAACTCAACAGCAGCAAAAGCAGCATCTTCTAGCCCCTTGATTGCTTGTGTTGACGATAGTCCTCAAGTATGCCAAATGCTGGAACAGATTCTTGTGCCCAACGGGTTTAGATTTGTTAAAATTCAAGACCCTTTACAAGCTTTACCAATTTTAATCGAACATAAGCCTGACTTAATCTTTTTAGATTTAGTTATGCCTGTAGCTAGCGGTTATGAAATTTGCGCGCAATTACGTAGAGTCTCGGTTTTTGCTCACACACCTATAATCATTCTAACTGGTAGCGATGGTCTTTTAGACAGAGTACGGGCAAAGGTCGTTGGTTCAACCGACTTTATTAGCAAACCAGTGGCAGCAGATAAAGTTATGGCTGTTGTACGTAAGTATGTACACGCTGCTGCTTCTACTAACGGCGCCTTACAAGCTGCGTCAACACAAAAGTGAGCTAACATTTCTTTACTTTAATATATATGATTTTGCGCTTTTTGTCGGCTTTTTATACGTGGTTTTACTGAGCCAATTCATAAAGCAATGCATCACAATTAGATAAAGTTAACTGTAAAGTTGTCCTTTTATAAGGGCGCCAACTTGTAAGTGCCAAGTACAAAGTAGTACTTCAAGATATTTTTTATACTTATCTTGATTTGAATGCTGTAGCACGCTTGTATAAATTCATTTTTGATAAATAGCTGTGTTGATTTTACACAAAGCTAGCGATTAGTACAGTAATAAAGTTTTTGTTTCTTTTTTGAAAACAACAGGAAATTCTACCTCAAGCAAAACCAACAAAAAACAAAAATGAAAAAGTAGTACTAGTAGTCGATGATGCCATTAGTTTACGGCAAACAATATCTTTAACCTTACAAAAATCAGGTTATCAAGTAATACAGGCTCAAAACGGTATTGAAGCAGTTGAACAACTACAGCGACATCCAGAAATTCAGTTAGTTGTCTCAGACTTAGAAATGCCACGCATGAACGGCTTTGAACTATTATCAAATGTCCGCCAAAACACTACCTTATCTGAAAAACCAGTCATAATTTTAACCTCGCGTAGCGTTTGTGAAGATGCCAAATTAAGACAACTTGTGCTTTGTTATAGAGTTATTTTTGTATCACTCTAGCCAATGGCATTGATTTGTCATCCAGAGAATCAAGCATACAAGCTTTGTAAAGCATCAGCTACACAACGTTTGTAATTTCGTTCGTAAAAATTAATGTTATTTTTTAAAAAATCTAGATATAATTGTGAGGCAGCAAAAATATATACTATATTCACTTTGCACCCCTTAACTGTTATGGATGATTGGAATATTTTAATAGAGAGTACAACTGATGGTCTTACTACAGCAACTGTTCTAGAAGTTCCAGATTGTCAGATACAAGATGAAACAAAGCAAGGAGCAGTTGAAAAAGTTCAACTTCTATTACAAAAACGTTTAGCAAAAGCCGAAATTATTAAAATTCCGGCGCCTATACAACCAGTTGCCCCAGAAAATCCCTTAATGAAGTTTGCTGGAATTTTTAAAGATGACCCAGATTTCATGGAAATTATGAAAGAAATAAGAGCAGAACGGGAAGACGATAGCGAAATATGAGTTTATGGATTCTTGATACTGACCATGCGTCGCTGTTTTTAGCAGGAAACAAATCAATAACTGCCCAAGTTGACAAATATTCTAAAAATGTTGCAATTACCGTAGTTACTGTCCAAGAATTATTTAACGGTTGGGTTGGAAGATTGAATAACCCTGCCCAAGCACAAAAAATCACTCAACTTTATACCAAGCTCTGGGAAACTACAGAATTTATTAGGGTAATAACTGTCTTGAATTTTGACGCAAATGCCGAGAACTGTTATCAAATGTTAAGGCAAAGCTCTAAAAACTTAGCAAAAAATAGAATTGAAAAAGACTTGAGAATTGCGTCTATTACTCTGACTCAAAATGCAATAATAGTCACACGCAATTACAAAGACTTTTCCCAAATTCCAAATCTCAAGATAGAAAATTGGGAAGAGTGAGCGTATTTATAGAGTACATGTAGCAATAATTTGGTCTCAAATGCAAAACTTGGGCGCCTTGAAGAATGTAGTGCGTAACGCTATCAACAACTTTGAAACGAAGCCAATAACCCCGTAGCGTTACGCACCATTTATTTCCCATGCCAAAAAATCACTTTTTATGCTTTCGCATAGATTTAGTAATTTTCTTCCACCGTTCCTTTTCTGCTAAATATGAGCTTTGATCTTGTTTACGCTCCAAATAACCAAGCTCCCTCTGTAACTTTTGATAACTCAAAAACCTCGGTGCCTCAAGTTTACCTAACTGCAAAGCTTCCTGTACAGCACAACCAGGTTCATGAGCATGTTGACAATTACGGAAGCGGCACTGTTGCGCGATAATTTCAATGTCAGCAAATGTAGACTGCAAACCTTCATCACCTGTCCACAACTGTATTTCGCGCATTCCAGGAGTATCTATAACTACCCCTCCTGTTGGTAGTAATATTAATTCTCGATGAGTTGTGGTGTGTCTTCCTCTACTATCATCCTGACGTACAGATTGTACAGCTTGAACTGTTTCACCCATTAGTTGATTGGTAATAGTAGATTTACCCACACCCGAAGACCCAAGCAGTGCAACAGTTTTACCTGGTTGTAAATAGGTTTTTAAAGCATCAATTCCCTGATTATGTGCCGCACTTAAAACAAGTATTGGTATACCCAGAGCAACAGATTCTATTTCTACTAAACGCTGTTCAAGGTTATTACACAAATCTGCTTTGTTTAAAACTATAACCGGGTTGGCGCCACTTTCCCAAGTAAGAATTAAATAACGTTCGACTCTTCTAATATTAAAGTCTCCATCTAATCCAGATACTAAAAAAACAGTATCAACGTTCGCTGCAACTATTTGTTCGTCGGTTTTGCCCCCAACGGTTTTACGAGAAAACTTGCTAAATCTTGGCAATATTGCGTGAATAGTTGCTTGTTCTGAGTCTCGCACACGAATAACTACCCAATCTCCTACTGCTGGAAAGTCTTGACGTTGTAAAGCTTGATGTCGCAGTTTACCTGTTATTTGTGCTAATACTTCTCCCTGTTCTGTTAGAACGATGTAAGTATTTGTATGCTCAATTGCTACCCTACCTACTGTAAATCCTTGTAGACGAAAGGGTTCAAAGCTGGAATTAAAAAAGTCACTCCAGCCTAAAGAATTCAAATGCATTTATTTTTCCTCAATATGTGCTACTTGTTTTGCACAAGATGCCTATTCGAGGACTAAGCTAAAATCGAGATTAGCTAAACTGAACAAGAATGAAGGCGCCTTGTGTGAAGGTGTGTTGCGATTAATTCACTCATAGTTCAGTCTCCTTAATAATTTCACAGTGTAATCATATTGTAGTATAACATGTTTTGGGATAGTTGCCGCCAGCCCTATATAACACTTCTTCAACCAAGGCATTATGGTAAAATACACCTATATAGTAGATTTGTGCCATGAAGTGAAAGAGTGATTCCAAAATTTGATTCCCTTCCACGTGGGGGTTGGGGGAATTAAGCTAAAAGCACATAGTGTAAAGATTGCTTGAACTAATAATTATTTTCTAAAATTTATATAACGTTATGAAGCTACGATATTATAAATTTTAATTTTGATAAGTTATGGTAACGAAGAAGAGTTTTTAGGAATGAAAAATGAAACACATTTATAAAATACTTCTTGTTGTTGCACTTGTACCAGCCGTTTTTGGTGTATCTTGTCGAGCATCGAAAGTTTTGGCGCTCACTTAACTGGCTTCCTGATGTCGTAGAAACGCAAGCTCAAGTTACAGGTTATTTAGAGGTTGCTTATAATCTTGAATTAAAAGAACAAGTCAAAGGACTAACAAAAAATATTAGAAAGGTTAAGGAATCTACTCGTGATTAATCGCTTATTATAATGTTGATGGTGCGTGAAAGCATTTTAATGTTGGGTTACATTTTTGATTTGTAATGGCTTTCACGCACCCTACGTATATCATCCACAATCAAACCTACATACAACCTACAGGGATAGCTGCGGGGATGGCTGGGATACGCGCTAGGACGCCTTTTTTAAGGGGGTCGGGACGTTCTGCCCACGGTAATAATCCTTGTGGGTGATCGTAGTATTTATTAGCACACTCGAATATTCCTGCTACTTGTGTTGAGGATAATTCTGGTGATATGTCGCCGAATAGATATGTATATTTGTCTTTGGAAGTGAAGCAAATTACACATGAACGATTACAAGCACTCATGCATTCTACTGGCTGAATTTTAATTTCTTGGTTTTGGGAATTTTGGTTGTCTTGTTGTAAGCGCTTTAAAACTTTTTCACCACCGCTTTCTCCTACACGCTTACCGTTTTCCCATGTACTCGCACATGTTGTACAAACAAAAATTGTGTGTGCTGTCATCTATACCTCGTAGATTGTAGCTATTTTTACTGCTCTCGGCGGGCATTCTGACTTGCTATATTTTATAGCTTACAGCTGCGGGACAGTGCTGGAATTTCACCGAGCTTTCCCCGTTTCCTCTTATGGCTGGCGCCTTTTTGAACCGAATAAGCTAAATTAATCTAACACATTTTCATGACTTTAAACTTTTTCTTTTGCGGGTGGTACTATTCCGAATTTTTCTAAGTTATTATCGATTACGCGCAGTACTTCAAAGTCTGCTTCGGGTAATATGGCACTAGTTGTGGTTGGTTGTTTCTGTAGAAATGCAAATGCTTGTCTAAATTGCTGGGGTGTAGTGGTGACTGGCGCCTCTAAGTGACAAGGTATTATGCTTTTAAAGTCCCATTTTGCAACTTTATCTGCCCATTCGAGTGTTTCAGCAGGCGCCCGATTTAGAATCAGAGCTTGTAAAATGGGTGCTACGAAAATGCGACCATTCGCATATAAAGCCTCGAAGCAACGTTGCCAGTCAGGTCTCCACTGAAAAGGGTATAAACCAAAATAATCTTTTTTGGAACGTTTGCTGGTTTTGAATGCGTCTTTAAATACTTGACCCCATTTGGGAACTTCTAAAACACTTGGACTAAAGTAAAACGCAAATAGTGCTATGCGTTGCCATCCTTTACGACGGTTTTCTGCGGTGTCTTCTACAATATCAAATGCTTTATCTCGTGCGTGAAATAATAAGGGATATGAGTCTAGCTGCACTATGGCAGGTGGTTCAGATGGTATTGAGACGATAGAGTCGGTTACTAAAAGCGTATTTGAAAGCTTATGGAAAAATGCTACTTCTGCAAATCGACCGGGGCCAAGTTCTATTGGCCCAAGTATGGCATAATCAAACTCACTGGCAAACGGCGCCTGTTTACTATCTTCTGGTAAAACGTGAGTACGCTTTGCTGGTAAACCTAACCAACTCAACGGTAAATTAACTGGAAAACTCCATTGACCTGGTGCGATAAATACTTGTGACGATGGAAACCGTCTCGCAAATGGACCAACGAATACTTTGTGTTCTAACCCTGATATTGTTGGCAATATAATGTATTTTACATCACCATGCTTTTCTACTAACTCAGTAATTAGTCGGATGCATTCAGGTGTTGGCGCCACGGGTGCATAAACTAATAAACCACCTTCACTGAGCTTAATTACCGTCATTCTAACTGGAACGACGACATAAAAAATTCCCTGGATTTGGTCGAACGTCCAAACTGTATCTTTTATAACTTCTTTACGAATTGTTTGGCGCCTGCCAAATGGGTATATCGGCAGGGTGTACCAAAATGACCAGGAAAAGTCTTGCGGATTAGTGAGTTTACTCTGCACGTTTAGGTTAGTTTAAGCAGTTTTAATTTCCCAATAATATTATATTAGGTTACTCGATTGGTGGAGGGTTGCGGCGAAGTTCAGATTCTGGCACTGTTGTCATGTTGAATGCTTGCCAGTTTGTTTTTACGTATTTGAACCTCCCCATTCCTATGCCACCGTTGGTTTTAAAATTATCCCACGGTGCCGCAAGGTCTAGCCAGTAATCTCCACCCATGTTAAGCACGTATTTGGCTCTGCTTCTATCGTCTGGTTTTTTGGCGTTGTCTATTACTAGTCTGGCTTGACAGGTGGTGAATATACCAGCTATGTCGTTGGGGTTTATAGTGCTTCTACCGTTTTTTGACCAGAAGTGATAGTTATATCCTCCTCCTGCTTTTGTTGATACGCTACCATCTTTTTCAGTACGAACGTCTGGTGATTTATTGGCATCTCCTGCAAAGTCTTCACGGTATGCTGCACCGTCTACTCCAACTGAACTTTTTAATAGGCGCCATTTTCTATCTCTTTTGCTGAGAATATAAGACTTGACGTTCCGTATCTGAACGCGCGTATTTTTTGCGGGGTTTCCTTGTTCTGCTTCATATAGTTGCCCCCATGCAATCATTGCTTTGAAGTTTTTGGGGTTGTTACCCATCCCCAATTCTGGCCCTTTTGCCCAACTGTAATGTTTGGGGACTCCACGTGGCGCCGCATCATGTGGTGGCTTCATATCACTGATAATTGTTGCTACCGAATTTATTCTTGGCTGTCGCGCGCTGACACTGGCGCCGAAACTGAATAGTATCGCGGCTACTACAAGAAATAAATGAATTGGCTTAATACGCATAATTACTTAAATCAATTTGTTTTATTAACACTAAATGGTCAGGCAGGATGCCTGACCCACATTAACTATTCTAGTGGTGGCGGTACGGAGCGAATTTGGTCTGCTGGTAAGGTTGTCATGTTGAAAGCTTGCCAGTCGGTTGTGACGTATTTGAATCTGCCTGTGGCAATTCCACCATTCGTTTTAAAGTTATCCCAACCAGTACTCAAGTCAAGCCAGTAGTCTCCACCAACATTTAATAGATAACGTGCAGTCTCGCGGTCATCGGGTTTATTTGGGTCATCAGTAATAAGTCTTGCTTCTACAGTGGTGAAAATACCACCGATATCATTCGGATTGATTGAAGCTCGACCACCAGTAGTCCAGAAATGATAGTTATGCCCTCCTCCAGCTTTTGCTGAAATAGTACCATCAGATTCACTACGAACATCTGCCGGTTTATTTGCATCTCCTGCAAAATCTTCACGATATGCTGCTCCTTCTACTCCTTTTGAACTTTGTAGCAGGCGCCATTGGTTATCTTGTTTGCTCAGGTAATAAGCTTTGATGTCTCGTATTTGAACGCGCGTGTTAGTAGCAGGATTACCTTGTTCTGCTTCGTATAGCTGCCCCCATGCCATCATGGCTTTAAAATCTTTGGGGTCATTACCCATACCAATTTCTGCACCATTTGCCCAACTGTAATGTTTGGGTACTCCATGCGGATAAGCGTCTTGTGGTGCTTGCATATCGCTAATGATTGTCGTAACTGAATTGGTTGGGCTTGTTGCTTGTACTGTTTTTATGCCACAACAAAGACTCAGTAGCATTGTCGCTACTGCTATAAATACGTATGCTTTTTGGAATCGCATTTTACTTTAAACTAATAGGGGTAACACCCCCCATTAGACGCTGGTAGCTATAAAAATGTTGCTGTAGTTATGTTTAATTGCATAAAAAATATGCCACTCAACGAATGGCACTGAAATACTGAGTATTATTTACAATAAACAAGAAGAAACCAGGTTTCTACGCGAATCGTCATTTTTATTACAAAATATCAACAAAGAAACCTGGTTTCTAAGGTTTCTAGAATTTTATGCGGCAATACAATCGTTGTAACTGTGTACTGTGTAGTCCGACATTAATCGACAATTATTCATTTCAACTTCTGAGCAACCTACTGATATTTCGAGTAAATACTGTAAATAAGCTTTCGCAAGTGCAGACAGATGCTTTTTAGCTGGATATACCATATGCCACTGGCGCCAGATTGGGAAATGTTCAACATTAAGAATTGTTAATTCATTGTCAGGATTTGAAATTATGCACTGACGTGGCAGAACCGAAATACCTAAACCATCAGCTACGAAAGACTTAATCATCTCATCATTGTTCGATTCCATCTTAACTCTGACTTTAACATCATACTTAAGGAGGATGTTTTGTACATGATTTCGTGTAGCAGAACCGATTTCACGCATTATAAAAGCTTCGTTGGCAAGATGATGAATCGAAATCTTCTTTTCTCTAGCTAATGGGTGACGAGAGGAAGCTACAACAACCAACTCATCTCGGAAAAATGGAAAACTTTCAACATCGATAAACTTGGGAATTTCACTAACTATATATAAGTCGTCTAAATTTTTCATCATCCGTTCGGCAATCCCACTATGATTTGCCAATTTCAGCGAAACATCTATATCTGGATAACGCTGACTGAATTCTCCTAAAGTCAAGGGAATAATATACTTAGCTGTAGTTAGTCCTGATAGTTTTAGTGTACCTTGCTTCAAACTCTGTAAATCAGCTAACTTATCTTCAAACTTATCCATCGTATTGAAGATTTTATCGCATGTTTCTATCAATTCCTTTCCAGCTATACTCGGACTGATATTTTTACCTAGCTTATCAAATAACGACAAACCAAGTGCTTGAGCTAATTTTTTCACCTGCATACAAACTGCGGGTTGAGAGAGAAAAAGCTCTTGACCTGCACGAGTAAAACTTCCAAATTTGACAACTGTATAAAAAATTTTTAGCTGATATAACGTTGCTTGGTCTAGCATCAATTCTTGTCGCATAGCTACCTTTACTCTTCACTAAGTCCTTAATTTTGATGTTCTCAAACAGGGAACTAAACAGAATTTCATTTATGATTACTTACAACTAATTGCTTACGACATTTGTACTATTTATCAGCACATACAGAACTAAGCCACCATTGACCACCCTGTTTTGAGGCATTCTATAAACCTATTTTTTAGATTCATAGAAAAACTTAAGATTTTCTTTATTTTTACATTTACTTTGTACCATATTTGTCGAAGCCATCGTAGCAGCTTGTTACATTTCTTTACATGATGATATAAATGCAACATCAGTGGAGGCGCCTATATTTTGGTTATTCAAGCCAATATACCAGTTTGCAGAGGGTTTTACAGATGTCTTAGTGACAGTTATCACGTAAGCTATTTCTGTACCAATTGACACAAAATTATTATCAAGTACTTAATTGAAGATTTTTTTTTCGATTAATAATTTACCGATAATTATAGACATATCTGTTGACATTAAATTGACAATACAATTGTCACAACCCTAAAATAAATTTGCTTCAGGGTCAAAGTATGAATAGCTTACTTAACGCTGTGCATATCGCTTGTTATACCGCTAAAAACAAAGGACGTACCTGGGTACATGTGTATCAAGCTGACAATCGCGAGGTAGTCAAAGCCAAAAGCGAAATGCAATCTTCACATATGCTATCAACCTTTCGGGTGCCACAATAAATAATAATAAATTTATAGACTTTTTATGTGAGCAGCTAGCGTTGCACCAAATTCCAGCACAAGCAATTTGCTTTGAAATTACCGAAACCGTTGTTACTGTTAACTTGGCACAAATTGCCTCGAAAGTGCTTGCTATCAAAGAACTTGGTTTTTGCTTTGCCTTAGATAATTTTGGCAGCAGCATGTCATCGTGGGGTTATCTCAAAAACTTATCAATAGATTATCTCAAAATCAATGGAACTTTGATTAAAAATATTGTAGAGGAAAAATTCATATAGTAATGGTAAAAGCTATCAATGAAATTGCTCACTTGATGGACATTATAACTGTTGCAGAGTATGTAGAAAATCAAGAAATATTTGAAACAATCAAGACAATAGGTGTAGATTATGCCCAAGGTTATGGTATTTCTAAGCCATGTCCTTTAAAAATCTGGTAATGGTTTATTTGCCCAGGTATTGCTGACTATGTAATATCTGCGTGCGAGAAGTTCATTTGCAGCATTTAAAGACCTTGCTTTTTTTTCCAGTCTACGGAAATATTGTGATTGCCAAAAGCTATATGCATTTACAAGTAGCACAATAGCAAAGCCAACCAGCCCATGATGAATTACCACAACAACATTCAGAAACAACCCGATAACCAGAAAAAATAATAGAAAGTATACCATATACATCTGGCGCCTGACCAAAGATTTAAATTCTTCTAGCACATAATCATCGGCAATACTTTTGTGCCTTTTAAGAAAAGCTTTAATTTGTTTACCTGCTATTAATCCAGCAAAAATACTACAAAAATTCACCACGACAAATATTAAAAGCCACATAATTATTTTTTAGATTTTAACTAATCAGCTTATACTCGATTACAATCAATCGTCATCAGAGAAATATGTAAATACTATATATAGCGAAATCTTCAATAAAGCTTTGGTATCGGTAAACATATTTGAATAAAAGTAAACCAGAAACCCGGTTTCTTTAGTTTTTAAAACATTGTTATTGACAAACAATATAATTTAAGCAAAAAAGCCGAAAAAGGGTTGGGAAGTTCTCAAGTAACACTTTTAATTGTAAATAGATAATAAAAAGGGTGATGAACACTGTTGACAATCCTCATCTATGTTAAATTCGACAAAATCCACAGAGCTTTCTACTGGTACTGGTGCTTCGATATATACAAGTAATGCGAACAGTTTTGATCAAAGTTTATACTCAAATGATGTTTCAAGCTTAAAGGGGTCATCGCAGTCAGTTGAATCTCAAGGCTTGAACCCTAATCCCAACTTAATTTTTAGTAGTGCAGCTGTTAACACTGACTTTAACGGCGATGGTAAGACTGATAAAATTTGGCGAAACTCGCAAACTGGTGAAGTTGCTATTTGGTTGATGAATGGCGCCACTCCTGCTGGAGCTGCTCTACCATCGCGCGGTGCTGAATGGGATTACAAAATTGCAGACCTCAATGGTGATGGTAAAACTGATTTGATATGGCGTAATAAAAATACCGGAGCAAACGAAGCTTGGGTAATGGATGGTGGAAATATAGTTGCTGATACTATGTTGCCTACCACAGATAGCAATTGGGATTTTACCGTTGGAGATACAAACGGAGACCGTAAGAGCGATTTAATTTGGCACAACAAGAGTACGGGTGAAAATGCTGCATGGGTAATGGATGGTACAAATGTTGCTTCTGCTGCAATGTTACCAACAACTGATGCTAACTGGACTTCTACTATTGTAAGTGTTGATGGTACAGGCAAAACCGATTTACTTTGGCATAATTCTGCAACAGGTGAAAATTCTTTGTGGAGTATGAATGGTACCGAGCTAGCTAGTGGTACTGCACTGGCAAATTTCGGCGTCGGTTCAGATTGGCAAATTTCTGCAACTGACTTCAACGGTGACATGAGAACTGATATTTTCTGGCACAATAGCAAAACAGGTGAAAACAAAACCTGGTTGATGAGTGGTACTAATGCTACAGCCGCAGATTTACCAACACAAGGCGCCGATTCTAATTGGAAGTACTCGTTTGGTGATGTAAATGGTGATGGAAACATTGACGTATTATGGCGTGATCAATCTACTGGTCAAAATGTCGGTTGGACTATGAATGGCGCCACTGCAACCGCAACAGCTTTACCATCAATGGGTTCTGAGTGGACATCTAGCTTGGGTGACTTTAATGGTGACGGCAAAACCGAACTGTTGTGGAGCAATAGTCAGACTGGCGAAAATATGATTTGGTCTGGAGATGGTACCAGCACCGCAGTTAATACTACTCCTGTTGGTTGGTACACCGCGTAAGTTGATGTTTTAAAAGTAGTGCCGCATTGTCATTAGCCACGTCCTATTGTCATTCTGAGCGTAGCGAAGAATCTAAGGTCTCAATGTATAAACCAGATGCTTCACTACGTTCAGCATGACATGATTCTTCCAAATTGGGATGCTCTCATATTACCTTTACTCACATATTATGAATACTTCTAGTTTATCTGTTGCTTCTCCTATTTCTGAGAATACTTACTCTACAAATAATTCTCTTTTCACAAATAATAATTTTGGTATTAATCAATCTAATTATTCGAGTAATTCTATACGTTCTTCAAGCTTTCATCCGTCTCTTTCTAATGATGTTTCGAGTCAGGCATATAATATACCAATAACTAATCCAAATCCTAACTCTATTTTTAGCAGTGCAGCTACACACGCTGATTTTAGCGGTAACGGTAAAACTGATTTACTATGGCGTGATGCTAAAACAGGTGATACTGCAATTTGGTTAATGGATGGTAGTAATATTACGGATGCGAAGTTTTTGCCGAAAATGAGTGCTGACTGGGGATATAAACTGGGTGATTTTAATCGTGATGGAAAAAGTGATATTTTTTGGCGCAATAGTACAACAGGTGAGAATGTATTGTGGATGATGGATGGTAATAATGTCGTAAGTAATATTCAATTACAAACTATTGACCCTGGTTGGAAGTTAGATATTGCTGACTTTAACGGTGATGGAAAGAGCGATGTTTTTTGGCACAATACAAATACTGGTGAAAATGCTACTTGGTTAATGGATAGTACTACGGTAACAACCGCAGCATATTTAGATAAAACAGATTTGTCTTGGACTCCTACTATAGTTGACTTTAGTGGGGAT
This sequence comes from Calothrix sp. FI2-JRJ7, assembly GCA_019359675.1. Taxonomy (GTDB): domain Bacteria; phylum Cyanobacteriota; class Cyanobacteriia; order Cyanobacteriales; family Nostocaceae; genus Dulcicalothrix. Next base: position 13,776 of record JAHHGX010000073.1, read on the forward strand.
GGTAAGAGTGATATTTTTTGGCGAAATCCTGTTACAACCGACACAGCGGTATGGATGATGGATGGTACTAATTATTCTGGCTCATTCTTACAACAAATGGATTCATCTTGGGATTCTACAGTTGGCGATTTTAATGGTGATGGTAGAAGTGATGTATTGTGGCACAACAAAACTACAGGTGATACATCTGTTTGGATGATGAATGGAACTTTTCTGTTTAGTAGTAGTTTAAATAATATGGGCGCCGACTGGACAGATAGTATTGGTGATTTTAATGGTGATGGCAAAACAGATGTATTTTGGCACAATACCAAAACAGGTGAGAATACAGCTTGGTTAATGGACGGTTCATCGATTGCAACGTCTGCATTTTTACCGCAAACTGACCCATCACTACAATATATGATTGGTGATTATGATGGTAATGGAAAAACAGATATTTTCTGGCGTAACGCTACTACTGGTGATAATTCAATTTGGTTTATCAATGGTACAACTGCTTCAGGAAGCACAGTAACCAATGTCCCTGCTGAATGGACTACCCAAACAAAAATATCATAACATTTTAGGGAGTTGTGGCACAAAGTCGCAGATGTGCAGTGCATATAATTTTTTTTACCACGGAGACACAGAGTACACAGAGGGGAGAGGAATAAACCACGCTCGTCACATAATCCGCAGGATTTCCCGCTTTCTTAGAACACAAAGAAAGAATTATTAAGATAGTAACCCACCAAAATTAATTACACAGACCACTAATAGTCCGTGTCATTAATTTTGGTGTGTTGCGTAAATATCAAAACCTTGTAGAGACGCGATATATCGCGTCTCTACATCTCAGAATTAATGACATGGAATACTAGTATTCCATGTCATTAATTTTGGTGGGTTGGTGCCTGCCGTTACGGTATGGTAGGGTGTGTGACCTATGCGGAAAAATTCCACGTTTCACGAAAAGACTTGTAGGGTGCGTCAAAGCACATGATTTTTCGTTTTATTGAAGATTGTAACGGCTTTGACACACCCTACCTCCTGTCAAGAAAACGGCGCCAATACAGTAAATGACGGTCTGAAACACACAACTCAAGGTGTAGGAGATGCAGTTGCAGGTATTGAAGAAGGCGCCATGCCAGTAGTAACAGATACTTCTCATACACCTAAGTACACCGTGCATTCTTCCAACCCATCACAAACTCCAGATAGTCAATATCAAGAGCGCTCCAATGCTCTTAATCAGCGATTTAGTAGTGAGCAAACCAAGGAATCTAAAAATACTAGTACGCAGGTGATTTATATTTCACCTTCCAGGACTCGAACGAAAGTTGTAGGATAGGCATCCCGCCTGTCCTACGAGATTTAATTTTTTAGTAACGGTAAGGTTGGTCGGCGGGGTCACCTAATGGGTCTTCACTTGCTGGACGGATGTCACCATATTGTCCATAATTTCCTTGGTTGCCCTGATTCATTAGCTTTTTAAGCGCTAAAGCTGCGATACCAGCCATTGCTCCTTTTGCTAATGGGTTACTCAAAACGTTACCTCCTTGACCACCTATCATACCCGAGGCGCCTCTAAATATTTGACCAAGTAAATCGGGTTGAGAAGATTGAATTCTACCTGTTGCTTGAGCAAGATAACGTGGGTCTTGAAAACGGTCATCTATTCCATCTTGATTTAAATCGGGAAAATTTAAGTTTGAGGCACGTGTTTGCTGTTGAAGATAACGACCAAACTGCATTCGTTCTTGCGGAGTCATGCGACTAAAAGCTTCTTGTGCAGATTCTTGATAAATGTCTGGAGGTAACCGTCTAGAAACATTTTGATAACGGTCATAAACTTCTTCGTCTGAGTACCCTTCGGAAGGTGAACCTTGCTCATAACGGTTGACAAAATTACGGTAGTCTTTTTCGACTTCGCGGTCACCACCAAAAATACTTTCTAAAAAATTCATAATTTTCTCCTAATTGGTTTATTCTCAGATTTAGGCGTTTTGATAATTCTCATCAATCCAGCAGGATGGGGCAGTATCGTTTAGAGGATTAATTAATGCCACTAAATCGTTTATTTCGATCATGCTTTCGGTTTCTTTATCTTGAAGTAACATAGTAAAAATGTTTCAAGACTAGTTGAAGAAATTAATTACTCAGGCAAGTACCCACGGTAGACTACAAATTCTCCTAATTTCACCAATCTTAAGAGAGATTATTTATTATATTGAAGATGTTTGAGTGAAATTACAAATAAAGTTTCATTGATTGAAGTTATTCAAAACTACCCAACGTCAGACGTTATTGTTGAGGGAGAGCGTATTTTAAGAACTTATAATCAATTAAGTCTTATTGCAGATATAGAAAGAATTTTCGGTATTGCTACATCTTTGAGGTAGTTATTTTTAGCGTAGTAAAAAATGTATATACTAAAATACTCTGTTAGGCTATATTAAAACGCTTACGTGCGGCAAAGCGAAATAACCTATCTGGGAGTATTGCTCTTATACGAGGGAGCCACTGCGCGTCATTACCAACACGATACCGTAATCGCGGCGCCGGGTTTTGAGCAATAGAAACAATTAATTTTGCAACTTTTTCAGGATTTTCACCCTGTGCAATTGCCTGATTTATAGACGATTGCATCACCTCACGTACATTGTTATAATCACTATAAGTTTTTCCTGAATGCAACATTTGATGATTAAAGTTAGTTTTAAAATAGCCTGGTTCAATTAAGGATACTTTGATATTGAAAGGGTCTAGTTCTATGCTTAATGCTTCACTATAACCTTCTAGGGCAAATTTACTAGCACAGTAATAACCTTGACCAGGGGCGCCGATTAATCCACCCAAGGAACTCATATTTATAATATGCCCACTACGTTGCTGTCTCATCGTTGGTAATACAGCATTTGTAACGCGCACAACACCCCATAAGTTTGTATCAAAAACATCCTGGGCTTGTTCTAAACTTGTTTCTTCAATCATGCTGGCATGTATTTGTCCCGCATTATTAATGAGCAAGTCAATACGTCCAGTTTGGTCAAGTAACTGTTTGACGCACGATTCCACTGATTCATCTGATTTGACATCCATCTTCAACATTGAAACAGACGAGGCTGAATGTTCTTTACGACTGGTGCCATAAACACGATACCCAGATTGGGTAAGCATTGTCGCAGTTAACTTTCCAAATCCAGATGATGCTCCTGTAACTAGCGCAACTTTTTCGTTTGTCATATTATTGTTGTTTTGATAAAAAGTTGGTGCGTGACGCTTTTTATGTTATGACTACGTTGAAGTATTTTTGTGGCGTCACGCACCCTACGGCTTTTACGTGCTTGTTCTGGTAAGTCCTAATGTTATCTGCTACCTAGAATTTCTGCTTTAAGAGAACGAATTTCACCTGCTAATTCTTTTCTTGTTTCAACCTTGAGTAAGTAGCGATTGGTAAACCAAGCTGTGTAACCAATACCTATCAACTCGAACAATGGCGCCACAAGGGGAATATCATTGAATGCACCGAGGACTGCAAAGAAGACTCTAAGGACGACTATTCCTAGAACTAATGCACCAATTGCTATAATAGGCAGTTTGTATTGTTGGTAAAATGCACTGATATATTCTGGTAGTGTCGCGAAAAAATTAGATGCTTTGTTACCTGCTACCTGCAATTGATAATCTGCTTCATTCGCAGTAGACTTGATTTTAGACTCTACTTTTTCAATCGCTTGGGCGCTAGTAGAATCCATGTTATTAACATACTCTTGAGTCGAATTCATGTATTCTTCTTGTTGCACTTGGGTTTCCATACTATTCCTTCCTGTGTACTGAGTATTATTAAGTATTACTTGGATAATTACGCGGTAAGAAAATTTACCGAGTTATTGAATTAGATTATTCTTTATACTTAACTATTTTTTTTGTGACTTGACATCAACCGTTTGTTATAAGCTTGTTTCTACCAAAAGCTATACTATTTTATTTCGATTTTAACTACTTTTTTATGAAAAAATATTTATATGATTATAAATATGATTAGTTAGGCTAGAAACTAGTCACACTATTTTCTTTCATAGTTGAATACATGAGAATTGTTAAAAATGTCCTTACATTATTTAAACAAAATATATTAAGATTCTTTTTCCTACGTTAAATTCATCTACCAATAGGATGAAAATATCTTCTTTACAAAGATAGATTCAAAATTCTAGACTTATGAGTAAGCTATGTCACATCAAATTACTGGTGGATATTGTCACTTTTTATATCTAACTAAGTAATACATCAAGGTTAAGCCCGAAAAATTTATGGATATAACCTCGCTACTGGCACAAGCTACACAACCGTATCAACCAGTTCAACCAAGACAGGCGCTAGATAACAGTGTAGACTATATGGAACGATTGTTTGCACAGTTAATAAATTTTCTACCAACATTGCTTGCAGCAGTAGCAATTTTGTTAGTTGGTTTACTAATTGCAGCAGTTGTAAGTGGAGTTGTACGAGGAATTCTCAATCGAACCAATGTCGATAACCGCATTGCTGCCGCTATTTTAGGTCGTACAGACCAAAGAGATTTACCTAAAGTCGAGAAAGTAATCTCGAATTTTGTTTTTTGGGTTATTGTTCTAATTACGGTTGTTGCTGTTTTACAAACACTCAACTTACAGGTTGTTTCACAACCCCTAAATACTTTCCTCAATACCGTACTTGGATATATTCCTAAAATAGTCGGTGCAATAATTTTATTTGGAGTTGCTTGGGTAGTCGCAACTATCGTCAAGCTAATAACAACACGAGGATTAGGCGCCTTAAGACTGGATCAGCGTTTGAATACACAGTTTGAAGACCGTACAGCAGCAAGTCAAAATCAATTATCTTTAAGTGAGACGATTGGTAATGCACTTTATTGGTTTATCTTTTTACTGTTTTTGCTGCCAATTCTGAATGCATTAGAGTTAAATCAAGCATTACTTCCAATACAGAGTTTAATTACGCAGGTAATTTCGATTTTGCCAAACATTCTCGCTGCGGTGTTAATTGCTGCTGCGGGTTGGTTGCTTGCTACTATTGTTAGACGAATCGTGACTAACTTGCTTGCTTCTGCTGGAAGTGACCGCTTAGGCGCCCGATTTGGTTTACGGCAAACAACAGCAGGGCAATCATTGTCAGGGATTATTGGCACAATTGTCTACATATTAATATTGATTCCGTTTGCGATTGCAGCACTAAACGCTTTAAAAATAGAAGCGATTTCTGTACCAGCAATTGCCATGCTGCAACAAATCCTCAGCGCGCTCCCCTTAATTTTCACGGCAGCAATTATATTAATAGCTGCTTACTTCTTAGGTCGTTTTGTCTCTGAACTCATCACCAACATTCTTACAAGCATTGGTTTCGACAATATTTTTTCTGTTTTAGGCATACCAACCCGAAGAACTCGAACAACTACCGTCCAAGCTTCTACTCAACCAGATGCAACGAGGGTGGCAACCACAACCCGCACACCATCCGAAATTGTTGGTATTGTGGTACTCGTTGGGATAATGCTATTCGCTACCGTAGCAGCGGTTGATGTCTTGAATATTCCAGCACTAACAGCGTTAGTTAGTGGTTTAACTATAGTATTTGGTCGAATTTTAGCAGGATTAGCGGTATTTGCCGTCGGATTATTTCTTGCAAATCTCGCTTTCAGTATCATTACCGCTTCTGGTAATCGTCAAGCCCAGATTTTAGGACAAATCGCGCGAGTCGCAATTATTGCTTTGGTTTCGGCAATGGCACTACAACAAATCGGTGTTGCTAGCGATATTGTAAATCTCGCATTCGGTTTATTACTAGGCGCCTTTGCAATTGCAACTGCTTTAGCATTCGGTTTAGGTGCGCGCGAAGTAGCAGGTGAACAAGTAAGAGAACTGCTCACCTCTTTCAAAAGCAAACGCAACTTATAAAAATCTAGAAACCGGGTTTTCTAAGAAACTCGGTTTCTTTTATCCGTAGATTAACTGTCAATCTGATTTTAGTAGTATTAAAATTAGCTCGATAGAGAGATGGATTGTGACGGTAACTAGTTTATTCTAATATTAAGTTTAGTACAGAACGTATTCTTGTTGTAGTGATGCAATAAAGATAAAGCTACAAACAGAATATATTAATCTGCATATTATTGTGAAATTTTGTTGGAAAATCTTGAAATACAAAGGAAGTAAATAATCAATGGCATATGTAAATAGAACAACAGATAATATAGGTACCGAGCCTATTATTACCACCCCAGTAGCTGATTATCATGACCGTGTTCGTTGGGGTCCAATCATTTCTGGATTACTAGTTGCACTTGCTACTCAGTTAGTATTGAGCGCATTATTTGGTGCAATTGGTGCCGGAACTGTAGAAGGTTCTGGAAGACCTAGAACAATTTCATCTGACGTCGCAGGTAATGTAGGAATTTGGTCAACCATTGGTTTATTAATTTCTCTATTTACAGGTGGTTGGGTAACAGCGCGTGCTTGTGGACCCATGAGTCGTAATACTGCTCTGCTCAACGGTGCAATACTCTGGGCAACAACATTAGCATTAAGTTCTTGGTTATTAGCTAGTGGTGTATCGGGTGCTTTTGGTGTTGCCGCTTCTAACGCCGGAGAAGTAATAAATCAAGTACAGCAACAAGGTGTTAACTTACCGCAAAATACGCCTAACGTATCTGCTCAACAAGCTCGTGAAGCAGCATCTAGTGTACGTCAAGGATTATGGTGGTTTGTATTAGGTTCTTTACTAAGTTTACTTGCTTCCATGATTGGCGCCGTTGTTGGAACTCGTAGTCGCCGCAACGTCAGACCCGAAGCGTATAGATAGATTGATAGATTCAACAAATTTTAGGTTTCGGAAACATATACCTGATACCCCAACATTGTAGAGACGTTACATGTAACGTCTCTACTTGTGCGTGTGCGCTTGCTGTAAATACTTGAATGCTTTGCTGTGTACAGGAAATCTTTTCTCGTGTTAAAGTGGGTGACCTGGGGCTCGAACCCAGAACCTGAGGATTAAGAGTCCTATGCTCTACCATTGAGCTAGTCACCCGTAAACAATATAGCATAAAAATTTCTTTTGTCAGGGGTAATCTCGATGCTCCCGGCTGAATTTTAGAAATTCTTAATTTTATAATGGTTTTCGGCGCCAAAATCTTTAATTCTATTAACAATTATTATGAAAAATTTGATTTTGCTTTAATAACACTTAACATATATATGAGTATTTATACTTTATGATGCGAATAAGAATCATTTGCCCGCACACATAAAATAGTTTTTATTATGTAGCGTTCAAGCTAAATCAAGGGGAATCACGATGAAGATTAGGCGCCATATCTACACTTGTTTTTACGCAACCTCCATCGCCTTACTACTAAATAGTTGTAAAAGCCTTGAATCGAAAAAAGTTAATACAGATACATCTGAAAAGATTGCTAGTCGTACTACGGCTACGTTAGCTACATCTTTTGCATCAAGTCAAGCTGCTGCTCAAACATCGCAACAAAATTTAATTACTATAAAACCAGAAGATGGAGCGGAAGCTGAGAAAAAGATTGATGAACTCAAAAATGCTATAAAAAATGCTGATGATATCGATAGAGAAGTTAATCAGTCTTTAAATTCTGATGTACTTAGCAAAGCATACACAGGAGAAGAGCTACAGAAAAAGCAAAAATTAGTTTCAGAGTTAAAATCTCATCAAACTTATATATATTCCAAATTGCAGAAACAAGTTTTTCATAACTTTCAAATTAGCTCAGATGGTTCTACTGCAAAGGTAGATTTAACAGAAACTTGGAGTCATAAGATATTCTCGGTTAAATCAAATCAATTGCTAGCAAAGTCTCCACCTTTCGATGTCCCACAAACTAATTACTTGCAAAAAACAAAAAGTGGCTGGTTAGTTTCTAACACCGTTTTTAGCGGCGCCCCTCCAGCCTTTAAAATTATAGCTAAAGCACAATGAAAAACCGAGTCATATCACAAACCCGGTTTATATAAATTTAACTACAGTGCTTTCTTCAACAAAGACACTAAGTCTTCAACTTCAGGAGTTCCAATTAAATCTAATACTTCAGAAACTCTTTCATTTGGCATATGGTCATCAGGTATACCAACAACTGATTTTCCTAGGTTTTGAGCTAGTTGAAACCAGAAAAACAGTCGGGAGTCAGTAGTTAACGAGTCATATTCCTTACTGGAAAATGAAGTGCTTTTCTCACCACCTGTAAAAAGTTCACCTAGCGCTTTGGTGGGATGCTCATCGAGTACACTTTCTCCGTCGCTTTGTTTGCCTTCCACTAACCCACGCAAAGCATCAACCTGTTGTTCTGAAGCCATTTGCTGAATCTGCTTGACTAAATTAGTAGCAGCGTCATCAGTTACATTGCTCTGAGAAATAGTCGGAGCTATCTCTGCTGCTACTTCTCCATAGAGTTGAGCTAAAACGGTTAACTTATCGTCAGCACTTAATGCGCGGTATTTCAATATAACAGTCTCTACATTTTTGACATTTGCAAAAGTCATCACAACCTCCAATTATTTCATTATTTATTTGCTTTTGTATACGACCATTTAATAAATACTGCCTTGTAAATGTCGTACTTGTTACTAGCCTAGAAAATGTAAGCTTCTAACTTCACTATTAAAAGGTAGAAATATATTTATATACCTTTAGGTAGACGCGAAGTTGGAGAAAGGTTTTCCTTTCCCCGCTTCACACTATAAAAGTCTAAATTTCTGCACCTGGCTTCGCTTCGGCGCCCATTGGTGCTACATAGTCACGGAAAATAGTCATTTGTTGTTCAAATTCTTTTTGTTTGATTTGTTCAAACACTTCTTGAGCAGAACTGGAAAGTTCATAATTTTCAGGCATTGGAATAATTGTACCATTATCCATACCTTGAGCGAGCAAGTACCAGAACAATAGTTTTGTTGTATCGCTTAAAGAACCATACTGACGGCTTAATTGAGTATCTGCTTTATTTATCAAATCTCTTTGAAGTTGTAGCTGCTCTTCATGAGATAATTCTTTAACTTGGTTAAACAGACCTTCAGCAATTGCATCTGAAGCTGTACTGGCGCCTGGAGCCGCAGGAGTTACAGAACTGCCCATTTCTTTGTAAACAAACCAAAACAATGCTAGTTGGTCATCTACTTCTAAGCCGCTAAAAGCCTGCGCGACTTGATTAATCTCTTGGTTAGGGCTTTGAGTATAGGTCATGATTCCCTCCGATTGGTATTTATACTCTGATAATGTCAAGTTATCAAAACATCATTTGCGAATAACCCTACTCAAGACATATGTGGCGCCATCCAAAAGAATAACAATGTATATCAACCTTGAATAGGCTGATATACACTACTCGCGATATATTGGCAACGGATGTAACAGATGCAACGGATGAGTTGGTTACTTACATCCCTATGGTCTCGATAGATTTACCGAATATGAGAAATAATAATATCTGAATATTGCGGAACTTTAATAATAAATTGCTCGACATTAATATCTAATGCTGATATTTTCGACGCATCTGCGAGTATTTTTGCTCTCGCTTCTGAAGTTAAACATTGAATGAATATTGTTTTCGTTTCTGGCTCAAACTGAAAATTACATGTTCCCCAAAACGGAAACTTACATGTAATGAAATCTAACATTACCTGCATGTAACTCATATTTATCTATCCTTACTGCGTTAAATAAATAGCACTAAACACGTACATAAATACATTTAAGACTTTAAATTCTTCGTTCTGACTCATTGATGAATCCCATTACCAAAGTTGCTTACGTGAAAACATAGGTTAAAAAAGTCACATTAATATCCTTTATACATTTCATCAGTCTAACTTAACATTTAATTTGTATTTGGCAAGCGATGTAAAGTTATGTCAAATCTGAGAAACTTTTAGAAACCGGGTTCCTTTGTTGAAATATTCTAATAAAAAAGATGATTTGGCGTAGAAACCCGGTTTCTTTGGTTATAGTGATGGATAGCACTCAATATCTTTTAAATAAATAATATTCATCACCATATGGATGAAATTGATAAGCTACTGGCTGAAATTCAGAACGAATATACACAGGCGCCTAAATCACAATCTCAATCCCAGCGTCCGAACATACGTACATTAAATAATGTTGTATCATCAGATAAACCGATTGGTCTTGATAAACTGTTGGCTGATGTCAAAGCTGATTTTGATGAGAAAGATTTAGCAGTAGAATTACAACGACAGCAAGAACTTGAAGCAGAGCGTATTCGTGTGTTAGAGGAGCGGCAGAAAAAGCGTGATGCTTTGAAGCAGCAAGCGCAAATTTGGTTATCTGAGTTAGAACCGCTTTCTCCAGAGGGACTTTGGTTTGAAAGTTTTTCTCAAGGGTATCCATCTCAGTTAGATGCAGCAGTTGAATATTTGGAAGGTTTTGAGAATTGATGTATATATAATGTTATTGATTTTTTTGTTGTAAGTATTTCACACCCCATTCGTGCATTGCGTAGAGGAGCGGTTTGAGCGTTTCTCCGAGCGGTGTTAACTCATATTCTACTTTTGGCGGAATTTGTGGGTAAACTTGGCGCTTAACAATTCCGTCGTCTTCGAGTTCGCGCAGTTGTTGAGTCAACATTTTTTGAGTTATTCCAGGTAACGCGCGCTGTAGTTCGCCAAAGCGTTTGACTGTTATTAGTTCACGAATAATCAAAACTTTCCAACGTCCTCCTATCACTTTTATCGTTGATTCGACTTCACACGTGAGTCGGGCATGGTTTTCAGAGTCGAGATGCATGGTGTTATGTGTTTACTGTTCATTCTATTTTGGCACGTGATGTTTTATATAACGTAAATCTTAGAAACCGGGAATATACGTTGAAATATTGTAATTAAAATGACTATTTTGCGTAGAAAAGCGGTTTCTTTAAATAAGCATCCTCCTAAAGTAATATTTATTTTAAGAAAAAAACTTTGCAAAATATATAAAGAAATTATTAAAATGTTTTCATAAAACTTTCATGGGAGATTTATCAAAGTTTTGAATACTTGATGATGTACGAACGTATGAGTATGTCTTGACCTGTCAAGCAAACACTGGCACTGGTGCTATTTTTTTATACATACACATTTGTTGAAAAATGTATATAAATGATGCGTATTTATTATTGAAATTTTAATAAAACTAGAGTTTCTGCTGCGTCCGAGCGTTATCAGTAAAACCATCCCAATAAATGTTATGGCATCAAAAACTACACTGTCTGAGTCAGCAATATCTACTCCAAAGCCAACGCTTTCTACTGTTGATGCGGGTGCTTTGATAGTAGGAATGGTTGTTGGTGTAGGCATTTTCGAGACACCTGCTTTAGTTGCGGCTAATGCAGCAAATGCACAAGTTGCACTAACTGCTTGGTTGCTGGGTGGAATTATGTCTTTAGTCGGCGCCTTGTGTTATGCGGAGTTAGCAACTACATTCCCTCATGCGGGTGGAACTTATCATTATATACATCGCGCATTTGGTGACAAGCTGGCATTTCTATTTGCTTGGGCACGTATGGCAGTTGTTCAAACGGGTTCAATAGCTTTGCTAGGTTTTGTGTTTGGAGATTATACTGCACAGCTTTTACCGTTGGGAGAATATTCGGCGGATATTTATGCTGTTTTGGCGGTTGTAGTGCTGACGTTCTTAAACGTTATAGGCATTAATTCAGGTAGATGGACACAAAATCTTCTGACTGCTGCGAAAGTTTTAGGTTTATTGCTTGTTATTAGTGTTGGTATTTTTTTTGCTACCGCCGAAAGAGCAAGTACGGCACCTGCTCCTAACCAAACTACTACTTTTGGATTAGCGATGGTGTTTGTATTGCTAACTTACGGTGGATGGAATGAAGCTGCATATCTGTCTGCGGAGGTACGCGGCGCACGGCGTAATATGGTAAAGGTATTATTAGGAAGTATCGCAATCATAACAGTTATCTATCTATTAATTAACCTGGCATATTTGCACGGTTTGGGTATGGTAGATATGGCAAATTCAAAGGCGCCTGCTGCTGATTTGATGCGTCGTGCTTTAGGTGAAGGCGGAGCGAAGTTTCTCAGTTTTCTAATTGCTGTTTCTGCATTGGGTGCGGCAAACGCCACTATCTTTACAGGCGCCCGCAGTAACTATGCACTTGGACAAGATTTTCGTAAATTTGCTTTCCTCGGTCGCTGGAGTAGTAAGAGTACACCTGCGAATGCTCTCTTGGTTCAAGCTGGCATCGCTCTTTTACTTATAATACTTGGCGCCATAACTCGTAACGGCTTTAAGACAATGGTGGAATATACGGCGCCAGTATTTTGGTTCTTTTTCCTTCTGTCTGGTATTGCCTTATTTGTACTACGTCATCGTGAGCCAGAAATTGAACGTCCTTTCAAAGTACCGCTTTATCCAATTATTCCTCTACTATTTTGTGCCACCTGTGCATACTTGCTGTACTCCAGCATTAACTATACAGGTATAGGCGGTACTGTTGGTGTTTTAGTTTTGTTAACTGGAGTTCCCATATTGCTTTTAGGTAATAAGCAATAATTCATTTTGACCTTTTTCCCCCTTATCAAACATTATGTTCAGAACTTTACTCGCAACTTTAGGTGTAAGTAGCTTACTTTTAGCTAGCTGCACGCAACAGGTTGACTCAAAAAACGTAGCTCAGGCGCCTACAACTGCAGCACAAGAAGTACAGCAAACGGCGCCTTTAAAGCCTAAAGAACGTACTCCTGATGTCGTTTATGTACCAACACCACCAGAGGTTGTAGACAAAATGTTGTCGATGGCTAAAGTCGGAAAAGATGATATTTTGTTTGATCTTGGCAGCGGTGACGGTAGAATTCCTATTACTGCGGCAAAAAGGTTTGGGACGATAGGTACTGGGATAGATATTGACCCAGAACGTATTAAAGAAGCTAACGCAAATGCGAAAAAAGAAGGTGTTAGTGATAAGGTTACGTTCCTTCAACAAGATTTATTTAAGAGTGATTTCAGTAAAGCTACTGTGGTGACGCTTTATTTATTACCGGAGCTTAATGTCAAATTGCGACCACAGTTGTTTAAACAGCTCAAACCTGGTACTCGTATTGTTTCTCACGCTTTTGATATGGGTGACTGGAAACCTGAGCAAACTGCTAATGTTAATGGTCGGACGGTTTATTACTGGACTATTCCTAAAGAGGTTCCTGCTAATTTACGATAAATTTTGTCAGATGGTGCGTGAAAGCATTTTATCTTGGCGTTTCATTGATTGATTGTAATGGCTTTCACGCACCCTACCTTACGAGGTGTGTTATTCCGTATCCTGTCTGTGTTATAAAAAGTTTAAGATTGTTAAAGGTGACTTTACATTTCTTAATTATGCAGGCAGCTACGGTATATCCTACCTCTTCTATTCCTGGCAAGTTTTGGCAATGGCGAGGACATAATGTGTATTATGTCCAAGCTGGAGAAAAGCGTCCGTCAAGACCAGCTTTATTATTAGTACACGGTTTTGGCGCCTCTACTGACCATTGGCGCAAAAATATTGCAGAGCTTTCGCAGAGCTTTGAGGTATATGCTATTGACTTACTTGGTTATGGTAGGTCGGCTAAACCAAAGTTAGAGTATAGCGGTAATTTGTGGTGTGACCAACTTTATGATTTTATTACCCAGGTTATTGGTAATAAAGCTGTTCTTGCTGGTAACTCACTTGGTGGTTATGCTTCTTTATGTCTAGCTGCACAGCGTCCAGATGCAGCAGCGGGGTTAATATTACTTAATAGTGCTGGTCCATTTAGTGATACTCAGTCATCTTCAGAACCGGAAGCTGTACAAAGCGAAATTCAACCGCCCAAACAACCTGATATGGTGCAAAAATTGTTTGGAGATATTGCAAAGTTAATATTCAAACAGCCATTTGCTCAATTTTTGATGTTTCAATACGCACGTCAGCGTTGGGTAATTCGACAAACCCTTGAAAAAGTATATCTCGATAAAAGTGCTATCACCGACCAATTAGTAGAAGATATATATCGTCCATCGTGTGATGAAGGCGCCTTTGATGTTTTCGCTTCGATGTTCAGCACTCCCCAAGGCGAAAAGGTTGATATTCTACTAAAACAATTAACTTGCCCATTACTTATATTATGGGGAGAAGCTGACCCTTGGATGAATGCTCGCGAACGCTCTAAACAGTTTCGTCGTTATTACCCAAATTTAAGCGAACATTTCTTAAATGCTGGTCACTGTCCTCATGACGAAATACCAGACCAAGTGAATGCACTAATTAAAGAATGGGTTTCAACAATATAATACAACGTCTCGCCAAGCACTGGCGGGACACCTATGCTACGGGTAACTTTATTTGGAAAGTAGAACCATTCCCTAAAATGCTATTCACTGTTATTTCTCCCTGATGCGCTTGTACTATTTGCTTGACTATTGCTAACCCTAAACCAAACCCTCCTGAGTTTCTTGTTCTAGCTTTGTCTACACGGTAAAATCTTTCAAATATATGCGGCAAGTCTTCTTGCGGAATACCGATACCATTATCTTTGACTTCGATAATGGCGCCGTGTGGCTGTGATAATAGTTTTAATTCTACTGTTTTATTATTGGGAGTATATTTAAAGGCGTTATCGAGCAGGTTAATAATAGCTTGTTTTAATAAATCAGCATCGGCTTTGATATATATGGGTTTTTCTGGTAGTTGTACTGTTAGATTAGAATGGTTATTTTGGGATTGATATTCTGAAGCGAGTGTTTTTAAGACTTCAACAAGGTTGACATTGGGTAAGCTATGTAAATTTAGGGCGCCTTCATGGCGTGATAAAAATAGTAAGTTACTAACTAAGCTACTCATAGACTTGGCTGTTTTGATTATATTCTGTAATCTAAATTGTTGCTCCGTTTCGTCGTATGGTGGTATAAGAGCAACTTGGGCATTACTTAACATTGCGGCAATAGGCGCCCGTAGTTCATGAGAAGCGTCAGCAGTAAAGCGCTGTAACTGCTCGTAAGCTCGACGAGTTGGCTGCATCGCTAGTCCTCCTAAATACCATCCTGTTATTCCAATGATGATAAAGGTAATGGGTACACCAACAGCTAAAAACAATCTATAACGATTAAGTCTTTCTTCCAGCGAAGTTAATGGAGCAGTTATTTGTATATATCCAATCAATACATATTTATTTTTGTGAACTGCTAACGTCGCTTCTCTTAAACGCTGTTTTGTTTCACTTATATATATTGTCCGAAAACCTGGGGATACAGTTAATACACGTTCCGTTTCTTTTCCGCGATGTTCAATTAATTTGCGTTGACTATTATATAAGCGTATATCCTTAGAATCACCATTTAAGAGTAGAGAGCTATCTAAATTATATTGTAGGGCGCCTCCAGAGTAACGCGCTTGATTTACAACAGCTTTAGCTCTATTGAACAAAGTCTCATCAAATACCTTTAGTTCCTGCTCAACTCCCAAGTAATAAGCAACCCCTGCAAAGACAACAAGGATACTACCCATTGGCAGAGCAAACAAGTAAGCTAGGTTACGACGACTGCGGGTAAACATAATTTATTTATTACATATATTTTACTTTGTGCGCCAATGGCGCACAAAGTAAAATTATAATCTTTAATACTTGTTAGCTTTTTAACACTGTCTTTTCTAAGTAAGACGATATGATAACGATGTTAAGTATGTTTTTTATTTTTTAACCCAATCATATATGTATCGTAACTTGGAAGGTTGTGGTGATGTAACAGCGGCGCCTGCGATTAATTATACATCACAGTTAATTTACGGGTTGATTGCTTGTTTTTTGGTAATTGGGTTAGGTGCATTTTTAGGCTTAGTTTTATTTTTTTTGCCATTTATATTTATCATCAAATTGGCTGACCGACAAACGGAGCAAGCCAAAATTACAAAAACTTATCAAAGCTTAATAGAAAGATATTATAACAACACGCTATTTAACATTCAATAGCGATTCGGCATAATATCTATATTATCTTGTAGGACAGATTACAAACTGTCCTCTTATTTACTTAATATTAAAATAGCTACAATGTAATATTATATACAAAATGCAATTAAAATTCGGTCTTACGATTAACGAAAGCTATTTATAAAGGTAATATATCCAATTAATGGAGAAATCGTATCTGATAGTACATTAGGAACAGAAGCTTCAAATATAACTAACCCCAATGCCATAATCACAAAATAAAAAATCAACCATCCGTTACATCTGTTACATCCGTTGCCAATAGTTCCCTCCATCTCAAATACGCTTTGCCATTCAAGTGTAGTCCATCACTCGTAAAGTCGGCGCCTAGTTGTTGCTGTGTATCAACAAGATGGGAATGTATATCTATATATTTATAGTTATACCGTGCTGCTAACCTTTGTAACTCCCTATTCAAGTCTATAACTTTCTGGTTATCTGTCCAATACAAGTAGATATTATTGTTCACTGGTAAGACGCTTTGAATATATACTTGGGTGTTAGGTAATTTTTCTTGAAACTGGTTTAAGATTTTTTTATATCCCTCTACTGTTGCTTCCACTGATTTTTTGAGCATGTGTAAGTCATTAATACCAACCATCAAAAATATTTGTTTGGGATGATTTTTGATGATTGTATCTAGGCGCCTTAATATTCTCTCTGTGGTGTCACCTGATATACCACGGTTCTGAATGTTCGGGTTTTCTAACAGCTCCGTCCATTCTCCTTCGTCGGTTATACTGTCTCCAAGAAAAATTATTGTGTTAACTTTTATTGGCAATAGTTCAAATTGACTCGTTTTATGTATGTAATACGGTGGGTTGTGTACATCTGATATATTAGAGATGTTTATATTGGAGAGTTTTTGGCGCCAGTAATCTATTCCTCCGTTTTTAATGGTTAAGAAACAAGCTAATATAAATACTAGTAAGTTGAGACTAATAGAGATTAATATTATAATTTTCATCAGAATTTTTGTACTCTCTGCCATATTTGCTCTAATAATAATGGTGATTGAATGTCAAACCATTCAATTTCTGGATATGCATGAAACCATGTCCGTTGTCTTTTGGCAAATTGTCGGGTATGTATTACCGTTAGTTCTTTGGCTTTTTCTAGAGAAATTTCGCCTGCTAAGTATTGTCGAATTTCTTGATAACCTAGTGTATTTAATAGTGGTAGGTCGGCGCCGTATTTAGAAGATAGATATTCAACTTCTGCAATAAACCCGTCTTCTATCATTTTTTCGGTACGCTGGGCAATACGTTGTGTTAGATGTGTAGGGTCGCTATCTAAACCTATTTGTAGGATGGGGTAAGAGGGAGGGTTTTCTCCCTGTTGTTTTGATATTGGTATGCCTGTAATATAATATACTTCTAATGCTCTAAGGGTTCGTACTGGGTCGTTAGGATGGATTTTTGATGCGGCAGTTGGGTCTACTTGTTGCAGCATTGCGTATAGTTGACTTTGAGTGAATGTTTCTACTAGTTGGGTTCTTAAGTTATTATTTGGCGCCACTCTTGGTATTTTCATACCCTGTACAATTGATTTTATATATAAACCTGTACCTCCTACTAAAAGAGGGGTTGCTTCTTTTAAGGTTTGTATTAAGTTGTGAACTTGGTCTTGGTAGTCTGCAACTGTCATTGTGTCAAGTGGGTCGCAGATATCTATCATGTAGTGGGGTACTATTCCAAGCTCTGATAGTGTGGGTTTGGCGGTACCAATATCAAACTCACGGTAAACTAAACGCGAGTCTGCACTAATAATTATAGTGTTGAGTCGTGTTGCTAATTCTAACGCCAAGCTAGATTTCCCTGTCGCTGTTGCACCACATATGACTATTAATTTGAATTCGGTCATAATGCAAAATCTACGCAAACTATGGGATAATCTTTGAGAACAAAATATTCATACGCCCTGCTTACCTTACAGTAATTCGTTAATCAATCCTTAAATTTTAGCTAAAATTTAATGTTCTGCTCTTTTATTCCAATTTATTACGTAGAATAGGCAATAGCTACTTGTTTAATACAAATTTACTATAATAGATATAGTCAAGAGCGCTACTGGTTGATGCGACGAAAATATCAAGGGAATCGACGAGTTAATAGAGGTGGGGTGTACCCCCTTAATAAAATCACTATCAAATTGCCCTACGGTCGTCATTAAGGCTTTTGTGCTAGAATCTTGAAGTGATTTTGACTAAATCGCTATTTAAGTGATTTTATTCCCACTTATATCGGAAAATTTTCATGACGACAGATTACGGCGCCGATCAGATACAGGTTTTGGAAGGTCTGGAACACGTCCGCAAACGACCGGGTATGTATATAGGTACAACCGGAACGCGCGGACTGCACCACTTAGTGTATGAGGTGGTGGATAATTCGATTGATGAAGCTTTGGCTGGTCATTGTACTGTTGTTGAGGTTGAGTTAAACGCCGATGGTTCGTGTCGGGTGCAAGATGATGGTCGAGGTATTCCAGTTGATACCATGACTAAAACTGGAAAATCAGCACTAGAAACTGTACTGACCGTGCTTGGTGCGGGTGGTAAGTTTGGTGGTGGTGGCTATAAGGTATCTGGAGGACTTCACGGGGTTGGTGTTTCGGTTGTTAACGGTTTATCTGAGTGGTTAGAAGCGACTGTTTGGCGTGATAAGAAAGTACATACTCAGCGCTACGAACGCGGAATTCCACAAACAGATTTAAAAATACAGGCTTTGAAAGAAGCCCGCACCGGTACTGCTATCCAGTTCAAGCCCGATGACACTATTTTCCAAACTGGTATCGAGTTTGATTATATTACCCTATCTGGGCGCCTGCGAGAGTTAGCGTATTTGAATGCGGGTGTCAAAATTACTTTTACTGACAACCGTTTGGAGTTAATAAAAAGCGAAACTCCAAGAGTCGAAGTTTACGAGTACAAAGGTGGTATTCGTGAGTATGTGGAATACATGAACGTTGATAAGCAAGCTTTACACGAAGAAATTATTTTTGTGCAAGCCGAGCGTAATAACGTTCAAGTCGAAGTCGCTTTACAATGGTGTACTGATGCTTACTCAGATAATGTCCTGGGTTTTGCCAATAACATTCGTACCGTTGATGGTGGTACACACCTTGAGGGTTTAAAAGCAGTATTAACCCGGACAATGAACAGTGTTGCCCGCAAGCGCAACAAGATTAAGGAACACGAGTCTAACCTTAGTGGTGAACACGTTCGCGAAGGTTTGACGGCTGTTATTTCTGTAAAAGTACCTGAACCTGAGTTTGAAGGACAAACTAAAACCAAACTTGGTAACACTGAAGTTCGTGGTATTGTTGAGTCTCTCGTTGGAGAAGTTCTTAGTGAGTACTTAGAATTTCATCCTGGTATTGCTGATTCAATATTAGATAAAGCTATTCAAGCCTTTAAAGCTGCTGAAGCTGCACGTCACGCACGTGAGTTAGTACGCCGCAAATCTGTACTCGAATCATCCCCTTTACCCGGTAAATTAGCCGATTGCAGCAGCCGTGACCCAGCCGAATCAGAGATATATTTGGTGGAAGGCGATAGTGCTGGCGGATGTATTTATTTATACACAATAATTGCACTTGCTGACGGGCGCCATTTAACAGTAGAAGACATTATAAAAGAGCAGGAGCAAGGGATACAGAACTATTGCTATACTATCCGTGAGAGTGGGAATATAGGGTTAGAGCGTATAATTAATGCACGTAAGACTAAAGAAAATACTGAGGTAGTGAAGGTAACGCTTGATAACGCAGAGACAATAATTTGTACTCCTGACCATCCTTTTATGTTACGGGATGGTAGTTATAAGCCAGCAGCTTCGTTAACTCCTGAAGACTCGCTGATGCCTTTATATCGGAAAATATCTGAGAAAAATGAGCGTGGACAAGGGCTTAATGGCTATGAAATGGCGTGGAACCCTTTAAAAGACGATTGGATTTACACGCATTTGCTCGCCGACTTCTATAACCTAGAACACGCTGTTTACGAAGCGAAGGGTGTATGTCATCGTCATCACGTTGATTTCAACAAGCGCAACAACAACCCTACTAATATTCTTCGGATGAAACCCGAAGACCACTTGGCACTGCATCGTGAACATCTTCAGAAAACTTTACACAGACCAGATGTAATTGAAAAAAGTCGCCAAGCTCATATGACTCCTGAGTTTCGTGCTTTTATGAAGGAGCGGATGCAACGCGAGGACACACGTAAAATTCTTTCCGAACAAGCAAAAGCGCAGTGGGAGGATGAAGCGTATAAAGAGTTCATGACGCAAAAGTGGCGTGAGTTTTATGATACTAATGAAGCTTACCGTCAAGAAAACAGCGAGCAACTAAACCGCGCGCAGCAAGAATACTGGAGTGACGAAGCTAACCGACTTAAGCAGTCAGAGCGTGTACGTGAGTATTATGCCAATAATCCTGAAGCTCGCAAAGTACTTTCAGATTTAGCGAAGGTACAATGGCAAAACGAAGAGTTATTAGCATGGCGCCGGGAGAAAACGAAGGAGCAGTGGAAGAGTTGTAATTATAGATTAAGTCGTCGTGAGGCACTTAACAAAACTTACTACATCAAAACGATGGGTGCTTTGAGAGAAGTTTACAGACAAACTAATTGGATAGACCCGGAAGTTTATGACGACTATCGGCGCCGACTCAACGATAAAACGTTACTATCTTGGAAAACCTTCTGTGAGCGTTACTTCAGAGGAGAGGAATATCTCGCAAAACAAGCAGTTATTAACTACAACCACCGCATCGTCAAAGTTGAACGTCTCGAAGAAAAAATGGACGTTTACGACATTGAAGTACCAAATAGCCATAACTTTGCTTTAGCAAGCGGTGTATTTATCCATAACAGCGCTAAACAAGGACGTGATAGACGTTTCCAAGCAATTCTCCCATTAAGAGGTAAAATTCTTAACATTGAAAAAACCGACGATGCGAAGATTTATAAGAACAACGAAGTTCAATCGTTGATTGCCGCTCTTGGTTTGGGCGTTAAAGGTGAAGACTTTGATGTCACACAATTACGGTACCACCGTGTAATAATAATGACTGACGCTGATGTAGATGGCGCCCACATCCGTACTCTACTACTAACGTTCTTCTACCGATACCAGCGCGCTTTAGTCGAACAAGGGCACGTATATATTGCATGTCCACCCCTATATAAAATAGAACGTGGACGCAACCACTATTACTGCTACAGCGACCGAGAGAAAAACCAAATTATCAGTCAGTTCCCAGAAAACGCTAACTTTAACATTCAGCGTTTCAAAGGGTTGGGTGAAATGATGCCAGCTCAGTTATGGGAAACGACGATGAACCCCGAATCTCGAACTTTGAAACAAGTCGAAATCGAGGATGCTGCTGAAGCCGACCGTATCTTTACAATATTAATGGGCGATAGGGTACAACCACGCCGTGAATTTATTGAGACTTACGGTTCTAAACTTGATTTGATGGACTTAGATATTTAATCCAGATTTCAATCATTAATATTTAAAATGGCTAGCCTCAAAACTAGCCTTTTTTCATAAGTAATTTAAAATACAGGCAGAAACCAAGAGGCGGAGACAGTAACAATCTGCTAGTATTTATTATGAAAATATATTTCGTGCCTCATTTCAGGATTATATATAATGGAAGTTCTTAGAAGAGCCATTAAACCAAAAACCTATATATCGTTCCTTTACATTTACGAAACTACTTGGGGAACTGCTGGTGATATCTGTCTCGTTCGTGAAGTTATAGCCAAAGAAAGCACCTCCAAGTTTAGAGGTCATATAATTAAACTACCACTTACAAAGGAAATGGAGCGTAACCGCTTGGCTGGTTTGCCCATTATCAAAGTTGCAGGTCATGTTGGTGAGGGACATCCCAAAGACAAAAACTCCGAATGGGAAGTATATGAAGGTATAGACCGAGAAATAGCTCTCACCGTCATCAAACCTTGGGGTTTTAAGCTTATTGAACCTTAATCATCCAGGCGCCCTATCGATAAACAGGTGCAGGTTGAGGTATTGGTAATTTTACCGTCACTGTTGTTCCGGCGCCTACTTCACTTACTAGTTCAACTGAACCAGCATACAAATCAACGCATTTTTTAACAATAGCAAGTCCTAACCCTGTACCAGGAATATCTTTGGCATTGCTGGCACGTTGAAATAAACCAAATAGTTTTTCTTTATCTTCGCGAGGAATACCAATACCTTTGTCTTGAATTGTAAAAATCGCTTCACCATCTTGACAACGTAAAGTAAAATTAATATCGTTTTCAGGAGATGAGTACTTAACTGCGTTAGAAAGCAAGTTAATGAGAATGTGACGAATTAAATTTTCATTAACATATACATCGTTATAACCACCGTAAAACTTAAATGCGATTTTGCGATGTTGTTCTGATGTTAGACAAATTTCTTCAATTAAATCACGCGAAAAATCAGATAAGTTAATTGGCTTAATATCCGCTTTAAACATTTTTAAATCAACCTCACCAATCGTTAAAACATCATTTAACAATTGATTCATTTTCTTAACATTAGCTTTAATATGTTGAAAAAACTGCTGCTTTTTTTCTAACGAAAGTCTATCACCATGCTGCTCGATGATTTGCGAAGAAGATAAAATGACTTGTAAGGGTGAACGAAACTCATGCGACACCATCGATACAAACCGAGACTTTAGCTCATTTAGTGTACGTTCACGTTCTAAAGATGAACGAATATCTGTTTCTAAACAGCGTATCTGTTCAATTTCCATTGATAGCTTTTTATTCGCTGTATGCATCTGCTGCGACAACAAGCGTGACCTCAATAAAACTTCTACTCTTAAAAGTAACTCACGTTTCACTATTGGTATTGTAATTAGATCATCTATACTATGCAGCGAATTATGATTTATTATTCTTAACTGTTTTTGGGTAATAACAAGTAAATATGGTAAAACAACGGGATATTCAGCTTCTTTACGTGCGTGTAGTGCTTGACGATAGCGTTTTAACATTACGCTGCACAAAATACATAAATCAAACGGTTGCTGTATTAACTTTTCTAATTCCTTACTAGATAACCCTTCTGGCGCCACTATTTCATTGGTTTGTGCCAAAGTATTCACTAACAGGCGCCTGTTTTGTCTATTATCCAGGAGTAACAAAATTTGACTCACAGCTACTCTCCCAATTAAAAGCGAATTACTATAATTCGCATCGCGTAATATGCTAAAAAGCGATGTAGACTAATTACACGAGGTTAGCATACCATTCTATATGCATCGCCCATGTCTACATATACCGCTTAAGGAGTATTTTATGATGTAAGCAGATGGACGCTTATTGAATGATATTGCCCATACCGAACCACAACATATTTATGGTGGATTAATAACAGTATTGCTGCGGTTAGTATTTCTGTTATATGCGGAAGATGAAGGATTAATGCCGCAAGATTCTATCTATACCCGTAACTATTCCGTTACAGGATTATACGAACGATTGCGCGAAGATGCTGGTAAATATCCCGATACAATGGAACAACGATATGGCGCCTGGGCATGGTTGCTCAGTCTATTTCGTTTAGTATACGATGGGGGTTGTCATGGTGGTTTATATTTACCCGCGCGTCACGGTCAGCTATTTGACCCCGATGAATATACATTTTTAGAAAGTCGCACACCCGGAAATGTAGAGACGTTACATGTAACGTCTCTACAATCAATCGAGCCACCTCATATCTCCGATGGCGTAATTTATCATGTATTACAAAGGTTACTCGTTCTCGATGCCGAACGCTTATCCTACCGTTCCTTAGATGTCGAACAAATCGGTTCCGTCTATGAGGCGATAATCGACTATGAAGTAAAAAATTGCTACCTCTGCTTCTATTGGTGTATGGAGTAAGCCGAAAAGTGCAAAAGCTTCAGTGACTGTAGTTGTTAGCGTTGACGAGATTTTAAAAACAAAACCTGCTGATAGAGCAAAGTATTTAAAAGAGTTTGCAGGATGTGAAATATCAGGAAAATCACTGAATGAGTTAAAGCAAGCAAAAACCACTGAAGATTTAATCGCAGCTTTATGACATGTATTGTCAGAATTTGGTGTTGTACATTAACTAATTATTTGTCAATTTAACAAATTATTGTCACTACTCTATCAAATGTTGAAAGCCCTGTCATGGAAAGGTTTCTGACGGGGTTTTTATTATTTTCACATTCTTAACCCTTCAAAGCTTGATTAACATATTAGCTGTCAAATGCCAGAATTATAACACATTAATTGTCATTTTCCAAAAAACAAACAAACCAATGATTTTGCAAAATTTAACAAATTCTTTGTCCAGATGTCAGTATAATACAACTATGTTTTCATAAAACACAAATATGAAGGATGCAGAATCTACTACAAACTCTCCAATGACACATGCCAGCATTGTGGATGCAGAAAATGGTAAAGCAGAAGCAAATATTATTGTTTCTGAACTGTCAGATGAAGCTTTGCTAAAAATGGAGGTTATTCAAAGCCTATTAAAAAACAGCGACCGTAGCACCTATGGTGAGCTTCTCAAACAATCAGCGGAAAAACTTGGTAGGTCAGTACGAACTATTCGGCGCCTAGTTGATAAATGGGAAAAAGAAGGTTTAGCTGGATTGGTTCAAAATCAACGAGATGATAAAGGTAAGCACCGAGTTGATAAGTACTGGCAAGAGTTTGTTTTGACGACTTACAAAGAAAATAATAAGGGCAGTAAAAGAATGACTCGCCAACAGGTATTTATCAGAGCCAAGGCGAGAGCAGATGAACTAGGGATTGAGCCTCCTTCACACATGACGGTTTATAGAATTTTAAAACCGATAATAGACAAGCAAGAACAGGCTAAAAGTATTCGCAGTCCAGGTTGGCGCGGTTCGCGATTATCAGTAAAAACTCGTGATGGCAAAGATTTACAAGTAGAGCATAGTAATCAAGTTTGGCAGTGTGACCATACCCGTGTTGATGTTTTATTGGTAGATCAGCATGGGAAAATTCTTAGTCGTCCTTGGTTAACAACATCGATAGCTATTCGCGTTGCATTGTGGGTATTAATTTAGGCTATGATGCACCAAGCTCGACTGTTGTGGCTTTAGCACTACGTCATGCAATTTTGCCCAAGCAGTACAGTTCAGAATATGGGCTTCACGAAGAATGGGGTACTTCTGGTTTACCGCAAAATTTCTATACGGATGGAGGTAAAGATTTTCGCTCCAACCATTTGCAGCAAATAGGAGTGCAACTGGGGTTTGTGTGCCATTTACGTGATAGACCATCTGAGGGTGGTAGTGTCGAACGTCCATTTAAAACTTTAAATACAGAATTATTTTCAACTTTGGCGGGGTATACGGGTTCTAACGTTCAAGAAAGACCAGAGGAAGCAGAGAAAGAAGCAAGTTTTACACTACGCCAACTAGAAAAGATGTTGGTGCGTTACATCGTCGATAACTATAACCAACGAATCGATGCACGAATGGGCGACCAGACAAGATTTCAACGCTGGGAATCTGGGTTAATTGCAATGCCAGATTTACTTTCTGAAAGGGATTTAGATATTTGCTTAATGAAGCAAACACGGCGCCAAGTTCAACGTGGGGGATATCTACAATTTGAAAATTTGATGTATCGAGGTGAGCTTCTAGCGGGTTACGCAGGGGAAAGTGTTGTATTACGCTACGACCCTAAAGACATCACAACAATTTTGGTTTATCGCATAGAAGGAGATAAAGAGATATTTCTTGCCCGTGCTTATGCTCAAGATTTAGAGACAGAAGAACTATCTTTAGATGAAGCAAAAGCAAGCAGCCGTAAAGTTAGGGAAGCAGGTAAAGCTATTAGTAATCGCTCAATTTTGGCTGAGATTAGAGAACGAGAAACATTCCCAACTCAAAAGAAAACTAGAAAAGAGCGTCAAAAATTAGAACAGGCTGAGGTTAAAAAAGCTAAACAACTTACACCTGCTGAAACAGAGGAAGAAATAATTGTGGTATCTATTGATGCAAAGCCTACTGCCAAAAATCCTCTTGAGAGCGAGCTTTGCACTGAATCTGGAGAGCCAGATATGCCAGAAGTACTTGACTACGAACAAATGCGCGAAGATTACGGGTGGTAAAAATGGTAGCGAAAGAAGCGCAAGAAGTCGCCAAACAGCTAGGTGATATTCCTGTTAACGATGAGAAATTACAAGCAGAAATTCATCGATTAAATCGGAAAGGTTTTGTCCCCTTGGAACAAGTACAAACTCTCCACGATTGGCTGGAAGGAAAGCGGCAATCACGCCAATCTGGACGTGTGGTGGGAGAATCAAGAACTGGTAAGACTATGGGTTGTGATGCATATCGATTAAGGAATAAACCCAAACAAGAAGCAGGAAAACCGCCAACAGTACCTGTAGCTTACATTCAAATTCCTCAAGAGTGCGGCGCCAAAGAATTTTTTGGGGTCATACTAGAGCATTTGAAGTATCAAGTAACTAAAGGAACAGTGGCGGAAGTTCGAGATAGAGCGCTACGTGTTCTTAAAGGTTGTGGGGTTGAGATGTTAATTATTGATGAGGCTGACCGTTTTAAACCCAAGACTTTTGCTGAGGTTCGTGATATTTTTGACAAGTTAGAAATCCCAGTTATTCTAATCGGGACTGACCGTTTAGATGCTGTGATTAAGCGCGATGAGCAGGTCTATAACCGTTTTCGGTCTTGCCATCGTTTTGGTAAATTGTCGGGGGAAGAA
The DNA here is from genome assembly GCA_019359675.1 of Calothrix sp. FI2-JRJ7. GTDB lineage: Bacteria > Cyanobacteriota > Cyanobacteriia > Cyanobacteriales > Nostocaceae > Dulcicalothrix. Next base: position 40,587 of record JAHHGX010000073.1, read on the forward strand.
TTTAAACGAACTGTGGAAATTTGGGAAAAGAAGGTTTTGCAGTTACCAGTAGCTTCTAATCTTTCTAGTAAAACGATGTTGAAAACCTTGGGGGAAGCAACAGGTGGTTATATTGGTTTAATGGATATGATTTTGCGAGAGAGTGCAATACGTGCCCTGAAAAAGGGACTACAAAAAATAGATTTGAACACTTTAAAGGAAGTAACTGCGGAATATCGGTAATGGAATCAGAATATATTAAAGCTTGGCTATTTCAAGTTGAGCCGTTTGAAGGTGAGAGTTTGAGTCACTTTTTGGGAAGATTTCGACGGACGAATGATTTGACACCAGGTGGTTTAGGCTCGCAGGCAGGACTTGGAGGAGCAATTGCCCGTTGGGAGAAATTTCGGTTTAATCCTCCCCCTTCTCTAGGGCAATTAGAAAAACTAGCTGTTGTAGCAGGAATTGATGCTGGTAGGCTAGTGCAAATGCTGGCGCCTCCTGGTGTGAGCATGAAGCTTGAGCCAATTAGATTGTGTGCTGCTTGTTATGCTGAGTCTCCTTGCCACAAAATTGAGTGGCAGTTTAAGGAGACACAGGGGTGTAAGCACCATAAATTGCGCTTGTTATCAGAATGTCCTAATTGTGGCGCCAGGTTTAGGGTTCCAGCTTTGTGGGTAGATGCATGGTGTCATAGGTGTTTTACGCTGTTTGGGGGGATGGTAAATCATCAAAAGCCTTGTTGATATTCTTCTATTAACTAAATGGACGTAGTACCTACTACTCACACCACCAAACATCAATAGGGTTTATTTTTCAAATTCAATCTACTTTGCGAGAATCTGACGGGCATAAAATCTCTTCTCCCACCAAACGAGGTATATCAGGAGCAGTTTTGGAAGGGGAGTCTGTTTCACAAGTCGCAATAGTAGTTGTATCAGAATATTCTCCACCTTTTCTAATTTGAAATACGGCTCCTATGTAACTTTTTAATCCATTTTGTTGTGCTGTAGCAGTTGTAATCACTTGTGAAGCATCAATGTTGGTCATCTTGTAATTATAATCATTTGTTTCTAATTTATTCACTAATTCTAAATCGGAAATAGATGTAGCAAATTGTTGTTTTTCTAAAAAGAAAATTTGTTGAGACATGTTGATAGAACTAATATCAATTTTTGCTATTGATTGTTTTGAGCTTCTCACAGATGCTTGTTCATCTAGCTGAACTTTTATCCCAGCAAATACCTTTGGTACAATTAATCCAAGAACCATTAACCCAGCAAAAATATATACTTTTCGAGATTTTCTAAAATTGGCTAAATCTAAGAAATAATTGAGAAACCCGACTTTTTTGATATTTTCTTTTTCTTGCAAATAAGTTCCAGCAATAATTAAGCTAAGACCCAGCAGGATAATTATCCAACCCCATTGTAATTGAATTGAGTTTACAGCAGCATCTGCCAGCCCGCGAAATGGATTTCCGCGTAGTTCAGACTCCATGCTTGATTTTATATTAGATAATTTCAATTGAAAACTGAGAAAACCGATAATTGTAACAATAAGTGAAGCAAGTCCTGTCCACCATAAGTATTTAAATTCATCTTTCATTGCTAAAAAGATAGAAATGACTGCTAATATTAATAAGATTAGCCCATCACCATTTCCATTGTGAAAGTAATTGAGAGTCCCAATTACAGGTGCGCTTATAATAGGACAGAAAACTCCAATAGCTAAAATCACTGAACCAACAATTACAGATAGTTTGGTAATTTTTAATAATTCAACACTGTTTAAACTAATTGTTTTATCATTAATATTAATAGAAATATTATGCGAGTTAACTGTGGAATAATTACTAGATGTTGTTGGATGAATATTGTTTAATAAATTAATTTCTTTTGACCAGATAGGAAAATCATTACCACATTGTTTTGCATAAATTTTTATACTACTTATGAACGTAGAATTCAGCATAATAATTTCTCTACGAATCAAGGTCGCACAAGCTTCATTGGGAATATCATGAGATGTCAATATAACATTTAAAGTTTCTTCTTTTAAGTTAGCTTTTACCAGAACATTTTTAGATTGTAGAGATTGAGTTAAAAGCATTGAGATAGCTTCATTATCTCCCTGTTTTGCTTGTTCTTTTAAATTCGACTTTGATTTTTGCCCTTCAACTAATAATTCAAACTGAGTACCATTCAGATTTAATATTTGACTCCAAGTGGGAAATTCTTCCCCTACCTGTTTTCCAAAAATTTCGACTTTCTCAATTACTGTAATGCCTAATCCAGTTAATCCTTTGCGAATAAACTCAACTAAAATCTCTTTATCTATAGCTTTCTCAGCTACTAACATTACTTGTAAGCAAGAATTATTAATAGTTGCTTGAGCTGTGATTCCTTTAGATTGTAATTGTCTATTCATTAAAGATACAATAGCTTGAGCATCACCTTGCTTTGCTAGCTCTAAAATGCGCTGCTGTGACATAAAGGTTAATTTTTAACAATAATGGTTAATTTAACTATTCCCTCATTTTTGATAAAAGTAACAGTCTTGATAATATTTCCGCAAAACTACTAAAATAGACCGTATTTTTACGGTCATATAGCCATCCAATAATCAGAAATAACCGACCCTATCACTTGTCTTAGTGTTTAATTTCTTTGTAAAATCCATCTCCTGCAACAAACCTTCAGTAAGCGATGTGATTATGTTAATTTTATTCGTATATTTTCAAGTCCAGCTTCTGTTTTCTTACCATGTCGCAAAACCAAGCAACAACATGAATATTACCCCATCACGTAATCAAACTTTGTTGGAGACGGCTTCAAGAATTAGTACCTACATTATGAAAAAGCGTAGTTAATGGCGCCTATATCCCAATTGCATCTTTAGATTCCAACTCAACAATATTTGAATTTCAAATCAAACCTTGACGTTTCCACAGATAACGTCCAACCAAAGGGGTATTACAGGCTTACCTTGTTCTAATAATACGATTGCTTTTTCCTTATCGAACTCAACAAGGTTAAATTTCTGTGATGCCTTATTTTTTATATTACCCCCAATCGAAAGCTGCACCAGCATAAAACGCTTATCTTGATTAGCTTTCAAACCATCTGATTATTTTTCTCTCAGTTTTGCTAGGGTTTCACTCGCTACATCAAAATTCAATAACTACTCGTACCAAAACACTATATGATGCGGTGCTTAATCTTGTACCAAAAGACTGTTAGCTCTTGCACCTACACCAAACAACCTACTTCGGCACCTCCATCAATGTATCACAAGCCACCGATATCACAATTAAATAGTTAAGATGCGGTGCCTAATCAACGGCTAACATCCGGTACATAACCAGCTATTTAATATACGTCTACCTGCCAGCTAACTACTTCATCCACCCATATGCACTTGCCAACACTCCACAATCCGCCCCTATCACTGTAGCAGCGGCAGGATTTGTTTTGTTAGTTCTTTTCTAAAAGTTTGACCGTGAATATGTTAGTTTTCCAAAAAATTAGGGAATTTTATAATTATAGACTCTGATAATTGTAAATCAATTAACAGACTAAGTAAAAGTACGTATTAATATATATAAATTTAGAGTTATTTTATAAGGATAGTTATGGCTGATTTTGAACAGCTTCTTGAAGAGTTACCAAATATTGCTGATAGTTTGAAACTTAGTATCGGTGATGCTAACAAAATTCGTTGTGAAGCAACTAGGTTAAATAAAGTTGGATTAAAACTACAAGATATTCACCAAGCGATTGACAAAGAATTAGGTTTTGAAAAGTTTAAAAATACAGCAATGCGTGCCTTGCCTTTTTTAGGTACAGCCGCAAGTTTTTTTATTCCTGGTGGTTTTATAGTAGATGCGGTTATTGCAGGTGGTGCGGGGTTTATTTCAGATAAATTTGGCGACCCAGAAGCAGAAGTTACCTTAGAAGATTTAAAATTTAGAGTAGAAGATTGGATTGACTGGTCTAATGATCTTCAAGAATTTGCACAAGATTTTTTAAGCAATAAACAACTTTTAGTGCATATCAATACAGAACAATTGAAGCCTAGTGTAATTGAGCAAATTAAAAATATTGAGAGTTGTTTAAAAAATAATTTAGATTTTAGTAATTATAATTTACTTAAAAAAGAATTGGGAAAAATAAAAAATGCTCAACATCAATTAACAGAACTGCAAGAACGACTAAATCAGATTACCGATATTATTGAAAATAGCGAAAGTATTACAGATTTATTATTTGCCATAACATCATTTTTTGGTAATTGTGATTTTGCTTTAGATTGGTTCCATGAGGAGTATGGATTAATTATATCTAGTTATGATAATTTTATTTCTTTAGGAGATATTTTTAATGAGTGTGAAAGTTTGAGAGAGAAATCAGCCAACTTAATATTACAAGCTAATACATTAAAAGGGCAAGTAGAGCAAAACCTAAAATATATTGAGCAAGAAAATCGTAAAGAAAAAGCTAATTCTTTAAATTCTGCATCTGACGCAACAAGTCAGATAAAGAGTAATACTGAAGTGCAAACCCAATTTAAAGAGCGAGAATCCTCACAAATAACTAAACAAAAAAGTTTCGTTGTTATCTTAATTTCAATTTTTTCAATCTTGGGTTTTGGAGCTTGGATTGGCAGAGAAAAAATATTACCAGTTCAACCTATAAGTGCAGCTTATAGTCAAGAAATAGAGATTATTGCAAATTTTAAAAATGCTCAAGAAATAGCAATGGAGGCAGCATTAATCGTTCAAAATAATCCTAATTCTCTAGATACTTGGGAGCAAGCAGAAACCAAATGGCAGCAGGTATTAAAACTTTTAGAAAATATTCCAGAAGGAGCATCAGTTTATTATGATGCAAAAAATAAGCTAGCTACTTATCGTATTAATTATGAAACCTTAAAGAAAAAGCTTGTAAAAGAAAGAGAAGCTAATTTAAACTGGGAAAATGCTCAAAAAATAGCTTTAGAAGCTGCTATTATTGTTCAAAATCCTCCTCATGCAAAAGAAGTTTGGCAACAAGCAAAAGGTAAATGGGAGCAATCAATTAAATTATTAGAAGCAATTCCAAAGGATACTTTTCTTTACCAACAAGCTCAACAAAAACTCATTACTTATCGAACTAACTATACCGCTATCAGTATAAGAATCAAATGAAATCATTACTTTATTCATATTACTTGTAAATTTTTATTCAACCTAACACCTAAAAACTCCTATTCAACAAAATTCAGATAACAAATCAAACCTTGACCTTCCCACAAATAACATCTAGCCAAACTGGTATTACAGGTTTACCTTGTTCTAAGAGTATGATTGCTTTTTCCTTATTGAACTCAATAAGGCTGAATTTCTGTGATGCCTTATTTTTAATGTTATCCCCTATATTAAGCTGTACTAACATAAAACGCTTGCCTTGATTGGCTTGTAAGCTTTCCGCGTCTTTTTCTCTCAATTTTGCTAGGGTTTCAGTCGCTACATCAAAATTTAACCCACAAGACAAAAGATATACCATCACCGCTAGCTCAAATAAATTGCTTTTTGAGTAATAAATGCTACGTCCAGTTCCTGCATCACTGATAACAGGAATAATTACTCCCTTCTCGCGCCAGTACTGGAGCTGGCGCAGGGTACAGCCTGTTATTTGAGCCGCTTGTTTGCTAGTAAAAAATGTGTCTTGCATGAAATTATTTTACATACAGACTTTTATAAAACATTTATGTTATTATTGAACAAAATTGTACAAAGGCTATCCTATGAGCCAAATTACGATTCAATGTCGCTTAGTAGCCAGTGCCTCTACCCGCCAAAAGTTATGGAAACTGATGGCTGAACTCAACACGCCATTAATCAACGAATTGCTAATACTGGCGTATCAGCATCCAGATTTTGAAACTTGGCAACACAAAGGCGCCATTCCCGCAGGAATAATCAAGCAGTTGTGCGAACCGCTAAAAACGGATGCTCGTTTTGTTGGACAACCAGGACGGTTTTTTGCAAGTGCAATTGCGACAGTGAGCTATATTTATAAGTCTTGGGTAAAAGTTCAAAAACGCTTGCAGTTGCAAATCGATGGTAAAACTCGCTGGCTAGAGATGCTAAACAGCGACACAGAATTGGTAGAAATGGCTGGCGTAGCTTTAGATACGCTACGTGCAACAGCAACTGAATTTTTAAATCAATTAAATCCTCAGCCGACAACAGAAGAAAGTCCTAAAAAGAAAGGAAAGAAGACGAAGAAAACTCAACAATTGCAAGGGGAACGGAGTCTGTCTAAAATTTTATTTGACACATACAGCGACACAGAAGATGTTCAGACTCGGTGCGCTATTAGCTACTTGCTCAAAAATGGTTGCAAAATACCAAATAAAGAAGAAGACTCCAAAAAATTTGCCCAACGGCGCCGTAAAGTTGAAATTCAAATTCAAAGGCTGACAGACCAGCTTGCGTCAAGAGTTCCTAAAGGAAGAGATTTAACTGGCGCCAAATGGCTAGAATGTTTGTTAGAAGCAGTTCGTAAAGTTCCAAAAAATGAAGCCGAAGCGAAATCTTGGCAAGACAGCCTTCTAAGGCAATCTAGTAGCTTGCCTTTTCCTGTTGCTTTTGAAAGTAGCGAAGACATGACTTGGTTTCGCACTCTCAAGCTAAATAATATACCAATAAAGCTTTGGACTCTTTTGCTTTATATTGATTATTTAACAGTTATCTCATTTGTACGTGATTCGCTTCAAAACGAAGCACTTTGGTTTAAGAATTTGAAAATTAACAATATTGATGTACTAAAAAAAGTTTGGATGATTCTGCTTAATATAAATAGCTTTGCTGGTATTTTATTTTTAGACGGTGTACTAAAAAAATATCAAAAACGTATATGTGTACACTTTAATGGTTTAAGTGATTTAATGTTTGAAATTTACTGCGACTCTCGTCATCTTCATTGGTTTAAACGTTTCTTAGAAGACCAACAAATTAAGAGAAGTAGTAAAAATCAGCATTCAAGCAGTTTATTTACTATTCGTAGTGGACGTATCGCTTGGAAATCCACTCAAGGCAAGGGTAAACCTTGGAACGTAAATCGTCTAATGCTTTACTGCTGCGTTGATACTCGTTTATGGACTGCTGAAGGAACAAACTTAGTTGTAGAAGAAAAAGCTCTTGAAATAGCTAAAACTATTACTCGAACAAAGGAGAAAGAGACAAAAGAACAAGTACAACTAAATGATAAGCAACTTGCCTACATTAAGCGTAAAAATGCAACTCTTACACGCATTAATAGTCCCTTCCCACGTCCGAGTAAACCTTTATACAGCGGACAATCTCATATTCTAGTGGGTGTAAGTCTTGGTTTGGAAAAGCCTGCAACACTAGCCGTGCTAAATGCGATTACAGGGAAAATCATTGCTTACCGTAGTGTTAAACAACTGCTGGGTAAAAATTATAAACTAATTAATCGGCAACGACATGAAAAGCTTGCTTTGTCTCATCAGCGCAAAGTAGCTCAAACACTTGCTGCACCAAATGAATTTGGTGACTCTGAGTTAGGAGAGCATATCGACAGGTTGCTGGCAAAGGAAATTATCGCTGTAGCTCAGAAATTTAATGCTGGCAGTATCGTAGTACCCAACTTAGATAACATGCGGGAACAAGTCAACAGCGAAATTCAAGCCAAAGCAGAAGAAAAATGTCCTGAATCTATAGAAGCTCAAAAAAAATACGCCTCATCTTATCGGCGTAGTGTCAACCAGTGGAGCTACAGAAGATTAATAGATTGTATTACAAATCAAGCAGCAAAAGCTGGAATTGTCATTGAAGAAAATAAACAACCTATCCGGGCAAGTCCACAAGATAAGGCAAAAGAATTAGCATTAAGTGCTTATAACGCGCGTAAAAAATCTTAATCAAAAAGACCGTACCTTGAAAATATAATAGTAACAAACAGCGCCGCAGTTCATGCGTCTTATGGCGCCTCTGTGCTGTGCAAAATGTGGGTTAGTTTGACTGTTGGAAGACAGTCTTGCTTTCTGACCCTGGTAGCTGCCCACCTTGAAGCTGCTATCCCTTGTGGATAGGAATCAGGTGCGCCCCCAGTAATAGAGGTGCGGGTTTACCGCAGTGGTGGCTACCGAATCACCTCCGAGCAAGGAGGAACCCACCTTAATTATTTTTTTTGGCATGGCAAAGCGGGAGCGATTTTACCGGGACTGGCGCCAAAGCTTCAAATCGTTTTATTGACAAGGTTTCTAGACTTTTGTTTGTCACTTGATTTATTTTTTTAATTGTCAACTAGCAAGTGATTTTGGTAGTCCTGCCAAAAGTGTCTCTAGGAATCTTGATAAATAAAGGGTTTTAGGCGCGGGGTTTCAATGCCCCTTCAAGCTTTGGGCGGGTTGAAAGTCCATAGCTGATAAATTACACAATTTGCGTGGTATCGGTTTCAATGCCCCTTCAAGCTTTGGGCGGGTTGAAAGGTTACCTACCTAGAAGCTAGCTATTTTCAAATTCTATTGTTTCAATGCCCCTTCAAGCTTTGGGCGGGTTGAAAGAGCAAAGTAAGCAAATTATAATTCCTCCGGCGCCGCAGTTTCAATGCCCCTTCAAGCTTTGGGCGGGTTGAAAGTATAACTTGTGGTTTCCAAGGGGAAACGACAATTGGTTTCAATGCCCCTTCAAGCTTTGGGCGGGTTGAAAGCCGACAATATCTACAATTTGTTCGCCATCACGGACGTTTCAATGCCCCTTCAAGCTTTGGGCGGGTTGAAAGCCTTCTATCCGGAGGTGTATAGCATAGTTCATCGACGTTTCAATGCCCCTTCAAGCTTTGGGCGGGTTGAAAGGATGCGATGAAAAAGTACACATTTAAAAAGAAGTTTCAATGCCCCTTCAAGCTTTGGGCGGGTTGAGACTTTTTGCTGGCAGTGAGATACTTTCAATATTTTGATGTTTTAAGCCTTAGCTAAAACTAAATGGATTAATCAAGAGTGGAAAGAATAATTTAAAATTATTAGTGGTGGGTTGAAAGCGAATCCAGTTACGTCCTTATTAACTGGTTAGTGAACTTAGAAAGCAAACAAATCAATTTCAGTTAAAATCAAGAGGCAAATTTTAGTGACTAGCTTTAGGACACTAATCTGTCAAAAGTGACATTAATTTGTCAACGCGGTCAAATAATTTGGCAATCGACAACACTAAATTATTTAGCCAACAAAGGTGTCATCGGTATAAATTTATGGACGTAACTGGATTCGAACCAGTGACCCCATCCATGTCAAGGATGTACTCTAACCAACTGAGCTATACGTCCGAATTTTTCGCAACTTGTTAAGTATAGCATAGCTTATTCTACAAGGCAAGATATATTATTTAACTTTGGCTGCCGCATCAATACCATCGCTAACCAGTTTGCCGTCTTCCATATATACAATTCTGTCGGCAATGTCTAAAATACGGTTGTCGTGGGTGACTAATAATATTGTACAGCCTTGCTCTTTTGCCAGTTTTTGCATTAGTTCTACGACATCACGTCCCGATTTTTTGTCTAATGCGGCTGTTGGTTCATCTGCTAGTATTATTTTAGGATGACTCGCCAATGCCCGCGCGATTGCTACACGCTGCTTTTGTCCTCCCGACAAACTTTCGGGATAATAATCAACACGATTACCTAAACCTACTGTTTCTAACATATTAACAGCTAAGGCATCCATATCTTGGTCTAAGTACTTATCGTGCAACTCTAATGACATCCGCACGTTTTCTTTTGCCGTTAAAAATGTCATCAGATTATGCGCTTGGAATATATAGCCAATATTACGACGTAACGAAGTTAACTGCTTTTTACTAGCGCCGCATATCTCTTGTTCTAATATCTTCAAACTACCCGACTGCGCTGAACGCAAACCACCCATCAACGTTAAAAGCGTCGTCTTTCCAGAACCCGATGGCCCCGTCATGATGATTATTTCACCTTTGTTGATTTCCAAATTTATATCAAATAATGCTTGCTTACGTAAGGCGCCTTCCCCAAAATAATGGTTTAAATCTTGTATCGATATTACACTCTCTTCACCAAGCTGATGTGATTCTGATTGCATAATCTCACTTATTATATCGAACGTTTGTTATAAATTAATTTAACTTATTGAGTAAAGTGGTGTCAAGATCGGGCAGGATGCCCAACCCACAAGGTTATAAATTTGTAATTAAATGTTCCCCCACTCTGAGAGCGTTTGCAATTACTGTAAGTGAGGGACTGGTTGCTGGGTTGGATGGGAAAAAGCTGGCGTCAACAATATATAAGTTATTGACATCGTGTGTACAACAGTTGAGGTTAAGAACTGATGTTTTGGGGTCTTCACCAAAGCGACATGTACCTGACTGGTGTGCAATTACATTTAAAGGCGCCTCAGCACGGGGATAGGCGCCACGCGATAGGGGATTATTGATTGTGCGGTCTACTGTTTTGAGTGTATCTAACCAGCGATAAATTAAACGGTCGTGTGCTTCGGTGTTGTTAGGGGTATATTCTAGATAGAGTTTTGAGTTTTTTAGTCTGACTCGGTTGTTTGGGTCTGGTAGGTCTTCGGTTTGTAACCACCAACCAATGGAACGAATGGCTAGTTGTCGTAAACCGGAACCAGGCATAAGTTTGGCTAAACCAGATAATAAAGGTGGAGATTCTGCAAACATGACATTTTGAAGAAGACCACCTGTATTGTGAATACTGCCCATTGGGAAGGGAAAGTTTTTATCTCCCCAGTAAAAATCATTGATACAAACTGTTTTGGGAAATATACCCGAATTTGTTGTTGGACGTAGTTGTACTATAGATGTCATTAAGTGTTTCATAAAATTGCGTCCCACTTGGTCGGAACTGTTCGCTAGTCCGTGGGGGTGTTTTTCGTTGCGTGAACGCAATAGTAATGCTGCCGAGTTGACGGCGCCGCAAGCTAGAATAACAATATGGGCAAAGAATAGATATGACTGTGTACCTATTTGCGCTTCAACTGCTTTAACTTCGGCGCCACTGGGGCTAGTATGTAGAAAGCTAACAAATGCGTCGGTTTTGAGAGTGACATTAGGATAGTTTTTGACGGTTGCAATTCCTGGTTTGGTATCGCTATTTTCATTTGACTCTAAAGGTAGATGCGATGGATTTAATCCTTGTTTAGCTACGATATTGCAAATTTCTTGGACTTGAGGTTCGTGATTTATTGCTGGGTACAAATATTCTTGAGTGCGAGGTGGTTCGGTAGAGTCTTCTCCAACTTGACCACCGACATTATAAAGCTTTTCAGCTTCATTGTAATATGGTTCCAAGTCTTTATATTTAATCGGCCATTCAGGAGAAATACCATCTTGATGCTGTACCTGCTCAAAATCTTTTTCCCGCATCCGTAACAGTTCAGCACTGTAAGTCTTGGTATCACCACCAACCGAGTAACTTGTTTGGGGAAAAAATGGCTCGCCATCTTTATCGTACCATTCTTCGTTAGCGCGATAACGTTCTTTTTTAAAGACTTCGCCACCTTGAAGTTGTTCTTCTGGAGCTAAAAAACCACCTCTTTCCAAAATTAGAATTTTCTTACCCGTTGGCGCCAGTTTTTGTGCTATCGTTCCACCACCAGCGCCTGTACCAACTATAATTACATCATAATATTGGTCATCGATAATCATATAAGTTCTCCTCTTTATGTACAAGCGTGAAAGTAGGGTGCGTGAAAGCCATTACCATCAATCAATAGAACGCTAGGATTAAAGCTTTCACGCACCATCTTACATATGGTGTTTAAGCAATAATAAGGTGCGTGACGCTAGAAGATTATTCTTTTACCTGTTAATTGTTCATAGCGTCACACACCCTACCACAAATAAATTAAGCTAAACAAAATAATCCAAATCACATCGACAAAGTGCCAAAATAGCGAAGTTGCCGCAACACCAAAGTGACCTTTGTCGTAGTTACCAGGAATAAAAGAACGAATTAAGACCATGAACTGTAATAAAACACCTGTAAAAACGTGCAGTCCGTGGAAACCTGTGAGTAAATAAAACGTTCCACCGAAGACTCCAGATGTAAACCCAAAATTGAGTCCTTGCCATTCCACTGCTTGACCGTATAGAAAATAACTCCCCATCATCATTGTGAGCAGTAAAAACACGCGAAAACCCCAAAGGTTTTTACGTGCGAGGAAAAGTTCGGCTATATATATTACAAAGCTGCTGGCTACAAGAATGACTGTATTTATTCCAGGTTCTTTAATTTCTAATCCTTCTACACCTGTTGGCAACCAGTTTGTTGTTGTTGTTTTGTAGACTATATATCCTGCGAATAAACTTAAGAAAATAACGCTTTCGGAAAGTAGAAACACGATGAAGCCAAACATGCTATTTGCTTCTTCGTCGTGGGAATGCTGAATATGTTCTGGTGCTGTTGTTTCCATTTTAGATGTTTGAATAAAATACCTTGCAACGGATGTAACGGATGATTTATCCGTTACATCCGTTACATCCGTTGTATCCGTTGCCATTATTTCAAGTTGGCGCCGTTTTCTACGAGTGGTTCATTTTTACCATAACCATATGGTTCTGAGATAACTATGGGGAGTTCTTCAAAGTTTTCTACTGGTGGAGGTGAGGAAATTAACCACTCTAAACCTATTGCTCTCCAAGGGTTATCACCTGCTAATTTACCGTTCACACACGAACTGACCATATTTAAGATAAATGGCAGTGTGGACATTCCAAGTAAAAATGCTCCTAAAGAAGCTATCACATTCCAAAATGCATACTCTGGGTCGTATGAAGCTACCCGACGTGGCATTCCTTGTAAACCTAACGGATGCATTGGAAAAAAGTTTAAGTTGGTGCCAATAAATGTTAATACAAAGTGTAATTTTCCTAATCCTTCGTAGTACATCCGTCCGGTCATTTTGGGGAACCAGTGGTATATAGCAGCATACACTCCCATGACAGTGGCGCCGTATATAACGTAGTGGAAGTGACCGACGACAAAATAGGTGTTATTAACATGAATATCAACGGGTACTGCGGCAAGCATAATACCTGTAATGCCCGAAAATACAAACATTACTAATCCACCGAGTGCAAATAGCATTGGAGTGTCAAGTCGAAGTTTACCACCCCAAATCGTTGCTAGCCAAGCAAATACTTTAATACCAGTGGGGACGGAAATTAACATCGTCGAAAACATGAATAGCACCCGCATCCAGCTTGGAGTACCACTCGCAAACATGTGGTGAACCCAAACAACTGCACTCAACCCTGTGATAATGAGGGATGATACGGCGACTACTCTGTATCCAAATAACGGCTTTCTGGCGTAGACTGGAAAAATTTCCGAGAAAATACCAAATATTGGCAGTATTATTACGTAGACTGCGGGATGCGAATAAAACCAAAAGAAGTGTTGATATAATACTGGACTGCCACCTTTGGCAGGGTCAAAGAATGCTGTGCCAAAACAGAGGTCACACAGTAACATTACTGCCCCGGCGGTGAGTGCAGGTAGTCCAAATAACTGAATAATTTGGGCACTCAGAACCGTCCAAACATATGCAGGCATTCGGAAGAACGTCATTCCCGGTGCCCGCATTTTAAAGATAGTGGTGACAATATTAACGGCGCCCATTATTGAGGAAACCCCCGATAATGCCACTGCCACCAACCATAAAAATTGACCGTTAATAAAATTCCCACTAGGGTTTTGTAAACTGACGGGAGGATAAGACCACCATCCTGCTTGTGCTGGACCCGAAGGTAACAGAAAACTTGCCATCAGAATAATCCCGAATACAGGCACCATCCAAAATGCCACAGCATTCAATCTTGGAAATGCCATATCACCGGCGCCTATCATTAGTGGTACAAGATAATTAGCCAGACCAGCTAAAACAGGAAACGTCCACAGAAATAACATCACCGTACCATGCATAGTGAACATAGCATTGTAAACAGTACGGTCAACCAAGTCAGATTCGGGAGTTATTAATTCTCCGCGAATAATCATCGCGAAAATTCCACCAATGAGAAAGAATATAAATGCCGTAACTATATATTGAATACCAATTACCTTATGGTCAGTGCTAAAGCTAAAGTAACTTTTCCACGTCGTTAAAGGTGGATGATGTTCTTTTTGCCCTTGAATACTTTCTAAAATTGTCATAATTAGCTATCTTTCTGACTGGGATAATTCACAATTGGAGGTGTAGCAGGCGCCACACTATTCCAACCTTTTATAGTTTGTTTACTTTGCTGTTCATACTCAGCAAAAGCCTGATTATATGAAGGTTGTGGCTCAAGTTTCGCTGCCTGAACTAACCAAGTACTAAAATCTTCAGGTGTTTCCACAACTACATTGGTTTGCATTGCCGCAAAATAAGTACCGCTAAATTGGGAATCACGAAGACGATATTTACCCACACGTATTGGAGTAAACTCAAAATCTATAACTTGTTGAGGTATGATATCTTGCTTCAATCTAAAAGCTGGAATATACAACCCATGTATTACATCAGCAGAAGTCAACTTCAACCGAACTCGTTGCGCGCTAGGTAAATGTAACTCTGTACTACTGACATTAGCACCTTTATAGCGGAACTCCCAAGACCACTGTTTGGCAATGACTTCTACTTCTGTAATTTTCTTAGATGGTGTATCCATCGAAGCAGCTTCTGCTGACTGCATTAGATGTACATGTTCCATCGGTCCAAGAATTCCCATTTGGTCGTATATTTGATAGCTATAGACGCCAATCCAAATCACCAAGAAAAAAGGAATTGCAGTCCAAATAATTTCTAATTTGACGTTCCCCTCAATTGGAGGTCCGTCACTCATATCGTATTTACCTGCACGTTGAAACAGAACTGAATAAGTAAGAGTACCCGTTACTCCCAAAAATATAAAAGTCCCTAACGTCACCAAAAAGCTAAATAAATCATCAATAAGTAAAGACTCTGCTGTTGCTTGGGGTGGAAACCAAGAATGTGACAAATCTCCCATCCACAAACTCACAGCACTCAAAGCTAATGTAACAATAATCAAGGTTACAATAGTACGAATTTTCATAATTATTTCAACACTGCATTAACATCTTCACTCATCCGCAATAACCTAACAGCGGTATTGTGAACACCAAACTCACCTGCTAAATGGGCGCCTAATGTACCATGAAGATACATCATAAACATGATTACCAGTCCCACAGCTAAATAACTCCACTGAACTTGTTGTCCTCGGTCTTTACGCCAAACGTAGCGCTGAAACCCTCGCCAAACCGTCATCACAACAATTAACGTTAATAAAACGACACCACCAACACCATGCCAAAGCATAGTTTCAAAAGCTTGTAAACCCCAAGCGCTTTTAATTTCAGCTCCGGGTTGTGCCAGCATAATTTCGTAAAAACCTGCTGCGACTGTAAAAAACGTAATAATTGCACAAGCGAGCATATTGTACCAACCAACATCGAACAAGCTCGCACGTGTCGCAGGAATTGCTAAAAATTTAAAAACTGGCTTTTCCAACATATAAAAGGCGCCAACAATATCAAAAGTTACTGCTACAATAAATAATCCCAACGTTAAATGTACCAAGTTGGGATGAATTGGTATTGCATAAGGCAACCCATTGGCGCCTAAGTGTGATTTAATTTGGTCAATCAAATCATAATTCATTGCAAAACCCCTTGTTTTATAGCTTCTACAACTGGTTGTGTGTGTAGTCCATAGACCCAAACCAACTTGTCCCCAAGGTAAACTTGGAAGCAAACAATTACACTTAAAACTAATCCAACAGCTAAATAAGAAGTAGGTATTCTCAAAGGGTCACGTAATCGAATAATATAACGCCATCCTGTAATAGCTGCAATAATTCCCGACAGCGACCAACCAATCAAAGTATGTAAATTCAATACAGGTTCTACTGCTTCATATGCCAAAGAGAGACCAGCTTCGATTTGACCAAATATAATCGCAATAAATATCGAAACCGTGGCAAAACACATATTCCACCAACTTACCTCATACAGTTTATAATTCCGAGTTGCCAAACCTACAAAATCACAAACCACAGCAAACAACACCATTGCGATTACAAAGTGAACAACAATAGGGTGTATTGTGTCTGGATACGGTAGATTATGCTCATTTAAAGGTGGAAGTAAGTTGTCAAACATTTTGTTTTCCTCTACACATCCAAAAGATACGACGAAATTTCACTAACACTTGATTTTTTTTTAGATTTACGGTCATTAATTTACTCAAACACTACTAGTATTAACACATAAATTCTATATAGAAAAATTACATAACTGAAACAATGATATAATCTACTTTAAAAATTACACAGAGAAATTAAGATATAGTAAAGAATGAACTGGAATTCTACTGCTTCATATCTGCAAGACTTAGTTTATTAATAAAGAGTAATCATACTATTTCGGACTTACGCTGCATAAACCTGGTTTCTACGCATTCATTGTCGCAGACAAATCGTCATTTTTATTAGATGCTATCAACGTATATTCCAGGTTTCTAGGTTTTCATGCGTAAGTCCTGATATTATCGGCGCCTGAAAGTTTGATGAATATTGCTTTTTCAAGAATAAATTCATTGTTTGATGTATCACTTAATTGTTTAAGTAAACTGGATAAAATCAAAATAAGATACAAACTTTACTAGCAACATTATATGTCCCTAACTCCGGAACATATAATCAATCATTCTTAATGACTTATAATTACCAAATCATGGGCAACCAAATTTACTTGCAACTAGCATCCATCCGCAAAAGTTAAAAAATATCGGCAGGGTCAGCAGATTGCAACTTTCGCATCGCAATAGTACCAGAAATACTACACATAGCTACAGTTAAAACAAAAACATTAATTGCACGTTCTACCGTCATCGCAATCGGTAACATTGTGGCGCCAGCAGCAAGACTATATAATCCAATAGCAGCAATAAAACTAGGTATATAACCTAAAACAGCTAAAAGCAGCGACTCTTGTATCAAAACCCGCAGCAGAAAACCATCCGTATATCCCATCGCTTTGAGTGTTGCGTACTCAGGCAAATGTTCTGAAACATCAGAATAAAGAATTTGATAGACAATTACAATTCCCACAATAAACCCAACACCGACACCCAAACCGAAAATAAACCCTATTGCTGTACCTTCTGCCCAATATTTCTTTTCAATTTGGGCAAACTCTTCGGTAGTCAGTACCGAAACATCTTTGGGTAAAGATGCAGCAAGCTGTTTTTGCACCCTGAGAATATTGGCATTATCCTTCAAGTTAATCAAACCAACGGCAATTTTCTCAGGTTTGCTACTTGGAAAAAGCTGCATAAATGTAGATTCACTCGTAATTACATTACCATCTGCTGCAAACGAGGCGCCATTCACAAACAAACCTCGAAGATTTACAGCTTTACCGTTTAACTCAGTTTCAAACTTGTTACTTTTCTTAAACTCATCACTATTAACACCGTAGTCAGGACGACCCGCAATATCAAACAACACACTATTGAGTGGTTTAATACTTTCGAGTCGTTTATTAACTTCTGGCATTTTGAACGTCGGTTTAGTTGGGTCAACACCCCATACTAAAATAGCCCTTTCCAAACGAGTTTGCGGATTACGCCATTGTCCGGTGGAAATATATACTGGAGTTACTGACTCAACACCATCATACGCCAAAGTTTGATATAATCGTTCCCGCGCAAAATCTTTGACCGAAAATAAAGTTTGCATTTGCGGGTCAATCAACACCAAATCAGCTTGTAGGTTACGATGCGGTTGTATCGAAGCATCATATAAGGCGCCTTCAAACCCCATCTGAATTAACATTAATATATCAGCAAACGCAATTCCCGCAACCGCAATAGCAAGACGAGTTTTTTCTTTCATCAACTGGCGCCAAGCTAACGGTGTTTTCTTTTTACTAAATAATCTCATAAAATTATGCCTCCCTTTCCATTGCCCATAAATAAGGACTACCCTTTAATAACTCACCACCCCAAACAACCTTAAACCCATGCTTTTGATAAAACCGCATAGCGAGTTCGGTTGAAGTTTCCAAATAAATTGGCAACCCGTCACGAGAAGCTTGTCGAAGTATTGGTTCAATTAATAAACTACCTATTCCACATCCTTGACTACTTGGTGAAACACCCAACAGCGATAAATACCAATGAGGTTTTGACGACATATTGCGTTTATGTAGTTCTTCCATTGCCCAAGACCAAGAAAGCGTGCGTGCAAACCTTGATATTCCCAGTTTGAACGGCAAAATTAAGGCGCCTGCTTGTAATATACGTGTAACACTACTACCAGAACCTTCGGGGGGTATCCAAGATGCAACACCTTGTAATTCACCAGTATTGGTAGTAGTTGTATAAATATGGTTATAAGAATTGCTATATCCCAAAGCAACACGAAGTAACCACAAGAGCGCATTAGTAGAATTATCTGGCAGCAAATAATTAAAAATAGGGTCTTGACGAAAAGCATGACCTAAAACTTCGATAGCTTGGTTGACTTGTGATGTTTCAAGCTTGGTTATTGTTGCCTGCATATTTCACTTCCTTCAAATGTATAACGAACATTCGTTATGCTTTACAGTAATAAAACGTTACAAATCAATCGAAGTTTGAACTTGTAAATTAGTCAACCCAGCGACACGCGAATTATCTTCAGGGTTGATACGAATTTTGACTTCGACGACACGACGGTCGAGGTTTTCCCCTGGTTGGTTAGCAAAGGTGTTTTGACGGTTCACTTGTAAGCCAATTTGTGATACAGTGCCTTTGACTTCACCTTGGAACGCTTGTCCTGTTACCTTAGCCGTTTGTCCAAGTTTAATTTTACCAATATCGCTTTGATAAACTTCAGCAATTGCTACCATTTGACTCGTTTGTGCCAAATCTGCAATTCCGTTATCACCAATCTTTTCTCCAGGACGGGTATGAATTTTGAGAATTTGTCCACTCAGTGGCGCCCGAATGTAAGATTGTTCTAATTCAGTTTCTGCACGTTTAGCGGTTGCGATAGCATTATCAACTTCAGTTTGTGCAGCTTGAACATCCACAGGGCGAACTTCAGCGATACTATTTAATGTAGCTTGAGCCTCGCTAATTTGTTTATTGCCAGTTGCGTTAATTCGATTTAGCGCAACTCTTGCTTCACTTAAGAGCTTACTATTAGTTGCATCAATACGTCGCAAAACAGCTTTAGCTTCACTAATTTGTCTAAGGGAAGTAGTATCAATCCGTTTCAACACAGCTTGAGCTTCATTAAGTTGCTGTTTCGCAGTTTCCACACTCAACCGTTTACCATCGAACAGCGAAATTGAAATTGCCCCTTCATTATATAGTTGCTGATAACGTCCCAATTCCGAATTTGCATTATTCAACTCAGCTTCCAACCTACTAATAGTGGCAAGTTGTGCTTGTCTATCACCTTGTGCTTGTGCTTCTAACCGTGCGATATTTTCTAACTGTGCTTGTTTATCACCTTGCCATTGAGCTTCTAACCGAGCAATAATTTCTTGTTGTCCAACCTTATCACCAACAGATTGAGCTTGCAGTCTAGCTACTGTAGCTTTTTGAGCTTGAATTTGTCCAGTTTTGGCGCCAGCTTGTACTTGTGCCAATTTTGCCCTTGCCATACTGACTTGTTTTTGAGCAACAAGTAAAGCATCCTGTAATCTTGCTCTTGAATCTAATACAGCAACAACCTGACTTTGTTTAACACTATCACCCTCTTTTACCAACATCTTCGCTACTCTATCACCATCTAAAGGGATAGGCGCCGATAACTTAATTATTTCAGCTTCAGGTTCCAGGCGCCCCAAAGCACTAACTTTCGTAACAGGAGGTAACTCAACAGGTTTTTCAACAGGCTTACCACTTAAACCAAACTGCTGGGCACCATAATATAATACACCACCAGTAGCAGCAGTAGCAGCAACCATCATTCCAACCATCCAACCATTAAAAGACTTGAGAGACAACTTAAAAGGCATACTTCCTCTCTATATATAGATGCTGAACTTATAATTCCCAAAAATTCTATACTCTAACTCTGTGAACTCTGTGTCTCTGTGGTAAAAAACCGTTCCACTAAAAAATAAACAACAGGAATCATCAACCAAACATAATCCCACAATTCTTGATTCAAAAAAGCCACCCCAATAGAAACCAAAGCAAAAGCAGGTTCAATCAAAGCCTTAACCCTCGTACCCCAAATAATACTCTTATCCAAATTTATATCAACAAGCCGATAATTATAAGTTGCATAAGTCCAACTTACAAAATTCAAAATACCAATTAAACAAATATTAACACTAAACCAAACCTTCACCATTAAATTTCCAGAAAAACTCATCAACAAATCATTAGACAAAGGAACAAGAAAAAGACACATCAAATAAACAACCCCAATCCAGAGGTGTGTTTCATCAGTGCGCTTATAATAACTAACCTGCTGCGAATGAGCAATCCAATAAACAGCCACCAAAACAAACGTAATAACATAAGTACCCAAAGGCTTTAATTGTGCCATCAAAAAAGAATTGATTTGAGCATCCGTCATATCCTTCGCTTCCGGAAAATCAAATCCAGCAACCATTAGAGCCATAGCAAAAGCAAAAATACAATCGCTCAACCGTGCCAAATGACGAATCATGTTAGTAGATTTTTCTTCTTTCTCAAGTCCTTGACTAACCATAAGAAACTCCTATGAATTCAAACCATACTTTTCTAAATAAGCATCAACCATCTTGCCCATCAGCGTACATTGTTCAACAACATCAATCGTATTTACACCAAGCAACCTTTCTAAAATCACCCCATCAACAAAGCACATAATAAAATCAGCAAGCGCGCGGTCTTCCACACCTAAAAATTGATAAATGGCGCCTTGATAACGCTCGCATAAACGGCGCCAAAATTCACTATCTATATACCCTTCAGAATCTTGATGCTGAGAAAAATCAATCATTAAATAACTGCTTTTAATATGATAATCGAGATTACCATTCAAATATTTACCCAAAGCGGACGCACGTTCCTGCCGAGTCTTTAATGTCTCCCACTCCGCAGTTGCAATAGAAAGCTCATTCTGCACCATATCTTCCACCAACTGCTCAAATAAAGCCTTCTTATTTGGAAAATAGTGATACAGCGTTCCCGTCGAAACCTTTAACTCCTTCGCAATTTCACGCATCGTTATAGACCCATACCCCTTAGCAGCAAACAAGTCAAAACACTTACTCAGTAACTCCTTACGGTACAAATCGTGGTCTACTATCTTTGGCATAATACATTGTTTGGCTTTTTTATATCGAACGCTCGTTATGGAATAGTCTAACGTGAAGTTTACAGCGAAGTCAAGTGGCAACGGATGTAACGGATGTAATGTAGGTTGGGTGGAGCGACAGCGGAACCCAACATTAATATAGGCGCCTTTTTAGAATTACAAGCGGTACAAAATATGAGAGCATAATTTCTGTGCAATTAATCACAATCTGCGTGCAAGGGGTAAGACCCCACATTTTCATGAAAAATCGACCATTTCAAGAGCTATAGGCGCTCAAACTGGTAACTCAAAAACTTATTAAATCGTTCGGGTGAGGGGTTAAACTACCATTCGCTCTTGTGTATCCTCGTAGGAGAGGGTCGGGGGAGAGGTTTTCAACATCCTGCCAAATTTTGCCGTACTGTCCGGAAAGTTAAATTTGGTAACTGTAGTAAGAGTTGTTCCTAAAACAAGGGACAAAATGCATAAGTTGAAAAAGATAGACATATATAAGTAATAGAAGGGATAACAACCCGACTACCAAACAAACAAAAAACATTAGGAGAAAGATTATGACATCCTTTACACAACTCCACCGCCAAAACGATATACTCTTTCCTATCCGCCAGTGGTTAGAATCAATCGAAGTTAAAGACTCAAAATTTGCACATAAGTTATGTAAGCTTATTCCTTCGCAATGTCCATTTGAACGTGATGTTGTAGTATTTGGCAAGAAGTTATTTCATATTCCTCCAATGTGCAAGTTAAATCCTTTTTACGAACAAGTCGTGTATTTACGCTTCAAAGCATTATGCTACCTTGCAGATGTCTGCGGCGAAGACGTAAGCGCTTACTGTTAATATATATTTTCAATGAGCGAATCTTAACTTGGATTAGTATTAAATGTGATTAAAGTCTACAGCACCTCTACAAGCTACACCCTGCGCGCGCAAAGTAATATAGTCAGAGTATTTCAATAATTTTATATCTTTACATTGAACCTTTAACCACTGATAGTTTGTGGTATAAATTATACTTAAATTTTATTTGAAAGTCATAGATTCCTAACTTCTTGAAGAAACTGGGAATCTTTAAGCATAAATAAGTAAAACAATATAATATTGCAACAAAACTTATCAATTCATTTCAGAATATGCTTGTATAATCTGGAGTGTTAACGTTTACAGTAGCATGTAAATTATAACACACCAAAACCAAATCGAAGTCAAATAAATGTAAAAAATGTTGCTTTAGTTCGGACGAGTCTCTGTTGTTAATTAAAGAAAAAAACTGTGAAAAAATCGATGACAGCCCATATATTATTAGTAGAGGACGAAGTTAAGCTCGCACGATTCGTGGAGATGGAGCTTGGATATCTAGGGTATAAAGTGACAGTCGAGCATGATGGAGTAGCAGGCTTGAATGTAGCGCGTGAGTCACAACCCGACTTAGTGATAGTAGATTGGATGTTGCCTGGGTTATCAGGGTTAGAAATTTGCCGACGTTTACGAACGACTGGTGACCAAGTGCCAGTAATATTGTTAACGGCAAAAGATGAAGTTAGCGACCGCGTAGCAGGACTGGATGCGGGAGCAGATGATTATGTAGTTAAACCGTTCAGTGCAGATGATTTGCTTGCACGAGTACGCGCACATGTCAGGAAGACACAAGAATTAGACCCAGACCTATTACTATTTGAAGACTTGAGCTTGCATCGAAAAACGCGACAAGTAAAACGTAAGGAAAGAAATATAGAATTAACAACTAAAGAATTTGACTTACTCGAATATTTAATATCACATCCGCGCCAGGTAATATCACGGAATAGAATTTTAGAATCTGTCTGGGGATATACATTTATGGGTGATTCTAATATCATTGAAGTGTATATTCGTTATTTGCGTATCAAGCTCGAAGCTGAACACGAAAAACGATTAATACACACAGTGCGTGGCGTAGGTTATGTTTTGCGTGAATAAGAAAGCGGGTTTCTTTATCGAAACCCGATTTCTAAAGACATGTACAAGTTGATAGACTAGAAAGAGTAATCTAAAATCTCCATGACTTACCTAGAAACCGCAGCGCAATTTTACAGTGATGTTGCTCAAACTCCAGAAGTAGGGCTTTGTTGTGTTCAAAGTTCACCTTTACAGTTCCCAGACTTAAAAGTTCCGCGTAAGATGCAGGACATGAACTATGGTTGTGGGACTACAGTACATCCTACAGAATTGAGTAACCAGCCGACTGTATTATACGTGGGTGTTGGTGGTGGACTTGAAGCTTTACAGTTTGCTTACTTTTCTCGTCGTCCGGGTGGGGTTATTGCAGTTGACCCAGTAGCGGCAATGCGTGAAGCTGCCTCTATTAATTTAGAAGCTGCGGCAAAAGAAAATTCTTGGTTCGATACCAGTTTTGTTGAAATTCGAGAAGGTGATGCTTTTAATTTACCTATTGAGGATGCTTCAGTAGATATAGTCGCACAGAATTGTTTGTTTAATATATTTGAACCATCCGACTTAACTCGTGCGTTGCGTGAAGCGTATCGAGTATTGAAACCGGGTGGGCGCCTGCAAATGAGTGACCCTATTGCTACACGTCCAATACCAGAACATTTACAGCGTGATGAACGGTTGCGTGCAATGTGTTTATCCGGCGCCTTAACATATGATGAATATATTCAGCGGATTATAGATGTTGGTTTTGGACAAGTAGAAATTCGGGCACGGCGCCCATACCGTTTATTAGATGCTCACAATTATAATCTACCAGAACACCTGCTGTTAGAAAGTCTAGACTCAGTATCTTTCAAAGTACCTATTCCAGAAGATGGCGCCTGTGTATTTACTGGCAAGACAGCTATATATAGTGGAGCAGAAGAATATTTTGATGATAACAAGGGTCACATCTTACAAGCGGGAATTCCTATGTCTATATGCGATAAAACAGCGAAGAATTTATCCAAACTTCCCAAAGATATTTTAGTCACCGATTCGACTTGGCATTACGTCGGAGGAGGATGTTGCTAGAAATATAATGTATTTCCGGCATTGCTGCTATACGTAAAGTGAAAATTATTTAGTTTCATTTCATAATATAGAGACCGAATTAATACGGTCTCTATATTATGAATTGTACGACAAAACTCATAAATTAGATGTTTTTTGACTAAAATAAAATATAATTAAATTATTACGTCTATGTTTTTTAAAGAAAATGAACATCTTTAGCTACGTTGTAGGAGAATCAATAGATGTTATCAGTATTCTAGATGAATGGTCATTAAAAGCTCAATAGTACATAAATTTTTATTTTGAGGGCAATAGAGAGAATACCCGTGACACTCCTTTTTGGGATTGTGTATCAAAAATACAATTTTTAAATGATGCAATACAGTTTGGTGATCAAGAAATAACAATCGATGATTTTAGAGGAGTCGTTGATGATAAAAAAATTCTTCAAGCTATTGCAGCGATAGGGGAGGTAGAAGTAGAATACGAGGCAGAAAGATTTCCTGCTATAACCATTGAATCTCTAACTAATGCTCCTTGGAACGTTATCGAACAAGTACAAGTAGAAACAAAAAAAGGTGCAGCTACTTCTTTGATAGAAGAAATTGTTAAAGAAAGTCAATCTAAACAATTTGGTGGCGTAGTCAAGTTATTTGCTATTCCCCGCGCCAAATACCGTTACAATGAAATTGGGTTCATAGAAACCGATGGCTCAGGAGAAATGCTGCTAACAAGAGAATTAGCAGAAAGATTTCTAACTAGCCAAGTTTACCGACGTTCTACTCAATTATTTGATTAGTAAAACCATGAGTCAAACAGATAATATACCAACAAAAGAACAGCTAAAAATGTGGCAAGTTCTTGACGAAATAGATAAAGACCCAGGTATCGGACGGTTAACTCCTACTCAACAAGAAGCCTTGGTAGAGAAATTTTTTAGCAAAGAAGCACAAGCGCAGCGATTAGAAAGGGTTCGTAAACGTAGGCAAGCGCTAGAATTACAACTAGCTTCAGTAATAGCTATGGAACAACAATTGACAAAAAGCCTTAATCAATAATTATTCAGATGAAAAAGGGTAGGCGTCTGTCTTTATAAGTTTAACTTTTGCTTTGTGGCACCTACTGCTATTTGTATTGATTAACAAATTTACCCATCCTATAACATCTAAGGATACACATTCTCTGCTATTAATACAGGAGTATTGCCGTATTCGGCTTCAAGTTGCCTTTTTACATCTGAATTCCAATTCATTTTATAATTTCGTTGAATATCAGTAGCAACAAATGGACTAACTTTTCCCATAATTACTACAGTTTGACCTTCATTAATTGCGGCTTTTGGTTTTTGACTAAATAAAATTGGTAAATCTTTTCCACCAATAAAATTGCCATCATCTAACTTTAATAAAGTTGGACTTTGAATATCTTTGACTTTACCCATCATAGCAACCCGCCGACCATAAAACTGTTGGGGATTCGTCGCGACTTGACCGGGTTTGGGAGCTAGTGTAATGTAGCGTGCGACAATTGCAGGTTGATTAATGTAATCTTTGTAATATTCATCTTGTATATTCAGTTTAAAATCGCGCTCAATTTTTGAAATATCTAGTTCACGAACCTGACCCGTCACCTGAACTTCTGTATTTCCGTCTTTTGGTAAATCAAAAGGTACATTTGAAGCATTAATAACCACAATGGGTTTGCCACCAAGTAATTGTCTATCTTTAACAGTAAAAGAGCGTAAACCAAGACGTTGAATAGGTTTACTCCTAATTGTCACAGTTTTACCAGTAAAATCATCGGTTTCGCTGGTAATCTCAGCTGTATTAGTAATTTTTGATGTTATACTGTCATTAGAACCAAAAGCTCCGCTATTGATGGTTAACATCGCTAATACGGCAAGGAAAGCCAAAACCCCTATATCTCTAGTTCCTTGAGATGTGTTATCATCGGAAGCACTATTAGATTTACTCTCATTTTTTGGAATTTGACTCATGACTTTAGCTCCTGATATTAATTTACTGTAAGTGACTTACCTACTTTTTAAACTAAAGAGCTTCATCGTCTTTCTATCTCAAGAGATGTTTTATGTTAATTTAGGGTAGATGTTAAGGTATTAGTATTGTTTATAACATTTACGAACATAAAAACTAATATACATGAACGATAATATTCTTTAGACAGAGATTAATTGTATTTCTATGTGGTCTGAAATTGCATGAATGCTATTCGATAATATAGAGACTGTACATTGTGTTGAAATAAAATGATTACTTCAAAAATCACGCCTTTCAAAGAAAAATTAAAATTACCCCTAACAAAACAGCAAATCACTGTTTTGCAAATTAATTTGGGTAAACGCTGTAATTTAGCTTGTTCGCATTGTCATGTTGATGCAGGACCCAAGCGTATAGAGGAGTTATCACCCGAAATTTGCCAGTATTTAATAGAATTAATCGAAAAATTCCCACAAATCAAAATTGTTGACTTGACTGGTGGGGCGCCGGAGATGAATTATGGATTTCAGGAACTTGTTGAGGCAGCTAGAAAAAACGATAAGTCTGTTATAGTCAGGTCAAATTTGACTATTTATTTTGAACCTGGTTTTGACTACCTTCCCCAATACTTTGTTCAAAACAAGGTCAGAGTTGTAGCTTCACTACCCTGTTACATGGCAGATAACGTAGACAAAATGCGGGGAAACGGTGTTTTTGACGCTTCTATTCATGCTTTGCAATGGTTAAACCGACTTGGTTACGGTACGGTGCCTGATTTAATTTTAGATTTAGTGTACAACCCCTTGCTACCAACTACCGAAAAATTTTCTCTGGCGCCTAACCAACAAAGTCTCGAAAGTGATTATAAACGTTTTTTAAAAAACAATTTTAATATTGACTTCAATAATTTATTCACAATCACAAACTTACCAGTAGGGAGAACAAAGCTACATTTAGAACGTAAAAAACTATACGCTCCCTACTTAGAATTTTTGGAATCGCACTATAACCCAAACACATTAGGGAACTTGATGTGTCGTGACGAAATATCTATCGATTATAAGGGTAATATTTACGATTGCGACTTTAATCAAATGATGAATCTGCCCGCAAAAACCAAGGATGGAGAAGCTTTGACGGTTGCCAAGTTACTTGAGAGCGGCAACTTAGACGTAATCAACGAAGTTCAAACTGCTGCTTACTGTTATGGGTGTACTGCTGGAAGTGGTTCGAGTTGTGGTGGCGCCTTACTTTAGTTCGTGTAAACTATTGTGAAGGAAAACTTTATACACCTTGGAGGTGTTTTTGAGTCTCCGTTACCAAAACTGTTACCGGCGCCACGGCTCTAATTTATAAGCTTATTATGAATCTCAGTTATGCTTCTCACATTACCCCAAAAGCCGTGGACCCCTCCCAAAAGCCACGGTTTTTACTTTTAGGGTACACACACTCACCATTAAGGTGAATTACGTTGACCGAATGAACTTAATAGTTCGATTTCTTCCGTGTAATTTGTGCCTCCGTGGTTGAAAACTATTTTCAACCAAGAAGATGTGAAGGACAAGAAGAAAACGTTTTAGAGACGCGGTATGTCGTAGACACGATATGTCGCGTTTCTATTAGAAACCGGGTTTCTTGTTACCAAAACTGTTACCAGGTATGTCACCCCCAGAGTAACCTTTATGATAATAGATAGTTAAACTCCTCACACCACACCGAAAGCCGCGAAGCATTGTTTTCGCGGCTTTTTCATATTTATTTCATATTTATTTCATATTTATATATTCATTACCAAGGTAATATTTCGCCATTACTATGCCAGAAAGTGCCTGTATTATCTAGATTTAATTCATCAATCCGTTTTATAAGTCCTTGAACTGACGAAGATGTAGTAATACCACTGAAACCAGTCATGCGAGTCTGTACTAGTCCAGGGTGAAGAATAGCAACGGCAATACCTTTTGGTTTTAAATCATGCGATAAAGACTTTCCTGCCATCGAAACAGCTACTTTCGACATGCGATAACCGTATGAGCCTCCCGAAGTGTTATCTTCGATAGAACCCATACGGCTAGTCATTATAATTACTTTAGAGCCATTTTTTAAATTCGGAAGCAAGGCGCCTGTAACTCTGAGAGTTCCTAGTGCATTTATTTCAAACTGGCGCCGAATGCTTTCAAAGTCTAGATTATCAAGACTAACTCGTTCGATAATACCAGCATTATTAATCAAAACATCGAGATGCAAACCCTGTAACCTATTAACTAAATCATTTACCGATGCATCGTTCGTAATATCTATATTATGCTCTATTTGTACACCCAGATTTTTTAACTCATCACAAGCAGAACGACAAACGGCAATTACAGTATCTCCTCGTTCTTTTAACTGACGGCAGTACTCTAAACCTATACCTCGATTGGCGCCTGTGACTAAATAAGTTGCCATTTTAATTCAAATCGAAACTAATTCTTCAATTTTTGCACATTTTCGTATCCATGCTGCCACATTGGAATCGAAAAACGCATTGATAGAAAAGTGTTTCAATTTAACTACCATTACCACCTGTAACGTTATAGTCTTTCGAGCTAATACCTAACGCTGCAAGACCTCCAGAGGTTACATACTTACATACCTGTACAAAAGGTGTATCGGGACCACCGAAGGTTTGAGGTGAAAAGGAAACAAAACCAGTGAAAGAAATAACTACACCAACAGTTGTAGTCTTCCAGTTTTTAACAATTGCATTTCTAAAGCTAAATTTGGGTGGAGTGTTATCAGGTTTCATTTGTTGTGGTGTTAAAGAATTTGTTAAATCTTGGGATGGAACGTTGTCAGTTTGAATTGGTGTTAAAGGATTAGTTGAGTCAGACATAATAAATTCCTTTAGTTACTTTGGTTGATTTATAGTCCAAGGGGTTAGCGATTAGCTGCTTGTTATCGTTATATAAGTAACCAACTTAGGAGCCATTAATTCCGGAAAGGCATAAAAAATTTCCCGGTCTCTAGATTCGCACGCTAAAACGGTATACTTTTTTG
Organism: Calothrix sp. FI2-JRJ7; assembly: GCA_019359675.1. Classification (GTDB taxonomy): domain Bacteria; phylum Cyanobacteriota; class Cyanobacteriia; order Cyanobacteriales; family Nostocaceae; genus Dulcicalothrix. Next base: position 69,956 of record JAHHGX010000073.1, read on the forward strand.
ATAAAGGATTTTGTATAATCATACTTAGACAATTAATAGTATAATTTTAAACCACAGTGTATATGACCGAAACAAAAGCAGGACAAGTAGACTCAAGATGGTGGCGTTGGCCCCTAGAAGCAATATTTCCTGATAAAAAATTTGATGGACAGTTGCAAAATCCTGAGACTGAGCAGATTTTTGACTTTAACACCGTTATTGCATCTGGAAATCCTTTTGGTGTAATTACGAGTCAAGTAGTTTACTATCCGGAAAACGATAACCGCGAGTTGTATGCAGTATTTATTTCTGGGTTAGGGCAACGTGAAAGCGACTCTTCAAAGCGAAGTCGTAGATATGCTTCGACTCTTGTAACTGGTATTGCAAATTTAAATAACGCCTCTTACCGTAAGATACATCCCATTATTCGATTTATTAATAAATATCTTGATTGGATAAATGCAGGATTAGACCGTGTGAATTTATCTGGCAGCCCTGTAATTGGCAATACGGCGATTTTAACTAATTATGCCATCACCTCCAACACAATTCTTAACTTTTCTAGTGATAGTCATGGTACTATTTTACTAGCAAGAGGTTTGAGAGTGGCAAAAAGGAAGTATATTGATGCGCGTGCTGGTATATTTGACTTTAAAAGGCGCCGAATTTTAGAGCAGAAGTGGGAGAAGCGCGCTAGTCAGTTGATAAACGTTTTTGCTTTTGGGAATGGTTATTTAAACTGGGTGAAAGGACCAAGTTATATTATGGTATACATCGAAGGTGATACTGTACCTAATAAATTTGGAATTACACCGCAAAGAGCAATTAAGCGAAAACGAGATGATATAAAGTTTTTAATATTTGACCAGATATTTCCAGATGGTAGCTTTGAAGCTCATAATATGATGTATACCACACAATTGCTGCGTCAAACTTTTATTAAAAACAATATTCAAATAGGTGATTTTCCAGCTTTGTACAATAAAATTTACCAAAATACTTTACAGGTGGCTAAAGTTGATGAAGTTCCCTGGCCCAGCGATATGAAGGACTATACATGGTATCTTGAAAGCCTTAATTTTATTCTACCATCGGCGCCTTTAAATAGTTGAGTAATTACACTCAAAAGCAAAATTGCATGGGACTATTAAGCTTCCATGCAAATGTTAAATATAATGGCGATTAAAATTACTATTTAGTTTAAAACTAAATAACAATACTTAGGATATTAAACATAAACTAAGCTAATTACTAGTGTGTTTAAGGGTTATTTTATACATTTATTATAGTAAAATATACGGTTGTAATTTTAAACACATTTATTTGGTTTGGCGCCTTGATTTATGTACTTTGTGGCATATTTAATGAACCACAAAGAACACTGCATGTCACGAAGAAAGAGAAAAGATTAATTTAAGCAGAGTAATTCATTTTCGCCAGCTAACTCATCCTCGGTGAGTTCGTCACTATAACCTTGCGGATAGTCGAAAACTATCGTATAATTCCAATTATTATCATCATCAATGCGTAATCCAGTAACTCGACCGATAGCCCACTTACTCGGTTTGCAATTACTTTTCATTGCAACGCGCGAGTTGAATGTGTATTTTGGAGATTGAGCGCAAAAGCCAGCGAATTCAATTGTAATAGTGTTCATAATTTTGTATGATTGAAGTACTACAGCATTCACTTTTAATTCCGGCGGTAGCCCGAAAATGTGTCTCATAATTGCACAAAACTCTGAGAAAATATTACGTTTTTCGTCGAACGTATATCTTCACTTTCATTGAGTTATGCAATTTGATTTAATATTTATGAAGTCAGGCAGATTTGGGATAGTAAGCTTTCCCTGTATCCGCTTTAGTGACAAGGTTAAAAGCCTGAGCTTGCATTGAGGAGATTCTTCATGATATCTTAGAAACTTGTTATATTTATTATATCACTTAAAAAATATTTTTGCCTGATTTCGCTGCCAAAATCAGGTTAACTTTAATAAAATTTTTTACAATTTATACTATTGCTTTACAAACCATTTTGTAATCTTATAGAGCTATCTTGTAGAGCTATCTTGTGGAGCGGGCTTTCTCTTGCCCCGCCCCTACCAGGAGTAACTTTAGTTATTTAGCAGTAATAGCTTGACCTGCGTTGCTGAAGATATCTTGCAAGCTAGTTACAGAACCTGTGTAACTACCACCGGGGCCTGCAAAGGTTTGTTGAGCAACCCCTAAGTTCTTTTGCGAAAAGCTATTGGAAGCGTCTGATGTAAACCCACCGATGTCACCTAAGCTAATAGACAAACCACCTGCAACAGTATCGAGTTCATCGATAGAAAGTTCAACTGCGTTATTAATTTCGTTCTGCATGATATTTACTCCTGAAATTGTGTAATTATGTATTTGGAAGGATGAAGATTTTGTATAATTGGGTAAGCGGCGCCTACCCTACGGTAATGTTTAGAAACCGATAGCAATAGCTTGACCAGCACCAGATTTGATATCTTGCAACTGAATACCAGAAGCAGTGTAGCTACCACCAGGACCTGCGAAGGTTTGTTGAGCAACCCCTAAGTTCTTTTGCGAAAAGGTGTTGGAAGCATCCGATGCAAACCCACCAATATCACCTAAGCTAATAACTAGACCACCTGCAAGAGTATCAAGCTCATCGAAAGAAAGTTCAACTGCGTTGGTGTTAATTTCGTTATTCATTAGACATCTCCGTAAAAGTATAATTGTGGTTGAGATATCGCAGAAGTCATACCCGTTTATTATTTCGGTTGCCTTGCTGCGTTTGTTTTCGCTTCATGCGTACATACTATGAATTTTGCTACTTCCTCTACATCGGACAAACGTTGGGAATAAAGCTTATATTTTATCCATCGAAAAGAGTCATCCTTTAGTTTGAGACAGAAGTAAGTAAACAAACAGAAGCATTACTGAGTTAGATAGGGCATACTAAAAGGCAGGGATTATACCACGTTTGGAGGCATCTGCAATTGAAGGGCTGGCTAAAAAATAATATTTATTTACATCTACCTGCATTCCAATCGCGTAACTTTAGACTCTTCTTTAGTGGACAAACGCTGTCGCTGTCAGGCACGTTTATGACGCAGGTGACGATTTCTTGGTTAATTTATACCCAGACGGGTTCTGCTTGGTTGCTTGGTTTAAACGGGTTTCTGCAATTTTTACCGACATTAGTTCTGGCGCCGTTTTCAGGGGTTTTGAGTGACCGTTGGAGTAAGCGCGATTTATTGATAGTGGTGCAAGTGCTAGGAACAGTCGCTTCCCTAGCTTTAACGACACTTTCCTTTTTAGGATTGGCAAATTTTTGGGTGCTGATAATTTTCAGTATTTGGGGAGGATTCCTAAAAGGTCTAGATATGCCTGTGAGGTATGCGATTGTAATTGAAACAGTCGATAACCGTGACCATTTAAACAACGCTATCGCCCTTTATTCTGCCATGCTCAGTAGCTCTATGTTAATTGGGCCTGCAATTGGAGGTTTATTGCTTGCCAAGCTTGGACCAAACTATTGCTTTGTGTACGATAGTTTAAGTTACGTTGTGGCATTATTAACGCTTATTTCAATGAGATTACGACCAACTCCAAAACTAGACACATCTGGAAGCAACACTTGGCAAAAATTACAAGAAGGATTTAGTTATATATATAATGTCGTGCCAATTCGTGCCATCTTGTTACTGTTGGCATTAAATGGTTTATTCGGTAGTGCCCATATGGCGTTACTTCCCATCTTTGCATCTGACATCCTTAAAGGTGGTGGGGATACAATGGGCTTTTTGAGTTCAGCAGGTGCTATAGGTTCAGTTATCGGCTGTCTTTATCTTAGTTTGCGTCGGCGAGTGTTGGGTTTAGAAAAGTTGATGGCATTATGTCCTGCTATAAGTGGAATTGGCTTAATTGCTTTTGCAATATCTAGACAAGTTTGGCTTTCGTTACTAATTCTAGTTGTAATTGGTGGCGCCGGAATGCTTATAGTGTCTTGCGGTAACACCATAGTCCAAACCTTAGTTGAAGACGATAAGCGAGGTAGAGTGATGAGTCTTTACTCTCTGTCTATAATTGGCACGTTACCTTTGAGTAGCTTGCTCGCTGGTAGTTTAGCACAGAATATTGGCGCCACGAATACGGTAATTGGCAGTGGTATTATTTGCCTTTTAGAATCAATATGGTTTGTTCGACAGTTACCACTTTTGACAAGCTGGATAAAACAAAAGACCAAGCAAACAGACGAATTATCTAAAGCTGCAACATAATAATATTATGTTTGAATATTTACCCGTAGTGTAGAGCAAATCGCTCTACACGTAACGTTAACATCCTAAAAATACTAGATTGTAATATCGGGTAAATATCTTGCACCATGAACTACACGAACTATTTCAACACCTCCACTAATCTCCCGGTAAAGTATTAAATATTGTCCAGTAGGAAAATAACGCAATCCAGATGCAATATCAGGACGAACTTGACCCATTGCTGGGTTGTCAGCCAACATTTGACATTTGGTATCAATTCGCTCAATTAACTTATCTGCGGCTTCAGGATTGTCAGTCGCTACATACATCCATATTTCAATTAAATCCTCTTCAGCTTTGGCAGTGCGGATTAAGTATCCCACGATAACTACATATCCTTCTTACGAAATTTGATCTAAGCGTCTACGAGCTTCTTTTTTAATAGCTTCAACATCTGTATATTTACCCGCACCGCTCTCAATGCCTTCAAACCACAGGCGCCGTACTTCGTCTATATTATGTAGTTGCAACTGACGTTTTTGCTTCCAGTCGCGTAAAGCTTCGCGGATGACCTCGCTGCTGCTGACATATTCACCTGAAGAGACTGCATCATGAACCAATGCAGCCATTTCTGGAGTCAAAGCAACGCTGATTTTTTCAACATTTGGCATAAAAATATTATCCTTTTTGCTCTAAAGTAGCAAAGATTCCTACCAAAAGCAATATTATGGTGGTCTTCCTTGTTTATTAAAACCAGCAAAAGTACCTTCAAGTGCCACAATCAATACATATTTATTTGAGAGATTTTAGAGGCACCCTGAAAGAATCACTGTTGGTAACAAGTAAATAAGTAAAGATGTTTACCACAGAGGCACAGAGTTCACAGAGAGGGGGAGTGGAGTAATTTATAATTGGCACCAGCCGAGCCTCAGCTTGAAGGTAGTAATTTGAATTGTGTCTTTAGATAGATACATTTGGATTGGTTATTAGTTAAACATCATTAACCATCGACTTTAAATACTTCACTAAAGAGTCTAAAATATACAGGGGAAATATCTATGATTGACCTTTACTACTGGACTACGCCCAACGGACACAAAATAACTATATTTTTAGAAGAAGTTGGCTTACCTTACAACATCATTCCTGTCAATATTGGTAAAGGGGAGCAGTTTAAACCAGAATTTCTAGAAATTGCTCCGAACAATCGTATACCAGCAATTGTTGACCGCGAACCTGCTGATGGTGGTGAACCCATTTCAATTTTCGAGTCTGGTGCAATATTAGAGTACCTAGCAGATAAAACCGGGAAATTAATTCCAGCAAATGTTCGAGGTCGTGCGGAAGTGCTGCAATGGCTATTTTGGCAAATGGGAGGACTCGGGCCAATGGCAGGGCAAAACCATCACTTCAATATATATGCTCCTGAAAAAATTCCTTACGCAATTAATCGCTATGTAAACGAAACAGGACGTTTATATGCTGTTATGGATAAACGACTAAGTGACCGGGAATTCCTAGCAGGTGATTATTCAATTGCTGATATTGCCAGCTATCCCTGGATTGTACCTTACGAACGACAAGGACAGAAACTAGAAGATTATCCTAACCTGAAACGCTGGTTTGAAGCAATAAAAAGGCGCCCAGCAACAATTCGAGCTTATGAAAAAGCCGAAGCATTTAATAATGAACAAATAGCTCCAGAACAAGCACGCGATTTATTATTTAATCAATCCGCTACTACTGTAAAACGATAAATTCTTCTCTACACCTCTTCCTTGTCCATAGCGCTACCGTGTATACGCATCTTGGCGAAGCATACAAAACATTTTTTAATCCTCCTTGTATTCCCTCCTTTTAAGGAGGGTTTTGAATATTAGATAAAACTAGGTCGATGAGCGATGAAAAAAATGGCAATAATAAGTGACACCAAGCTCATTTGCACTCGATGTTAGATTTGCTCTGTCTGTGGGAAAACTGAAACTAGGGTTTTGAATCCGTTAGAAGTTTTTGAGTAAGGGTCAGGCATTTATGAATAATCGTTCACAGATTGACAATGTTCAAGATTTTGTAGAAGTAATTGGTAATAACGATAACCTTTGGAATTTGCTCCTTAATAAAGAAGTTAGCCGTTTTGAGGAAAAAATTAAATATGAACATACCATACAAGACTTAAAAGGAGCAATAAATAGCACTAAAGGAATAGTTATTCAAGTAAACGTTTATAGGCAATTAAACTTTATCAGGGTTGATTATGGAGACGGATTTATTTTTAGATATCAGAAAGAACAGTTTATTCAAAAATTTAATAGGATATCACCTGCTATTTCTTTAGATAAAATTTTTGATTGTGTAAAAAAAGATAAAGATACAGAAAAACGGCAAGAAAAAAGGCAAGTTTTGTTCAAAGACCTAAAAAAGTATTTTGAACAAGATTTCAATCATGCTTATAACTTTTATCAAGCAAAATGTACACAATACATTTCATTTAAAGAATATCAGGCTGAAAAATCCAATTTTGTGCAATTTTGGATAAAGCAATATTTAAATTCTACTACTGACCTTGAGCAGGCAGGAGCAATTGGCGCTATTGAAAATCATATCCAAGTAGTAGCACGGGCTGGTAGTGGCAAAACTTCCACCTTAGTTCACAGAGCCTTATTTTTACAGAATCATTGTGGTGTTGCAGCCGATGAGATTTTGCTTTTAGCCTTTAACCGCAAGGCTGCTGAGGAAATACGAGAACGCCTTACCTCAAAATTAGAAGATTCTATACCGCATGTAATGACCTTCCATGCTTTAGCTTACGCTTTAGTCCATCCAGAAGAAAGCATTCTTTTTGATGAACCAGATGGCGAGCAGAGCAAAAGCCGTATTGTACAAGACAACGTTATTAATAGATATATATATGATAAGGCTCTTGAACCAGTTTTATATGAGGAAATTCGAGCTTTAATGATGGCGCATTTTCGTGAAGACTGGGAACGTGTTATTTTAAGTAATAATGCAAGTCTTAAAAATACGCAAATGTTACGTTATCTTCGTTCATTACCAAATGAGGGACTTGATGGAAGACACTATAAATCTTTTGGCGAAAAAGTAATTGCGAACTTCCTGTTTGAGCATAATATTCAGTATAAGTACGAACGTAATTTTTGGTGGAATGGAATTAATTATCGTCCTGACTTTACAATTGGAGATAATCAAGGAATAATTATTGAATATTTTGGAATTGAAGGAAACCCCGAATATGATGCCATGTCGAATCAAAAGCGAGACTATTGGCAGAATAATCCTAAATGGGATTTACTTGAATTTTTTCCAAAAAATTTCAAGCGCGACGGAGAAAAAGGTTTTTGTACTTTATTAAAGGAATCCCTCGAAAATAATCGTATCACTTGTGAGCGTCTGAGTGAAGAAGAAATTTGGCAGCGAATTAGATATAATACTATAAATCGCTTTACGAAGCTAGTAGTGCAATTTATACAGCGTTGCCGTAAACTATCCCTGACCCCAGCAGAACTATTAAAGAAAATTGACTCTCATGAATGTATTAACGATGTTGAACAACGTTTCTTAAAAATTGCCTATAAGTTTTATCAATCTTATTTGGAATATCTTAAAACAACAGGAAAAGATGATTTTGATGGATTAATGCAAAAAGCTGCGGAAGCTGTTGCATCAGGACAAACTCTATTTTGTCGGAAATCTGGCACTGGTGATTTAAAAAAAATTAGATATGTGATGATTGATGAATATCAAGACTTTTCTGACCTTTTTTATCGTTTAATTACGACAACTCAGGAACAAAATCCTCAAGCAAATTTTTTCTGCGTTGGTGATGATTGGCAAGCAATTAATGGCTTTGCTGGTTCTGACCTCCGCTTTTATGAGAATTTTGGAGAATTTTTCCAACCTTCAGGTAAAATCAACATATCCACTAATTACCGTTCCGCTAGTTCGATTGTCGAGATTGGTAATACATTGATGCAGGGGTTAGGAGTTCCTGCTCGTGCCAATAAAAGCGATGTTGGAAAGGTAGAAATTGTTGACCTTGGAACATTTCAACCTATACATAAAGAGACAGAGGAACATCCTGGCGATATTTTAACTCCTGCTATTTTACGACTAGTAAATAAGGTTATCAAGGAAGATAAAGAAGTTGTTTTACTTAGCCGCAAGAATAGTTTAAATAGTTTACCGTGGTATGTCAATTATGCAAAAATAAAAAATTTACCCAAAAATGGTAAGCTCGATAATTTCTTAAAATTATTGCTTTTCCACCTTCCTGAAGAATTTCGACATAAATTAACTATATCAACAGCGCACAAATATAAAGGACTAGAAAAAAAGGTAGTTATAGTGCTTGATGCTGTACCTCGTTGCTACCCCTTGCTCCATCCTGACTTGATGTTTACTCGTGTTTTTGGTGACACTATTGAACGGGTAGTAGAGGAAGAACGTCGTCTTTTCTATGTCGCACTAACCCGTGCTATAGAACATTTGTTTATTATCACTGAGAAAAACAACGTATCACCTTTCCTTGAAGAATTACAAAAAAGAAAAATAATTTCCACTCTAGACTGGTCTAATTATCCGCCTTTGATTAAAACTACTGAGCGCATTATAGTTAGGATAGGAAACCAATATGGACGAGGTAGTAAACCTACTATTGCAATCAAAGGCTTGCTTAAAGCTGAAAAGTATATTTATAAAACAAATGTATGGAATGCTTGGTTGGGTATTTATCCTGCACAAAGCTTCTCAGTAAAAGAGTTCTTCGCAAAGGCTACGTGGATTTCTTGCGCTGATGGAGTTGAGGTCAGGTTTTATGACGATTTAGAGAATGTGCTGGCAACATATCATATTGATAAAGGGCAATTGACTTGCATCGCTGACAATATTCCTGAACCTGAATGACCAACATAAAAGCATTTTAAAAGGAATAGGTCAGTTTTTGGCGCCCCAGTTGTATAGCGACAGCAACAAGAGCAAGCATTTATAAATTTGGGTCAGGGCGCCAATGCCAAGTTTAAGTAGTTTTGATTGTTATATCTTGTGTGGATTTTCCCTAGTGGTAATAATGTTTATGCATTATATGGTACTGAGATTTATTAAACTATATACATAAGCGTAGATATTTAATACAAGTTTATCAGCGCAGTACTTATTGAGGGACTTGTACTAAACTAGCAACCGTTTCGCTTAAACGGTTAAAGTGCTTAGGGTTAAGTGTCAGCAGTTGATCAACATTTGCTTTTAAAGCTGCTTGTGCAATTAGTGCATCAAAAATTCCCCCTCCTGGGAGATTTAGAGATACCATTTGAGCTATTGCTGCTTGATAATCTTCAACTAATAATGGAACAAATTCAAAATTTTGCAAATTGGTTGTAAGTTGTCTTTGTGCTAATTGAGGACGAATTGGTGGCTGAAGCGGTAAACGAGTCATAACAGAGTAAATTTCAGCTAAACTATGGGTAGAGATAACACCCTGAATATCTTGCTGTAATGCTTGATTGAGTCGAAGAATACAAGCAGTATGACTTTGATGACTGGTAACAAGTGCAGCGACTATTACAGAACTGTCAAACATCACTTTCATCAAGGCATAAGCTCCTGAATGCGCTCAGAACGCATATCATCGATAAAATCAACAATATCAAAATTCGAGGGTAGTGGAGCATCAACTACTAAAACCCTACCTTCGTAATAAGTAGCTGGTTCTTCTTCTGATGGTTCTTGAACTTGCTGATTAAGTCGGTTAATTTTTTCTGCAATACTTTGAAAAATAAACTGCTCTAATGAAATACCTTGAGAGCTTGCCCATCTCTGAGCTTCTTGTTGGAGATTAGCAGGCAGATTCATATAATCAAAATCCTCCAGAGCGCAACATTCTCATTATATACCGCTTTTATACTGCTAAAACTGACTATTGATAGAACGTGATGGTCGCTTACATGCCTTACATCGCTGATAATATTCCTGAATCTGAATGACCAACTTCTCTAGGATTTAAAAATGAATAGGTCAGTTTTTGGCGCCCCAGTTGTATAACGACAGTACCAGGAGCAAACACCCTTATGAATTTGGGTCAGGGCGCCAATGCCAAGTTCAAGTAGTTTTGATTTTATATCTTGTGTGGATTTTCCACAGTAGTAATAACGCTTATCCATTATGTCAACTAAATAAAACCCTTCTTCTCCGCCATTAATAGAAAGAAGTTTTGCAGCACATGAGCGTAAATTTGTACCAAAAGTAGTAAACAAATCTTCAAGCGACAGTCTTGGCAAATTAAGCGGATTATAAAAAGTTTCGCCTTTAACTTTTAGGCCATTGTGTGCCGCAGCGTCGAACTACGCGGTAATAAATGGGTGCTGTAATATATGCATCAAAATCAATCATAATGCTGTACTCAAAACAGGTTATAACTTTACTTTTAAACAAGCATCAATATCTTTAAGATGCTTCGTTCCTCAGCATGACATAAGTCTAGATTTTATCGGTTTATAGCATATTTACTGCTAAATACGTTCATTAAGCTTCAGTAGCTGCATAAATACGTCATGTATGACCCTAGATTAACTAATCAACTTTATCCCCGTTTTGGGGAGATGCTGGTACACGTGTTTAAAAAGGGGAATTTATGAATAGTACAAAAGCTTTAGGCTTAATTTCAGCTACAATGATTTTGACTGCTTTCTCATCTCAACCAACTACAGCGGTTTCGCAATCAAAAATACCTAATAGTTTACAAGTACCAACAAAACAACCTATGGTACTCAATGTATTTGCGAAGGGAGTGCAAATCTATGTCTGTAAGGCTTCGGACGCAAACAACCAATATAAATGGACTTTAAAAGCGCCAGATGCAGTATTATTTAATTCAAAAACTGGACAGAAACTGGGTACACATTATGCAGGTCCTACTTGGGAAGCATCGGATGGTAGCAAAGTAGTTGGTAAAGTCAAAAATCTTGTGCAGGCGCCTAATCCCAAAGATATTCCTTGGTTACTGCTGAGTGCTAAATCTGACATTAAAACTGGCGTATTTAGCAACATTAATTATATCCAACGAGTAGATACAGTCGGAGGTCAGGCGCCCGAAGTCGGTTGCGATTCTTCTCATGTAGGCAATGAAGTAAGAGTAAATTATAGTGCCAACTATTACTTCTATGGTGCCGCACAATAACCTTATCTGAAAAATATTTCTTGGTTATTGCTGAGTGCCAAATTTCACATAAATAATGGTATATTTAGCAACATCAAGAAATATTATGTCTTCTGCGTGATGCGCTGCTGGAAAATCGCGACCATAAGCAGGAATCCACCTCGGAGGACGAGCTGCCACCACGGGGTAATAGTCCCCTCAAGGTTTACAAGGTTGTACATCATTCCCAGCAGAATTACACCAGCAAGCGTTGGAAACACGCTTCCCTGCCCCCCTGAGAGAAACGTTCCTCCCATAACGGTTGCAGCTATGGCATCCGTTTCCCAACCAAAGGCGGCTACAGGCTGACCCGCCCCTAGACGACCTGCGAGAATCACACCAGCAAGCCCTGAAAGCAGACCGCTTATTGTGTAGGTTGCAAGCTTTACTCGGTTTGGGTTTACGCCCATAAGTCGGGAGGCTTCCTCGTTGTCACCAACAGCGAACATGTGCAACCCTAATTGGCTTCTATGTAGCATAAACCAGGCTGCGAAATACAGGAGTGCAACTATAAGCACGGGAACAGGGATGGGACCAATAAATCCCCTGCCCAGCCAAACAAGTCCTGATGCTGTCTCGGATACGGCTATCGACTTCTCCTCAGTAATGCTCAATGCTAACCCACGCGCTGCTGAAGCGGTAAATAACGTCACAACGAATGGCTGAATCCTTGCACGAGACACAAGAAGACCATTTACTAAACCAAATAAGGTGGCGCTTGTAATGCCACCAATAATTGCCACGAAGCTTCCTTGTCCGGCGAGCATTGCTGCAACAACACCTCCTAGAGCAACGAGGGCGCCTACAGACAGATCAATTCCCCCGCTCAAAATCACGATGGTCATGCCCAGTGCCACTAGAGCGAGCATACTGTTTTGCCGCATGATGTTCATGACGTTAAGAGGCGTCAGGAAGGTTTCATAACGAAACGATGCAAAAATAGCCAAACCAAAAAGCAAAAGCAGCACGCCCTGCTTTGTAAGGAACTTCGCTCCGTGTAAGGAAAGGCGCCTTGAAGCAAGTGCAAGAAACCTTGTGGCAGCCATAAAACCTTAAACCTCCCTAGAACGTTGGAGAAAAACGGCGAAAAGAATTATTACGGATTTCAAAACCAATGACCAAGTAAACGGGATGAGGAGCATGTTGAAACTTGTGGAGATTACCTGCATGATCAAGGCGCCCACAACAGTTCCAAGCACATTCGCACGACCACCAGAGAAGGGCGTGCCACCAACAACAACGGCTGCAATGGCATCGAATTCCGCGTTGACACCAATCTTGCTGGGGTCGCCCATGCTGAGTCTCGCCGTTTCAATAAGCCCAGCCAGTCCGGCGAGCAGGGCGCTAATTATATAGACAATGTATTTCACACGAAAAGCGCGGATGCCCGCAAGCCTTGCTGCCGCTTCGTTGCCGCCGACTGCAACGATATGGCGCCCAAAAAGCGTAAAGCGGATACAGAAGATAGCTGCCGCAATGACAATAAGGGCAACTACAACCTGAATTGGGATGGCACCGAGATAGCCTTTTCCAATCGCTTCAAATGTGGGGTTGGCAAAGGGAACAAGTTGACCATCCCCAATAACCTGAGCTATCCCACGCCACATAATGAGAGCCGCCAGGGTGGCAATCAAAGGTTCAAGTGAGAGACGTGAGATGAGAAAGCCGTTGAGAAGTCCAATCAATAAGGCGCTTGCCAAAGCAACTGGGATAGCAATAAAAATCCCGTGCTTAATAAGCAATGCCACAATGACTGAAACCAATGCCATAGTGGAGCCAACAGTGAGGTCGATGCCACGTGAGGCAATAACAAATGTCATCCCGACGGCAATGATCATCGTCGTAGACACTTGGAGCAACATATTCAGGGTGTTACTAACTGTAGCGAAACGCGGAGTAAAGATGGCGTTTGCAACATACAAAATAAGGAGTGCCGCAGGGGCGCCGTTATTTGGGTTCCATAGGGTTCTCCAACCCAAAGCGCGCTTCTTGGTATTCATGGCTCAACCGTTCCTTCTGCCATAGCGTGCAAAATTGTCTTTATGTTCTTCTGCTCGCCACTTAGTTGGGCAACTGACCGCCCGTCACGCAAGACGACGACACGCTGTGAGCCTTCAACAAGCTCTTCCACTTCTGATGAAATCATCAGAACCCCAAGACCTTGCTTTGCTAGTTCGGCGATGAGCCGCTGTATCTCACCCTTTGCACCAACGTCAATACCGCGAGTCGGTTCGTCGAGGAGAAGAAGTTTCGTATTCTTACACAGCCATCGCGCGAGAAGGACTTTCTGCTGATTGCCACCCGAAAGTTCGTGGATTTTCTGTTCGGCACTAGCTGCCTTGATGCCAAGACGCTGCATGAAACGGGTAACAAGTTCGTTCTGTCGTTTCCTGTCAACGATGCCCCATCGCGTTAGGGCTGGTAAAGCGGCGAGAGTGAGGTTTTCGCGCACCGAAAGCTCAGGAATAATGCCGTCCGCTTTGCGATCTTCTGAGAGGAAAGCCATCCCCACGTTGATAGCGTCATGAGGATCACGTAGGGAGAGAAGTTTACCTTCGAGTTTTACGGTTCCGCCGTCAAGTAGTTCAGCCCCAAATAAAGCGCGCGCCGTTTCGCTGCGACCAGAGCCAAGCAAACCCGCAAGCCCAACTATTTCACCATGCCGCACTTCAATAAAGATACCTGAGAGGCGATTCTGATATTTGAGAGCTTCCGCCTGTAGCAGCATTGCTCCCCCTGCTGCGTTTTGCGGTTCTGTTGCGAATGCCGTGACTCCTTTGCTCACTTCCCTTGGCTTGCGGCCCAGCATATGACAGACAAGATCGAGGCGATTGAGTGTGGTCAGTGACTGCGTTATAATGTGGCGCCCATCACGCAGGACTGTCACACGATCACACACGGCGTAAAGTTCTTCAAAACGGTGGCTGACGTAAATAATGGATGTTCCTTCCGATTTTAGTCTACGCATAACGTCAAAAAGAACAGAGACCTCGCTTGGAGTAAGCGAACTCGTGGGTTCATCGAGGATAAGTACCCGCGCGTGTGTAGATATGGCGCGCGCGATAGCCACCATCTGGCGATGGGCAATATTGAGCGAACCAACCACCGAGCGCGGGTCGATATGCAACCCAAGACGTGCCAATATCTCGCCCGCTTCAGTGTTCATGCGTCGTTTGTCAATAATGCCGAAGCGATGCGGCTCCCTGCCAAGAAAAATATTCTCAGCAACAGTTCGGAAACCCACGAGATTAATCTCCTGGTATACGGCTACGATGCCTACCGTCTGGGCTTCGTTCGGGTTCTGAAACGCAACGCGACCCATCGCGTACTCTATAACACCCGAATCCCGCCGATACGCTCCCGTCAGAATTTTAATAAGCGTCGATTTGCCGGCGCCGTTCTCGCCAACCAGCGCATGAATCTCGCCTGCCAAGAGTTCAAAATTAACCCCCTGGAGCGCTGGCACGCCAGAAAAACTTTTCTTTATGTCCATCATCTGTAGGACAGTTTGAGTCGCCTGATTCATCAGAGCTACCTATACTAGAAATCCTTCATGCCACTTTTCTCGTCAACATCTTTATTTATCTATATTAGAATAGAAACTACCTATTGGTTCGTATCATTAATTTTGGCGGGTTAACGTAGCATAGGGGTTCCACCTGTGCTAAAGCTGTATAAAAATTACGCTAGTTATACAAATTAATTCTATAAAATAGCGTCTTTTTTGCGCTAAACACGTAATTAATAAAAAAACAAGTAGTAATATTTACGTTAATCTTATCGTGTGAAAATATAGCTTCGGTAATAAGTATTTTCGTTACCTATTATCCCCTTTCTCACCTCTAGATGTAACATTCCACCCACTACCACCCACATGAAATCCATTAGGCGCCCAAATTTTACCGTGGCAAAGCCGAATCAAAAATCTGTTGCGCGGTAAGGTTAATGTCGGGGAATAGGGGAGAGATGATTAAGTCATTGCCTCGGTACATTTTCTTTCTGTATTCCCCGTCAATTAGTTCGCATACAAAGATAGTGGGTTGCTTGGGGTCGCCTATAAATTCCCGACTTCCCAATGCGGCATAATCTACAATCCAGTATTCAGGAATGCCCATAATTTCATAGTCAGCAAACTTTTTGTGGTAATCGTCGCGCCAGTTGGTACTTACAACTTCAATCACAAACGGTACAGATGCACCATCCATAACGGTTGATTCTTTTTTCCATAAAGGCTCATTTACCAGATTGTCGCGGTTTATTAACAAAACGTCAGGTGAGTAACCTGATGAACTTTCGGGTGGCTTAACGAGTGCAGTTTTAGGGATGATGTACGGAAGATTTAATTTATAAAATTCTATAGTCACCCTAGTAGCTAAAAAGCCCGTAACATCCTCATGCTCCCCTACTGGCTGCGCCATTTCAACAATCACTCCATCGTGTAATTCGTAACGTACCCCTTCAGGACGCCATGCGGTAAATTCTTCAAAGGTTACTAATTTAGGTGAGGCTTGAGTCATAAGACTTACCAATAATAATTACTTTTTGGATTTATAATTTTATTTATTTTCCCTTAACGACGTGGTTCGGTTCGATTTTTATCTTGGCGTTTGGTCAGTAAATTTAAGGTAATTAAGCTCAGTAAAGCCTACTTCTGCATGTTTTTTGATAGGATAAACGTGCCCACTTCCCCCAAGTAGAAATTGTCCGTTTAACTCTTGAGTAATTTTAAATAATTGCCTAAGTTGGTGGCGTGTTTTTTCCTCAGCTATAAGTTGCTCTGAGCGCATCGAAATCTCTTTTTGCTGAGATAATGGCAACTGTTGTATTTTTTCTCTCAACGATATACCCATATTTATCCCTAATATTGGAAAATTGCGAACCGTTAAGCGTATCGGCATGTGGTCTTTTAAGCATGGAACCAAACTGTTAAACGCAATGTTGCCTTGGCAGCCAATTCGGTTTGTACAGCTTGTGGTAAAGCGTCAAACTCAGGAACAAAATCCTCATGAAATTCAACAGCCCACACCATTTAATCATACTTTCTTCAAACATACGTTTACAAGAGTATCTCAATTATTCGCCAAACTCCCAAACCTATCCCGGTGAGTAGTCGTTAAATTGAGAGCCAACGGCGAAGATTACCGCGCTTGATTTTCATAACGGCGCCTGATTTAGTACGAACAGTTATTTTTCGTTTTTGACTTCCAGCTTCCCAAATTTTCACACGTTCACCGTTATAGTCTGCGTCGCGGTTTAAACCTGGGCACCAAACAGAATTTGCAGCATTTTTAATATGGCCTATTTGCTTAGGGGTGCAGTTGCGCCATTTAAATTGATTGCGCCGCCGATATTTTTGTAAACCATTGGTTTACAGATGGTGCCATGCAACACAAGTGTGACTCTGGAACAAATTTACATTTAGAACCGCAGAGTACGAGGTGCCTTTAAGAGCTATACAATTATTTATATTTGTATGATAGTATTTATGTTCTAGTAAATAATAGTGGTGGAAAATGCTTTTACCCACATCCAGATAATGTTTTACTGGGGGATATAGCAAACAAACCCCAGTAAAAAACAAGATACAAATCATAACCACCAGTAAAAACAGCCCCAGTAATTGAAATAAACAGCACTAGTATGCTTCATGCACAAAATCCTTAGCGTTGCTGATGTCGAAAAGTCTATCCTTGAGAATGATTCTAGGAGGAATTTTTTCGCTAGCAAAATACTTCTCCATCGTGGCGAAAGCAAGTGGACCAAAACGCGGGTTTGACTCAACACTCACCCCTAGTTCCCTGCGAATAATTGCCTCAAGCGCGGTTTTCTGACCGTCAATTGAACCGACCATTACATCTACGCCTGGTTTCATGCCCGCTGACTTGAGAGCCTGAATGGCGCCTAATGCCATTTCGTCGTTATGAGCATACACTGCGGTGATGTCGGAACCTTTAGCCTGGATAATGTTTTCCATTACGCGCTGGGCTTGTGCCCGCGAAAAATCAGCCGTTTGCGTAGCGATGATCTTCATATTGGGATAACTGCTGATAGCATCGCGAAACCCCTTAGCTCGATCTATTGCCACCGATGACCCCGCCGTTCCGGTGAGTTGCACAATTGATGCCTTGCCACCAGTCGCTTCGGCCAGCCAAGAGCCAACGCGGCGCCCTTGCGCTCGGAAATCTGACCCTAGAAAGCTAACAAAGTGTTCACCTGGTTTTCCCGCAGCTTCACGATCAATAAGAAACACTGGTATATTTGCCGCCCTCGCCGCTTCAAGAGCAGGTGTAAGACCCTCATACTCGCGTGGCACTAGGAATATAGCATCAACTTGCCGTGCGATTAAATCCTCAATGTCAGAGAACTGCTTTGACGTTTGCCCCTGAGCGTCCGTCATTAAGAAATCATAAGTTTTCTTACGCTTGGCAGCTTCGGACTTAATACTATTCGTTTCGGCAACGCGCCAAGAGCCGATATTCTCCGTCTGCGAAAATCCGATAATCTTTTTCGTTTTCTCGCGCACGCAACCGGACAGCGACAAAGCGGCAACGGTAATCGCAACGTAGGCGCCAAATACCAAGAACCTTGATATATAGACTCGGACACAATCGCATCCAAAACAGGTTTGATTCTTCATAGCCGGAACAAGACTAAAGATTAAGAACTTTTATAAAATATACTTTTAACGTGGAAATATAAGTGCCATTTTTGGGGATAATATTTATTATACTTATTCTAAAAAAGATAAGGGATTGCTCATATTTTTGGCAAAACCAAGAATACCACGGTCGCGATGAGAGTAAATTAATTTACCTTGAGAATCAAATAGAAAAGTTCCTCCCCGTTGTGTCAAATAAGATGAATCTGGGACATAAGTGTTCCAGCTGCTCAAAACTTCGGTCATGTTTCGTAGACGCAAGGTTGCTAGTTCAAAGGGACGCTGAAAACCTTTTCCTCCAGCAGCTTTAAAAAACGAACCTTTTATTGGTGGTAAAGGTGTATTCTTTACAACTTCCTCATCAGCAATTAACTGAGGAGCTTTTCTGTCACCTTTATAACCTCGAAAAACTTCCTTCAAAGTTCCGGGACTACCAATGCCAGCACACATTAGCATTAAATTCAGCCAAGCTTTTTGTGACGATGATAGCAGTGGAAGTTGTACAGTTAAACCGCGATAAAGCCCTAAAAGAGTATGTATTTCAGCTGTTGCATCCACAAACAGCCATTCAGTAGGAAATTTCGTATATTCACAAAACTTAATACCAGAATTGCGGTCTCCAATTCCAATCGCGCGAATTGTAATTCCTTTTGAAGAAAGCTTTTCTCTTTCTCTTTGCAACCACCAAGCATATTCTAAATTATCAAAATCTCCCAACTGCGACCAAATAAGTACGAGCAACTGTGAAGCATTTGAACAACCATCTAAAACGGGTTTAATCTCTCCATCGCTAACTCGCAAGCGTTGAGTTTGAGTCAAAATTGAGTAAATATCTAGAGAATTGTCGCGTGTTTGGGTATTCATTTAGGTGGAAGCAATAATCCTGATGTTAGTGGCTATTAATATTTTAATCAAACCAGGCACCCGTCAAGACTATCACTTTTTACAACACAACCGTAATTCACAACCAGCGACGCACTCTCGTCTTGTAGTGCAGGTATTCCGAGCCGAATTTACGCTCCAAGTAAATCTCTTCGCGCTTAACGACTCCGATTTGCATAATAACTAAAAGGGGCAACAATAACAACAAGGCCCAGAGCGCGCTGAATAGTAAAGCAATGCCGATATAAAGCAGCGTCAAAGACAAATAAATTGGGTTACGGCTCAAACTAAAAACTCCGTCCGATACAATTGCCGTTGTCGGCTGTGAAGGGTTAATCGCCGTGTGCGCGCGGTTCATCGCCCGAAAAGCTGAAATCGTTATTAATCCCGCGCAAATAATCGCCAACGTTCCCAAAAGCAGTGTTACCGAGCGCGGCAGAAAGTCGATTGGAAAAACAAAATTGAGGAGTAATCCTATTAATAATGTTCCAGCGTAGAGTGCTGGTGGAAAAGCAATTACTCCGGGGTTGTCCGACATTTTTTCTTCCATTATAACTTACCTTTTTGTAATTTTTTTGGGAATAATGCTGAGAGAGTTTTTATTAGCGCGTGCGGAATTATATGACTTTGAGTGTATATGCCTTATTTTGAAATATCAAGAGGCGCCGTGAAGTAGATACAGGTGCAGTGTTAATGTATTAGCAGTTACTAGGTGGGAAAACATTTTCCGAAAGCTAACAGTAATTTAGGCGAGCCTTGAAGACGAATTTTTCGTTGTAATAACGCCCAAATAATATTCTGTTCTTTTGCTAAAAAACGTAGCCAGGTTTGGCTATCGGCAGTTACAGAAAGATTTGCTTTACCCGTATGACCTTCTTCAATTAAGATGGTTCGATTGCGAATTGTCACGGTTGCTAATCTCTGCTCATTGCCAGTAAATGTAAAGTGGTAAACTGCATCTAAACCTTTAGATTGCTCTCGTTGAAATAGTAAGGATAATCCAAAAATAAATCCTTGAATGGATTGAGGACGAATCCCATTACCAACTCTTTTTATGGTTTTGTGGGGAAAACGGTGAGCAACGTATGCTTCCGCGTCGGAACCAGGAACTACATAAATTGTTTCTGGTTTATCTTGCAATGGTTTAACTACTTCTTGAATAAATTCTTTGCGATTATTCAAAAATGGTGCAATTACATCTTCTCCAGCCGGACATGCTGCAATACAATAAGCAGCTTTATAACTTGCTTTAAACGAAAGACTTTGCCACATTGATGCAGATTCTGAATCGCTCACTTTTTGACGATATTCTTTAGCATTTTTACTATCAGCAATAGACTCTGCCCAATCAGTAAATCCGCCCATAAATTCTCGATAGTTATGGGTATAACAGGTTGCAAAATTAAAATGACCGTCTGCACTAATGGCGCCTACAGGACAAGCTGCTACGCATAATTTACATTCTAAACAAGGATTATAATCAATAGGATGGGTATAAGCAGTGACTTCAGTGCTGAGTAAAATAGTTCCAAGCAAAATAAAATTGCCAAATTTAGGATGAATAACATTACGATGAATTCCCATGTGTCCTAACCCAGCAGCAACTGCCACAGGTTTATGAGAAACGACCCAAACTTTACCTGGAAATCGTTCCATTTCCATTGGGAAAGCAGCTGCTGGGTTCATTGCCCGAATTCCCATTTCTTCCAGCTTCTGAACAATGTGACGAGCAACTTCGTTCGTATCCTCGTAAGTCGCGTGAAACTCATGATTGGCAATAGAACGAGCAGGTGTGCGGACGTTCTCTCGGTTCATTCGGCAGACAAAGCTAATCAGTGTTTTAGTAGCGCCAAAAGTCGCAATAATTTCCTTTACTTGGTCAGCAATTGCAGGTCTATCAATTTCTACAAAACCCACATCATCGGCGCCTGCATCTAGACATAGTTGTCGCAACGCATCAGCATCTAAAATAACTGGAGGAGCAGCAAATGAGGGTGCTAGTTCTCGAAAGCGTTTAACAGTTGGATGTTCGTCAAATTTAGCCATTCTTCTTACCTGTTTATATTGGTTATTAAGCTTCTTAAAGTCTCTATTTGTTACTATCGCGCAAGGCAACCGTCTTCCATATGAATAATGCGGTCTGCGATATCTAGGATACGGTTGTCGTGAGTAACTAGTACAATTGTGCATTCCTGTTCTTTAGCTAGTTTTTGCATTAATTCCACTACGTCGCGACCCGATTGTTTATCTAAAGCAGCAGTGGGTTCATCTGCAAGTACGATTTGCGGGTTGGTTACTAACGCACGCGCGATAGCTACCCGTTGTTTTTGTCCTCCAGAAAGGTTTTCTGGATAGTAATTTATGCGGTTTCCTAAACCAACTGATTGAAGCATAGTTTCAGCTTTTTGCATAGAATCGGAATAACTAACATCTTGCAGTTCTAATGGCATCATCACGTTTTGTTGTGCGGTCAAAAATTCCAGTAAGTTATGTGCTTGGAATATATAACCCAGTTTCCTTCGTGTTTCTACTCTTTCAAAATTACTGGCGCCCAACATTTCTCGTTCTAATATTCTAAGACTACCAAATTGTGGCGAACGCAATCCACCAATTAAGCTTAACAGCGTTGTCTTACCAGAACCAGATGGACCAGTGAGAATAATGATTTCTCCGGTTTTAATTTCTAAGTTAATATCGAATAAAACCTGCTTCTGTAAATCACCTTGTCCATAATAATGATTTAGATTACAAATTGTAATGGCGTTATACATATTGTTCCATTTAAAAAATATCAGCAGGGTCTGCAGATTGAAGCTTGCGAATTGCTATTGCCGCAGAAATGCCACACATCAAAGCAGTTAGTGTTAATACAAAAATAGCCCTTCCTAGCGTCATCACCATAGGTAAAAGTGTTGCCTGTCGAGTAATAGAATAAAAACCAAGAGAAATTCCCAACCCAGGAATAAAGCCCATTGCCGCTAAAATCATGGCTTCGGTAAAAACTACCGATAGTAAATAGCGGTCGTGAAATCCAATTGCTTTTAATGTGGCATACTCTGGTAAGTGGTCGGAAACATCGCTGTACAAAATTTGATAAACTATTACGGCGCCAACAATAAAGCCAATTACGGCGCCTAAATCAAAAACATAACCAACAGGGGTGCTACTATTCCAAAAACCCTTTTCTTTCTCTAGAAATTCTTGCTTGGATATAACTAATACATCATCGGGTAGTCCAGAACGCAAATTGCCTAATACCCAATTTGCATCCACTGAATTATTTAGTTTTATTACACCCATGTCAATTAATCCCTTTTGGCGCCGCTCACCAAACAACCTTAGAAAATTAATATCGCTAGTAACTAAGTGCCCGTTAATACCAAAAGAAGTACCTAATTTAAATAATCCAATCACATCAACTCGGCGATTTTCGACTTCCGTTGAAAATACACCTTGTTCTTTAAATAACTTGGGAATATCACCAAACTCACGCCTAGCTCCTGCATCAAACATCACTGTATCTGGACGTTTTAATTGCTCTAAATTGGCTTGCACTCCTGGTAAATTGAGCGTTCTGTCGTTAGGATTAAAACCAATTGCGTAAAGATTCCAGATTTGTTTATTTTCAGGATTTTTCCACTGTACAGGGCTAAGATAAATAGGACTTACAGATTTTACACCAGTATAACCAAGAGCTTGATACAGGCGCCGTTCACTAAAACGGTCGAGGGAAATAAGCGACTTGTAGCGACGACTTACCAAAAAGATTTCGCCATCTAATACATTGTGAATTTGTACGGCGCCGTTAAAAAGGGCACTGCGAAAGCCCATTTGCAAAAACATCAGCACATCGGCAAAAGCTATACCTGCTATCGCTACAAACATTTTTGACTTTTCTTTTTTAAGTTGCAGCCAAGCAATAGGAAGTTTACGTTTCATTTTCATAAATTAATTGCCACCTTCAGTTTCATGTTGCTAAACCCTGCCACTTTCTGACTATCAGCAGCATTTAGACGAATTTTCACCTCTACAACCCGCGCGTCTATTTCAGCAGCAGGGTCAGTATTAAGAACGTCTTTTTTCATTACCTCTAAACCAATTTCATCAACTACCCCCGCTATTGGTTCAGTTAAAACACCACCACTAACGCTCGTAATAGTTGCTTTTTGACCAGCACGGATTCTCGGTAAGTCTGTTTCATAGACTTCTGCAACCGCGTACATTTGGCTTGTTTCTCCTAAAGATACTATGCCTTTTTTGGTATCAATAATTTCACCGCCCCAAGTATTAATCCTCAATACTTGCCCATAAGAAGGCGCCTTAATCACAGCCAAGTCAAGTTCTGCTCGTGCTTGTTTAACTGCTGCCTTCGCTCGATCAATTTCTGCCTGAGCAGCCATAACATCAACAGGTCTAACTTCCGCAATTTTACTTAGTGTCGAACGAGCTTCTTTAATTTGTTTTACCAAAGTTTCCTCTGTCTGGCGCCGATTTGCTTTTGCCTCGTTAAGTCTTTGCTGCGCTACATCTAAGGTTAGTTTTTTATCATCTCGCAACGACGCAGAAACAGCACCTTCTATTTGCAGAAATTGATAACGCTTATATTCTCTAGCCGCATTTTGCACTTCTGCTTGAATACGCGAAATAGTTGCATCACGCGCGGCAAGTTCTTCTTGCAGTTGTGCTGTAACTCGCTCAACAGTAGCAGATTGCGCCTGAATTTCTCCAGTTTTGGCACCTGCTCTTACAATTGCCAAGCGAGTTTGTTGCACTTTCACCTGTTCGAGTGCTTGTTCTACAGATGCAACCGCACGGTCGCGCGTATCTAAATAAGCTATTACTTGTCCCTTTTTTACCCTATCCCCCACCTTTACCAAAAGTTGTCCAACCCGACTTCCTTGATTTGGCGCCGACAGTTGAATAACTTCACCTTTTGGCTCTAATCTTCCCAATGCAGTTACAGCTTTTATTGCTGGTGGCGCCACTGTTGGAGATGGTGTTGATGTACGCAATAACCGTGATGTAATAATGGCACCGATACCACATACAACCGTCACAAACATTAACAGATATAATCCTTTAAACTCATGCAGTAATCTTTTTAATGCAGATTCGCTCATACTCCTCCTTTAATTAAAAATAAAAGTGTATATACACCTTTTTCGTAAAAAAAACTAATGACTTAATAAATCGGTCGTGTCGGATAAATGCGACATTAAACTTTCCCATCGCTCTTTCCCTAACTGGGATATCATCGATGTTTGGGAAAGTTCCCAAAACGGTAAAGCCTTCTGCAAAGCTTCTACACCTTGAGATGTTAACGAAATCAAGCGAGTACGTTTGTCCTTGCCTGGATTAATTTGAATTAATCCTTCACGTTCCAAGGGTTTCAGATTGCGCGTTAGCGTTGTTCTATCCATCACTAAGTACTGAGCAAGCTGATTCATTGTGCTTTCTTTCATTGTCGCAATAACTCCTAATATCGAGAACTGCGTAACTAATAAACCACTTGGCGCCATTTGTTCATCAAAAAGCTGAGTCA
Source organism: Calothrix sp. FI2-JRJ7 (assembly GCA_019359675.1). Lineage (GTDB taxonomy): Bacteria > Cyanobacteriota > Cyanobacteriia > Cyanobacteriales > Nostocaceae > Dulcicalothrix. The sequence continues at coordinate 94,482 of JAHHGX010000073.1, forward strand.
CAACCCGTGCAGCTTTGCGTAAACTAAAGCACGTACAACTGGCGCCGACTCTGTTTAAGGTGGCTTCATCAATTGGTTGAACTTGGTTTTTCATAAAATAAGTGTATATGCACTTATTTTTATTGTCAATGCTTTACGATAGAATTATTCAGATATAGTCATAAGGTTAGTCGTATCTCATACCGAGGCGCACTTTATAACCACTCTTTATATAAACCATCCGTTACATCCGTTATATCCGTTGCAAATATTTACTTTTATTTGAGTTTATTACTATGACTTCCGTTTTTAGCTATATTCCTCAATCAGACCCACCACTTCCTCCTCACCTAACCCTACCAACGATGTATGATTTACCTAGTGAGAACTCAGAGGAACCCGGTTTGCCAGACGATTTCCATTTTTTACAACCTTTACTATTATATTTAACTTTTCAGCCGACTAACTGGAATTCCGACCTAGTTTACAGCGCTGCTGACCTTAATCTCTACTATGATATTACGCATCCGCAGTGGTACAAGCGCCCGGATTGGTTTGGTGTGGTTGGAGTTGGAAAATTATACCAAGGGCAAGATTTAAGGTTAAGTTATGTAACTTGGCAAGAGAAGGTAGATCCTTTTGTCGTGGTTGAGTTATTATCTCCAGGTACAGAAGAAGAAGATTTAGGAGAGACCGAACAAGAAGAAAATAAACCGCCAACAAAATGGAAAGTATACGAAGAGATTTTGCGAATCCCTTACTATGTAGTGTTTAGTCGCTATACTAACGAGGTCAAGCCATATCATCTTGTTGGTGGTCATTACGAAGCAGTTGATATTAGCAGCAATGGACGCATGTTAATACCAGAATTAGGTTTAAGTTTGGGATTATGGCAAGGAAAATTTCGAGAAATTGATAAGTTATGGTTACGATGGTTTACTCCTGAAGGTGAATTAATTCTTTCTCCTGAAGAGGAAGCCAAGTCAGCCAAACAAGAAGCTGTCCAAGCCAAACAAGAAGTTGTCGAAGCCAAACAAGAAGCCGTTGAAGCGAAAATAAGAGCGGAAAAACTTGCAGAAAAATTGCGCCAGTTAGGAATCAACCCTGAGCAATTAGAATAAAATTAATTGCTTGCAATAATATCACGTACCAAATTCCGTATTTGGCACGTAACTATACTTCCAATACTGCAAGGGATAGAATAAATTATTGTTTTGCTGTTGACTTCTTGTTAGGTGCCTTGTACATGTATAGTGTGAGCCAAGAGAAGAGTGAAAGTGACGCTCGCTCCTTATCTGAGATGTCAACGACATTGGGCGCCAGTAATGTGGTCAGCGTGAATATGCGTTTCAATACTGTAGCGTAATGTTAGTCCTAATTGTTGCAGTACCTGTAAATCACGTGGAACTTGCTCTAAAACAGCGTCAACTAATGCTGCATTTTTTGTTTTTGCGTCAGCTATCAAATAAGTATATGTACTTGTTGTTTTATCAAAAAGTTGACGAAATAACATATTTGTATGTTCCATTTTTATAATATATACTCAAGTAATTCAATATTCTTATGCTTTTGCCTGCCCTCGAATTTCGACTACTGCTATCATTTTCCATAGATAACCGATTTTAGGTAAACGTATAGTATATAATTGTACAAATTGCCCTGTCGCTTTTGTTAAGGCAGAGCTTAAACCTATAGCTACAGGTACAATTGGCGCCGACTTTGTTTAAGCAATTGCTTGTTTAATATCGCTAATCAATTCATCTATTCTTGCTTGAGTTGTATTCCAAGAACACATTAATCGTATTCCCCCAATACCAAGAAAGCTGTAAAATAACCAGTTTTTTTCTCGTAAGCTCGTAACTACATTTTCTGGCAATTTCACGTAAACAGCATTGACTTCTCTAGAAAACATTATCTCAACGCCTTCTATTTTGAGTAATTCATTCTCCAAATATTCAGCACATTGGTTGGCATGACGCGCGTTTTTGAGCCATGCACCTGTTTCCAATAGCCCCAGCCAAGGCGCCGAGATAAAGCGCATTTTAGAAGCAAGTTGTCCAGCTTGTTTACAACGGTAAGCAAAATCTTCGGCTAACTCTTTATTAAAGAAAATAATTGCTTCTCCTAATGCCATACCGTTTTTGGTGCCGCAGAAACACAACACATCTACCCCAACTTTCCAGGTAATTTCCGCAGGGCTTTTATTTAGGGCAACTACCGCATTGGCAAAGCGGGCGCCGTCCATATGAATTTTTAAGTCGTGTTTTTGTGCCAAGGAATGAATTGCAGCTAATTCGTCAATACAGTATAATGTGCCCAACTCAGTAGCTTGAGTCAAACTAATTACTTTACGTTTGGGATAATGAATATCCGCGCGCTTCCCTAGTAATAAAGCTTCTATAGACTCTGTTGTTAATTTACCATTGGCGCCTTTAGCCAGGAGAAGCTTAGAACCATTTGACGTAAATTCAGGGGCGCCGCATTCGCTGGTTTCAATATGAGCATTTTCATGGCAAATCACACTGTGGTAAGATTGACACAATGATGCTAGTGACAAAGAATTTGCGGCAGTGCCATTAAAGACAAAAAATACTTCGCAATCAATTTCAAACAACTCTCGAAAACTATCTGACGCTTTGGAAGTCCATTCGTCGTTTCCATAAGCAGGAGTGCTACCTTGGTTCGCTAGTAGTGTATATTCTAATGCTTCTGGGCAAATACCAGAATAGTTATCACTGGCAAACTGTTCTAAATTAGAGTTCATTTGTCGTGTTTGATTTGAGGCTTGGGAGGAGAATATACTATATTAGCGAAATAATTTATTGAAGTGTGTTGTGCGTGGTATGAGTAATTGCCTATTTTTACCACAGAGACGCAGAGACGCAGAGAAAGAGTAAGTGAGATTTATGCATAGGTGCCACTCTATACAATCATTCTCAAGGCAGCACCCGTAACAATTATTACTTTATTTTTAACTTAATTTAGATTTTAATAAATAAATTTAACAAACTCTCAAGTTGTTTTGAAGTGTACCATGTGACAATTGGTTCTGATCCCCAGTTACTCTCGTAGATAATTTATGAATAATTTATTTTAATTTGTAATAGGTGAAAAAAATGAAGTTTAAGTTTAGTGGAGTTATTCTAGTTTTAAGCACTATTGCAAATTTAGTACTATTACCTTACTCTTCTGGCGCCAGCTTCAATGGTAAACTAAACGTTCGCATTGACGGATTAAAAAGCCAGAAAGGACAAGTTTGTTTAACCGTGTTTTCTACTAGCAGAGGATTTCCCGATAACGGTAAGCGCGCGCTTTCTGCCCAATGTACCAAAATAGGAGGTACACCTCAAACAGTTACCTTTCCCAACTTAAAACCAGGTAACTATGCCATTGCAGTTATTCATGATACCAATGGCGATGGTGCCCTCAACCGAAATCTTATTGGCATTCCAACAGAAGGTTTTGGGTTTTCCAACAACCCAACAATCCGTACAGGCCCGCCAAAATTTGGTGAATCTGCTGTTTTAGTCGCAGGACCAAATACAAACATCCTAATTCAACTGCAATATTTTTTAGGTAGCTTATAACAGGGTAATTTTACCTCCTGGCATCAAGTAATCTAACAATATATAACTGTTGTGGGACAGGCATGGATACAAATCTCACTGGTTGACCCCCAATCTTCCATGTCCTGGGACTTAGCAGGTTTTGACGCCAGCGCACCACGTTTCATCCAAATGCTAGCAATAGACTTATAATGTACGGTGGGCACTGCCCACCAATACTTCTTACCTACTAATTGCAGTTCTCCGCCGCCGACCTGAATTCATTATCAATTTGTGCAACCTATTTAAAGTAGATGAGACTGATTTATTCGTTATTTGTGCTTGCTTGCTGTTAGAAGCCTCTGAAGGTAAGCTACAAGCAGTTAGCGACATAACACATAGTAAACAAATCGCTATAGATTTTGTAATTTTGGTAGGCATAGGGTTGTTTGTTAGGTTGATGATTTCTATCAAACGGCACCTCATTTACAAATGAATTAACTATCCGTTACATCCGTTCATAATCCGTTGCAAATTTTCTCTTACTTACACTGCACAGGCAAGATGCCTGTGCTATATTTTTGACATTTTTAAAAATCGAGGGCTAATATGGAGTAATTAACACGCTTTTTTAATTTATACAATTACAATGCAAGTGGTTACAACAACGAAGCGAACAAGCCGTTTTATTGATTGGTGGGCTTGGGGCGCCTTCACTAGTTTCATATTAATTTTTGTAACGTTAATTCTGTCACCGATGTGGCAACGAACGTTGTTAAATGAAAGTGTGACGGTTAATGATGAGCCTGCAAAACTTAAACCTATAGAATTAAAACCACATACGCTCGGCGCCTTGCGTGTTGATGCAGAAGCGCGAATAAATGCGAATGAGTGGGTAGCGTTTGAAATTCAACTGCTCGATAAAGCTGGAAAAGTAATTGCATCAGGTACTAAGGAAGGATGGAGTGAAACTGGTACTTGGTATGAAGAGGGAGAGTATGGAAGTTGGGCTGAACAAGATACTCTTGGTGGGTTAGATGTACGTGCCAAGCAAGATGAGACATTGACGGTTGCACTCGCACTGCTTGATTATGGAACTACGGAAGGAAAAGATTTAAATCAACCTGTATCGTTTCAAGTTACTGTCAGTGACGGGATAATCGATACTGGATATTTATGGTTAGGAATGATTTTTTCTTGCCCGTTAGCGTTGGCAACTATGTATACTGCTCGTAAAAGTGGCAAGCGTATGATTTTTGAGAAAATTCAGGATAGTGACCCCACTGGACGTGGAATATTGGGAGGAGAAAAACGTTTGGTGCGTCTTCGTGTCGAAGTCGAAGCTGACGAAACGGCGCCTCCACAATTTGAGGTTAGGCTAGTTATTAATGATGGCTATGGCGAACAAATATACTGCGAATCAACCGATGTTGAGGTTGAGCGTAAAACAAAAGATGGGCAGTTTATAAAAGCTGTTGCTAAACTAGACAAATTCTTTGTAATACCTGAACGCAACTCTTACGGTTTTCACGTAGAAGTTTATCCTGATGCACCTGTCGATAGAACAAAACTAATAGTTCGCGATGGCGCCCGAACTCTCCTACCTACTGATGTAATTTATTTGGAAAACAATAAGGACTTAGCTGTAAATAATTAAATTATGATTACCAAAGTTTTATCTGTCGGAACCGTATTAATTGCTGCTTCAACAATATATGCCAGCGTCACCGACTCTAGTGCGCTAGTTCTGCGTCAAGAACAGCAATCAAATTATTCGCCGCGCGAAGGAACAAATCCATCAGGACGATATAATTCACAGGGTGTATGGATTTTTACATCCACAGAACGCACCAGTTACGAAAATTTTCAAGGTGGTGGACCCGGAAGCGGCAAGTAGGGGCGGGTTTATTCAGATTGTAAATTTTCTTGTAAGATACCTCTAAACCCGCCCTTACAAGATATTGGATTATTACAAATATATGGGCGCCGAAACAGAAGAAAGTATCTTTATAAACAAGCCACAGCGAAGAATATTGTTATTAGCAGCCGCAGTATCATCCGGCACAGGATTAGCTGTTGAGTTGTTACTAGGCAATTTAGCAAGTTATTTAATGGGCAACCAAGCGCTAGCATATGGTATTGCTATTGGTGGATTCTTGGCGGCAATGGGTATCGGTTCATACATGAGCAGATTTATCGCACCCAAAGAACAAGGACGTGCGTTACAGCGTGAAATGCTAACTGCGTTTATTAAAATTGAACTTGTTATAGCACCTCTAACTGCTTTATTACCAATGGCATTATTCGCGCTGTTCGTTGCCGATAGCGCTGTAATTTGGCAAGCTTTATTCGTCGTCACTATATTACTGGGAATTTTAGCAGGCTTAGAAGTACCAATCCTCGCGCGCTTGCTTGAAATAGTAGACGGTGTACGCGATGCTATTTCTGGAGTACTGGCACTTGATTATTTGGGTGGTTTGTTGGGGTCGCTAGCATTCCCCCTACTTTTATTACCCTTTTTGAGCATGTTTCCGACTGCGTTTGTGTTAGGCGCCTTTCCTGCTTTAATGGTATTTGCTATTGGACAGTGTTTTCCATCAATGCGTCGTTGGGGATATGCAGGATTGATATTGGGTATAGTCTTACTTATATCGGCGCCAGCATCTATTCCATTAGGCAACAAGCTCGAAAATAATTTATATAATGGGCCAATCATTAAGCGAGTGCAATCAACTTACCAACGTATTGTTTTAACACGTCAAGGTAAAGACCTGCGTTTATTTCTCGATGGTGACTTACAATTTTCCACCGTCGATGAGTACCGCTATCACGAAGCATTAGTTCACCCAGCTATGAGCGCTGTCCCAGAGCGTAAAAAAGTACTTGTATTAGGCGCCGGTGATGGAATGGCAGTGCGAGAAGTATTGAAATGGCAGGATGTAGAGCGTGTTGTTCTAATTGAACTTGACCCAACAATAGTCAAATTAGCTACTCGTTACCCGCAACTAGCTAAATTAAACGCTAACTCACTCAAAGACCCGCGCGTTCAAGTTATAAACGCTGATGCATTTGTACAGGCACCTAAATTAACCGATATATTCGATGTTATTATCGCCGATTTTCCTGACCCAGACCATGATAGTTTAGCTAAACTTTATTCAGATGGATTTTATCGGCGGTTAATAGGGCGCCTTGCAGAAAATGGTGTTCTTGTCACCCAAGCATCAAGCTCATTCTTTACACCAAAAGTCATAAGCTGCATAACTGCCACAATAGCTCATACAGGACTTACCGTACATCCCTATGTTGCTGATGTACCCTCGTTTGGTCCTTGGGGTTTTGTTCTCGCATCACGAAATAATATAGATACAACAAAACTAAAGCTTGAAATTCCAACCCGATATCTCACCACCCCCTTATTACAACATATATTTGAATTACCCAAAGATATTGAGTTTGGCAACACAGAAATCAATCGTCTTACTCATCCCGTCATTGTTCGTTACCAAATGCAACAAATAAGGATGTTGGGTACATAATGCCACTCTTCCTCTGTGCCCTCTGCGCCTCTATGGTAAACATTTTTACACATCAGGATTTTAAAACAATGTTATATATTACCCTAGCCATCATCGCAGTCACAGCCATAATAATCTACACACAGCGCAAACAAATACAAAACTTATTAAAACCAACCACATCTAATAAAAAACTGGCACCAGTAAATACCACTATATTTGATTTAAAAATAGGCGATATAGTCCAGCACATGGGTATTGATTGGGTGGTTGAAGGTAGACTGACTTATCAAGAAGGCGCCTATTACTGGTACGAATATTTACTACAAGACAAAGATAAAATAGTCTGGTTATCTGTCGAAGAAGATGACCGTGTTGAAGTCGCACTACTAGAACCAACAAACCAACTTGATGTAAGTAAAGACCCACCACCAGAATTAACCTTTGCTGGAGAAATATATACACGTGTAGATTATGGTAAAGCCAGAATGACACGTACTGGCTTAACCATGAAACGGAAAGCAGAAAAATGTGGATATTTTGACTATGAAAGCGCGGATGGAAAAGTTTTATCTATCGAAGTTTGGGATGGAGATATTGAAGTTTCCGTAGGAGAAAAAATCAGTCCTCGGTCGCTAACAATATTACCTGGTGATGGTAAAACTGTGTACCGTGATTAAGCCTATAATTCAACTGCTCGACAAACCTGCAAAACTTGCAACCATCTTTGTTGATGAATTTTGCTGTATCGTTTCCGCGATGGCTTACGTTCGTCAGCTTTTTTCTGGATATCAGAAACATTAATCACACGATTAACACCTAAATTATTAGGCGATTTAAATTTTTTCTTAAGATACTGATACCAGTAGTCATGCTCTAGACCCATCCAAGACATTATTGGCTTAACTGCAATTTTCAAAAGCAATTTAATCAAAAATTGATATTTAAATAAGCTAATAATTTGAGTATAGTCTAATTTTATACTTTTATATACTAAGACTAAAGTACTCCAATAATCTCCGCAAGACTGGCTGGCTGCTGATAAATAAAAGCAAAAATTACTGGCAGACAAATCGTAGATGTAAGTAGGAATTTCTGGATGCCTTTGTTGGAAATCTGCCATCAACAGATTGTAAGACCTTTCCATTGACCGATAGTTACAAGACATACTTCCTCTTACCCGACGGTAACCAATCAAAAATTCTTGTACTACCCGAAACTTGTAATGTTCGGCAATACGCAAACAAATATCCCAATCTTCACAACCTTGAGCATTATGTGCTTTAAGTTTACAGTTGTAACCACCAACTTTTTCAAAACAAGATCGGCGTATCAGAGGTACACTAGCACAGCCTATAAAGTTGGTGTACACCAGAAGTGGGTAAACAGTTCCCTCTGCGCTATAAAAGTCCCTATGATATTCAGTATCAGGTATTTCATAGATTATATCATCCTCGTCAATGTTGACCGACCAGGCATAAACTAGTCCTACAGATGGGTCAGCTTCTAGTAAGCATTGCACTTGTTTTTCTAGTTTTTGGGGATACCAAATATCATCGGCATCAATCGGTGCGATATACTCACCACTAGACTTTTCAATTGCTAAATTACGAGCTGCTGCTACCCCTCTATTTGACTGTTGCAAGAGTTTGACACGACTGTCTTTCTGAACAAAAGATTTTAAAATATCGGCAGTTCCATCAAGCGATCCGTCATCAACAACTAAAACTTCAATATTTGTGTACGTTTGACTCAGGATAGAATCCAATGTGCGTTTAATAAAAGTCTCAGCATTGTAAGCCGGTATGATAACAGAAACTAAGGGAGATTCTTTTGCCATAGGACTAACCTTTTAATTATGTCTAAAATAATAAGCTCGGTTAAGAGTAAAACCGAGCTTAATAAATTAAAACTAGTGCTATCTTAAGTAATATTACATAGTCAACGATTGTGTGTTGGTTTCGATGCACGATGCCAAGTCTTTCAGAAAGGCCGCCGCATGGGCACCGTATATAATACGGTGGTCACAGGTAATATTGACTTGCATTTGCTGCTTCACTCCAAACATTCCGTCAGGTGTTGCAACTACTTGAGGACGCGAGGCGCCGATTGCTAGTATAGAACCAGTTCCAGGTGGTAAGATAGCGTCGAATGTATCGACACCAAACATTCCTAAATTAGAAATAGTAAAGGTACCTGTACTATACTCATCGGGTTGAAGTTGTTTCGCACGCGCACGGTCTACCAACGACTTCCAGTTACGTGATAGCGAATATATATCTATTTGGTCGGCGTTTTGCAAGACTGGTGTAATTAACCCACCATCGTCCATTGCAACCGCAACAGCTATATTAATGCCAGAGTGATGCACAATTCCTGAGTCAGAATAACTAGCATTTAATAAAGGATGTTTTTGTAGTGTTACCGCTACAGCTTTCGCTAGCAGCGCGCTCATTGTCACACCTTTAGATTTAAGCTGTTTATAGAGTTTGTCGAGAGCGTCGGTGGTGATAGTGTAGCCTACACGGAAAACTGGAACTGCCAAACTCGCAACCATACTCCTATTAACAGCGTTTTGTAACGTGTTAAATGGTGTTGTTGTTCCTGGCACTGCTGAAACAGGTGCTGGTGCTGGTGCTGGAGTTGGTTTCGCAACTGGTGCTGGTGTGTAAACTGGCACTTCAACAGGAGCAACAGGAGCAACCACAGGAACTGCGGTTGGAACTTTGCCTGCAAGAGCTTCTATATCGGCAGCAATAATACGACCAAAAGGACCACTACCAGTAGTAATTTTATCTAACTCGACTTTTAGCTCTTTGGCTAATTTCTTAGCGCGTGGTGACGCTACAACCCTACCTTCGCGATGGTTTGAGCCGTTAGAGTTTGCTGTTGTGGTTTGTACAGTTGCGGTTGCGCTGGCGCCGTTTGTTACAGCAACTGCTTGTACAACAGGTTGTGCGCTTGATTTTGCTTGTGCTGCCGCAGTGGCAATTTCCGCTTCGGTTTCGACAATAAAAGCAATCGCTTCCCCAACAGGCGCCGAATCACCAGCTTGAACTATGATATGGGCTAGGTATCCTTCATAAAAGGATTCCACATCCATATCAGCTTTATCAGACTCGACAACCACCACAGTTTCGCCTTTTTCCACTTTGTCACCGGGTGATTTTGCCCAAGAGACAATTTTGCCTTCGGTCATGGTGGAACTAAGTGCGGGCATGAATACTTCGTAAATGCTCATCTTGTGTGGTTAGGTTAATCGATAAATTATAAATTGTGCCAAATCGAATTGTAGCTTGCTTCTTCGCACGAGGAACCATCTTAATAATGTTTATGTCTATAAATTTTGTATAAGGCTTTTTTCCTGACCTCTCCCCCCAAAGTGTGATTTATATATAAAAGTTATAAAACGACCGGAGGAAATGCTGTATATAGACTTAAAATGCAAAGTTGATAACTAAACCTTCTCACACACACGTTTTTGTTATGTCGGCAAAGTCAAAGATAGTTTTTATTCTGATACTCAGTATCTTTGCCACAATCAGCGCTAGCGTTGTTTTTAACAATTCTAATTCATCCTCACTGATTTACACCAATCAGAACGCACAAGCGCAACAACCCCCTGTGGCAATAGAAGCTGACATTGCAGCTAATCCGGAACGCGCGAAATATAAAACAATACCTTTAGAAAGTATCAAATCCGCGCTCCAAGGTTCAGACCCAGCATCATTAGCAATGGAAGCATTTGATACAAATGGTATTGAGCATAAACCCCGAAAAGTCGAGGTCGCTTACCCACAACCCAATCAAGCTTTAGTAACAATTACTCAAAACGACCTAGTTAAAAACTCTCGCGATGCAGTTCGCTACCGTGTCGAACTCAGCAGTTTTGGACGCACAATACTCGCTACCTCTCCTCCTATGTGGCAAATAGTCTGGGTGGGAAAACGAAATAGCAACGAAGAAAGTCGGGAGTAGGGTGTGTGACGCTACGATAATTCTCACTCTTAAACGAGGATTTGGTGGCGTCACGCACCAGTAAAATAGCACCGATAAAATAAATGGTGCGTGAAAGCACTTAAATCTTGCGTTACATTGATTGACTGCAATAGCTTTCACGCACCCTACTTAGATGTCTCCGCGAATTTCTTCGACGACTCCATCACGGATGACTACTTCGACTTGTAACTTACTAATTAAGTTATCTCCTGGTTCAACGCGGAAGAAACCCTCCATTTGGAATTGATTTACTTCTTGGTCGAGTTCTAATAACTGAACCTGTTGGAGATTTTGCAAGCTTTGGTTCTTTTGTTCTAGAAGTTCACTTTTCTTCTCGTTGACCTGCGCTTGGATATTATCTATTTGCTGTAAGGTTTGTGGTCCAGGTGGTTGCAAACCTTGTTTTTGAATTTCTGCTATTGCCCGCTGTCCTTGAACATCGAGTTGTTGTAGCTGTTGGTCAATTTGAATTATTTGACCCTGAAGTTGCTGCTGTACTTCTTCTTTCCAAAGCGTAGTAACAATCGCTTTGACGTTGACAGCACGCTTTAATAGTAGTTGCTTGGAGACATCCATAAAGTTTTCACGTTCACTCGTTAGTTAACAGTTGTGGAGGTGAGGGCGAACATGTTGTTAATAGTATCGCCTGGGACGTTCCATTACAACTAATTGCGCCTCACCTTCAATGTTTGTGTCATTAAACCATTTTCGACAGAAAATGGCTCTAAAATTAACCGTGCAGGCGCCTATACGGTCGTCCGGACGTTAGCCAGGACAATTTTGCACCTTCCGGTTAATTTCTCGACGAAATAAATCCAGGATTATTTTACTCTCCAAGTTTATTTCTTGGCTGCCTGGCAGTGTAACATTGTCTTTTTGTCTACATAGCTTTAAATCCTGTGTTTTTGCCCATTTTTCTAGGGCCTGCACGCTAGGAACTATTAAGGCGCCATCAATAACTATTGCTGCATCCTCAATTGGATGTGGCTCTATGTTCTCACCATTTGTTAATACAATAGTATCTTTTGCACGTCCGGTTAAAATCAGGTCGTTAGTATTGCATCAACAGCACCTGCCATCATAATTCCTTGGCCAGCTATTAACCAACGCGGAGAATTATCTGCTATTAAAGCACTTCTATCACCTGGTGCCACTCCCAACGCCTGTAAACCAGCCGCAAAACACTGATTTTTTTAATTTAATTGAGTATAAGTTAAAACAAGTTCTGGTTTCGCATGAAGGTCATTAACTGCCACCACATGCCTAACATCGCTTTGCTACTTCACGCCATATTGCGCTCAGTGTCTTAACATTTGAATAATCAACCAAATGCTTGGCCAAGTTACGCTCGCACGAACTATAGTTCACCAAGAAATTTGGGTCATCATATGTTTTTACCATAACCATTTCACCTTACTATTACCTAAAAATTAAATTAATACTGTTTCCAGTATATTCCGCATCAGAGACAGCATAACTTACTTAAAAAGACACAACTTTTTGACATTGACTTCTCAACATCAAAATAAATTCACCTATTGATTAAACTCTATGTTGTGTTAGGCTTATATAAACAAACAGTGATGCTTCAAAACCCGCTTTCAAAAAAGAGACGGGTTTTTGCCCTCTGAACGACCGCAGCGCACATCTATTTTAGATTTTGAATTTTAGGTCTTGAGTTGTTTTTTGCCCAAGGTCTAAAACCTAAAATCTAAAATTCACACAGCCTACTACGATTCATTAAGAGGTAAACCAGACATGAATTCAATAGATATTATATTACTAACTTTGGTCAGCACAATTATCTGCCTTGTGTTGCCGCGAATGGTTTCAATAATTTTGGCGCTTGACAATCAATCGATAAAACAAAGTCGAGTTCTTGTTCTTCAAAAAGAAAAACAAAAGCATAAACCAAAGGTTATTAGTTTTCCATTCTGTGCTACTTATACCTTGAAAACCACTCCATCATGTAAATTCAGCCCGCACTTCTGCGAGAGATGTTCTCCAAATCTATAGAACAACTTGATGGGGAGATTGCCTACAAGGGGCAGTATCTCCCTCTTTAATATTATGTTGACTTATGTTTACAAAACTTTATGTTAAGTTAAACTTATAGTTATCAAAAGAAATTCCAAACATTCAATTGAACCTATATTAACCGATATGCTGCAAACTTAATAAATAGAACCAATTATAAAAAAAGGGGGAAGGCTTTGAATTTAGTAGACGGTTTACTCCTAACACTCTTTAGTACAACTGTTTGCATCGCATTGCCAAAGCTGCTGTCAACGCTACTGACTGACAAAGCAGAGAAAATAAAACCACCTTTAACAGAAACATTATCAGAGGCGCCGAGTCCAGAAGTACCCACCCTACTTACTGAAAGTTAAACATCTATCTCCCATAAATACACAGCTAGTTCAAATCGATACATAACCCGGTTGAAGTACAACCGGGTTTTTAATAGTTCTACCAGAATACTTTCTAACTGGTTTCCCTATGGGGGAGTCTTTTGAGGTTTGGCAAGACAAAGCTTGTTTGGAAATTAATGGGGCATTTTCCTTTATTACTATCTACCATTGATGCGATTCCCGCTTTATTGGCTGGTTGTGCTGTAATTATTAAGCCAAGCGAAATTGCACCTCGTTTTATCAAACCTTTAATGACGGCAGTTAATAATGTTCCGATATTAAAAGATATATTAACTTTTGTTGAGGGAGATGGTGTAACAGGAGCGGAATTAGTCGAAAATGTAGACTTGATATGTTTTACTGGTAGCGTAGAAACTGGCAAAAAAGTGGCTCAAGCTGCTGCAACATGTTTTATTCCAGCTTTTTTAGAATTAGGAGGAAAAGACCCAGCGATAGTGTTACCTTCGGCAAATTTAGATTTAGCAACTTCTGGTATTTTATGGGGTTCGGTGGTTAATACTGGGCAGTCCTGTCTTTCGATAGAAAGGATTTATGTTGCAGAATCTATTTTTGAGCAGTTTGTTAAAGAATTAGTACAAAAATCCCAAAGCCTACAATTAGCTTATCCCGATTTAGAAAGCGGGGAAATTGGTCCAATAATTGCCTCTAGACAAGCGGTAATTATTCAAGAACATTTGCAAGATGCTGTGGAAAAAGGCGCCGTTGTTCATTGCGGTGGAGAGGTGGAAAAATTAGGAGGTGGTTGGTGGTGTCGTCCTATGGTTCTCACGGAGGTTAACGATACTATGAAGGTGATGACAGAAGAGACATTTGGACCAATTATGCCAATAATGCCGTTTTCTTCTGTAGAGTCAGCAATTTCTTTAGCAAATGATACTATTTATGGGCTGAGTGCTGCAGTTTTTGCGGAAACGGAAGCAGAAGCAGAAGCAATAGGAATTGGAAGACATATAGATGCTGGTGCAATTAGTATTAATGATGCTGGACTGACAGCTATGATGCATGAAGGTGAAAAAAATGCTTTTAAACTCTCTGGTTTAGGTGGCTTTTAATGATGAATCAAAAGGTTGAATAAATATCAAATTTAGTAATGCAATTTTTAGATGGAACAGAATTGCGGTAAGGTTGTTGTCAAATATTAATAGGTTGTTAGTATTTGTTATTGGAGTACAATAATGACACAAACTTCAGATAATACATTAAAAGTTGGTCAACAAGGTTTTGATAAATTGATGCATGGTTTGGGAACTGGTGATTGGAACCCTCTTTTAGATATGCTTAGTGATGACTTTACTTTCTGGTTCCCGATTGGTTTATATCAAGGTTTAAATACTGGCAAAGAAAGAGCAAAACAATTTTTTGAATATGTAAATGAAGTTTTTGGCTCAAGTATCACCTTAACTTCCTTAGAAAGAGTTACCAGTAGTGAAACAACTGTTGTTTTTGAATTTAGAGACGAAGGAATAATGCGGGGACAACCTTACAAAAACCGTATTGCCGTTTCTTTTGATGTCAGTGGCGATAAAATTTGCGGTTATCGTGAATATTTAGGTAGCGATGGGAAGTCTAACTAGAGAATGTTCATAACTCCCCCTTCGCACGCAGTCCTAGGGGGATTAAAATTTATGTCATCACTCTTGCCTTAATGCTGAAATTACCTGGCCTGTAACATCTCTTCCACCTCTAAGGTTATGAAACAAACATTGAATAGTGTAAATAATCCCCCAAGGTATTCCCCACCATCCCAGGAATAATGAAATTAGTAAAAACGGAATACTCTTACCAAAGGCGCCTTCTCCTGCTTTAATAAAGTAAATATCAGAACTACGTTTGAAAGACATTATCACTATCGAGAAGCAGTAAGGAAATACTACAAATTTGGCACCTTTCGATAGCTCGTCATTCACTGCTTCTACAGTCATGTTATCGATGCCTATTACTTTTGACATGTTAAATTTTGTTTGAGTATAAATAGTTATAAAAAAGACTAAGTGGTTTTAATTTTAGGTCAATATAGCATTCAAAAAATATATTAGTAGTTAATTTAATATTTAATTAAGTTGCCAGTGTTTTCTCTAATAAAGCGCATGGTATTGTTACATTAGAGCGCAAGCAATGTGATGAGTATTTAATAAATTTATAACCATTCGCTTTGTAAAAAGGAAGAGCAGTTATAGATGCTGATATTTGTAGCTTTTTGAATTTATGAGCTAGTGCTTCCTTTTCTGCTGCTTTAAGTAACTTTTTCCCAACTCCTTGACGTGTATAGTCAGGATGAACGTAAACAGCACTGATATCTCCATTTTTATCAAAAGCTGAAAAACCTATTATTGTGCCATTTTCATCTTCTGCAACAAATTGTACTTCATCTCTGGCGCCATTTATTATATATTGACGAAGTGTTTCGGGGTCTAAATGACCTACCCAAGCTTCTATTTGCTCTTTTGTATAGTCCACTGCACAAAGTTGACGCACTGAGTGAACGTGAATATAATGCATTTGTTCTGCATCTTCGGGTCGAGCTAAACGAACTGAAATTTGAAGAACCATTATTTTTTAGATTTCTTTTTCCATTTACTTTTAACTAATCTAATTTCTTCAAAGCTGTAATCATTACCAAGGTATTCTTTTATTGGGGTGAGTGAAATGTCACCTAGGGTATCTAGTACTTTCCAAATTACCTGCTGTTTTTTTGCTGGTACTAATAAATTTATATCTATATCATGATTTTTTTCCATTAAATCAATCAAATGACGCATTACTGTCGAAGGTTTTAAATTACGTTTTCTAGCTATTTCATTGACATTTAAACCTTCTTTATGTAATTGCAAGCTCATTATTTCTGTGCCAGTTGCTGTATTATTTACAATTGGGGTTATTTCTTGTTTTTCTGATGATAAATTATTCTCTCTACAGTATGCACATATTTCGTTTACGAATTGACTTCCGTATTCTGCTAATTTATGACTTCCTACTCCTGAAAGTTTGCTAAATGCTTGTTTGGTTTGCGGTCTTGATTGTGCCATTAATTTTAAAGTGCTATCGGCAAAGATAACATACGGCGCCACTCCTTGAGCATCTGCCAACTTTTTACGCAGCGAACGTAATCTCTGAAATAGTAATTCGGTTTCTACATTATTACCACTCAGTTCTTGTAAAGCGACTTTTTGAACTGCGGGTACTACTATAAATACTGTACGCTGGCGCCGCATTATTTCCCAACTTTGTTCGTTCAGCTTTAAAACAGAATATCCGTCAGTGGTTTGTTCGAGAAAACCTTGCTGTAATAATGAACGTGCTAAAGTTCGCCATTCGTTTACTGTTTTATCTTTACCAATACCGTATGTCGAAAGTTTATCGTGTTCATATAACTTAATCTTCTCGGTTTTGGCGCCGCGTAATATATCTATAACATGCGTCATGCCAAATTTTTCTTTAGAACGCGCGACGCACGATAAAAACTTCATCGCTTCTAACGTCCAGTCTTGAGTTGGTTGAGGATTACGACAGTTATCACATCCCCCACAGTTGCCTGCAAAGCGTTCACCAAAATAACCTAGTTGAACTGTACGACGACAAACGTTAGTCTCAGCATAGTCTATCACTTGCCGCAACTGCTGACGCGCAATTTTTTGTTCTTGTTCGTCGGTTTTCTGTGCGATACTCCATTCAATCGTTTTTATATCACCCACGTTAAAAAATAAAGTACACCTCGATGACTCCCCATCTCTTCCCGCACGTCCAGATTCTTGATAATAACTTTCTAAGTTCCGAGGCAAGTTATAATGAACTACTAACCGTACATCCGGTTTATTAATACCCATCCCAAAAGCTATTGTCGCGACTATTACACGCACATCATCACGAATAAAGCGAGTTTGGTTGCTGCTGCGTTCTTCATCAGATAAACCAGCGTGGTAAGCTAAAACAGATATTTTGCTGTGTTGCAGTTGAAAAGTTAGTTCGTCTACTTGCTTGCGAGTCAAACAGTAAATAATTGTCGAACCATCACTTTCACGAATCATTTCCAATAATTCAGCATAAGCGTTTTTGGTTCTAGTGCGAACTTCATAAAATAAGTTTTCGCGGTTGAAACTGGTAAGATGTATATTCGGGTCTTTCAATCCCAATTGCTCAATAATATCTGAACGCACTCGTTCGGTAGCTGTTGCAGTCAGTGCAACCATCGGAACATTTGGATATTTTTGACGCAGTGATTTTAATTGACGATATTCTGGACGAAAATCATGTCCCCATTCTGATACACAGTGTGCTTCATCGATAGCAAAACTCGAAATTCCTATTTGATGCTGAACTAAATCCAAAAACGGTAAAAACCTTTCACTCATTAACCGTTCTGGCGCCACATAAAGCAATCTTATTTTACCATTGAGAATAGCTTGTTCGCGTAACCTAGCTTGATGTGAATTTAAACTACTATTAAGAAATGTTGCATTTATACCATTCTTTTGCAGTGCTTCCACTTGGTCTTGCATCAACGCTATCAACGGTGACACCACAACCGTTAACCCAGGTCGAATTAGTGCAGGTAGCTGAAAGCACAGTGATTTTCCTCCACCTGTAGGCATTATTACGAGTAAATCCCGATTTTGCAAGGCGCCTTCGATAATTTGTCGCTGTCCTGGGCGAAAATTGTCGTAACCGAAGTGATGCTTCAGCGCTTGTTCTAAATTGGGATAAGTCAGCATACTATAAAAATTTAAAAGGACTTAAGGCTTGTCATAACTTATAGAACATTAGAATAAGACATTACACAAAGCCTTGTAAATATCTATCATTTTTTAATTTTGCAGCAATATGTAATGGAAACGTTGAATAGATTTAAAGATATTGCAAAACCGAAAACCTTATAAATTACCTAAAGCTATTATTGCATACAGGTGCAGCAGTACTATACTAATTACCAGCTAATGACCAAATTTCCATACGATGAATTTTCTAAAAGTTATTTTAAAGAATTGTTACAACCTTTAGGTGAAGTTGAAACAAGTCGTAAAGTACCAGCAGAAATCAGAGAAATAGATGTTTACTTTGCGCCCTCGTCGCAATTGCCACAAGGTACAATGCAATTAGGACTATTAGGGCGCCTAGCATTAGAACCTGCATTAATAGAACCATTTAGAAACGCAGCGACCCGTTCAGAAATTCGCAGTTGCATAGGTAAACTATTTACCCTGTTTGCCGATATGGAACGACAGAGTAAAACTCGCATTCTAGAATCTGGGTTACCTAAATTATGGATTTTAACACCAACTGCTTCAAAAGCTATATTGAGAGGATTAAATGCAAACAGTGATGAGGATAACTGGGGTCGAGGAGTATATTTCCTTGGTGACATGCTCAAAAGTTTAGTTATCGTCATCCACCAACTACCTCGTACTCCACATACACTTTGTTCAACCCATAGCTCTGCTGTCACCTGAAGAATTTAGTCCCCTACTGCTACAGTTATCACAGTTATTACGCGAAGAATTGTTAAGTAGATTTCGCTAGTACATAAAAACTTGTGAACTATTTTTTGTGCGCCATTGGCGCACAAAATTATATAAACAGGGTTTTCAGAATTTTCTATATAATCAAAGCGTATGCATTAGGCTACAACATTATGCTAATTAGTCAGCAACAATTCTACACTTTTGAGGAGTATCTTAAGTTAGAAGATGCAGCAGACAGCAAAAGCGAATATATATATGGACAAATTATTCCCATAGCAGGTGTCAGTACTAATCATAACGACATTGCTTTAAATTTTGGCGCCGAGTTAAATTTTGCTTTTAAAAGGCAAGATTATAGAGTTTACATAAATGAAGTAAAATTATGGATACCTAAAATGCTGATTAATACGTATCCTGATGTGATGGTTATAGCTGGAGAGCCTGAGTACTATAATCAGCGTACTGATATTATTACCAATCCCCAAATTATCATTGAAGTGCTATCAAAATCAACTCAAGCATACGACAAAGAGGGTAAGTTTGAGGCATACCGTACAATTAAGACGTTTCAAGAGTACTTATTAATTGACCCAACTCGGATTCATATTGAGCATTACCATAAAACTGGTAAGAAAAATTGGTCTTTCCGTGAATACGATAAAGAAGATAAAAGCATTACTTTAAACTCGGTTACTTTTGAAATTGCGATACCAGATTTATATAATAAAGTCCAGTTAGATAATATTGCTATTACACCTGATGAATCTTAAGTTTAAATTTTAATCAAATTTTAATTATAAAGCAGTATATTTACTTAGGCATTCCTTATATATGGACGGTTAAAGTAAAACCAAAACGAACTACGGTTACTTGTGTTAAGCACGCTCAGTGCTTATTACGGAGGGTGTTCGCGCATAGTATTCCGGAAGCAGCTACGGCGGGTACTCCAATTCCTGGCATGGTGCTGTCACCAACGCGGTATAATCCTTTGATGGGTGTATTGGCGCCTTCAAACATTGCTTTTGTTGCTTCTATTGCTGGGCCGTAGGTTCCTTGATATCTTCTTAAATAATGTGCGTGTGTTAACGGGGTTCCGATAAGTTCTAACACTACACGTTCCCTGATGTCGGGTATGACTCTTTCTAACGCTTTATATAATGTTTGTGCTTTAGCAACTTTCTTTGCTTCATACTCTTCGTTTCTTTCCCATCCCGTATATGATTCTAATGTGTACGCATGAACTACATGATGTCCTTCTGGTGCCAAGTTAGTATCCCAGACGGTAGGAATTGATATCATACAGGTGTTTCCTGGGACGGTTATATCAAGCTTTGAGTCGTGAACTACTACATGGTGTCCGGTTAAGTTTTCTAAACCTGAAGCTTTTATTCCCAAGTGTAAATGCATGAAGCTTTCAACGGCTGGTGTTTGTAATGCTTTTTGACGATATGATGCTGGTAAGTCGTTTGGATTTAATAATTTTGTATAAGTATCCCAAACTGTCGCGTTCGATATAACGATAGGCGCCTTGATTATCTCATTATTTTTTAACTTGACTCCAACAGCTTTTCCTGACTCTACTAATATTTGCTCAACGTGACACCCCAAACGGAGTATACCACCCCAATTTTCTAAGCCGCGCACTAACGCCTGAATTATTGCTCCACTTCCACCCACAGGATATTCAACACCCGCACGAGAACGTTCTCCCAACATAAATGCTACTTCGGGAGCAATTGTGCCATGTGCTTTTAAGCCTGATAATAAAAAGCATTCTAAGTCAATTAGGCGCCGCACCCAACGGTCTGTAACTGTTGCGTCCATTACATTACCTACTGAACTCTGTACTAGAGGCAGATTAGGTAGCATTTTCAGTAGTGAAGGTAAATAATTTTTCAGTAATATAGGTATCATCTGCCAGTCTGTACGTAAAGCTATAGTCGGAATTCCTTTCATCGCTTCATACAGGGGAAGCATTTTATCTATAAAATTTTTGAGTTCGATGGTGCCTTGTGGTGTAATTTTGGATACTTCATGGAGATAGAGAGAGTTGTCACTATAAATGGCAACAGTATTTTCTGGAAAATGATAGTGTCCTAATGGGTCATATCGTACAGCGTCTATAGATTCGCCTAAAATATCTAGTACTTGTTTTACAGGATTCAGACTATTGGCGCCAGTAAGACCACAATAGAAGGAGGGTCCAGAATCAAATTCAAAACCACGTCGTCTAAAACTATGTGCACCACCACCAGCAATTGTATGACTCTCACATACAACCACACGCTTACCGTAACGTGCAAGTAAACTACCTGCTGTTAACCCACCGATACCGCTACCAATAACAATGACATCAAAATTAAACATGTTGTAGGGTGCGTGACACCATTAACAATATTAAACCGAAGCAGCTAACCAGTAGCGTCACGCACCTGAATATAACATCAAAATTAAACATATTAATACTTAATAGTTAATTTTAACCATGACTGAACCATTAATCGAACTTAAAGGTATTTCCAAGGCATTTGGTAATAATAAAGTATTAGATAATATAGATTTAAAAATTTATCGAGGTGAAGCACTGGGAATAATCGGCCCGTCAGGAACTGGAAAATCAACTATATTACGGGTAATTGCGGGGTTAACAGCACCTGACAGTGGAGAGATTTATGTACAAGGAGTGCGACGAAAGGGTTTAATCGAGGATAGTGCTGACCCAATTGGAATTAGTATGGTGTTTCAACAAGCTGCATTGTTTGACTCGCTGTCTGTGGAAGAAAACGTGGGTTTTTTGCTGTATCAACACTCGAAGTTATCTAGAAAGCAAATTCGAGATATAGTACATGAGAAGTTAGAGATGGTTGGTTTGGGGGGAAGTGCAGATAAATATCCATCGGAACTTTCGGGAGGGATGCGGAAACGTGCGAGTTTTGCCCGTGCGATTATTTCTAACCCTGAAAGTCCCAACGAGGCGCCTGAAGTTTTGTTATATGATGAACCTACAGCTGGCTTAGACCCCATCGCTTCAACGGTCATCGAAGATTTGATACGTCAGTTGCAGTGTACCCAAGGAGTTTGTAGTACTTATGCGATTGTTACCCACCAAGATAGTACGATACGACGCACAGCTGATAAACTTGTGTTTCTTTACCAAGGTCGGGTGCAATGGGAAGGACATGTAAGCGATATGGATACAACATCCAATCCATTGATTCGACAATTTTTGAGTGGCAGTATTGCTGGTCCAATTCATGTGGTGGGATAAAGAAAGTGCTGAGTAAAGTTAGGAGTTAGGAGTTAGGAGTTAGGAGTTAGGAGTTAGGAGTTAGGAGTTAGGAGTTAGGAGTTAGGAGTTAGGAGTTAGGAGTTAGGAGTTAGGAGTTAGGAGTTAGGAGTTAGGAGTTAGGA
>JAHHGX010000074.1 GCA_019359675.1 Calothrix sp. FI2-JRJ7
GTTAGGAGTTAGGAGTTAGGAGTTAGGAGTTAGGAGTTAGGAGTTAGGAGTTAGGAGTTAGGAGTTAGGAGTTAGGAGTTAGGAGTTAGGAGTTAGGAGTTAGGAGTTAGGAGTTAGGAGTTAGGAGTTAGGAGATAGCTAATATTCAATACTCAGCACTCAGCACTCATTACTAAATTAATAAACTTAAACGGGAGGAAATTAAAGAGATGCGTTCATTGCGTACAGTCCGAGAAGGTACAGTAGGGTTACTATTCCTAGCTGGACTTAGTGTATTTGGGCTAATTTTTCTATGGCTCAATCGTTTTAATGCCACTCAAAGTAACTATAAAATCTTTGTTGACTTTACCAACGCTGGTGGGATGCAAAAAGGCGCCCCCGTTCGCTTTCGCGGTGTTAAAGTAGGTAGAATTGCTGCAATTCGACCTGGAGTGAATAACGTTGAGGTGGAATTAGAAATTTCTCAACGTGACTTAGTTATTCCGCGAGATGTTAAAGTTGAAGCGAATCAAAGCGGTTTAATTGCCGAAAGCCTTATTGATATTACACCTTTATCCAAGGTACCGCTTGAAGCCATTGCAGCTAAACCGTTAGAACCAAATTGTGACAATAAACAAATTGTTTGTAATAACTCACGTCTTAGAGGTCAAATTGGCGTTAACGTTGATGAAGTATTACGTTCAACGACAGAATTGGCAAATAGATATACCAACGAACAATTTTATCAAAATCTGAATCGCACGCTCGAACAAGGAGCAGTAGCTGCTGCTAACGTTGCCGAACTAAGTAAAAATTTAACAGCATTGAGTAAAACTGCACAGAACCAACTCAGTACAACTTCTGGTGTAACAACTTCCGTACAGCGTGCAGCAAATCAAGTAAGCGTTTCAACAGCACAACTTACTGCAACTGCTGATAGAACTCTTAATAAATTTGGCAACACAGCAAATCAACTAAACTCTACAGTTGGTCAATTTAGTTCAACAGCAAACGAACTCCGTACCACAGCAGGTCAAGCAAATAAGCTACTTGGCAACCTCGATAGTCTTGTAACCACAAACCGTTCTTCTTTAGTTTCCACACTCAACAATATTTCTGCCAGCAGTAACCAACTGCGTGTAGCTGCTAGTGGTCTTTCACCAGCTATTAACCGCTTGACTCAAGGTGAATTAATTAAAAACTTTGAAACTCTTTCTGCAAACGCAGCACTAGCATCAGCAAATTTACGCGATGCGACAAAAACTCTTACCGACCCTAAAAACGCTGTCGTTCTTCAACAAACATTAGATTCAGCCAGGGTAACATTTGAAAACACCCAAAAAATTACTTCTGACCTTGATGAGTTAACAGGAGACCCTAAATTCCGTACCAATCTTCGACAGCTTGTCAACGGTTTAAGCAGCTTAGTTTCTTCTACGCAACAGATAGAACAGCAAGTTCAAGTCGCGCAAACCCTTGATATGATGAAACGGAATCAAGTAATTCAAGTACCATCTGCACCAGTGTCTACACCAACCGGGACATTTAGTACTTCAACACCAAATCAAATTTTCCCAGTTGCAGAATTTTCGCAAATTCCAGAAACAAAAGAAGCAATGCAGCGTAGACAATCTATAAACCGTTTAACGCGCGTTTTGAAGCAAAACACTGAGTCTGCAAAACTACCACAGAATACTAAAGATAAAAATCTTTCAGTAGATAAAGACAAAACAGATAGATAAATAAACATTGTGCATCAAAATGAACCAATTTTTGGGTGCAGTTGCATCAGCTTGTGCTGCTTTTGCGGCAACTAATCTTGACGACATAATTATTTTAACGTTACTTTTCGCACAAGTAAACGCTAACTTTCGTAAGCGTCATATTATCATTGGACAATATTTAGGCTTTTCTATAATAATCCTGGCTAGTTTACCTGGTTTTTTTGGTGGTTTAGTTATTAAACGTTCCTTAATTGGTTTGTTAGGATTTTTACCAATCATTATCGGTATATATCAATTAGTAAAACGTCAAAACGATGATAATGATGAAATCCAAGCTGTAACTGCAACTACAAATCGAGGCAATAATATATTTAATAACTTACTGGCGCCTCAAATTTACAACGTCGCCGCCGTGACTTTTGCTAACGGTGGTGATAATATCAGTATATATGTGCCTTTATTTGCAAGTAGTACTCTTCAGCAATTGCTTATAACTCTAATAGTTTTCTATATTTTGATTGCTGTATGGTGTTATTTAGGATACTTTTTTACACGACATCGTGCAATTACTGGCATTTTTAATAAATATGGAAGTATATTGGCGCCAATCGTATTAATTTGCCTAGGAGTCTACATTTTAATAGATAGCGGAAGTTTGGAACTTTTAGGCTTGTAGGTTGGGTGGAGGCTTTGCGGAACCCAACATTATAAATATACTAGGAACATGTTGGGTTACGCTGTCGCTATACCCAACCTACATAACTATTCATCCGTTACATCCGTTGCAAATTAATTCCAATCTTGTTCTTCGCGCTTACCGCGAGTTTTATACATACCACCTGCTTCATGTATAAGGCGAGTGCGCTCAAATAGCTGTTCTTCAGTTAAATTCCATTTTTGTAAAATTGTATCTAAATGGGCTTGAATGTCGCGGGCGCCAGGAAAGCCATTATAACGCACCCGCAAACGAGCTAATTCTGCTAAGTTAAGATCAGATGGTTCGCCTTGAAGCAAACTCTCAATTATGGGGCGGTCACGATTATATTGGGGATGTTGCTGGTCTAGAGTCATAATCAATACTTTTTTGTCGTAACTATACCTAGAGAAAACTACCTAATAATAAGGCTTTCAAGCATTTTACTTAAGTAGGCGGCTAATACAACTCTAGGCATACGGCTCTCACTACTGTCACAGTGCTTAAAATAAAGATACATTATCTTTAAGAAAGTACAAACAACTTAAACTGAGGGTGAGATTCATTATCACCCAACGTCGTACCAGCAAGGGAGGCAATAGCCGGCTTATGTTTGAACACTTCACTTCCCAAGCCATTCGGGTAATCATGTTAGCTCAGGAGGAGGCACGCCGCCTGGGGCACAATTTCGTCGGCACTGAGCAAATTCTCCTCGGGCTAATTGGAGAAGGAAACGGTGTTGCCGCCAAAGTGCTGAGTGACATGGGCGTTACCCTCAAAGATGCACGTCGCGAAGTCGAGAAGATTATTGGTCGAGGTTCTGGGTTCGTACCACCAGAGATTCCTTTTACCCCTAAAGTTAAAAGTTTATTTGAGCAAGCTTTTAAAGAAGCACGTACACTAGGCAACAATTACATTAGCACTGAACATTTACTCTTAGGTTTAACTGACGCAGGCGAAGGTGTTGCAGCTAAAGTACTACAAAATTTGGGTATTGACCTTAAAGAAGTTCGCACTGCTGTAATTCGCCGTTTGGGTGAAGAAGTAGCAGTGGCGCCGGGTGCTAGTAGTAGCGGTCCGCGTCGCAACCAGCAAAATCTTACTATTGAAGAATTTGGTAAGAACTTGACCAAGCTAGCGCAAGAAGGCAAGCTTGACCCAGTTGTTGGTCGTGACAAAGAAATCGAGCGTACCGTTCAAATTCTCGGCCGTCGTACCAAGAACAATCCTGTATTAATAGGAGAACCTGGTGTTGGTAAAACAGCTATCGCCGAAGGTTTGGCGCAGCGTATTATCAACCAAGATGTTCCTGATATTTTGATGGGCAAGCAGGTTGTTAGCCTTGATATGGGCTTACTTGTTGCAGGTACACGCTTCCGTGGCGACTTTGAAGAGCGTCTTAAGAAAATCATGGAGGAAATCCGCACTGCCGGAAATATCATCCTCGTGATTGATGAAATTCACACTTTGGTAGGCGCCGGTGGAGTTGAAGGTGGCATGGATGCTGCCAATATTCTTAAACCAGCGTTAGCACGTGGCGAACTACAGTGTTTGGGCGCCACAACCCTCGATGAATATCGTAAACACATCGAGCGTGATGCAGCATTAGAGCGAAGATTCCAGCCAATTATGGTAGGCGAACCTTCAGTCCAAGAAACCATCGAGATATTATATGGTTTGCGCTCAGTATACGAGCAGCATCACCGGGTTACTATTTCTGATGAAGCTTTACTAGCTGCCGCTACATTATCTGATAGATATATTTCCGACCGTTTCTTACCTGACAAAGCTATCGACTTAATTGACGAAGCAGGTTCGCGCGTGCGTTTGCGGAATTCACAAAACGCTGCAAGTCGTGAAATTAAACGCGAATTATTATTAGTCAGTAAAGATAAACAACAATCTGTTCGTGTTCAAGACTTTGATAAAGCAGGAACACTGCGTGACAAAGAACTTGAGCTTGAAGAACAACTTAAAGCTGAAGAAAACGGGTTTATTAGTAACCCCACTGTTGACGAAGAAGACATTGCACAAATTGTTGCTTCGTGGACTGGTGTTCCTGTCAACAAGCTTACAGAGTCTGAATCTGAAATGCTGTTGCACCTCGAAGATACATTGCACCAGCGTTTAATTGGACAAGAGCAAGCTGTTACCGCAGTATCTCGTGCCCTTCGACGTGCGCGCGTTGGTTTGAAAAATCCAAATCGACCAATTGCCAGCTTTATCTTCTCAGGTCCAACTGGTGTAGGTAAGACCGAGTTAGCAAAATCTTTGGCAGCATATTTCTTCGGCGCCGAAGATGCAATGATTCGTCTTGACATGTCCGAGTACATGGAACGTCACACCGTTTCCAAACTCATCGGCTCGCCTCCAGGTTATGTAGGCTACGATGAAGGTGGACAACTTAC
The DNA here is from genome assembly GCA_019359675.1 of Calothrix sp. FI2-JRJ7. GTDB lineage: Bacteria > Cyanobacteriota > Cyanobacteriia > Cyanobacteriales > Nostocaceae > Dulcicalothrix. The sequence goes on from JAHHGX010000074.1 coordinate 4,806, forward strand.
CGAAGCAATTCGCCGCAAACCTTACACAGTGGTGCTATTCGACGAAATCGAAAAAGCGCACCCCGATGTATTCAATATGCTGTTGCAATTGCTTGATGACGGACACCTTACCGATGCAAAAGGTAGAAAAGTGGACTTCAAAAACACTTTAATTATCTTGACATCGAATATTGGTTCCAAAGTTATCGAAAAAGGTGGTGGTGGTTTAGGGTTCCAGTTCGAGGATGCAGCTGAAGCGAGCTATAACCGCATCAAGAACTTGGTCAACGAAGAACTCAAAGCTTTCTTCCGTCCAGAATTCCTCAACCGTCTTGACGACATTATTGTCTTTACTCAACTTAACAAAGACGAAGTTAAGCAAATTGCTGACATTATGCTTAAAGACGTTTCTAACCGTCTAATTGAAAAAGGTATTACCCTCGAAGTTACCGAGCGCTTTAAAGACCGCGTGGTACAAGAAGGTTATGACCCAAGTTATGGCGCCAGACCATTACGTCGAGCTATTATGCGTCTGTTAGAAGACTCATTAGCCGAAGCAATGCTCTCTGGTCAAGTTGTCGATGGAGACAAAGCTGTAGTTGATGTTGACGACGACGGTCAAATACGAGTCAGAAAATTAGAAAAACCTGAGTTACTTCTAGCTAACGTTAGCTAAATTGTAACTTTAACTTAAATACACAAGGGCACGACATCATCGTGCCCTTTTTTTACAGCTTGTAGCACGGGCCAAAGGCGCCTGTGCAGTCACTGTATTTATTTTTACCACAGAGGCACAGAGGGACAGAGAATAATTTGAGATTAATATAGGCGCCATCTTACAAAATATCGTAGAGACGCGATTTACTGAATGTCTCTACACATTTATAATTTTTACAATTCGATAGGACTTACGCTGCATAAACCTGGTTTCTACGCATTCATTGTCGCAGACAAATCGTCATTTTTATTACATGCTATCAACGTATATTCCAGGTTTCTAGGTTTTCATGCGTAAGTCCTGTTCGAGTACTAGTAGTTCATGTTATAAAATTTGGATGGCTTGAAAAATGAACCACATAAGCAGCGAGGATTTCCCGCTTTCTTAGACACGCTCGTACACAGAGTAAGAATTATTAAAAAATCAACCTACCAAAATTCTTGATACAAACTATTAATTATTTGGTAAATTATCAGGGTCAATACCAATAGAACGTAGATACTGTGCTAGCTTTTCCGCGCGTTGTTGTTCCTGTTCCGCGCGTTGTTGCTGATAAAATGCGTTTTCGTCTGCTGTCAAATAACGATTTCCTTGTTCTGAGTACCAACACAATAATTCTTGTTGAATACCAGCAAATATACCTCGATATCTTCCTATACCTAAACCGACTTCAGGCATCCAGTAAGGTTCACCAATTTGTAATTGATACGATTTGTCTACTAGCTTATACACTTCAAATGGTTGATGTTGGTCACGATACCAATATAGAGGGTTATAAATTACATAGTAAAGCACGCCCAGTTTCGCGTAAATATCACGTTTTTGGTCATATTCGGCGCCTGGTGTGTGAGATACTATTTCTAATGTCAAAATCGGTACTACTTCATTTTCTTCCCAAACTGCATAGCTTCTGCGAGATTCTCCATCTTTTTTACGCGGAACCCCTAAACTCAGAAACCCATCAGGCACTACAGGTACTCTAGTACTAACGCCTGTTGTATGATAAATTCCCATATCTATACCAAAGAACCAATCCATTCGAGATGCCCAAATTGAGTTGAGTAAAAACAGTAAAACATTGGGCAAAAAATTTTGGTCTTCGTTATCCACAGGTGTATCGTCCGAACAAGGTAGCTCTTTTGTGCTTGGTAACGCAATTTTCTTGGGGTCACTAAGCATAGTCTTTTATTTAACTCGCGAGTTCAATTATTTTATTATAGGTTTACAATCTAGGACACGATTTCTAGCTTGACTGTGAAGGCGCCTTTGTACGTTGTATATAGCTTTGAATTTTTTCATTAGTTACTTGGTAAATTATCAGGGTCAACACCAATAGAACGCAAATACTGCGCTAGCTTTTCCGCACGTTGTTGTTGATAAAACGCATTTTCGTCTGCTGTCAAATAACGATTTCCTTGTTCTGAGTACCAACACAATAATTCTTGTTGAATACCAGCAAATATACCCTGGTATCTTCCTATACCTAAACCCACTTCGGGCATCCAATAAGGTTCACCAATTTGTAGTTGATACGATTTGCCTACTAGCTTATACACTTCAAATGGTTGATGTTGGTCACGATACCAATATAGAGGGTTATAAATTACATAGTAAAGCACGCCCAGTTTCGCGTAAATATCACGTTTTTGGTCATATTCGGCGCCTGGTGTGTGAGATACTATTTCTAATGTCAAAATCGGTACTACTTCATTTTCTTCCCAAACTGCATAGCTTCTGCGAGATTCTCCATCTTTTTTACGCGGAACCCCTAAACTCAGAAACCCATCAGGCACTACAGGTACTCTAGTACTAACGCCTGTTGTATGATAAATTCCCATATCTATACCAAAGAACCAATCCATTCGAGATGCCCAAATTGAGTTGAGTAAAAACAGTAAAACATTGGGCAAAAAATTTTGGTCTTCGTTATCCACAGGTGTATCGTCCGAACAAGGTAATTCTTTCGTGCTTGGTAACACAATTTTCTTGGGGTCACTAAGCATAGTCTTTTATTTAACTCGCGAGTTCAATTATTTTATTATAGGTTTACAATCTAGGACACGATTTCTAGTTTGACTGTGAAGGCGCCTTTGTACGTTATTTATAGCTTATTAGAGATTCCATAACAAACCCGTAATATATTTGCTCTGATCTATATTGCAATAGCTGGTTTATTTTGATTGTAGTGTTGTGAATAATAAATAAAAACAAGCGAAGTGTTGTGCAATTCAATGAATACTTCAACTTTTTTGTAGCTAGTGATATTTGTATTTAGAATTTGCACATACGATAGAAGTAATCCCAATACTGCTCGGTTAAGAGTTTTAATCCCCCCAACGGGGGGCTAAAAGCCTCTTAAAGTCCCCCGAATTCACGGGGGATTTAGGGGATCGATTTGAAGTTAATGTCTTAACCGAGCAGTATTGGGGCGGGTTTAGTTTAGTTGTTATTTTGTTTGAAGGTTGTTATGTAACCCGCCCCCACGGTATTTAACAATTACATTCGGCGCGTAATTGGTTTACTACTTTTTCTAATCCTACTGAATGTGCTGCTTTAAATAGTAAACGGTCACCTGCTTGTACATATGACTTTAAGCGCGTCACCATTTCTGTATGACAAGTAAAACACTCAGATGGTATTCCTTCTGCGCTCTTAACTATTGTTTCAGCATCTTGTCCGTCAATTAATACCATAAGCGCATCTAAATTGAGATTTTTTACCATTTCACCAACGCGCTGATGTAATTGATGCGAACGTTCTCCTAATTCTTTCATGGCGCCTAATACTGCAATATGGCGCGTACCTGGTGTTTCTGCCAGTAAATTCAACGCTGCTAACATTGCTTCCGGCGCCGCATTATATGTCTCATCCAAAATTACCACATCGTTGGGTAACATAAACTGCTGCGAACGTCCAGATGGCATGTTAACTTCTACACCTGATTGTAACGACGTAAAGCTAATATCAAGCACTTTCGCTACAGCCAAAGCAGCTAAATAATTAGTTGCATTATGGCGCCCAGCTAAGGGTAAAGGTAATCGCATTCCGCCAACTTCGATAGTATGATTATCGATTAAGCTGCCTTGGATATCACCACCCGATAATCCGTAGGTAATAACTTCACCCTGCCAGACTTTTGTAGCAACTTCCATCAACAGCGGGTTATCGTGGTTGAGAATAGCTACACCGTCAGCTGGCATTTCGGCTAATAACTCACACTTTGCTTGGGCAATTGCATCTTCAGAACCAAGTAACTCAATATGCGCTGTTCCCACATTTGTAATTACTCCAATTGTCGGACGTGCAATATGCGTCAAATCAGCAATCTGCCCCATTCCACGCATTGCCATTTCAATCACAGCAAAATCGTGTTCTTTGCCAACCTCTAATAAAGTCTTTGGTACACCAATTTCATTATTAAAGTTCGCGTGTGTTTTGTGAACCTTTCCTTGTGTCGCCAAAACCGCAGCTATCAACTCTTTAGTAGTAGTTTTACCTACAGAACCAGTTACACCAATCACTGGAATATCAAGGCTATCGCGCCACCAACGTGCAATATTTTGGTACGCTGTTAATGTATTTTTTACTCGGAGTATAGGCAACCCTTGATTCTCATACTCAAAATCAACAATTGCTGCGATGGCGCCAAATTCAATAGCCATAGACACAAACTTATGTCCATCAAACTTTTCACCGCGTAACGCTACAAATACCTCACCAGGTCTAATTAGCCTAGTGTCTGTTTGTATACCTATACTTATATTATTTAATGCTGCATTCGATAGATTTAAAGGCTTGGCGCCAGTAGCTTCAATTAACTTTGTGAGGGTGGCAGAACAGGACATCTTACTCGGATTTATTTCAAAGGTTCGTTTTTTTATATTCCAGCGTCAGTGAATAACGCAAGGATAAAAGTCCTTAAATCCTATATTCTTTTACTTAATATAGGAAGTGTAGAGGTTAACATTCTTACTTTAATTTGTCAAAGTCTGGCGCCGAGCGAACACTTGCATTTTAGACACAGCAAACAGTAGATTTTTTTACTTACATATATTTAATAGTTCATAACTACTATTTAGCTTTCAAAAATCTTTACTAAAAAACATTTATAAACAAATTCTCCAAATAAAGCAAATTGGCAGCGGATGCAACGGATGTAACGGATGATTTATCTGTCACATCCGCTACATCGGTTCTTATCCGTTGCCATTACCCGCGATTTTTAATTAACATGACCTCGATAATTTGAGTTGCAACTTCGCTGTCTAAACTCAAAGCTTGGTACAAGTCGTCTAAAAATTCCTTTTCTTCTGTGGCAATAACTCCATCCGCTAAAATCAAATCGCTAGCAACGGCAAACGCTGACTCCCGCATGTCGTAAGGTAAAGACTCCTTAGCAACATCGAACAAACCGTTTATTCCTTCATGACGTAAAATACCCAAAAGCTTATCAAACATCCGTTGCATGACATCGTTTGAGTAGCTGCGGTATAATTTCATTCGAGACAACGCAGCAGTTAAAGCGCGTATTTCATCTTCGGAAAGATATCCATCAGACGCAATAGCAGACAAAGTAATAGCAGCAAAAGCTTCTGCCGGAGTCATCAGTTCTTTTACCGTATTATTACCGAGTACTTTGTCAAATAAACCCATTTTAGTGTTATCCTTTTGTTGGAAATATTTCAAGATGACATTACACTTGTTATATGGCTGGTAAGCGTCGTAACTTGTGCAATGTCTTTTTTCTGGTAATCTCAGTATTCCCTATATTCAGTAAAAAGTAACACCATCAGCTAAGTGTATAGAAATTTATTAACCCTGATTCTTGATTATCATGACTTTTACAATCTGTGTAGCGGTTTCGTCTGATATATTCAGGCTTTGATATAAATCGTCTAAAAAGCTTTGTTCGGTTTCTGTAACATAACCGTCTGATAATACTAAGCCGGTAGCTACAGCAAATGCAGTTTCTTGAAGAGAGTATGGTAAATAATTTTTGGCTGCATTAATTAATGCGGCAACACCTTCACGTCGAACCATTCCCAGGAGTTTATCAAACATCCTATCTATCACGTCATTGGGAAAACTTCGTTGATAGCTTCATTCTAGATAGCGCTAGCGCTGAGACTTTGCGCTTCGTCATCTGACTAAGTGGCTCTGTAACTTTACTTTGAACTCCACCAAAAAATATCTTATCAAATAAGCCCATCGTTGCTTGCTCCGTGTAACACGTCGAGATAGCATTGCTTGTTTACCCAGAAAGTTTTACCAAGACCACCTGCTTTATCTGACTTTCACACCTAGTATTCCCAGCACCACAGCTAGACAAACACCAGGGAAGCAACAATTATGATACAAAACTCAATGTAATTTTGTACTAATGTAGTTTTGTTAAGATAGAGTCAATCAAAGTTGGGGATGAGAATGCCCTTTTTTCTGAGTCTGCTGTAATTAGTTAGCGGTCGCTTGCTTTCTCTATTGATTCGATTACTGCTAAACCGATACCAGAAGCTGCCACAAGTAGTATCGCAGAAGCCAAAAAAGCATTGACAAGAATCCGGAGGGCATCATCGAAGAAAATATAGCTGTCCATTGTTTTATCCTCAATTGTGTAAGTGAACTGGTAGTATTTATTCCTCCACACCCAGAGCATTCAATTCCGTTAAAAATTTGCTCTTAGGGGTATCTTAACAAAACTTCAAATAAATCATAACGCAATTTTCAGAAAATCATCCTAAAGATAGGATGACTTTTTCATGAGATTTTGTTATGTGTCATACTAAGTACACTTGTGTTTAAAAAACTATTGATTATCTTTATCAGTATTATCAATGAAGGTAGTGAAGTTTAAATAATTACAATAAATCTATGTTGAATTGCGTATGAATTTATCAAAAATAGAAATCGTCACAAATAGACTTTTGCTCAAACCAATAGCTATGCAGTATAAAAGCGAGATTTTTAGAGAATTTACAAATGAAATAGCTATTTATATGACTCCTAGACCTGCGATTGACATATTTGAGACAGAATCGTTTATTAATGAATCTATAACTGGTTTAACTGAAGGGTCTAATCTCCAACTTGTAATTATAAAAAAAGATACACAAGAGTTTCTAGGCTGTACTGGAATTCATAATCTTAACGCGAAGGCGCCTTCTTTACATCCCGACTCACATCCCGAATTTGGAATCTGGCTAAAAAAATCTGCACACGGCAATTGTTATGGACTTGAAACAATTCGCGCTCTTAAGGAATGGGCAGAAGAAAACCTTGATATTGATTATCTTATTTATCCTGTAGATAGAGATAATTACCCAAGTCGCAGAATTCCCGAACGCTTAGGTGGAATAATTGTTAAGGAATATGACAAACTAAGCTTAAGCGGCAATACCCTACATTTAGTAGAGTACAAACTTCTTAACAATCCCAAGTCTTCACTAACAAGTAAAAATTACTAAATTTTATCTTGTGGGCTAGGTGTTCCAATACTGGGCACAGTACAGTAAAACCCTGTTAAATAGTTGACCATATTTGTTGAATGCATTGACGAACTTGCTGCCAATCATTTGGTTGTAAAGTCCCTAATTGACGGTTTACTAAAGTTTTTTCTACTGTATTCACTTTATGTAACCTAACTACCGATGAACGCATTAAACCTGCTTCCTGCCATTCCATAATTTCAATATCAAAAGCTGTTTGAAGCATTTGGCTAGTTATGCGTGATACAACAATGTCCAAGTCTCCTGTGTCTAAAATTACCAAAGCAGGACGTAATTTTAATGTAGATGCATCTGAAAAAGGCAGTGCTAGTAAGACTACAGAACCTGGTTGATAGTTTTGCATTACTTATATGGTGTTGTCTATAGTATCGTAGATGGCATCTTCTTCACTGTAGCCTTTTAGTAATTGTTCGCTAGCAAGACTCTTCCAAGCTTCATCCGACTCTGAATCCTCGTTGACCATGATAATAACTTTAAGTTGTTGATTTTGTGACAAGCGGTGCAAAATCTTATCTGGTAATTCAATTTTGCCTTCCGCAGTTAGTTGGGTAGGAAATTCATACGCTTTCATATCGTTTGTAATTGCTTATAAAGAGTTAATACATATTATGACAGATAACACAGAGTAGCGCCTTTTTATAGGTAAATGGAGGTTTCGGCGCCCCGTTCAAATCACGAAACGTCAAATCCACGGCTTTTAAGTAATATGGTCAGATACAAACCAGTAGTACCACCAACTATTCCAATTTTTGTTTGATTCTTTATTAAGAAGCCATGTTTTCTTAAGTATTTTACCGTCAGGGTATTTATATTCGTTGTTCTGAATTACCTGAGTTTACTCTTGGTTGCCACGACAACTTCTTAAACTTTGAAAATATTCAAACATCTCGCCTTGGGGTGAATACTTTGTGCAAACACCTTGCCAGTTTTGCAAATGGTGTGCAAAGAAATTATTCCAGTTTTTCTTTCGTAAATCTGTAATAATTATGTTTAAACCTCGAAATTGGTCAAAATGTTAACAGTTATCAGGCGCCAACCACCAAACCCAGATGTGGTAGTAACTCTAACGCTTGCGCTGACAGCAGAAGAACGTACTCGTAGTCGTCACCGTTTTGAGACGGAAGACGGTAAGACTGTGTTTTTACGTTTACCGCGCGGGACTGTGTTACAAGATGGTGATATTTTACTTGATGAAACTTCGGAAATCAGAGTCAGAATTGTTGCGAAACCTGAAGCTGTAATTACAGTTACGGCACATCATAAGATAGATTTACTCCGCGCGGCTTATCATTTAGGTAATCGTCATGTGCCTGTTGAAATTACACCTCAGTATTTACGATTGGCACCTGATAGTGTTTTACAATCAATGCTTGAACACTTGGGGTTACACGTTAAATCTGAAATCTCAACATTTTATCCAGAAACTGGTGCTTATGGACACCATCATCACGAATAATAATCTTCTTTGGCTGTTACAGCTTGCTAGTCCTGGTTTACCTGTTGGTGCATATAGTTATTCGGAAGGTTTGGAGACGCTGACAGAACATGGTGTGATTTTATCTCATGATACTCTCATGCACTGGCTAACATCTGAATTAAAGTATGGCGCCATTCGTTTAGAAGCAGCAGTAATAGTACGAGTATATCAAGCATTGCAAAATCAGGACTTTGAAGCACTGACACACTGGAATATGTGGTTAACAGCACTGCGAGAAACTGAGGAGTTACGCAATAGTAGTTTGCAGATGGGACGGTCGTTAATTCAATTACTCGAAAAGCTTCAGCCAGATATTAAGATAATTAGTGATAAAGTTGGCGCACTGTGTAATTATGCGGTAGCATTTGGTATTGCGACAGCATATTGGCAAATAGACATCAAAGCAGCGTTACTTGGATATTTGCATAGTTGGGTAAGTAATTTAGTAACTGCTGGAGTGAAACTAATCCCTTTGGGGCAAACTACAGGTCAGCAGCTATTATTAAATTTACAACCATTTTTAACGAGTGCGGTTGAGGAAGTATTACAGTTAGAAGACGATGACTTAAGTTGTTGCAGTTGGGGTGTATCCCTGGCTAGTATGCAGCATGAGATACTATATACAAGATTATTTAGAAGTTAGATTATTATAATTATGACTTTTAGAATTGGGGTTGCAGGACCAGTTGGTTCAGGAAAAACCGCGTTAGTCGATGCGCTGTGTAAGGCAATGCGCGACGAGTATAATTTAGCTGTAGTTACAAACGATATATATACCCAGGAAGACGCGCACTTTTTAGTTCGGTCACAAGCACTGGCAAAAGACCGTATTTTAGGTGTTGAAACTGGTGGGTGTCCTCATACTGCTATTCGTGAGGATGCTTCGATGAATTTAGCTGCTATTGAACAGTTAGAAACACGCTTTGAAAATTTAGATTTAGTCTTTTTAGAAAGCGGTGGAGATAATTTAGCAGCTACTTTTAGTCCGGAATTAGTCGATTTAACTATTTATGTTATTGATGTAGCCGCAGGTGATAAAATTCCCCGCAAAGGTGGTCCAGGTATTACTAAATCTGATTTGCTGGTAATTAATAAAATTGATTTGGCACCTTATGTTGGTGCCGACTTAGGAGTGATGGAGCGCGATGCCAAGAAAATGCGCGGTGAGAAACCTTTTATATTTACCAACCTGAAAACTCAAGATGGATTAAACAATGTAATTAAGTTTGTGTCCTTGCATGTAAGAGATAGTTAGAGCGTAGGTTGGGTGGAGGCTTTGCGGAACCCAACACATTTATTAAAAATTACTCCACAGACAATATACTGTGAAACAATTAATCGATAATATTAAACACAACATAACACCGCAAAGCTTTAGGTGGGCTTATCCAATAGCATTAGAACTACAAAAGCACCACAATAGTTTGCCAATCCAATGGGCAGTAGAATGTATTCAAATATACGCATCTGAATTTCAACCAAATAAACTCTCCCAGCTTGGTAAATATATTCAGCAGGCAATAGAAGAGCAAGATACTTTAAGTGCTGTACAATGTGGTGAAATTGGTACAGAAATATGGTATTGGGGAACTCAAAGGGATGATTTTCAAACTGCCTTAGCTCGACTGTGGTGGTCTATATCAGCTTTTAAAGATGGAGAAGAGCTAAGTGGAATAACAGAAGCTGAATCGACTGTTGAATTATTATTTGATACATTGAATCGTGGTTTAGTAGAGCAATTTTTAGAAGCTGCTCTAAGAATATGTGAAGAATACGAATTACAAAAGTAGTCATTTGATATATAGCTATTCGTGTATTATTTGTGAAACACTAAACTTCTGTGATTAACCACAAAGGACACAAAGACCACAAAGATAAGAAAATAAAGATTTTACCCTTTAAGGTTAGTTACCTATTAAAATAAACATAACACCTTACAGACTGGCGCCTAGCGGTATGTATTATGGATACAACGCCTTCGCAAGAAGAAACTCAAGAAATACTCAAATGGTTAAATCGTAACCGACGGGTGTTACTAGATTTATACAAAAATCAATATATTGCTTATAACGCCAACGGTATCATTGCCCATAGCAAACATTTGCGAGAAGTTTTAAGTATAGCAGAAGCTTCAGGACAGAAGTTTGTCATTTATTTTGTACCTCGTTCTACAGGTTCAGTTCAAATACTACCTATTCGCTTTCGTGCAGTAGTGCGTCATGATTGGTAACCAAATTATGAAGTACGACTCCAGCATCGTGATAAAGTAATGAATGCTGTTATGTTAGTAGATAGTGGTGCCGAACTTAGCTTAATTCCGTTTCAAACAGGTGAAGAGTTAGGATATGCTTTAGCTGATTCTGAGTCTAAACTAGTCGCAGAAACTATTGGTGGGCAAATAGAATATGTTATGCGCGATATTAAAATGACTATTAATGAGAAGCAATTTACTGCACCTGTTGCATGGTTACAAACTGATACAGGTGCAGCCCAACTATTACTTGGTCGTGAAGTTGTATTTGATAAGTTTAATATTGAATTTCGCCAATTTGAAGAACAAATTATATTTCATGCTGTAGAGGCGCCTTAACTACAAAAATCAATATGGTTCAAGCCTACCAATTCCTATTTCTCTTAATTTTGCCCGTATATCCTCAAGGTTTTCACCGCAGTAATAATATTTTTTATCTGCGATATTGGCTAAATATTAACCGGGCTTACCATCGTTGATTTGCAGTAATTTTGCAGCCACCTTCACTAAAGAAGTGCCATACATAGAAAAAGTATCTTCTATAGAGAGGTGGGGTAAATTTAGAGGGTTCCAAAGAACCTCACCATGCACGAATTCCCAGTTTTCACGTTTCTTTACCAAGAAGATGTGGGCAGGTGTGATAAAACAACTATCAATATTTGACATATTATACAAAAAAATATTTTTTAATTTTGAGATTTTTGGCTGCGTTCACAATGATACTTGAGATTCTGAGCGAAGCGAAGAATGACATTTAGGCTCGTTGCATTTAGGCTTGTTGATAATGGCGCCTACGCATGTCAGAATAGATACAGAATTATTTATTATTAAAATGGGTTGTCATATATTAAAGGCTACAAAAGAAACGGTGCATCTAGGTGGTTTCTCGCATTTACTACCACCTGCACTGCAAGTTGATTCGGATGATATTGTGGAAGTTGAGACTTATAGTGGATTTTACGTGTATGATAAGGCGCCACCAACCTTTCTAACCCCAGAATTTATAGATATTTGTCAAAATTTGGCGCCATCCCGTAAGGTTGAGAAAGGTCCACATTTGTTGACTGGGCCTATTTATGTAAGGGGTGCTGAACCTGGTGATGTGTTAGAAGTGGAGTTGCAATCTATTTCTCCACGTTTACCTGTTGGTTTTAATGCTATTCGCAGTGGTTGGGGCGCCTTGCCACAAAAGTTTACACAACCTGCGCTAAGATTTATTGATTTGGATTTAGATAATAATGTAGCGGAGTTTCCGAAGGGGTCGGGTATTAAAATACCTCTGGCGCCTTTTTTTGGTATTTTGGGTGTGGCAACGGCTGATGAACATCGTTCTTCTATACCACCTGGATATTATGGTGGTAATATCGATAATCGTGAACTTCAAGCTGGCGCCCGTATATTTCTACCTGTGTTTGTACCCGGCGCCTTATTCTCGATAGGTGATGGTCATTCTGCACAAGGTGATGGGGAAGTTAATGTCACGGCGATAGAAACTTCGATGAATGGTACTATTAAGCTCAAAGTTCGTAAAGATTTGCATTTGAAGGCGCCAATCGCTGATACGCCAACTGATATTATAACGATGGGTTTTGGGAGTACCCTTGATGAAGCTTTGGAAAATGCAGTCTCAAATATGATTGATTTTCTAGAACGCTTTGTTGCTATATCAGCCGAAGATGCTTATGTGCTGTGTAGTTTGGCTGTAAATTTTCGCATTAGCCAAGTGGTCAATAGTCCACAGAAGGGTGTACATGGGATGCTGCCTAAGTCTATTTTGCCGAAGAATGTATTGTAAGCTTGAATCTTGCACTTCCCTTACGCTCAATATATGGATACATCAAAATTAATATTACTAGCTGTCGGTGGTTTAGTATCTGGAATCCTCGCTGGATTTTTGGGTATTGGTGGCGGAACTGTTTTAGTACCGTTGCAGGTAGCATTAGGATATACGCCGCTTCAAGCTGTTGCTACTAGCAGTTTTTCTATAGTTATTACCGCTATTTCAGGAAGTATCCAAAATTGGCGTATGGGCTATTTGAGTTTTAAGCGAGTTATATATTTAGGATTGCCTGCGGTTATTACTGCACAATTAGGAGCAGAACTTGCTACTCGTATCCCTTCATATGTTTTATTAGTAGCGTTTGGATTGCTACTTTTACTTAATATCTATTTAGTACAATTACGTAAGCGACTTTCTAATAGTGAAGCCGAAAAGGGTAATAGCTTCAACCCAGTTCTGGCAAGACTTTTTACAGGTGGCGCCGCTGGAGTACTGGCTGGATTATTTGGTGTTGGTGGTGGTGTAATTATGGTACCACTGCAAATTTTGCTACTAAGTGAAACAATTAAAGTCGCAATTCAGACAAGTTTAGGCGTGATAATGATTACCGCTGTTTCTGCCACTATTGGACACGCAGCTAAAGGTAATATTTCGTGGACAGAAGGATTGATATTAGGGATAGGTGGATTGATAGGCGCCCAAATTAGTACTCGTTTTTTACCAAAGTTACCCGACCATATCGTCAGTTTAGCATTTCGGACACTACTAGGTGTTTTATCTATATATATATTCTGGCAAGCTTGGCAAGCATTTTCACGTATGTAAAGGTGATTGCAGACAATAAAAGCTACAATCAAGCAAAAAAGTTTATATTTTTTTGCTTTGTATGGAACGTCGAAAGTTTATTCAATATATAACTTTAACGGGTGCTGGAATGACGTTGACTAGTTGTGGAGGTAGAAAAAGTACTCCTACAATTAAACCGACAGTTCAAGCTTCACCAGTTTCTCTTAATCAACCCTTAAAGGTTGGATTTGTTTATCCTGAACCAGTAGGGGATATGGGATGGACTTACGCACATGATTTAGGACGTAGAGAAATGGAGGCAAATCTCAAAGAGAAAGTTAAAACAACTTTTATTGAAAACGTCAATGATGGTGCAGATGCTGAGAAGGTGATTCGACAATTAGCGCTTGACGGTCATGAGTTGATTTTTACAACTTCCTCTGGTTATATGAACCCCACTATTAAAGTTGCCAGAGATTTTCCTCAAGTTGCTTTTGAACACTGTACTGGTTTTCAAGGTGCGGCAAATGTAGGTACTTATATCGGTCGCTTTGAAGAATCGCGATATTTAACTGGCATGATTGCTGGTAAAATGACCAAATCTAATATTATTGGTTTTATTGGCGCCTCTCCAACACCAGAGGTAATTCGGGGAATTGGTGCATTTACCCTAGGTGCAAGATTGACAAACCCAAAAGCCAGAGTGCGGGTAGCGTGGGTAAAAACTTTATACGACCCAACAAAAGAACGTGAAGCTGCTATATCTTTGGTAAACTCAGGCGCCGATATCTTAGCACAACATACCGACTCAGTGGCAATACTTCAATTTGCTGAAGAAAAAGGAATTTATGCGTTTGGCTACAATACCGATATGAGCAAGTTTGCACCAAAAGCACATTTAGCATCAGCAATTAATCAATGGGGTAAATTTTATACCGAAAGAGCCATAGCTGTAATTGACAAAACATGGAAACCAGAGAATATTTGGTATGGAATAGCACAAGGAATGGTTGATATATCAGCAATGAATACAGCAATTCCTCCAGATATACAAAATTTAGTTAATCAAAAACGTAACGAAATAATTCAAGGAATTGCCCATCCTTTCGAGGGTCTAGTTAAAGACCAAAAGGGAGTCGTGCGAGTTTCAACAGGAAAAATACTTGATGATAAGGCACAATTAGCAATGGACTGGTACGTCGAAGGTGTCGAAGGAACCATACCTAAATAACTTTTGGTTTTATATTTTCAAACTACTTTTATTTAATATGACTAAATCTATTCCTGTTGCTACACCTCCAACAACTACAAGGCGCCGCAGTCACACAAGTGCGATGAATGATGATATGCTAGGATACCTTGAACATTTAGCCCAGCAAGGTGATTTTCTTCGCATACCTCTCGGTTTAATAGGTTCAGCTTATTTTGTCAATCATCCCGATTTAGCACAACAAGTTTTACTCAAGCAATCTAAAAAATTTCAGAAGATATTCACTGTAAAATATACAGCAAAAGGAATTTTTGGAGAAAATCTATTTACCAGCGATGGTGAGTTGTGGCAGGTTTTACGTTCTATTCTTAATCCTGCATTCAATGCACAACGGTTTAATGCATATGCAAGCATTATGACCGATTATACAACCGCAATGATTTCGCAATGGCAACCTGGAGAAGTTATTGATATCCCAAAAGCAATGATGGATTTAACTTTGGGTATCACAACTAAAGCTTTTTTCGGTGAAGATTTGCGAGATAATGAAATCGGGCAAGCAATAATTAGCTTTATTCAATTATTCTCTGAACGTATTAGTTCTTTTCCTATTCCAAGTTGGATACCAATTAAAAGTAACCTGGAAATGAAACGCTTATTTGCTCTCATCGATAACCATGTAGGCTCTATAATAATCAAACGGCGCCAATTAGGCGAAGATTATGGTGATATATTATCAATGTTAATTCAAGCACAAGCAAGCGATACAACAGGTTTATTGACGAATGAGCAAATTAGAAACGAAGTACTAAATTTATTTGCTGCGGGTTATGAAGTAACTGCACACTCAATTGCGTTTACATTATATCTCATCTCTCAACACCAAGAAGTCGAAGCGCGCTTGTTAGATGAAATTAATCAAGTGGTTGGAGACAAAACAATAACAGTTTCAGATTTAAATCAAATGCCATATCTTGAAATGGTATTATTTGAATCAATGCGGTTATTGCCTGTAACAGCAGTCGTTTCCAGACAAGCGACTGAAAACGTTGTTATTGATGACTATATTATACCCAAAAATAGCTTAGTTTTAGTCGCGCCTTGGACGCTGCACCGTCGTAGTGATTACTTTTCTGAACCTTTACGCTTTGACCCAGATAGATTCAATAGCCAACACAAAGGCAATATTCACAAGTTTGCCTACCTTCCTTTTTCCGGAGGACCTCGCATTTGTATAGGTAATGCGTTTGCCACTATGCAAATGCGAATTAATATAGCTATGATTTTACAACGCTTTAAATTAACACCACTTTCTGATTATCAATTGCAACCAATATTTAATTTTAACACCCGCCCTAAAAATGGCTTACCCATGCTTACACATACACGCAAGGGTATAAATTAGCATTAATTAGTCAAAGAAAGCTTAACAATTCTTAGTTAATGAAAACTTCACATATACAAAGGGTTTGAGGCAGCAAATAAGCGTAAATACTTATAAAAAATTCGCCGCTTTGTAAAGGTTAATTGCCATTTGTTGTCAAAGTTACTTTGTTAGGTACAAACTAGAACTATATATACAGGCAATTATTCTATGAATGCTATTTCTAACGTTGAATTCAAACGCCCAGTTTGGCACACCATGTTAACTTTAACTCTAGGTTTCTGGTTAAGTGGTAGTTTGCTTATCGACTGGGTAATTATGCCTAGCATGTACTTTTCCGGAATGATGAACCTGGATAGTTTTGCTTCCGCAGGGTATTCAATTTTTTGGAATTTTAACCGCATTGAATTATTATCTGCTGGTGCAGTTCTAACTAGCATTCTCGCTTTATCCAAAACTCAACTACGTTGGTATGGTGGTGTAGCTGCTTTAGCTGTCACACTCTTCAGTATATCCTTGGCATTTACATATTTCTTAACACCACAAATGTGCGCCACAGGAATAGATTTAAACTTATTTGACTCAGTGTCTGAAGTTCCAGCATCAATGAATATGCTACACGGCTTATACTGGAGTTTTGAAGCATTTAAATTGACAGCACTTGGCTTGATATTCGGATGGTGCTGGCGCCAGAAAGGTCTAATCTAGATTTAAAATCACAACGAAATTTATGTAGAGACTGTACATGTACAGTCTCTATTGTTATATTACCTAGCTAAATTTTAATCAATGCACGTTATCAGCCGTACAAAATTACGAAACTTTTGTAAAAAACATGCAGATAGCTGTGAAGCCCTAGATGACTGGTATAAAATAGCAAGTAAAGCAGATTGGGGAGATTTATTAGAAGTCCAAACTGCTTATAATCAAGCAGAAGCCGTAGGTAACTTTACAGTTTTTAATATAAAAGACAATAAATATCGATTAGTTGTTAGCATGAACTATGAAAACCAGGTTATCTACGTAAAATATGTTTTAACTCACGCTGAATATGACAAGGACAACTGGAAAAATGACCCTTACTATTGACTCAGCAGTTTACAGTCAGTTACTATCCCAGTATCAACCTCGAATAATTAAGACCGAACAAGAAAATGAAGAGTTTCTGGGGATTGTCGAGGAACTGCTATCACGTAAGCATCTCAACCCAGAAGAAAAGACCCTGCTAGAGTTACTTGTAAAATTAATTGAAGATTTTGAAGATAAAAATTATCAGTTAAACTGTTCTACACCACGCTCTCGGTTAATTCATTTGATGGAAGCACAAAATGTGACAGAGGTTGCCCTAGTAGATATATTTGGTTCATCTGAAAATGCCAATAAAGTACTTAGTGGTGATTTGCAAATTAATTTACAACAAGCTTTAGCTTTAGGGAAAATGCTCCACGTAGACTATAGCTTGTTTCTAGATGAGTAGAGTATTTATTTAAATCGCTGTTTCTTCTTGTACATCATCAGCTTCTTCGTTATTGAAGAAAAGTAAACGTACTGCGAGAATTGCAAATCCAACTGCTGCAATACCTTTGAGGAATCTTGTTGGTAATAATTCTGCTACTGCACCTCCTGCTAAGGCGCCTAGTAAACTAGTTAATAACAATGCAGCAGCGCTACCAAAAAATACGGCACGTGGATATTGGCAACGTCCTGACAGCGCAATTGCTGCTAGCTGACTTTTGTCGCCTAACTCTGATAAAAATACTGTTATAAAGCTTATTCCTAAAAGGTGCCAGTTCATAATTTATTAAGTAAGGGGTAAGTTAACCGATGAAAACATCCCAAAATAACATGACAGAAATCAGCATTAACATTACTCCTGCTGATTTTTCCACTGTTTTGGGTGAAAATTTGCTTGCCATCCAACTACCTAACAGTACCCCTAGTAAGCTTGTAGTGATTAATGCTGCTGCTGAACCTAGAAATACTACTACTGGTGAGTGAGACTCGGCGCTCATTAATAGCGTTGATAGCTGGGTCTTATCGCCTATCTCAGCCAAAAATATCGTTACAAATGTTGTTGTAAAAGTTACCCATACCGATTCTTGCTTACAAGGCGCCTTTTCTGAAACCGACTGTATTGTTTCAATGGTGGCAATACTATTAATTGTTGAGTCAGTAACGACTGGGGTGCCAAGGTCGTTCTCTAACTGAGTTATGTAGTTGCTTGGTCTATCGTCAACTTTCACGGGCGCCTTCTGTAATTTACTAGCTATTTTTCATATTCTTCTCATTTTTACAGATAGTGTTGACAAACGCAACCCTTTGGGGAATGAATAAGGAGATATTGGCTTTCTACCACGGAGACGCAGAGAACACAGAGGAGGAGTACAGTACTAGTTTCTTTTCTGAGCATTACCAACAATACCTAGAATATTTATACGCGACAGTTTAAGATTATCCAACGCGCGCTTCAGTAGTGATGTATCTGTTTTATCCATCCTAATGGCAAGTAAAACCCCATTAGTATAAGGCGCCAACAAGCTTGCGTCTGCTAATTCATCTAAGTGAGGAGTATCATATATTACTAAATCGAACGTGTTTTGAAATTCTGCCATCAGTCGTTTTATCTTTTCGGATGAAAGTAGTTTGATAGGGTCTGGAGGTGTTGGCCCAGAGGTAATAATAGATAATTCTTTAATTTGAGGGTATTGTCGAATCACTTCTTCGATAGGAGAGTTTGTTGAGATTAAATTACTTAATCCCCATAAATTATTAAGGTTGGCAAGGGTGTGAATTGCTGGTTGACGTAAATTTGCATCGACTAACAGTACACGTTGACCCATTACTGCGGCAATTTTAGCAAGATGGAAGGCAATTGTAGATTTACCATCTGAATTCATTGCCGAACTTACTACTATTGAACGAATTGGACGGTCGGAACCGAGGAACTGTATGTTGGTATATAGGACTCGCAATGCTTCTAAAAATTTCTCTGAGTAATGACCGTAATCTGAAACTCGCGCAATTGAAAGTTCTGGAATACTCGGATGCTGTGAGTTTATGGTTTTTATAGTGGAAATTTGTTTATTTGGACGATTTTGTCCGCTTTGAAGTTGTCTCTCAAATGGAATAGTACCTACTAATGGTAAATTGACTCCTTCTTTTAAAGCTGAAACTGTGTGGTATGTATTGTCTAACTTTTCTTGTAGAACTGCGGCGCCTACTCCTGCTACCATACTACCAAGTAATCCCATAATTAAGGCACGTTTCGTATCTGAATTTGCGGGTGATTCTGGTTTACTAGGTGGTTGAATCAATTGCCAAGGTAATTCATTTTGCGATATTTGGATTTGTAAAGTTTCGCGTGTTGTTAGAAAACGATTTAAACTTTCGGTTGCAAGCTGTAATTTTCGCTGTAACTCAGTATATTTTCGTGCTTGTACAGGTAATTGTTTACGCAATTCTTGAAGTCTTTTTTCTGAAGAAGCTAGCTCGTTACTTTGCACTTCCAACGTTTGCACTTGTGTAGCTGCTTGTGCTGTTCTCACATCCATGAACCGTTGTGCTTCTTGCGTCAATAACGGTAATAAATTATCCCTCTTTTCTCTCAAGGTGCGAATGCTAGGACTTTCTTCCTGATAACGTGCTAGTTCAGTAGCTATTAATGCTTCTAACTGACGTACTTGTACAAGCAACTGCTGGTAAACAGTCGCATCGTTCAACACCGCAAGTTTACCATTTTCTCCGCTTAATTCAGATAAATTCGCGCGTGCTTGTGCTAACTGTTGATTAACTGCGAGTCTCTGTTGCGATAATAAATTAAGCTGACTTGCAATTTGCTGCGCTTGAGCATCTGGGTCTACAAAATTGTTTCGCTGTCTAAAAAACTGTATATCTCTTTGAATTGCGTCAACTCGTTGTTGTGATGCTGGCAGTTCTCTCTCAATAAACTTAATTCCTTGACGGAGTTTGGTTTGTTTCTTTTCTAAGCTGTAATTTAAATAATCTTTAGATATTTTTTCGGCAACATCATGAACTTGCGCTGGGTTTTCTCCTCGATATCGTACCTCAATTATCTTAGTTTCACCCAAACGCACTACAGTCAGAGAGTTAAGTAGCTTGACATAATCAACTTCTGGATAAGATTGTTGTAACGTCTTAACCACATCACCTAGTAAATCAGGACTTTTGAGAACCTGAATTTGGCTTTCGTAATCTAAAATTGTTTTCGTTGCGTTAGGGTCTTTAGTAATATCCAGTGCTTTGCTGTCATCGTTTACTGGTTCCACTAATAACCTAAAACTGCTTTCATACTCTTTTTTCTGGTTTACTATCGAGTTAGCGTTTATCCCCATCACAATGGTTGCCACCCCAACCACAACTAACATACGGCGCCGTATAATACCCAGAAAGTCGCGAAAATTCCAATCATCACCAGTCCCTTCAGACCAAGGTAAAGGCACTGGTTCACTATATTTTTCAGAGTTCTGACTGCGTTCACGGTCTGAAGAAGAAAACTTAGAGTAATTCCCCATTTTTTTATAAATACTTAGTTACAATTTCAACTTTACTTTTACGATTTTATAAGTATCAAATTTTACTTAAAATTAAATTTTTAATTATAGGGATAATATTATTAAACCATTACTAAGTAAACAAAGCAATCACTTGACCTAGAATTGATCCCCCCAACCCCCCTTGATAAGGGGGCTAAAACCTATTTATTTTCCCCCCCTTATTAAGGGGGGTCAGGGGGGATTTTTACTTTTGCTTTGTTGTATAGAGTAGTAAAGAGCATCCAAATTAAATATATAAATTTGCTTTTCATATTGCAAGCCAGCTTTTTCGATTACCCTTTTTGATGCTAGATTATCAGGTAAAAGCATTGCAATAATTCTATGCACTTTAGCAACATTAAAACCGTATAAAATTGCCTCTTTAGCTGCTTGCGTCGCAATTCCTCTTCCCCAATATTCTTTATCAAGTCCATAAAGCACTTCAACTTCTGACAGTTCATCTAAATAACGAAGTCCACAATAACCAATCATTTGAGATGAAGCATTTTCGACAATTGCCCAAATTCCATAACCTCGTTGCCAATGCTCAACGAAAGTCAAGAGCGCTTTTTCAGCTTTTTCTCTTGGAATTGCAACTCCTCGACTCGGAAGAAAACGAGTTACTTCTGGGTCTGCCCAAATTCCTGCAAGTGCATCCAAATCAGAAGATTGAATTGGTCGCATTGCGAAACTACCAATCTCTAAAATTGCTGCATTAGTGGAATTTATCATAAGTAAGACTGCTATGTGACGGTACTAATTTAAGAGGATAGCCGTCGCACGTACCTTATTAATTATACTTTCTTTCATATTCTTTGCAATGTAGATTATAATATAGCTACTGAGTAGGTTGTGATAAGTAGCCAATTAGTATGATGTCACCGCATTTACATGAAATAGAGCGTTCTATTGGTACTTTGTCTTTGGAAGAGCAAGAATGGCTCTTAGAGCGTATCTCTGGACAAGTAGAACATAAAAAACAGCTACTAAATAAATTTGCTGATGCTGAATATATAGCTGAACAAATTGCTCAAATGGCTGAAGGTCCAGAGATACAAGCAGAAATTGCAGCTATTAATCAAGAGTTTATTGTTACAGAAATGGATGGTTTAGTAAGAGAAAGATTCTCTAAAATTGCATAGTTTGATTTACGTATACTTCGACTTCTCTACCAGCAGGTAAAAACCAAATATTGCTGCGTTGAGTCATTTGTGAAATTGCTTGTTGATTACGCTGGGCAATTTGGGGAACTATGGTACTTATACCACCTTCGGCGACACCAGCTAAAATGTTGCGTCTATTGTTATTGTTGATTGTAGTAATACCAGTGCTGTTGTTAGGATAAGAAATTACAGTGTCGTTACGGTTAATTAATTCCGCAGCTTTACCAAGACCTCCTAGAAAGAATAATCCTGCATCCATCCCAGCTATTGACCCTCCTTTGCTGCGATATTGGTTTGCTACTAATGGTTTACCTTCGCGCGCGCGGATTATGATTGAATTTTCGGGTAAAGTTTTTTCTGATATAGTGTTACGGTTACGGGTTACTAGTTTAGTAACGTTGAGTTGAAGTAAACCTTGTTCGGAAATTGAACGAATTTCTGCTAATAGTTCGGTGTTAACGGGTAAAGCTATTTTATTATCTGTAGATTTGAGAGGTTCTCGCAAACGCACTACAAATACAGGTTTTCCGGTATCGTTTTTATCGCTGTTAGTCGAACGGGTGGTTTCTCCAAATACTGCGGTGGCAAATACTGCTTTTACTGTACTACCTACTGCTACTGCTACTCGCGCTTGTGATGTTGGTGTTGGTGTTGGTGTGGGTGTTGGTGTGGGTGTTGCTGCGATAGTTGGTGTCGGAGTCGATATTATTGCTGGTGTGGGTGTTGGTGTTACTGGTATCACTGGTGATGGTGTGGGGGTTGGTGTAGGAGTGTTGCTAGCTACTGTGTCTTTTTTGTAGTAGTCGTTTAATTCTGCTAGTTTGACTAAATCTTGAAGTGAGTCTGGTGTAATTTGTGGGGTTGCTTGAATTGTTGGTTTGGGTGTAGGTTTTGCGGTTGCTTGGGGTCTTTGGGGTTGAGTTTGGGGTGCGGGTATGGTGACTATACGTATACGTTCACGTATACGTTCTGGTTGTGGTTGCACACGCGGTGGTGTGTAGTTAGTTGCTATGTTGGGGTTTGGGATTAGTCGTACTCTATTTGTAACTATTGGTTGAGTTCTAACAGGTGTTTGTGGTGTTGGTTTGGAAGATATTGGTAATGGGTTCCTAAGTTTTTGCTGTGCTGCTTTGACTGCTTGTGCTTGTTCGGTTAATGCTAGTTTTGTTTTTAAATCTTCGACTTGTGACTCTAGTTGTGGGGTGGGTTGGAGTGTTGGTTGCGCTTGTGCGGTAATGATATTGGCTTTTGGTTTTTGATTGCCTGGGTTCATTATTTGTGATAAAAATAAACCCGCTACTAATACTACAGCGAATGTGCCGGCGCCGACTAAGCCTAGTTTTGCGAAGGGACTTGCGGATAGGGGTTGTTTGGTTTGTTGTTCTTGGGGTTCTGGTTGTATAGTGTTTTCTGGTTGGTTGTTAGTTGGATGTTTTGTTTCTAGTCCTACTAACTTTGACATTCTTGCTTCCCAGTCAGAGGCGTCTTGGGTGTTTGGTAGTTTATTCATGATTTTATGTGTTTTTTATTTTACCTTATTACGCGCAGAGGGCACAGAGAGGGTAGGGTGCGTCAAAGCTATTACAATCTTCAATAAAAATAAAAATTGATCTGCTTTGACGCACCTTACGAGCAGTTTTTATCGTTGATGTCGCAAACGTTATATATTTGTAGTCTTGCTTCTCCTAGACGGGAGACTGTTATGTTTAGTGGTACTGGTAAATTTGGTAGTGAGGCAAACGGCGCCTCTACTGCTTGTACTAAAATTTGTTTATTAAAGGGGATTGTTTTTCCTAATTTATCAGAGTTGGTGAAGATGATTTGATTGGCGATTATTTCAACTTTCCATCTGCCCTCACTTATTTTAGTAGGTTGCCCAATAGTTTGGATGACTAAAACGTTTTCGGTACCCTGACTCAATGTTTCTGAAGGACTAATTATTGATTCTAATTTCGGCTTTAAGTTATCGTTGACTAAAACAGAAGTAGTTTGCCAAACCATTCGTGGTTGTTGCTGCTGTGACCAAGTGAGCATTAAAGTCATTGTTTCACCCACAAACCGTCTTATTGTCTCCGGATACCTTTCCATATCAGGTTTTGGGTCTACACTTATCGCACGTCCATCAATTAACTGCACCAAACTTTGAGGAGTTAAGCGCTGTTGCAACTCCTGTAACAACGACCAATGAAACGTCAACAACAAAAAAGTAAACAAATGTAACCCAAACGTTGCTACAGTAAACAACGGCAAAAAACTACTTCTCTTAACCTCTGATTTCATCACCTCTCCCTGTGTGAACTCTGTGTCTCTGTGGTAAAAAATATTATAATTGTCATGAGTCGCGAACGTTAACGCAGTTTTCCCGCAGGGTAGCATCTAAATAATATTAATATAATTGTCATGAGTCGCGAACGTTAACGCAGTTTTCCCGCAGGGTAGCATCTAAATAATATTAATATAATTGTCATGAGTCGCGAACGTTAACGCAGTTTTCCCGCAGGGTAGCATCTAAATAATCTACAAGTTATATAGATTCTTCGCTACGCTCAGAATGACAGTTTAGAGATTCTACCCTCCGGGAAAACTCCGTTTACGCTACGCTCAGAATGACAGTTTTAGAGATTCTACCCTCCGGAAAAACTCCGTTTACGCTACGCTCAGAATGACAATTTATAGATTCTACCCTCCGAGAAAACTCCGTTTACGCTACGCTCAGAATGACAGTTTACAATTTTACTTAATAAAAGTCTGGTCATTCTTCAAATTCCCACAAGACTTATCCTGACTCAAACCAGTATACTCATCCACCAAACATAAATTTCTAATCTCATAAATTTCCAACTTATCAGCACGAACACTATAAATAGCTTTTTGTAAATCAGTCTTCATACTTTGTGGATACCCAAAAGCATCAACCGAACGCACAAGCAAATCCTTATTAAAGGGAATTATCACACTGCGGTTATCAGACTGTTTTTTCTGTATTAAATCTGCCACCATTCCAACTTGCCACTTACCAGGAGCAATTTTCTTAGGTGGATATATCCTTTTAACCGCTAACCGTGACACAATAGCTTGACTCTTGTTATTTAAAAAAACTTCAGGTGGAGTCATTTCTGCTATCTTTTCCAAAAACCCCTTACGGAAATCTTCAGATAAAGCAAACCCAGCAACCCAACTAGTAGTACTAATTTTTTGATTCCCTTTTCCTGTTGGTACTGATATACCCGCATCTGGTTTAGGTTGTGTTGCTTCTTCGATAGACTGTGGTGGTAACTTTCCTGACCAGGTAAACATCAACGACATAGTTTTATTTACAAACTGACGTATCGTCTCAGGTTCCGGTTCTAAGTTAGATTTAATTTCTTGCGAATTTATATCTACCGTTTTACCATCTATCATCTGCACGAAATTCGGGGGTTTCTGTAAACTCAACGAGCGAATGTTTAACCCCTGTAACACCAGCATCGATAAAGCTAATAGATGTAACCCAAAAGTTGTAAACGCAAAAATCGTTAGAACGCTTGTTTTAGCTTTTTTCTTTTCGAGTAAACGAACCATTTGTCACACCTCGCTAAACTCTATCTCGAACTAATGCACCCGTATAGCTAATGGCATTAAATATCGCAAACCCTCCTGCACCTGCTATAACTAGAGAAACAATAGGCGCCAATAAACCAAGAAAAATCATAAACCACATCAAGTCAGGGTCAGTATTGGCATTTTGTCCTGGCCCGTTGACAATGACTGCGGCTGTTATTATGGCGATAATATTAAAAGATATTTTAGAAATTCCTAAACATAGAAATCCTGTTAACCATGCAAAAATTGGTTTACCTGCAACTGGTAGTAA
This sequence comes from Calothrix sp. FI2-JRJ7, assembly GCA_019359675.1. Lineage (GTDB taxonomy): Bacteria > Cyanobacteriota > Cyanobacteriia > Cyanobacteriales > Nostocaceae > Dulcicalothrix. Next base: position 30,463 of record JAHHGX010000074.1, read on the forward strand.
TGAACCTCCTACTGCGAGTGGACCTAAAGCAGCTACTAACAACATCGTAGCTTCGATCAGGTTCTGAAATGCATACTGTAATGAAATAAAAAAGTTTTTAATAATCGTTTGCATTGTCGAACCAAGCAATGCGTTAAAAGTGCTTTCTGATACAGCCCCTTGACTATAAGCAATTTGAGTTACTTTAGTCTCTAAGCGGTCTATCCAAATTTGATTCCCGTATAAATTCCGATATTCTTGCCAAAGTAAGCTAGCTTTTTCACTTGCTTTTACTAAGCATTGAGTTTGCTGTTCTCCCAAAAGTGACCCACATGGACGCAGTAAAGACCCCGCTATTTCTTCACCAGTACTCATGTTTAAAGCTTGCTGATATATTTTATTCGCGTCTGCTGTTGTGATAATTTGCTGGTTGACTGTATTGAGTAAATTCCTAACTCCTAGTGTCAGGTTAGATAATGCACTCCCAGTTCCTGTGTTCGTAAGTAATAATACTATAATAAACGGCCATATTAAAGCTGATATTGGTCGCGAATAGTCACTATATATTAAATCTTTGAGCCATTGGAACATGAAAAATAATAATGTACCAACTGCAAAAAATATACCTAGGTTTGTTAAGGCGCCGTAAAAGCTATTATTACTTTGTAATAAATCTAACCACTGTTTGTCCCATGCTTCGGCGATACTCTTTGCTGTAGTGGCGCCGCTACCTATTACATTATCTATACCAGTTTGGGCTAAATAAAACATAGTTAAGGTTTTCGACCGAATAAGTCAGTTTGAGATGTGGTACGCAAAAGTCGCGCTGCTTCGGTTGAGTTATCGACTCGACGCGCACGGTTTGTGTCTTCTATCTGCTCTCCGATACTGGCTAGGTTTAGGTTTGAGTATTGTAAAAGCTGGTTTTCGTGAATTGTTTGTGCAAGCGTTTCGGCGATGATTTTTGATTGGTCACGCTGAATTCTAATTTGCTGTAATGTTAAATTGGATTGATTTATGGCGTTGAGTAAGGTTCCGATGAGTGGGTTGTTACTACTAATTTGAGTAAGTTGACTAACTTGATTCTGAGCTTCGCTAACAAAATCTTGGTTGATTTTATCTGCTTCTTCGCTGAATGCGTCTATATTTTTTAATTCTCTTTCGATGTTTTGAAGTTTAATTTTTGTTCGTAGTTGTCCGTTGTTGCCTAATGTACCAGCAGCAGAACTGCGAAATATTAAACGGTTCATTTCGTTGCCGAAAACTCTTGAGTTGATTAGGGGGTTTGTTTCATAGTTGCTGGATAATAAGTTTATGTTGATGTCGTTGCTAAGTATTTCTCCGGCGCCTAGTGGGTTAGGGATGTTGAGTTCTCCTGTGGCGCCTGTTATAGCGCTTTGGCTTTGTATTTGTAAGGGGTTTAGTTCATTAAGGTTGTTTCTAAGATGGTTTTGTAGGTCTGCTGAGTAGGATTGAAAGTCTGTCCATACTTGCCCTAGTTGTGCGGTGGCTGGTAAGGTAATAATGAGGGAGAGAAAAGAAGTAATTATAAAGATTTTTTTCATATAAAAATTAAGACGGTTTTCTTAGGGATGTAATTAGTTGATGTGCGAATTTTGATATTGCTTCGTATTTGTCGGGGTATTTTTTCATAATTATGTTTCGCGCGTTTTGTTCGTTGGGGTTATTGGCTACTACTGCTAGTTGTTCGTATCCTGGATAGTAACGGCAAAAGGTATATATACCGTTATTATCTAATAACCATTGGCTGTATACTCCTTCTTTTCTTGGAAAAAAGCTTTCTGATGCGTTGCGTGAGATGATTTCGCGTGGGTATTTTAATATGTCTACAAAGCTATCTATCGCAACGGGTTGGATACGTCCAACTAGTCTTGTTGTTAAGTTTTGTAATATCTTAGATGCAGCTTTTGATTTGGCGATAGTGTCCGGGTCTTGGGCTGATAAAATAACTCTTATTCCTGCTTTGGCGCCGTTGGCACATATTCTACCAACAAGATTGGCGATTTGCTCGAATTCAAACAAGATTGGCGCCTCGTCGATGAAGAATATTGATGCTGGGTTACTAAGTGCGCGACGTAATGCTGCTGAGTATGCGCTCAATGATAATATTGCTGCGTCTTCACTATCTGATAAATTTCGTAGAGCAAATACTAATAGTTGAGCATCGGTGGGAAAGCTCGATGGTGCTGATATTGCTTGTCCGACTCGACTCGATAACCAAAACCGCAACCGCAAACGAATTTGACTAAGTGCGTCTTCAACTCGCTGACTCATTGCGTCCAGTTGTAAATGTTCGGGTGAACAAAAGTAGAGAAAATCTTGTAAGGTTGGTGTTTTTTGCCATGCTGTAGTTCCAAACCCTCCTTCCATTGCTGTTCTATATCTTTGTTTTATCCCCTCGTCGGCAAAGAATGCTGTTAATGCAATATTTAATAGTGAGCGTACTGTTTGTGATAACAATGGGTTGTCGGTTTCGGCGCCTAATACCATTGTCATGAGTGCCGATTCGAGGAAAGCTGTATAATCTAGCTGACGGTCGCGTTGTTCTTCTGGTGATAATAAGCGTAGGTCTGGCTGCTCAAATAAATTGTTCGATTGCTTTGATATGTCAAAATAGGCGCCTCCTTCTATAAACTGTGTGTAGTCAGTAAATGTTGATGTTCCATCGGGTTTAGGAAAATCTAAAGCAACTACTGGTATATTATGTGCTAAAGCTTGCGTTAATATCCCTGATACTAATACTGATTTACCTGCGCGTGTTGTGGCAAATAAAGCTAAGTTCTTATGTTCATTAAATAAATCTAAATGTATCGGTGTCCCACCTTCTTCTGCGATTAATTCAAACCCGTACTTGTCACTGGGTTTGGTCAGCACTAAAGGCATTAAACCAGGAACTTCGCTGGTTAAATATAATTGGCGCCGATTAAATGGTTTCGCTAATAATTTTTCCCATACAATTGGTAAAGTTTGTAGCCATATTTTCCAAGTGTACTGAGTTTCTCTTACTACTTCTGCTGGACGTTGAAAGCAATTTTCTATATATCTCGTTGCTTCGTCTAGTTGTTCGACGGTGGAACGATGGACGAAAATAACTACTCCTGCGTAAATTGGTACGGCGCCTTCGTATAATTGTTCTTGCGCTGCTACTGATTTTCTTAACTTTAACTGAGCATTAACGTCAATCGTTTTACTTTTTTCTTGAGCCATTAATGCGGTCATATTCGACTGCTTTAACACTCGCTGTAACGTTGTTTTGACCAAAGCTGGGTTTGCCGCAGTGAGTTGACAAAATACTTCTGTGTCTACAACCGTTTCACGTGCTAATAATTCCCATAAATATCGTAACTGCGCTGTTTTATTCTGCCAGCTACCAGGTTTTTCTAGAAATGTTAAGGCGCCTATATAATTATCTTTAACATGAATCCAACGACGGTCTGCACAGGGTATACTTGATTTGATTAATAGTGTTGTACTATGAATATTTTCTAATAGTAGTTTAGTACTTGCTAAATCAGAATGAACTTCTTCGTTGAGTCCATTTTCATCGAATGTAAGCAACTGCGGAATAGGGATGGGTGGATTATTATTAAAACGGCGCCAAATTTCACTCCAAAGTTGTTCAGTAGTCAAAGGTCGAATATCGAGTGCCATTTTATTGGCTAATACTTGCTCCCAGCGACAAAATCCTTGAAAAGCATCGGCAATAATAGCTTCGAGTCGCTGATTCTCGACTTCTGCGACTTCTCCCTTGAATTTAAGCCAGAATAATTCAGCTTTGGCTAAAATTCGTTCTATCCAATCACTTGTATTAGTCGAATTGCTTTCCACTGTATAAGTGACATAAATTCGTAGAAATTTTGGCTTGCGAACACCATTACTCGTAAGTTCTTGAATACGCGCGCGTTCTGCGAGCAGTAAATATTTTATATCTTTTGAGGGGACATTTTTAATTAGAGACGCAAGTTCTTCTTGCCGTTGAGCATCTGAACTAAACGAACCAAGGTGAAAAGTAATTTGCTCGTTGACGGGGATATCCTTTAAACCAGCTTCGATATTACCAATGATTTGGTCGATTTGTTCTGTTCTCAAAGTCGTATGAATACCACGACACTCAAAACCGAAGACAAAGCATAATCTATCCTTTTGAGTTCCTTGTGTCAAAATATAGGCGCCAATATCGCGTCCACCTAGTGAAATCCGCAACATTGTAGCCAAATTGAGCGCATCCTCAAACGGAGTTAATCTTTCACTTCCTGTTCCTTCGACGCTTTGCTTTCCGATTTTTTCCTTCATGATTTCTCAGGATGCTGTGATAACGGGCAAATCCTCTAGTCCAAGTCGGAACACCGATAAACTTACTTAAAAAGCGCCAACTTTTACCTCCTGTGAGTATCCACCAAGTGGCAATTCCCCATGTCGCAACTAATGCAGTCCACAACCATCTTTGAAACCCATCTTGAAATAAACCTCCAAAAATACCGTTGATAATGAAATAAGAAGCTAAAGCAATAATCGTCCAAGGCAGCACCTGGTCAGCTGGTATAGGTCCCAACGAAGGCTGACTACCGAGTATTCTATTAACTGGACGAAAATCCTTATCTTTATCTTGACTCATTAATTACCAATTACAAATCCTGTAAGTACATCAGCAATTGTAACAGCAATCACAACCAGCAAAGGAGTTCTAGCGATATTCTGCCAGTCATCATCCCTACGAACTGCGTTAATTACGCCAATTAGAGCTACTGCTATATACAGTAAATACAACGCCCGTAGCACGTTAAAAATCAAACTTATGGCCGCTTGCGTACCAGCAGCATTAGTAGTATTAGAGGTACCTTGTGTTAAGTTCGTTCTGAAAAAATCCTCCGCACGTTTAAAAAACTGAGCTTGAGCCGGGTCTGCAAAATAGTCTAACCAAAAACAAGCTAAAATGACACTTACTGCAACAACCTGTAAAAATATAACTTGGCGCCTGGGTAAATTGACTTGGCGCCCGATTTGATGTATAATTACTGAAATTAAACTACCTGCGAGCAAGCAAAACAGCAGCACAGGACTTTTCAAGCTAATGGCGCCTAATAGTATTGTGCAGGCGATTAAGAAAGGTATAAATTCAAGCATCATTAAATACCGAGATTACAGTAACCTTCTCAGAACAATAAAAAGTACATGTATAACTATTTTCGACAGGTGGTCATGTTAATAATGATATAATGATACATTAATTTTGTTCGTCAAGATACTATAAAACTTTGATTACATTTTTTTTATATTGTTACGGTGCGTGACGCTCAGAAAAAATTGAGGTAGGGTGCGTGACGCTTAAAAAAATTTGAGCGTGGTTACAAGACTTGTAGCGTCACGCACCAGCACCAGTTACTTCCTTAATCAGGTGCGTGAAAGCACTTTATATTGCGTTACATTGATTGATTGTAATGGCTTTCACGCACCCTACCATTTTCGTCGTTTAACAGGTTGTGCGGGATTACCTGAATAAATGGTCATTGACTCTAAAGAATGAGTGGTGACACTACCCAAAGTCAATACAGCACCCTTACCAATAGTTACACCCGGCCCAATCATCGACTTAGCGGCAATCCAACTACTTTCTTGAATATAAATAGGAGCTACAGACAATTTGAAACTAGCGTCGCTCCAATCATGATTACCAGTACATAAGTACACAGCTTGAGACAAACAGACATGATTTTCGATCTTTACATGAGCAAGATTATCAATCCAGCAATCTTCACCAATCCAAACACAATTGCCAACAGTTAGGCGCCAAGGAAATTTTACCCTAACACCAGGTTTAATCCGAACTAGTTGCCCAATTTGCGCTCCAAATAAGCGAAGTATCCCAACTTTAATATTAGACATTGGCAACCAATGGCATTCCACCAAAGGAGAACCGACGAAGTACCATAGAATTTGCTTCCATAAAGGCGCCCCTGGTGTATAAGTGCCGATAGTATATTGGTCTAAACGCATAAAAAATTATTTCTCATTTACCAAGCGTTTGTGCTGTAAAAATCCACAGTACCGAACGAAGCATATCTCGGACGATACGAAAATTTGACTCTTGAGGTTGATTTGAAGGAACAGAAACAGGAGTAAAAACAATACCGCGACTGCCTAGAACTAAAGTACCAATAGCTTTAGCTCTGGGCATATGATAATCACTGGTAATTAGATACAAATGTTGAATTTTAGATTGTTGGAAATCATTTACCAAAGTAGTAAAATTAGTCACAGTATCAACTGCGTGTTGGTCAATACGTAAGCGAGTAGAATTAATACCCGCAGTTTTAAAGATTTTTTTAGTTTCTACAACATTGGGAACCGAAGATAGCCATATATTTAGATTTGGAAACCAACGTGCAATTTCAGCAGTTGCCTCCTCGCGTTTTGGGTCACCTCCTAAAACAAAAAATGCTTGAGGTTGCGGTGCTTGATGTAACGCTATTTTAATTTTGATGGGAATGGTTAGAATCAGGGTAAGAATAAGAGCAATTATAAATAGGCGCCAGTATTTTGTTAAAAAACGATACAAAAGTTTCATTTGCGGTAATAATGAGACTTTTTAATTCCATATTTAAACACTTTGCGAATTCCATTACGCAGTATGGCATCTCCTTGTAATATAATATCTCTAAGCTTTTGTTCTGGGCGCCCGCGAAAAGAAGTAACGTGAAAATATGATTCAGTTTCTACAGGTTGGTCAGAGAAATAATAATTTGATACACAACAACGTTGTCCTTGATAGTTAACTTTGTTAACAGAATGTAAAGATTTTTTATTAGTCATCATAATTACTAATCGGTTGAACTTATAGTCAATAGTTCGACACTGATTTTTTAAACCGGAGTCCCACAGTTCTAAGTTGCCTCCATATTCAGGGCGCCAATTAGGAGTAACATAATATAATAAGTTTAAAACACGATACTTGTCTCGGTCTTTATCATGAGAGTTATCAAGGTGTGGATTAAGAAAACAACCCTTATCCATTAAGCTAATTCCACCTGCATACAGGTATTCATCGGGGAATAGTTGTTTAATTCCGGTAATTTCAGAAATAACGTTTACTACTTTCGGATGTTGGAAAGCATAAATTATTTCGGATATTATCGGGCTGTATTTATCTATTTGAATTCCAACATATTTATATTCGCGCCAGTCATTCAACTGTAACATATCTTGCTTTTTAGGGAAAGCTGCGTATATACTTTTAACATCAGCTTCATCCAACAAATGATCAAGATAACAGCTACCTATTTGCTTAGGAATATGGAACTGTTTTTTGAGGTGTTCTTTAGCTGCTTCTAATTTAGAAGCAATAATCTCAGCACATGTGTTTCGATTTAGTAAATTATCAGAAATAAAATAGTTCATGTTTGTTTTGATAGCGACAATTTATGTTAAACCAATTGCTTGATTTGAAAAAATTTATATCAGTAGAAAATAATGTAGAAGCATGGGAAGATGGGATTTTAAAATGTAAAATTCCTCATATAACACCAGCGATTGAAGCAAATAGTTATTACTTTGGGCATCCAGAATGGGGAAAGAATTATTTTGATGCTTGTCATCGAGATGAGAAATTTGTAGAACTTTGGCAGGCAGTTATAAATCGTTGGGATGCGGCTATAGTAGTTGATATTGGTTGCGGCCCAGGTAATGTGTATGCATCTTTGAAAGACCAATGTGGAGAACCAAGTTTGTTAATTGGTGTAGATGTATCACTCGGCGCCTTAAAAATGGCTGAAAAAATTGGTTATACTCCTGTATTAGCGGATGCACATCAATTACCATTTATCTCTGGATTTGCCGATATTGTGATGCTCAACGCTTGCCTGCATCACTGCGATGATATGGGAAAAGTTTTAGCAGAAGCTGCGCGTTTAGTGCGTCCTGGTGGACTATTAATAACCGACCACGACCCGCAACTAAGCGCTTATCAGTTTCGAGGTTTGGGTTTACTGCTGTGGCAAATACGTTTACCGTTTTATCGGTTAATAAAACGAGGTGGACATTCCACATCTCAGGAACAATTTTGGAGTATAGCAACAGAAGTACATCACAAACCAGGAGATGGTACAACACCAGAGTTTTACCGTCATATACTTGAACCGCTTGGATTTGCAGTTCAAATATATCCCCATAGTCATATGGTGGGTGAAAAAGCTTTACAAGGAGATTATGGTAAATCTTTCGACAAATGTCGTTTTGCTCAACGCTTATCCAGTATAGACCCAGATAAAACAGAAGCAGCATTGTCGTTGATGTGTGTTGCTAGGCGCCATTCATAATTTAAAATGTGTTGTAGAGACGTTACATGTAACGTCTCTCGATTTCAATTAAACGGATTGCGAGGATAATTTCAGCCAAAACACGTTGAAAAGCATAATACCAGCCTCGCCATCCATCCAAAATACCACCTTTGAGAATTAAGCAGTAAACTAAGACAACAAAAGGTGCCACTATTTTCTGTTTGCGGATAGTATCGCTTAAACTTAGCTTACTAACTGGGGTTTGTTGTAATTTTTTAGCTTCAATTACCAAATAACGGTCTTGTGCCCATAACCAACGACTTAAAGGTTTACGGTCGTCGTGGTAAATATAATTTGAAAGCATTCCCGACTTACCTTTGACTTGTAAAAGCTGTGTGTGTCCATCATCTATGTAAATTGATTTGTCTTTACGGAAAAGAACTTGTCGGGGAGGGAGTATTGTACCACGCAAGGGTTTACCAAACACACAGTATTTAAATTTACAATAATATCCATCGATTGGTGTATTTTCAGGTAATGCTTTGATTTCGGAAATTAGCTCCGAAGAAACTGTGTAATCGGCATCTAAAGAAAGTAACCATTCAGAAGTTACTTGTTGTAAGCCGTAATTCCACTGCATTGCATGAGTATCAAATGCACGTTGAAATATTTTAACTTGTGGGTATGATTTTAGAATATCTAAAGTTTCATCGGTGCTATAACTGTCAATCACAATAATTTGCGCTGCCCAACACAACTTTTCGAGAGTCCGGTTGATGTTGGGCGCCTCATTATAGGTGAGGATAACAGGAGTTATTTTTTCTAACATATACTAACTTATAGCCATAATTGGCTGGTGCTGGAGTAAACAAGAGTAAACTTCTTGCATTTGGCAAGCTACTTTGTCCCAGGTATATTTCTCAAAGACGAATTGACGCGCACGCTCACCCATTATTCTCGCTTGTTCTGGATTGCTTAGACAATCAATTAAAGCGTTGGCAATAGCCGAGCTTTCAATGTCAACAACCAAAGCAGCTTGATTGTTTGCAGCTTCAGGAAAATTACAACCTTTAGTGATTATGCAAGGTAAACCTGAAGCCATCCCTTCTAAAACAGACATACTAAACCCTTCTGAATACGAAGGTGCAACATAAATACTAGCGGCAGCAAGTGCAGCATATTTCATGGCGCCTGTTAACATACCCGTAAAGGTGACAGCATTAAGGCAACCTTCTTCAGCAAAGTAATTTTGAACTGTTGGTAAAAACCCAGTACTATCGGGACCTGCAACAATTAAGTGAGCATTAGGAAATTTCGCTAATGCTTTGGCAAATGCAGGCGCCAACAAGTCAAGTCCCTTCTTGGGGTCTACACGACCTAAAAAGAGAACTAAGGTTTTGTCGCGCGTATAGGGAAATTGTTTGTAAAAAGCGTCAGGGTTGTGTTGTAGTTCAAACTCTTGGCAATTGATACCATTGGGTACTATAAATAAAGGTGCTTTGATATTTAAAGGTTTAGCGTTTTGTGCTTCTGCCTGATTTAACATTTGAATAGCGCTAGCATTATCGAGAGCAGTTTTTTCTACTACGTTGTAGTAAAGTTTTTTCTTCCAAAATTTATAACTAAGTGCCCAAGGTTCTAACATTCCATGAGGGCTATTGATATAAGGAATGTTATGGGTTTTACAAGCTAGGTGAGTAATAGAAACTGGATAGGAAAAAACAGCAATTGTATGTACTAAGTCGTAATTAGTAACATTATTAAAAAGCCATTTTGTCAATGAAGTACTTAATTTATAATCTCCAATATGCCAGCGTGGGAAGTATTGGAGACGGTAAAGTCCTTGATTAAGCCAAGTTCTTAATGGTACGTCTAAATCTTCTAAGCCATTGGCATTGGTCGTGACAATATCGATGTCAATACCTAGTTTACCCAAAGCTTGAGCAAATTCGATTGCTACCTTAGAAGTACCACCATATACATCGCCAATACCAGGAATAACAAGTAAAATTTTCATGATAATATTTTTTAGACAGGTCAAAGTAAAGTTATTGTTTTATTTTGGCAAAATAAGCATGTTTTAGGGATAATATGCTATTTGTATAAAATTTATATAAAACTGGTTGATGGACTAACTTAGTCATAATTTTATCGTATACAGAAACCGTCCCATTAAAATTATTAAGTTTTTCAAAAATTTGATTTTGATAAATATTTGTAGTAAAATTATATTGTTTAAGAATTTTTAGTTTTTGATTATCTGTTTGATTGCGACATGCTAAAAAGGAATTGCATAATAATTCTAGGCGCCGCGACACATGTTGATTATCAAATTTATCTATCATCTCTTTGCGTCCATATTTACCCATTGTAGATACTTGCTTTTGGTTGTGGAGCAGTTCTATCATGGCATTAAGAAAACTTTTATAGTTATTAACTACTTTGCCAGTGTGATTATGTTCTATTATTTCTGTTTGGCTATTATCTTTTGTAGGAGAGCTTAAGGTAATTACAGGAGTTTCGCATAATAGAGATTCTGCGAGTACTATTCCAAAGCTTTCGCCAATTCTAGAAGCATGAAGCATGACATTCATTGTTGAGTATAAAAGCCTTAATTCATTGTCATCTGCATTTAGTATCGGTGGAATAATAAAGACTTTTTTGCCAATATTGGGTGTCAAATTTTTGACTTTATCTTGGATAGATGCTGGTGGAGCTACTAACATCAATGAAATATTATCTTGTTGTTTTGCTAATTCCTCAAATGCGTCTATAATAATTGGATGCCATTTACCTTCACAATTGGCGCCGACTCTACCAAATACAAAATCATTTTCAGGTATACCTATGTCTTGTTTTTTCGCAGTAATTTCATTGACAGAGCTTCTATAAAAATTACTTGAAATTAGAGAATTAGGTAAAACTGTTCCTAAAGGATTATAATTCAAGGCTTTAGACCATTCTAACCACTTCCACAAACACCATTCAGTTAAATGTAAATGTAAATCTATATATCCTGATGGAATTTGATAATCTACACGAGAAAAAATATTTGTCTCTAATATTAATGGATTGATAGAATTCTTTAAATTTATAATTATCGGATTTATGTGCTTATCATACATACCCGGTCTATGAACATGCACAACATCTGGAGACCAATCAAAGATTTTTTGTAAAGTATTTTGGTCGTCGTTAAGGCAAACACATTCAATACCTTCGCTTTTCAAATAATCTGCTCTTGCTCCAAGTCCACTAATTGTTAAAACTTTTACTTCATTCCCAAGATTTTTCATTTCTATAGAATAGTTTTGAGCGACACGTTGAGAACCTCGGTATTCGAGGTTTTCTATAATTGTTAAATACTTCATAAATTATGTTAAATTATTTTCAATTTTAAAAATTCGGAAAGAATAATTAGTTAGCGCTGTGCTAAAGCGTACTTCACTGCCTGCATCAACCCTTGAGCAAAATAATCTGGAGAGAAATTTTGAATGTGTTTCAAAGAAGCTTGACTCATAGCTTTTAAGTCCACAGCATCTGAGCTAATTTTAATCATCAGTTGCGTTAGCTCTTGTTGATTTTCTGGGTCAAAACCAAATCCATTAATACCCTCTAAAACTAAATCTTCAAAACAGCCACAACGGTTAGAAACAAGAACGGGTAAACCTGCTGCCATTGCTTCATTAACTACTAGTCCCCATTGTTCTTGAATACTGGTATGGATAAAGCAACCAGCATGAGCAAAATAGGGGAGCATTTCATCTTGTTGTAGAAACCCAGGAAGACGAACGGAATTTTGTAAGCCAAATTTTGCAATTTGTTCTTTTATATTTAAGCTCAGTTCTCCATCACCGCAAATAACTAAATCCCAAGCATTATTACCTGCTATTTGACAGTAAGCTGCATAACATGCGATGAGAAAGGGTAGATTTTTTTTAGCAACAAAGCGATTAATAGCTAAAAAGAAAGGTTTTTTGATAGGATTTGGTAAATATTTAATTTTATCCGGATGGAAGCAATTATTACCTACTACATCATAACCCAAAAAGATTGCTGACTCTGGCATCCCTAACTTAATCATGTAACGTTGATGGGGTTTTCCTCCTACTAAAGCTGATTTATATCTTCTTATCAAAAAAGATTTTACTTTTTCACGCCACCAACTGCGACTAGCATCATCCTCTTTAGTTTCAGATAGCAAAACTGTTGGTGTATTTTTCCAAATGCTCCAAAGCAAAGCCTCACGCATTCCAGGTACACCATAGCCACAAATAATCAGCACATCAGGCTGAACATCTGCAAGAATTTTAACAATACCTTGAAATAAATTTATTGAAGATTGCTTCTCTGCTGGTTGATGAGATAGAACTATTCTTTTATAGGGGGCACTTAAGTTTGAATTCCAAGAATAAATTTCTGAAACTTCCCCTAGCTCTATTAAAAAGAAAGAAACGTCAGGAAACATAACAGCAAAAGCTGAATATCGAGCAACAATATATGGACCCGATACGGTTGTCAGCGCTGCAACTTTCATAAAGTATATGTTCCTATTTTGGTGAACAGATAACTCCAATACCCTCAGTAAGCTGAGGATAAAAGTGGAGTAGTAAGTTAGTTATTTTTGCAGGTAATCCAGTACCACCGTTTACAAAACTAAAGTAGCTTTCTATGATAAATCCGTGACGTTCAAGTAATGTTTTGAGAGTATGAAGTGAATGATGAGATGTATGGTCTGGATGGATTAATTCGTGTTTTGCTACTGCTCTGGCAAATCCTTTTAAAGAGTAAGCATTAGGAACGGTAATAATTAATTTAGTATTTGGTTGTGCAATTTTACTTAAACAATCTAAGGCTTTACCTGGGTTGCTAAGATGCTCTAAAATTTCACCAGCTATAATCAGATCAAATTGTTTTTTGGGGTAATCTTCATAATTTTCTATATTGCCATAATGAATATTGTCGATGTGATGATTTACTTTTAACCAGTCAATCATTTCGACGCTAATATCCATGCCAACAACTTCTTCACTAATATTAGTTAATTTAGTATGTAAAAATCTGCCATGTTCAACAGCACTCTTGGTTTCGGGGTTATCGGTTGCTCCCAGATGAAGTATTTTTTTACCTTTACATAAGTTACAAAGATAAGTTGTTCTTTCAACTAGTTTTATTCCTTTTAAAGAATTACGAATCATAAATCCTCTACTTTAATTTAAATGCTTATTAGTACTAAATTTTAGTCATGAATCATATTGACATGATTGTAATAAAATTTATTTTTTGACCGACAATAGTACGCAACCAGGCATACAAAACTTACTTGAAATATAGCTTCTTGGCAAAACCTTCCTATTCCATGTGTAATGGCTATCATTGATGGGCTAATTAATCCTATATAAAGGAGCCTACTAAAGTAACTTTTTTGATAAATTGAGGATATCCATAGATGTTTAAAAATATATCCTATTATTGCTAACAGAAAACAACCAAAGTAACCAAACTCCATAAAAGAGTCTCCAATAGCAGTAACTGTTACACCTTTGGGAAGACTATAGCCGTATAAATCTTTTAATAAATTTGGATTAAAAATATTAAACTGTAGAGATTTTTTAAACTCAGCACCTAAAATTTGTGCGGGAACATACTGGAATACGATACTGTCCCAAAAACCAGTGCCATAGCCATACATATTTGTACGCTCTACAGCGTCCATTAATAAAGCAGCATTTCTTAATTCCAATATCTCGCCTTTTTGTTGTGTTGCAAATGCCTTTTGACTTAAAGATTGTATTTGCTCCCAGTTGCCGCTAAAAACTAAATTCCAAAATTCACCACGTATTTCAGCAAATAAAGGAATAAGAACACCTATCATGACTATAGCTGTGATAACTGCCCATCTTGGAGGTGTATAGCGACGAATTAAAAACAATGAAACACCTACTACAATAATAAATGTCATCGTCGGTTGTCGGCGCCCTATTAAAACCTGTTGAAATGGATACCAACCTGCTAAAAGTGTGTATATAAAATTACTTATACTTGGGTGCTTAAATAACTGTAAAAGAAATATAGCAAACGCAATGTAAGAAACATTCGTAAAAAGATAATATATAGTTGCTGGAGTCCCTGACTTTAATACACCATCAGTTTCTGCAATTGTACGAGCTAGTAAAAAATTAGATAACCATCCTATTAACATTAGAGCTATTCCGGCTCTAAATAGCTTCCGTTCGTCCATTGTTATATTTAGCTTTACTAACCATTTTCTGTTTGGCTTTATTTCATAACCCAGCCAACAGGCACCTACACATAAACATGATACAAATAATACCCTTTCTAAAGCTTCTTGACTTACTTGACCAGGGTTATCAATTAAGGCAGATACTTGAGGCAAAATAAAAGAAGTAAACAAGGCGCCCATAAAAAATGGGTATTGGTAAATTCGCTCAACTCGAATTATTCCCCAACCTAATATGCCAAGGCAAATTAAAATTAGTAAATATTTATATACTTCAAGCATAATACGTTAAAGTTTGCAAAAGTTTACTCTCCGAATCTTTTAATGTATCTTGTAAATAATTGCGAATATTAGCTTTTTTTTCTAAACTATTACCCATGTTATAAACTTTCAGAATTTTATCAGCAATTGCTGATATGTTTCTAATCGGTACAATAAAACCATCGATTCCATCTCTGACAATAGAACCTGAATTAGGAGTAGTAATAATAGGCAAACCAAAACTCATTGCTTCATAAGTCACCATTGCAGACCCCTCACAAATAGAAGGCAAAATAAATACATCTGCCCAAGTATATAAATCTTTAATTTGAGAGCGGGAAACTCTTCCTAAAAATTCACATACGTTACTATATTCATTAACACGCTGTAGCTTAATTTCTATAGTCCCAGCTATTTTACAAGTAAAAGGTATTTTGCCTTTAATTTTTCGTAAAGCTTCTAATAAATACGGAATTCCCTTTCGTAATCCTACTGAGCCAGCAAATAATATTTTTAATTCATCTTGTTGTATACTCTCGTTTACTCCTTGAGCTTGAACTAAATTTTCATCTTTGAGACGCCCTATTGGTAGTACAAATATTTTATTCGCATCAACTCCCCTAGCTATCAACGAGTCTTTAACAAAGTTAGAACCACATATAATTTTATCTGCTAAGTCTTGTTCACCTTGTTCTCGCTGCAATAATTCTAAATCACCATCATTAATTGTAAACGGTGATAATGACCATCCTTGCCAAAGCTTTTCCTCTTCTTGCAAAATTTGATGTACAAACGAACGTTCAGCTTGTGTTTGGTCTAAAATACAGCGAAGTCGCTGTTGTTTTGCGTATTCAAACAATTCAAGAGAAGTACTATTAAATCCATAGATGGTATTAGCATTTCCTAAACCTCTATTAATGAATCGTTGGCAAAATGCTTTTCCTCCCCAGGCATATATTTTTCCTGCTTCTTCGATTGGAGCTTTTTTTAAAGCTTGTATAGCTTGATAAGCTAATAAAGGAAAATGAATGATGTCAGCGTTTTTAAGACCTGGCTCGTATCTATCTAAACCTTTTTTAAGCAAGTTGGGTAAATGTTTATAAATTCTGGGATAGCGTAATAAGTTCGCCAGCACGCTATGCCCTGAATAAAAATCTGTGTATAGTTTATCCAAAATACCCCAACGATGAAATAAAAGAGGTTCTTGATAGTGTTTTCTGGCGCCTGGTTGTGCTACTAAAACCTTGGTATTTTTCATATTAAAGTCTCACACGTAAGATTTAATCACAGAGAGAGGTAAGTAATTCACTATAACAGGCGCCAACTTTTTCAGGAGCATATCGCTCAAGATAAGCTGAACGAATAATTTTTGGTGATATTGACTGTTGTTCTATTAATTTTGCAATTTCCATCAGGCTGTCAGCGAAGTTGTTCGGATTGGCGGAGTGAACTATTCTGCCAAGGCGGGAATCGCATAAAATGTCTGGGAATGCACCTGCTGAGGTTGCAACAATTGGTCTACCACAACCCAAAATTTCCAAAGCTGCTAAACATTGTCCTTCAATGCGAGAAGTAAAAGCAAACATGTGGCATGACGTTATAACATTTTCTATTTGATTATTAGGAACACTGCCATGAAAAATAACGGAAGATGCGATGCCAAGTTTTTCAGCTAGTTGTTCTAATTGCTCACGCAAATGACCATCTCCAAATAGATGTAAACTAGGCTTTTGAGATTGTGTATTTTGATTATATGCTTGTATATATTTATCTTTAAAACAGCTAAATGCTTCTAGTAATAAAGGAATATTTTTATCTTCTACCAATCTACCTAAAAATCCTATTTTTAATTCTCCTAGTGCTAACGGTTCGATTTTACCAGGTTGATGAGGGATATAGGAAATGATTTCTACCCGTCCTTGATAGCCAATTTGACGCAAATCATTTGTAAATGCGGAACCTTGTACTATGATTAAATCAAAGAGATTCAAGACATCTAATAGATGATTTTTTTCGGTATTGCTACTTGGAGGTAAAGGTCTATAAGGAGTAATATAAATAAACTTGGTTTTTTGACTAGCTTGCGCTTTTATTTTCTTTAATATATTAATATTAATGAGTTTACCAAAAATAACTATATCAGCTTCCTTAACTTGTTTTACTCCAATAGGTAAAAGTAACCATTCGGGCAAATTCCATTGACAACCCCACCGCCATGAAGTGCGAAAAATTTTTACTTTTGCCTGTTCAATAGACTTGAGCAATGGTGACATCTGACCCCAGCAAACTAAGCGACAATCGTATTTTTGACTCTGAAGATAACTGAGAAAATTTTTGCAGAAAGTCTCGATTCCTCCTATTCGGGCAAATCCGCTAAAGTAAAAGACTATGTTCATATATTTTAGATAAATTAACTATCCTATTATTTATTAAAAAATCGCTCAATAATTCTTGATGCTCCTCTTACGTACTTTGCTAAATATTTAATGTACAAGTAATCAAACTTTGGTATATCACAACATTTATTATTTAAAAACAAAACATCTCCATTATTTTTATTAGAAAAAACTATACAAGTAAAATCAAGATATTTTAAATGCTTTTTGATTGCTTGAATCTCTTTGGCAATAGGAAATGCAAAATCATGAAACTCAACTGTAATTTGCTTTATCTTGCTGATTGTGTCATCACTCATTGAGTGAAACAAGTCAATTTCTGCACCTTCTATATCAACTTTTAGTAAATCTATAGACTCAATTTGCTGCTGTTGGATAAAAGTTTCTAAAGAAACGCCTTCTACAGTAATAGTGTCTATAACATTACTTACAGACCATTTATCAACATGATTATATTCTGGGTTATCTGTAATAGCAAATTTTACAGGTTCATTGGTTAGAGAAATAGCATAGTTAAATTTTTTAATTAAAGGAGTTTCAACAATTTGGCTATACAAAGAAGGTAGCGCCTCCACTGCATAACATTTACATCCAAAGAGGTTACTTACTTGATTAGAAAACTCACCTAAGTGAGAACCTAAATCAATAACTGTAGAATTAGAATTAACTAAATTAGAATAAAAATGATGCCCTCTAACTGAGACTAAGCCTGATATATTTTTTATTGATTTCATAAATCTGATTTGGTTCACACAAATTTTCTACGAAGTGGATAAATTTTGATAGCAGTATAAATTTTACCAACCGTGCAAATCATTCAGCCAGTAGCTGAGAATAGGCGATTTTCCAATAAATTCTCTAATTGCTGAACGTAGGCGGGGGGGTAAAAGCTGAAAACGACGAAATGGAGGTTTAAAAGCTTCTGGTTGCTGACCTTTTTTACTTCTTTCAATTGGCTCAAGTTTGGCAATTTTATAAATTAGAGATTCATAACCTTGCCACATGATTGCTTCGTTGAACTTGGAACGTGCGCGTTCAACTACATTAGCACTAAAAGCTTGATAGTTTTCAATTGCGTATAATATTTGTTTGGCTAAGGTTTCTATATTCCCTAATGGTGCAAATAGTCCTGTTTGATTTGGCATCGCGATTTCTTTTGTACCACTGTCAACATCCCAAGCAACTGGAACACAACCCATACTCATTCCTTCAACTGTTGCCATGCCAAATGCTTCAAAACGACTCAGCATGAGTAAAACTTTTGCTTCGGCAGCAGTAGAGAAAATTAACTCACGTTGAACGTGACCATAAATATAAATATGCTTAAAGTTAGGTAGATTTTGAATTTTTGCTTTAAATTCCGGCGCCATATTACCAAACCAGTGCAACTTGCCCCTAAAGCCTTGTTTATTTAGTTGTTTCCATAAGCTCAGGACATCAAGACTTCCCTTAACCAAATTATCGCCACCCAGGAATATTAGTGAGTCTTGCCGTGGTACATTTTTTGCAGGTGGTTCAGGAAAAACAGTACCGTTATAAATCACAAATAGCTTCGATGGCTGTTTTAACAGGTGTCGAAATTTACTAGCGACAGTCTCGGACACAGCAATTATCGCTTCTAGATTATCTTCCTCTTCCAGACCTGGGCGCCAAGCTGAAGGTGGAGCATCGTGGACAACATAAACACATTTGATGTTCGGAGGCAAGTAGGGAATTACAGGGTCAAATTCGCTACAGGCATTAAAAAATACTACATCCTGTGGATTGTCCTTTAGCCATTGCAGCAGGATTGCAGGTGTTTCTGGTGCCTTTGCATACAACCCTAAAAAGGATACTTGGAAATTATCACCAGTTATCCAGGTGGGTTTAGCAAGTAAGAGCATTGTAGTCTCATGTCCAGCTTGAGCAGCTTGACGACAACAGGACAAAACGACAGGGGATATTCCACCACTGTGATCGCTAGGAAGTAGCCAACAAAGTTTCATTTGTAGCAATCCAGATTTTATTAACTATTTATTCTAGATTTAACTAGCTAATTATCGCTTTTGCTACGTCAACTTCATCTAAAAGGTATGAAGCAAGAATTTTGACGTGTTCTGCTCCTCTATGATTAGCGTACCACTGACGAGCATTGTCTGCGATAGATTGCAGTTGCATTGGAGTCAAATTGTTTAATTGTTCGTCAGCAACTGCATAATGCTTGTTAATTTTCAGCCCAGTTGTTTCTATGAGATTGTATTGAGAACTAACGGGAATTAATCCATGAGAGCAGTAAGCAGCAAAAATGCCCGACTTACCTATATCCTCTGGACAGTGACTATAGTCGAAGAATCCGGCCAATGAAGTTAACATTAATTGACTGACGACTTCGGCAGGCTGTTCTCCCATTTTAACGACACGGATCCCAGCTAATTGGGGTAATTCAAGTTGACTTGACGAGCCGATATCACAAATTTCTTCAATTTCCAAAATTTCGCAACTGAGCAGGAGCTCTTGGAGATATTTGTTATAAACACGACAACGAGAGTATTCTGCTCCAAATACTATCATTCGACGTTCACGTTTTACTAGATCGGGAACATGCTTAGGTTCACCAATATTTGAGAAAACGGGGACACATACTATGGAACACTTTAGCCATTTTGAAAGAATAGCTTGATACCTAACACTCGGTGTTATAACATTATTCGCAATTTTAGCGATGCCGCGCGCAGCAAAAAAACGGTGAGGATAAAAAAACTTTATTTTATTCTTTAAACTAAAAGTCAGACTTAACTCATGAAAAATTACTACTAATTTCAAATGGTGTAGTTTGACAAATGATTGTAAAACTTTCATTAACCAATATTGATTAGAGAAACCTCCTCCTTCAGGTTGAGAGTAATGTACAATTATTGTGTCAGTGTTTTTCGGAATTAAAGACAAAAAAACTTTCAATTTTTTTTGAGATAATATGTTTATGGGAAATCCATTAATTGCCGATGGTATCTGAAAATTTTTATAAATCGGAAAGGGAATTAGAAAATGAGTGAAGACTCCATAATCTTTAAATAATTCCTCTGCCAATTTCAGTGAATATGTACTAATCCCACCAATATCTGTTGGTGGATGAGGTACAATTTGTATAATTTTCATAATAAGTTAATTAATGAACTGTGATTTTTGTTTCAAGTTGCGTGCGTATCTTGTTTACTATAGTGAGGTAGAAGAATTTGGCACATATCCATAAAGTATAAAAAACCATTTTTAAAGAAAAGCTACAAAGGAAAGCTTGCCTAATTTGGTTTATAGCACCGTACATATCACCCTTGTTAACAAATTGACTTGCCATACCAAGTGCAAGTGAACCATATCCATTTAATGATTTTTGGGTCATATAAACACAATCACTTGGCAAATACTGCTGCATAGCACTAATTGCAGTTCTTATATCCTGCACATTCTTACCAGTACGTACAAAACGTCCAGTTAAAGATGATGAGCTATGACGGTATAAAGCTAAAGGTTCAACTTCGTACCAAATGGGATAGGAGGCTGCAATACGAACCCACATTTCCCAATCTTCAGCCCAACAGAACATACGACGGTCGAATCCTCCTAGTCGCTCATATACATGACGCCGCACTACAATTGAAGGAGTTTGAATACGTTGGTATTCAGTAATTCGCTCCAACCAATTGTTTAAGACACCACTTTCAGATTGTTCTAATGCAGAAATACTAGTCCAATGTCCTTGTTCATCCATAGTTATAGTGCGACAGAAAGCAGCTCCGACTTCGCAATTCTCCTCAAAAGCACGTTGCAACTTGCTATAAAACCCATCCCTTACACAATCATCTCCATGTAGAAGATGTATTAACTTTCCGCGAGATCGCAGCAGACAAGTTTCAAAGTTTTTAATGTAACCAACATTCTCTAGTTGACGATAGAAACCAACACGACCACATCCTAGTTCTTTAACTACTGCTTCGGGGTCATCTTTGGTAGAGCAATCGTCTACTACCTCAATCTGCATAATATCTCGACCTGGGTCTTGCTCAAGCACACTTGCTAGAGTTTCCCTTAGATAATTAGCACAATTATAGGTAGGAATCATTACAGACCAAAGTGGACGAGGTTGAGCATCTAAAATTGGTGGAATAAATCCACGGTGAGAATTGATATCACTCATAACCATTTATTAACTATTAGATATTACTAACAATTTTGATTTTAAATTTTTAAAAGGCTGATTTTGTAAGGTATGAATGTCTTTCTATCAAGTCGTGTTTATTAACATGCCTTTTTCAGCTATATTTCTTGGAACCATTCCGAAAACGAAAGGGTCTTCTGATATTCCATATGAGTAAAGCTAAATATTTATTTGTGTATTCTATGGCCTCTTTATTATTACTAATTTTCCTCCTATAAATTTTCTTCCAATAAATTATAGCCAATTGCTTATAACACTCAGATAGAAGTAATTTGATTTTACTCTGATATTTAGAGTCTAGATATTCGTCTAGACAATAACACCAGTTTACCATTTCTAACAGACCTTCAACTTGACTTTTTTGTGACCAATTTCCTTGGGAATGAAGTCGATATACACTCATAATCTCATCTATATATCCAATATTCCCATGCTGAGACGCAAAAAGTTGTATTATCCTATCAACAAAATCTACTTTATAAATCCAGTCAGGAAATTCGTGTATAAAGCCTTGTCGATAAATTATTGAAGCAGTTGGCATCAAATTATTAAATAAAAGTAAATCTTCTAAATTGAAGACCTTTTGAGGTAAAGCTTTATGATATTCTAATGTGCTGCCATCATGACAAAGATATAAGGCATTATGAAAACAGATTGTATAGTCAGGGTGTGTATCTAAAAAATCTACTTGTTTCTGTAGTTTGTAGGGAGAAGTCCAATAATCATCTCCTTCAATAAGTGCTATGTAATTGCCTCGACACGCTTTCAAAGTTTGAATAAGATTATCATGCATTCCTAAATTTTTATCAGGAAGTAGTAAGCGAATTTTATCTGGATATTCTTTTTGATAACGAATGAGAATATCGCGCGTATTATCTGTGGAACAGTCTTCACCGATGACAATTTCATAATCAAAATTAACTTGTTGCATCAGGACACTTTCTAGTGCCTGGACAATAAATTGCTCGTGATTGTACGTAATCATTGCCACGCTTACTTTCATAGGAATACTTTCTAATAATCTTAATTAATTTTAATACTTACAGTGTTAACTTCTCTGCTTTTAAAAATTCCTGTTTAAATCTATTAGCTGATGTAGCTAAATTATTATGATGAACCTGAACATTATAGTTATCGCCATTAATAATGTCCATCAGATATAACCCATAGCTGCTTTTAGCCAATGGTTTGGCGAGTTGATAAAGTTGGTTTGCATCAATATATCCTAAGCGGTAAGCTATTTCTTCAATACAAGCTATTTTCAATCCCTGTCGTTGTTCCAGAGTTTGAACAAAGCTAGCAGCTTGGTGAAGGGATTCATAGGTACCAGTGTCAAACCAAGCGTAACCTCGACTTAAAAGTTCGATTCTTAGTTGACCCCGATTGAGATAAACTCGGTTCAAGTCGGTGATTTCTAGTTCATTGCGGGCTGAGGGTTTGAGCTGATCTGCAATTTCTGAAACCTGAGAATTGTAGAAATAGATACCTGGTACAACATAGTTAGACTTGGGAATGCTGGGCTTTTCCTCTATATTTACTACCTGACCTGCGTCATTCAATTCAACCACACCATAGTGTTGAGGTTCAGCTACTCTATAACCGAAAATCAATGCACCCTCTCGCAATTGGGCTGCACGAGTAAGCACGTCAGTTAAGCCATACCCATATAAAAGATTATCACCTAAGATTAAGCACACGGAGTCATTGGCGATAAAATCTTTGCCCAATATAAAAGCCTGTGCCAAGCCATCTGGTCGTGGTTGTTCAAGATAGCTAAACTTGAGACCCCATTGACTACCATCCTGTAAAAGTTGCTGGAATAGTGGCAATTGGCTAGGTGTAGAAATAACCAAAATTTCCCGAATCCCAGCCAACATTAGAATTGACAAGGGATAGTAAATCATTGGTTTATCATAAACAGGCATTAGCTGTTTACTCACCACTTGGGAGATTGGGTATAACCTTGTTCCAGAGCCACCAGCTAGAATAATGCCTTTCATGATTAAGACCTCAAATAGTTTACCCTGTTTGTTAACGTAATTGTGGTGTTTTTATTAGCCCCTTTAAATTTAATTTTGAGATAAAAATAAAAGCTTTCAAAGTTTGAATCAAATGTTAACTCAAAACCTAGTTTTCTAATCATCAATGTGCCAGTACCGAATTCTCAGCTGGGTACAGTAGTCTCTGCTTCACTTCATGACTATGTTGAACTACAAACCGAATAATCTGGCAGATTTTATTAATTTCCTCTGCATCAAGAGCAGTACCTGTGGGCAGAACTAACACCCGTTTGCCTAAACTTTCAGTTTCCGGAAGCAGTAGTCCTGCATGAGGAAAGTAGGAACGATAGGGTTCCATGCGATGGCATCCAGGATAAAAGTAGCGTCGAGCTAAGACATTTTCAGCCCAGAGGATTTTTACCAGTTGGTCTCGACTGAATTGGGTAATTTCTTCATCAATTTCTAGCACAATGTACTGATAGTTGCACTTTTCAGTCTCATCATAGGTTAATAATTTAACACCTGGTATGTCCCTTACTTCGCGCTGATATTGCTTGTAATTACGATAGTTAACAGCTACAAATTCGTCTAAACTTTCTAAACCCGTTAGCCCCATTGCAGCACAAACTTCGCTCATTTTTCCATTGGTGCCGATATAACTAACATTCTCGAATCCAGAAAAGCCAAAGTTTTTCATCAGACGAATTTTGGCAGCTAGTTCATCATTATTAGTGGCAACAGCCCCTCCTTCAAAGGTGTTGAAAAATTTAGTTCCATGAAAGCTGAATACTTCAGCATCGCCAAAGTTACCAATCATTTGTCCTTTATAGGAACAGCCAAAGGCATGGGCGGCGTCAAACATCAGCTTGAGGTTATGCTTCTGGGCAATTTCTGTGAGAGCTTCCACATTACAAGTTTGTCCCCACAGATGAACTCCAATAATTCCGGTCGTGCGCGGCGTAATCATTGACTCTACCCGCCAGGGGTTAATGGTGTAAGTGTGAGGGTCTATATCACAGAATACGGGGGTAATCTCTTGCCATTGTAATGCGTGAGCAGTAGCGATAAAGGTAAACGAAGGAAGAATGACCTCTCCTGTGAGTCCTGCTGCTCTAATGGCAATTTCTAAAGCAACAGTACCATTACACATCGGTATGCAGTGCTTGACCCCTATTATGCCAGCCATGCGTTGCTCAAACTCCTGAACGTAAGGCCCGTTATTGGTCAACCATTTTCTATCTAGCAGGTTGTTAATTCGCTCAAATAGGCGATCACGGTTACCAATGTTAGGGCGCCCCACATGTAGCTTTTCATTAAAGGCAGGGGTTCCATTGAATATTGCCAAGTCTTCCAATCGAGTTTTGTTAATCATTTGCTATTATCCTTCGGCTTATCTTAGGTTTATTAAGTGAAATCATCTTCGGGTGGGCACTGCCCACCTTACCTGCTAAAATTTCCAGTGTGCTGGTACATCGGGTACAGCTTGTTTGATTTTTTCAACGACTTCGGGAGCGAGGGCGCCTAATTCCACAGCTTGGAAATTAGCTTTTACTTGTTCAGCATTTCTCATTCCTGGTATAACGACTCCAACCCCTGAATGATGTAAGACATACCGCAACGCTGAAACTGTAATTCCTCCAGGCAATTCATCTAAAAAAGCTAACTTTCTTGCACTTTCGAGCAACCAGCTTTTATCTTTTTCGGGCAAATAATGGCGCCAATCATTTTCGGCAAAATCTGGGGTTTTGTACAAATATTTTTGATTTAAAAAGCCCGAAGCTAAAGGCACTCTAGCAATGAATTCGGAATTCAACGCTATATGGTTGTTAAATAAATATTCTTCAGCACGCCTATCTAATGCATTAAAAATTGCCTCAATCACGCTTCCAAACTTATCGTTTGCTACTTTTAATGCACCTTTAAGCGTTTTTGAGCTAACACCATATTTCTTAATATATCCTTTCTGAGTAAGTCGGTCTATAATAGTAACGTCGTAATTTTTCCAGTCAAAATCATCTGGCGGACTATGAAATAATAAAACATCAATGCAATCAATCTTTAAACGTTCAAGGCTATTAATTACAGCTTTTTCGAGCCATTCGGGAGAAAAATCCTGAAAATAATTACCATCATTATCGTTCCGATTGCCAAACTTGGTGCAAATAATATAGTTTGCATTTGGATAGCTTTGAAAAGCTTTGCCTAAAATTTCTTCAGACCTCCCCTCTCCGTAGGAATCAGCCGTATCAAAGAATTGGATACCGTGATCAAGAGCAAGGTGAACCGCCTGAATAGCTTCTTTGTCGTCAATATATCCCCATCCTTTATGCTTACCGCCAATAATATTTTCGCCCCCAAATTGCCAAGTCCCAAAGCCTAACTTATGAATTTCTCTTTTCATGCTTGGCAGTAAAGTTCTAAATTTTTATGTTTTCTAGAGTGCAAAATTACAGAACCTTTAAGGAGAACGCGGTCGCCTTTGTTCGAAGTAAAAAATGCATTTCTACCATGCAAAAGTCTTTCATCATGAAAAAATACAGCCTCTCCTTTTCTTAATATAATATCCGTGCAAATTCCGCTATTATGAACGCGATCTTCAAGAAAGTACTGAAATCTTTCAACTAAATTTTTGGCTTCTGGAGTGTTATCTTTATCTAAAGGGTAATAATTATAATTCAAGCGAAGCCCTAATTCGTCTTCTGTAATAATGGGCTTAGTTTTGCTGGTGCCTTGTTTTGAAAAACATACAGGAATAGTTTTGAGGTCTTCTAGTAACTGATGCTCACTGTCTAACTCCAAAACTTTAATGAGCAATTCACTATCTAAGAAAAAAGTAGCACCTCCTACTTGCGCCTGAGATAAGCAATAAAAATAATTCACAGCATCGTGATGGTTAAGATAAGAATTATCCGTATGAAGAGGCTGCCTGGTTTTACTTGAGCGGTACTTATTCGGACGTGCAGGGTCGTAGCTAATATCTATCCAACGTTGACCCGTTCGTTTGCCTGTATCTTTATCTTCATCCATGCTAATCACTAAGCCTAAAAAATCACTAAGTTCAGTGAAATAATCGTGAATACTTATTTGAAAATCAAAGCCGACAAAATGAACAAGTTTATAATTTTCCAGCGCTGAACGAATAGCTTTTTTAGTTTCTTCAGGAGAGGTGTATTCAATTTTTTTATAAAATTTCATATGAGCCTTTTTGAATAAATTTATATTTACTTATACGTTTTTATACGTCAATTTTCCTTATTACTCTAGCCGGGATGCCATAGGCTAAGACACTATCAGGAATATCATCGACCACAACCGCACCCGCCCCGATAAGAGCGCCTGCACCTATCCGCACGCGATCTATCACCGTCGCTCCAATTCCCACCTTGGCTGCACGCCCCACTGTTACTCTTCCAGCCAGGTTAACACCTGGACAAATATGGGCTCCGTCTTCTATTACACACTCATGATCTACGCTCGCACAGGTGTTGATAATGACATTCCGTCCAATCCTCGCTCCAGAATTAACAACCGCTCCGGCTGCAATTACGGTTCCCGGTTCTATAGACACGTCAGCAGCAATTGTTGCCGTCGGGTGGATAGCAGTCGCTAAGGAAAAACCTTTTCCAACAACCAACTCAGACAACTTTAATCGCGCTTGACAATCTCCAAATCCAAAAATTGTGTGTTCAATGCCTTTATCCTTACAAAAATCTAATTGTTCCTGTCCTCCAAAAATTGGCACTCCGCAGAAATTTTCACCCTGACGTTGTGGATTCACATTGTCAAGCAAGCCAACAATCTCATAGATTCCTTGTAAGCGGATTATATCTATCACCACTAAGGCGTGTCCTGAAGCTCCCCATATTAGTAATTTGGATATCATAAAAATTTAACAAAAATATTCGCGCTCATTATCTAGGTCTTAATTTATTCTCAATATTTTTTAGCCTGTAATACCAAGTTGTCAACAGCAAGACTTAGAAGTAGATATTTCAATGGGAGCAAAGTTCCATTTCAAATTGGGGCGAACTACTCCTTGCCACTTGCCATACCATTTGAATTCTCTCTCAACATCATGCACAGTAAAACTCAGCAAATTTGCATATGTATAAAGGACACTTGAAGTATCTTGAACAATCATCATTGTAATTTGATAACTTCCATCATTGAAAAAATTTCCAGGAATGTAACAAACTCCTCGGATTAGTCCTTCAGGACAAGGAATAGAAGCTGAGATTGAGTTAAAAACGCAAATTCCCTCCAGTGTGTAAACGTGCAAGCTCAAATTTAAGTGGGCGCCAGCGAGGTAATTCCAATACTCAAATTCAATCTTTAGAGGGGTTTTAACTGTAATTTCATCTACTGATTCATCAATATCTGGAATTACCCTGATTTGATGGAGGCGAACTTTATCATTGCCAGGAGCAGTTTCAATATCATCCCAGATTCTTTCGAGAAAACTAGAGTCATTGTCGGATTCTAAATAATGAGATACAACCTCATGAGTTTCTCCATCATTTATCAAACATCCTGATTTAAGAAGTATCGCTCGCTCACATAGACTTTTTAATGCTGCCATATTGTGACTGACGAACAAGACGGTGCGCCCTTCTTTTTCGGCAACATCACTCATTTTCCCCAAGCACTTCTTTTGAAATTTGGCATCCCCTACCGCCAGAACTTCATCAACAATCAAAATCTCTGGCTCTAAATGCGCTGCCACCGCAAATGCCAGACGCACATACATCCCTGATGAATAGCGTTTAACAGGCGTATCTAAAAACTTTTCAACTTCAGCAAAAGTGACTATTTCATCAAACTTTCTTTTAATCTCCACCCTGCTCATTCCCAAAATGGCGCCGTTGAGATAAATGTTTTCTCTACCTGTCAATTCTGGGTGAAAACCTGTCCCCACTTCTAAGAGACTTGCGACCCTACCTGTAATGGAAATACGTCCACTTGTTGGTTCAGTAACACGGCTTAAAATTTTGAGTAGGGTTGATTTCCCGGCGCCATTGCGACCAATAATCCCAACGCGATCGCCTTGTTTAATCTCAAACGAAACATCGTTCAATGCCCAAAACTCTTCACGGGTTGGATTAAATATTTCTTTACTAGAAGGCTTAAGCAATTTTTTACTCAGTGAAGTAACCCCATTACTGATAGATTCCCGCAAAGATTTATACTTACTTCTTCCTTCCTGTTGGTGACTCAGGACGTACTTCTTACTCAGATTCTCAACACTAATTACTGTATCAGACATTGGTACGTTACTCTCAGCTTTATCAAAAAGTAAAGGCTTTATGGTTTTGCACGAACTGGCCACCCGTAGACGAGGCTCGGCTTACTGGTATTAATAACGTCTCCGAAGTTTAGGAAGATCGCCCAGGCGGAACTCACAGCGTCGCGGTAGGGGCCCGTCGTACTCGACCAGTAGTTGAACTGGACATTGGTGGCCCACTGTATTCCTGCTGCAAAGCAGCCTGCCCCATACTGGTCTACCAATGTTGGGGCACTACAGTTAAGAGATGAGGGAGGTAAGATCGCCGTAAGCTCGTCTTTGGTTGGCAAACGCCAATCGCCAGGAGAGGAGTTATCTGATAAATTACAGTCGCCGCTTTTAATCTCGGCTGCTTTGTAATTGGCACTTGCCCAATCTGTTGCCTCGAAACAATCTGCCTTCTTAAGCCATATGAGTCCAGTTGCTGTATCAGTCACCGTGCCGTTACCACAGTCTACATAGCGATCGCTATTATTGAAGCAGGGACCAGTGGCTTTAATCGCAGCCCTCGCGTAACGTTGGGGCTTCGTGTAGGTTACAGGGATTTGCGACTGTACGACCACAGGAAG
Organism: Calothrix sp. FI2-JRJ7; assembly: GCA_019359675.1. Lineage (GTDB taxonomy): Bacteria > Cyanobacteriota > Cyanobacteriia > Cyanobacteriales > Nostocaceae > Dulcicalothrix. Next base: position 59,676 of record JAHHGX010000074.1, read on the forward strand.
AGTAATGGTAATAGCCAGAAATAATAATATGGATACAGCCCCGTAGAGTATATTGATTGCAAAACGAGGGAAGCGAATACGGAGCATATTCCTGAACTCTAAACGTCTAAATCTCACAATAAAAGCCTTTTTTAAACTCGCGCGAACGCAATTTTATCGACTGCGAGTTTTAAGAGCAGCGTCATTTCGCCAGTTTTCACATCGACAGTGAACAGGGAATTAGTTCCCTCATTGTTGGGGTCAGCAAGCGCAAACAGTTGACCTGATGAAGAAAAAGCTAGACTTGCCAAGTCATTGTCCAGCGGTTTTTTGTTAAAGCTTAATCCTACCAAGGGGATAATCTTTCCCCTGCCAGTAACTACTGCCCGGTTTTCTAGGTCTAGCTGCACTAAACTTGTGGTGTCTTGACCACCAACATTAGTAGCGTAAATTTTTCCATCCGGAGATTTAGCAAGGTTACTGAGTCTTTGATTAGGTGGCAGCGTTGGCAGACCCGTCTGGGCACTAGCATCTACTTGACCTGAGTTGGGGTCAATAAATGCCAACTCAAAAGGCGCCACACCTTCTGCTAAACTAACTACACTAAGCAACTGGTCGCCTTTTTTGTCTTTTATAGTAGTGAAGAGCAAACTTTCCACCGTACTAAACTTCTTGTCTTTGGTTTTTTTGATTTTCAATCCTTTTTTAGGAGGCTTTTTCCCATTTCCTTTAGGAGGTTCAATAAATATAAGGCGACTGAAATCGCCATTCTTAGTGGTCGCTGTAGCAGCTATAACGAATGTGTTATCGGATAAGACAGTAAAACCAGTTATCCGCTCGCTGGGCTTTTTTACAACAAAGGCTTTAGTTGCTGTCTCAGTGGTTTCCTCTTGGTTACTAACTGTTACCGTAGGAATTTCAGTAGATACCAACTGCTGACCAGTTGTCAAGTTTATGGATTGTAAGATAATTTCCGGGGTGGTGTTAGCTGCGGCAGCGTCAACTAAGTCTTGTGTTTTACTGCTGCTAATTGAAGAAAGGAGTACACCAAAAAGCTGCTCCGACTCTTGTGCAATGACCTTGGATGTGGAGTTGGCGAGCGCTGTTGTGACAGCGCTTACAATAGCCAATTGTCCAAATCTTCGCCGTTTTATTCTAAAATTCATAACAAGCACTCCTAGTACAGTTTTTCAAGGCACAATTATCTTTGCGCCGGGAGTTACAGGTTTGGCACCCATATCTGCCAGGATATTAACAACCATTTGCTTGACGCGAACATCTTCGCGTGGAGCAGTAACGCCATAGCTATCTAACCCCCACATAAACTGAATGGAGCCAGTCGAAAAGACCTTGGCGCCACTGGCAGAAGTAAAGCGAACTGCTTGGGAAATTCGGGGATCTGTTCCAGCAGGAAAACCCTCTAACTCAGCTTGATCAAGGTTTTGCAACTGTGTGGACTCGCTTAGACTGACCAACCCACTTAGAGATGTGTTTAGATTCATTGCATCCCATTCAAAGCCCACCAAACCACTCAATTTATCACCATTATTCAGGTTTGTGTTGGCGTAGTAAGGATTGTTACTGTTTTTTACCACGAAATCGAACCCATCGAAATAGAAATTCTGCCACCTTCCTCCAATGTACATATTTCCTTTCAACGCGCTCTCTGGCTTGTTGTTTTCTGGGCTGCGGAACTTGTTTGTTGGTGCTACAGGGTCTGAGGTATTTTTATAACATGCCATAACCCTGTTGGGTGTCCCCGTACTGGAGTTTTCAAAGCGTACTCGCCAGTAAACACTGTTTCCTGAGAAAAAACCTTTGTTGACACTGCTGGTCTGGACACTATTAAACTCCTCTAGCGACCAGTACTCGTCGTGACCGACCGACAGAAATACTTTGTGCTGTTGCAGCAAATTTGGGTTGGCGTGGATGTCCACGTTAGTTACATAGGATACATCATATGCCTGTGATTCTAGCCACCGGATCATATTGTGTTCCCAAGCCATGATAATGTTGTTATAAGGATTAGCGCCACTTAAAGTGCCATGTTGTGCGAATGGTCGGTCGTAAGAAACCTTAAACGCTCTTTGACCTCCTATACTATGATCTGGGTATAAAGAATAACCACCACCTAGATTGTAAGCCAGCAAAGTGTTGAAGCTGCTCTGGAATAATATGTCAGACCCTCCACTGTCATCGCGAACAACAAACAATACCTGGGACTGATTGCCAGTTCTCTGGTCGGTTAGCTTGGCAATATACAAACCACTCGTCCAGTCAGATCCCACTGGTAACGTGTAGGAATCTGACCATTGACATTCGATTTTGCGGGTAGAATTGTCAAAACTACATGCGGGCTGAGTAATTCCATTCAACTGACCACTGCTTAATATCAGTCGGCCACCTTGACCTCCGTAATAACCTAAGCGGTACACATCAATGGTATAATTTCCAGGTTGTGCTAGGGAAACTTTGATTGGCAGGGAGCCGCCCTTATCTACACTAGTTGCTGCTGCATAGCCAGCAATATCTGATTGAGGAGATTGGGGAATCTGCCAGCCTGTACTACCAGGTTTCTGGTTTTCCAAATAAATGGCATTAGTAGTTCCTGGATTAGCTGTGGCAGTGAAGGTGAGGCTGCCTATACCAGAAGCCGTCGCACTCACAGTATTTGTTGTACCAACCGTTGCACCCAGCGTTAGCACTGTGCTGGCTTGACCATTGGTACCAGTTACTGCACTGGTAGGCGAGACTGATCCCCCGCCACTGGCAACGGCAAAGTTGATCGTGATGCCAGCAGTAGGATTGCCACTACTATCTGTGACTTTTACGACCAACGGGTTAGATAAAGCAGAGCCTGCCGTGCCACTCTGATTATCTCCGCTTACTTTAGTAAGGCTATTGCCAGGGACAAATACTATGTCGCGAAAATAGTTGCTGTTTTGATGAGAATTAGTTGGGAATGAATTGGGTGTACCATAAACTGCATTATTGTTATCAGCAACTGACCTGAGATCCCCATTCACAATTGAGGTTCCCAATATATTCTGCGTGACACCAAAATAGCTATTGCAACTGACGGTGACTACATAAGTTGTGTTGGCTTGGATGCTTAACGGTGTGCTGAGAACCTGTTGCTGCCAACCCGAAGCCGTCTCATTCAAGAAAGTAACGTTTGCTAAAATAGCTCCCGTTGCCGACCAAATTCTACCTACATGGGCGCCAGTCTCATTAACCGCTTTCCAATAGCGAATCGCGGTAATTTGACCAGCCTTTGCACTCTGGAACTTCATTCCCAGTTCATAGGAGACACCATCGCTCCATTCAAACCCAGGCACCTGACTTGTAAAGATAGTTTGTTGAGCCATTGGCGTTAAAATTGCTATTCAAATTTTTTTTCAATTGTCGGTAAAATATATACAAACTATTTTTTTATTTTTTGCACAAGTCTAAAAATCATAATTTTTAGACCGAAGCACAAAATCTCTTCTAAATTACGTCAGCAAATGTCTTTTCCATTCGGCGGAAGTACCAAATTCCGCTTACTAATAAAAGCACAACTAATCCTACAGATAGCATGAATCCAGACCAATAAAGTCTTGACTCTCCGCCTAAAATAGCCCAACGAAAGCCGTCAATTACACCAACCATTGGATTTAATGAATAAAGCAACCGCCATTGTTCGGGTACAATATTACTACTAAATCCAACGGGCGATATATATAAGCCAAACTGGACAACAAACGGCACAATATAGCGAAAGTCTCGATATTCCACATTTAAGGCTGCCATCCATAATCCAACTCCAATAGAAGCGGCGAAGGCTATGCTAATAAATAATGGTAGCGTTAATATACGCCAACTCGGAACGTAGTTATACCAAGCCATTAGCCCTAACATAATCATGCCAGAAATCATAAAGTCTACGAAACTAACAATTACTGCACTAGTAGGCACAATCAAACGCGGAAAGTAAACTTTAGAAATTAAATTGGCGTTGCTAATTAGACTAGTGCTGCACTCACTTAGTGCAGTCGAGAAAAACTGCCAAGGTAACATGCCAGCAAACACCAAAATAGGATACGGTACTCCTTCGGAAGGTAATTTTGCCAAATTTCCAAACACTACTGTGAACACCACCATTGTTAAAAATGGTCTGATTAGTGCCCAAGCCATGCCAATTGCTGTTTGTTTATAGCGTACCAAAATGTCACGCCATGCCAGAAAATAGAACAGTTCGCGATAGCGCCATAGGTCTTTCCAATATTGCTGTTCAGTGCGTCCTGCTTCAATTACTAATTTCTGCTTGGGAAGTATCTTGTCGCTGTTCATAGATTCGTGCTTAATTGACAAATTTTTGCCTGCTCCTTCCCGATTTTATCTTCAACAAAATCTTAGAAACCGGGTTTCTTTGTTGAAATCTATTATAAAAATGACTATTTTGCGTAGAAACCCGGTTTCTTAAGTTTCAAGCGCGTGCTTTTCAAGTTATTAACAGACACAGTTGAAATCTTTGATGCAATGACTACCAGTTAATCTTGCCTGTCTGCGTGTGAACTCTCCTACACTTGGGTTGCCATTTGGGTCAATTACCCCTGATACTTGCTGCCATAATTCATCTGGCGCCAGAGAAACTGTATATTCACGTTCGTGTTTACGGACGTGATACCATTTGGTTTCTTGGCACTCCTCACACCAAAAAGCTTCTAACCATTCTCCTGGTATCAAAACAGCGGTTTGAGATGCTACTATTATTAGTGCGTTTTTCCGACTCATCCCTCTTTGCTGTAATTGACCTGCTTTATCGGCAAAAAGTAGATGTTTCGGACTTCTACTTTCTAGAAAACAACCATGAATTGGGCAGTATATTGCTCTTTTTTTCGAGCGTTTCCGATTTTTGTCACACCTTCTCTGCATAATTCGACCTCCAATCTCAATACAAAATACTTGCATGAAGGTTACGTTTGGAGGGACTGAGATCATAAGACCATCGAAGCCCATACTCCTAATTGATAACTCACTCGTTAAATTTATTTAGTTGTACTTAATTTATTCAGTTTGCTCACTTTATTTAATCGATTGAGTGGTTTTGATATTGGGTAATGTACTAGCCTGATAAATCTTATGGGCAACACTTAAAATCACTACTTTCAGTATATAACAATCTTGCGAAATTGTTGCATTACATTTCGTTATTTTAAATTTTAAAATTAATATTAACAAAAATGTTACTGAAATTTGCCACACCACAAAGTAGGAAACAAGTATCAAATAAACTAGCTTCAAACCAAAAGCAAGTAATTTGAGAATAGTACTAATTATAATTAATACTATGAGCGTACTGTTGGGGTACCCGTTCAGGGGGCGCCTACTCTACGTGAGTTTGAGTCATACTGACGATTTCAGGGGAAATCACCGCTTGCTTCAAAACCTCTAAATATTGTTTAGCAATTATTTTGGGTGTAAAGTTCGCGCGCAAATATTGACGACCAGCTTTACCCATACGTTCAGCTAATAAACTATCTTGACTCAGCAAACGAATAAATTGAGTCAAACCGTTACTATCTCCGTTATCAAACGAACTACCACAGTTAGCTTCGCTAATGATTTGCCTCAAATAACAATACTGCGAACAAATTGCTGCAATTGGTCTTTCAGAAGCTAAAGCCGAATAAAGCTTACTAGGAGTAACCAAATTCTCTGTTCGCTCATCTACACTTACAAGCGATAAATCGCAAGCTGTTAACGAGTAAGGTAAAACCTTCTTGTCTTGATACGGTAAAAACAAGAAATTCTTCAAACCAAGACGGTTCACTTCAGTAACCAACTCAGTTAGCTTGGCGCCTCCACCAATAATTAGGAATTGAATTGGGTCATCTTGTAATTGCTTGGCAGTCTCAAGAATCGTGTTCATATCATGACAACGACCCAAATTACCAGAGTAAAGCACCGTAAACTTTTTGACCAAATTGTATTTCCAAGCAAACCAATTTTCATGCTTGGCAATTGGTAATATCCAGTTTGGGTCTGCCCAACTGTGAATTACCGAAACCTTATCAGCAACAGCAGGACAGTTTACTACCACCTGTCGCTTCATTGCTGGACTTAAAACGACTATTCCCATAGCTCTTTTCCAAACTTTTTGGTTCACAGACTCCCAAAATCTTGCCAACCAATGGCGTTTAGAAACCACACCTAGTGCTACAGCAATATCTGGATACAAATCATAGAGTATGCAAACATAAGGCGTTTTGAACACAATATTTGCGAAATACCCTAAGAGCGGCAGAAATGGTGGTGCAGTAGATATCAACAGCACATTATTCCAGTGTCTAGCTCGAAACAGATGCCACGCAGCACGCAAAGTGTACAGAACACCATTAATCGCTTTGCCGCGAATTCGTCCTGGAGCAAGTTGAGCAGTGCGTGAACGCTGAATTCTAACTCGACCTCTATACTCAACCTGTGGAGCATTTTTCACCTGATATGCATACCCAGGTTGACTCGTAAAAACATCAATCTCAATTCCCAGTAATCCCAAATTCATTACCAGTTCTTCCAACAACTGACCCGTTGCCGCATAATCTGGAGGAAAAAATTGGGTAATTACAGACAGCTTTATGGACTGCTGAGTCTCTATAGACTTTTGTCTATTATCTTGTCTTGAGTCTGGTTGCTGGGAAAAAACAGAATGAAATAATTCGAGATTAATCCATTTGTTAAATCTCATCGTCTAAATCCTAAATGTCCTTTAACTGATACTACTGAATTAATCAAGCCTTAATAGTGAACACTGCGAAGTTGCCCAAAACTTTGAGTTATCACAAGTCAATTTAGGCAAATTACTAAGCAATTTTTAAGTAAAGTAATTGGCTTATGTAAAACTTCTTTTAACTGATTAAGAAGCTATTGTAAACCAAAGTATGTAAAATCTTCTTATTTTTAATAAATTTCCACACACAATCCTTAACTACATTACCATGTTTTGCATTTTCTAATTATCTTCATAGAAAATTTATATAAATCAATTATTATTTCACTTAATTTTAACATTTCTTTCTAACTGATGTATCAAAAAAAAGTCTCTGCAATATTTGATGCAAGTATTTGCACTTGTATACAAAAAACGTATTCCCAAAGTCGTAGTATTCAAGCATATGTGCAATTACATCAACATTAGATACCAAGTTTATTTGTAAAAAAAGATAATTAGTTGTATCTTATGTTACTCGTAGTCAATTTAAACTTTGTAGTCATGATTATTAATTTGGTAAAATACTTGCTTGCAAAAACACGCTTAATTGCTTGATTTCAACATAAACCTAATTTTAAATATAAATTTAAAATAATAAAAATCATTTTCAAAGCGAGAATCTTGGCAACGGATGCAGCGGATGTAACGGATGAACCACGTGTTGCAACACAAAATCAGCTGTCCGTTACATGCGTTTATAATCCGTTGCCTATATTCCTACAGCTCTATCAAATCGCAGCATTTCCAAACTGCGCTCTCCATATACACCTTCGATTTGTTCACGACAACAGTCAATAGCAAAATCGTTTAAATCTTCTTGCTCAATACCATACATATCCTCAAATACGTCTGGTTGCACCCGACAAAACCTTGGACGGTTGGCATAAACCTTACATTCGCGTGTTTCTTGGTCTAAGTTAATGCACCAACCACCTTCACCAACCATACTCATGTACTCGTCTAACTCAGAATGGGTCAAATATTCATGAATATCAGGACGGTCTGCTGGGTCTAGATTACAACAGGCGCCACAGTTTTTTACACATTGCCAAGTAGCCATAGTTTGTCTGGGTAGAGGGTCAGAGGGATAATTGTATCTTTATTTATAGTTTTGTTAAGAAAATTAAAATTAACCGACCGAAGCCAGATATTATATAATCCTAGTCCTTAAGTGCGCTATTTAACTTTTTAATACAAGTTCGGAGGAAAAAATGTTTGAGGCGTTGGGAAACATCAATTGGGAAGTTATTTTCCAGCTTACATCAGTAGCCCTAATCATGCTGTCTGGTCCAATAGTAATTTTTGTATTAGCATTCCGTAACGGTGACCTCTAATAAAAGATGTAGAGACGTGTAATCCGAAGGATTTCCCGAAGGGATTAATCCCGTCTCTACGGGTATTAAAAATCATCATTATCTAAAGCTAAAAGTGCCGCACGAATAATGGTGTCGTAAGGAGGTTGAGATACATCAACCTCTTTTGCCTCTTGACGGCAGCTTCCGAGTAAACCAGTTGTACTGTTTGGTGTTACAGCCAAGATTTTACCTTCAGAGTTTTGTATTCTCAGTTCCAAGGCGCCATTATTTTTGTCATTATTATAGATACAGCAAGTGTAACTGCGACCTTGATGTTCAAACTGGGTACGCGGTTTCGTTGAGACGGACTTAAACTGATTAAACAATATTATCTGTGATTGCGGTGTTGGAATCGGTAATCTGGCGCCTATAATTTCGAGTTCGATGTTGGTTTCACCATTGAAGGTATTTTCGCGAAGTTTGTAGGCTATATCTATATTTGCTGGTAGAGGACAATACTCACGCCATCGCCATGCTATCGCTTTTATTGTATGGCGCCGATTGTCTACCATTTGCTCTATTGTCATTTTTATATGAGCTTTACCTACGGTTCCTTGCTCGATAATTCGGACATTCGGTGTCCAAAAAACTGGCTCAGGATTTTCGATACCACAAGGTTCTAATACATTAAGCTGTCGATAAAGTTTTTGATTGAGTTGATTAAGATTAGCGAGTGTATCGATTTTGAGTAAAGGTTTTAGATGCTGTATTTCTAAACACTTGTTTGCAAACTCACTTAGACGTGAATGCACTAACTCTAAATTTTCCGCAGGTATCGAAAAACCACCAGCAGCTTTATGACCGCCGTATTTGCCGAGCAAGTCATGACAATATTCCAATGCTTCAAATATATTAAATTCAGGAATACCACGTGCTGAACCGCGAATATGTCCTTCGTCCTCATATGTGCCTATAAATACTGGGACTCCGTAGCGTTCAACTAAACGTGAAGCAACAATACCAATTACACCATGATGCCAACCAGGACAGACTACTAATAATACTCGATCAGCATGTAAAGACCCTACATATCGTGTTTCAACAAATTCAATTGCTTCTTCTTCAATTTGTTTACACATGTCCTGACGCTGACGATTTATACTTTCGCACTGCATCGCCCGTTCGAGTGCCATCCCCATATCATCAGTTGTGAGCAATTCGATCACAATTTGGGGGTCGGCAATTCTACCAATAGCATTAATGCGAGGACCAAGGCGAAAACCAATATCTTCAGGCTTTAACGATTTGGGATTTTTGATTGTGGATTTTACTTCGCACATGAATGGATTACCGAAATCAGCCGTTAGAACATTTGTTTTGTCTTTACCAGCAGGCGCCTGAACTCCTGACATTTGAATTAGTGCTTGAATTCCTGCTAAGTTTGATTTGGGTAATACCTTTAACCCGCTTTGTACCCAGCGACGATTAACACCTGTTAGTGGCGCCAAATCAGCAATAGTACCTAAAGTAAAAAGTTCTAACATTTGTGTAGTAATGTCAGAATTTGCTTGTCCTAGTTGTTCGGCAAGCGATACAGCTAAGATATAAGCGACACCAACACCTGCAACACCACGGTAAGGAGAATCTTCGCGAATAAGTTTAGGATTTAATATTGCATTTGCAGGTGGTAACTTTTGAGGTATATCATGGTGGTCAGTAATAATCACCTTTAAACCAAGTTCTCTAGCTCTGGCAATTGGTTCAAAAGCAGAAATACCATTATCAACAGTGAGAATTAACTCTACTCCCTCACTATGGAATTCTTCAATAATCCGTTTATTTACACCGTACCCCTCATGCATTCGACTTGGAATTGCATAATTAACTTGGGCGCCTAAATGTCGTAAACTACGTAACAACAACGCAGTACTAGTCATTCCATCAGCATCATAGTCACCGCAAATGGCAATTTTAACTTGTGATGCGATTGCATTTTCCAACAACTCCAAACTTACAGCTAAGTCAGGAAAATCTTCAAGCGGTGAAGGTAAATTCAATAATTCGGGTTCTAAAAATATTTCGGCATCATAAAGCGTATCAATTCCACGATTTATCAAAAGCTGACTTATAATCGGCGATATATTAAACCTATCCGCGAGCATTTGCGCTAATTCGGGTTTTTCTGGTTGAATTTGCCATCTTTGGTTAGGCAAACGCCGAGTATTTACAATTGACGTGGAAAAAGATGTGTTGAGCATTAAAATTAAAAATGCAATTAGGATTTTTCATCTAAATATTAAGACGGGCAAGATGCCCATCCCACAAGATAGATAACTTATTGTTACAAAACGTTAATCATACCATCATCACGGACATAAACCGAACGGTCTCCAGGTTGGCACCAATTAGGTCGCAACTCCACACGTAAAGTAGACGCATTTAGCTTTTTTAATGATGCACTCAATGAGCGTCCAGTATCATCCCAAAACAGTAAAGATATATTTGGCTCGGTCAAACGTACTTGCTCGAATTTTATAGTTTGCCCAGGCTGTATAGCTATTGACTCAGAAAATTCACTCTTCTGTAATGCTAACACACGGGGTGTTCTATTTACTACTTCCACTCTCACTAGCTGCCCAGGTACAAACTGAAGCGGGCGCCGACCACACTTAGAAGCACAAGTTTGTGCGAGTGTTGAGTTAGGGTGATTAGTTATACCTAGTATTAAAGTTGTAGCAATAATAGAGGTAGATACAATCTTCGAGATTTTCAACATGTTTAGTAATTCCTGCTTCAATAAAAAAACACAGACGAACTGATCCCCCCTAACCCCCCGCGAATTCGGGGGGAACCAGAAAGGGGTGTTTACCCCCCCTTACTAAGGGGAGTGGGGGGATCAATATAGCGTTTGTCTTATTTATTGTTCCCGTTTAGTACGAAAGAGTTACAAAGCTTTGGTTAGAGCAACTTTAATTGTGTGTTTTTCTCTACCATAGAAAGTTGATTTTGACTAGAGTCGTTACTATTTTCGCTGACCAACCAATCTTCTTCATTTTCTAAGAGTAAATTTTGGGCTGCTTCTAACATTTTTCCAGAGATATCCTTTAAATCTTCACGATTATTTAAGTAAGTTTTGAGTGCTTCGATAGGGTCGATGCTGTGAGTTGCGTTTAACTCAGGAACACGTGGACGTGCAAGTTGACTAATTAATTCAGGATGAATGCTGTAAGTGTGGGCAGAACTTAAAGCTTCATGTAATGCAGAAGTTTCGATTAAATCTAATTGCTCGGAACGGAGTTTATAGATTAACCTGACTACTGCATCAGTATTATCGTATTTGGCAATAGCTTTAAATATTGCTGCTTGGGGGTTTTCTGCTTTTGATACATCAAGCTCGATAGTCCGAAAGACTCTTACGGGTAAAGGACAAAATTCCCATTCGGCACTTCCTGGTTCCAAGTCAATCATTACATAGCCTTTATCTTCCTTCTCTTCGCTAAAGTCAACTCGTTCGATACTACCAGGGTAAATAACGGGTGGATTGTTGTGTTTGTTTAAGTTTTGGTGACGGTGAACATGTCCTAATGCCACATAATCAAAACAATCGCGTGTTAATAAAGACAGAGGCAACGTAAAACCTTTACCAACAGCCAAATAACGTTCGGCGCCAAGCGTTGCATTATCTGCCATCAAGTGTGCTAAAAGTACCGTAGGCATATCAGGGTCAAGACGACGAATTTCACCTTCAATAACCACACGCAAGCGGTCGGTCAATAATTGGTTAACTTCTGAAAGTGACATTCCCTCAGTATCTTGACGTGTCATTAACGTTGAACGAGTTAACCAGGGGAGTGTAATTATTTGTACTGGACCACTGCGAGTTTGAATTACATGTGTAGCTATTGAATCACCAACTATAAAACCGGGCACACCCAACGTGCGGTAAATACATAAGCTGGCGCCTCCTATTCCCTGCGAATGTTGGTCGTGGTTGCCCACTAATAATACAGTAGGAATATTGGCATCGACTAGGCGCCGGAACTGTGAGGCAAAAGCTTCTTGTACATAAGGTGGGGGGGTAGCATCTGGAAAAGCATCACCACCAAATATTACCAAATCAACAGGCTCATTTATCGCACGGTCAATACATATCGAAAGCGTGCGAACAAAATCTTCCAAGCGGGTATTCAAACCAGTTTCCGCATTAATACGTCCGTGGGAAAACCCACTGCCCATATGAATATCAGATAAATGAAGAATTTTAATCATAAGGAATGTAGAGACGTGACATGTCACGTCTATAATTGGTGCATTTTTACAATTAAATCTAACTGCTACATAAAACCAAAATTTCGTAAATCGATCTTAAATAGCCTTAGACTTACTGCACATCGTATAATATTTTTGTACCAAATACTATAATACAAATAGAAATTTATTTTTACAGAATTGTAGGTTGGGTGGAGCGCGAGTGCGGAACCCAACAATACTGACAAAATTTTTAGCTTAAGCAAGTACCATTTAAGAGTACGTTATGTGGCGCTATTAACAAGCTTAAAACGAAGCTACTCATTTAGTGACCTGAGCGCACTAAAACAAATAGCGTAGTAAAGAAAATTTAAGTGATTCTAGATTTATAGTACGTCTTATAATAATATACTAATCCTTTGAAATTCTACCTTTTGATAAATCCACCGCATTACGTTTTTTAAGCAATTAGATTTTTATTGTCATTCTAAGCGTAGCGAAGAATCTCTAGAATTCATTTTATTATATGCTTCTGCGATAATAAGGTATATTACCACAGAGACGCAGAATACAGAGGAAAGAGTTCAAGATATACTAACTTATTCCTGCGTTACATTTTTAAAAAAGCAGCAGGTGAAATTTTGAAAAACTTAGCAAGTTTATTAATATGCTCAACCGTTAAATCTATTTTGCCGTTTAAAACATCAGAGACATTGGATTCGGTATGAAAAATTGGAATTAAATCTTTAGTACTTAAATTTAATTCTGATAATAAAGCCTTAAGCAAATCAATACCATAAATATCTGGTATTTTGACTTGTTTTTCCTCATATTCATAAACAATAGTACCTAAAATATTCAGGTAGTCTTGCTCATCGCTTGTTAGTTGACCTTTTTTATCTATTAAAGAATCAATTACTTTTTGCGTAGCAACAAACTCTTCATGAGAAGTTATAGGACGAGGTGGAAAACCTTTTAACAATTCTATATAAGCATTATTATTCTTCGGATAACCACTTTTCATAGCCACAATCCATAAATTTTTTTATGATAGAGTCTTTAATATTAGAAGAAGATGTTTCCATTTCTCCAACTCGATAAACTTCATTTAACGCAATGTAATAATTCTTACCTGTATATTCAGCGATTACTTGTGCCAAACTACGGTCGGACATGTGTTCGTACAGTAATGATAGCAGAGGAAAGTAGTTATGCTCCTCGATTCCTTGGGGAAAGGCACATTTTATTAATTGGTAAGTGTTGACTAGATGTGCTGGTATTATTTTTTGCATAATTTAAGAACTATTAATCTTTATTTGTTGATACAGTAAAAACGGGTTATAAATTTGCTCTTAAAACAAGCCAAAATTTTTAAGATGCTACCCTGCGGGAAAACTGCGTTAACGTTCACGACTCATGACAGGTTATAAATTTGCTCTTAAAACAAGCCAAAATTTTTAAGATGCTACCCTACGGGAAAAGCTCCGCTTTACGTTCACGACTCATGACAGTTCCTCAGCATGACACAAGTTAGTATTTTATCCGTTGTATCCGTTGCCAGTTGTTTTGTTGGGTTACGCTATAGCGTAACCCAACCTACGTTGTTAAATTTTGTTAAGTTTTGTTAGAAGAATAGTTCTTTTATGCCTTGGCTGCCAATTTCTATTGCTAGAGCGGCTAGTAAGAAGCCTAGAAGTTGGGTGATAATGACTTCACCTTCGGCGCCTATCCATTTGTCGATGTTGTTGGCGAGTCTTAAAATTAGCCAGGTGACAAACATTGCTGCGATAATGCCAACAATCACACTGATGTGAGGACTTGGAGATTCTGACATTAGTAGCATGACGGTTGTCAGTGTACCTGGGCCCGCTAGTAATGGTAAAGCTAGGGGAGTAATGGCGATATCACGTTCTTTTTCAACTACTGGTGTATCTAAATTACCTTGGAGCATTTGTAGCGCAATCAACAGCAGCAATAACCCTCCTGCTACCCGTAACGATGCAAAGCTAACACCTAAATAACTTAGTATAAACTTCCCACCAAACGCAAACAGCAATAAGACACCAATTGCCACAATAACAGCTTTGTCAATGACTTTACTTCTTTCCTGTGCTTCCATTCCCTTTGTTAGCACCAAAAGTATAGGGATATTACCCACTGCATCGGCAAGCACAAACACAGCAACAAAAGTTTTGATTAAAATTGACGTATCCACTCTCTTTACCAGTATTATCAAGGCTTTATAACAAAATTAACGTAATTCGGGGAACTCTTAATGAGTAATAAGGAATAGAGAATAAGGAATAGACGATACCCAGCACTCCATACCTAATTCCTAATTTCTGATGAATTAGTGACTTTTTTGAGTGATGATAGTAGTTTGATAACTTGCGCTCCGCGTTATTTGACTGTTGTTAATCGAATCTATGAAGTCTTATTTAGCCGCTGCTATTCAAATGACCAGTGTGCCTGATGTTCAATCAAATTTGGCTCAGGCTGAGGAATTTATTGATCTAGCTGTAAATCAAGGCGCCCAGTTGGTGGGTTTGCCTGAAAATTTTGCGTTTATGGGTGAAGAAAGTGACAAGCTCTCCCAGAGTGATGATATCGCACTCGAAACTGAGAAGTTCCTCAAAACGATGGCGCAACGCTATCAAATAGCTATCCTAGGCGGCGGCTTTCCTGTCCCTACCGACTCTGGCAAAGTTTACAACACAGCTTTGCTTATTGACTCCAGCGGGCAAGAACTAAGTCGTTACCGTAAAGTTCATCTTTTTGATGTAAACGTTCCTGACGGTAATACATATCGTGAGTCCAGTACAGTAATGGCAGGTACCGAACTACCTCAAGTTTGTTCAACAGAAAAACTTGGTTGTATTGGGCTTTCGGTTTGTTACGACGTTCGTTTTCCTGAACTTTACCGCTACCTGTCGCACCAAGGAGCAGATATTTTGTTTGTACCTGCTGCATTTACAGCGTTTACAGGAAAAGACCATTGGCAAGTTTTGCTGCAAGCGCGAGCTATTGAAAACACTTGTTACGTTATTGCCCCTGCTCAAACTGGCATTAACTACGCAAGGCGCCAAACGCATGGACATGCAATGATTATAGACCCGTGGGGAAGCATTCTAGCAGATGCAGGCGAAAAACCTGGTATTGCCATCGCTGAAATTAACCCCTCTCGACTCGAACAAGTGCGGCGCCAAATGCCCAGTCTTCAACATCGAGTCTTTGTCTAAGAGTTAGGGGTTAAGAGTTAGGAGTTAAGAGTTAGGAATTACAACTCATAACTCTTAACCTGCAAATATCCATCAAATAACTACTAATAAAAAATCCTTTAAAAAAACTGGAAAATTTTGTGCCGTTCTCAATCTTTTTATTCACAATAGAAGCATCTAAACCAAATTGATTGTAGAAGGTACCACGAATTGAGGACTCGAATTATAGTCTTTTCTCTAATTGTAACTCAGTGTTTACTTGCAGGCTGTAATCTCCGAAACCCACCTCAACGGCGCACACCGCAAGACGACCCTTTCTCTACACAAGAACCGTTTGCAACCCCAACAAGGAGCGACGCTGAACGGAATAGAGATAGTAATACTGAACGCGGTACAGGAGATACAGAACGCAACAGAGACGGTACTAATGAACGCGATAGAAATGATACTGAACGCGACAGAGATGGTATCAATGAACGCGATAGAAATGATACGGAACGTGATAGAGAAAACAATAATACTGAAAGAAACAGAGGAGGAGAAAATTCAAGACGAAGAAGGATTCACTGTAATGGTTTTGTTAACCAAGTAGGAGTATGCCAAACACATGAAATGAACATACAGCCACCGCTTGTAAATAAAACGTAGGGTGCGTGACGCTACAAAAAATTAAAAACGAAGCAAATAACCTTGTAGCGTCACGCACCAAACAACAAACAATACAAAACAAAGCAGAGAATACCAATTTAATATGAAGCTGCAACAAATCAAATCCCCCCAACCCCCCCTTCATAAGGGGGGCTAAAACTAATAATATGCATCTTCATATAGATATGGTATAACCTTGTAGCGTCACGCACCAAACCCATATTTCATAACACTTAAGCTCTTCTTACATTTATCATCGTTACCTCTTAACAGTAAAATTTTAGGGTATTAACGGCATCTTTATAAATCAGAGTAATTACGATTACAAAATCGGAAATCTCTGGAAAGGAAGTATGACGTTAATCCCTAAAAAATGCATTCCAGCAAACAAAAGACTAGATTTTCGCCTTCATAAAAAAATAAACTATTTATTGCCGCCAACTATATAACGGTAATATTTCTGTTATTTCCAAATTTATGTGCTGCTGAATCTGCAAAAGTTACTTCAAATACATGTAACGCTAATCTCGGTCTCCAACCAATCGCTCGCTTAGTATCTGCTCGTCGCATTAATACCAACAGCAGGAGTTAAAACAGAATGCATTTGAACCACAGACCCAATTACCACAATAGCAGGCGCCTCGAACTTACTTTTTTCAACTTGCTCAACAATAGTTTCGAGTACACCTATTAACTCTTCTTGATTAGAACGTGTTCCCCAACGAACTAAAGCAATGGGTGTTTCTTTACTCAAACCTGCCTTGGTTAACTCGTCAACTATATAAGCTAAATTGTGAATGCCCATGTAAATCACTATTGTCTCAGAACCGTGGGCTATCGCTTGCCAATTTACAGCAGGACGATATTTACCTGCGGCTTCGTGACCTGTGACAAACGTTACTGATGAGCTATATAATCTGTGAGTTAAAGGAATACCCGCATAAGCAGGCGCCGCTATACCTGATGTAATACCGGGCACAACTTCCACAGACACTCCCGCATTTATCAACTCTTCCATTTCCTCGCCACCACGTCCAAAAATAAACGGGTCGCCACCTTTTAACCGCACAACAATAGCATTGGACTGCGCTTTCTCAATCATTAACTGCGTAGTTTCTTCTTGTAACAGCGAGTGTCTACCTTTGCGCTTTCCTGCATCAATTTTCTCTGCTTGTGGGTTAATCATTGCGAGAATTTGCGGACTCACCAAGGCATCATAAATGACCACATCCGCGCATTCAAGCAACGTTTTCCCTTTGAGCGTAAATAATCCAGGGTCACCAGGACCCGCACCAACAAGATATACTTTTCCTACAAATTCGTTCTTTTTAATCTCGGTGCAATTCATTTATGCAAATAATCCCAAATTAAATCAGCAAATTCTTCGTTGACTCCCAGTGGCTGCGCTAATTTTAAACTCACCCCAGGAAATTGTAATTCTAGCTTTTCTATCGCAGTTTCGATAGCGTCAGTTATGCCACCCGTGAATAAAAAGTATGGGATAACCGCAATTTCTGTATAACCAGAAGAAGCAAATTCTTTCACTCGTAGCTCTAACTTTGGCTGTACTGCCCAATATGCTGTAGTTAAACCTAAATTTGCCGCTAGTGTTTCGGTATGATGTTCAAAACCGGAACGACGACTGCCATGTGCCAATAATATATACTTTTGCGCCCGAATACTATTCTTTTGTAAGCGAACCAAGTCAGCCAAACCACTGTGACAACCTATATAAGGTTGTAAATCAATTACGACATTATCACCTAAAATTCTTTGTGCAGCTTCAACTTCTGTAGGAATATCCTCCATAACATGGACTCCTGCAAGAAGGAACAAAGGTAAAATTTTGAGGTGCAGTGATTGTTGGTTTGAGCGTGACAGAATATTTTGGGCAAACTCTACTATTTGCAAATGCAGTGGTTGAGGTTGTAACTCTAAATAAGCTGTACCAACTGTCTCATATTTAGTCTCACATTGAGGAGGTGCCGCAACACCAGCGTACTTACTGTAACTAATCTTGTCTTGTTGACTTTCGATTTTCTGGAAACGTGACTGTACAGAGAAAGCAAGATGCGACATTGCAATTTCTGGACGTGGGTCATGACTTCCGTGAGAAACGAGCAGGTACGCAGATAACATTGGCATTCAGTTACGTTACAAAAGTTAATTATAACTTATACTATCGCAACATTATGAAACTAATCTTATACAGCAAACCTGGTTGCCATCTTTGTGAAGGGTTACAAGAAAAACTCGAACAAATAGCTGTTACACCAGATTTAAATTCAGATATCAACCTGCAAATCGAACTTCGTGACATTACAACGCGCGATGATTGGTATCAAGCATATCAATACGAAGTTCCTGTGCTTTTTGTCGCCCAAGATACAGAAAATAATGGCAATGCTATAGAACGAATGATATCTCGCCCATCTCCACGCGCTACCGTCAAACAACTAGCGCAAATGCTACAAAAGTATATATAGATACTTGTAAAAAAAAAGTATCTATGCGTATTTGTATAAAAAGAAAAATGGTGCAAAATAAGCGGAGTTAGAATGGAATTGTTATATGAAACTGCGTGAACTATTAGCATCTGTAAAAGATATTGTGCAATTGACCGAGCATCCAGCAATGGATATGGAGATACACGGTTTAACAACCAACTCTCATGCTACGAGTCAGGGTGATGTATTTATAGGTATGCCAGGTACCCGCGTTGATGGTGGTGAATTTTGGGAAAGTGCTATCGGCGCCGGAGCAATTGCTGCGGTAATATCTGAACAAGCAGCCGAAAAAGTACCTCCTTCAGGGCAAGAAAGTGCTTGTGTGATAGTCGCTTCTGACATGACCAAAGTTTGTGCAAAATTAGCCGCAGCTTTTTATGGTTATCCTGGACACGCGATGAAGCTTGTAGGTGTAACAGGTACTAACGGTAAAACCACAACTAGCCATTTAATCGAATATTTTTTAGAACGTGCGGACAAAGCAGTAGCTTTGATGGGAACTCTTTACACTCGCTGGAAAGGGTTTAACGAAACTGCCGTACACACCACACCCTTTGCTGTCGAACTCCAAAAACAACTCGCAGCAGCAGTAAATGCGGGGAATGAATATGGAGTAATGGAAGTAAGTTCCCACGCTTTAGCTCAAGGAAGGGTTTCGGGATGTCAGTTTGAAGTTGCCGTATTTAGTAACTTGACCCAAGACCATTTAGACTACCACAAGGACATGGAAGATTATTTTTCCGCAAAAGCCTTGTTGTTTACTCCAGAATACCTTGGTGGCAGAGCCATCATTAATATAGATGACGCTTATGGAAAACGCTTAGTTGAAGCTTTAGATAAAGACAAAGTTTGGAGTTACAGCGTTAATAACTCTGGCGCCGATTTATGGATGAGTGATTTAAGCTACGAGCCAAATGGTGTAAGCGGCATAATGCACACCCCAATGGGAGACGTAGCATTCCGTTCACCGCTTGTCGGTCAATACAACCTCGAAAATCTACTATCAGCAGTAGGAGCAGTTTTACACCTCGGTATTGAACTAGAAGTAATTGCAGGCGCCATTACCGACTTTCCTGGTGTACCTGGAAGAATGGAACGAGTGCAAATTGAAACAGCACAAGATATCAGCGTCATAGTAGATTATGCCCATACTCCCGACAGCTTAGAAAACTTGTTAAAAGCATCGCGTCCATTTATACCAGGCAAAATGATTTGCGTATTTGGCTGCGGTGGAGATAGAGACAGAACCAAACGTCCCAAAATGGGTAAAATAGCCGCAGAACTTGCTGACATTGCAGTTGTCACCTCAGACAACCCACGTACAGAAGACCCCGAAAAAATCTTACAAGATATTTTGGCAGGTATTCCCGAATCAATTAACCCACTTGTAGTAAGCGACCGTGCGACAGCTATCCGCACAGCAATTTTACAAGCACAACCAGGTGATGGGATATTGCTGGCAGGTAAGGGGCACGAAGATTATCAGATTCTTGGAACTGAAAAAATTCACTTTGACGACCGAGAACACGCACGCGAAGCTTTAGCTGAAAGAGCGAAAGGTAAATAGGCAATGGATGTAACGGATGTAACGGATGGTTTTTTCATTTATCCGTTACATCTGTTGTGTTCGTTGTAAAAATAATTTTGTTAGAAATGGACACATCCAGGTGACAATGTAAGGCAGTATTATTTATTGCTTTATACTGACTTCTTAATAGCTTGGTTTTGCTTTACCCATGAACGTATCTCTGACTCAAGACTTTTCTATATATAAATTGGCAGCAGGCGCCGAAAATGCTCCCAACACTATGGCTGTTAGCCCTTCCGCGCTGCTTGCTACCTTGCGCGCGCAAATTGATTTGTTAATTGAACAACAAATACCAGCGACGTTATGGGTAAAGCTACCAAAAGGCAATATTTGGCACTCCGAGCTTCAACGCTATGAAAAGCGCGCATTACCAGGAGCAACTATTTACACATATCATTTAACTGGTAATAAGGAGATTGAAGCGATACCTAAAGATACCCTTTCTCAGTCTTCGTCGCATTCACCTATATATTTAAACTCGAATCAGTTGCAGCGTGAGTATTTTTGGATTGTTGAGTCTCCCAAGTTTTGCAGCTTGGTTGTAGCGTTACGTCCTTCTAGAAGTCGCATCAAAAGAACTGGCGCCAATAAGTCAAAACCCCTTTTAGTTGCTATTACTTCTTATGAACATAGTATTATACATCAAGTTACAGCATCTTTACCATTAAAAGGCGAAACTGAAAGCTCTACAAATAATACAGAACCAGCACTGTTAGGTAACTTAATTGTCAAGCAAATGCGGCGCCAAGAAGAAATAAGCGTCACTCGTAGTAAAAAGCGGCTTGAGACATTAAAGCAACGAAATCAAAATTTGTATACTACGCTACAGCAAAAAGACGATTATTTAATTCAAGTTTGTCAGGAGTTACGGACACCTGTAACGCATATGAAAACAGCTTTATCATTGTTTAACTCCCCGTCGCTCAAAACGTTGCAGCGACAACGGTATCAGCAAATGCTGAATAACCAGTGTGACCGTCAAACGGTGCTTATTAGTGGTGTTTTAGAATTAGTGGAATTAGAAAGAAGCTTACAATTTGCCAATTTTGAGACAGTGCGTCTTTCGGATATTATTCCTGGTGTAGTTAGCACTTATCAACCGCTAGCTACCGAAAAAGGTATCATGCTGGCATATACAGTACCAACCGACCTACCACCCGTATCATTCATTGTTGGTGGACTTAGACAAATAATGATTAATCTACTTGCAAATAGTATTACCTTCACACCCGAAGGAGGACAAGTTTGGGTGAAAGCGCGTACCTCTGGAGAATACGTTTACCTAGAAATTCGTGATACTGGTATAGGTATCGCTGAAAGCGAACTACCCAAAATATTCAACCGCTTTTACAGTCATCGTCCCCCAAGCATTGAAGAACCAGGAGGCGCCGGACTTGGGCTAAGTGTGGTTCAATATTACTTAGAAAAATCAGGTGGTAGTATCTTAGTCAAAAGTAGACTAACAGAAGGCACCACCTTTACCGTTCAACTTACAGCAACCCCAGAAAGGCAACATTAATTTATAGATTGAGTAAGCGTTTCAACCTCAGAAAACAGTCTATCAAAATCGATAGGCTTACTAATATACCCATCTATGTTCTTATCAAAATCATCATAATCACATACATTATCCCAAGCCGTCAGCAATAAAATAGGAATAAAAGGTAAATTGTTATTGCGTCGAATGCGTTTAGCAACTTCCAACCCATTTATTCCGGGCATCATCATATCCAATAAAATTAACCCTGGAGGCGAAGACTCGATGATGTCCAACGCTTCGTAACCATCTTCTGCTATTTTAACGTTGTAACCCTCAGTTTCTAAAAGCGTTTGCAACATCATGCAGTTGTCTAATATATCATCGACTACCAAAACGCTTCGATTCAAATTGTCTAGTTTTTTTCCAATGATATACATATATTTAGCTGATAATTCATATATTATTGATTTATATGCTAATTCTCCCAACTCCAACTAAAACCGTCCTCTTACTTTAGACATGTCTAGAGGTAATATATTTAGAGCTTTCTTGTGGAATGGGCATCCTCCTCGCCCGTTCTATGTGAGGTGGGGTGGGCAAGAGAAAGCCCACCCCACAAGACTGTTAATTTGATTTTTGAAATATACTGCAAATGGGTAAAATACAGACTTCTGTCATGCTGAGGTACGAATGTCATGCTGAGGTACGAAGCATCTGGAATGCTCCAATTGTTAACAGGACTTACGATATTGTCACAATTGGCAGTTGGTGCGTGACGCTACAAGTCTTATCACTACGTTAAAATTTGTTCATAGCGTCACACACCCTACGGTTATTATGTGCCAATCGCGTAAGTCCTAGTTAAAATACAAGATGTTAAGTGTTTGAGTTAAATTGGTCTAGTCCCCATTGGTAAACTAAATCATTACGCTTTTTTCGGATTTTATATAATAACTTATACCATTTGTCGTTGGAATTGATTCTACGAAAGTTACACCAGCCTGATATTAACTTTTTAAATCCCGGTTTATAATCATTTGGATAATATTAGTTAATCATTTTCAGGACTTACGCATGAAAAGCTAGAAACCTGGAATATACGTTGATAACATGTAATAAAAATGACGATTTGTCTGCGACAATGAATGCGTAGAAACCAGGTTTATGTAGCGTAAGTCCTAATTTTGACTCCATATTGTTTTAGGTTTAACTTCAAACGATTAAAGTCAATCTTTGGTATGAAATAACCTTGCATCTGAGACGTTATAATCAAAGCCACAGTTTTAATATTGGCTAAATAAAATGAGTGCATTAGTACCCGTTGTTCAACACTCTGAAACTTCTGACAATACGCTGCGAATCTCTGAACTGCTGCAACGATTTTTGGAGCAGCATCAAGGGGATGAAGTCCGCTTGCGGGAGCTGCTGAACGAGATGGGAGATAGAGCGTTTGGCCCAACCCTGCTGATTTGCGCTTTACCTGAAGCCCTGCCGCTGCCTATCCCTGGTATTTCTGCCCTTGTTGCCGTGCCCTTAATGCTGGTTTCCGGTCAGTTAGTGCTTGGATTTCAGCAGCCCTGGTTGCCTGACCAGTTGCTAGACCAGCCCATCAAACGAGAACACTGTGAGCAGGTAATTAAGGGCGCCATTACTCTTCTCGAAAAGCTGGAATACTTTGTTCAACCCCGCTTGCCGTTTTTTACCAGCCCTGAAGCAGAACGTGGTGTCGGCGTAGTTTTGTTGTTCCTCAGCTTCATCATTGCCCTGCCCATTCCGTTTGGGAATATGCTGCCCGCAATCGTCATCGTTCTCATTTGTCTTGGTTTGATTGAAAAAGACGGGCTAATCATTGCAGTCAGTGCGATGATCACTGGCATCAGTCCGGCACTTTTATTGTTGCTGCTCTAATTACTGAGACTTAGCCCAGTTCCCCACTTACCCAAAGCATGATATTCGATGCCTTTATATCTCGGTAAAAAAATTTCTGTTAGTGTACCTGCTTTAAAATACTGAATATACTGTGAACGGATAGATATAGACTTTTGTCATGCTGAGGAACGTAAACGCAGTTTTCCCGCAGGGTAGCATCTTAAAAATTCTCACTGATTACAAAAGTAAAGTTGTGACCTGTTTTTAGTCTAATTGCCACAATCAGCAAAATTCAGCATACTGCTTTAATAACTTCTAAATAAAAAACTCAAAATTTTCTAGTTAAAAAACTCTGCCAACAACGAAATCTACATCGAATATCTTGTAAAAAAGATTACCGCGTAATTTTTACTATTGATGAAAGGATGCTTTATCTTGGTTAATTAATTTTTCTGATGAGTGGAAACAGCATGGTGTACCTATTACGGTGAGTGTTGGTTTTGTTTGGGCAGGTCATAGTGTACCGCAACGCGATATATTAATGCATTGTCGCGAAGCTGAACAAAAAGCAAAGTCGTTAGGACGAAACCGCGTTACGATTCGAGTTGTGTTTAATAGCGGTCAGTTTATTGAATGGACTTGTCCCTGGCATTATTTAAATGTTTTCACTAAATATCAGGATAGGGACGGTAATTCTAATTGGAATCATATTTATGGTGATTTAGCACAGTTAGAAGCGCGCGGTGCTTTTAATACTAATGTGAAGAATTTTGATAAAAATTTAGTACTATCATTTTTTGATATTTATTTCCCTGGTAAAGGCATAGAGTTACAAAATAATGATTTTGCAAGAGATATTATTGGTTATCAAGATGAAGATAAAGCTGGTGAGCGTGTTACAAAGCTAGTTGATTGGATACAGGGCTTAATCAAAGTTGGATTTCAAATGAACGAGTAATTATTGACAAATTCTTAAACTATGTTTCAACATTTAATTTGTATTAGACCTTATACCAATTCTGCATAAAGTTGCGCCAAATAAATCCCGTAGAGATTGACATGTCAATCTCTACAGTCAGGGATAAAGCGCATCTTCATCGAGAAACGGTATTAACAAGATTTTCTTATCGCTATCCTCAACATCAAGATTTTCCAGAACCTAAATGGATGTTACTCGATAAACCTATTACCTACCGTTACCGTACTAAGAAGCAGTTAGGAAGGGGACGATATGCAGTTCCAGCAGGAAGCATTTATGTCCTTGATAAACCACTAAACAAATCTTGGGCAGAATGGGACGAAGCGTGGTTCCCTAACGAGGGAATAAATTTGAAACACATGGGATGCGGTTTTTGTTTACCTTTGATAATCATAATAGCCCATTATATACTATCTGCTTCATTAGAATTATCAGACATCTCATACAATAAATCAATTAAATCTTGTAACAAATCAGCTTTTGTATTATCTTGAAGTAGAGCTTCCTTTATTTTTTTGATACAAATATCTAAAGTATCCGAATCTATTTCTATATCAATTGACTCAATTACTGAAAATGCTTGATGGCTCACTTCAAAATTTCCATCAATAATAAGTTTGACTAAAAATGGTAACAAATGATAACAATTAAATCCTTCTAAAGCATAGATTAAAGTGCCTCTATTACCTTCTGTTTTTGGGTCATTAATAAGTGATACAATAGGATAAAGCGCTCTTTCATCTCCAAGTTCACGTAATCCTACAGCCGCAGCATTGCGAATTGCTGACTCGTTAGTTTTTTCAAGTATCTCTATTAAAAGTGGCGCCGCTCTACTATCACCCATATCTCCAAGTGCATGAGCAGCTTTGATTACCAAATCTTGGTTGTCTGAATGAAGTTGATCAACATATTTTTGGTAGTTTGTAATACTTAACGTCATATTATATACCTCTGTCATCCAATCTTATTTTACTGTTGGTTTTCCTATTGATTCCCAATATTCATAAACTTCTTGCGCTTGTTGTGCATTATCAATATCTCTCCCTTCAAATTGTTCTTTTCCTTCTCTATGCCACCATCTCTGAAAATCCTTATTGTCGTAGCCGTACCATTTATCGCGTTGTTTCTTCCTACCTCCCCTAAAGCTCTTACCCTTTTCTCCTTTTTCACCTCTTGATTCGTCGTTTACATAGTCGCTGTTTTCGTTGTTACTCGTACTCATCTATAGGCTGTTCTTTTGTAACATTTCTGTAACAAATCAACTTACCGATTTTACAACTTGATCTGCAACTTATATTTTATCTTAAGAGGATAAAAGCAGAAAATATAGTTTTTATCACCAAGCATTAAAGCAATTGATTAATAAGGGTTTTGTTCATTGAGACTTGCAACACATACTTACTGCCATCCACTGCTTCCACGTTTTAACTTTTTACATATTATCAGCAACGTAGCAATCAGCCTTTCGAGCTTTTTTACTGCCATCGTCTGGTTCCATGTCACTGCGATCATCTGGTAATAGTTACTGCCATTTTATGCTCATAGTCAACTGCCACTTTATGATTTAAGTAACAGGTACTGCCATCGTATGCTCGTAGCCTACTGCCACTTTATGCTTTAAGTGACAATGAGTGCAAGTTAATGCTTCCACCCTGTGCAAATTAATGGGTGAAGTAATAGTTAGGGTTAGCCGCGATGAGGCGCCCAAGCTGTGTTTCCATTAATTCCACTTCCTATAAAGGAAGCGACTTTCTATGTATGCATTCTTACAGCGACACCCAAGCATTAGAAAGATTAGGCGTTGCATAATAGAAGTATGAATTAGGGTGTAGCTCATGCATTGTCCAAGGTGTGCATCAACTCACGTTCGTAAAAACGGCAAGAAAGCTGGTAAACGCTCATTACATATGTGCCTCCTGTGGGC
>JAHHGX010000075.1 GCA_019359675.1 Calothrix sp. FI2-JRJ7
TCAGTTGTGAAACGCCGCAGCGGCTACGATAGTTGGAGAGTTGTCTCCTGCAACAATTGCTCGGTGCCAGGGCAATTATACAACCAAAAGCCTTCTCTTCCATATTAGAGAAGGCTTTTGTTTTTGGTAGGGTGCGTCACTGCATCGACAAATAAACAACGAAGCGAAAAGTCCAATAGCAGTGACGCACCATTGACAAATTTTTAAATTGACCATCGACAAATTTTTAAATTGTATAAATGGACGGGGCACTCTTAAAGCCCATCCCACAAGAGTTTACTTTGTGGCGCCCGCCTAATTATTTACAGAATGTAAACAGCACAAGGCGCCCATGCCACGTGTTAATTTGATTCTAAGCTTGAATGATCAATAATTTTTACATTAAGAGCTTCGGCGCCCAATTACTTAATTATTTCGAGACAAATAAAAAATATACTGTTGCCATATAGCAAATATTAGGTTAATAACAGCTCTTTACTAGTCCTAAAGAGAGATGATTTATGTAAAATTTGGCAACATAATGTTTTTCCTCATACAATCAAGGAATAAGTTAATGTCACATAAAAGACTAGCTTAGGTATAATTGTCAATTTGTAAACAAACCAGGGTTAAAGGGCTGTAAGTAAACGCTGATGGTGATGGTAGACAGGATTAACGATATTTTCTGGCAAGCACAGCAAGGTAGTGTTGCTGCGATAATTCAACTATTAAATCAGAAGTTGAGTTCTTCGGGTGTCAGGACTAGAGCAATGTTTGCTGATGGTGTGCTACAACTGCTTTGTGAAGCACGTAGCGAAGACAAACTTGAAAAATCAACGTTGGTTGGTACGATTCGCCAAATACTCGAATCGATTGCACCACGAAACATTTATAGAATTAACATTAACACTCGCATTGTTCGTGAGCAGCAATTACTTTGGCTAGAAGAAGTAAGTCGCAAAGAAGGAGACAATGAATTACTATGGTCAGAGGAATTCACATTAGAAAAGCCTAATGCTTTTCAACAGTTTATTAAAGACTTACAAGAACGAAAACCAGAGCCAGTAAAAATCAGCCTGCCCAAAACCCCACAATCGAGTTCCATAGTAATTGTTAAAAAAACTAAACATAAAAATTCAGCTTGGGGATGGTTCTTCTTAGGCATCAGTATATGTACGCTGTTTGGAATAGCTGGTCTAGCTCTTTCTAGTCTGCTAGGTGATAAAGTCAAATTACCAATGCTAGCATCCGATTCAAAACCTGTATTGCCAATAACTAAGACCGTAGAATCGCCTTTAATCAACGAATCTAAAAAACAATCTCAAGAAGCTCTTAACGAAAGCAACACTAAATTAACTGAAGACTATTTTGTTTCAGCCGTTAGGATTGCGAATGAAGCAACAACAAATGGTAAAAAAGCTCGTAATTCGACTCAATGGCTTGAAATAGCAGCTAGTTGGCAGCGTGCGTCAGATTTAATGGCTAAAGTGGCGCCTAGCCATAGTCGTTATAAAGAAGCGCAAATTCGGACTAAACTGTATCATCAGTATAGTGAGGCAGCACAAAAGGAAGCAGAAAAGAATAACTAGTAAATAGTAACTAAATACAAAAAACTCAAAAATACAGCTTCATCATTTATGAACTTAAAATCCCAAGTTCGGATGATTCAATTTGAGTTCGGCAACGAATATATTTACATATATCTTATTTATTTCTTTATTATGGCGCCAACATTTTGGGGTTTTACTTGATTTAATATTGTTGATGAATCGACTGGCAGATTGTACTTACGACGTTGTTCTGTGGCAAAGTCATCAAAAGAACGATACCGTCCGTCCAGTCTCAAAATCATCTAACCCACGTTGAATACCTTCTATAGCTTCTTGCAAGTCTTCTTTGACTCCCAAAGCAACAGCTACCAGTTCAGCAGCAACTACATTTACATCTTGCCCACGTTGTGCAGCTTGTTCACGTAACCGTGCCTCGACTTCTAGACTCAGAGAAATAACAATTGTCATTTGCTTCCTTTAGCATCAGCCTTTACACAGGATTATAACAGTATTTTATGTTGTTTAATGGCGCCTTAAGTACTGAAATATGCTTATGGACAAACATTGTTAAATCATTGATATTTGAAGTAATTTTAACCATTTGATTAGATATATGGCTCATATATTATGAAGATATTTTTTACTACTTCAAATAGTAAAGGGCAATTTTAGTGAGTAATATATAAATTTTTATCTGTTACTCCATTAATTTATTAGAGCAGTTAGGACTATAGCTAATAACCTTACGTACTTACCGAAAAAATATTCTTTAACTCAATTTATCAACGCTGTTTTTTAAGTACTAATACTTATAATTGATTTTTTTCTAGAGACGCGAGTTTATTTGTCGCGTCTCTACAAACTTTACTAATCTAACTTACAGCAGATTGCGAGTAAATGAGGTACACCAATATTTGTCGTATAAATAGGTAAAATAGAAACTCTACCTAATTTGATTAATTACTAACATTTTAGACATTTTTCAATTACTGTACCTCACCAACCTGCAATCTGCTGTATCTAAGCACTCATTTCTAACATTCGTTGAATAGGGCGCCAAGCCTTAACCCGTATTTCCTCGTCCATAGTAATTTCCGGCGCCTGATTCTTCATCGCCAAATACAGTTTTTCCAGTGTATTTAACCGCATAAACGGACACTCATTGCAGTTACAGTTATTCTCAGGTGGCGCCGGAATGAAAGCTTTGTGCGGTGCCGCTTTTTGCATTTGGTGGATAATACCTGGCTCGGTGGCAACAATAAATTCTTGTGAAGAACTTTCTTGACAATATTTAAGTAACGCCGCAGTTGAACCAATATAATTTGCGTGACGTAATACTGGTTCCTCACATTCGGGGTGAGCTATTATCTCACTTTCTGGATGTGTAATTCTTAACTGTACTATTTTCTTCTCTGAGAAAGTTTCGTGTACAATACAACTTCCCTGCCACAGTACCATATCACGCCCTGTTTGCTGCATTACATAGCGCCCTAAGTTACGGTCGGGAGCAAATATTATTGGCTGGTCTGGCGGTATTTGCTGAACTATCTTGACAGCATTAGAACTAGTACAAATGATGTCGCTCATTGCCTTAATTTCGGCAGAGCAGTTTATATAAGAAATTACTAAATGCCCTGGATGCGCTTGCTTGAATGCGGCAAACTCAGATGGTGGACATGTATCAGCAAGCGAACACCCAGCATCTAAATCTGGTAACAGTACTAATTTATTAGGATTCAGAATTTTTGCAGTCTCCGCCATAAAATGGACACCAGCAAACACTATCACTGAAGCATCCGTTTGTGCAGCAGCAGAAGCTAGTTGCAGTGAGTCACCAATATAATCAGCAACATCCTGAATATCAGGCTCTTGATAATAATGCGCCAAAACCACAGCATTAAGTGATTTCTTCAAACTCTCAATTGCCGCAAATAAATCTAACGGTAATGCACCCGGTTGGGTTTTTTCAGATACGCTTCGTACAGTTGTAAACACAGTATGGTGTTACCTAATTTTTCTTTTGGTCTGAATTCTTGCTTTGACACAAAAAATCTCTTCTTCCTGTGTTTAACAAGAAAATTATAAGATTTATTAGTGTTGGCAAGATAGGTATTTGTTCTTTAATTAATTATAGTACTTTTTACCAAAAATACACATCGGGTAATCCACCTTCCTTAAGATTGTGTCAAAATAGAATTATGTTGCCTATGCTAAAGACATAAGGCAAGACATAAACTCGAAGATGATAAAAATTGCTGTAGTTGGAGATGTCCACGACCAGTGGGAAGAGGAAGATAGAATAGCGCTTCATACGCTAGGAGTGGATTTAGTACTGTTTGTTGGGGATTTTGGCAACGAATCTGTGGATGTAGTCCGCTTGGTTGCATCTCTTGACATCCCCAAAGCTGTAGTAATGGGCAACCACGATGCCTGGTATTCTGCTACCGAATGGGGACGCAAAAAGTGCCCTTATGACCGTACTCAAGAAGATTGGGTGCAGGAACAACTCGATTTATTAGGTGACACCCATGTTGGTTACGGAAAACTCGATTTTGATGATTTTAATTTTACTGTAGTCGGTGGGCGCCCATTTAGTTGGGGTGGGCCTGATATGAAGTTCGCTGATATCTGCAAGCAGCGTTATAACGTTACAACTTTAGAAGAATCGGCAGCCCAAATTTTCGAGTCTGTCAAAAACGCAGCTTATGACACAATTCTTTTTCTTGGACATAACGGCCCATCAGGTTTAGGAGATAGACCAGAAGACCCATGTGGCAAAGATTGGCACCCAATTGGTGGTGATTTTGGCGACCCAGATTTTGCTGAAGTCATATCCCAAGCAATTACAGCAGGTAAAAAAATACCTCTAGTTACTTTTGGGCACATGCACCACTCGTTACGACACACCAAAAGAGTAATTCGCAAGCGCGTTTTTAGAAGCCCAGAAGGGATAATTTATTTAAATGCGGCTGCTGTTCCCCGTATTATCAACACAAATACAGGAATACAGCGTAACTTCTCGATACTTCATATAAACGATGGGGTTGTTACTCAAACCTCATCCGTATGGGTTGGAGAAGACTTCAGCATTGCCTCTGAAGAAATTTTGTATGAACAAACCAATCAAGTAGTGCAAACTGTTTAAAGTTATGATATATTGTTTTCTTGGTCAGTGAATTAATCACTGGCGGCTGACAGCTTAGGGCTGACAGCTTTATTGGAGAGGTGGCAGAGTGGTCGATTGCGCTCGACTTGAAATCGAGTGATGCGAAAGTATCCGTGAGTTCGAATCTCACCCTCTCCGTATTTTTGATGTGTACACAAATAAATGTATATTAAGCATTTCGGTAACATAGAATGCTTGATGACATCTGTATCTAAAAAAACAAAATTAATATTTTCCGCAAAAAATAGCGACAGTTGGGAAGCAACTGAGTTAAGCTAGAAAAATCTTAATTTAGGACGGACTGCAACCGCCCTGGATAGCAAAGGAACGCTGCTGAGTGTAGGTTAGCATGATACTTTCAGAAGATGCCTCCGCATAATTTCTGAAGTATCTTGCCCAGATATGAAATTATTTTAAAATCCTAGAAACCCGGTTTTTTGTTGAAATATTGTAATAAAAATAATGATTTTGCGTAAAAACCGGGTTTCTTTGAGTCAGTCCATAATTATTAAGTGATTATGTTTATATAATTAATAAGTATAAATTATACATTAGTAAAATATTCTCTAACCATAAGCAATTTCAAAAATGCTGAGTTAGACTAAGAAAAACTGCAAGGGGCGGATTTTAACAGCCTCGAAACGCAGAGGAACGCTAAAGGTGTAAAAATAATACATCAAAGTAATACACTCAAATTACGAGGGATAGGCTTTTGCCTATCCTTTGCTGCTTATTCGATGCCTTTGTTTTTCACTTTTTGTGCGCGCGCTTCAGCAGAAGCCATAACTTCCTCCATGTTTTCGAGGATTTCACCTGGTGAATTCTCTAAAACTCTTGTAGAAAGTGCGATACGACCTTTCGGTTCGTCAATGTCAATTATTACAGCTTTAATGTGCTGACCAATTTGAAAGACTTTTTCGAGGTTATCGATAAACTTTTGAGTGACTTGCTTGATGTGAAGTAAGGCGCCAACTCCATCTAACTCTACAAATACACCAAAGGGTTTTATACCAGTTATTTTCCCTTCAACAAGTTGACCTATTGAGAGTGTACTAAAGCTGGCAGAGCGAGTTACTAAGCGTTGCGATAGTATCAAGCGTTTATTGGCTTCTTCTACTTCTAAAAATCCTACAGTTAAAGTTCGCCCTTTGAGTGCCTCTAAATTATCGCGTTCAAGTAAGTGTGAACGTGGTATAAATCCCCGTACACCTAGCACATCGATGTTAACACCACCTTTATTGATGCCAACAACTCGCGCTTCTACACTTTGGTTGTTTTCTTTCATTACCACAAGTCGTTCCCAAATATGGCGAATTTCTAACTGGCGCCGAGAAAGAGTAACTTGTCCTTCTGCATCCTGTTCGCGAATAATAATGAAGTCTAATCTTTCATCTAGTGGTAACACCTCTGACAAATTAGTAACAGTTCTCAAAGAAGCTTCATCGCGAGGCAAAAACGCACTTGCTTTTCCGCCAATATCTACATAGGCGCCATCATGGTCGATTTGGAAAACTTTACCATTTACCAGTTGCCCTTTTTGAAACTGGTAGTCGTGGCTTTCGAGTGCCTTCGCAAAATCATCCATTGTGAATGACGAATCAGCTTTTTGAGATTTAGTTTCAGAATTCATGACTTTATCAAAAAATAAATATTTAGTTATTGAGAGTTAAGTTACCCATTAACTAAGTTGTTGTGCAAACAATTGTTTGACTTTTTCCCAAGCATCGTTTGCTGCTACTGGATTATAGCTTTTGCGATGGTCGCAAAAAAATCCGTGGTCAGCTCCATCGTAGCGAAAGACACGTGATGGTATTCTATATTTTTCTAACGAAGCCTCTATAAGATCAACTTGGTCAGATGGAATACTCGCATCTTCGTTGCCAAAAAACGCATATAATGTACCTTTTATCTCACTAGTACGTGAGAGAGTAGTATCACCCCCACCGGGTGTGGTGGTAGTAATTCTTGCACCGTAAAATGAAGCAGTAGCTTTAATATCCGGTAGTGTTGCCGCCAAATATGCTACATGTCCACCAAAGCAAAATCCGATACAGCCGAAACCCTCCTTTTTAACATTGGGTAGCGTCTTTAGGTAGTTTATCGCCGCTTGGATATCACTCAAGAGTTCGCTCTTATCTGTTTGTCCCCAAGCATAATGACGACCAACTTCTACATCTTCGCTTGTGTAGCCAGATTCATATCCGGGTGCAAGACGTTCAAATAATGCGGGTGCAATAGCAATATAACCTTCGCGTGCGATTCTTTCAGTACAAGACCGGATGTGCGCGTTGACACCAAAGATTTCCTGTAGTACCACTATACCTGGGTAAATACCTGGTTTACTTGGGTATGCTAAGTAGGCTGATATTGGTAGTTCTGTGTCTGAGGTAATACCATTGATTTGTTTGCCTTGCGAAACTTTAATGCTTAAGGTATCGATTGCGCTCTCTGTCATAATAGTTTTTACTAGTAGCGTGTGCTTATTACATGCATCTTTATGCTAGTAATCCGGGGTTATCTCCAATTAATGTATAAATCAATGTATAAATCA
This sequence comes from Calothrix sp. FI2-JRJ7, assembly GCA_019359675.1. GTDB lineage: Bacteria > Cyanobacteriota > Cyanobacteriia > Cyanobacteriales > Nostocaceae > Dulcicalothrix. Next base: position 7,247 of record JAHHGX010000075.1, read on the forward strand.
ATTATTTAACAAGTAGTACATGCATCTGGTCGCATAGCGCTACCAGTCCCAGGAGCATATGGTAATGATTCAATTCCGCATTCAACCCGATAGTGATATTCCTGCTAGTAACCAGCTGTTTAATCAAATTCGATTTGCGATTGCTTCTCGACAGTATCCACCTGGTTACAAGTTGCCAAGCACCCGCGCTCTTGCTATGCAGACTGGTTTGCACCGCAATACAATTAGTAAAGTATACCGCCAGCTTGAAGAAGACGGTTTTGTTGAGAGTCTTGCTGGTTCAGGAATTTATGTGCGCGCTCAAGGACACGAAGGAGGAAGCAGACTACGGTCTCCAATTCTTGAGCAGTACCCCCAAGCTTACAAAGTTGTTCAACAAGCACTTGATGATTTACTTACCCAAGGTTGTACTCTTTCTCAAGCACGTGAGATATTTTTAGCTGAAATCGATTGGAGGTTACGCTGTAGTGCCCGTGTATTGGTAGCAGTACCCAGGCAAGATATTGGCGCCGGTGAATTAATGGCAGGAGAATTAGAACAAGCGTTAAAGATTCCTGTACAGCTAGTAGCGACCGAAGAATTAGCATCGGTACTTGAACAAACTTCGAGTGCGACAGTCGTCACTAGTCGTTATTTTATTGCCGATGTTGAATCTATAGCTGCTCCTAAATCTGTACGTGTTATTCCACTTGATATTCATGACTATGCTAAGGAACTTAATATTGTCAGAAGTTTACCTACAGATAGCTGTATTGGTATTGTGAGTGTAAGTTCGGGAATTTTACGCGCTACCGAAGTAATTATTCACGGTATTCGAGGTGATGAACTTTTGGTAATGACCTCGCAGCCAAAAGATACATATAAATTACACGCAATAGTCAAGCGCGCGCATTTAATTTTCTGTAGCGACGAGGCAAGTTCTACAGCAGTACAAGCTTCTGTACAAGTAGTTGTGGATGATATTATTCGTCCGCCTAAAATTGTTCGTAGCGATAATTACATAGGAGAAAAATCAATAAACTTACTGCGACGAGAACTAGGTTTAGGCTAAGACAAGCAGAATAAATTAATTAGGACAAGCAGTTAGCTATCCTACAAGAGAATTAATTTAAGAATTCTTGCACTACTTTCAAATAAGTTTCTGCGTCTTCTAACATTGGAAAGTGGGCTGTGTCTTTCATAACTACAACCTTAACTTTGTTAGAAAATGTTGCTGCTTTGCGTCCTAAATCAGCAGGTATAATCTGGTCATATTCTCCTGAAATAAGTAACGTTGAAACAGTTAGTTTCTCAAATTCTCCTGGCATTACTTCGGCTTGATATTTACTTACAGAAGTAAATATTGTTCCGAGTGCTGCTTCATAATCTGCTACTAAAAAATCTTCTAAAAACGCTTGACGTTCGGATGCGGGAATTGGACGACGTAAAAAGCGTGCCATGAAAATTTGGTCAACAAATGGTATTTTACTCAACCATTTGGGTCTAAATTTGACTACGTAGCCACCAAATTTATGAAATGCTGTAAAGGCTTTTTCGTCGTACTCGAATACACCACTACATGTTAAAATAGCTTTTTCTACTCGTTGCGGGTAACGGTTGAGAAATAATGTCGCTATTGAGGCGCCCATTGAGTGAGCGTTAATGTAAACTTTTGGGAGTTGGAGTTTATCTAATAATCCTGCAAAATCCTCAGCGTATTCTTCAAGCTCATAATTTAATTCTTGAATTGCTTTCGTTTCTTCTTGTATCGATTGCGAGTCAGCTATAGCTTCACTAGCTTCTATGGTGCTGGGTTTACCCTTGGAACGTCCAAACCCACGCATATCATAAAGTAAGCAATCAAAATTAAGAGACAAAGCTTGGGCAGTAGTTTGCCAATAACGAGCTGAACCTGCCCAACCATGAATAAACACCATCACAGGTTTTTGTGTCTCTGATGGTTGTTTTATCCATTCATAGTAATGTTCAACGCCACGTACATTAATGTAGGACATGATAAAAGTGATGAGTTAGCAGTTAAGAGTTAGGAGTTAGGAATTGATAATAAATACTTTATTTATTATTCTTCACGCCAAATCAAATTTCTAACTTAATAACTATTCTTAACTCATAACTCTTAACTCCTAACTTTATTAGGCTGATTCTGGTTTGGGTAGTGAAGACGGATGTATTATTAGTTCGGCGGTAGAACGTTTTTCTACCATTTCCTTTGTAACAGTACAACGACCTACGTCTTTACGTGAAGGTAATTCGTACATTACATCGAGCATTAACTCTTCAACAATACCGCGTAATGCACGGGCGCCTGTTTTGCGACGATATGCTTCTTGCGCAATGGCTCGTAATGCATCAGATTTAAACTCAAGCTGTACGTTGTCCATTTTGAGCAATTTCTGATACTGCTTGACTAATGCGCTTCTTGGCTGTGTCAAAATTGCCATCAAAGTTTCTTCGTCGAGTGGGTCTACTACTGCTACCATTGGCACCCGTCCAATAAATTCGGGTATCATCCCAAATTTTACTAAATCATCTGGTTCCAAATGGTGCAGTGTGTCGGCAATACGCTTGTCTTTCGATTGACCTTCACCTGGTTGAACAAAGCCTATTGACTTTTTACCAATTCTCTGCTCTACAACTTTTTCTAGACCAACGAACGCGCCGCCACAAACAAATAAGATATTACTTGTATCAATTTGGATACAATCTTGATAAGGATGTTTACGTCCACCTTGTGGAGGTACATTGGCAACTGTACCTTCAAGCATTTTTAATAACGCTTGCTGTACACCCTCACCAGATACATCGCGGGTAATCGATGGGTTTTCACTCTTACGAGCGATTTTGTCGATTTCATCAATGTAAATAATACCGCGCTGCGCTTCTTCTACATCAAGGTCTGCTACCTGCAAAAGTCGCAGCAAAATGTTTTCTACGTCTTCACCTACATAACCTGCTTCGGTTAACGTGGTGGCATCAGCAACAGCGAAAGGAACATCGAGAATTTTCGCAAGCGTCTGAGCTAAAAGCGTTTTACCGCAACCTGTAGGACCTATCAATAAAATATTAGATTTTTGCAGTTCAACCGCGTCATCAGTCGAACCTTTAGCGGCTCCTTTAGCCTGGATAATCGACAGACGCTTATAGTGGTTGTAAACTGCGACTGAGAGTACTTTTTTCGCTTCATCTTGACCGATAACATGCTCGTCAAGATATTTCTTAATCTCTCGTGGTTTGGGTATTTGATTAAACGAGAGATTGCTGGAACGGGTGCGACGTTTTTGTGGCTGTTCTGCTGGACGTGCAGGTTGGGAAGCCGCAGCACCGTTTGTGTCGAGCAACTCCTCATCTAGTATTTCATTGCACAAGTCTACGCACTCATCGCAGATGTAGACTCCCGGTCCAGCGATTAACTTACGCACCTGCTCCTGAGACTTGCCACAAAACGAACATTTTAAATGGGAGTCGTACTTAGACATACCAGCCTCATTATTTAGACAACAGTAACTTTTTCACGCCTTGGAAGGAAGATTTTGCCTTGAGATGACCTGATCAATCAACCCATAATTTTGTGCCTCAAGAGCGGACATGAAAAAGTCACGTTCCGTATCGGCTTCGATTCTTTCGAGCGGTTGACCAGTGTGGTGTGCCAGCAACTGATTCAACTTAGCTTTATGATAAAGAATTTCTTTGGCTTGGATTTCAATATCAACTGCTTGCCCCTGTGCCCCACCTAAAGGTTGGTGGATCATTATACGAGAATCAGGTAGAGACATCCGTTTGCCAGCGGCGCCTGCTGCTAACAAAAATGCCCCCATACTCGCGGCTAATCCAAAACATATGGTAACAACATCAGGGCGAATTTGCTGGATTGTATCATAAATTGCCATTCCTGCTGTCACCGAACCACCCGGAGAATTTATATAAAGCTGAATATCTTTTTCTGAATCTTCAGCATCAAGGAAAAGTAGTTGAGCAATGATAGAGTTAGCAACTGTATCATCTACAGGCGTTCCCAAAAATATAATACGCTCACGCAATAAACGTGAGTATATATCGAAAGCTCTTTCTCCTACTCCAGATTGTTCTACCACCATCGGGACGATGTTGCTAGGACTACCAAGCGAGGAATTTATTTCTAATCGACCCAAACTATGAATAGGGTCGTTTCCTGATTGCGATACAAACATAAAGATATAGAGGCTTTAACCAATGGAAGAATAAGTTATACGAATGTAAACCCAAAATGCTAGCTAGTCACCAGGTGGTTTGCGCCGGGTGCAAACTTTCATTAGTTTATAGGGTGTGTGTTTACCATTATGCCTCATCTGATTTTCTAACGTCTTAACACACTGATCACTATAAGTAGTAATATCCGTTCCTAATTTTTCCTATTCTCTAATTTTATTCGAGTTTAGAGGGAATTGGTTGGATTTTAGAGGTGCCCTTGGAGGGGGGAGGTAAGAGAGGAGCGAAAATTAACTTTATATTTCCATATATTTCACACTCTCACGCTCCCACACTCATTACTCTTCTACGGTTTCGCTCTGAACATCAATAACATCAACAGTTGTTTCTGAGGATTCTTCAGATTGTGAAGATTCTAAAACTTCTTCTGATGCTTCTGGCTCTTCAGCTTTTAGTGAACCTTCGGGTACCAGTTCGACGGTGGAGCGTTCGACTAACCAATCAAGAATTTTTTCGGTTAGCATTTCGTTCTCAATATACGAACGCAATTTATCCTCGTCTATATCTTGGTCTTTATACTCCTTCATCAATTCGCTGACACGCGCGTTTACCTCCTCGTCGGTGATTTTAAGCGATTCGCGATTGCCAATTTCACGCAGTGACAAAGAACGCACAATTCTATCTGATGCTTCACCACGAGAGTTTTCCCGCAATTTTGGCATGATTTCTGGCGTAAACAGCTTACGAACATCCATACCCTGTTGCTGTAAACGCATGGCTGTTTGCGTCAGCATTGCGTCAACTTCTTGCTGAATCATTGTTTCAGGCAAGTCTATTTCGACGTGCTTGACTAATTCTTTAAGTAACGCTTCGTGCTGATTCGATTTTGTTTTATCGCTAGCTTCCTTTTGATAGCGTTCTTCGAGCGAAGCACGTAATTCTGCCAGTGTCTCGAAATCGCTAATTTCTTTGGCGAAGTCGTCATTTAACTCAGGAAGTTCTTTTTCTTTGATTTCCTTGAGCGTTACTGTAAAGCGAGCTGGTTTTCCTGCCAACTCTTCATTTGCATAAGGGTCTGGGAACTGTGCTGAAATTTCTTTGGTTTCACCTGGGTTCATCCCCACAATGCCAGTAACAAATCCTGGTATAAAGCGATCTTCTTGCAACTCGACTTGAAAATCTTCTGCTTCTCCTCCAGGAATTGGTTCGTCTTCAGCATCCGAACCCGGTTCAGCTGGCACTATTCCTTTAAAGTCTACAACTGCTGTATCTCCAATTTGTGCTGGGCGCCCTTCTATAGGAATTAATGTTCCCATTTGTTGACGTTCGCCATCTATAACAGTATCGACACGTGACGCATCGTATTTTACTTCTTCAGCTTTGACTTCTAATCCCGTGTAGGTGCCAAGTTTGATTTCTGGTTCAACGTCAACAGCAGCCGAAAATGTTAAAGTCTTGCCAGGTTCGTAGCTGGTAATTAATTCATCAAACGTTGAGCGTAGTTCTGGCTGACCAATAGCTGGGATTTTTTCTTGGTCTAGGGCTTTTTTAATTCCATCTTGGATAAGTTCTTCTACCGCAGCGGCTTTGACACGAGCTGTGCCTAAGCGCTGTAGTAAAATTGAACGGGGTACTTTGCCTTTACGAAACCCAGGAATGTTAACAGTACGAGAGAGGTTATTTACTACTTGCTCGTAGGTCTGCTTAGTGGTTTCTGGTGCGATTTCTATAGACAGTCCAATTTGGCTTTTAGGAAGTTTCTCCTGGGTAACTTTCATGCTTTCTCTCGATTCTAAAAAGTGTTAGTATCCAACGAACGGTATCCATAGTCTTGAGCGCAGGTAATTGCGTAACTAACGACTCTTAACACAAACGTCTTGTGAATGGATATGCTGCGGCAAAAATTAAGTTTACAGCGAGTGTCAAGCTTTCTGGCACTTTTAGACAAATAAGTTTATGTGAATCCTTAAGCGCTACTGTGTTGAACGTTCTCGCTCCGGGTGTCGCTTAGTTATGATATTCTGGTTTTCAACAACGTACCATTTTACCCATTTCCACGCTTATAACAGTAACGAAGGCCCATATACACTTGAATTACATTTGAATCTTAGTACATCTATTAGACATAACTGAGCCTAAAAGTCAAGCTAAGTAAGTGTATATTCCGTAAGTTAATGCACTAAGCAGGAATAATTTTAGACAAATAAACATACTTAAATACAAAAATATTATTTTAATTCCTTTTTCGTATGTTATCATTGCTGACTCAGCTAGCTATTATAACAAGATTATTTTTTCTTTCTCGCAGAAAAAATAAATATGTTGTATAATATTTAATTTAAATACTGATACATATCAGTTGTTTATTGTTTTGTATACTTTGGTTGTAAAATCAGAATATTATTAAAAAGGCTGGTATATTTAGTATCAAAAGTAAATGGTATATAGTAAGTGAGAGTGATAATTTAAGAAAGATTAATAGAAATACACATTATTTATTTCATTAGGTTTTACTGGTTAACTTTATTTATTTTTATTAGGCATAAGTTATATTGATGAATTAAATCTTAAACTAATGTTAAAAATCGTGCATAATTACTATTGAAAAGGAGGAAGCCAGTTTGTCTAGACCCTATCGTGTAGCTATTTTGGGAGCAACTGGAGCTGTCGGTCAGGAACTGTTGGAATTACTTGAAAGCCGTAATTTCCCGCTTGCTGATTTAAAACTGCTAGCGTCAGCACGTAGTGCAGGGCAAAAAATATCGTTCAAAGGAGAAACTCTGGCAGTTGAAGCTGTTGATGATAAATCTTTTGATGGTATAGATATAGTTTTAGCGAGTGCAGGTGGTTCTACATCTAAGGCAATGGTGCCAAAAGCAGTAGAAGCAGGTGCGGTGGTTATTGATAATTCCAGTGCTTTTCGGATGAACCCAGAAGTACCTTTGGTAGTGCCAGAAGTGAATCCAGAGGCAGCATCTGAACACAAGGGTATTATTGCGAACCCCAACTGTACGACAATTTTAATGGCAGTGGCGGTTTATCCGTTGCATAAGGTAAAAAAAATAAGAAGAATTATTGCAGCGACGTATCAATCTGCTAGTGGTGCGGGAGCCAAAGCAATGGCAGAGGTACAAACGCAAGCGAGTGCAATTTTATCGGGCCAGCAACCAGTCGCAGAAATATTTCCTTATCCGTTAGCGTTCAACTTATTTCCTCACAATACTCCTTTAAATGAGATGGGGTACTGCGAAGAGGAAATGAAGATGGTTAACGAAACTCGGAAGATTTTTGGTACTCAAGAAATTCGGGTTTCTGCAACTTGCATTCGAGTTCCTGTTCTACGCGCACACTCAGAAGCTATCAACTTAGAGTTTGATGAACCTTTTGATAAAGATGAAGCGCGAGAAATTCTCAAAACGGCGCCGGGTGTAAAATTGGTAGACGACTGGCAAGGTAATTATTTTCCAATGCCAATAGATGCAACAGGCCGTGATGAAGTATTAGTAGGTAGAATCCGCCAAGATATTTCCCACAGATGTGGATTGGAATTATGGTTGTGTGGAGACCAAATTCGCAAGGGTGCAGCATTGAACGCTGTTCAAATTGCCGAGTTGCTGGTGGGAAAAGATATAGTTAAGCCAAAGCTAGCAGTAGCATTAACATAAATTTTGGAATTAATAAATTTTCGTAGTCGCAAAGCAAGTCATTTGTCGAATATCTATGAATATCTATATATATACGAGATAAAAGACAAATGACGTGCAGATTTTTCAGGAGTAAAAAAGGGTGGTAGATTTTGGCAGAGTATTAACCGCGATGATTACGCCGTTTAAAGACGACGGCAGTTTAGATTACGATTTGGCGGCCACAGTTGCAGCGCACCTTACTTCTAGTGGTAGCGATACACTCGTAGTTTGCGGTACAACAGGCGAATCACCAACGCTTTCATGGGATGAACAATATAAATTATTCAGCGTAGTCCTAGAAGCAGTGGCAGGTAAAGCCAAGGTAATGGCAGGTTGTGGGTCAAATTCTACAGAAGAAGCTATCGCAGCAACTCAAAAAGCCGCTAAAATAGGAGTACACGGTTGTTTACAAGTAGTTCCTTATTACAATAAACCGCCGCAAGCAGGACTATATCAACACTTTCGCGCAATAGCTAAAGCCGAACCTTCTTTACCAGTGTTGTTATATAACGTTCCAGGTCGCACGGGTCAAAACCTGCAACCAGAGACAGTGGCTCGACTAGCCGAAGTAAATAATATAATTGGTATAAAAGAAGCAAGTGGGAATCTAGACCAAGCCAGCGAAATACGTCGTCTGACACCACCTGAATTTGAAATATATTCTGGTGATGACTCTTTAACCTTACCCTTATTATCTGTTGGGGCTAAAGGTGTAGTCAGCGTCGCTTCCCACTTAGTTGGGAAAGAATTGCAACAAATGATTCAAGCTTATGATTCGGGGCAAGTACAGCAAGCTACCTCCATTCACCTAAAGCTTTTTCCCTTATTTAAGGCATTATTTGTTACAACCAATCCAATCCCCGTAAAAGCTGCTCTCAGGCTAGCTGGCTATGCAGTCGGTTCATGTCGTCTACCAATTGGAGATGCTTCACCCGAAGTTATCCAACACTTAAAGGTTGTGTTGCAAGACCTAGATTTGATCTAAACAGGGCTTTTTCTACTGTTCCGAGTTAAAGTAGTAGAAGATACATATAAATATATTGCGTAAATCTCACCAGGTGACAGGTGATATCGTTGTGTTACCAATGAATGTATATAGTTCGTTAATATGACTGATTGAAGTAAAAACAAATTTTATTTAAGCAATTGATTGACCTCAAATCGAGCATCTATATATCAAGCAAAGCTTCTATCAGACCTGACTTATAAATATTTGGTTACAGTTTTGGGACGTGTATCAAATTTTGCAGTTAACAAACTAACAATTAACACTCGTTAAAATCTAAGGAGAAAATGGCTAGAAACGAAAATTCAGCCGCCCTCAAAATCATTCCTTTGGGCGGTTTGCATGAAATTGGTAAAAATACCTGTGTTTTTGAGTACGACGATGAAATAATTCTTCTCGATGCAGGTTTGGCTTTCCCTACTGATGGGATGCATGGTGTAAATATTGTCCTACCAGACATGACTTACGTCCGTGAAAATCGCCATAAAATCAAGGGGATGATTGTTACACACGGACATGAAGACCATATTGGTGGCATTGCATTCCACCTCAAGCAGTTTGAAATTCCTGTGATGTATGGGCCACGTTTAGCATTGGCAATGCTTGAAGGGAAATTGGAAGAAGCAGGAGTCCGTGACCGTACTGAATTACGTTCAGTTATGCCACGTGACGTTGTGCGAATTGGTAAGAACTTTTTAGTGGAATATATTCGCAACACTCATTCCATTGCTGATAGTTTTACAGTTGCCATTCATACCCCAATTGGTGTAGTTATCCACACAGGTGACTTTAAGTTCGACCATACACCCGTTGACGGTGAGCGCTTTGATATACAGCGATTAGCTGAACATGGGGAGAAAGGTGTACTTTGTCTTCTCAGTGATTCTACTAACTCAGAAGTACCAGGATTTACACCATCAGAACGTTCGGTGTATCCAAATCTTGATCGGGTTTTCAGTCAAACAGAAGGCAGGTTGTTTATAACCACTTTTGCTTCGAGTGTTCACCGCATCAACATGATTTTGGAATTAGCGCAGAAGCACAGTCGCGTCGTTAGCGTTGTTGGACGTTCGATGCTCAACTTGATTGCTCACGCGCGCAACCTTGGTTATATCAAGTGTCCAGATAATTTGTTGCAACCGCTGAATACCATTCGTAATTTACCGGACGAAAGAGTATTAATTTTAACAACAGGCTCTCAAGGTGAGCCAATGTCAGCAATGACGCGCATTGCTAACAAAGAACACCCTCATATCAAGATTCGTGAAGGTGATACGGTAGTATTCTCAGCCAATCCAATTCCTGGTAACACCATAGCTGTTGTTAATACCATCGATAAATTGATGATGCAAGGCGCCAACGTAGTTTACGGACGTGACAAAGGAATTCACGTATCTGGACACGGTTGTCAAGAAGACCAAAAATTAATGCTGGCACTAACTCGACCCAAGTTTTTCGTACCAGTACACGGTGAACACCGGATGTTAATAAAGCATTCGCAAACAGCGCAAAGCATGGGTGTTCCAAAAGAGAACATGGTGCTTATTGATAACGGAGATGTTATCGAACTGACGCAAGAATCAATTCGTGTAGGTGGTAAAGTGCCTGCGGGTCTAGAGTTAGTTGACACTTCAGGTTCAGGCATGGTTAGTGCCAGAGTCTTGCAAGAACGTCAAAAAATGGCGGAAGAAGGTCTAGTAACAATTGCCGCCGCAATAGATTGGAGTGGTAAATTACTAGCAAGACCCGAAATTCATATGCGCGGGGTAGTAACAAGTATTGAAAAACCTTTGTTACTAAATTGGGTACAGCAGCGAATAGAAGAAATTCTCAGTGTACGTTGGGGCGAATTTGCTCAAACTTACGAAGGTAAAACCGATGTAAACTGGGGTGGTTTACAAGGGTTAATTGAACGTGATTTAGCGCGTTCGCTACGTAAAGAATTGCATTGTCAACCAACCGTGACATTATTGATGCAAATTCCTGATGAACCAACTGAACCAACTGTAAAGGTTACAGCGACAACCGCAACCACAACGACAACCGTCGCTACTGATGGTAGAAGGCGCCGCACCAGAACAGCTGCACAAGTTGCTTCTTAGACTTTGGATTTGATCCCCCCCCAACCCCCCTTAATAAGAGGGGCTTAAATCCTCTTTTCCCCCCTTAATAAGGGGGGCTATTTTGATTAAACTTTTTTACCTTACCCACCAATAAACAAACCCCAACGTCAACACTGTTAGCGGCGCCCCAAATCGCAAGTGTTCCCAAAAAGTTAATCTATATCCTAAACTTGCGGCAGCTTCGACACCAGTCCCCACAGTCAAAGCTATTAATAGTCCCAACGGACTTCGCGTCAGACGCAGCAGCAAATATAAAGCGCGCTGCTTCGTCGCGCGTTGATGGCGCCCTTGAGAAATGAGAAAACTAGAACCAACAACGGCTATCGTGGGACGGTTCATCCGCAAACCAGGTACGTATCCAACCGCTAAACCCAAATAAGTTAGCCCTAATACACCATAAACAACAATTTGGTAGAAACTCACAATAATTTGTGTAATATTTTTTACGTTATAAACCCTGAAACTAGTATCCAAGCTCACTTTCTCAAACTAAAAGCCCCTATAGAATTTACTTAGGTAAATTAAATTTAAATCTTGGGGAACTAATGTATGCCAGCCTGCTTCTGGTGTTAACGGGTGGTTTTTTCGATAAGTCACTTATGCCAGAATACAACATATAGAGTTTTGCCTATGATAATACCGATAATATCTTGTAAATAAAATTGAATAAACTGAGCTATATATCTGTCCAAAGGCAGATGTCTTTATTAAAATTTAAAGTGTGTCAAGTTATCAACAAGATAGTAGCATCGCACTACCGATTATAAGGAATTTGCTGTTAACTAGACGTAGATAATAAGTGAACTCTGATTTAAGTCGCGATCGCAAAAACACTTAGACTGTGCAGCACAACAAAAAAAACCGAAATTGTGTTGTCACCAGTACATTAGATTGCATCAAGGCGTAAAGCCAATTTCTTCCGGGAGAGATAATTAGTTTTTGATATTAAACGTTCGTTTACAGTTAAATAGCCTCAAATACACAGAGGAGCGAACCATGAAGGTATTTGGTAATACCACACAAAAGATTTTTTTAGCAAGCTGGGTATCTCTCAACCACGCGCAAACTGAAGACAAAAATATTATTCATCAGAACCATCTTCCCAAAAAGCCAGGTTTTGATTTTTTGAAGCCGTTGCGTTCGTTTGTAGATAGCATTGAAGTTAGCGACAGCAAAATCGCGCATCGTCTTTGTAAATTTATTCCATCCCAATGTCCGTTTGAGCGCGATGTAAAGTTATTCGGCAAAACCTTATTCCACATTCCGCCAATGTGTAAGCTCAATCCTTTATATGACGAGGTAGTTGGCTTACGCTTTCGGGCAGTGTGTTACCTTGCTGATAAATGTGGCGAAGACGTTTCGCAATACTGTTAATACACAACCTTGTAGAGACACGCAAGCGAAGCTTCTCCGAAGGAAAATTTTCCTGCGGAACACTCCGTGAACGCGTCTCTACATTTGTGAACAATTATTTTTTCCACTGTTGAATGGCTCTTTGTGCTGCGCTGTAAGCGGGTGTTCCTTGTGGAACTAGAGTGGCTGTACTAACTGCCGCTTGTCTGTCACCTTTTGCCGCGCGCTTTCTCGCTAGATTTAATATTTCCTTACTCCATTTATCGATAGATTTTTGCGCTGTGTCGAAACCTGGCTCACCTTTTGGTACTTTTTTAGCAACTTCTATAGCACGGTTATAGCTTGATGCTTGTCCTGGTTTAACCAAACCTGTAGCTGCTTCAACAACTGTTTTATTACTTACATATTGTTTGGCCTGCTGGCGCCATTGCATAACTGCTGAATCTGCTTTTGGGTATAACGCTTCATTTTCACCAATTAGTTGAGCAGCAGCAACAGCCGAAGAGTACTGGCGTTTTTTAGCACGTTCCTGTGCTAAATCAAATATCATACTGTTCCAAACTTGAATATTAGCCTGCGCTTGAGAGTATTGCTGGTCGTCTGGTTTGATTTTACGTGCGGCAGCGATGGCTATCTTCAAATCATTTGCTTGTGTAGGGGTAAGCGATAATCTATCTAACTCGGCAAGTGCTTGTTTACGAATTTGTGGGCTTATTACTATTGGTGCTGCTACTTGAGGTTTTGGTGTGGTCTCAGGTATTGCACTTGCAGTGGGTGATGCGGTAGGTTGTATAGTTGGGCGTGTAGTTGGTTGTGTAGTTAGTTGTGTAACAGGCGCCGTTTGCTCAGATGCACGAGGGGGTCTAGCGACTGAATTTTCTGGAGCAGTTCTAACGAGTGATGTTTCATCTGGGGTGACATTAGATGATGTTGAATTATTTTGCTCTACTCCAGATTGATTACGGAATAATAAAAGTACTATCATCCCTAGCAGTAACGTCATGCTACCACCCCACAATAATACTTGTAGCCAAAATGGAACACCTGCACTATTTTCGTGTTCTTGTTCCTGATGTTCGTCTCGATGTTCGTTTGGAAGGGGAATGCTGCTAACTGGTTGTTGAGTTTCAATCCTAGGTCTAGCTGGAGGAAGCGAAGGGGGTAAGCTTCGTTGACTACCTTGTGGAATTGCTGACTGTACACCAGAATTTATATATCCTTGCCCATATTCACCAAAATTAGTTGTGGCAACTTGATTTTTGATGTTAGTCGCATTTTGAGGATTTTGAAGCTGCGAATAGTAATTTGGTGGAGACTGTGCTGGATGTGAGTTTTTGTTTGTAGCGCTTTCTAATAGGGGAGCTGATAGTGCCGAAGCGAAGATTTCTTCAGATACTACTATCGCTGGTGCGTCGTCGTTTTCTAATTCAAAGTTTCCCAAAATAACCTGCTTGCTTGAAGTAATAACTGTGACAGGGTTTTGTGTCGGGCGCCAGAAATGCTGACAGAGTTCTGGTGTCCGAATGCTTAAATAGGCTTCTAATTCGCCTAATGTGTTGCCATTACCTGAACGTAAAGCCTCTAAAAGTGCTGCTGTAAAGAAACCGTGTCCGAGTTCGTTGCTTTCGTAGGAAAATTGTTCGGGTTGGCACGACAAAATCAAGGGGAGTTGTAACTCCTGCGCGAGGTCAATGATTTCTTGCCCAACATATATCTCGTTCAATGTTCCAAACGCACGGTTAATATCAAGCAACATTAGTAAGTTAACGCCTGATACCTGTAGACTTTGCATCAGGACTGCAACTTCAATGCCCGTTTCTTCAATACGTTCAGGAGTTCCATCAATGGGCATTAAATAATCTCTACCGTTGTGGTTTACTCCGTATCCACTGAAAAAAAACCACACTCGGTCTTGGGGGTGCCAACAAGCGGCGGCTAAATCCTCAAGTAGTAATAATATATTTTCCTTAGTTGGAGTAGTCGGTCGGTCACCAATTGGCGGCGAAGTATCGCTCATCAACAAGCATTGCTGCTCTTTGAAGGCGCCATCTTCAATCAAAAAAGCCCTGAGCGCCATAGCATCAGCTTCGGCACAAGCTAGAGGTTGAAGGAACTGATATTGATTGATACCGATGGCTATCGCCCAGTTATTTGCCATCACTGTGATTGCACTTGGTTTACATTATCGAAGAATTGCGGTTTGCTTCTGCTAAAAAACAAGGCTAACCTATGTCTAATAGTCTAAGTGATTATTTCGACCAGCCAGATTTAAGGTTAAATTTATTACTTGCTTTTTAATGCAATCTCAATTAGGAGTTTCTCAGGAGCGAAAAACATATGAAAAATAGTGTTCATAAACCTTTAAGCATAAATACACTACAGTTTCAGAATATTTTAAAGTTATTTAATTCCTCTTTGCCTAAGTTGGAAGCAAAAATCCGGATAGTTAAAGCCATATTAATGTTAGGTATAGCCGTACCTGTATGGGTTGCTACGGAAGGAATAGCACCACAATTAGTGCGAGCTTATACTGCAACAGGTGATATTGTCATTGACCGCTTGTCTGAAGAAACTTACCAAAACATGCTAACTAGAGCAGAAGCAGCAGCACGCGCGGCCGCACAGCGAACTTTTGATCAAGATATTTTAATTACAGAAGTATCGGTTATAGTATCTGGGCAAAATTATGGAGCAATTGCACCAATACTAGAATTACGAGTTAGTCGTCAACAATGGCGTAACCGTCCTGACCCAAAAGTTTGGGCAAAGTATTTTAAAACCGCACGCAGTTTATTACAATTTGACTCCTCAGTAAGTCAACAACAACCAGTTCCTCAGCCAGAAACAGCACCAGCACCAGCAAGTCCAAGAAATCCGAACCAGTGAACAATGCACTCTTCTGAATTGGTTTATTCCCAATTCTCGTAAATGGCATAGAATTAAAAGGTTGTCAAAAATTGCGATATCCTAACACATGGCTGTTCCAAAGAAGAAAACCTCAAAATCTAAGCGTGACTCACGACGTGCAACCTGGAGACGCAAAGCTGAAGTCCAAGCACAAAAAGCAATTTCCCTCGGTAAATCAATATTGAGTGGACGTTCAACCTTCGTCTATCCAACAGATGAAGAAGAAAGCGAAGACGAAGAGTAATAATAGTAGAGACGTGATTAATCCCTTCGGGAAATCCTGCGGATTACACGTCTGTACGAGTTATGAGTGATGAGTTATGAGTTATTAATACTCTAAACTTTCAACTCCTAACTCTTAACTGTTAACTGCTAACTCTTGTTGCTGATGCCAGGGAAATTTTTTCAAAAACCAACCGAACCAAACGACCGAGTACCCCCAGGTCAATATTTAACGAACGGTTTCCCCGTATTAACTTATGGTTCGACTCCTAGTGTCGATATGAATACTTGGGAATTTTGTATATCGGGTGCTGTGGCGCCTAAAATTTTGACTTGGGATGACTTTATGCAGTTACCTCAAAGTGAATTTACTGCTGATTTTCACTGTGTTACTCGTTGGTCGAAACTAGATGTGAAATGGACTGGTATTAAAGTCACTGACTTTATGAAGGTCATCGAAGTAGAGCCAAAAGCCAAGCATATAATGGAACATTGTTATGGTGGTTATACAACCAACATTTCAATGGAAGACTTTGTGCGCGAAGAAAACTTCTTTGCGTTTAAATTATTCGGTGAACCGTTACCAGCAGAACATGGTGGACCCATGAGGTTAGTTGTACCTCACCTTTATGCCTGGAAAAGCGCTAAGTGGATAAACGGTTTAGAATTTCTTGAAAAGGAAGACTTGGGTTTTTGGGAACGCAATGGTTATCACCAACGTGGCGAACCCTTTGCTGAAGAACGTTATAGTTATTAATACTCGTATTACTGTAGGTTGGGTGGAGTTTACGTTTACGTAGTATGCCGTTAACGAAGTTTTCCCGAAGGGTAGGCACAACCCAACATAAACCATGAATTTTGACGGTAAATATTATTACCGCAGAGGCGCAGAGGGCACAGAGAAGAGGTTAATTGGCGCCTGCCCCTGTAATTGACGCAATTTGGTACTACTGGTTAAGTTAACCAGTAGTACTGTTAGATATTATTTTAGTTTAAATATATACTCTCAGTAAAAATAAAAAGCCGAATTTCAGTCAATATAAATACTGAATTTTAAGTCTTTACTCATTAAATAATACCAGTATAGATGAAATTACTTGCCACAAAATGTCTACAATTGTGGACGTTTTTATGATGTATTTGTGCAAGTGGCGCAATTTGGTACTACTGGTTAACTTAACCAGTAGTAAGGTTAATTTCTTGGATGATAATGGCAAATTCCGAAGTATAAGCTTCAACTATAGGTTTGCTTAAATCTGCTTTTAATGCCTCATAAATAGCAGATTCACTTTCAATTATTGCTTGCTTTAGTTTTTGAAGTCGTAGAGACGTTACATGTAACGTCTCTACTGTTTCATTGGTAAACAAACGGTAAATACACTGCCATTACCAATAAGAGAACTAACCTGAATAGTTCCTTGATGTGCCTCAACAATGCGACGTGAAAGATATAAACCCAAACCGCTACCCGAACGCTTGTGACTACCTTGGCGAAACCTTTCAAATAAAGTTGCTTGTTCTTCTGATGGAATACCCATGCCACTATCAACAACTTCCACCATAATGCCTTCATCCATATCGTTTGCTTTTGTCAAACGAATAGTGACTCCACCTTTATCAGTAAACTTAATCGCGTTACCTACTAAATTGGTAAAAAGTCGATGAAGTTCCAAGCGGTCACCCATAACGGTAACTTGATTTAATTTGGTCTCGAAATTTATAGTTAGTCCTTTCGGTTGTGCAATAGGCGCCAACTCACCGACTATTTCTTCAAGTAACTTATTTATATCTACCGGAAAAAAAGCCAGCGCTTTACGTCCTGCTTCAAACCGATAAACTTCAAGTAAAGTATTCACCATCTCCAGTAAGTTAGTATTACTGCGTCCCATAATGGTGATAATTTCATTCATTTGTGGTGATAATTCACCTACGGCGCCCTGCAACAATAATTCAAGCATCCGTTCAGCAGCAACCAACGGTGTCCGTAAGTCATGGGTGAGACGTGAGACAAAATCTTCTCTTTGCCGCGCAATTTCATCACGTTCATCTATACTGTGTTTCAAACGTAATAAAGAGCGCACACGTGCAAGAAGTTCATCAACCGTTACAGGCTTACGGATAAAATCATCGGCGCCTAAATCTAAACCCTGAGCCACATTCGGTGAATCATGTGCCGTAATTAACAGAATCGGCATAAACCGTAGTTCCTTATTTGCACGGATACGGCGTGTAACTTCGTAACCATCCATTCCTGGCATCATCAAATCAAGTAACACCAAATCGAAACTAGATTCCTCGATTTTTGCCAGTGCAGTAGAACCATTTTCAGCCGTACTAACGATATAACCATCTTCCTCCAAAATGGTTCCAATCAGAAATACATTATCAGGAGAATCATCAACAATAAGGATTTTGTCTGAACGAACAGCAGAATAAGTCATATATTAAGGAATTATAAAATTAACAACCAAAAGATAGAAATAAGTTTTATTTATATCCCTATTCTGGTATAGTTCCTGGATTTTGCCTCATGCCTAAGAATGATTCTTTGTCAGAAAGCAATTATCAAGTTAATATATATACTATTTGGTGCCTAGTTAACTCAACATAATTACTTATTCAACAAAATCATGGCACGTAAAATCATCGAACTCGATACAGGCAATGGTGAAACTATCCTAGTAGCAGTAGAAGTACCAGAAGTGTCAGTAGGACGTGTAGCTGCACCAAGCGATGTAGCTATAGAAAAAGTAGACCGGAGTTTTGATACCGTTCGAGACTTGATTATACGTGGTTGCCGTCCAATTACGCAGGCATTTAAAGTCTTACAAAAAGAATCACAACCTGCATTTGCCGAAGTTGAGTTTGGTATAAACTTTACAGCTAAGGGTTCTGTCTACGTCGTCGAATCTACTGGACAAGCATCACTAAAAGTAAAAATAACCTGGAACTTGGCGCCAGACACAAACAAATTACCACCCCCACCACCCGAAGAACAAGCGTAGGTTGGGTGGAGCGTAAGCGGAACCCAACGTTTCTATAAAGATGTTTTTAAAGTTCATTTCATGTCATGCTGAACGTAGTGTCATTAATTTTGATATGTTGGGTAGGGTGCGTGAAAGCCATTACAGCCTTCATGTTTAAGAAAAATTAAAATGCTTTCACGCACCACCCTTGAATGCCGGTGCTACAAGATTAGTCGGTGCGTGACGCTACAAGTCTTTTCATAAGAAGTGCAATTTTTCCGTAGCGTCACACACCCTACCATGCCGTAACGACAGGTGCCAACCTCCCTAATTTAATGACACAGACCAGTAGTGAAGCATCTTGACCCAAAATAAAAAATCTAGATTTTACCTTTGGAAAATACTATGAGTTGGGATTTAGTAAAAGCTTGTACTGTACCTATTTCTAATATTGATGGTGACATCAAAGGTACAGGCTTTCTAATCTCACCCGAAGGATATTTACTAACCTGCGCGCATGTGATAGAAGAAACAGGTGGATGGGAAAGAGTGCGAGTAAATGGGCAAAAAATAAAGTTAATTTATCAAGGTAGTAGTAACTGCAATGATTTCGCAGTATTAAAATTATCAGCTTACCAAGGTGCTACGGCGCCTTTGTCTTTAGAATTTCAGCCAATGGACAGGTTTTTGTCAATTGGTTACGGGCGCCCAGATTTTCCTCAAGGCGCCTCAATTGATGGTACTATCGAAGAGAGGTAAGAATTTTTGGAGTTAGCTAATCAAATTTTTAACGATGAATCAATAGCTAATTTCTTGAAAAAAAAGGCACATGGCTTCTTCGGTAACAAGCAATGAAAAAAATTTTATCTTAGCTTGACTTGACACCCAGCTATGTAATTTCTACTGAGTGAGTATTAATTTCTGTTAGATTTGTTAGCTTAACATCATTTGTATACAAAATTGCATTTAAGGATTGCGCTGTTGCAACAACGATTGCATCAGGAAGCTTTAGCCTGTATCGTTTGCGAAGTATAATAGTTGAACTTTTAATATTATTATCAATGCCAACTACTGTCACGTTTTCTAAAAAATTAATAATTCGTGCTTCTTCATCAGAAGTGAGACTAGGATAAGATAATAATTCCATTTCTGTAATAACTGATATTAAATATTGTGCTGGCGGTAAAGGATGTATGAGTCTACCGCCTAGAAAATAAAGCACTATATTTGTATCTAATAAAATTAAATCCTGCTTAACTCCATTCATCTCTACTTTGCTGTTGATACTCTAAAGGGTCTTGAGAAAGTTTAATTATGCCTGCATATCTATTTAAATCAACATTTGATTGCTTTTCTGATTGATAAGCATTTAATATTTGCTCTATCTTTTGCCAATCTTGATAATCAATCATTACTGCGATTGGGCGCATTGCTTCATCTGTAACAATTTTCTTCTGAACGGGTATCATAGCTGCTTTCTCATTATGCAATATTTATATACTATCATTGTTACCAGACTTTGCAACTAAACTTAATATAGTTATTTTACTTTCAAATAGTTTTTTGATGCTGGTAAAATATAATTAAATCAAGTAAATACGTGCATTAAATAAAAAATGCGTTTAGTAATTAGCTATCAATTTGAACTAAAATCAGCAACTGTTGAGCAAGCACGTTCCAAAATAGTTGCTTTACGTAACTTAGCATCAAAATTACCTTTTGCGACGATTGATGAACTGGTAGAACTTGAAGGTAAAGATTGTAAATTTGATGAAGAGGATATTTATGACCCAAATATTTTTCTGAAACTTCGCGCACTGAAACCAATTCAAATAGCTGATGATGGGTTTTCGGCAATTAGCTCTAAATATATGATTGCTTTTGATACGCTGCCTGGAGAAGGCGCTGAAACAGCAGCATTTGGATTAGCAACGCATTCCGAAATTACAGAAATCACACAAGAAGAGGATTGGATATGGCAGGGTTTTTGTAAGACTCAATATGCAAGTAATCCAGAATATGGAGGTATTAATAATTTTCTCAAGTGTCATTTAATGCTTGTGAAAATGCTTGACGAAGCACAAAAATTAGGAATTGTGCATAAAGTTTCTGATGATAGCGGTTATTGGGAAAAACGCGATGTCAGGGAATTGGCATATACGATTCATCATAATAATGTTTTGATGGCTGCTTTAACTGGTCAGCTTCGAGATGGGTTAAATGCGGGAGAAGTTAAAGCTCCTATTTTTGAATATCCGAACTTTGAATATTTAGAAACAGAAGGAAGTTGATCCCCCCAACCCCCCTTGGTAAGGGGGGCTTTGGTCTCTCTTTTCTCCCCTTATTAAGGGGGCTAGGGGGGATTATACAGTGTTCTAAAACAAGAAATATCGTTGTGCCATTGGTAAAATTGTAGCGGGTTCACATGTAAGTAACTCACCATCCGCACGGACTTCGTATGTTTCTGCGTCAACTTCGATATGTGGCATTGCGTCGTTTAATTTCATATCTCGCTTGCTTAAATTGCGAATACCTGAAACTGCAACGACATTTTTTCGTAGTTTTAATTGATTGGGTATATCCCGTTTTAACGCTTCTTGCGAAACAAAAGTTAATGAAGTTGCATGACAGGCGCCGCCAAAACTACCAAACATCGGACGCATATGCACAGGTTGAGGTGTAGGAATACTAGCATTAGCATCACCCATTTGCGCCCAAGCAATCATTCCCCCTTTAATTACCATTTCTGGCTTCACACCAAAAAAGGCAGGGCGCCACAAACACAAATCAGCAATTTTACCTTCTTCCACAGAACCCACATACTGCGCTATCCCATGTGTAATTGCCGGATTAATCGTATACTTAGCCACATACCGCTTCGCCCGAAAATTATCATTATCCGCTACATCCGTTGGTAATCCGTTGCCACCACGCTGCACTTTCATTTTATGTCCCGTTTGCCAAGTACGAATTATTACCTCACCCACTCGTCCCATCGCCTGCGAGTCGGAGGAAATCATACTAAAGGCGCCTAAATCGTGCAAAATATCCTCAGCAGCAATAGTTTCGCGACGAATACGCGACTCAGCAAAAGCCACATCTTCGGGAATATCCGCATCAAGGTGGTGACACACCATTAACATATCAAGGTGTTCATCAAGAGTATTTACAGTATAAGGACGAGTTGGGTTAGTAGACGATGGCAGAACATTCGCTTCACCACACACTTTAATAATGTCGGGTGCATGTCCTCCTCCGGCGCCTTCAGTATGGTAAGTATGAATAACACGGTTCTTGAAAGCGGCAATAGTATCTTCAACAAAACCAGCTTCGTTGAGAGTATCAGTATGTATTGCCACCTGCACATCATATTCATTAGCAACGCTTAAACAAGTATCGATAGCAGCAGGTGTAGTACCCCAATCTTCGTGTAACTTCAACCCCATAGCACCCGCTTCAATTTGTTCAACAAGCCCTTGAGGTTGACTAGCATTGCCCTTCCCCATAAATCCTAAATTCATTGGAAACGCATCAGCAGCTTGTAGCATCCGGTAAATATTCCAAGGCCCCGGCGTACAAGTAGTAGCATTTGTACCCGTAGCTGGTCCAGTTCCACCACCTATCATCGTCGTAATACCCGATGCTATAGCGACTTCTATCTGCTGCGGACAAATAAAATGTATGTGAGTATCAATACCACCAGCAGTGAGAATCATTCCCTCTCCTGCTATCGCTTCGGTTCCCGGCCCAATAATAATATCTACATTGTCTTGAATATAAGGATTTCCAGCTTTACCTATTTTGTATATCTTCCCGTCTTTAATTCCAATATCAGCTTTGACAATACCCCACCAATCAAGAATTAAAGCATTGGTAATTACAGCATCTACGGCGCCGTCTTGGTTCGAGATAGGCGCCTGTCCCATGCCATCGCGAATAACTTTACCACCGCCAAACTTAACTTCATCGCCATATATAGTTAAATCGCGTTCAACTTCGATAAATAACTCTGTGTCAGCAAGACGAACTTTATCGCCAACTGTAGGGCCAAAAGTTTCTGCATACGCGCGGCGCGACATTCGATAGCTCATTAGCACTCCTGGATATGGAACCCCTCTCCAAACCTCTCCCCTCAAAGGGGAGAGGCTTAAGATAAGCTTAAAAAGTTAATTGTACAGGTTTAAATATTTATGAATTCTGTAATTTGAGCCAAGTAAGCTGAAAGAATTTTATTGCATGTCTAAAAATTATCAAAGTCTTGTATCTTGTGGAACGGGCATCCTTGCCCGTCCTTACATGCGAACTATAATCACAAAAGCTTAATAAAAATTAACTCTTTCTTATAAATCGAGCAAATTTAGGCATGTAAAGAGATAAATTTTGCATTACTTACCAACGCATTATTAGATTATACTTACATTATTAGGCTTGATAACAATAATACTCAAGCTTATTTTACAAGAGGTTGTTTGTGTTTAGATTTGCAAGATTATAGAGCAGCAATATATGATTTTACTATCGTTATAGGTAATTCTGCCACTTTTATCGACGCATATAAAAATCGTGCTATCGCTCATGTCGCAATGGAAGATTATAAAAGCGCAATAGAAGACTATACCGAAATTATCAATATTTGCCCTAATAATGTTGAACGTTTATTAAATCGTGCAAATGCTTACAATGCTTTAAAAAATTATGACGAAGCTATTGCTGATTGTACATTAGCTATTGGTAAAAAAAAAGATTTTAGTGATGCATTTTATACAAGAGGATGTATCAAATATAGTAAAGGGAACTTACGAGGAGCATTAGCGGATTATAATGAAGTTTTAAAGATTGATACACAAAATGCATATGCTTATATCCAAATAGCTAAAATAAACAAACAAAAAGGTAAAATAAAAGAGGCTATTTTAAATTTTAAAAAGGCAATTAGCATTTTTCCAACAAGTCAATGATAAGCGAAACTCAAGTGTGCCAACAAGAAGTTAACAAGTTAGAAGATGAAATCAAAAATATTCCTTGGTGGAACAGGAAATTAATTTTAGAAAAAATGTACTAAACAAGTTTTAATCAGCAGGTGGGATGACAAAAGAAGAAATTTTAGAAGATTTTTCTGAATTGACCTCTGAAGATATCAAAGCTTGTCTTGCTTTTGTAATTAAATATAATACATCCTCCTTAGCCTCTTTGTGAAAGGGGGATTGTGGGGAGCAAAGTGATTATTGTAATATTAAAAGCAGGCGCCGTCTTTCAGCTATACAGTAATTCTCTTAGCTGCATGTAATTTAGTTATAAAATTACTCACCTCTGATTCTGATTTGAAAAAGCCTTGTACAATTAAGCCTGACCATACGTCATTTTTATACTCTTCACAAGGGGGAAGGAATGTGTATAGCGTTTCTTCACTAGTATCAGTATATTTTGCTAAACGGTTAATATAAATATTAAATTTCAAGCCGTCTATTTCATTACTTTCAGATGGGATTAAGTTTATTAATGCCGTTTTATTTCCACCTTTGCTATTAAAAGTAAGGGTACTCCTACTAGTTGTCGTCGATAAAGGATATTTAATTAGTTCATCTAGAAGCTGAGTGTATAAGCTGCCAACACCATTTTCATTAGCTATAGTTTGTAATTCTTCAAAGCTTAATTTTGGCTTTCTCTTAGATATTCTTGGGTCAAGAATAATTTTTTCTGGTTCTATAACAAACTTTCTTGCCAAAAATTCTTTAGTGTTGTCTTCATCTTTAAAATAGTAGAATGTCGCAGCGTTGATAGGGACACCGTAAGTTTCTGCTAAATAATTAATAATGCGTTCTGTGCTACTGTCGATTGCTGAAGCAACTATGATAATTTGATGTTGACTATTAATTGTTTCTGGAATTTCGGCGCCAAACTTTTCTCTAAATGCTGTTTCTAGTTCATTATTCCCAGCAAAATACTTTTTTGCGGTAGTGCTTATACTCTCATACGATAAATCTTTAACCCAGGATGCATAATCAAGCGCTTGCGCTGTTACTTCTCTGGGAGTTTTATCGCGTTTTAGTTCCAGAATAACCACATCACCTTTGCTGTTTAAGCACAGTAAGTCAATTACACCACCATATTTAGTTGGTACTTGCCTGCCAATTAGCAAAAGGTCTGTTGACAAAATAGAAATATCGTTTTCTAGCCATTTTTCTAGGCGTTCTTCTAGATTCACTTTGGCTTTGCTTATATCTTTTAGCTTATCTTCTGATGTTACTTCCCAAATTTTTAAGTCTTCTGGCATGGTTATGTTTCACTGTACCTACCAGCTTATTATTCCCAAGTTAAACTCTGAAATGGCTAAGGAATTGGTGCGTGACTACGACCGAATGTCACTTACAAAGAGCGCGCCAAAACTTGATCCTAGGTTGGGTGGAAGTCATTAACTCTCTTTGTAGGTGCTTCCAAGCGACCCTCTCTGTGTCCTAATAGTCTTTGTGGTAAAAACCTGCTGTTGATGTTGGGTTCCGCAAAGCCTTCACCCAACCTACAGTTGTTAAGTAAGTGTTATTCCATTGGTTTGAGATTGTTCCAGTCTGCAATTTGTACTTCGACTCCGTTACGGAACATTCGTTTTTGCAAGCGAGGAAAATCAGCAATGTCAAAAAGGCGCCTTTCTCCACCAACTATATATACTAGGTTTTCATTAAATGGGTTGCGAAGATGGTGTGCTACTGAGGGTGTGGGAAAACCCATGAAGTCGCCGACGCCTACTTCAAATTGTTCTTCGTTAATTTCTGCTATTCCTCGTCCTGAAAGTATATATATAAATTCTTCTTCCAATTGATGCGAGTGGTATATAAAGGATTCTTTGCCAGGTGGTATATGTACTAGGTTTATTCCTATTCTTTGTAAACCTACGGCTTGGCCAAGGAAGGCGCCTTTTATTTCGGAGTTACTGTTCCAAGGGTGGGAAAAGCTGTGTTGTTGTAGCTGTTTTATTGCTTCTGCGCGGATTAATGGGTGTGGGTTTTGGTTTTCGCTCATTTTCAATCGGTTTTGCTAAACTTCTTGTGGGATGGGCATCCTTGCCCGTCGCATTGATTTGGGGGGCAGGTTTAGTTGATTTTGCGTGAATGATTAAGATTGTCAGTCAGGGGTGCCCCTACAGGGCGCCGTTTATCAATCCGTTGAAACCGTATACCTGGCGCCTTCCTGTTAACGGGACTAAAACAATCTCTTTTTCATCTCCGGGTTCAAAACGTACAGCAGTACCAGCAGGAATATCGAGACGCATTCCGCGCGCTTGTTCTCTATTAAAGTGTAATGCTGTATTAACTTCAAAAAAATGAAAATGTGAACCTACTTGAATTGGTCTATCTCCTGTATTTGCTACTTGTAGTCTTACAGTTTCGCGTCCTGCGTTCAGTTCGATTTCGCCATCTGGTGTGATAATTTCCCCTGGAATCATAAAATCTAAAGTCTATTGAATAGGATTATGTACAGTGACAAGCTTAGTACCGTCTGGAAAAGTTGCTTCTACTTGTACTTCATGTACCATTTCTGGTACACCTTCCATCACGTCGTCACGTTTTAATAAAGTTGTACCAAAACTCATTAACTCAGCTACAGTGCGTCCATCCCTGGCGCCTTCTAATATTGCTGCGGAAATATAAGCGACTGCTTCTGGGTAATTTAACTTCAAACCTCTGTTTTTACGTCTTTCTGCCAATAAAGCAGCAGTAAAAATTAGTAATTTGTCTTTTTCCTGCGGCGTTAGCTGCATTTACTACCCCTTTATATTTGCCAAACACGCGGTATGCAGTTGGAACGTTCTAATAATGATTGCCGTAATAAGTGCCACACTGCCGTAAACCAGTTTCTCACCTCTGAGGTAGAACTACCACGATATCTACACAAAAATCCATGTTCCAACCGAGTAACCCCATAACAATGTAGAGACGCGATATATCGCGTCTCCATTAAAGAACGGGCTTTTTCGATGAATTCTGATGATACTGGTTGACCTATATATATAAAAGTACCTACAACGGGTTGTCCGTTTAATGCATGGGGACTATAAAATATTTCTTCACTACCGGGCAACCATTGTCTATCTACCCATAACGGTTTGGCTTGCTGCCAAACTTCTGTGTAACTTTTCCAATTACCCTGTAAAAACTTCTCTCCGCGCGCGCTGCGTCCAAATCGCGTAATTTCCCAGCCTATAAATGTCGCGTTTTCAGCTAAATCTATACGTGTGTCTTGGCGATATATGGCGCCGTCAAAGACAATCGTTTCTTGAGGTAGCCATTCTAAAGTGGCGCCTGTGCTAACTTCAATAT
Organism: Calothrix sp. FI2-JRJ7; assembly: GCA_019359675.1. Lineage (GTDB taxonomy): Bacteria > Cyanobacteriota > Cyanobacteriia > Cyanobacteriales > Nostocaceae > Dulcicalothrix. The sequence continues at coordinate 34,010 of JAHHGX010000075.1, forward strand.
TTATGTTTTGTGTGGCTTGGCGCCCGTTACTGCGATAAATTTTGCCTGCTGCAGCTGTTGTAATTAATACTTGTGATTCTGGCTGAAGTTGGAAATTACAAGATAATTTATCACCTCCAACAATACCCCCAGCAGTATGTAAAATCACGCTATGGCACACCGCTTTTCCTTCCGGGTAAAACGGACGCTGCACTTTTAAGGGTGCTTGATGATGAGCGTGAATTAATTGAGTTGTATCTTGGCGATGTGCATACACTAAATCTAGTTTGCCATGCCAACTATTTAATGTAGAATTTTCTGTAAAATTTGATGTCATTAATATTGTATTTGACCTTTTATCAAATCAAATTAATGTTACAGCAAGTGTACGTTGAGTAAAAATAAACCCGCCCCCACTTTTCGTTTTTTTGATGTTGTGGGGGCGGGTGCCTGTTCTTACTATTCGTCTTACTTACTGACCGACTTCAGGCGACGACGGCAGCGATGTAATACAGCAACGATACTACCACCGACTAAGCCAAGGGCAAGACTAGGTTCGGGGACACGCTGAGAGACAGCTGTCAAACCTACTATTTTCTTAGTTCCATCACCGATGCTACCTACTAACGTAGCGGCGCCTGTACTCAAGTTTATCTTGTATAAATTGGAGCCAGATGCCGAGGTTGGAGTCAATGCCGCGATGGCATCATTTACGCCATTCTGTGTGAAAATGTCGAACCCTCCTCTTGAGTCAACGTCGATACCGAGGGCGCCTACCTTTACCAAGGTTCCATTATTAGGCGGGTTCTGTATGAACAATGTATCGCTGATGTAGTCAATATCGTACAGCGTGGTTAGAGTGTTTGGGTCAGTATCCGCATTGGTGTAAGCTGCACCAGTAATGTTCGGGTCTCCTGGGTTTAATGTCCCATCAAGCATCACCTCACCAGTATCCACATTGATGCGGAAGTTTTGGTCATTGCCACCGACAACCCGCAAGCGGTCGGGTACTGGGTTAAAGTCCACTCCGGAAACAAATCCTCCAGTGAAGGCACTGGTAAGGTTACTTACAAAAGTAGCAGCACCAGTAAACGGGTTAATGGTGTAGATGTTGTTGGTATCCGTTAGACCGTAGATCAGCTCGTTAGCTGGACGACGGTCAATGCCCAACAAACGACCAGTGACCCCAGTAACTGAAACATTGGTAGTACTGGTGGGATCGTTAGAGTCGAAGAGAACTAGATTGTTAGTGTCAGTTAGACCAACCAGACCAAGAGCAGTCGCTGGTTTGGTATTGTTGAGCAGATCGAAGATCGTTACAACAGCCAGTGCAAATATGACAGTACTGAGCCGATTGAGTTTCATTGTCAAGCCTTAATTAATAACTTTTATTAGTTCTGTAAAGAAAATTCAGACAATTACGAATAGCCAAGTATATTCACGCAGTTAAAGCGATTTTTTTAGCAATGCGCCATGTAACAAGTATTACATTACTCCCTAGAGTAAATTCAATGATAAAGACATATTTCATAGAATCTTTAAATATATAAAATTTAGGTCATTCTCCCGACGGGCGAACCACAAGGGCTATATGTACAAAGCCCGACGAAAGCGGGCTATTTTGAGCGCATACGCCAAAACATCTAACCAGGGTTAGGTGGACTTAACCTCAATCACATTCAAAATTAGCGTATTCAAGCTTTTTGTCAGTTGAAAACATAACCCAATGTGGCTCTTAAGAGTGAACAACACTTGGTCAGCGCGCGGGAGTTGCCTCTACGGTAAAGAGCGTATGAACCAGATTATTTTTATAGAGGAGAACTAAACGTGGTTACAATGCCTTTGGATACAAAGCGGCTTGCTATCGGCGAAAGATTGGCAGACCTTCTCGCATTTCAAAAATTAATCATCTCGAACGAGCAAAAATTAATAGATGCTTGCCCTTATGAAGATATTCGCGAACGTCTCCAAAATATGCTGTCGGATGACCAGAAGAACCTGGGCATAATAGAGACTGTAATCGTTCAATACGGCATTCAAGTAGAACCTAGTGCTGCAACCAAAATATTTATTCCGCAGTTTGAGCAAATGATGTCAGGTTCGGAGTTTACGTTCTACCAAAAACTCATTCACCATGAACTGATGAAGCATGGTCAAGCCATGAGCGGACTCATGATCCACAAAGCGGCTCAGAAGGTAGGGGCAGATATTGAAGTGGCAATTACGCCTTTGAATACCCTCAGCTTTGAGGGGCGCGCTCACCAAGAACAACTCAAGGGGATGCTTGAACAGGCAGGTGTTCGCGAAATGACGGGCGAGGATGCAGATCAGGGTCTCTGGGCACGGGTGCAAGATGGGATTGCAGCCTTATCGGGTGTCGCTGGCAGCGTAATCACCCAAAATACTGACAAGCAGGATATGAACATCCAGCACCTCATCTGGCTAGATCATGCCAAAGTGAATACCATCTTCACCGAAATTGGAGCTACCAAAGAACCTCAAAAGCTCCAAGAATATTTTGGGCAACTCTACAACGATTTATTAGCCCATGCTCAAGCTGAAGAAGAAGTCGTCTACCCTCAAATTCGCTCGTTTTACGGCGATGACAAAACTCAAGAGTTGTACAGCGAGCAAGCCGAATGGAGGCAGATGCTCGATGAAATTAAGTCTATTGGCCCTGAGAATACCGACGAGTTCAAATCAAAAATTAAACAGTTGATGGACTCGATTGGAGATCACATTCGTCAAGAAGAATTTACGATGTTCCCAGCGATTGACAAAAATTGTAGCGACCAGCAAAAAGAGCAAATGGCTACTCAATTCAAAGCTGCCAAGAGCAAAATTCAGCAACAAATGGGTTAAGGTCGATTTGGTTTCATAGGTTCATAGCACGCATGTGGGACAATGCCTGTATTTTCTGTTTTTGCTACAAAACTTTACAGCATGTCCCATCTAATTGAGCATATCGTTCCAAAAGCTTTGCGAGGGAGCGTATACCGGAGAGACTGCTGAAATTTAAAATCACTAAATACTTTGTTACTGGCGGCACTCCGCAGTTAGGACGTTCCAAGCGTGCCAAATGGTCAACCCAGGATTCATCCTGTTTTGGTTGTAGTTCGGGGTGGGCAAGCTGCAACGTAATATACTCAAAATAATTGATAAAATTTTGACGCAGCAACCCCCGTACATTTTCAATCAGGAAGGCTTTAGGACGTAACTCGCGTACAGCTTCAAAAAACCGGGGAAACATATCTTGTTCATCGCTTCGGGGCAAGTTGGTGGGTGACGCTACAAGTCTTATAACTACGTTGAAGTTTTTTCGTAGCGTCACCCACCCTACGTTTTTATATGCCTATTTGATTTTTAAGTTTATGTAAGGTATACCTTGCTCTAGTTTTTATAATGTTAAGTTGGTCAATCTGTATTAGTAAATTGTCCAAAGTTGTGGTTTCTTGGAGAGATAGCTGGTTTTCTTTGTTTCGTGCCAGTAAATCATTTAATTTGATTTGTGCTTTTAGTGATAGCTCACTTTTTGATAATGCTTGTAGTTCTTCAATGCTCAAACATCTTAATATTTCATCATCAGGCGATATAGCGCTTCTGTCACTCTCCGGTTTTTCCTATTATTAATACTTTCTGGACACAATGTATACCAAGCAATACAGCATTTGCTCATCTAATTTTGGCAAGTTTCAGACTTTCAGGAATTTCGATGAAGTAAAAAGGCTGCTATCGCCTACTGTATAATGACTCTAGAATTCAGAAATGATAAAACTTTTCGGAGAGTGACAGAAGAGGGATAAGTTTTTAGTGTTAGTTTAATAATGAGATAATAACAAAAGCAATATCTTTGATGATTGGTTAACTTGCCCCTACGATTAACACGTTTATTTGTTGTCCGGGCAAAATTGATTTTGTTGCTTCTGGTAAAATCGCTAGGGCGTTGGTTTGTGCTAGGTTAATTAAGTTTCCTGAGACTTGATTGCCTCCTGCTATTTCAAATTCGTATTCTCCATTTATAAGTTTTAATTTTCCCCAAATATATGTTTCGCGTTTGCCGTCGGAACGTAGTTCAGTTGATGCTTTTGCTTTTATGATTGTGGGTTGCCAACCGGATGCGAGTCCAGATAGTTTTTTTATTACTGGTTGGACAAATCGCCAAAATGTTACTAATGCTGATGCTGGGTTTCCTGGTAAACCGAAGTATATTTTATGGTCAGGAAATGCTGCGACTGTTAGGGGTTTACCTGGTTTCATTGCGACGCTGCGAATGTGAAGTTTTCCACCTAGTGATTCTAAAATTTTTTCTACATAGTCGTATTCGCCTACTGATACTCCGCCAGATGAAATTATAATATCGGCGCCCCCAGAACTCTTGCTAACAGCTTTTTCGATAGTCGCTTTTAATATTTCTTCATCATCGGGCACGATGCCATATGATATTGGTTCGGCGCCTAGTTGTTGTACGTTAGCTATTAATGCGTAGTTGTTGGAATCAACTATTTGACCTGGTTGTAAAGTTTTATCTACTGTGACTAATTCATCTCCTGTTGATAATATTGCTACTTTTACTTTACGGTAAACAGATAGCTGGTTGCATTGCGCGGCAGCTAATACAGCTATTTCTGGGGCATTGAGTATAATTCCTGCGGGTAATAATTCATTCCCAGCTTGATAATATGATGCTTTTTTTCTAATGAATTCTTGAGGTTTAGGCGCCGCTTTGATAAAAACTTGGTTGTCTTGACGCTGTGTGACTTCCTGCATGACTATTGTATCGGCACCTGCTGGAATGACGGCGCCTGTAAAGATACGTGCGGCTTGTCCTGGCTGTAGTGTTAATTTGGGTTGATAGCCAGCAGGTATTTCTTCGATAATGGAAAGTACAGCAGGATTTTCAGCATTACAGTCAGAAACATCCTCGTAGCGTACTGCGTAACCGTCCATCGCCGAATTATCCCAGTGGGGAAAGTCGAGATGACTGGTGATGGGTTTTGCTAGAATGCGTCCAGTTGCTCCAAGTAAGTCAACAGTTTCTGTATCGAATTGACTATCGAGAGGTTGCACTAAGCTGTATATAATTGCTTCGGCTTCGTTGACTGACAGCATGGCGATTAATTTAATCAAAAAAATAAACAAGCTAACTATAACTATTTCACTATTTTTACCTTTCCCTTTATTATGGCCATTACAAAGTATTCCAAGCCTAACGACGACGAGCCATATTTCCCTAAAGCTGGTTATGCTAGACGCGCAATGGCTTTAAGCGTTGACTTTCTGGGTGCTTGGCTGGTTAGTTCGGTGTTTGGTAGTGGTGATGTTGGTGTTCAAGTTGTTCAAATATTGGTTTTTGTTCTCGCTTGGTTGATTTTACGGGTCGTTGTAGTTTACAACAATAAAGGTCAAAGTTTAGGGCGCTTTTGCTTTGACTTGAAGGTACTCGAATTGGGAAAACCCATTATTCCTGATTTATTATCTTTGTTTAAACGCGAAGCTATTATTGGCTTGGGCGCCCTTTTAGTGTCGATTGCTTTGGGTAATATTATTCGGAATCCGACTGCTATACTGCTAGTAATTCCTCTGGCTATTGATTGCTGTACGGCGTTTTCGGATACTCAATGGCAACAAGCACTGCATGACCGCTATGCTAGTACTATGGTTGTCTCGTCGCGTCGCGGCTATTCGCTTGACTTAAAATTAAAGCGATTAGTTGAAAAAACGCGGCGCAATGTGCGATTATAGGAGTTTGTGTTAAATTCTCTTCAAGCTTTACCGTTGGTTTGAACAATTATGGCTAAGAGCAAAGGTGTCCGTATTGTAGTGACACTCGAATGTACTGAATGTAGGTCAAATCCTGACAAACGTTCCCCTGGTGTATCGCGTTATACTACGACTAAAAATCGTCGCAATACAACCAACCGTCTAGAACTAAGTAAGTTCTGTACGCACTGTAACAAGCACACGACTCACAAAGAGATTAAGTAGAGGACATTTTGTAGGAATGAGTTACTATCGTCGCCGTCTGTCACCGATTAAACCCGGTGAACCAATCGATTATAAAGATGTTGATTTGCTACGTAAGTTTGTTACCGAGCGTGGCAAAATCCTTCCACGTCGTATAACTGGACTCACTGCAAAACAGCAGCGTGATTTGACGTTATCTATCAAACGCGCGCGAATTATGGCTTTATTGCCGTTCATTAACGCAGAAGGCTAAACTGATTTTGGATTTTGGATTTTGGATTTGTCTTTGACAATGAATGGATTTGCCAAAGTATCCAATTTTCCCAAAATCTAGAATCTTATTTGTTTAACAATCTACAATCTAAAAGATATAGGATTTTGTATTACATACTAGTTATATAATTCAGAAATCCAAGCTAAAATCTAAAATCTTAAAATCCATTCATTATCGAAGATAAATCTATAATTTAAAGGCTTGTGGAGAAGGGGACGCTAGTAGAATTTCGGGTTGGAGCAGAACGACGTCTGGGAGTAGTTGACCGACCAGATGGTAAAACCCGTGTTTTTGTAATCGACGAACGAGGTCAACCCCACAGCCTTGCCCCTCGGCAAATTACTTATACAGTGACTGGGGAAAGTTTTCAACCGTCACAGATACCAAAGTTTCTACAAGAAGTTAATGGTTACTTAGACCCATCAAGTCTTGAGGTCGCTTGGGAACTACTCGTTGAAGATAGCGAAGTTGTTACCCCGAAGCAAATGGCGGAACTGCTGTTTTCAGAATCTTTACCTTCTCAATGTTATGCTGCTTATTGGTTATTGTCTGACGACAAAACTTACTTTAAGCAGAAAGGAGATGCATACGAACCTCGAACTACCACACAGGTCGCAGAGCGTAAGCATCAATTGGAAGTAGAAGCTCTTAAAGTTAGAGGACAGCAAGAATTTTTAGACCGAGTTGATAAAGCACTTAACGGTACACCTGTTGAGTGGCAGCGACATGACCGTCACCGTATTGAAGCTTTGGAAAAATACGCAGCCCTACTTGCTGACACTACTAAAGCAGGCGTAACTTATGAAACTGTCGCGCGCGCTTATCCTCCAAGTGCGCCCGTACTAGAGACAATGAACTTATTGGGGCGCCCTGCTACACCCCAAGCAGCTTTTCAACTTCTTATCGACCTAGGTTTATGGAGTCCCCATGAGAACCTATTTTTGCGTCGTTCGTCAATTCCAATCCAGTTCCCTACAAAGGTAATAGAAGTGGCGCAGCAGCGTTTGGATTTTATCCCACCAGATAAAGATATCGACCGTTTGAATTTAACGCATCTCAAGGTGTACACTATCGATGATGAAAGTACCACCGAGATTGATGACGGTTTGAGTTGGGAACGATTACCAGACGGACGTGAACGTGTTTGGGTTCATATTGCTGACCCAACGCGCTGGCTAATGCCAGAAGATGAGTTAGATTTAGAGGCACGTAGGCGTGGCAGTACCGTATATTTACCTACGGGAATGGTGCCAATGTTCCCTGAATTATTAGCTACTGGACCAATGAGTTTGGTTCAAGGTAGAGAATGTTGCGCTTTGAGCTTTGGGATTATTTTGGATGAAGCAGGCGCCGTTGTAGATTACTGTATTCACGCTAGCTTGATTAAACCTACATATCGTCTCACCTACGAAGATGTTGACGAAATGTTACAATTAGGCGTTCAAGCAGAACCGGAAATTAAAGACATAGCTGATGCGGCAGAGAAACGCAAAGCATGGCGTTATGCTCAAGGGGCAATTAGTATTAATATGCCCGAAGCGATGATTAAAGTGAAAGGGGATGAAGTTAGCATCGATTTATTAGACGATTCTCCCTCGCGTCGCCTTGTTGCTGAAATGATGATTGTTGCTGGGGAAGTAGCCGCTCGATATGGAAAAGAAAATAATATACCTTTACCTTTCCGTGGTCAGCCTCAGCCAGAATTACCACCAGAAGAAGAATTAATATTGTTGCCTGCGGGTTTTGTGCGAGCTTGTGCAATGCGACGGTGTATGCCTAAAAGTGAAATGAGTATTACCCCAGTTCGTCACGCTGGTCTAGGTTTAGATACTTACACACAAGCAACTTCTCCAATTCGCCGTTATAGTGATTTACTTACCCACTTCCAATTAAAAGCGCATTTACGCGGGGAAGTATTGCCTTTCACCGCAGACCAGCTTAGAGAAGTAATGATAATGGTGACTACAATTACTCAAGAAGTCACAATGGTAGAGCGGCAAACCAATCGCTACTGGGCACTTGAGTATTTACGCCGTAACCCCGATGAAATTTGGGAAGTTACTGTATTAATGTGGTTACGCGAAGATAGCGGTTTAGCACTGATTTTAATTGAAGATTTAGGTCTACAGTTACCAATGTTCTTCAAGCGTCCAGTGACGTTGGGAGAAGAGTTACTTGTCAAGGTTAGCTTATCTGACCCACAAAAAGACGTAATTCAATTCCAAGAAATTATCTATCAAGAAGCAGCAGCAAATTAATTTAAAGTTAGTTTAGAAATTCAACTAACCATTTAAACTGTCACATTGCTGCTTGGTTAAAAATCTAGCAGGCTTCATACTGTGAAATATAAGCTGTTAAATTTTTCAACAGCGTTGGAGTGAAGCTAGCATGAGTGATAACTTTAAGCGTAAGTTGTGTACTGAAGCGCAACTTTGGCGTGATGAAGGCTTGATTGACGAGCATTTATACGAACAACTTGCTACTAGGTATGAATTTAATAATCTCGAAGCTGAGGGACGTGACAGTTTCGTTTTTATACTAATTGGTTTAGGCGCCGTATTACTGGCTTTGGGTGTAATTACGTTTGTAGCTGCCAATTGGCAAGCTTTATCACGTGAAATTAAGTTAGTACTATTACTAAGTTTATTTTTAGTTACTAATATTTCTGGTTTCTACTTGTGGCGCCAACCGTTGCCCACTTCTATTTCAGCAAGAAGAACCCAACGACGCAAGCGTACATTCGGGACAAGTTTGATACTTTTGGGTAACTTGCTGATAGGCGCCAATATGGGACTATTAGCGCAAATGTTCCACATTGGTGGTTCTCCGTATCAGCTTTATTTAGCTTGGGGTTTAGCAGTTGTACTGATGGCGTGTAGCTTACATATTACAACGCTTGCCGTACTTGCCCTAACACTGTTACAAATTGGTTACTGGACAGGACTTTCTGAAGTCTACTATTGGGAGAAGTATCAAAGTTGGGGACATGTAATGATACGACACATGCCCCTGATTTTAGCTATGGTATTTGTACCTTTGGCTTATTTATGCCGTTCACGATGGATTTTTCGATTAAGTGCAATCGCGTTAGTTATAAACTTACAATTTAATCTACGTTCTTTTGACCTAATCTATTCAAATACACCGTTTTGGGCTGGATTAGCTGCACTTGCCATACCACCTGCATTATTGTGGAGCTATAACGACTCTCCATTTTCTTTCTTAAATTCAAACTCTCCACGATTTCAACCAACCGCACGCACGTTAACTTTTGTATTTTTTGCTATCAATTTCTATATCTACTCCTTCCGTTGGCAATGGGAGTCCAATTATCAAGCTAATGCCTCGAACTCTATGCAAGCTTGGTTCCCTGTAATCGATGTAGTTATTTTTACGCTCATCGCAATCTGGCAGTGGTGGAACTTATTACGTCCTAGACAAAATACTCGAATTGAAGCTACTAACATTTTTGTTGGGTGCTTTATTCTTTTAAGTAGTGCAGTTATTGTTTTACATCACTTCCGGGCTATAGCTCCTACAATTTCTATTTTTACTTTCAATCTACTTTTAGCTGTATTAGCTTGTTGTTTAATCAAGGAAGCACTGGAATTAGGAAAAAGAGGCGCCTATTGGGGTGGAATTATATTACTAACATTGCAAATTATTAGCCGCATGTTAGAGTATGATACTCAATTACTATTTAAATCATTTGTATTTATTTTATGTGGTGTCGCAGTAATTGGCGCCGGAATTTGGTTTGAACGTCGCACAGGCAACATTACACAAAACCCCAATCCGTAGCACAGGCCGGAAAGCCTGTGCAGTCAAGTTATTATTTTTACCACAAAGACACAAAGTACACAAAGAAACATTATGAAAACTTGGCGATTTGCAGTACCCCTTCTTATCCAAACAGCCTTTATCCTCTCCATCCCAGCACAAGCAGTATATACCCACATAACAGGTAAAACAGTCGTATTACAAACCTTACCAGTAGACCCCTACGACTTACTACGCGGTTATTCACAAACCCTTAGTTACGATATTTCCCGTCAAGACAATTTAAAGAAACTTCCAGGTTGGGATGAAGTAGTTAAAAAAGCACCTGGTCAAGACAAAAAATATGCTCCAATTGCCCAAAACACAACTATTTACGTAACATTACAAGAGCAAAAATCATCACAACAAACGGCGCCTTCACCTTGGAAACCTGTACGTATTAGTATAGAAAAACCTACATCATTGGCGCCGAACCAAGTAGCCATCAAAGGCATTTCTCAATACAACTCAGTCAACTACAACCTAGAAACCTACTACCTACCCGAAGACCAACGAGACAAAATCAACAAAGACATATCTCAAGCGCAACAAGTAAAACCAGGACAACCACAACCTTTTGTAGTAGAAGCAAAAGTTGATGCCCAAGGTAACGCAATTCCACTTAGCTTATGGGTAAAAAATCGTAATTACCGCTTTTAACTTGCTTTTCTACACATGATTGTAAGATTTAATCCCAAAGAAGAATAATTATTTAATCTTTCTTGAAGGTGTATTAGAGCATACTTAGAATCAATTTCGTCAAATTGAGCTTGTTGATAAAAATTTACTAGATGTTTATATGGTAAACAATAACAAGCTGTATTTTGAATAATTTCATTACTTGTTTTATTACACCCAGTGGGTTATTGTGGTGCGTTACTGCTATTTTATTTTTTCTTTTTAGTCTAATTAGTTCAAGCAGTAACACACCCTACGTCACGTTGAATGACGAAATATTTTGTAACAATAAATTAACCATCCGTTACATCCGTTCATAATCCGTTGCCACTCCCCAGTTCTGACTTATTACGAAAATTTAACCAAGCGCTAGTTGCTTGGGGATTGGAGATAGTGGATTTTTTAAGTAGAATCACTCCGTCAGCAAAACCAATTATTCCATATTGTTGATTATTAGTAACCTCGTCGATGAATTGGAAAAAATCTTCTAATAATTGGCGTTTTTTGGCTATTTGATATTTTTGGCGCCTCCAAATGTCAGCAATGATGTACTCTACTGTAATGGTTTGTCGTGCGTCGTTGATTAATCGTAATTCTGATAAACGGACTATTTCTCGACGGTTGGATAGTTTGGGGATAAGTTCAGTAGTCGCTGATACACTTGCATTTGCGGGTATTTGCTTAAGTAAAGCTTGGAACTGATGAATGTGATTCCATTGTTCTGGGATTGATATGTATACTAATGGGTTGATTGAGTCTGGGATTATAAAATAAAAAACGCTGTTCTGATTGCCAAGTATTGATACTACTAATGATAAAATAATGCAAGTTTTCCAAAAACGACGAATTTTAGCTTGTTTATATAAATTTTGCCTTGTTGACCACCAAATAATTGCTCCGTAGAATATGCCTGGTACAACAGGCATGGCGTAGCGAATCGAAATTTTTAAAGCGTTACTCGCTCGTTGCAAAAATAAGTAAAGTAAAGGAAAACCTGCACTTGTCCAGGTTGCATTTGATAAAACTGGTATTATGCCTAAAGCTAAACTATGAACAACTATATAGCCCAATTTACTTGGAAAACCACGAAAAAGTTCTCCTAATAATCGCATTGGGTTAGTTAAAATAGCCAAAATTATATCTAATGTAGATGCTTCTCGATTTGTGGTAAACTGCCCAAATCTTTCTATTGTCATTCTTCGAGCAACATCAGCAGAAAATTGTGGCATGATATATTGGGTTACTAGCAATATATAACCAAGACTAAGAAAACATACTACTAAACCCATACGGGGAAAGCGTCTGCTCACAAGCATATAAAAGCCAATACTTAATAAAGATATCCCTACATCTTGGCGAACTGCGAGTAGTAAAATTGCACATAGAAAAAATAACCACCATTTCTGCTTTTCCATTGCCAATAAGACAGCAAATAGTAATAACGGCGCCGCGCTGATATCATGAAAGTTGGCTAAGGTGGGAGCGTTTACAGTGGTTGTACAATAAAAGCTGACTGTTATCATTGCTGCGAGCATTGGTTGTAAGTAATGTCGCGCTAATGCGTATAATACTAAGCCCGCAAATGTTACAAATAAAACTTGTAAAATAATTAATGTTTCATTGCAAGGGAATACTGCATAAATTGGCATCCATAGTACAAAAATCGGATTAAAATGTTGTCCTAAATGACTGTAAAATACTTCAGGCGCCTGTTTTGCATGAACGACGTTAGTTGAAAGTGTTGATGATAGTGAACTTTCAAAGAAATTCCCGTGAACGCTGTTCCAAAATAATTGATTAAATAATCCTTGGTCAAATGAAGCGTAATAACTCCAGTAACGGTGTAAGTTTAATATTGAACAAATTATGAAAAATGTGAGTGCTGCACCACTGGCTAAACGTAAACCAGGATTATTATGTAATTTTGGTAACATTTTTATCACTGTATTTGTGACGTTATACTCAAAACGGGTTAGAACGTTTTGTAATGATAAGTTAATTATCCGTTACATCCGTTCATAATCCGTTGCCAGTTAACTGACTATTATTTTTTGCAGAGTATTCGTAAAGTCAGGGTACGAAATACTTGCAGCTTCCGCACGGTTTACTGTTGTAGTTCCTTTAGCGTTGAGTGCAGCTATTGCTAAACTCATGGCGATGCGGTGGTCTGTATGACTATCCACATCTGACCCTGTTAATGGTGTTCCACCAGTTATTTCCATTCCGTCGGGAAGTTCTGTAACTTTGGCGCCCATTTTAGTTAATTGCTGTGCCATTACAGCGATACGGTCGCTTTCTTTGACTCGCAATTCTTCAGCATCTTTTATTATTGTTGTACCTTCAGCAAATACGGCTGCTACTGCTAAAATTGGAATTTCGTCAATCAACCGAGGAATTATATCTCCTGAGATAGTACAACTCTTTAATTTACTAGTACGCACGCGCAAATCGGCTACTGGTTCCCCCGCTACTTCGCGTTGGTTTTGTAACTCAATGTCGGCACCCATCATTTCTAGTGCTTCTAATACTCCTGTACGAGTTGGATTCACACCGACGTTTTCAATTACCAATTCGGAATTAGGAACAATAGCCCCAGCGACGAGCCAAAAAGCTGCTGAACTAATATCACCTGGTACAATTACGTTTTGACCATGTAGCGATTTTCCGCCTGTGACAGTTACACTTTTAGAATCAGGGTCAACTTCTAAGTCGGCGCCGAAGGCACGTAACATCCGTTCGCTGTGGTCACGCGAGATTGCGGGTTCAGTAACGGTTGTTTTGCCATCTGTCATTAATCCAGCTAATAAAATGCAGGATTTGACTTGCGCTGATGCAATTGGTGAATGATAGTGAATTGGTTTGAGTACCTTTCCTTGTATAGCTAAGGGAGCAAGCGAATTATCTTTTCGTCCCCAAATTTGCGCCTCCATTTGTTGCAAAGGTTTAACAACGCGCGACATGGGACGTGAACGTAGTGAGCTATCGCCAGTAACAGTAAAAAACCTATCTGGGTGCGAAGCTAGAATGCCCAGCATCAATCGTAACGTCGTACCTGAGTTGCCAGCATTGAGAATATCAATGGGTTCAAGCAAGTTACCAAGCCCAATACCTGTTACTGTTACCATCTCACTATTCAGTGGAGAAATTTTTGCCCCCATCGCTTGAAAGCAACTCGCAGTGCTGCGAGGGTCTTCTCCGAGAAGTAAACCTTGAATTTTCGTTTCTCCTTGTGCCAAAGCACCCAACATTAGGGCACGATGAGATATAGACTTATCACCTGGTACGAGTATGCGACCCTGTAAGGAGATACCAGAACTTATCTGGTTAATAACTAAAGAAAGCGAAACGTCTTCTTTTGTTTCTACGGTTATAACAGAAGGCGACATTAGGATAAACTGGCGTGTGACTGCGAACATTATCCTACCGCTTTCTATGGTCGGGCTGCTCTATCTCACTTGAATTTATTTTTGCTTTAGTTTTACGGTTGTTTTGCATTGCCCATTTTATCAGGATGCTCGCTCTTATCAGGAATTGACCACTAGTCCGTGTTTTGTTTTTTTTCTTAATTGGAACTTAATTGCCGGTATCGCTCCCATGCTGACACACCAACGCAAGCCCGTATGCCTGTCGCTCATTTCTACAGACCTTCCCGTGTGGTCTGTCGTCGAAACTGCGGCAACATTGTATCAAAAAGACAGCGATAGATTCCATCTACTCTTGACGGCGCCGCACCAAAAAAATAGTGAATCTGTTCGCCGAACGCACGAGGAGATGTATCCAAGCTGTAACATTCCTACCCCTGGTAGTCCTAGAATTATATGGCTGGAAATATCGCCTTATCGCGTCACTATGACAATGCAAGGAAATGCACAGCTGAGTTACCGCCACTTCTGGGAACAGGGTGTGTGTGGTGTAAGTAGGTATTGGCTACCCAGCGAATCATTTCAACCCCATGAACCAATTCGTCTCCGTAATTACACTCGTAGTCTTATTCTTAACGGACACCCGTTACCCGAACATTTACGAGTTGAGTACGAATTATGGTCGGGGAAAGTTCAATTAGGGACTTATATTTTAAATTTGGAGATTAAGCACTAATGTCAAGCGTTTAATTACGCTTGTACTAATAGATAAGGTCTTCAGCGTAATGGTTAGTAGTTTTTTTGTGAGTGAGGAATTATTTAAGTTAAATGTCTGTACTACTAACTATTCCGTTCTTCCCATTAACCAACGTAATTTGGCTCATTACCTGGTTTCCATTTTATATTGCATCCTATGCTTGGTTTTTGATCCCCGATGATTTCTTTGCCTGTTAAGACTGATTCTATTGCCGCGCGCAAGTCTTTTCCTGTTACTGGTTCACTATTACTTGGACGACTACTATCTAATTGTCCACGATAAATTAATTTATGTTCTGCGTCAAATAAAAAGAAATCTGGTGTACACGCAGCCGTATAAGCTTTTGCCACTTCTTGATTTTCATCGTAACAAACAGAATATTTTAAATCTAGTTCTATTGCCATTGCTTTTAAAGATTCAGGCGCATCAGCAGGATATTTTTCTGCATCATTAGCGCTAATCGCTACAATACCCAAGTCAGTATTTAAATAATCTTTGCCTAAAAGAGCCAGTTCGCCTTTGATATGCTTCACAAATGGGCAATGTTGACATATAAACATTACCAGCAACGGCTTCCCTTCATAATCAGATAGTGAGATAGTTTTTCCTGATACCACATCTGGGAGTGAAAATTCAGGCGCCTGTGTACCAAGATTTACCATTGTAGATGCTGTCAAAGCCATATATACCCCTTTTTGTGTAGTGCCTAAAACCATAATAAACCCGCCCCAACACATCAACATGTAGGAGCGGGTTTATTAAATATCGTCGAATCACAATTACTACAACTATTTTTAGTTAGTTAAATACTAAAACATTTAGAGATTTTGCAAGAAACCGAAAATACCGTGTCCAGTAAATACTTCCAACGCAATCAACGAAATAAAACCAATCATCGCTAAACGACCATTGAGTAACTCAGCATAAGGAGTGAAACCAGTACGGTCGCCTTGTTCATCTACATATACCTTTGGCTCAAGAGCAAAATTATTCATTTTACCCTGGTCGTCTACGATAGCACCTTTGTATGTCATGGGATTTTCCTAAAAATTTATTGCTGGATTTGTAAACAATTGTAAACTAGGCGTTAACTTTTGTAAAGAGAAATCAGTTTCTTTGAGTTTAGAGTATGGAGCGAAGAGCAGAATAGCCCATAAATAAACTTTCGTTTAGAGCTTATGTCATTGAGAGTAGGCGTAATGGTATGTTATTAAACGCGAGTGTCGAGGGCGAGGTTACGAGGTATGGCAGCAATTAGTCAGATAGCCCAATTTGAGTACAAAGCATTACATAAGCCCAACCAGCTTATTTACGGTCAGGGACAAACAGCAGTAATCACAGGGTGGACTGTTAGGCAGGTGATTGCAAAACAGTTACAACCTCATGAGTATGCTGTTATAGGGCAACTTTATTCCGCAACAAGAGGTATAAACTTACTAATACGTAATTTGCTTTATAATCCTCATGTTCGTTATTTGGTTCTTCTTAACGCTACAAAAGAGGATAATAATGCAGGCGCCTGTCAGTGCTTACAAGACTTTTTCAGCAATGGTTTTGAATCCGGATTGAGCGACGCAGGACAGCATTGCTGGGTAGTTCGCTCTAAGATACCTGGATATATAGATATAGATGTAGAAGTTAAGGCTTTAGAAAAACTACGCCATTTTATAGAGTGTAAGACCGCGCGAACAATAAGCGAAGCTTGTGTCCTTATTAAATCCTTTTCACAGCAGCAAAGCTTAGAACCTTGGGGTTTTCCCCTAGAGTTCCCAATGTCCAGTACTTTGCCAACGGTATTACCAGGTGTGCGGTATGGACACAGAATCGAAGGCAAAACAGTAGCCGAAGCATGGGTTAAAATTATTCATCGCATCAAGACAACAGGTACAATTCGACCAACTGGTTATGATGGACAATGGCAAGAGTTAATTGATTTAATCGCAGTTGTCACTGATGAACCTGACGATTTTTATTTTCCCGAACCAAATTTTTTACCAGTTGACCGTGCTTTCGTCAAAGAGTACATTTCTCAAATTTTAGATGACGCGCCATACCAGGAGGGCGTTAAATATACTTATGGTCAACGTTTACGCTCTTGGTTTGGACGCGACCAGATCGAGCAGGTTATCCATAAGCTAATTGGAGAAATTGATGCGGCTAGTGGAGTAATGAATCTATGGGATGTCAAAGATCACGACCAAGGTGGTAGTCCGTGTCTAAATCACATTTGGCTACGAGTCGTAGGCAATGAGTTATCACTGACAGCTACTTTTAGAAGTAACGATATGTTTGCTGCGTGGCCAGCAAATGCAATGGGGTTGAGAGCTTTGCAACAACATATTCGCTCAGAAATATCAAAACGGTCTAATTACGACTTGAAAATGGGACCATTGATAACTATTAGTCAATCGGCTCATATTTATGATGACACTTGGGAAAATGCAGACAGATTAATTGCCAACCAATATGCAGCGATTGTTAACCGACGTAACTTTGATGATCCCTCTGGCAATTTTCTCATCGAAGTGGATGGACAACAAATTATTGTGAGCCACACAACTCCTGGCAGCGGTGAAGTGATTGGGTATCATCGTGGAAAAAATCCTCTCAAGCTGATTCGCTCTATTTGTGCTTCCTCTCCAGGTATTTTACCTGAACACATTGGTTACTTAGGGATAGAACTTCAAAAAGCAGCTGAATGTATAAAGGATAACATTAGGTATACCCAAGATAGATAGTATTTAAAACTCTGATGTTTAACTGAGAAGTATAAAAAGCTTCAGTTTGGTCGCTGAAGCTTTTTGTCGCGGTATTTGCATGACTACAACATCTTCTATCTTGATGTAAGTAGATGGGCGTAAATAAACATAACTATATTGCAATGGGTAAAGCCGCAGGGAAAAAGGGGAAAACCTTTACCCTTTACCCTTACAAAACGTTACATAGTTCGATTTAATTGTGCCAACCTACTTAGATATACAAGAATTAGTGCGTACAAGCTCGCTCTTTAGCAACTAAAAAGCTTTACACTTGTTTGATTAGACTTGTATAATATTAATTTATTGATATTTTTTATACATATTTATTTGTTATACTTAAGGAAGTGGTAAATGTCAGTTTTAGGAGAACGTGACCTTATTAAAGAACTGGGTAAAGGTATATTATTTCATCCTTTAAAGCCAGGTAGTATTAAGGGTTGTAATTTATGCTTAACTGCTAGTAAATTTGCTTACACAATTGGTAAAAAAGAAAAGTTAGCTATCCAAAAAAAAGTAGATATAAATAATCCCCATAGGGAAATAGAATATTTTGAGATACCACCCCAAGATACTACTTTAGTTTGGACTGATGAATCCATATGGCTCGACGGCTATTTTTTTAGTCCGGTTTATGCAACAGTATCTTTGGTTTCTAAAGGTATAGGGCATATTGGTACTCGACTAAACCCTTGTTGGTCAGGCGCCCTTTGTATTGCATTGCATAATTTATCAAAAGAATCTGTTCACATTCATATTCAAGATACTAATGAACCAATTGCTTATTTAATATTAGAAAGACTAAGTTCTAAATCAGTAATGAAAACTAATATTGATGTTGCTGCAAGGCTCGATGTACTTCGAGGACTTCCTAACACAAATAAAATCTATGATTTTTTTAACGATAGAAATAATTTATGGATGCAAGGTAATACAGATGCTTTAAGAAAGCTATGTATAAATTCAAGCGAGTATAAAAAACTGAAAGCAGGTTTTCGTCAAATGCTATTATTACCTTTAGGAACTGATACTATCACTAGATGGACAGCAATCGCAGCAATAGCCGCGCTATTAACCGCATTTATTACTGCTATTCAACTTTTTAAACCTGCCTCAAATTCTTCTCCAGATTCAACACCAACTCCAAAAAAGAAGTCACAATAGTTGTGATAAGTAAATTTTTATCTAAATAGAGTTATTACAAATGTGTAAAGCATATATTTCTGGTGCTTTGACTGATATAAAAAATCCTGAAGAATATAAACAATTTTATGAAAGTATAGCCTTACTATGTGAAGAAATAAGTATAGAAGCTTATGTTCCTCATCTTTATACAGACCCAGTAAATAATCCTGAATTTACTCCTCAAGAAGTATTTAAAAATGATAAACATCAGGTTAGTAGCAGTGATTTAGTGATAGCTTACCTCGGTTATCCTTCGTTCGGTGTGGGTATGGAGCTAGCTTATGCTGAAGCCAGAAAAATTCCAATCATTATTTTATATGAAGTTGGTAAAAGAATATCTCGGTTTCCAAGAGGTATTCCCACATTAGTCGCAGAAATTAGATTTCATAATTATGAAGATGCTTTAAGTCAACTAAAGCAATCTTTGATAAATTGGAAAATTAGTCAACAAGTTCATTAGTCAGATAAATCTTTAATTCAATAAAAATTTATGGATGATATTTTGCAATCCTACCAAGCAACTCACAGACCAACATGGGATGAATACTTTATGATGTTGGCGAAACTAGCAGCTACTCGTTCAACTTGCCTTGCATTTCCTGTAGGCGCCATCATCGTTAAAAACAAACAAGTTCTAGCAACAGGTTATAATGGCTCACCCTCTGGCTCTCCTCATTGTACAGTACAAGGATATTGTTATCCTGGATTAATGAGTTGTGATACAAGTAAAACTTTACCATCAAGGGCTGTACACGCGGAAGCAAACGCAATTGCCCAAGCCGCCAAACATGGTATACCAACTGACGGAGCCAGCATTTATGTGACTTTAGAGCCTTGTTTATCTTGTTTAAAGTTAATTATTTCTGGAGGAATTAAAGAAGTTTTTTACGAAACTTCCTTCAATAGTGGAGATAAAGCTTCGGTAAGAGATTCCTTTGTTAACGAAGGGCTAGTTACTCTGAAGCAAATTGTGCTATCAGAGGTAACTTTGAAAAAAGCTGCTTCGTTCTTAATGCATCCCACTTCTGTAGCAAGAAGCTTAGTTACAGAAGTATAAAGTTTTAAGATTTATGACAGACAGCTTCAAGTTTATAGTCATCTAGGCCAAAAACATAGGCAGCGTAATAGTTGGGATGGTACTAGATACGTAGACTGGGTTTTCCTTCATCTTTACCAGACGCCACCGAGGCCACTGTAACCAACAATTCCAGCATCAGGCGAAGCGAATATACGATTAATACCCAATGATTTTAATGCGGCATCGTAAAACACGATGCTTTTTTCCAGGTTGGTGATGCCTAATGAAATATGGTCAAACATTTTTGTGTGGGCGGGTTTTGTGGGCGGGTTTAGGAGATATTAATACTGTTTTAAGATATTGGTTAACCCGCCCCTACGGTCTTTGACTACGGCGAATTTCTGTGATTTGGTCTGCTATGTCCAAAATGGATTTGGGCATTTCTGGACCTGTGAGAATGATGTCTATGTTGGGAGGGCGCCTTGCTAAAAAGCTTAATACATCAGCTTCGGGTATTAAGCCAAGATTTATTGCCAAGCTTAACTCATCTAGTACAACGAGAGAATACTTAAGAGAAGATACTACTTTTTGTGTATGTTGCCACAATTTTTGTAGCGATTCGTTTTCGCTGTCTTCAAGATGGGGTGTATCAATACATCGCGGTAAATCACAGCGAATCCAATCTAGTTTTTGCCCTAGCTTCACTGGTTTTTCGCACCCTTGATGAATACCACCTTTAAGAAATTGCACTACTAGTACAGGAGTTCCTTGACCTGCTAGTCTAAGTGCTTCTGCCATAACTGTGGTAAAAAAGTTACGATGCGATGTAGTAAAAACTTGTATTAAACCCTCAACTGTATATGGTAATCTTAGAGTCTGATTTGTGCTTGGGGTTTCTAACTGAACAGCCATAATTTAATGTTTAAAAATACACAATGAGTTTGAGAGAATTTGCGGATGTCGAATTTGAAATTTTTTTTCTCTATAGCCAGAATTTTTTTTAATTTAGTGTGGGCGAGTAAGTGGCATTCCTAGTCAATCATTTGCTTTGCCTTTAAGTCAAGTGGAATTAAAATTTATATTTACACGCTTACTCACACGTACTATGTCGTAAAAATGAGAACCAGCATTCACGATACAGAAATTGATTCAAAAATCAAAGCCTTGAGAGCAGTCTATCTATGTTACATTTGCCGTTTATTTGGGCACAACAAATTTACATAGTTTCATTTTTGACTACATTAGGAGTGTTTTGTCGTGAGATTAGTGATTTTAGGAGGTTCAGGTTCAGGGAAGAGTACGCAAGCTCAAAGTCTTTGTACGCACTTTGATATTTCTCTGATTTCTTATTGTGAGGTTTTACGTGAAGCTGTAGCAAGTTCATCAAAATTAGGTTGTCTTGCAATGCCTTATGTAAAACTTGGTGAACTTGTCCCTAACGAATTGATGATTGAGCTTGTTCGTGTACGTCTTAAAAGTCTGGATGTCGAACGTGGTTGGATATTAGAAGGTTATCCTCGTACTGCTTTCCAAGCTGAGGAGTTAGATTTTTTACTCGATGAATTAGGACAAAAACTGTCGTTTGCTGTATACTTACAAGTTTCTGAAGCTGTAATGGTAAGTCGTTCTCTGGGACGTTCTTTACCCGATGACCATCCAGAGATTGTTCAGCGTCGCGTTGAGTTGTTCTATGACCAGACTATTCCAATTTTGGAGTACTATGACCGCAGGCGCCGTTTAATTACGGTTAATGGCGACCAGCCACCCAATAAAGTCCTTGAAGATATAATTTCACTTATCGGTTGATGTGGTGTTACCTCAGTTATATAAAATCAATTAGATTAATTTAACAGTATTGCATAAAGGGAATGTATCGTCTTTTATTATAAATTTGAGGCAATTTACATATGTGGCAGCGTCCCGATGGTCGGCAACCCTATGAACTGCGGAAAGTCAGCTTTCAGCAAAACTTTACTCGCTATGCTGCTGGTTCTGTACTTGCATCTTGCGGCGAAACGAAGGTTCTATGCACGGCAAGTATAAGTAATGGTGTTCCTAGGTTTCTTGAAGGAACGGGTAAAGGTTGGCTGACTGCTGAGTACCGAATGCTACCATCGGCTACGCAACAGCGGCATGAACGCGAATTTTTAAAGTTATCGGGACGGACACAAGAGATTCAAAGATTGATTGGTCGTTCGCTACGTGCGACAATTGATTTTGAGGCTTTGGGTGAACGGACGATAACTGTTGATGCTGATGTTTTACAAGCTGATGCAGGAACGCGAACAACAGCCATAACTGGTGGTTTTATAGCTGTCGCTGGCGCCTTAAATAAATTACTTCAACAAGGTGTGTTAGAACGCTCTGCGTTAGTAGGACAAGTCGCGGCAGTATCAGTGGGATTGTTAGAAGGCGAACCTTTTTTAGATTTGAACTACGTTGAAGATGTAGCGGCAACAGTAGACTTTAATGTGGTGATGAATCAAAATCTTGGAATTATCGAAGTTCAGGGAACTGCTGAAGAAGGAAGTTTTAGCCGAACTCAGTTAAATCAGTTAATGGATTTTGCCGAAAAGGGCATTACACAGCTATTAACAGCACAGCGGGATACAATTCTCGTTAATTAAATATAAGTGATCACAAAGGAAAGCGAATATTTTCGCTATTGTAATTGCTGATAAGTCAGCAACGTGGTGATGACATGAATCGAAAAGTAGAAGTTTTGCCTGATTTGCCTGCACTAATTGAACGCTCGCTCTCTATTATTTTGGCGAAGCTCTCTCTCGCTATTGAAGCGCGCGGTCAGTTTACAATTGCTTTATCAGGAGGTAGTACGCCTAAACCATTGTATGAGGCGATTGCCGCCCAAAATCTACCTTGGGAGAAAATACACGTGTTTTGGGGTGATGAACGTTACGTTCCACCTGACCATCCAGATAGTAATGAACTGATGGCACGTCAAGCGTGGTTGAACAAAGTTAATATTCCCCCACAAAATATTCACGCGATACCAACTCTTGATGGCAACCCAGCAGTATCAGCAGCCAAACACGAAAAAGAACTCCAAGAATTCTTTAAAGTTAACAGTGGTGAATTCCCAGCATTGGATGTGATTTTACTTGGTATGGGTGACGATGCTCATACGGCTTCATTGTTCCCTCATACCGATGCTTTAAAAGTCACTGATAAGCTTGTTACCGTTGGTAATAAAGGAGATAGTCAGCGCATAACTTTCACATACCCATTTATTAACGCGGCTCGGTGCGTTATGTTTGTAGTGGCTGGTGCTAATAAAAAACCATCTTTAGCGCAAGTGTTTGCACCTGCTGCTGACAACTTTACTTACCCATCTCGCTTGATTAAACCGCAAGGAGAGCTTTTGTGGCTGTTAGATGCGGCTGCGGGTGACGAGTTAGCAGCTGCGTCTGTATAACAGATAAAGGTATGGGTATACTTTCAGTATATCTAAAAACCCAAAACTGAAACACGCTTATTCTTTTGTGCTGCTAGCAACTAACTTGTCTTGCGCCAAAGTAAATAATTAAAAGTGAGAGCAAATTCTTTGCTTTTTACAATAACCATTAGATGACCTAGAACAAAGGCTTATCTCCATGATCGTCTGCCCTAACTGTAATCACCCCAACCCAGACGGTGCCGTTCAGTGTGAAGCTTGCTACACCCCATTACCAGCTACAGTTAGCTGTCCAAGCTGTGGGGCAACCGTGCAGGCAGATGCATCGTTCTGCGGTCAGTGCGGCTTTAATTTGCGGGCTGCTGCTGTTGGTACTCCTTATCCCACGGTAGCACCACCTACAGTTGCCTCTGAAACACCTGTAGAAGTGCCGCCTCTAGTTCCACCACCTGAAACAGTAGTACCACAACCAATTGTGGTGACGGCGCCTCCTGCTCCGCTTTTAGTTCCAGACCCAGAACCTCTTCCACCGACAGCTGTGGTTGTGAATGAAAGGCCACAATACACACCCGCTCCTGCAAATTTTCCTGCACCTACCGTTACAGCTCCGCCAATTGCAACTTCGCCACCAATTGTTGTACCACCCCCAACTATAGTGCCGGAACCAGAGCCTGTTGCACCACCGGAACCAGAGCCTGTTGCATCCATTCCAGAGCCTGTTGCATTTATTCCTGAACCTGTTACGCAAGCGGAACCAGTATCGGCGCCTGCACCATCGCCAGCTAGAACCCAGCTACAGCAAATAACCTCACGGCTTGTTCACGTGCAGTCGGAACAAACCATAGAACTACCGCAAAATATTCCGGTAATTCATATTGGTAAACCGAATGACCGTATTCCGCCAGATATCGATGTATCGGGTTTCTCGAACTCGGAAATTGTCTCGCGGATTCACGCCGATATTCGCGTCGAAGCTGACGCATACTATATAGAAGATGTAGGTAGTTCAAACGGCACTTACATTAACAACTTACCATTGCTACCCGGCAACAGACATAGGCTTCGACCAGGCGACCGCATTGGTTTAGGCAAGGGTGATTTGGTAACATTTCTGTTTCAAACAGTAGAAATTTAATACAGCTTCGGCGCGTGATAACACTTACCCTCATACACCCACTAGAATTTCTTCCACCTCAAAGTTGGACTTTTGAGGGCGAATCTATAATCCGTATCGGACGAGCGAGCGATAATGATGTTGTTCTTTATAGTGCCGTGGTTTCTCGCCACCACGTAGAAGTACGACGTGTAACTCCCGGTTGGGAAATCGTAAGTCTGGGAGCAAATGGAACATATATAAATGGCGAGAAAATTTTGCAATCCGGAGTCAGCGATGGAATTATTTTTCGTCTAGCACGTTCTGGTCCGCAAATTCAGATTCATTTGGAAACAAATACATTGGCCCCGTCGTGTACTAGATATTTGGGCAACATCCCACAAACCCAGTTCAGTCTAGTTACGATAGAGTCAAGTGTATAAGTGGATGTAGTATGAGCGAACAGTGGAAATATAACGAACCTTTGCTCGCAAAAGAGGCCCCAGCGGTTATAGACCGCATGGGGCTTAAATGGTTGGTAGCAGCAGCCATTGCAACTGCGGTGCTATGGCAAATTCCTGGTGGTGACTATATTCTTTATCCGTTTACAATTTTGGCAACTTGGTTTCACGAAATGGCGCATGGTTTAACAGCAGCGCTACTCGGAGGAAATTTTGAACAGTTACAAATTTTTTCAGATGGTTCTGGGGTTGCTACATTTGCATTTCCTTCATCTTGGGACCCTATACGTCGCTCGTTAGTTGCTGCCGCAGGACCTATGGGACCACCAATTGCAGGCGCCGCTTTAATTATCGCATCACGCAGCTTTAAAACAGCATCATTAAGTTTAAAAATATTAGGAATAAGTTTATTAATATCAACCTTAATATGGGTACGTTCACCCTTTGGATTTGTATTAATACCCTTACTTGGTGTAACAATTCTGGCAGTTGGACTCAAAGCTAGTCGTTGGGTACAAGGTTTTGCCGTGCAATTTCTTGGAGTCCAAGCCTGTATAAGTACTTATCACCAATTAGATTATTTATTTAGTTATACAGCCGGACCATTAGGACTTTCTGATACCGCCCAAATTCAACAGCAATTACTGTTACCATACTGGGTTTGGGGCGCCGGAATGGCAGTTGCATCATTAATTATTTTGATACAAAGCCTGCGCGTTGCCTACCGCACATGATGCCCAACCGCTCGTAATAATCACTTCAGTGATTACCATAATCACTTTAGTGATTAGTACGAATTAATCAAAAAACACAATCATTTGTCTAACATTAACACCCAAACGCTTCAAACTAGGATTACTCGAAGACAATGTAACACCGTCACCTGAAATTGCTAAAGACTCCTTCTCATACTTCTGAGCAAGTTTTTCATCTACACTCATCCGCAAAACAAGTTGGCCCTTATAATTCGCTATTTTAGTTCCCTCAAGCTGTGGAATACCACCGTAGTCCCAACCCAAGCCACTCATCTTAAATTTGCCTATCTTTTGCTGCAATTGACTCACAGTTGTTCCAACTCCAATACCTTCAGGAGTTTTCCATTGCGAGTCGTATACCATTACACCTGTAACTTGGGTGCGAGTTTTATCTTTCCAAAGAACAGTCAACCCTCTATCTTTACCCAAATTTATTACCGTACCGGGAAACTCTGCTTCTCCACCAAAAAATCTTGTTGTCTCATCCTTGAGTTTAGAGGCGCCGAACAACTTTACCAAATCCGCACGCTTCGTTTTTCTAGTAATGGCACCTACCTGCTTACCAGGAATAATAGTATTATTTTTTACTTCATTAACTTGAGCAGTAACAACAGGCTGTTTTTGCTGAGGTAGTGTCGCATTGGCTGAAAACCCTGAAATGGTTGACCCAACAAGTAAACTTAATGTAGCGATAGCAATTTTAGAATTGAGACACATAATTTATATACGTATTTATAAGGCGTGTTAACTCTAAAAACAGCTACACATAGGGGAAAAAACATTTCGGACATTTGTTGCAAATAATAACTTTCATTTCTCTAAGGCATAAAGGCGCCAAAAGTTTTGCGACAATCAAAAACGTTAATAAAAAAGAAACGCTAAGGGAGAACATATATATGAAGTTGGCTTATTGGATGTACGCAGGTCCTGCTCATATTGGTACGCTACGAATAGCCAGTTCTTTTAAAAACGTTCATGCCATAATGCACGCTCCTTTAGGGGATGATTATTTTAACGTAATGCGCTCGATGTTAGAGAGAGAGCGAAATTTTACCCCAGTCACAACGAGTGTTGTAGACCGTCATGTACTAGCTCGCGGTTCACAAGAAAAGGTGGTAGATAACATTACCCGTAAAGACCAAGAAGAACACCCCGACTTAATTATTTTGACTCCTACCTGCACTTCGAGCATTTTGCAAGAAGATTTACAAAACTTTGTAGAACGCGCGCAACTCGATGCAAAAGGTGACGTGATGCTAGCGGACGTTAACCACTACCGCGTCAACGAGTTACAAGCAGCAGACCGAACATTACAACAAATCGTCCAGTTCTACATTGAGAAAGCGCGCAAAAAAGGTGAGTTACCTGAAGGTAAAAGTGAAAAAGCCTCAGTTAACATCATTGGTATTTCCACTTTAGGCTTCCATAACCAGCACGACTGCACTGAGTTAAAGCGGTTAATGGCTGACTTGGGTATCGAAGTTAATACTGTAATACCAGAAGGCGCCTCAGTTCACGAGTTAAAAAATTTACCCCGTGCATGGTTTAACTTGTGTCCCTACCGCGAACTCGGTTTAGCAACAGCGAAGTACCTCGAAGAACAATTTGGAACACCATGTGTAGACATTACGCCGATGGGTGTAGTAGAAACAGCGCGTTGTATCCGAAAAATTCAGCAGGTTATCAACGCTCAAGGCGCCAATGTTGATTATGAAGAGTTTATTAATAATCAAACATTGTATGTATCGCAAGCTGCATGGTTCTCACGTTCCATCGACTGTCAAAACTTAACTGGTAAAAAAGCTGTAGTGTTTGGTGACTCTACCCACGCAGCAGCAATGACCAAGATTTTATCGCGCGAAATGGGAATTCACGTTGTTTGGGCAGGCACTTATTGTAAATATGATGCTGACTGGTTCCGTGAACAAGTTAGTGAATACTGCGATGAAGTAATAATAACCGAAGACCACGGCGCCATTGGAGATGCGATAGCGCGCGTTGAACCCTCAGCTATATTCGGTACACAAATGGAACGTCACGTTGGTAAACGGTTAGATATTCCTTGCGGTGTAATAGCGGCGCCTATCCATATTCAAAATTTCCCTATTGGTTACAAACCATTTATGGGATACGAAGGAACAAACCAAGTAGCCGACTTAGTATATAACTCGTTTACCTTGGGAATGGAAGACCACTTATTAGAAATATTTGGTGGACACGATACTAAAGAAGTTATTACCAAAGGTATTTCCGCAGAATCTGATTTAAGCTGGACAAAAGACGGTTTAGCAGAACTAAACAAAATACCTGGTTTTGTACGCGGCAAAGTCAAACGTAACACTGAAAAGTTTGCGCGCGAACGCGGTATAGGAAACATTAACGCAGAAGTTCTATACGCAGCGAAAGAAGCAGTAGGCGCGTAGCTCCCGTCAGGAGCGCGCCTGTGCAGTTACTTAAATTTGAGGGCATCTAATAATGATGCCCTTGCTACAATTGGAGAAAATAACTTGAATTTGTGACGACTCAACCAGATTACGAAGCGAATAAAGCTGTTTTAATTGCCGAACTAGCCCAACTAGGTATCAAACATACACCTCAAAAGATTGTAAGAATAACCAAGCTATCTGAAGGCAAAATAATTTTTCTGGAAGAAGGAGATGACGAGCGAGGCTTACAACATATATTGGCAAAGGCCAAGCAGTTTGCCAATATAGGAATTAACGAAGATGAAATCTTGGATGCTGTAATGGCGGCAGTAACTACAGGTAAAATTGTAGGATACCAAGGAAAGAGTCATAATAAACCTAGGGCTATTTATGAATTTACATTTAAGGGAGATACAAAGTTTATTTCCTTGAGTGTCGCTAATAACGGATATATTGTTGGTGCAAATCCAAGAACAAAACCTAAATAATTGTTGTTGAGGTTAAATTTTATGCCTAGAAAAATTCAGCTAATGGCTGATTATGGATGTGACCCATTATGGTGGAACGATGAAGAAGTAGGGGATATAGACCCTGAAGACCTACCCTTGAGTAATGATACAATTGAACGCTTACATAGATGGGCATACGCCTATGATGCAACCTTAAATTGGGAAGACCCTGCTGACTCCCCAGGTTTTCCTAGTTTAGAAGCTAAAGCTGCTTTTGAAGAAGAAGGAATTAGTTTATGGAAGCAGCTACAAAAAGAACTGGCGCCTGATTATGAGGTCGTGTATTTTAGCAACAGACTACGTAAAACCGTAGTGAATTTAACTGATTTAGAAGCCTTACGATAATAGCTCTTGTTCGGTTATGTAGTTGGAAAAATTCATAATTCTCCACCATAAAATTAATGAGAACAACTATAGGAACCAAGATTAAATTAATGGCAGACTATGGATGTTACCCTTTATGGTGGGCATCGGGAGGCCTAATTGGTAACATCGACCCTGCAAAACTGCCTTTGAGTCAAGAAACTATAAATAGATTATATAAATGGGCAGCAGTTTACAACACAACATTAAATTGGGATGACCCCGCTTTCCTCACCTGGTTCTCTAGCCCATCCGTAGAAGCAGATTTTGATGAAGAGGCAATCAAACTCTGGAAGCAACTAAAGAAAGAACTGGCGCCTAATTACGAAGTCGTTTATTTTAGCGATATATTGGGGAAAGTTGTAACACATGAAAGTGAAGAGCGAAGTTTTACGTACACCAGAAGCAGAGTCTTCCGGTTTAACTAGTCAAGGTGTAGCGTAAATTTTAAGAAAGTGAGTATGGCAAAAAAAATTAAGCTAATGGCTGACTACGGATGCTATCCACTAAGTAAGCTTCTTATTTCCCGTAATCAGAGAAGATGGTTAATATTGGCTTATATTAAAGTTGTATGTGATTGTTGTCACAAGATGATAGTGATGTTATAACGGCGCCAACTGTAGTAAATTATTGCACTAAGTTTGTGAATTTTTTGTTACCACAAGGGAACAATATAAATAGAAGTAAGGACAGGTACACCGCATCAACTAGTATTTACTATAGAAGCTACTTGTCGGTTTAGAGGAAGATGTTTGGTTGCAGAAGGAACAGGAAATAATCTAAGAGAAGCAAGACAAAATGCGGCACATAACTTACTAACTAAGGTTATTGAAATGTATAGAAATAGTTGGTCTACATTATAAAAAAGGTAAATATAAAGATTTGTGTAACAATTTTTACTCGCCTAGTCAAGTTGTTTGTCTAAGTGTAAAATTGCAGGCGCCTTGCAAAAAGTTACAAGAGACTTTCAAATAAAATTAAAATTTCCTTGTGGGGTGGGCATCCTTGCCCCGCCCTGAATATTTATAGTACACAAACACCCACTTGTATTAAACAGGCAGGGATGCCTGTTCCACAATTTTAAACTTTTAAAATATTCTCTTAGATAATAGTTAACCTATCAGATTTAGCTTCTAAAAAGGAAGCATTATGTAATAATTTTAACTCGGCTAGCGGGGTGACTAACATACCTAATTTTATTTAATTTGATTAATTTAAATTTTTGACGGCGCCTCTTTTTATATAAAAAATTTTCTTGTGGGGTGGGCATCCTTGCCCGCCTTTTAATAATAAACGGGCAGGGATGACCGTTCCACAAGATGACTATACTATAATTATTAGTAATCGAGTATGGTATTATTTTACAGGGTTTTCACAAAATAATATTCTTGATAAGGCATGGCGCCGTCGTTCATATCACGAATACCTTGTTGTTTATAACCGTGCTTATTATAAAAGGAATGCGCGCGTGTAAATCTTGTGTCTGACCATAGGTATATTTGACTAATATTATTTTGCTTGCACCATTGGATAGCTGTGTTGTGCATTTGCTGTGCGAGTCCTGAACCGCGATATTCTGGGAGTATATAAAATCGTTTTAATGATGCTGTAGGTTCTAATAAACTATTTATAGAACGTTTTATAGCGATGCAAGCAATTATATGTCCTGTGTCGTCTTGTTTTACCCAAAATTCTCCATGTTGTAAATAGTTGGCTTTTATATCTAGTAAATCACTATCTGCGCCTTCTAAATAAATTTTGTCACCATACTCACGGTAGATTGAATCAATCATTTTTATTATTGCTTCTCGGTCTTGAGACTTATATTTTGTTATCATAGTTAATGGTAAGTAATAAATTCAACATGTAATATACGCGAAAGTATTGGTGTTTTGTAATGTAATTTACGCCAAAAAATTTATTGCTACTAAATATTACAAGTTTTGCATAATTTTAATTTGGGAATCGTATTGTAATTTGTGGAGAATCCGATAAACTGAAGTTAAATTGAGTATTTTGTGGAGCGATTAGCTTAAGAACGCAAAAATCAGGTTATCGGTATTCTTTTTGGATTATGGGCGCCTCAAATGGCTACTAGTAAATCTGAAAGGTTCTATTTTGTAAATGGCTTACTCGATATTATGAAGCTCGGCGCATGTTTTCAAATTCTGAGTGTAACAGCAATTGCGCTCGCTGTAACCAGTACCCTTAGCGAACCCACCAATGCCCAAATTAATAAGTTTTATTGTGGGGTTAGTAGAGGTGTACCAGCTACGCTAGTTCGTACACCACGGGGTAATAAACCAATGATTCGCTGGGTTGACTCTGCTTTCCCTGCTCCTTGGACTCCGGTGCGACGCTGTGAGGATATATCCGCGCGTTTCCAAAGGTTTTTTAGTAATGGTACGCTTAACTTTTTACGCGCTGGCAAGTTTAATGGGCAACCTGTATTGTGTGTTGCCAGTTATAAGGGAGGTCCTTGTTTACCAAGTGGGGTGTTAGTAACGCTCAAAAGTAATGCAAACCCTCGCCAAGTTATGCAAAAACTACTCGATAATCGTGCTGGAAGTAGCAGCGATGGCTCTATATTACTTAATGAGGGTAATAAGAGCTTAGATTATTTGACTATCGATGATGCTGATTACTTTGATATTCAGAAAATCATTGATGATAAAAGTAGTGAGTCTGAGCAAGCTGGTAGTGTTACGAATCAAGAGTAGTTGACTAGTTTTGAAGTGTAATCGATGAATTGGCGCCAACGTTTTATTATCATTATTGCCAGTTTGAGCGGTTTATCATTATTGCCGATGCCCAAAGTGCCGCATTATATGGTTGCGCTTGAGCAACCATCTATAAAATCCCAACCGCAACTCCAACATATTGCCTCGTCAATCACAGTTAAAATCCTGGCAGGTGATTTTTTGGGGTCAGGGATATTAATTAAAAATCAGGGACAAGTTTATACTGTGGTAACTAATGCCCACGTTCTTCGGGCAGGTAAACCACCTTATCAAATTCAAACTAACAACGGTCGATTATATTCAGCAACACCAGTAGAGAAGTTAAATGTAGTATCTCCACATTCAACATCTCTACAAAAAGCTGATTTAGCGTTATTGCAATTTCAAAGCGTTGATCAAAGTTACCCTCTAGCTTCGCTTGGTTCGACGTCAAAGCTCAAGAAAGGCAACGAAGTTTATGCAGCAGGGTTTCCAGGGGATACACAAGCAAATACAGACAAAGGATTTGTAATCAAAAGTGGTCGAGTTTCCCTTGTTTTAAATAAAGCATTAGAAGGTGGGTATCAAATTGCTTACACTAACGATATCCAAAAAGGTATGAGTGGTGGCCCTGTATTAAATCATGCAGGTGAGGTTGTTGCCATTAACGGTATGCACGCTGAACCGCTTTGGGGCAATCCTTATATATATCAAGATGGAACTGAACCAGCACTGTTAGAGCAAAAACAAATGCAACAATATAGCTGGGGAATACCATTAGAAAATTATCTCAAGTTATTATTTCCATAAATTGACTTCCCGCAGAGCAAAAATCGACGGTATGTATGAAATTTATAGATAATCTCCCAGCATTGCTGTTCGGTGCTGCGGTTGTTATAATTCAACCGCAAGTGGCTTTTGCGTTGTCACCGTTACAAATTAATGCTATTGCTAAACAGTTTACGGTTGTTGTTGGTGGAGATGGCGCCGGTTCTGGAGTGGTTATTGAGCGCAAAGGAAATACTTATTACGTTTTGACTAATCAGCATGTAGTTGCGGATGATGGTAATTATGAAATTAAAACATATGACGGCGCCCGTTATTCGGTAAAGCGTATTAGAGAATTATTAGGGTTAGATTTAGCAATATTGGAATTTAGCAGCGTACAAAATTATAACGTCGCTAGTGTGGGAAATTCTGATAACGCATACGAAGGAATGCCTGTTTATGTAGCTGGATGGGCTTCAAGTATACCTGGGGTTACAGAAGAACGTAATTACCAATTTACTCAAGGTAATATTCGTAGTCGCTTGGAAACTGGTGAAAAGGGTTATACCTTAGTGTACGATAATCGAGCCGTACCCGGAATGAGCGGGGGTGCTGTATTAGATGAGCAAGGAAATTTGATAGGTATTAACGGTATTGCTAGAGAAATTGAAAAACAAGGCAAGCGTTTAGAAATTTTAAGGTTTGCGATTCCCATCAATACTTTTTTAACCGCACGTAGCCATGCAGTTTGGCGTAATCGCTAATTATATATTAGAAACCGGGTTTTTGAAACTTACGTTAGTAGTAAGATATATATAGAGTAATTACTATGTCAATACTGCTCGGTTAAGAAATTGATCCCCCCTAACCCCCCTTAATAAGGGGGGAAAAGTCGTGCTTTTAGCTCCCCTTACCAAGGGGGGTTGGGGGGATTTTACTCAAAACCTACGTAGTATTGATTACTATGTTTTACCTTGATTGATTAATATTGATTCGTTTTTACCAAGGTGAAACCAAAAGCTCTAAACCAAGGGTTAAATTTTTTACATTTTCACAAGAGCTATACTTATAAATGAATAGGCGACCAGCTAGAAAGAAATCTCAACCCCAGCGTACTCAACAGTCGGCGCCTAATGGAGAGCAGCAAGGTAACTCGAATATATTTCCCATTGTTGGGATTGGAGCATCTGCGGGTGGATTAGAAGCATTCACACAATTGTTGCAGCATCTGCCGACTAATACCGGCATGGGTTTTGTGCTGGTGCAACACTTATCACCAGATCATAAAAGTTTGTTGAGGGAAATTCTTTCGCGTGCAACTGAGATGCCAGTGCATGAAGTGGTTGATGATACTACCGTGGAACCAAACCATCTGTATGTGATTTCCCCTGGTAAGCAGATGATTATATCTGACGGGGTGCTAAAACTGATGCCTCGTGAGAAGACTCGCGGAGTAGCGATGACCGTTGATACTTTCTTTTTTTCGCTAGCGTCAGATCGAGGTAACAAAGCGCTCGCAGTCGTATTATCTGGGGGTAATAGTGATGGCGCACTGGGAGCAAAGGCTATTAAGGCAGCAGGAGGGATTACTTTTGCTCAATGTCAAGACACGGCACAAGTTAGTAGTATGCCGAATACTGCCGTAGCCACTGGGCATGTAGACTTCATTTTAACACCACGTGAAATTGCTGCGGAGTTAGAAAAAATCAGCCGTCATCCCTACGTTGCCGATACTACTGTGGTAGATGTCGTTGAGGCAGAGGAATTAATAGAAAGCAAAAATAGCTTACAAAGTATTTTTGCATTGCTGCGGGTTGCTACGGGAGTTGATTTTACCCATTACAAACATACTACCTTGCAGCGGCGAATTTTGCGACGGATGATGCTGTACCAGATACAGCAATTGGAGGATTACGTGACATTTCTCCAAAACAATCCTGCAGAAGTGCAAGCGCTGTACGAAGATGTTTTGATTAATGTCACCAGTTTTATGCGTGACAAAGAAGCTTTTGAAGCCTTAAAAACTCAAGTATTTCCGATAATTACGAAACATAAATCGCCTAGTATACCCATCCGCGTCTGGGTAGCAGGTTGTTCAACTGGGGAAGAAGCTTATTCAATTGCGATTTGCTTATTAGAATTTTTAGAGACACAACAAGAGGCGCCACCAATTCAGATTTATGCCACAGATATTAGTGAAAATGCCATCGAAAAAGCAAGGCTTGGTATTTATAAACACAGCCAGATGTTAGATATCTCGCCAGAACGTCTGCGACGCTTTTTTGTCCAGGTAGACGATGGATATCAAATTTGTAAGCCTGTGCGCGAAATGTGCGTGTTTGCCAAGCAAAATTTGTGCGTCGATCCCCCATTTTCTAAGCTCGACTTGATTACGTGTCGGAATGTAATGATTTATTTTGGGGCGATTTTGCAGAAGAAAATCTTGCCTACTTTCCACTATGGTCTGAAAGCAACCGGATTTTTGATGTTAGGAACCTCGGAAACCGTAGGGGAATTTTTAGACTTGTTTTCGCTGGTTGATAAAAAGTACAAAATTTATGCCCGCAAGTTGACACCAGCAAGGCTACCTCTAGATGTAGTTAGCAACAACTATGCTTTAAACTTAGTAGAATATAATTCCGAAATTAACAAAGAGACTTTTACCGACCTTGATTTGCAGAAAGAAGCAGATCGAATCGTCTTAAATCGCTATGCCCCAGCTGGCGTGGTAACAAACTTTGATTTGGAGATTTTGCAATTTCGGGGACAAACGAGTCGTTATCTCGAACCAGCTCCAGGAAGGGCAAGTTTGAATCTGCTCAAAATGGTTCGAGAAGACTTGCGGCTAGAAGTCCGCACCGCCGTTGGGCAGGCAAAGAAGCTGGATGTGCCTGTTACAAAAGAGGGGTTGCAAATCTGGGAAAACGAGCAGGCACGGTTGGTAACTATTAACATTATTCCCTTCAAAGCCCGGACGTTAGAAGAACGCTACTTTTTGATTTTGTTTGAGGATACTCCTGCGACACAAGAAGCAAAAACTATTAGTAAGACTGGCGCTAGAAAGTCAAAAATTGATCCAGAAGTTGATCGGCTCCAACAGGAATTAAAAGCTACCAAAGAGCATCTGCAATCGGTTATTGAAGAACAGGAAGCCTCAAATCAGGATTTGAGAGCTGCCAACGAGGAAATTCTCTCTAGCAATGAGGAATTGCAAAGCACGAATGAGGAACTCGAAACCGCTAAAGAAGAAATTCAAGCCACAAATGAAGAATTAAACACCGTTAACGACGAACTGTATCGGCGTAATCTCGAATTAAACCAGCTTAGTAACGATTTGGAGAATTTGCTTAGTAGCACTAATGTTCCCATTGTTATGTTAGGCGCCGATGTCCGTATCCGCCGCTTTACTCCCTTAGCACAACAAATCCTCAACTTGATTCCTACTGATGTGGGGCGCCCGTTACGGGACATTAATCATAATCTCAATATCCCAGACTTAGAGCAAGAAATTTTGTCGGTGATTAATACTTTTAGTGTTAAAGAGCAAGAAGTGCAAGACCAGAAAGGGCATTGGTATGACTTACGAATTCGTCCCTACCGAGCAATTGACAATAAAATCGATGGTGCGGTAATGATATTGGTGGATATTGACGCGCTCAAACGGTCTTCCGAGCAATTGACAGAATCGCGTAATTATGCAGAGGCGATTGTGGAGACAATGCGGGAACCTTTAGTGGTACTAGATACCAGCTTAAAAGTCATCACCGCAAATCGAGCTTTTTATGAGACTTTTGACGTTACAACAACTCAAGTCCAAGGGCGCCCGCTTTTTGAATTAGGAAATGGACAATGGAATATTCCTCATTTGCGTGAGCTTCTAGAACAAATTGTTCCCAGCAATAACCAGCTATCTGAGTTTCAAAACTTAGTGGTTGAGCATAAGTTTGAGCAAATTGGACGCAAAATCATGATGCTAAATGCCCGTAGAATGTCTCAACCAAACCATCAGGACATGATACTTTTGGCAATTGATGACATTACGCAGCAAACACAGTTACAGCATGAGCGCAGCCAACTTTTAGAGCTTGAACAGTTTTCTCGTGCAACGGCGGAGGCAGCTAATCGTAGCAAAGATGAGTTTTTATCCATCCTCTCGCACGAGTTGAGAAATCCACTGAATTCTCTACTAGGATGGGCACAGTTGCTCCGCAGGCAAAAAGTCGATGCAAACAAGCTGGCTCGTGGGCTTGAGGCAATCGAAAACAGCGCTAAAATCCAAACTCAACTAATTGAGGATTTATTGGACATTTCCCGCATTACCTCTGGCAAGATGCGTTTGGATGCCCGTTTAATTCAACTTATCCCAGTAATAGAAGCAGCGATTGAGGTAGTTAGGGTTAGTGCGGATGCGAAACAAATTCAACTTGTCTCTACGCTTGATGCTGCTCCCGAACAAATATTAGGCGACCCAGTTCGCTTACAGCAAATTATCTGGAATTTACTTACTAACGCAATTAAATTCACTCCCCCAAGTGGACGAGTGGAAATTAAATTAGAATATATTGACTCCACAGCCCAAATTCAAGTTAGCGATACTGGTAAAGGCATTAACGCGGAATTTTTGCCTTATGTTTTCGAGCGCTTTCGTCAAGCGGATAGTTCTCAGAGTCGAGCTAATTCTGGAATTGGGCTTGGGCTTGCAATTGTTAGTCACCTTGTTGAACTTCATGGTGGCACAGTTAATGCTCAAAGTCCGGGTGAAGGACAGGGAGCGACATTTACTGTTAGACTGCCTAAGCAAACTCGAATTAATAAGCGCGCGGTACAATTACCAGGCGCCATCGACATGTCCATGCCAGTTGAAGATATTACATCTTTAGCGGGTGTGCGAGTCTTAATTTTGGATGATGCGGCTGATGTGCGTGAGTTATTTACAGTGGTACTAGAAGGATATGGCGCCGTAGTTACAACAGTTGCCACACCTGAAAATGCGATACAATCCCTAATCGCCAACCCCAATGGGTATGACGTGTTACTGTCTGATATCAGTATGCCAGAAGAAGACGGTTATACATTTATTCGCCGAGTCCGACAACTAGGCGCTGAATTAGGGGGACAAATACCTGCCGCAGCATTAACAGCAAATGCTCGCAGCGAAGATACTGCAGCTGCACTGGAAGCAGGTTTCCAAATGCACTTGACCAAACCAGTACCTCCAGATCGATTAGCATTAGCAGTTGCAAATTTAGCTAGAAGCATTGCGGATACTTAAGTGTCGTATACAAACTCTCATTTACATTATCCAATTCTTGCCTTACCTCTTGTAATTCTAACTCCTTATAATACAGCATTTGCTTTAGAGTTTCTACTTGCTCGCGTAAAAGCTCTACTGTATCTTCAATTTCTGTTCTTGCATCATTAATTTTAACTGATTCTATAACTAGGTTGTCTTTTTTTGTAGTATTTTTTAGTTGAGCTACTATCTGCTCATCTTGACTAATTTTACTGAAACTTATTTCCAAAATTGATAACATATTTTCGAGAAGTTTTAGAGCATTGAATAATTTGGTTGTATCATAATTTTTGTCAGCTTCGCTATTAGACAACAATAACTTTAAATTTTCAACACTAGATGCTGAAAAACTCCTAATTAAACCTTCAAGTTCATTTGTCTGCATAATTTTAATTAGTTGGAACTATAAATTTTTGTTAAAATGTTTTGATTTATTTGCGTATTATTGTACGCTCAATACTAGTTGTTCATTGCTGGTGACAATGTAACAGTAAAGGTAGTACCCACATCGACTTGACTTTCTATAAAAATTTCACCACCATGTAAATCCACAATAGTTTTAACAATCGATAACCCTAAACCAGTACCGGGAATACTATCAATATTGCTACCGCGATAAAATGGCTCGAATATTCGTTCTCTATCCTCTAACGGAATACCAATGCCTGTATCTTTAATTTTAAAAATTATATTTTTATCTTGACTGTATAGTTCCAATATGACGCTATTATTTCCAGGTGAATACTTGATTGCATTTGAGAGCAAATTTGTTAAAATAAGCTGTAGAATTTTGGGGTCTAAATCAGCAGTTATAGACTTATTTTGGCTAATAAAATTGATTGATATTTCGTTGTTATTCGCCAATTCTACCTGAAAAGCAATCTCATTACAAAACAGATTTAAGTCGATTTCTCTGGGTTGAAACTCTAATAAAGCACCTTCTGCCTTACCAAACAACAAAATTTCATCCAACAATTCACTAATTTGTTTAATACTAAGTTGAATTAAACTGAAATACGAGCATTTCTTTTCCTCAGTCCATTGGTGACTATGACGTTTAAGTAAATCAGCAGAAAATGACGCAACATTTAATGGAGTGCGAAATTGATGGCAAAGCATAGAAACAAAACGCTGTTTCTGTTCGCCAAGTTGTTTTGATTGTTCTAAAGCTTGGCAAAGCTCCACTACTTGTTCATTTTTTTCACGAGCAAAAGCACAGCAAAATTCCTGACCTTTATCTTCGGCATAACTGACAGTGACTTCTACTTTTATTATTTCACCTGTTTTTGACCGATAGCGAGATTCAAAGCTTAGAGAATGCAATTTCAATGCTTGCCATAATTCTGACCACAGTTGTGGTGAAAAGTCTACGTCTATCTCATCTACCGTCATGGATAGTAGTTCCTCACGGGAATATCCGCTAAGAAGGCAGATTGCATTGTTGACGTAAATAAATTTTCCATTTGCCCCTAAACAAAATGCAGCTTCGATAGTCCGATTTATTAAAAGTTGAGCAAAATTTGACTCTTCTGTTTGTAAGAATAATTTAGAATTCGACTCAATAAACTTATAGTTATCAATAGTCATAGTCTTCTTCTATCCTTTTGAATAGGAAAGGGTAAAGGGTAAAAGAAAATATAAATAATCGTTTTACCCCTTTTTTCCCCTACCTACTTGTACTATTTTTGTCTTGCTGAATAACTAGAGTTATAAAAAACACCTAATAAATCATTTATCAGATTATTAAGCAGCTTATCTAAGTCTCCCAACCTTTTAGATAATTCCTGCTCATCATCACTATTTAGCAACGCTGATATAACTAAAGAATATACCTCTTGCTCTATAATTCTCGAAGACTTTATATATTCCAGCTGTTGAGTTTTGCAGCGTAATTCTATATTTAAATTTTGGATTTCTGACTTCAAAATTTTTACTACATTTTGATGTTGTCTGCTTTGATTAGTTTCAATACCTCTAGATGCTTGAACCTGACTCTTTGAACGACGTATTTTGTAAGACATTTTGTCAAACCTCATTTAATTACTGAACTGTAGCTAAGTAAACCCGGCGCAAGTTTAGCTCCAAAAAATTGTTATTAAAAAATTATTCGCTCTAATTGCTAATTTAAAACATTTAAGTGAAGATTTTGTGAATAAATCAGGACTTACGCGACTGGCACAAAGTGCTAGTGGGGGCGAAGCCCCCCACCGCGCGATAACTTAAATCACGCTAAATGCATATAAATATCTGGACGTTTTAACTGCTGAATTAAATCTGAATTAAATAATTAGAGAGTAAATTATGCTTGATTTGATAAATAGTTTGATCTGTTTGGTAAGCTAAATTTTTGAGTCTAAGCCTTAACTACTCAATCAGAACTTAGAAGACACTACTATTCTCTCACTTAAATAAAAATTAATATATTGTTTTTACTGATGATACTTGTAATTAAAAGTCTATGTTTACAAGGGAGCAAAATTTTATTTTGACTTTACGTTTTAAACATTGGAATCAATATTAATGTCGATGGTGCGGCGAAGCCGCATAAAGAACTATTAGGTCACATTCGCATCGTATATAACTCGTACCGTTTTCAGTATTGATGGCACGGCTCCGCCGTGCCGAGACCAGTTGTGCCAGTTGCGTAAGTCCTGTAAATTAGTCAATTAGAGAAAAATAATACAAAAATATCGGGCTAAGGGTAAAGATGAAATTATGACCACACGAAAAAACGGCGCCTGGATGTGCTAATCCATGAAAGGCGCCGTAAAAAATATTAGCTATGTTGGTTTACGTGAAATCAAACTAACCTACACTGGTGGCATTATCGCCTGAACCTGCTTAAGCAAACTTTGCAGTTTCTCACCCTCAATCACTTCTGTCTCTAAGAGTTGAGTGGTAATCTCTTCAAGTAAGTCTCGGTTGAGCTTAAGTGTATCCAAAGCTTGCTGATGAGCCGTTTCTACAATTTCCTTCACCTCACGATCAATTGCCTGTGCGGTTTCTTCACTTCCTATTCGACGGGGATTAGGCGCCCCATTGTCCAGAAACATAGCCTGCTGTCCCTGCTGGTAAGCTAACGGGCCCAAGATTTTGCTCATCCCGTAGGTAGTCACCATCCGCTCCGCTAAATCTGTTGCTCGCTGCAAATCATTGGTTGCACCAGTAGTAACACTGTTAAACACAACCTCTTCGGCAGAACGTCCACCAAGTAAAGTGGCAATCTGACCTCGGAGTTCTGCTTCGTCCATAAGGAACCTATCTTCTGTTGGCAGTTGCAGCGTGTAACCGAGCGCTGCCATACCTCTAGGCACGATAGAAATTTTTTCAACTCGACCACTCCCAGGCATTAAAGAAGCGACCAGGGCATGACCGACTTCGTGGTAAGCAACAATTTTCTTTTCCTTGTCGTTGAGGACACGGCTTTTCTTTTCAAGACCTGCCACCACCCGTTCAATCGCTTCGGCAAAGTCTTCTTGAGCAACGTTAGAACGTTGATTGCGGGCTGCTAATAAAGCCGCTTCATTTACCAGGTTTGCTAGGTCTGCCCCAGCAAAACCGGGGGTGCGAGTTGCAATCGCCTTAAGATTAACGTCCTCACCCAGTTTTACTTTCTGAGCATGGATTTTGAGAATTGCTTCTCGTCCCGACAAATCTGGACGGTCTACTAACACTTGACGGTCAAATCTACCTGGACGCAAGAGAGCAGGGTCTAATACTTCAGGGCGATTTGTGGCTGCCAATACAATTACTGTTGCGCCTTCTGCACTAAATCCATCCATTTCTGCTAACAACTGGTTGAGTGTTTGTTCGCGCTCATCATTGCCGCCGTAAAACCCACCACTGCTGCGAGATTTGCCGATTGCATCCAGTTCATCAATGAACACAATGCAGGGAGCTTGTTTCTTTGCCTGCTCAAACAAATCACGGACTCGTGAAGAACCCACACCAACAAAAAGTTCCACAAACTCAGAGCCAGAGATACTAAAGAACGGCACACCTGCTTCTCCTGCCACCGCTTTAGCCAACAACGTTTTACCAGTTCCCGGTGGTCCTACTAGCAATACTCCCTTGGGAATCCGGGCGCCAATCTCGGTGTAGCGTCCTGGAGTTTTGAGAAAATCTACAATCTCAACCAACTCGGCCTTAGCTTCCTGTACCCCAGCCACATCGGCAAAGGTCGTTTTAGCAGATTCTCCTTCTACATAAACTTTGGCTTTGCTCTTACCAATCGAGAGAACACCTTGGGGTCCACCACCACCCCGTCTGATAAAAAACTGCCAGATTGCCACAAAAATTAAAGGTGGAATCACCCAGCCTAGAACACTGGTAAACCATGCATTCTTAGGTGGAGGAGCAGCGGCAAATTCAACACCCTTCTCTTCTAACAACTTGGGTAATCCCAAATCAAAGATGGGTGTAGTAGAAAACAAAGTCCCAGGCTCGTTATCGACGGGTTTCAATTGAAATTTAATCTGATTTTGACCAACTTGCACCCGCTCAACTTCCCCTGCCTCAACCTGATGGATAAACAGGCTATAGGGAACACCGGGAATTTGAGGACCTACGACAAAAGGCAATATAAAATTTGTAATCAGGAACAAGGCTGATACAGCCAGAAGAATGTTACCGATTAGGCGGGAAGGAGTGGGAGTTCGTTGTTCTTTAATTGGCATTACAATTATCAATCCTTATAGTTTGAGACGTTAGATAGTTAAGATTATTTTTTTGATATTTTGCTTATTTATTATTCCCTTGACATATGTATCTATATTACAAAAATAATAATAAATAACCTTCTTTCTAAAAGAGGATTTTTTTTCAAAAACTAAGTAATATTTTCTAATAAATCATCCTCTAGTAAGAGGTTAGATGAGGAGCAGCTAATAATTTACTAATAACATTATTCATTAGCTCTCGGACTTACGCTGCATAAACCTGGTTTCTACGCATTCATTGTCGCAGAAAAATCGTCATTTTTATTGGATGCTATCAACGTATATTCCAGGTTTCTAGGTTTTCATGCGTAAGTCCTGAGATCATCGAACAA
Organism: Calothrix sp. FI2-JRJ7; assembly: GCA_019359675.1. Lineage (GTDB taxonomy): Bacteria > Cyanobacteriota > Cyanobacteriia > Cyanobacteriales > Nostocaceae > Dulcicalothrix. Next base: position 76,652 of record JAHHGX010000075.1, read on the forward strand.
TGCTAATTTTTGAGATACATTATCAACATTTGTCAACACAAAATTTATTAGAGAAGATATCTCACATTCTATTTCCTTCACAAACTGTATCTGTTGCAGTTCGTGAGTTTTGCAGTCCAATTCTAAGTTTAAGTTTCCATTTCTGAATTCAACATATCATTCAACATATCTACTTCGTCTTTTAGTTGCCAGCTTTTATTATCTTCAGCCCCTGTACATACTTTAATTTGACTTTTTAAACGACGTATTTTATAAGACATTTTGTTAAACCTCTTTTAATTACTCCGTTTTCTGCTGCTTTGTAATTGTAACGATGCTTTTAATAAAACTCTTGCATTAATAAAGTAAACTAACACACTCAGTACATAAGTAATACTCTTTATACAGAAACCCGTTTTTGGATAATTGTAAATTTAAAAGATTTAAGTGAATATTTTGTGAACTAATCAGTAAATAATATAAAAAGATTGTGCTAACTATAGTGAGTAACAAAGATTAAGCATTTTATAACTCATTGGAATTAAGAGATATTCCTTACGGTAGATGTAATAATCAAATTAATATTTGGTGATATGAAAATTCTTTTAGTAGAAGACGATGAAGGCGCCGCTGTTGTATTGAAAAATATTCTTACACAGCAGCATTACACAGTCGATTTGGCTTTTGATGGTGAGACTGGACTGTCGTTTGCCCAAATGTTTGCTTATGACTTAGTGTTGTTAGATATTATGTTGCCAAAGCTGGATGGTTTAATGTTTTGCAGACAGCTACGCGCTCAAAAAAATGATACCTCCATTCTGCTATTAACAGCTTTAGACAGTAGTACAAGCAAAGTTATTGGGTTAGATGCAGGAGCAGATGATTATGTTATTAAGCCTTTTGACACGAATGAGTTGTTAGCTCGGATACGCGCTTTGATGCGTCGTAAAACCCCAACTCGCTCTTCAACAATTCAGGCAGGAAATGTCAGACTTGATAGCAGTAGCTCTCAAGTCACCTGCAACGGGCAACTTTTGCATTTAACTGCAAAGGAATACGCTCTATTAGAACTATTTTTGCGTAACAGTAACCGTATATTTACTCAAGAAATGCTGCTCGATTATTTGTGGTCATCTGAAGAAATACCTTTAGTAAATACTGTCAGAGCGCATATCAAGGCTTTACGGCGGAAACTTAAGCTTGCTGGGGCAGATGATTTAATTGAGACAGTTCACAGATTTGGGTATCGGCTGAAATTAGGACTAGATCAAGTTAAACTCCCGACTGCGACAGAGTTTGACTCCCAATCTACAGAAATTGACGCAACTGTAGTAAATCAGTATCAACCCAAATTTTCTTCAGCATTGGCTGATATTTGGAAACGATTTAAGCCTAAGTACAGCGAACAGGTTACAAGTTTAGAACAAAATATTACGGCGTTGCTTGTTGGTACACAAACTGAAGAAGTCGCACAACAAGCACAGGTAGAAGCACACATGTTAATTGGTTCGCTGGCTAGCTTTGGTTTAACTGAAGCTTCGTGTCTATCTCGTGAGATTGAAAAAATTTTTCGGGCTGGAATCCAACAGAGTATTGCTCAAGTTCAACGTCTCTCGCAACTTGTTGTCGCCTTACGGCAAGAACTTGAACGAGCAACAGTATTAGACGCACCAGTTACGGTAGCGAAACGCTGCCTTTGGCAGCGTTTCGCTAATATGAAACAACCCCGGTTGTTAATTATGGATAATGATGCTTTGCTTTGTCAGCAGTTGATAGAGGAAGCTGCATTGTGTGGAATAGAAGCTTTTATGGTGCCACTAACTGATGTTAGAGACGTAATCGCACAAAATACACCAGATGTCGTACTACTTGACTTACACTTTTCTAACTCAGTTGAAAGTAGCTTACAACTATTAGCAGAACTAACGAGTAATAATTTGGCTTTACCCGTGCTGGTATTTACGGAAGTTGAAGATTTTACTTATCGGCTAAAAGTAGCTCGTTTAGGGGCACAAATTTTTTTACATAAACCTGTAATTTCTGCCTCAGTCATGGCAGCAGTTATTCAAGTACTACAGCGTGCTGATGTCACTGGCGCCAAAATTATGGTTGTGGACTCTGATTCGCAAGTCTTAGAAAGTTTACGCACTTTACTCTCAATTTGGGGATTTGAACTAACTTTGTTAGATAACCCCCAACGATTTTGGGACACATTGAATTCCTTTAATCCCGACTTACTAATTTTAGATACGGAAATGTCATTAAGTGGCATTAGTGGTATAGATTTATGCCAAGTAGTGCGAAATGACCCCTATTGGAATCATTTACCAGTACTATTTTTATCTGGTCGTAAAGATGCACAAACAGTAAATCAGGTATTTATGGCAGGTGCAGATGATTACCTGAATAAGCCAATTGTAGAACCAGAATTAATTACTCGCATATTAAATCGGCTCGAACGGGGGCGCCTACAATAATTCTAACGAATTAATCATCGTAGTCGCAGTACTTAGATATTTATCGTATTCGCTTTCGGTGGCAGAATAAGTCACTATATACGCAGTATTGTCTTTAACAGTCCAAACAGCTTTTCTTTTAATGCCTAGTTTATTATCTTTGCCAGAATAAACTACTTCATGAGTTTGCAGTGGTATATTGTGTAACGTGATAGACCGTGATTCGTGTATTTTTGCTTCAGGGAAAAACTGGATTATTTCGTTTACTTTTAAATTCGTATATTCTGATAATACAAGCGGTCGCTTCAAAGGCTGTACTTCAAATATTACCTCGGCGCCTGTATCTGAATTATTTCTGTCATAAGGGGAAAATCGAACTAGTTCACCTGTGGTTTTATCTTCGACTTCGTTTTTGACCCAATTTTGAGGATATTTAATTTTGATTGCGTAATTTAAATTTTCGTAAACAGAAAGATTAACTGGAAACAATAACAGTGGAGCAGTAATTAATTGCTGTATTATTTTATGCGTCACTGGTAAAACAGCTACTGAAATAATTAATATACTAATCACAGATACTGATGCGACTGTTTTTTTAGTCTTCCATAACGACTCTAATAGTGTGGGTTGTTCGAGCTTTGACAGTGCTTGTAAAACCTCTGGAACTGACTGATAGCGGTGCCGATGGTCACGGCAAACCATTTTATCTATAATTGTTGCTAATTGGGGATTAATGCCCTGCTTATTCCAGACAACTTCGGGTTTTTTTTGTAGCGTATCAGGATTTATACCCGTTAGTCCTTGAATACAAGTCATTCCCACAGCATAAATATCACTATTAAACTTCGGATTACCATCGCGCTGTTCTACAGGTGTATAACCAGGAGTACCAATTACTGTAATACCCTGACTTGTTTCCATTACCGCTGTGATTTCTTTAACGGCGCCGAAATCAATTAAAGTCATTTTATTATCAGATGCGCGTCGAATTAGATTTGCTGGCTTAACATCACGGTGAATAACTTGCTCTGTGTGAACAAACTCCAATATCTGTAACAAATCTTTTAAAAAATTAATAGCTTGCTCCTCGCTCCATTTTTGCCCTTTGGCTAATTCTTTACTGAGGAGAGTTCCAGGAATATACTCTTGAACTAGGTAAAACTCTTGATTTTCCTCGAAATGCGCCAAAAGTCGTGGAATTTGGTCGTGAGTACCGACTCTATATAGTACTTGAGCTTCACGCTCAAACAAACGCGCGGCAATTTCTAAAGACTCAGAATCTGTAAATATAGGCTTTAGCAGCTTGACAACACAGTGAGGATTCCCAGGTAAATCCATATCTTCAGCCAGATACGTCTCGCTAAATCCTCCTTTACCTAAGTCCCGGATAATTTGATAGCGTCCTCGGAGCTTTGTTTCCAACATCGAATTTACCTAGCATCGCAGACGTTTTGCTCGCAGTTGTCAATCCTACGTTCGATTTCGATTGTTACACACATTTTTATCGAGCGACAGTTTTTTCGGAACCATTAAGCCTATATTTTTGAAGCATTGTTAGTAAATGTTACCCTCACCATTTTAATATTGAATATTAAAATCTAACAGAGAGCATGGCAGACCTCACACCTAATTCGAGTTTTAGTTTAACGATTCGGCTAGAAATTCCCAACCGCGTGGGAATGCTTGCTACCGTTACAAAAGCAATTGCTACAAGTGGTGGTAATTTTGGGCAAATTGATTTAATCGAGCAAACGCGGGCAATTTCGACTCGTGATATTACCGTTGATGCTGCTTCTACTGAACATGCAGAAACGATAGTACAAGCGGTAAAAGCTTTGCCCGACATTAAAGTTATTGATGTGTATGACCGCACGTTTAATTTGCATCGCGGTGGCAAAATTAGTATTACCAGCCGAATTCAGCTTAAAAGCGTATCAGATTTAGCAATGGCTTATACTCCTGGAGTCGGGAGAGTTTGCCGTGCTATCGCTGAAAATCCGGATGATGTTTACAACTTTACCATTAAACGAAATACTGTTGCCATTGTTACAGATGGAAGTGCCGTATTAGGGTTAGGTAATTTAGGTGCAGAAGCATCTTTACCTGTAATGGAAGGTAAAGCAATGCTATTTAAAGAATTTGCTGGTATTGATGCTTTCCCCATATGTTTGGCAACACAGGATACCGATGAAATTGTCCGTACAGTTAAAAATTTAGCCCCAGTTTTTGGAGGTGTAAATTTAGAGGATATTGCTGCTCCCCGTTGTTTTGAGATTGAGCGCATATTACGCGAAGAATTAGATATTCCGGTTTTTCACGACGACCAGCACGGTACAGCGATTGTAACTTTAGCTGCACTATATAACGCCTTAAAATTAGTGCAAAAGCCGATGCAAAAAATCCGCATTGTAATAAATGGTGCAGGCGCGGCAGGTGTAGCAATTGCGCGCTTACTCAAAAAAGCAGGTGCCGAAACTATATTGATGTGTGACTCTAAAGGAATCCTTTCCACAAGTCGCACCGATTTAAACGAGGAAAAACGCGAGTTTGCCGTTAAAGCCCAAGGAACACTTGCAGGCGCCATTCAAGGAGCAGATGTATTTATAGGAGTTAGCGCACCCGGTGTATTAACTCCAGAAATGGTACGTTCAATGGCTAAAGATTCTATTGTTTTTGCAATGGCAAACCCCATCCCTGAAATTCAACCTGAATTAGTAAGTTCAGATGTAGCGGTAATGGCAACAGGACGCAGCGACTACCCTAACCAAATTAATAACGTGTTAGCATTCCCAGGAGTATTTCGAGGCGCCTTAGATTGTCGGGCAAAATCAATAACTACATCAATGTATTTAGAAGCAGCAAACGCTATCGCTTCTTTAGTCAACCCCAAAGACTTAAGTAAAGAGCATATAGTACCATCTGTTTTTGATGAACGTGTAGCAGGCGCCGTTGCAGCAGCAGTTCAGCGCGCGGCACGTAATGAAGGGATTGCCAGGAGTTAGCAGGTAGGGTGCGTGACGCTATAGCAATTGTGGAAAAAAACGAATGATCTAATAGCGTCACGCACAGGAGCGAGGAGCGGAGTAACAAATCCTAACTTAACTCCTTTGGTTATACTTGGGGTACTGCTGGTTGATTTTGTTGCATGACTCTGATCAAAAACCTTAATGCTTCATTAACAGCATCGGCATTGGGAAACGGGCGCCCCTTATGTAGAGACATTCTTTCAATCGCGTCTCTACACAATTTTAGAAAATATTATGAGTAATGAGTAAGGTGGCTTATGCCACCCTACAATTCCTAACTATTTACAAATTCTAAATAGCTATTACTAAGTTCTTTGACAGCAGCATCGTAAAACTGCTTTCCATGTTCGGGTGTTGCTAGAGCAGGGTTGGAACCCATGCGTCCATCGGGGTAACGGCGCCGAAAATCTGTGGCGCCGTAAATTTTGTGTTCTTTACCTACTTCTTCAGATAAAGGCGCCGCTTTTATTGCTTCTGGGTAAATATATTGTGTGAGTGCAACTTCGCTGGGGGTTGCGTGAGAACCTTCTTGATCCCCGTATAATTCGTGCGCTAATTTCAATACCTCGCGACACATAAACCAGTTTGCAACTTGGCACTGAACCAGACTTGCATCGGGTATTTGTAGTTCTTCTAAATAGACGTAAGTCTCTGAAAATGCCGCTTTAAGTGTGGCGATGTTGCCACCATGCCCATTAATAAAATAAAACTTGCGAAAACCAGCTTTTGTCAAGCAAGTTACATAGTCACGTATGACTTGAATAATTGTACTCGGACGCAGGCTAATTGTACCTGGAAAAGCAGTGTGATGTAGTGCCATTCCTACATTTATTGTAGGCGCCACTATTGCGTGCGTTGCTTCACCAACACCCTTAGATACGGCTTCAGCACATATTGCATCGGTACCAATTAATCCTGTCGGTCCATGTTGTTCGGTAGAACCTATGGGTAAAATAATGCCTTGCGACTGCTGTAAATAAGCTTCAACTTCTTGCCATGTACTTAAATGTAGCAACATTTTATATCAGCATCCTCGTGACTATTGCTCTTGGGTATCTCTATCACGATTATGCACGCTACAAAGCTTTAATTGAATTTTAGCAGTATGATTGAATATCCTCTCCACACTTGTCTACTAGATAGCATAAAGCACGGAAGCGCAAACCTACGAACTGGTCGTACAAAGGATTCAACTTGCACATTGGGGGAATATGAGCTATCTTACGACCAAAAAGGGTGATGTCACGCTCGAATGGACATTGTGCGGGAATTAGTTTAGCGATTAGTTTCGCAAATTTACGGTTTTGAATTTCTAATGAATCAAGCTTGTTACGCAGTGGTTGCAACAAATCAATTTTCTTTGTCGCGAATAATTCTTTTTTAATAGATTGCTTGGCTTCTGTAACACCTTCGACAAAAGCAGGAACGATAATGTGGGTTTTATTAGTTGTAATCATAGTAGCGACTTTCTCCTGGTCTGGGTTTGCGGTTATTCAATCCACGCATTTTAACTTTAGTTATTCTCAATATCAGTTTGATTAACAAGCAATATAGGCGCCGATGCAAAGCAAACTAAATATATGGAATTCGTTTGAAATTTGTGAATTAACAGTAATTTAATCTGAGCATCAGGACATGAACTGTCCCGCTCAATACAAAATAACAAAAAAACTTCACAAATGTCATTAGTTTGATTATTTATTACTGATATATCTTATAGTTCTGTCATATCTCAAGTTTAGCCATGCTGTTATAAAACCAACCATATCTTATGGTAGTATTTACCCGACCTAAAGAGCCGGATGTCCTATACTGCGGGTATATCTTGGGGGTAAGCTCTTTGATGGAAATTGATTATATGTGATAAATTTTTAGATAAAATGTATCGCGGGTTACATTTTGTAATAATTTAGATTAGCTAATACGAAGTCTAAGGGAAAAGAAATAACTACAGGTGAATATAGTTATTTATCTTCTTTATGAAAGGGTTAAATTGAACAATATAAAATTAATTTATTAATTTGGTAAAATTAACTGCTCTAACGGTAGATGTGTTGAGAGTCTTCTGCTTGAGGGTAGAGTTGGCAACAGATATTGTAACGGATGTAACGGATGAGTTTTTTATCGCGCGGTATTAACATCTATGCTGCTAAAATGGCTTGAGCATAAAAAAAGTTGATTTCAATCAACAAATTATATAAATATGTATACAAATACGCAAGAAAAAATCAAAGTTAACAAAATTGCTATTATTGGTGCAGGTCTAGGTGGTTTGGCTTGTGCTATTGCCCTGAGAAAACTTGGATATGATGTGCAAGTTTATGAAAAAGCTAGAGATTTTCGTCCAGTTGGTGGTGGTTTTGGTTTGCTGCCAAATGGCTTAAAGTGTCTTGATGCAATAGAACCGGGAATTATATCCTTGATTAGAAACTCTGCTTGCGAGGTTAGTCAAACTGTTTTAAAAAATAATCAGGGTGAAACAATAAGAACAAATAAAAGTGCTAGATATCAAGATAAATACGGTTTACCACTAATAACTGTGTGGTGGTGGCATCTACAGCAAATTTTGGCATCAAAAGTTCCAGAGAATAAGATTCATCTCAATCATCGTTGTATCGGTTTTACACAGGATGATAATGGTGTAGATATATATTTTGATGATGATAAGAAAGTACGTGCCGATTTGTTGATAGGCGCCGATGGTATAAACTCTGCTGTTAGAGAAACTCTTTTTAAGGACGGTAAAGCTCGTTACTTAGGTAGTATGTCTTGGCGCGCGGTTATTAAATGCGACCAACAGTTACTAAACCCTGGAGAATTAGGGTTTGTCAAAAGTGATAGAGAATTTATGTATCTGCTAAACTTAGGTAATGGTCATTTTTCTTGGTTGTATCGGCAGCTATTACCAGATTTTTCTCTTTCTCCAAATTTAGATGTAGCGAAATCTGAGGTTTTGAGTAAAATTGCTCATTGGGGAAAACCATTACAACAACTTGTAGAAATGACACCTTCTGAAAGAATATTGGAAGCACCCATTTGTGACAGACTACCTTTAGATACTTGGAGTACTGGTCGAGTTACTTTATTAGGTGATGCTGCACATCCAATGGCGCCTGCTTTGGCACAAGGAACAAATACTACCTTTGAAGATGTTTGTGAACTTGCTTGGTGTTTCGCTCAATATAAAAATATATCTGAAGCTTTTAATAATTATGAACGGCGGCGTATCGAACGCACGCGAATTATTCAAAACCGCAGTGCTGAGGGTGAAATGGATAACTATAAAACTGAGGAAGAAAAATCTCCTTCTCTTGTACTGCAACAATTACAAATGAGCAACGAAGAATTTCAAGATTGGATTTTGAGCTACCAACCACCAACTATATAGTTTATGGGAACAAGCCAAAGCGAATCCAAAGTTGTCGTGCTGCTCGTACTCATGTTACTAAAATCTGGTAAAAGCTGACTTTTGTATTAAAACGTACTATTGCTTTTATGTCTTTAACTTGTGGCAGTACAAAATTAAGCTTAATTCCAGAGTTTGATAATTTGGAGTTGTTTCAAGCAAAATCTATTCATTATACTTATGCTCGCCACTCTCATCCAGAGTATTCAATAGGTATTATTGAGGCTGGGGTGGGAGGTAATTATTATCAAGGTTCTACATATTTGGCGCCTCCAGGAAGCATTATTTTAATGAATCCAGATGAAGCTCACACAGGTTATTCTGCTAATAATCTGCCACTGACTTATCGAATGCTTTATCCAAGCGTTAATATAATCAAACAACTGGCTAAAGAAATTCAGGTGTGTGAATTTCCTTATTTTAAAGAAGCTTTTATAAAAAATGATGTTTTGGCTAAAAACATTTATGACCTGCACGCAGTCCTTGAGCAGTCACAAAACCAGCTAGAACGACAATCAATGTTGGTAGAAGTTGTATCAGCAATTCTTATTCATTATGCTGATATTAATATTAGATTAGATAAACTTGGTAAAGAACAACGTATTGTTAATTTAATTAAAGAATATCTGTATGATAATTTTAGTTCTAATATTTCGCTTGAAGACTTGGTAAAACTAACAAATTTAAACCGCTATTACTTAATTCGTCTGTTTCGCAAAGTAGTTGGGATGGCGCCTTATGCTTATTTAAATCAGATTCGTGTCGAAAAAGCAAAACAATTTTTATCCAAAGGTATTGCCATTGCTGATGTCGCATTGAGTGTAGGGATGTCAGATCAAAGCCATTTGAATCGTCACTTCAAACGAATTGTAGGTGTTACACCAGGTTATTACCGCCGTATGATGTCAACATCGTTCAAGACAAAGCCACATTGATTTTTAGATACTTCAGGTCGTAGCTTTCAAACGGGAAGGGCAAACTATGACTGTAAATACATCCAACTTGACACATAATGAGTATCATTTAGCACAAATAAATATAGCTTTGATGAAAGCTCCCTTAGAAGACCCCGTAATGGCTGAGTTTGCTGCTGCACTTGAAGAGGTAAATGCAATTGCTGATAAGAGTCCAGGTTTTGTTTGGAGATTACAAACACCTTCAGGCAACGCGACTGATATTCGAGCTTACCCTGATTCTAGAATGCTTGTTAATTTATCTGTTTGGCAAAGTGTAGAGTCGCTCAAAGCATATGTCTATCAAAGCTTACATGGTAAGTTTTTTATTCAACGTCGTAAATGGTTTGAGAAATACCAAGGGGAGCATTTTTGTATGTGGTGGGTTCCTGCTGGTTATTTGCCAACAGTATCCGAGGGGAAAGCAAAGCTAGAATATCTTGCTTTGCATGGTGACTCACCTGAATCTTTTACCTTTGTAAAAACTTATTTGGCGCCTAATATTGTTGTGTAGGCTGTTGATGGTGCGTTACAGTTATGATAATTTAAATTGTAAAGACGCGATATATCGCGTCTCTACATCTACATATTTTTACTTTCAATTCTTTTTAATATATCTTCTTGTGAACGTTGTTCTACTTCTTGAAGAATTTCTAAAATCTCAACAACTCTATTTCTCTAATCAAGAAAATCTCTAGTTAGAGGCAGAAATAGCCCAAACATTCTATCCTGTCTTTTATAAGTCCATACAGATACTTCCTCAACTACATTTCTTTGGCGCCAAAAAATAACGAATCACTGCACAGGCGAGACGCCTGTGCTACATATTATTTAAACAACAGCTGCTTCGGGAACGGCGCCTTGCATTTTGTCGAAAGCGTCTATTAGAGTTTGAAGTTGTTGGTCAGCTTTCATTGTTGCTAAACCGCGCACGGTGACTTTACCTGGGGAATAAACAAACCTGGTTCTTAAATTCTCAGCTAAATTAGCTCCTAATAAGTTCCATGCAGGTTCTTCCATTGGGGTTTCGAGAACAACGTGCTGTTTGTTTTCGGGTTTAATGCGACTAAAGCCAAGATTTTTAGCTAGTTGTTTAAGTTCCATTACCCGCAGTAACTGCAAGGCTGGTTTAGGAATAGTACCGTAACGGTCGTTCCATTCAGCGGCAATTTGTGTGAGTTCATATTTTGATTTTGCTGATGCAACAAAGCGGTATGCACTCATCTTTTGGTCAAGGTCGGTTATGTAGTCAGCAGGAATAAACGCAGTGAGGTTGAGGTCAATTTGTGTGTCTTCAACTTTGGGTATTTCTTGACCGCGTATTTCACGGATGGCTTCTTCGAGCATTTCCATGTATAAATCGAAGCCTATTACATCCATTTGTCCTGATTGTTCGGCGCCTAATAAATTCCCAACACCGCGAATTTCCATATCACGCATTGCTAATTGATACCCAGAGCCTAGCTGCGTAAATTCTTGGATAGCGCGTAGTCTTTGCCGTGCTGCATCTGACAATACACGTTGCTGAGGATAAAATAGCCATGCGTGTGCTTGGATACCCGCACGTCCTACCCGTCCACGTAATTGATAAAGCTGTGCTAAACCAAAACGGTGGGCATCTTCTATCAAAATAGTATTAACGCGGGGAATATCTAATCCCGATTCGATAATAGTTGTACAAACCAGAATATCGGCTTCACCGTTGCTAAAAGTTAGCATCGTTGATTCTAAGTCGCTTTCGTCCATTTGTCCGTGAGCTATGGCTATTCTGGCGCCTCCTACCATTTCGCGTAGTTTTGAGGCTGTTTCTTCAATTCCTTCTACTCGTGGAACTACGTAGAATATCTGTCCACCTCTGTCAAGTTCTTGACGAATAGCAGTTCGCACTGATTCAGCTGTACGTGGCGCCAAGTGGGTTTTAATTGGGCGCCGAGAAGGTGGTGGAGTGGTAATCAAACTCATTTCCCGAATTCCCGAAAGTGACATATATAACGTCCGGGGAATGGGCGTTGCTGAAAGCGTGAGTACGTCAACTTGAGTTTTAAGGCTTTTAATTTTCTCTTTTTGGTTCACCCCAAAGCGTTGTTCTTCGTCTACTACTAAAAGCCCTAAATCTTTTACATTAATTTCTTTACTCAAAAGTTGGTGTGTCCCAACTACAATATCAAGCTCTCCTGTAGCAAGACGCCTGATAATGTCGCGACGTTCGGAGGCAGAACGAAAACGGTTGAGTAAACCAACGTTAATAGGATAAGGCGAAAAGCGTTCTTTAAGCGTGTGGTAGTGTTGCTGCGTCAAGATAGTAGTAGGTGCCAGAAGTGCCACTTGTTTACCTGCGGTGACAGCTTTAAAAATAGCGCGGATAGCTACCTCAGTTTTACCAAAACCCACATCCCCACATACCAACCTATCCATCGGTCGGTCACTTTCCATATCTCGCTTCACATCTTGGGTAGCTTTAAGCTGGTCGGGAGTTGGTTGATAAGGGAAAGAATCTTCCATTTCTTCTTGCCAAGGCATATCTTGGGGAAAAGAAAAGCCTTGTTGCTGTGACCTTGCGGCATATAACTTCAACAAATCAACCGCTAGCTTTTTAATGGCTTTGCGAACTTTGTTTTTAGTATTTTCCCATGCCTTACCTGTCATTTTGTTGAGTTCAGGCACCTTGTTAGTAGTCGCGCGGAACCTTGAAAGGGCGCCTACTTGGTCAGCAGCTACACGTAACAAACCATCGGCATACTGTATAACTAAATAATCGCGCGTTTCCTCATTCAGCGTTAAACTCTCTAGCTTTTGAAACTTTCCTACACCATGATTACGGTGTACTACATAATCACCTGGACGTAACTTGTTTAAATCAACTTGCTTGGAAGTAGCTTGGCGCCTTTTACGAACATAGCTAGGTGTTGCAAGCGAGTGCTGCCCATAAAACTCACGGTCAGTAATAATGACCATTCGGTACGTTGGCAGCACAAACCCTTCAAGTTCAGCGAGTCCAGAATATTTGAGAGCAACTGGTGTGTGATTTGTTTGTAGTTTTTCTATAGCTAGAAAATCATTCGGGTTAGGAATAAACTGCGCTGGACAATCATGCTCTTGTAATAAAGATACGGAACGGCTCGGTTGTGCCGAAATAACCCACACAGAGAAATTGCGGTCACGTTCAAGCCTTATGGTCTCTGCTATTTTAGAAAATTGGTGCGGAGTTACAGGAACAGGACGACTAGCAAGGTTAAGTGCAGATTGATTGCCTTGCTCAGTAATGATAGTTTCTGCGAGTTCCGATAAGTAAATTAGTTTAAAAGCTGAAGCAGCAAGCAAACACTCGCCAAATTCTTTATGAATTTTCGGAAGCGCGGAATGTAGAGACGCGACATGTCGTGTCTCTGCCAAGGTGTCTTCTTCCTCATTCTCCACTTCCAATTTTCCATGAACCAATTGTTGCCACTGTTCTTCAGCGTTTTCTACCCAACGGTCACTATGTGCATAACATTGTTCAGGTTCGTCGATAGCTATAAAAGTCTTTTCTGGTAAGTAATCTAATAAAGATGCTGGTTTGTCATAAGCCAAACCCAAAAATCTACGACTTCCTTCTATCAGCGATGAGTCTTTTTCAAATTCGGGACTTTTGGAGACGTGATATATCCCTTCGGGGAAAGCTCCGCTTTGCGCGTCTCTACATTTAGCACTATTATTAAGAGCTTCGGTAAAAATAACACTAAAATTTGTTGGCGTTAAAACTAGTTCTGGAACTTTATCGAGTGCAGAACGCTGTGTAGCAGGGTCAAATTCGCGAATTTGCTCAATTTCATCGCCGAACCATTCTAAGCGGACTGGTAATTCTGATGATACTGGGAACACGTCAACAATATCACCGCGCCGACTCCATTGCCCTTCTGTCTCAACTAAAGCTACCCGTTCGTAACCTTGTTTTGTAACTTGTTCGCCAAATTCATCTAAATCAATCTCGCTTCCTGGCTTTATAGTTAAACAGAAAGGTTGAAATGCTTCACGAGGTGGTAAATGTGGCTGTAACGCTCCAACAGTCGCGACAATTGCAATTTGGTTCGTCTGTTCTCCAAAATCTTTTACTAAATCAGCTAAAACTTGCATTTGTCCCCAGGTCATCTCGGTTTCGGGGTCAAATGGTTCATATGGTGATGCTTCAGAAGTAGGGTAAAAAAGCACATTTCTCCATCCCATCGCTTCGAGTTGTGCTGTCCAGCGTCCAGCTTCTTCTAAAGTCGCACACACCACGCACAAATTCTGCCCTTCGGTTCTTGCCAAGGCAGAAGTAACTAGACCTTTGGGTAGACGAGGAATACCGCTTAAATATAAATCTTCTTGTCGATTTAACTTAGTAATAAGTTCAGATGTGAGAGGTGAGCGTCCCAGTGCGCGCACGATGGAGGAAAATGTCATATTTGTTAAACTTGGGCGTGCAACTCATTTTAAAGCACAATCAAATATGTAGTGCCTACTTCAAACTATTTTAGAAGAGTGTTGGCGTGAAGTGCGGGGAGTAAGTACCCATTACGGTGTTAACATTCTAGCTGACAGGTGTTTTATGAAATAACCTTGAATACTAGATACCAAAAAATTTAAACTTAAGCAGGGTCTGCCGTTGTCTTCGGCAATTATTATAATGTCTCCAACAGTCGAAATTCTAATAATCTTTCTATTAGTCCTCGCCAACGGTTTGTTTGTTATGTCTGAGTTGGCGATTGTTTCCGCGCGTAAAGTCCGCTTGCAGCAGCTTGCCGAACGGGGTGATACTAAAGCGCGTGTCGCGTTGAGTTTAGCTTCTTCACCTAACGAATTTTTAGGAACTGTCCAAATTGGTATCACGCTGCTGACTATTCTTACAGGCGCCTATGCAGAAGAAGCCATATCGAAGCGACTATCGCCTATTCTAAATTCAGTAGCACTGTCACCAACATACAGAGAGCAGTTAGCAAAACTATTAGCTATTGTCATCATTACATACATAACGCTGATTTTGGGTGAGTTAGTGCCAAAACGTTTAGCACTAAACAATCCTGAGTCAATAGCCTCAATAATGGCTATTCCAATGCAGATGCTATCGAAGCTGACTACACCAGTAGTTTACCTTTTAAGTGCTTCTACTAATGCAGTGCTACGGCTATTAGGAATGCGACCATCAACGGAACCGCAAGTAACAGAAGAAGAAATTCGCGTTTTAATTGAACAAGGAACCGAGGAAGGAACGTTTGAAGAAGCTGAACAAGACATGGTAGAACGGGTGTTTCGCCTAGGAGACCGTCCAGTAAGCGCTTTAATGACTCCTCGTCCAGATATAGTTTGGCTAGAATTAGAAGATTCTGCGGAAGAAAATCGTCAGAAAATAATTGAAAGTGGTTATTCTAGATACCCTGTATGCCAAGGTGGTCTTGATAATGTTCTTGGTATTCTCCCCGTTACAGACCTTTTAGCAAGGAGTTTCACTGGTCAGCCAATGGATTTAACCGTTGGTTTACGTCAACCTGTGTTTGTGCCAGAAAGCACTCGTGGTTTGAAAGTATTAGAAATGTTCAAACAAACGGTGACGCACATCGCATTAGTTGTTGACGAATACGGTGTAATTCAGGGATTGGTGACGCTCAATGATATTTTAATCGAAATTGTTGGTGACGTTCCCTCTGTAGATAACCAGGATGACCCTCAAGTTATACAACGTGACGATGGTTCGTGGTTATTAGATGGGATGTTGGCTGTTGATGAATTTATGGAATTATTCGATATTGAGGAATTACGTTCTCAAGACCGAGGTAGTTACCAGACTTTAGGGGGTTTCGTTATAACCCATCTTGGACGCATACCTAATGCCGCAGACCACTTTGAATGGCAAAATATGCGATTTGAGGTGATGGATATGGACGGAAACCGCGTTGATAAAGTTTTAGTTATACCACAAGTAGAGAAAAACGAAGATACAGACACTGGCAACGGATAAAGCGGATGTAACGGATGATTTATTTAACCTATCCGTTACATCCGTTACATCCGTTGCAACATCATTCTTGCTAGTTCGCAAAATCCTTCTCCTTCGGCGGCGCCTGTAATGTAAGCAGGTTTATGCTGTAAGGTGTCAAGATAATGTGATACATTGGCGACTCCGAAAGAGTTGGGGAAGTAGGTAGCGTCGAATAAACTCTCATCGTTGGGACTATCACCAACTGTTACTACTTGTTCGAGTGTAATTTCAGGAAAATATTCTTGCAGAACTTTTAATAGTCCAATAGCTTTATCTTGTCCTTGGGGTTTTATATGGCACTGTACATTACTGTAGGTAAATCCCCAACCCATTGTTTGAGTCATATTTGCCAACGTTTTGATTTCATCTAAACTTAGTCCAGCAACATCAAAAGTCCAGTCAGTTATACGGAAACGGTTGTCAGCAGATTCTTGAATTTTGGGGAATTTTAACTTTAAATGCTCAAAAGCAGCCGCTAATTGCTGACGATGAGTAATTATATTGGAAATAGGCGTTAAATATATTGGCGCCTCATTATTACATGAGTAAAATAATCCACCGTTTTCAGCAATACCACCTACTATGGGTAGATAATGCGCTATTCCACTTACCCAACCTGCGCTGCGCCCTGTCGTAATAAGCACTTTAGTGCTATTCTCTTTCAAATCTTCAAATGCCTGTAAGAGCAAGCTTGTAAATTTATTACATACAGTTAAAGTCCCATCCATATCCGTAGCAATGAGACGAATTTGACTCAAATTGAAGGAATGTGGCATGGTTCCAAAAATTTAATAGATTCAATGTTTATACGCAAAAATCATACTGCGAATTTGGGCATCCTAAACGGGAGAGGTAAAATTTATGCTCATCTGTTATGTCAATACCAGTTTTTATAGCTCAAACAGGGTCAAAAGCTAAAAAGGTAACTCAAACAACGCAAACGACTCAGACTAGTCAAGCAAACATCGCTGCTGCTGAAAACTCAGAAGCACCATCGATATGGATGGTTACATCTGGCGTACTTCTGGTGTTGTTAGTTGCGGGAGCAATATACACCAAGCTACAAAGCGATAAACTAAACAAAAGAATCAGGTTTGAAAAGTTCCGAACCAGCGAATTTGAAAAAAAGCTAAAGTTAGCTCTCGAAACTATTCGCAAAATGGAAACAAACCCTGATTTAATTAACTCGCGCGAGTTTAACCTCGACTATTTGCGTATGCGGATGGCTGAAGAGGTGTTCCACTTTGCAATTATTAACCAAGTTAAAATTAAGGTCAAAGATAAGATTACACAAGCATTACGTCCATCTCAAACGAACACTGGTGTTGTTGGTATTGCCAATAGTAATGGGCGCCAGGTAGATGAGATTTTTGATGTTGAGCATGAAATAGGTACTGCTCCCAACATCATCAAACGAGTCTTATTCCGCATCCAAATTAGGTTAATGAAGCTACCTACACAGGCAACTTCTGCCACTATTAGTCAAATAATTGATTGTATAGAAACTTATCTTAGTCCTGCCGAAGACCAGGATACTTGGCAACCAACAATTCAGGGCCGAATTGCCTTTATGCACTGGGACCAAAAAGCAAAACCTACACCTTTGCTCGTTCTCGAACAATCGAACGAAGGTGTAAACGTTACTTTCCGCACTAGTCGTCAAGCCAATGGTATGCCAAGCCCTACACAAGCAAATACCCCACCAGGTCGTACACAAGGAGTAAAATCACCTAAGCAAGGACATAACACAAGGTAAATCAGTAAATCTAAATAAATAAGTGCATCTACCAATTGAGTAATGAGTGAGTCGTGCTGAGTTTTATTCGTAAGTTTTTACAAGTACATTTTGAGAATCACTCTCTAAGACACCATCTTCCATGTTAATAATCCGGTCAGCAATGTCTAAAATCCGGTTGTCGTGCGTAACTAACATAATTGAAGTTCCTTTCTCTCTTGCTAGTCGCTGCATTAATTCCACAACGTCGCGTCCTGATTGTCTATCTAATGCTGCTGTCGGTTCGTCTGCTAGCACCAGTGCTGGATTATTCACTAAAGCACGCGCAATAGCTATGCGTTGTTTTTGACCTCCTGATAGATTATCGGGGTAGTAGTTTATTCTCGGACCTAAACCAACTGCCTTTAACATCGCTTCTGACATTCGTATTGCTTCATGTTGTGAAAGATTATCATTCAATTCCACAGCCATTTGTACGTTTTGCCGAGCGGTCAAAAATCCTAGTAAATTATGCGCTTGAAAGATAAAGCCAATATTACGTCGAATGTTAACTAGCTTTTTTTGATTAGCTCGGTATAATTCTTGACTTAATAATTGTAAGCTTCCTTCTTGAACTGAGCGCAAGCCACCAATTAAACTGAGTAAAGTAGTTTTACCTGAACCAGATGGTCCAGTCATAATTACTATTTCTCCAGGATAAACATCAAAATTAATATCGAATAATATTTGTCTTTTTAAGGTGCCTTTGCCGTAATAATGGTTAAGATGTTTTATGGAAATTACTGGCTCTGTTCTGGTCATAAATAATATTGGAAAACTGTGACAACTGAAGCGAGTATTACGTAAACAAACCGGGTTTCGATGCAAAATCGTCGTTATTATTACAATATCTCAACGAAGAAACCCGGTTTCTAAGTCATGATTAAGATTTTTACTCTTTATTGGCGTTGGTTTTGCATTATTTGCAACAATATTAATGATTCCTAATCAATTAAAAAATATCAGCAGGGTCAGCGGCATTTAGTTTTTTAACAGCTATAACACCGGAAATATAACACATAATAATTGTTAAAACTAATACTATGACAGCACGAGTAAAAGTCATAAACACAGGTAGCAAAGTAGCCTCGCGTGCTTTTTGATATAAAAATAGAGTTACAAATAGTCCAGGAAAGTAACCTAGAACAGCTAAAAGTAAAGATTCTTGTAAAATTACTCTAAGTAAATATTTATGGGTATAACCAATCGCTTTTAATGTCGCGTACTCAGATAAATGGTCATTAACCTCAGTATAAAGAATTTGATAAACAATCACGATTCCTACTATAAAGCCCATAATGGCGCCGAGTGTAAAGATAAAGCCAATAGCTGTATTACTTGCCCAATAGTTACGCTCAAAGTCAATATACTGTTGTTTTGTCATGACATTGACTTCTTGGGTTAGATATTTTCTTAATTTTTGAGCAAAAACATTGGCATCGGCACCGGGTTTTAATTTAATTAATCCAACTTCGATTAAACCTTGTTGATGATTGTTAAAAATCCTTAAGAAATTAATATCACTAGTAATAATATTTCCATCTGCACCAAACGAGGCGCCTAACGTAAATAACCCTACAACTCGGATACGTCGTAATCTGACTTCTGCTGTAACAGTTTCACCCGCATCAAATTTTTGAGCAATGGGTCCAAATTCCGAGCGTGACGCACGGTCATATAAAATCACATCAGGTAAATTTAGTTTATCAACATTTTCAGCAACCCCAGGAATATCAAATATATTCGATTGCGGGTTAGTTCCCATGACAAATATATTACGAGGGAAACCAGTTACAGGATTCCTAAAACTAGTAAAATCTAAATAAATAGGATGAACCGATTCGACTTCTTTGAAATTTAAAGCTTGATATAAACGACGCTGCGAAAAATTTTTCATCGAGATTAAAGAACTCGATTGATTACTAATTAATACAACATCTCCCTGTAAGCTGGCGTGAAAGCGAACGTTACTATAATACAAAGAGTCCTGAAAACCAAGCTGCATAAATATTAAAATGTCCGCAAACGCAATTCCCGCAAGTGCTATCAAAAGACGAGTTCGCTCACGAGTAAGTTGTAACCAAGCTAAAGGGATTTTACGCAACATTTTGACTCTTTAAATTCCAATTTCAACAAGAACTTTTGCAAATGTTAGACCAGATACTCGTCCGCTATCTTCACGGGGTAAGGAAATTTTGACTTCAACAACTCTAGCGTCAATATCTGCTGCTGGGTCTGTGTTGAGTACGTCTCTTTTACCAACTTTTCGACCAATTTCAGTAACAGTACCTTGTAGCTGTCCGTTGAAGGCGCCGTTCTCGCTACTAATTGTTGCTTTTTGTCCGAGTCGAACTTTACCAATATTGTCTTCTGGTATTTCAGCGACAACTAACATTTCATCAGTACGTCCAATTTCTGCTATCCCGTTTGAAGTCATAACTTCTCCGGGTTTTGTGTGAATTTTGAGAATTTCCCCAGAAATAGGCGCCTTAACGTAGCTTTGACTAAGTTCGTTTTCGGCTTTGCGCTGATTGGCAATTGCACTACTGACTTGAGCTTGAGCAATTTGAACGTTACTTGGACCGACATCGCGGAGTTTGCTAAATCTAGACCTTTCTTCTTCGATTTGCTTTTGTAAGGTCGCAATAGTTTTATCACGATTCACTCTTGCTTCAGTAATTTGCTGTTGTAATGTTGCAACTGTTTTGATCTGATTTGCGCGCGCTTCAGCTAGTTGCTGTTGTAAAGTCGCAATTGCTTGACGACGCTGTGCTTGACTTTCAGTAACTTGTGAAGAACTTGTTTGTGCAGCTAATCTTCTTCTGTCGCGTTCCTGTGCTGATATGGCGCCTTCGCGGAATAAAGTGTCATATCGTTCAAAATCAACTTCAGCGTTACGCTGTTCAGCTTGGGTACGTGCGACAGTGGCAGTCAAACTATCTGTTTGCCCACGCAATTCTGCTGCAATTCTATCTACAGTTGCTTGACTAGCTATACGTTCTCCTTGCAACTGCGCCTGTAAACGGTTAACAGCAGCTTGTTGAGCTTCGCTTTCTCCTCGTAACTGAGCTTGCAAACGATTGATTACCGCATTTTGCGCTTGCAGTTCTCTAGGTGAACCTGATTTTACACTTCCTAAATTGGCACGAGTTTCAAGTAGCTTTGCTTTGGCTTCTTCTAGGGAAGCTTGGTTACTCTTAAAGTTATCCAAAACAGCAAGTACTTGGTCTTTTTTAACTCTTTCTCCCTCCCTGACTAAAATTTGGTCTACTCGAGTTGAGGTTTGTATTCCAGAAGTGGGAGCAGATACTCTAATCACTTCACCGCGCGGTTCCAACCGTCCTACAGCATTAACGCTGTTAGCAACTGGTCTGTTAATAGGCGCCGCGTTGTTGAGGCTTTGAAGTTCCTGCCATTTTGCAACTGTTAATACTCCTGCTGTAAGTAGTAAAGGTACAATCACAGCAAGTCCCCATGTATACTCCCGTCGTTCTCTAGGTCTTTCTGTCCCTGACTCTTCTGTCCATCTTGACATGATTCGCTCTTTTAGTAATTGGTAGTTAATATGAGGTGTATAGAGGTTTCGAGATTATTTATATTGTTTACTTGCTGATGGAATTATTTTGATTGAGCAATGTTTATTCTCAGTTAAATGTTAATTAATAGCTGTACATTAAGAGACAAATATCATAATAATAACTTACCTTTAGAATGATTTATTTTTAATTTTAATCATCTCTCAAAATAGAATATGCTCATTGCTAACCTTATGGTTTAAATGACATAGTTATTGAATAATAGATTGAATAAAAATTAAATTTTAAGAAATCGGGTTTCTTGATTAATGTCTGGTAATAAAAACAACAATCTTGCGTAGAAACGCGGTTTCTTGGTTTCTTCGTTGATGTCTGGTAATAAAAACAACAATCTACCGTAGAAACCCGGTTTCTTGATGTAGAGCTAACTGTTGTTTGCCATTATATATCTATTATCAAGATTTCGATTTATTTTATTCGTTTTATTTAAAGATTGGATAAACACTGATTATAATGTAAAATATATTGCTGTTTTGATTAAATTTACTTTCTAAAAACACCTAATAACAATTAATACAATAATAATGTTGCAAATAAAACAGAAACCGGGTTTCTTCATCAAAATCTTGTAAAAAAATGACGATTTTGCCTAGAAACCCGGTTTCTTAGGTTTCTATGTTTTAATTTGGTAAGTCAAACAGAACCGTAGTCATATAATGGTCAGCCCAATCAGAACCAAAAGCTTTTTCCAAAACTCGACGGGTTTTATCGTTTTGCTGTTGCTTAGTACAATAATTACGCTGTCCAGCTAGAATTTCTGTTGCTTGCTGTGGTGAGACAGGTTCAGAGTTGACGGCCAAGTGACAGTGTATGTTCAAAAAGTCTCGAACAAGCGATACAAATTTTTCCTCTTCTTCGTCACCAGAGGGACGTACAAAAGTGCAAAACTCAGAAAATATATCGCCCCATTGGGGTAACTCGCGCGGGTTTGAAAAGTTTGGAGGTTCGAGTGATGATAGTGCAGAAGTATAAGCTTCTGGTAAAGTGCGTGAATTAACTGGTGACAAGTCTACAATTGCAGCGCTTATTTGTCCTCTACCACCAACTAAGTCACAACCAAACATTGGTAAATTATACTCAGGGCGAGGAAACATCACGCAATGTAAAATGTCAAGCATGTTTCCTACGCGGGCTAGTTCCAGATGAATTTTCCGAAATTGAGGTGTTTGATAGCAGCGATTTTCAATCACCAATTTCTCACCCTCTAGTTTACCTTCAACATATCCTAGCTCTGGGGGCAAAGTATAAGGCGATAAATCGAGCTTATATTGCCAAACCTCTTCGATACAATCAGCTAATTGACGAATAAGTGGGTGTTGTTGCTCACGCACTGAGGGCATAGAAGTCCTTGACATATCTTAATTTAATTAAAGAATATTATCTCTTTGCCAGTGTACCGCCCCACGTATACCACTGGAGTAAGGGCTGCAACGCAACGTAAAGTTATATTTATTAATCAAGATGGATTGCTTGGGCGCCTGACTATGGCGAATTTGTATTGTTTGTTTGGCAAATTAAATTACCCGTCCGTTTGGTGGGGCGGGTTTAGTTATATTTTGATGTTAGTAGAAGATTTTGGTTAACCCGCCCCTACGGCTGGCAACGGGTGTTTGGTTTTTGCTTCTAGGGCGATGGGGTCAATGGATTTTAATTCTCCGTGGCTGATATTCCAGCAATAATCTGCTATTTCTAGCATGTCACCAGCATCGTGTGTGACTACTAATAGTGTCCAGTGCTGTTTTAATTTGGCGAGTAGGTTTACTAACTGGCGCCGCATTGACCAATCTAAACCAGCGGTAGGTTCGTCTAACAATAATATATGTGGCTGGCGAATTAATTGTACTGCTAGTGCTAGGCGCCTTTGTTGACCTCCACTCAAAGCATGTGGTTTGGTCGATAACGATAAATGGTCTAGTCCAACTTCGGCAAGTGCTTCTCTAACTCTGTCGGTACCTATCTCTGGATGTCCTAACCGCAATTCCTCTAAAATTGTCCCACCACAAAAGTGACGTTCTGGGAACTGAAATACTAATCCAGCTAGTTGCTGCATCTGTTCTGGGACAAGTTCTTGTTCGCGCCAAAACATTTTTCCGGAAGTTGGTTCGGCGAGTCCTGATAAAATTTCGAGCATTGTACTTTTACCAGAACCGCTTGGCCCAATAATTAGACCCAGCTTTTGAGATTCTAGGTCTAGGTTAACAGATTTGAGAATTGGGTCTGGGCAAGCCGTGGGATGATAGGTCAGGTTTCTGAGATAGAGCATTTGTTAAGATTACCAAAAAAAGGCAGCAACTTACTTATTAACTACACTACGAACAAAGATAAAGTTCCGAAAGATTCCCTGATTCATGGAAAAATTCTTATAGTTGGGATTGGTGATGATTCATACTTCATACCAGTTACATCTCTATTGTGGCAAACTTCGCATTAAATAGTAGGGTGCGTGACGCTACCAACAATTCAGAAACGAAGCTAACATTCTGGTGGCGTCACGCACCCTACTTGGGAACCTAAAAAAATCACCAATGTCAGCTACTGTAGGAGCAACAAACGCAACCTGTGCGCTGGCAATAGGGGATAGTTATTGCGATTATAAGTAACACATAAAACAGCTACAATAGTATAATCACTGAGGAAGTTTATGGACAAACGGTTTTGTTATCCATCAATCCACACTTTTAATTTAACAAAACTCGCAAGTGCAGGATTGGCGGTATTTGTTACACTTAGCAGCACACTAGGCGCCTTTGCTGCCGATCCATTCCGAACGACTCAACCGCGTAACATCGGCAACAACACAGAAGCCGCATTTAAAGCAATTTTTTTACAGGGAGATTACCAAGCTGCCGACCGTTTTTTGCAAAAAGCAATAGCGGAGGAGCGTTCGGAACCCCTCGCGTATGCGATGAAAGCTTCGCTGGCATATACAAATAACGATATTGCTGGGCTTGATACTTACAGTCAGAAAACCTTGGAAACTGCCCAAAGGTTAATTCCTACCGATGCACTGCGTGGTAATTTATACGCAGCAGTTGGAGAGTTTTTGGGAGGAGCAGTTATTTTAACTCGTCAGGGAACAGTTTCGGGGGCGCCTGCTGCTTTGAGTAGACTGCGGAAAGTCTATGATCTTTTAGATAAAGCAGAAAAAATATCACCGCAAGACCCAGAGTTGAATTTATTGAAGGGTTACATGGACTTGATGTTAGCCGTCAACTTACCATTCGCCGACCCATCCCAAGCTATCCAGCGTTTAGAAAAAAATGCAGGTCCTCAATATCTGGCAGATAGAGGTATTGCCATTGCTTACCGCGACTTAAAGCAGTACGATAAAGGGCTTCAATATGCCGACAGAGCATTGAAGGGTACACCAGATAATCCAGAAGTACAATATTTGAAGGCACAGATTTTACGCGCGAAAGCCAACAAAGACAAAAACCCGACTATGATGCGCGAAGCTGTAAGCATCTTCGATAAAGCTTTAAGCAGAAAATCTCAGCTTCCGTCTGGGTTGGTTAAGCAGATAGAGCGCGAACGACGTAACGCCGATAGTAGTGTAGCTAATTTAGGGAAATAAGATAAGCAAGGTAAGGAAGGAAGTATATTATATTGTGACTCTCTTCTTTCCCCCTTCCTTTTATGCTTGTACAGTTCCGTGAGTTTAACCCTTTTGATATTTGGATTTGGTTTAAATTTAGTACCGTACCATCACAACGTGAGAAAGAATTTGTTGAAGAGGCTTTTAGTTCTTGGTTTTATTTAGGTAAATTAGGCGCCTTCAACGCTGAGAATCTTCAGGTTCAGGATACTGGTTTAGAACTGAGCTATATGAGCTATGACCAAGACGCTTACGATAAAAGCTTAAAAGCGCTCATGCATAACATGGGTGAATTTGAGTACGAAGGACAATGGGGACGCTGTTGGTTTGATTTAGGTACTAGTGATGCTATTGCACTAGATGTTATTATCAACGCCCTTGCCCAAATCAGTGAAGAATACGTAGTTATTGAAGAATTATACATAGGTGGAGAAAATTCAGATTGGCCAGTCGAAGACAGCGAAAGCCGCCCTTATTTCATATATGATAATTAACTTATATTTTGGTATCTCAAAACAATGTATAAAGAAGGTGAAATTAGGCTCATCGCTCTCGGTTTAATCCGCAACGGCTCCAACCAAGTATTTGTTTCCGAAGGCTATGACCCTGTAAAACAAAATACATTTTATCGTGCAATGGGTGGAGGCGTTGATTTTGGCGAAACTAGTTTAGAGGCATTAAAGCGCGAATTTCAAGAAGAAATTCAAGCCGAGTTACAAAATATTCGCTACGTCGGATGTTTAGAAAATCTATTTACCTTCAACGGTAAACCAGGTCATGAAATTATCCAGCTATACGAATGTGATTTTGTTGACCCCAAATATTACGAGCTTCAACGTCAAGAATTTACCGAAGGAGAACGTAAAAAAGTAGCTGTCTGGGTTGATATTAATCGCTGTAAATCTGGAGAATTAAGACTAGTACCCGAACAATTCTTAGAATATTTGTAAATGTTGATCCCCCCTAACCCCCCTTAATAAGGGGGGAACAAGAGTGCTTAAAGCCCCCCTTATCAAGGGGGGTTGGGGGGATTGCAAAGATGTGTGTACATGCTAGGAGTAAATCTAAACCCAAGGAACTTATCGGTCTAAATAGTCATCTTTTATACCTATAATTCCTTAATAATAACTACTCATGTCGAATCGCTTACATAAGCTACAACTATTTAAACCAATATTAATACTCTTATCTGTATTTCCCATATTTTCTAGCTTTGGATGCGCGCACGCGACCACAACAAATACAATAATTGCCCAAACACCTACTAAACCAGCACCACAAGAAGTTTTACAAATAGGAGAAGTACGCGCGTTACCTGGCAAACTTGATACAATTCCCGTCTTCAACAGTAACAGCCCCGAATGGATAAAAAAGGAAGGAATATTACTCTCCACATTCCCAAATACTGGTAAAACAACCCCAGCAGCACATCTTAACTATCCATTTCAAGGACGCTTTGATTTATTCGCGCATCACTATACCCACACTCCCAAAGACCTACAAACGCTGTATATAGGAGTAATATTACATAACCCTAGCAGCAAACCAGTAACCGTTAATGTACTGCAAGCAGCAAGTTATTTAATGGCAGAAGCGCCGTTTGTAACTTTACCTCCATATATTGAAAACAACGACGGCAAAACTTATTCAGGCCCAGGCGCCAGAGCAGTTGCGGATGTATTGCGTGGAGTTCGGCAAAAACAATTTCCGGCAAAACTAGTAATTCCACCACGTTCATATCGAATGTTAATAAATGGTTCTATACCAGTGCGTGGACTAGAAAAACCAGTAAATGGACGCTCTAGCTTTATGCGTCTACAAAGCAGTGGCAAAATATACGCCGCTAGCATGGCAATGTTCGCTCGTAAAAATAATGATGGCAGCGAACGGGCGCCTAATCTTACAGAATGGCAAAATTTACTAAACACTGGAAACTTTGCAGGGCCACGTGACAAAATTCCAACACCTCCCGATGCAACAGGTGGACAATTAATATATGGACGTGTAGCAGGAGTATCAGAAGGTTCACAATGGCAAGCAACACTCACTGATAAAAACTCCACACTCCTAAAAATACCCCAACCAGGAAAAAGCATTTCTTACGGTTTAGTCACATTGCGAGGAGGTCGCTTAGGTACCGAACAAAACCAGACAGCAAAAATGTTAGTGCGTTACCCAGACACTGCATACGAAGCACACGGTAATTATGGAATTGAATATAAGCTCAACTTGCCATTACACAACAATACCAATAAAACACAAACAGTAGGTATCACCTTAGAAACACCATTAAAAGAAGACAAATTATCTCAAGGTAACTTACGCTTCCGCAAACCCTCATTAGACTTTCCATTCTTTAGAGGAACAGTCCGAGTCAAATATACCGACGACCAAGGCAAACAACTAACCCGCTACGTACACTTATGGCACCGAACCGCACAAATTATAGAACCATTGGTAAAAATAACAATGCCAGCAAATAGTAGGCGCCAGGTACAAGTAGACTTAATTTATCCACCAGACTCTACACCACCCCACGTCCTAACAGTAAAAGCATTGTAGGTTGGGTGGAGGCAATAGTAACCCAACACAGCAGTAAAAACATCGTAGGGTGTGTGATGCCTACGACAATCCATCAAGGTACTATATAATCTATCTGGCATCACGCACCAAAGACTTATCTGCGGATTGGAATTTTTCGAGTTTTTTATAATGTAGACGAACAAGTAGAAATTGTTAGTATTGAAAGGATTGGAGAAAAGCCAAATAATATAGTTTTATTTCGTGGACAAGAAGGATAGTAATCATGAGTTGGACATATCGTGTTTTCCGTGATAACCAAGGACGTTACTCAATTCGAGAAGTATTTTATAATAGAGATAAAAAAATTATTAACTATAGTAAAGCTCCAGTAGCTGTAGTCGGCACTTCTGTTCAAGAACTAATGCAGTTAGTTGAATGGTTTAGAGAAGCATTCGACTTGCCCGTTTTATCACTCGAAGAAGTTGATAATGAAATTGCAACATAGCCTCAAAGTGAAAAATCAGACCATAGTAAAAATATTTATTAAAAAAAGTTATTATCCAATTATCTATAAATGCTGATACAGTTAGCTAACAAAAGGCGCCGACTATAGAAGTCAAAAATCATTTGTGTTTACATAGCGCATTGTAGAGACGCTCTGGTACAGGAGCGTCTCTAAATTTAGGCATTTTGATAAATCATGTAGGAATGCGATATGTACCAAAATTATTAGGCACAGGAAACGGTATTAACTTGAATGTCTACATTCAGATTTTTACGAAGAACATTTATAATACTAGTCAAATTATCCATAGTGGGATTACCTTTTGCCGATAACATCCGATGAAGGCTTTTGCTGGGTTTAGATGTTTGGCTAGCAAGCTCTTCAAAGCCTACAGTTGCGTTTACAATATCTCTTAGTATAAGCCGCGCGGTTTCTGGCTCACCATTTAAAAATAATAAAATCGCTTCATTTAATAATGCTGTTGCAAATGCGGAATCTCTTTGAAGTCGTGCATTCACTGTTTCTATGGAATCTCTTGTTAATGTCATATTCACTACTTATCCTTTTTATTTTTTTCCTTAGTTTCTTTTTCTTGTTCTTCACTAACTTTTTTCTTTTGCTTTTTGTACTCCTGATAAAATTCTTTGGCTTGTTCAATATCAGATTGCTGACTTTTCTTTATTCCACCACCAAATAAAATTATCAGTTCCTTACCGTCTTGAACAAAGTAAATTCGATACCCTGGTCCCCAATCAATTTTGTATTCGCCAATTCCATCAAACCATTTAACGTTTGACATATTACCTGATTCTAGACGAGACCTGGCAACTGCTACTTTGGCTGCGGCTGTAGCATCTAAGCTATCAAACCACTCTTGATAAGGGTTTGAACTATCTTCCCTGATATATTCTTGAACTTTCATATCTATACGCTATGGTAACTTATATGTTACTCAGAATCAAGCCCTATTGTCGATGTAGTTAGATAACAAAGGTCTAAACACACAAGTTTTATTGTTAGCGTAAGTACTAACTATCGATACACTGGAGCATTTTCAGGAGCTTGCAAATCCAGAAAGTGGGGTAAAAGCTATTTTGCGACCTAAATTGAAGCAAGTTGAGTAAGATGTACCTGTCCTCGATTATTTATCCAGGCGCCATCACATTTAATAAAGTATTGCTCACTACCTTAGATGGTAAGATTGGCTAGTCGCACCCTACTTTACTTTATCTGATAGAAGTGCGTTACTTCTCGTTTATTTTTAGCTTGTGGATGACTTAACTTTGCCTAAATTGCCAGAAATGACTGATATTTGGCAGCAAACCCTTGGTTGGCAACCTGACGCTCAACAACAATCACTGTTTCAGCAGTTGTATGAATTAATTGTTATCGGTAATAAACAACTTAACCTTACCCGTATTACTGACCCACAAGAATTTTGGGAAAAACATTTATGGGATTCTTTACGGGGAATTAAACAGTTTTTAGGAGCAAATAAGAAGTTAGCTGTAATTGATATAGGTACAGGCGCCGGATTTCCTGGTATTCCTACTGCAATGTCAGTAGCTAATTGTACAGTTGATTTACTTGACTCAACGCAAAAAAAGATTACTTTTCTTGAAAAAACCTCAGCAGAATTAAATCTAACTAACGTTAAAACAATTGTCGGTAGAGCAGAAGAAATTGGTCAACTACGAACTTATCGTGAAAAGTATAATGTTGCTTTAATTCGGGCAGTTGCGACTGCGACAGTTTGCGCTGAGTATGCTTTGCCATTGCTCAAACAAAATGGCTTGGCTGTTATTTATCGCGGAACTTGGGCGCCTACTGAAAACGTTGCTTTAGAAAATGCAGTTGAAGAACTAGGCGGTGTAATTGAAAACATAGAAGAATTTACAACACCATTAACTAATAGTATTCGTCACTGTATCTATTTACGGAAAGTCTCACAAACACCAGCAAAATATCCGCGCGCTGTAGGTGTACCAACACAGCGACCACTTTAAAAAAACGCAAGCAAATAGTTAGTTTTTACTATTTAATCATCTATTTTCTTTCTTGTTAACATTATATGAGCTACTTTTTTAAGTACTTCTTAGCAATTCGATAAATTCTTCAACGGTTAAACCCGCATCGTTAAGAATACTCTTGAGTGTTTTCAGTCTAAGTATCGTAGCGCCATGATAGGGTACAGTTACTCTTCTACCTTCTTCATTATGATAAATTTTATGACTTCCGCTCTGGCGAGATAAAGTAAAACCTATCCCTTCCAAAACCTTAATAACTTCGGTAGCTGAAACTCTGGGTAAGCGAGAACTCAAACTTGCACCTCCACGGTTGTCAAGCTCATGTTTGAGAAACTGGGAATTTCTTCGCCACTTGCTATTCTGTCTTCAATATGAAGGAGAATTGCATCTCGAATATTTTCTAAAGCCTCTTCGTAGGAATCGCCTTGTGTGTAACAACCTTGTAATGTTGGACACGAAGCAAAGTAGCCTTCCTCATCTTTTTCAATTATTACAGGAAGTAAAAAACGGTTCATACCTTATTAGTTGTAATTACTTACAGCTTAAAATATCTCTACTTTTATTGCTGAAATACCCTTTTTATTGTTACACATTTGCTTATCTTATGCCTAGTCACTACGTGAAGATGTTGGGTTACGCTGCGCTAAGTACCCAACAAACGGTCTGTTATTTATCGCGTTCTGGCGCCAGAAATCCTCTATTTGCCCAATTGTCAGTCCTGGACGCATCTTAACCCATCTAAGTTCATCTGAGTTATACGAATGCACCCACGACTCTATTAGATTAAGAATTTGCGTTAATTGAGACATATGATATTCCTAAACAACTTTTAACCATCCAAATACTTGGTCAACTGTTAAATTAAGTTTTAAAAATTGTGGTACAGGTAAACAATCGCTACCAGTATACTCTACAGGTTCTTGTCCTGGAGTAAAGCCCAAAATTAATCGTTCATCTGGGTCTATTAACCACCCTAACTGACAACCGTATTTCAGACAATGTAAAATATTACTAATTACTTTAGTTGTTCTTTGTTCGGGGGAAAGAACTTCTACTGTCCAGTCAGGAAAAATATTAAAGGTATTAGGAACTTCGCCATCTGCGTCAAAAGCAATTCTTTCCCAAACAAATACAGCGGCATCAGGTACAATAGAACGATTCCCAAATGTGCAGCTAATTTGTGGAAATGCTAGAGCTATTTTTGGCGCCTCTGCAATTTGATTAACCGCGTTACAAAACTTTAATTGTAAACGCGAATGTTTACCTTGGGGCATAGGTTTTTGATAAATGCGACCTTCAATGAACTCTGATGCTGGTTTTGTTTCTGGCAGTTTGAGAAACTCTTCTAAAGTTGTAGGCGCCGCTATTGTCATAAGTATGAACGTCCTTCGTGCCTTTGATTATTATATATACTATAACTGACAATCTTTTAAAAGCTAGAAAAAATAAACGGATGATATTTTCCATTGTTGGGAAGTAAAAAAATTGAATTACTGAGACAAATCCGACTATTTGCTCTGATAGTTAGTACACGTAAATATTAGAGGACTTGGCGCCATTGTTTTTAATTAAGGCTTGTTCCAGTTGGGTTAAGTCTGAGGAGTATCTTAGTTGTTTTAGTAGAGTACTCAATGGTTGTGCATCTTCTAGTTTTGCTTGTCGAATCATTAATTAATTTTTTTATTGTTCTATAAAAATGTGAAATTACTCTTATATTCTTGTGGGATGGGCATCCTTGCCCGTGCCAATATATAAATATTAAGAGGCAGGCAGGGATGCCTGCTCCACAAGAGGAAGAATTTTTTATTCTTCTGTCCAGGTTCTTAGCTGTAAATATACTAGTACTAAGGTGATTCCTAGTAATACGGTTGCGGCAGCAGCAGCGTAACCAAAGTCAAATTGAGCAAATGCTTCTTGGTAGATGTAAAAAACGAGTAGGTTTGTGGAGTTGAGGGGACCACCACCTGTCATTACATATACTTGTTCAAAACTTCGCAGGGTAAATATAACTGTGGTGATGATGACGAAAATTAATGTTGGTCGCAAACCTGGTAGTGTGACGTGCCAAAATTGTTGCCATGCGTTGGCACCATCAAGTTCGGCGGCTTCGTAACGACTGGGTGGAATTGTTTGTAGTCCAGCTAGGAAGACTACCATGTTAAAGCCTAGTTGTTTCCATATGCTTAAAATAATTAATACTGGCATTGCCCAAAAGGTATCTCCTAACCAAGATATTGGTGCGATACCAAAATTACTCAAGAAAGCATTAACTGGCCCATCATTTTGAAATAACCAACGAAAACCTAAACCTGCGGCAACTAGTGAGACTATTGAGGGTAAAAAATAAGTTGTTCGTAAAACTCCCCGTAGTGCCATACTGCGGTTGAGTAGTGCTGCAAGTCCCAAGGGAATAATTAAGCTTGGTATGACGGTGGCAATGGTGAAATAAAGGGTGTTACCTATGACTTGCCAAAAATCTGGGTTGAGTGCTAGACGCAAGTAATTTCTTAAACCTACCCAGTAAGTACCGCGCGATGTAAAACTGCCTGCGGTGAAGCTCAAAAAGAATAAATATACGATGGGATAAATAATAAATAACCCTAGCAATATCAACGCAGGCGCCAGAAATATCCATGCAGCTACCGCATCGTTGTCTAAAATATGCGCTTTTGTGTTTGGTGAGGTTATGATAGAACGGTTTGTAGGTGTTTCCATATTAAGGTAAATAATTTTACTCAGTATTTAAATACTCTCGTTCACAAACAGTTTTAGGTATTAAAGTACATGCGTCAATTATCTTCTGTTGCTTTACTGCTGACATTATGCAGCACAAGCATGATTGCTCCAAATTTCGTAATTCCATCATACGCGCAAACTACACCAGCCCCAGGCGCCACTACTCTCAACCAAAAGCATTTAGGGTCATGGGAAATGAATCAGGATGGCATCTCTTTAACTTTTATTTTTGCCCCTGGTAATAAACTTTTTATTATGTCGTCGCCAGTTCCGAATGTTCCACGCACTGCGACAGAATTAAGATATAAGATAAGCTCGGCGCCGAAACCGATGCATCTTGATATTTTTCTACCAAGAACGAATAAACCTGTGGAAACGATTTTTGAATATACTGCTGATGGAAAAATGCGGATGCAGTTAGAAGGTACTAACCCAGGTACACCAAGACCACCTCAATTTAAAAACGGCACAATCTTTACAAAAGTTTCAGACTCAACAACATTACCTGAAGGTGTAGAGTTAATATCAGATTCAGGCTCAACGACCAAGGAAGTGCCAAAAGCTCAAATGTATGTAACCGCAATTAACCGCGTGCAACAGGCATATTTCTTAGAACAATCTAAATTTAGCACCAATTTGAAAGATTTAGAATTAGGTATGTTATCTGATGAAGCTGGATATAGTTACCAAATACAACAGCCACAAGGAAGACCACAGCGCGTATTTGTAACTGCTACTCCTAAACAACCTGATTTGCCAAGCTATATAGGCGCCGTTTTTGTGGCAAATGTTAACGGTGAAGCAATAACAGTTAGTGGTATTTGCCAAAGAACCAAACCAACAACAAAACAGTCAGCAATGCCAATATTATCTTTAAGTACAAATAAAATTACTTGCCCTGCTGATTCGACTTCTATAGAGCCTTAATTTCACCAAAGAAACCCGGTTTCTACGCAAAATCGTCTTTTTTATTACAATATCTCAACGAAGAAACCGGGTTTCTAGTCTCTACTGTAATTTTTCAATAATATTTAAAATATCTTTTAATCTATTTTAACTAACAATATATAAATCACCTTCACCTAACTGGGTGAAAGTAGATTCACCTGCTCGAATGACCGCCTTGTGTGAGGTTAAGTTTTATAAAAAAAGAGATTCTATATGTATAAAGCATTAAGTGAATCCAAGGGTGAGGAAAATTTATATGAGACTCGCAAAACTAACTGCTACTGCCGCACTTGCACTTTCGTCTATTTTGGTTTCAGCAGGAATTGCTTCTGCCCAACCAGTTGAAGTTCAACAACGTGGAATGAATGGTAGTTATGTAGGCGCCGGTGTTTCTGCTGGTGTTACCAATGGTGGTCAACAAGAAGATGCAGCAACATTTGGTGGTAACGTACAAGGACGTTACGCAATTCCCAAATCACAAGTTTCTGTTCGTGGCGCCGCATTATTTGGTGGTAACTCAACGGCGCTCATACCAATGGTGACTCTCGACGCACCAGTTGCTAAAAATACTAACGTTTATGTTGGTGGTGGTTACTCGTTCCAAACCAACGAAGGTTATGCCAGCCAACTTGGAAACAAAAACGCTCCTGTTGTAACTCTTGGTGCTGAATCTGAAGTTGCTAAAAACGTCGTTGTTTACGGTGACACCAAGTGGGGTATTGATGCATACAAGAATAGCTCTGCTGATGCAGTAAGCTTACAAGCCGGTGTCGGTTATCGCTTCTAATGTAGGTTGGGGGACACCCCAACCCCCAATACATGATGATACAACCTAAAATTAAATAAATAAGCTTTGTAATCTATTTACAAAAATTTGCCGTGAATTTTTTCTTAGGGTGCGCTGTTTGGGCATATAAAGGTTGGATAGGGGAACTATATCCTGAAGGTACTCGCAATGCTGATTTTCTTAATTTATACAGCCAACGTTTTACTACAGTAGAAGGTAATACGACTTTCTACGCTGTACCAAGTCAAGAAACTGTTACTCGGTGGGTAGCACAAACACCACCGAGTTTTAAATTTTGCCCAAAACTACCCCGCGATATTACTCATAATGGCTTACTAAAACCTTATATTAATCAAGCTTTAGAGTTTGCAGAACGGATGCAACTTTTAGGCGCCCGTTTGGGGCCGATGTTCGCACAGTTACCACCAAGCTATGCACCAAAGTCAATTAATGATTTAGAAGTTTTTTTAGAAGCTTGGCAACAAACAAAATTACCCTTAGCCGTTGAAGTTCGTCATCGCGAATGGTTTAGAGAAGTTTATCAAATCGAATTAAATACACTTTTAGAAAGATTTGGAGTAGGCAGAGTATTATTAGATACTCGCCCAATTTATACTGGAGATGATGACCCACAATTAGAGTCAGAGCGACGTAAACCTCAATTACCTGTAGAGTTTAGCGTGACGGCGCCGTTTAGTTTAATTAGGTTTATTTCACACCCAAAGTTAGAAATGAACCAGCAATTTATGGAAGAATGGGTGACGCAAGTAAAAAATTGGTTACAGCAAGGAAAACAAATTTACTTCTTTGTTCACTGTCCTGTTGAAGAACACTCACCAAGTAACGCGCGTCATTTTCAAAAGCTGTTAGAAGAAAATGCGGTACCAGTTCCAGCTTTACTTTGGAATGAGCTTGATAAGCAACCTAATCAATTAAACTTGTGGTGAAGGTAATATCTATGAGAATCCCCCCTAACCCCCCTTAGTAAGGGGGGAACAAGAGAAGATAAGTTGACAAGATAATAATATTAGCGCCATACACAAACAAATCTTAGCCCCCCTTATTAAGGGGGGTTGGGGGGATCAAGTCTGTCCAATGTTTCGCTCGTTCAACTGCTTTTTGCCATATCACAAAATTATTCAAACTTTCTTTACCTGGTTCAAATACACGGTCTATTTGACGCTTTTGCACTAACGCTTCGTAACTATCCCATAAACCTATTACTAACCCAGCAGCAAAAGCAACACCTTGCACTGTTGTATCACGAACAACCGGACGTTCTACTGGAATTCCCAAAATATCTGCTTGAAATTGCATTAAAAAATTATTATTACAGGCGCCACCATCTACTGCTAATTTCTGTACAGGTATAGTACACGATGCATTGATTGCTTCTACAACTTCTTTAACTTGATAAGCTATTGCTTCAAGAACAGCGCGCACCATATGTTCGGGTTTTGTTCCACCTGTAATTCCAAAAAATGCTCCCCGTGCGTTCATGTCCCAATGAGGCGCCCCTAAGCCGCTTAATGCTGGGACAAAATATACACCAGAGCTGTCTGTAACGCTCGTTGCCATTGTTTCTGTTTGGGCAGCATTATTAATAAGTTTAAGACTATCGCGCAGCCATTGAATACAGGCGCCGCTTGTAAACATACTACCTTCTAGTGCATATCCCAATGAATTAGATTGTGTCCAAGCTATTGTTGAGATAAGTTGCTGCGATGTGCGAATAATTTGTGAGCCTGTATGCGCTACTAAAAAGCTACCAGTTCCATAAGTACATTTGACTAAACCTGGTTTTGAACAACCATGACCAAATAATGAAGCTTGTTGGTCGCCTAATATTGCTGTGATGGGAATTTCTACTCCTAAAATATTAGTATGGGTAAGACCGAAGTAACTTAAGCTAGGTTGGATTTTTGGTAATATATCTACTGGTATTTGAAATAATTTCAATAACGCTTCATCCCAGGCGCCTGTCGTTAAGTTCATCAACATGGTTCGACTAGCGTTACTGTGGTCTGTAGCGTGAATTCCATTAGTTAATTTCCACAATATCCATGTATCAATAGTGCCACCTAGAGTGTTATTAATATTAAGATTTGGAATATTGTCTAGTAACCATTTGAGCTTGGTTGCCGAAAAATAAGCGTCGATGACCAAACCTGTACGGTCATAGATTTCTTGAGTATAACCCTGTGCTTGTAGTTCATAACAAAATGGCGCCGTGCGTCGGTCTTGCCAAACAATGGCATTGTGAAGGGGTTCACCAGTACTTTTATTCCATAGTAAGCAGGTTTCACGCTGGACGGTAAGTCCGATAGCAGCTATTTGTGCAGGAGTAATTTGAGAATTTGCAATTGCAGCTTGCATTACCCAGCAGGTATCATTCCAAATTTCTGAGGGGTTATGTTCTAGCCAGCCCGGTTGTGGGTAATATTGGGTAAGTTCTTTGTAAGCACTACCTACTACATTACCATCAGCGTTGAATATGAACGCGCGGTTCCCTGTTGTACCTAAGTCTAATGCCAGGATGTATTTTGGCGCCTGCATATCCCTGTCTTCCCCTCACTGCCATCTGTGATTTAATTATCTACCAAACAGTTATTGGAAATCTGATTTTTTCTGTGCTTGTAAAGAAAAGCTAAAATTGTGGCAATACTACTCATATTTTATAATTAAGCTAATATTAACTGTTTCTTTGTAAAAAATTAATGTCTCAATGGTAGGTTGATGTGGGCAAAGCAACAGTTGACACCTTGGTTCTGGCAGTAAAATGTGGCATCCATGTTCTGGATCACAGGTTAGATATCCCCTCTACTAGTGTAATTTGCAACGAGCTTTTGTTATTCACAAAACGCGACGTGGTTCAAGCCTGATTTTAGCGGTTAGGGGATTAGTTATGTGATTTGTCTGCCATCACCCTGCCTTCCTTGGACTTGGATCGCCTGTTCCTCTGCTTTCATCCACTTGTTACCAGGGGCAAAAAAATGTCAGATTACAGTAATTTCGAGCGGTTTTTGTACAGTCCAATCAAGCGACGCAACCTGATCGTTGGGGCTGGGGCATTAAGTGGTTTTTTGATCGCCAACCAGTTCCATCAACGAGCGATCGCCCAAGTCAATTTTTCGAGTTATCCTTTTACGCTTGGTGTGGCATCGGGTGAACCCTTTGCTACCAGCGTGGTGCTCTGGACTCGTCTGGCTCCCGATCCCTTAAATGGCGGTGGGATGCCAGCTGTTAATGTGCCAATTGAATGGCAAGTAGCAACCGATGCCAACATGAGAAACATTGTGGCAAAAGGCACCGAGGTTGCAATCCCAGAACTGGCTCACTCTGTTCGAGTTGAGGTTAATAGACTCAAACCCGAAACCTGGTACTGGTATCAATTCATTTCAGGTACTGAAGCAAGCCCGATTGGTCGCACTCGCACGGCGCCTAAGCCACGTAGCGACGTAAGTAAGTTTACCTTTGCTCTAGCCTCCTGCCAGCAGTATCAGCAAGGGTACTTCACGGCATACAAATACATGGCTCAGGAAGACCTAGACCTAGTGGTGCATGTGGGTGACTACATTTACGAGGGAGGAATCTCAACAACTGGTGTAAGACAGCACAATAGTTCAGAAATTGTGACTTTGGATGATTACCGTAACCGTCACGCCCTCTACAAAACAGATCCCAATCTGCAAGCTGCTCATGCGGCATTTCCCTGGATCGTCACCTGGGATGACCACGAGGTGGAGAACAACTACGCGGACGCCATCTCGGAAATTGACAGTGAACCGGATCAAGACCGCGCCGTCTTCTTACAGCGGCGGGCGCTTGCTTATCAGGCTTACTATGAACATATGCCGCTACGATTCTCCTCGCGACCCAGAGGACCAGAGTTGCAACTTTTCCGTCGGCTTTCCTTTGGTAAATTAGCAACCTTCCATGTACTAGATACCCGCCAGTATCGTACAGATCAGCCTTGTGGAGATGGTACCAAGGAACGTTGCCTAGAGAGTTTAGATACCAATGCCACAATTCTTGGCAAGCGTCAAGAAAATTGGCTATTCCGTGGTTTAGAGAGTTCGGAGGCTCAGTGGAACATTCTGGCTCAACAGGTGCCAATTGCTCAGAGAGATATGACACCTGGGGAAGGCAGAACTTTCAGCATGGATAAGTGGGATGGGTATGTGGCTGACCGCGACCGACTGATACGTTTCTTGTCAGAGCGCAAGCCCTCTAACCCGGTCTCCTTAGCTGGCGATGTGCATTCTAACTGGGCAATGGATCTCAAGGCTGACTTTAATAACCCAGAATCCGCTACGGTTGGGAGTGAATTTGTTTGTACCTCGATTAGCTCCGGTGGAGATGGGTCAGACACAAACGCCACGGTTCAAGCCTACTTACCAGATAACCCACATATTAAGTTTTTCAACAATCAACGGGGGTATGTCCGCTGTGTGCTGACTCCGACAAACTGGCAGTCGGACTTTCTCGTGATGTCAAATGTGACAACACAGTCTGGTACAATCAGTAAGCGTGCTTCATTTGTGGTGGAAAACGGCCGTCCGGGTGTACAGCAAGTATAAAGCATTGACGAGGCTGAGAACAATAAGGTTCGCTTAAAGGCACGACCCAGTCATTTGAGTTGGGCGTAACACATTAGTTTCCGCACTCGCGCCCATTTGCAACTCGGCATTGAGATTTTGAATGCGCGGATTGAGGCAAAGTCATTGTAACTTTTCGAGTAAACGGCTACATTCAAAGGTTATAATATCCCCGACTTCGTAAAAGTTGTCGGGGATCTGACACCTGCAACATGCCATGCATTAATGAAACTGACCATTAGTAACCTGCTTTGGTTGCAAAACTGAGTATCAGAAGTCGGGAATCTGCAAAGTTTTCTATTTAAAGCTGACGAAAATCGACCAGCAATTGAAGTTGTCACAAACTATAATAAATTACCTTTGATTCAGTGTTTTCCAGGACAATTAAATCAAGTATTCATGAATTTACTTGCTAATGCAATTGATGCCTTGGATGAATCAAATAAGGGACGCAGTTTTGATGAAATCAAGAATAATCCTAATCAAATTACTGTTACAACCAAAATTTGCAATGATCAAAAACAAGTAGTTGTTAGTATCAAAGATAAAAAGAAAACTTATGCCCTGTACATGATTCAATCTCAAGCTTGCCATTGTAATTCAACCGAGTGCAAGTTTTAAATTCATCGAGGAGGGTATCGGGAATAATTGATTCGGATATAGGCGCCATTGATATATCTCCTTGTCGGTTATACTATGCAGCATAATTGTGAAGCTGTGACAAAGTTGTGACAAACGTTTCGTGAATTTATAAAGTTTTGATTAGTGACTTTCTGGTATAACAGCAATCATAGGTGAAAATAAGTAAGCTTCTACAGGACGCATGGAATGACTGCTACTATTTCATCCCCCCTCCCCAGACTCGATGATATCCGCTTTGGTTTACCAAACATCAGCGGTTGGGAATCCGAAATTCATTTAGTTACAAACCACAATGAGCCTGTATTTTTAAATACAAGCAATCTCCGGCTCGAAAATATCAATGCTGGGTTTGCCTGCGCGCTTCACATGCACCAACCCACTATTCCCGCAGGTTTTAACGGTGAATTAATTAGTAACCTGCAAAATATGTTTGAACACCCTCATAATGGGGACAACCATAATGCAGGTGTTTTCGCTTGGTGTTATAAACGCATTGGTGAGTTTATTCCAGAATTAATCTCCCAAGGATGTAACCCGCGTATTATGCTCGACTATTCGGGTAATTTACTTTGGGGTTTGCGACAGCAGCACACCGACATTATCGATACTCTCAAGCGCATTACCTGCGATGTGCAATATCAACCTTACGTGGAATGGTTGGGTACGATGTGGAGTCATGCGGTTATTCCTTCTACCCCCATTCCTGATATCAAGTTGCATATTCATGCTTGGCAACATTATTTTGCTGCCATATTTGGTTACGATGCTTTAAAGCGGGTAAAAGGATTTTCTCCTCCTGAAATGCATTTACCCAACCACCCAGATACTTTATATCAGTATGTAAAAGCATTAAAGGAGTGCGGGTATAAATGGATAATGGTGCAAGAGCATTCAGTCGAACGTTTGGATGGCGCCAGTTTACATCATGACCAGAAGTATATTCCCAATAAATTAACCGCGCGTAATTCTCAGGGTGAAACTGTTAGTATCACTGCACTAATTAAAACTCAAGGTTCGGATACAAAACTAGTTGCACAAATGCAACCTTACTTTGAAGCAAAAGGACGTGGTAAGCAGCAAGTCAGTAATACAAACATTCCGTCTTTAGTAACACAAATAGCTGATGGCGAAAATGGGGGTGTGATGATGAATGAATATCCCCGTGATTTATTCAGAATTTATCACGAAATCCGCGACGCAGGTAATAACAATGCGGGAACTGTCGCAATTAATGGTACAGAATACCTAGAATTAATCGAAGCATCAGGCGCCGACCCTAATAATTATCCAGAAATTCAAGCTGTACAGCAACATAAAATATGGCAGCGTGTGAATAGTGTAACACCCGAAACCGTAGCAAATGCCATTCAAGAATTAAAAGCAAATGATAATCAGTTTCATATAGATGGCGCCTCGTGGACAAATGATTTAAGTTGGGTTAGGGGATATGAAAATGTCCTAGAACCAATGAATAAACTAAGCGCATTGTTCCATCAAAAATATGACAAATTAGTCGAACAAGACGCATCAGTAACACAACGCGAAGATTACCAAAAAGCCTTACTTTATAACTTGCTTGTCCAAACTAGCTGTTTTCGATATTGGGGACAAGGTACGTGGACAGACTACGCGCGGGAATTGTATCGACGTGGTGAAGAATTGCTAAAATAAGCCAATACTACGTAAGGTGGGCAGTGCCCACCCTACATACACTACAGAAACTACAGATACATAGGAAAGTGTTTACATCGGGCGCCCTATTGTAGTTATGTATAATACGGCTTCATCTTGAGGGATACCCAAAACCTCATTGACTTTATCATCAAAGAATCCGCCAATACCGCTGACACCGATATTAAGACGAACAGCAGCAAGATTTAGTTTTTGCCCTAAGTGTCCTGCATCCATATGCAGGTATCGATATACTCTATCTCCATACTGAGATACAGACGCTTTTAAATCCGCTGTATGGAAAATAACAGCGGATGCATCGCGACCAAGGTCTTGTCCTAAACAGAGAAAGTGTAATTCTCTGCGGAAGTTTTTAAAGCGAATTTGTCGTAATTCTTGCGAAGCGGGTGCGTAATAGTAACATCCTGCTTCGAGTCCTTCGACTCCAGAGGTCGCAATAAAGGTTTGTATTAAATTCAGGTCGAAGTAATCTGGCGAAATATCTAATTCTTGGTCTATATAATGTTGGGGCTGGTATGTAAAATCGAGTAATGATTTGAGTTCATCTAATGTTAAATCATCTCCGCTGTATGCCCTAGTGGAACGACGTTTAAGGATTGTTGCTTCGAGTTTATCAAGTTTATCTCCCCAGTCGATTTGAGTTGTAAGGGTTGAAATTTTTTGACAGAAGGGAAATTTATATTTGTCTTCGATAGATTTATTTTGCTTGATTTCGGGTAAATTTAGTTTACCTGTTGTACCTGGTAAAATTTGCGTAGCAGTATGAATGTACTGAATAAGCTCACCGTCAGGGATTTTAGGATATTCTGTTTCGGTCGCTGATGGTAAAGCTGTACGTCCAGTTGGCAAATTTTGTTTAATATCAAGTAAATCGGCTATCGGAAGGACTGCGGTGGCGCCTTCTTGCTCTGGGTCAATATAAAGCATATCATTGACGGCTTTATCGACGAAACCACCAATTAGATGGGGTCGGAAGTCACACGTCGCAGCAGATAGCTCGATATTTCCCAATAAATGTCCCGTATCAAGAAAAATTCGACGGTATGCTCTGTCTTCATAACGCCAAGCTGAACGGTAAAAAACCGCAGTAATGACGATGGCAAGTTGTGTACTTTCCAAAGCAGGATGCCAAAAACAAGCTTCCTGCAATGTTTGCCAAACATTATTTTCCCAAAATTGCAGCAGCGAATGAGTTCGTGACTGGTAGTTATATAAACCAGCAGGTAATAACGGTGTACCCCGTGAAACTATGTATATTTCGGCTGGGTATAAACCACCTGCACTTGGTGCCGAGCGTAAAAATACGGCACTCCCCATTGATGGCATTCTAGCTGTTAAACCGTAGCTGCAAAACAGCAACCGCGATAAACGGCGCC
Source organism: Calothrix sp. FI2-JRJ7 (assembly GCA_019359675.1). Taxonomy (GTDB): domain Bacteria; phylum Cyanobacteriota; class Cyanobacteriia; order Cyanobacteriales; family Nostocaceae; genus Dulcicalothrix. The sequence goes on from JAHHGX010000075.1 coordinate 119,266, forward strand.
ACCATTTTGTATCAGTGTTATCGTCCGAATCCAATGAAGATTCTTGGATATATGGTTTGAGGTCAAAAACCGTACCAATTTTATATTCTTTAAACGGTACAGGTTGTTTCGACCAATCCAAACCCTGGTTTTTGGACGCTATAGTATCGGGGTCGTACTTAGTTCGTTCGTGGTAGTGATGAGCAATCGAATGGCGTAGTTCTGGCATGTCTCGGTTAAATACGCTTCTCCTTTTTATCTTGGCATCCCTATGCACCAACATTTCGTTATCGCCAGTACAAAATGAACGAATCTACACAATTTAAATACCACTCATGTTCTTGGCTTCACGGTTTTATTCGGCGTTTCTCTGACTTGAGATACTTGCCAACCAGTCGGCGCCTTCTAATTGGTAGGTAAATAAAAATTCCAGCTAAACTAGAACCTGTTGCGGCAATTGTCAAAATTACCCAAAAGTTGATGACACCAGTCTTTAATACTAAACCCGTACAAGAACCCAGTAACGCTGTAAGCACAACCATCACAATACCAATTACCTGACTAAATCCTTTTTTAAGATTTGTCGTAAATGTAATTTGATTGCCACCCTGATGGATACCCTGATTGATACCCTGTAGGTGACTTATACCAGCTTTAGTAATACACCAAAATTCAATCGCTACCATTACAGATAAAAAAGTTCCAAAAATTGGCCCTGCTGCAATCCCCAAAAAGCAACCCACCAAAGACGCGACCGCAGCCCCAAATACAATATCATCGACAACAACAATACCAGCCCCAATAACCGTCATTAATATAGCAGCAATAACAGCCGCAACTGCCGCACCAGTCCACGCCATTGCCCCAGAAGTCACTAATAATAATAAAAGTGATGCGTATGGTTGTTTATATTGAATTATTGGTAACGCAGCAGTTTTAATCTTTATTTCAATAGTTTGAATTTCAACGGCTGAATTTGTATGTAATAGTAATTGGCGATAATATATTTTATCTGCCATTAAATAGCTTGTATCAATTGTCACTTTACATAGAATTTTCTCACCGTTAAAATGCCGAAGCGTAAAATCAATCCAATCATGACTATGAGGTGTGTGTGGAGCGTCGTTAGTATGAGGCGCCACTTCACACCAAGCGACTAATGTCGTTTCTGGATTATTATTAAGAATGGTAATCGTTTGCGTAAGCTTTTCACCAATTTGTCCAGCTGTAAATTCAAGTTCCGTTTTATCAATTTTTGCAACACATAAGGGCACAATATCGAGTGGTTTTAGTGCCATAAGTGCTGCATTCGCATCTTTAAAGCGGTTTTTGGGTTTTTGTTGAACCATCGTTGAAAGCCACTCGATAAAGCCCAAACTCAACTGAGGAACTAAATGTTTAAAAGCAATACACCCATCTTCATCAATTAAAGTATGCATCGCAGCTGATTTGGCGCCTGTTAATAAACAAATTAATGTCGCACCCAAACTATATAAATCTGTAGATTTTGTTAACTGACGGTTGTAAATTTGCTCTGGCGCCATAAAACCTAGCGTTCCCATCGCAACACTGCTCATCGCCATATCATGACTACCAATACGAGCAAATCCAAAATCAACTAAATAAACATTGATATTATCATCAATTAAAATATTTTCTGGCTTAATGTCGCGATGAAAAATAGGCGGAATACGGTTTTGTAAATATATAAGGATAGACAGTACAGAAACAGCTATTTGCTTAATTTCATCAAAAGCAAAACTACGTGGTACAGACAAAGACTGAGCATGTTTGTACTCTTGCACCATACAAAACCCTGATGGAGTTTCAAAAGAGTCGAGATAGCGTGGTATTCCAGGATGGTTTAACCCTTGTAACACCTGTATTTCACGTTCATATGCCTTAAAACCAGACCAGCTTTGAATGCTAGAGCGTGCGAACTGAAACTCCTTAATAACAACTTTCTCATCAGTCTTTATACGTTGCGCTAAGTATGTTACACGACCTCCATTGAGGTTGCAACCGAGTTCGCGTATGACCCGATATCCTTGATTTGTAAATGGTATCGTACTCATGAACGAGGGTGAAATGGCTTTAATTAAATGTGTCCATGTCTAATCTAACTTAACCCCAGTTTTTGCAGAGCGCCAACGGTTAAAGCCGTAAATACCAAAAGCAAGAATAAATACATATGGACTATAAGCCATGAGCCAAATAGCTAGTTTCAATAGTCCCATGCTAAATTTACCAACTGAGTTGGTTGATTTATTCCAAGTTTCTTGGACTTGCAAGCCAAAACCACGTTGCGGATTTTTAGTAGAGACTGCTGCTTCTAAATTTAAGGAAATAGTTGAATAGCTAACTTGGTTTTGTAGATTCTTGAGTTGGGCGCCAATTCGCTCAATAGAGTCACGAACATTGCTCAGTTCTTGCGACACACTCAATGTATCGCGTACCGAACCTGCTTTATCCATAATTTTTTGAAGATTTGTTTCAGTTCTTCTCAAGTTAACTAACTGTGCTTGAAAATCAACGATTCTATCCCCAACATCTTCTGCTGTGATGCTACGGTTTTTAACAATTCCCAGTTTAGCTAGTTGAGTAAGGGTATCATCTAACGAAGTTTGTGGAACTCTCAACTGTATTGATGCAGTAGAACGCGAAAACTCATCTTTTGGTTGATTTTGAGCAAGTTTGATTAAATCACCTTGCTGTTTGTCAATGATTTGCGTCACTTCGTTAATGCTTTTGTCAATTGACTCCACAACCAAACTCATAGTTGCTTTTTTAATTAACTGTGATTTTACGGGAGCTGGTGCCTTGGTTATTGATGCCGCTTCATTGGCTGTATCAGCAGTTGGTGGTATTGTAGCTGCTATTTGATTAAGTGCCGATGAATTTTGTGACATTGACATTGATACTCCACCACCAGCACCAGCACCATCATTAGCAGCGGCGCAACTACTCAAAATAATTCCACCCAACAGGGTAGCTAAAACCACACTTCCCTTGTTCATACTCAAACCTCACATAAATAACCTTAATGCTAGTATGTGGCTTTATCTGTCTTGAGATAGTTGCCGTTACGATTTGCGTAACAAAAAGTATGGTGGGCTGTGCCTTACTTACCCACTTTAATAATTGTCACAAGACTTTTCAATCGACCTGAAAGTCGCTATGTATAATAATTGCAATAAAAAACTCAAATAAAACTACAAATAAATTAAATATGTCATTATCTTCTTATCCGTCTCCTGTAAACAAGCTGCTGACTTACGGTGATTGTAGTCAAATCAAGGGTATGCCAGATTATGTAGGGGAACTGGGTTTTACTTCACAGCATGTTCCTGACCTAATACGCATGGCTTGTGATGAAGATTTATCTATTGGTGCTGACGAGATACAAGACACAAATGAAAACCTGCAAGCTTGGGCGCCAGTACATGCAGTACGAGTTTTAGGGCAACTTCACGCGGTAGAAGCTATTGAACCATTAATTAATTTATTTGGCACATTTGAAGAAGATGACCGAATGAGTTTAGAATTACCTGGTGTGTTGGCCACCATTGGCACTGCTGCAATTGAGCCACTCGAAGCATATATAATAGACTCTTCACACGATGCTTATGAGCGTGCAGACGCAGCATCCGCATTGACTCGTATCGCTCAAATTCATCCAGAAGCGCGTTCTAGATGTGTTTCCATTATAAGTAATTTATTAAATAACTTTACTGACAATGACCCAGATTTTAATGCTTTTTTAGTTGGTGAGCTTGTTGATTTGAAAGCAGTGGAAGCGGCGCCTATTATTGAGAAAGCATTTGCCGCCGAATCTGTTCCAACTTTCTTGGTAGGAGATTGGAACGAAGTGCAAATAGCACTAGGAATAAAAACACGCTCGGAATCATCCAATCAGTTCCCACTTAAACAAGTAATAGAGTACTACACAAATCAGGACTTACCAGAATTTATCGATTCTGATGAGATATCAAATTAAAATCCAGAAAAATCAATCAAAAGAGAAATTATGCAAACGACACAATTAGCAAACACTAGTATTACCGTAAGTGCAATTGGGTTAGGTGCCATGCCAATGTCAGTATACGAACGTCCGGATGAGTCGCAATCAATAGAAGTTATTCATCGTGCTTTAGATTTAGGCATTACTTTTATTGATACTGCTGACTCATATTGCAAAGACGAATCTGATAAACACCATAATGAGCGACTGATTGGTAAAGCATTACAAACTTACAGTGGTGATACTAGTAATATTGTTGTTGCGACAAAAGGTGGGTTAATGCGTCCGAACCAAAGCTGGACTCGTAACGGCAACCCTGAACATTTGCGTGAAACAATTCGCGTTAGTTATGAAGCGTTGGGTGGTAGTAAACCAATTGATATTTGGCAATATCACTCACCCGACCCAGATTATTCGATAGAAGATTCATTAAAAGCTGCACGGGAAGCAGTTGATGCTGGTATAGTTCGGTTTGTTGGAGTTTCTAATTTTTCCGTTGAACAAATTAAACAAGCGCGCGATGTTGTAGATATTATTTCAGTGCAAAATCAATACAGTCCTTGGTATCGTCAACCTGAGTCTGATGGTGTTTTAGAATATTGCCAGCAAGAAAACTTAACTTTTTTACCTTGGAGTCCATTTGGGGGTCGCAGACGTCATTCAGATTTGCAAGATATTTCTATTATCAGCAAACTCGCCAAACAAAAAGGCGTATCGGTATATGGTATTGTTTTAGCTTGGTTGCGCTCAAAGTCACCATGTATTTTACCAATACCAGGCGCCAGTAAAGTTTCTAGCATTGAAGACTCGGCACGTGCAGGTGATATTAAATTATCAGAAGCCGAAATTCAGCAAATTGATAAAGAAACAGCTTCTTAACTAAAATCCTAGAAACCGGGTTTCTTTGTTGAAATTTTGTAATAAAAATGAAGATTTTGCCTAGAAACCGGGTTTCTTTGTTGAAATTTTGTAATAAAAATGAAGATTTTGCTTAGAAACCGGGTTTCTTTGTTGAAATTTTGTAATAAAAATGAAGATTTTGCTTAGAAACCGGGTTTCTTAGAGTACCTTGCCCATAAACAATAAATGTTTACATTAGTTTACAATTAACTTGTCAATTAACTGATAAGATTTAATTAAGTACATAAAAACAGTAATTTGTTTTTTTATATTTGTTAATGATGTGGATGAAACCATTGTTGTCAGCAACATCTAAGTAAAACAATAGTGTAATTATTTACCTAAATAGCATTGGTTTTACTTGGGAGATATGTCATGTCAGTTTATATTGGTAATCTATCCCATGAAGTGGAAGATAATGATATTAGACAAGTTTTTTTAAAGTATGGAGTGGTTAAGAGAATTTTAGTATCTACAAACCAGAAAACAGGAGAGAAGAGGGGATTTGCGGTTGTAGAAATGGAAACAGATAGTCAAGAGATGGCAGCGATTAGTGCGTTAGTAGGTACTGAGTGGATGGGATACACACTCAAAGTAAATAGAGCTAGAACCGTTGCAGATGCAAGGTAAGTATTTAAATTTTATTTTTTGGAGTTGTTTATGTTAGACTTAGTTATTAATCCAGTTCAACCCGCCGTGTTAATCACTATTATTGCGGAAACGGTGTTGAAAGACCGTATTGTAAAGCTACTTAAAAATCATGATGTAACTGGGTATACTATTAACCAAGTACAAGGTGAAGGTGGGCACGGAAGACGCTTGTCAGATTTAGCAGGTTATAATACTAATATTGAAATTAAAACAATCGTATCATTAGAAGAATCTGATACCATTCTTGGGGCACTAAAAGAAGAACGAGGCAACCACGCTTTAATTGCCTTCCGACAAAATATAGAAGCATTCTATTAATTAGCCGTTATTGATAAGTTTTATTTCTTATTGCTCACTCGTTTATGCGAGTGATTTTTTGCATAACTCAGTAATTGTGTTGCGTTTATCACAGGTGCCTCGGGCTTGAGCTTGGGCCTGGGATGGCTTTTAGGAAGAATTTAATATTGCAATAATATAGATTAATATTTTTTGGTGATAGTTATGCGGTAGAATCTAAGGTCTGCAATAAAACAGGTGCTTGCTGACTGGAGACGCTACCTATGGCTCGGATGTATTATGACACAGATGCAAATTTAGACCTTTTAGCTGGAAAAACGATTGCGATAATCGGTTATGGTTCACAAGGTCATGCTCACGCTTTAAATTTAAAAGATAGTGGCATGAATGTAATTGTTGGACTGTATCCGGGTAGTAAGTCAGCAGGGAAGGCTGAAGCAGCAGGTTTGACGGTTAAAAGTGTTTCAGATGCGGCGGCGGCAGCAGATTTTATTATGATACTGTTGCCCGATGAAGTTCAAAAGAGTGTTTACAAGGAAGAAATTGAACCAAACCTCAACGAAGGAAACGTTATCGCTTTTGCTCACGGGTTCAACATTCACTTCGGTCAAGTTGTACCACCATCTAATGTAGATGTTGTCATGGTGGCGCCAAAAGGCCCCGGACATTTAGTTCGTCGTACCTACGAACAAGGACAAGGTGTACCCGCACTGTTTGCCGTGTACCAAAACGCAAGTGGACAAGCACGCGATAGAGCAATGGCATATGCTAAGGGTATAGGTGGAACACGTGCAGGAGTTTTAGAAACAACATTCCGCGAAGAAACCGAAACTGACTTATTTGGTGAACAAGCTGTACTTTGCGGTGGTTTGAGTGCTTTAATCAAAGCTGGTTTTGAAACTTTGGTAGAAGCTGGTTATCAACCTGAACTCGCATACTTTGAGTGTTTGCACGAAGTCAAACTCATTGTTGACTTAGTAGTCGAAGGTGGTTTGGCAACAATGCGCGATAGTATCTCGAATACTGCCGAATACGGAGATTATACTCGCGGTCCACGTATTGTTAACGACCAGACAAAAGCCGAGATGAAGAAAATTCTCACCGAAATTCAAACCGGACAGTTTGCTCGCGAGTTCGTTTTGGAAAATCAATCTGGTAAAGCTGGTTTCACCTCAATGCGTCGCAGAGAAGCTGAACACCCTATTGAAGAAGTAGGCAAAGACCTACGCGCCATGTTTAGCTGGTTGAAAAAAGCCTAATATTTAGTTAGGAGTTAGGAGTTTTAATTAATAACTCTGTACAGACGCGAGGAACATCGCGTCTGTACTCATAACTTTGTTATTTGTTCATTTGTTGAATAGCTTCTTGTGTCCGTTTATTTGGGTCTGTTTTTGGGCGCCATGCTGGAAACATACCTATAACTAAATTATTTATCGTTGTTCGCGTTTGATAACTGGCTGTACTCAGCGGTTTTGGCAAAAAGCTATCCCCAAACCCGATAAATACTAATACCAGTAAAAACACTAGTGTCATATTACCTTTATTAAACATTTTTGACTTAACCTAAAAGTTTATTTACTAGCTAGTATTCCCCTATTCACTATATTTATTAAACTAAGCCATTGATTTTATGTGGCACAGCCCGGAAAGCCTGTGCATTCACGTGTATTTAGTTTTACCACACAGGCACTCTTAGCGCAGAGAGAAGAGCAGTATTGGTTAGGTTAGGCGCCTATACTACATAAATAAATCTTAATAATGCTGGTTTAATATCATATTAGTTTTTAAATAACAACTCATATGCTATCGACCTTAAAGGTAAAATCAGGATTATTAGTACTACTAGCTTTTGGTATACTGGTACAACTTCCAAGCACTGCCCAAAAAACACAAAACCAACAACTAATACCTTTTTTTGATAACGAAGATAATCCTGTTCCTTTAAATTTTCCTCTAGGTCAACAGCTTGATATTTCACCACCAGCACCAAAATTAAACGCATTCGATGAAGCTGTTTTAAAAGCTTGTGGCCCTATCGGTTCTAATGTATTACCTAATCAATTCAAGCAGTTATTACGAAAATACCCTGATGTTTTAGAAAAAATTCAGTTTGCAGTAGGAGGTTCAATTCGTCCTGGACGTAAGCGTCGGTCTGATTTTCTCCAAGATTTGACGAATATTTGGTTTCAGCGTAAAGGTTTTGAGCATATATTCTGTGGTGAAATCTATAATGCTAACGATATTGGGGGTTTACATTTTTATGGTAGGTACTTGCAATTGCAGCAACAAGGTATTGGTGGCAGACTCCCAAATAATCAGAAAAATCAAGAAGTTGTCCCAGGTGTCATTTATACGATGGGTGTAATAATTAAACAACCAAATCGTACTGTTACAGATGTCATCAAAGGTTATGGCTATTTGAGTAATGCCGAAGAAATGCTAATTGATGTAACTAAAATATTTAAACAGCAGGGTAATAACGAAGGCGCCTGTATATACAATGTTCGCGATAACGATACAGGTAAAACCTTTCCTACAGTCTTTGTTAGAAAAGAAGGCGCCATTATTACATACTACCCTGACGTCACACCCAAAGGTGCCAATTGTAAAGGTTCTCAGCCGTTGCCTTAATATAGTTTCATTAAGTAATACATTATACTATAAAAAATGAGTTTACAGCAGGCTTTATGTAATGACAGGGCACCCCTTTTCAAAGAGGTATATAAAACATATGTTCATGGGAAAGCATTGGGCGACGGTAAAGATATTTATACTAAAATAAGTCAGGTAATTGAATGAGGGAGCATAAGTCAATGCAGCAAATCGACGTAGATGGACGTGTAGACGAGAATGGTGTTTTATACTTAAAAATGCCTCCAAGTGTTGCAGGTATGGAAATAAAAGGAAAACTTATGTATCAACTTCATCCTGTTTCCTCACAAAATCTGAAAGGGGAAAAAATTGATATTAATGCTGTTCGCAGTATTTGTAACGAGATTAGAAATTTACCCATTCTTGATAGCAGAACTCCCGATGAAATTATTGGTTATAACGAATTTGGGATTCCAGAATAATGGTTATTGACCCTTCTGCTATCATGGCAATTATTTATGCTGAGCCTGAAGAATTGATATTTATTCAACTTATTAACGAAAGTGAAGATTGCCTACTTTCTGCTCCAGGTTATGTTGAAGCATCCATAGTTGTAGGTACTAAGCATGGTGAGCAGGGTGTAGAAAATTTAGATTTATTGATTGAAGCACTTTCCATAATTATCGTACCTTTCAGTGCAGAGCAGGCACAGTTAGCTAGTAAAGCATTTTTGAAGTATGGTAAGGGGCGCCACCCTGCTAAACTGAATATGGGAGATTGCTTTTCCTATGCTTTGGCAGAATCTACAAACCAGCCTTTGTTATTTAAAGGTAATGACTTTATTCATACCGATATTGATAGAGTCATTTATTAATTTATCTGACTCACGTAGAAGAAAACCGAAAACATTATTACAACAAAATGCAATCGAGAAATAATATATAGGGTGGGCATTGCCCACCTTACACATACTGCATATACTACACATACCTATATATTATCTAAATTTGGGCGCCTATTAATCCAAGGTTTTGCAGTTTCAAGTTGTGCAGCAAGACGAATTAAAGTAGATTCAGCGGCAGGTTTACCTACAAACTGAACACTCATTGGTAAGCCTTTACTATCAAAACCAACAGGAATTGCAATAGCAGGTTGTCCAGTTGCATTAGCAGGTGGACAAGGTGCGACCCACTGAACAATATTTTCAAAGATATCTTCAGGACTCAAATGCGACCATTCACCAACGCGGATGGGAGAATGTAGGAAAACAGGCATTAACAAAACATCGAAGTTATCGAAAAAGCTAACAATTTGCCGCGATACAATTTGCATCTTAGCAACAGCTTTAAGATAATCAACTGCGCTGTCTGTTTTTGACATTAACCAGCGGTTGACAGGTTGCAGCATTTCAAGAGGAATACCACCTGCGGCTACACCGTTACGCCATATAATCTGGAATGGTTCAATTAAACCGCTAAAGTCAGGACATTTTTCTTCAACAGTGTGTCCCAAGTCTTCGAGTAACTTAACTGTTTGCAAAACAGCTTGTTTACAAGTTGCATCTGCTTCACCGATAGGTAAAAACTTTGTAGAGAAAGCTATTCGCAAACGACCAGGTTGTTGTTTACTAGCTTCAAGAAATGAACATTCGGGACTTGGCAAATAATAAGGGTCACCTGCAACATTACCCGACATTACATCAAGAAGTGCTGCTGCATCTGCAACTGTTCGACCAATTGGCCCATTTGTAGCAATACCATTAAATTTATCGCCAGCAGGGCCTGGTGATACTCTACCGCGCGATGGTTTTATACCGAATAATCCACAGCAAGCAGCAGGTCCACGAATTGAACCACCTCCATCTGAACCTTGTGCAATTGGAGATAACCCCGCAGCTACAGCAGCAGCGGCGCCACCACTTGACCCTCCAGGAGTATACTCAAGATTCCACGGATTACGTGAAGGAGGAAAACCCGTAGGTTCAGTGTAAGGAAATGAACCTAACTCAGACGTAGCAGTTTTACCAAGAATAATAAACCCTGCTTGCTTAATCTTGGCAATAGCAACATCATCATATTCGGGAACGTTATTTATTAATGCTTTAGTGCCGTAAGTACAGGGTACACCAGCAACTGAGTTGAGGTCTTTAGTTGAAATTGGCACACCAAAAAATGGAGGTAAATTAGTCGCATTAACTAACGCTTCGGTTTTAATTTCAGCATCAGCTATTGCTTGCTCTGCCGTCACTGTAAAATAACTGCCGAGCAAAGGATTTAAACGCTCAATGCGTTCTAAGTATATATTTACTAACTCCAGTGGCGATACCTGGCGCCGACGAACTAAGTTTGCCATCTCAAGTGCCGGGGTAAAAGCCAAATCTAATGCATTCATCGTCATCATATAACCGAAGCGCCAGCCTTGCTTATAATCGAAAAATTGATACTTATTTGTGTAAGACTCTCATTTTAATCGAAGTTATTGATTTGCCAACTAAATCGTTGTGAAGAACCATGACGAAATTTATCGTTTATGTAGCAAAAAGCCTTCAGCTTGTGAATGTTCCTTTTGGTCAGGGTGAGGATAAAGGAAAAGACCATGCAGAGGGCATGACTCTGCTTTCTCCAGACGGTAACGGCGCCCACTCTGTCCTTGTGGTATATGACTCTGCGTCCAACAACCGTCCAACACAGGCTAATGCAATAGAGGTAGATATTTTTTCTTTGCCTGGGTAAAAATCTACACGGGTGACATTAAAAGAGCTACAGCTAAGTACAACACAAGCTATCAGCAATATCTGGAGAAAACATGACGGAATTTAAAGTCATGACTTGGAATGTAGAAAACTTATTTCGCTTTGGCAGTAAGTTTGGCGCTAAAACACAAGAAGATTACACGCAAAAGCTAAAGAGTTTTCTCACTTGTGAGAAATCCGGGAAACGCCCTGAATCTTCAAAGAACAGTTACGAGCCGATTTTTCTAATCAGTGCATAAACCTACAACACTTGACGTATTTATGAGTGCAAACTTTAAAGTTGTGTGAAGTAATGATGAAACCTAATTTACACGGTATTGGTCATTCAAGTTCTTTTAAATTTATCAAATCTTTAGCCATCACTTCTTTCTTTGCGCTTCTTATGCTTGCTGCATATCTTTAATAAAACTACACCTAATTATAGAAAGAGACAGTTGGCGCCATCGTTTGCTTAACTGCTCCAATTGCAGTAAGCCATCGGCACCAATTTTAATAACTATATAAGCTGGCAATCGCACCTGTTACTGATTAAACTATTATACAGTCAAGCTGCGTAGCAGCTTAACTCTGCTAACCCCCAATGTAGCCAGATTTTAAAGATTGGTATTAGTTAATCGTTGCAGGATAGGGAGTTCAATAACAAACTCTGTCCCCTGTCCTGGAGTAGAATTATAATAAAGCTTTCCACTATGCTTACAAGTAATAATTTGATAGCTGATAGCTAAACCCAAACCCATTCCCTTGCCCACAACCTTTGTAGTGAAAAACGGATCAAATATCTTGGAACCTATAACCTCACTAATACCAATTCCGTTATCCGCAATTTTGATGATAATAGTGTCCTCTTTAGCTGCTGTCGAAACTCTAATTGTACTGGGTTGAGCTTTAATTTCTTCAAGTGTTAGCTGATGATTACGTTCTTCTAGCGCATCAATAGCATTACTGAGGATACTCATAAACACCTGATTTAATTGACCTGCATAACACTCTACTAACGTTAATTTGCCATACTCCTTAACAATCTCAATTTCAGTATAACCTGATTTTTCCTTGAGATATTTGTTTAAAAATACTATAGTACTATCAAGACCTTCGTGAACATCGACCTGTTTTTAGTTAGTAATTATGAATTGGTAGATTTTAGTTACTTTTTACCAACTTTTATGGAGCAAGATAAACTAAAACCTCCTTATGTGGCAAAACCTACCTGGGACGAGAAGGAAGAGAAGTGGAAATAATTAAAGGCGCCGGGAAATAATTAATAATCCAGACCCTGAGTACACGCATTACGCAAAGGTTTATCAGCAATATGTAGATTTACCGCACGTGTATCTGGAAGGTGAGGAATATAAACTACAGCTTTCTTGCTTCCTTATCAACGGGGGTTTCATCAACGCAGAGTCCAACGCAGTTGATGGCGGAAATATTAATCTTAACTCCCATTTACTATTGCTACGTCGTAATAGTTCTATTTCCGCACTGCTGGTCTTGCTCAAGGTGGCGGAAATGGTGGCAACATTAATATAAATGCAGGCGCCATTGTTGCCGTGCCACGAGAAATTAACGAATGACAATATTTATGTACTGCTTGCGTTGTAACCACCAGCCACAAATTACCTATACTTAAACTATCAGGTTATAGATGACTTCCAAACATTAAAATGTAGGCGTGCGCGGTACGAAGTGCTAGTAATCAAATTACAGGCGCCTTACTTGATATAAAAAAACCACCCTACAGCAATTACTAAAAGGAGGAGCAAAACTCTTAGAATTAACCTTATTCTAAGAATCTCAAGTGAATCAAGTTACTAATTATAGCTTTAAGCAGCATTAGGCATATTCTCTCTATGCCATACGTTGGTTTTACCTTAGCTTTCAAAACATTGTCAATATAGCTAGCAAAGAATGATACACAAGTATCAAAAGAGCGCTAATTTTTGGAACTGCATATTTTAAGCGAAGTTGCACTAATTATAGGTAGGCGCCATTGTTTGGTTAACTGCTTCATATGTAGTAAACCATGAGTGCCGATTTTAGTATATAACCATATCGGATTTTATTCATGAAAGTAGAAGATGCTTGTATGATTAATCAACGCTGTATCAAGCAGGGCGCGTGCGGAAGCAGAAGCTATTACTCTTCATCCTGATTTAGGTGAAGAAATATATACTGCTTGGGTAGAAACTATGAATATAGCAAATCCTTACGACGTTGATTTAAATGATTGGATTGATGTGTTAACTGTTAAATATAAAGTAGAGCCAGTAATCGTCCGCGCGCTTTTTGAGGCAATTAGATTGATTATTATTCAGTACGATGAACTTAAAAGCAAAAACACTTAAACTTTTATATTAATATTTGTGTAACGCCTGTTTTTAATACAATACCTTAAGACCAAGCAATACCTTTTAAATTCTCATTACAGGCACCTGTCAAAAAAGCGATTATGCGAAGTGCAATCCAGCTTCCTAGACTTTTACAGGTAGCAATTACTTAGCATCCGTAGGAAATTGCAATGTGCTTTTAAAAATTTTCGGTCTACTAGAAGTCACATTTTTATGGAGAATTATCAAGTTCAGGAAGAAAAATGGTAATTCCATATTCAGGAGCAGTGGCTAATATCCGGTCAATCACTTCTTGAGTTATAGGTAACGGTGGAACTGATGAATTCTCTACTTTAGTTCCGACTTGTGCAAAAAACTTTTCTACTCCACCTGGTGTAGCCCAAATCAGCATTTTTGCTGGTGCAGAACCAACATTTTTAAAACTATGAAGTTGACCTTTCGGAGAATGCAAGAATGTTCCGGGAGTTGCTAAAACTGTTTGTTTGTCAAGATAAAACTCAATCGAACCTTCTTGAATATAAAATGCTTCATCTTCTCGACTATGAATATGTGGCGGCGGGCCTAATTGGGGTGCAACTACTACTTCAAACACTGCATATTTGCCATCTGTTTGTTCGCTCGTAGCTTTAAACGTGATTACATCGCCTGCTACTGAATAACTATCACCGTCACCTGGCTGCAATAATATCCCATGATTAATTGTCATTTTCATCATCTCCTGGTTTTATGACAACAGATTGTGACACTTGCACAAATCAACAAAACACAGCCTAGCCATGATTAAAATTTTAGCGAAAAGCGCAAGCCTACTGGCTCAATAGTCATAATTATTTATAATCTCCCTGGATAGTAAATTGAACTTTGGACAAAAGTTGTTGTTCGCGTAATTCCGTCGCAACAATATTCCTGTTAGCGTTATTTATATTTTTCAGCTTCTTCGATTAAATCTACGCTCACCTAGAAGCGAGGTATCTATCGCTCGTTGCAACGCTTCAATTTTAGCTCCTAAAACCTGGTAGGCATGGCGCCCATAAGCACAGTTCGTATGCCTGTGGCACATTGAAATTATTCGTTCATTTCTTTCAACGTTGCCAACGCAGAAGGAGACAGACGACTGAGGTAACGGAATATCCAGTATTTAAAGATGGTGTCTAGTACAACAGGGAAGGTCGCAATAAATAGGAATATGGCACTACGGTTAGGAGGTAGACCTAAATGTTCTGCCATTCCTTCTAATAAAACTTCCCAACCGTGGGGAGAGTGGAAACCTACAAATATATCGGTAAATAGAATAATTAAGAATGCTTTAGCACTATCACTTAAGCCATAAACTACATCATCTATAAATGCTTTTAGTATTACAATTTCGCGCTTACTGGTAGCAACTACGACTGCGAAGGCAACGAGTGAGAACATATCAGCGAAGACGTTACTAATTGCATTGTTGCTTTTATATCGAAATTCTTCTGCTATGTCAATGGCTTTTTCTTTGACTTGTTCTCCTATCTTTTCTGGAGTTAGAGTCGGTGCCTTCAATATAAAACTTTCAAACTTTAGCCCACGTTCATAAATTTTTAGTTCATTAAGTGCTTCATCTTCCATTTCGCTATTGATAAATATATTAGGGTTATGTTCACCCCGTGTACGCTCAACTATTGGACTTACTAAAAACTGCTTAGTTACTAAATGCGTTATCAATGGTATAACTACTAACATTACTAAAAATTTTACCGAAGCTTGGGTTCGTCTTCGTGAGACTCTAAAATTCTGTACGTATTTTTCTTCTGCTTCGGGTGCAAAATCATCTTTTAGGCGATTAAAAGTTCTTCCTATTGATCGTGGTAAAATTCCGCTTTTTTGAGAAACAGGCTTGACGCGCATACTTTCAACATCCCTATCTTGCGCCGTTTGCACTTTGATGGGTGGTTGAATCACTTGTTGACGCTCAATTTGTGATACTTGGTTATTAATATTTGTATTATTTATATTATTTGTAGTGTCTGCTGGAATAATTGCGCTTGATGCTAATAATTCATCATCTTGAAAATACTTGGCCACTATTTCGTCAATATACTTTAGTTTTTCTAATATTTCTTGATTAGATAATTTTATCAATGGGCGACTTAATCTAAACTCAGCGAGTCGAAATTTAACAATATTTAAATTATTATTTAAGGCTGACTGCCAGTAATTCATCACACTATTGGAATAATTGGCAGATTCCGAAGATATTTTATTGCCGTTAAATTGTTCAATTTCGATTTCTCGTATAATTGTAGCTGCTTTATATGCATCGTTTAAGGCGCGCTCTGGAGTATCGGTAAACCATGCGAAGGAATAACGGCAAAAGTTTATTATCTTATGGCGTAAAGAGCCTGTACTTTTTGCCATCGAAGAAGACTTCAACGCCATAATAATATACTGCTTCTATATTGTTAGCTAATATCGTAGCTACTATTGTAGAACATACTATTTTATTTTTGTAAAAATAATAGCCAATGGGTAATATAACTTTGTTTGCCCATTAGCATAATATTGTACTTAACTTAAGACTTAAGTATATATTTTTGTGTACGAGTTATTCGGCGTGGGCACAAATTAGAGGGTTCATTACAGGGAAGGGACGATTTTCTAAAGCTTTGAACTGACCGATGCTGCCATCGTAAGCGAAAACCTCTCCAGTCTCGATTTCATAAATCCAAGCATGGAGAGTGACTTTACCACCATGAAGCTTAGAGCGGATTATTGGATATGTTTCCAGGTTCTCAATTTGAGTTAGCACATTTTGTTCAATAGCGATTTTTAGGAGTTTTTCACTCGAACAACCTTCATAGTTGTCCAAAACTAGACGACGAGTTGACTCTGCATGTTTTTTTAACCAGTCGTAGACTAATGGCATCTGTTGAGTAAGATTACCTATTTGCAATAATCCTCGCATTGCACCACAGTGCGAGTGACCACAAATAACTATATCTTTTATACCTAAAGCACCCACTGCGTACTCAATAGCTGCACCTTCTCCACTATTCGAGGCGCCGTAAGCGGGGATAATATTACCAATATTACGAACTACAAATAATTCACCAGGTTGACTTTGGGTAATTAAACAAGGGTCGATACGAGAATCAGAACATGTTATGAATAATACTTCTGGGGATTGACCTTGAGACAACTGCTCGAACATTTCGCGGTGGGACACGAAATAAGTATCGTGAAACTCATTCAGTCCTTCAATAATGCGTTTTATTGGCACAGTAAGATTCCTCTTAACCTAGAAAATATTTCATAGAAATTCATTGATTACTCCATCCCAATCAATTGGCTTTCCGTAAATTTCCAGTCATTCGATGTACTTTACGACGCTCCGTAGAACATCCCGGTCATAGCCTAGCTAATACATACCCGATTTGACATCAGAAACAATACATACGACTCAACACCATAGAGTAACACCTATAGTTAATATTACAAAATATTAAGCAGTTGCAGCAAATATATTTAAAGGTTGTGAAGATAGTGTGTACTTCGTGTGTCAAACCTGTGACACTTGAGAAAAAGTATCAAAAGCAACAATATATAGTTGGAGTTTAAGGGCGCCCCAAATTGCCAAATATATCTTCTTCGTGTACAGCAGCATCTTCCATGTCATCAACATAACCACTACGTGCATTTGGAAACGCATCGCAGTAAGGCACATAAGGTTTAATATCAAGAACAGGCGTTTGGTCGAGTAAATCAATTCCTTCAACGTGTAAAACTAAACCTTCAATTTTGAGAAGTTTAGGCGCCGACAAACCAATAGGGTTAGGACGATGAGGAGCGCGTGTAGCCATTGTCCCACGTCGGACTCGCGGACCACGCGGTAAAATTACAGTTGGGTTCCAGTGGTAGTTAAGATGTAACCATGAAATTATCCAAATTCGCTCAAACCCTTCCATATCTTTAAGTGCAATCGTGGGTATAATATCGGGGAAAAGTTCGATTTGAGCGATAGCGGGCTGATAGTTTTCAGGTACATTACGAAGTTGTGACTGTCGAGGTGTTCCGTGTCGTTCTTTGTAGGGAGAATGCACGACACCAATCGGACGTAAAGTTATCTCACTCGGAAACGATATCGATTGAATATAATCTTTGGGTGGAAACTTAGGCATATCTGTTACATCTATTACTAATATTTATATATTTAATCTAAGTCAAAACTTCTATTATTCATTCATATTTCCAAAAAAATCACAAATTAGGCTCAAATCAAACTTTATTCACATAGCGTTAATCATCAGTAATACATATATAGCTCTCGCGCTTAAATAATATCTGGACGGGAAATATAAGTTTAAAGCAAATTCAAACTTTGCTTTTATGATAAGTAACTTTACCTATAGATATGAAATTAACCGTGGCGCCTTTGCCCTGCCTCTACAATTGGTTCTAATCATTCCTTTCGCGCTACAAATTTTTGGCACGGTTGGTTTGGTTGGATACTTGTCTTTCACAAATGGTCAAAAAGCTGTTGATGACTTGGCAAGTCAGTTAATTGATAGGACAAACAATACGGTAAACCAGTATTTGGACTCTTATTTGTCTATTCCACAAAAAGTTAACTAAATTAATGCTATGCTATCGAAATGGGGTTGTTGAATACAAACGGCCGTGAAACCGTTGGTAAATATTTTTGGCACTTTAATTGCTAATTCTGCCAAAGATGAAGTTTTCACCATTAATAATCGTGAAATTAGGCGTCTAACTGCTACAAATAGTTCAAATATCTTTGTACAAGAAACAGCGCTATTAAACCCTCAGCAGGCGCCAATAATCACAGGTAATAGTTTATGCTCTAAATGAATGAAAACTTGTAAAGCTATCAGCAATCGTAGACCCCATCAACTTCATAAACTGATTTCGCAATTTCACAGCAATAGGGTTTTTTAGCTCACCCATACGTCCAGACCGTAATGACTGCTCTACAATCGATTTAACGCGCGAAAATCTTTGTAACTCATACTGCTCAAAAGCTCTGACAATATCATCTGACTCTTGCAAGCACTTGGTAATAACTAGTGCATCTTCCAATGCCATACATGCTCCCTGTCCCAATGTTGGTAACATCGGATGTGCTGAATCACCTAGTAAAGTAATATTTCCTGTTCCCCAAGATCGTGATAGTACACGGTCATATAAATCTGTTTGGATAATATTTGCTTTATCGGTTGCTGCTATTAACTCTGGAATTGCGCGAAACCACTCTTGAAACATTACTTCTAACTCATGTTTCTGCCCTTGTTTCGTCTTAGCTGCTGCATACCAATACATTCGATTGTTACCCAGCATCATAAAACCAAACCCTTTTCCACGTCCTAGAAATTCATGAATATAACCAGGACGATATTGATTAGGTATGTAATTAGTTAAACCACGCCATGTAGTAAAATTGCGGTATATAGGTGGACTCTCACCAAATAATGCTGCCCGTACTTGTGACCTTAAACCATCGGCACCTATTAAAGCATTACCTTCATCGTGTAATCCAGATTTCATATATACACGTATTTTAAAACCGTATTGCTCAAATCGTTCAAATGTTTGTCCCAAAGTAAACTTACTTGCAACCTGACTACATAAAAGTTTGTGCAAATCCGCACGATGAATACCTATAACGGGTAACTCAAATTTATCGACAGACACGTTGACTAACTCTTTGCCATCCTGCGTGTTGAATTGATAATTCGTTGTTAAACAACCATTACGAACTGCATCTTCGAGTAAACCTAATTCGTTGAGAACGTGAGTGGCATTTGCCCATAGTGCAATTCCTGCTCCTACTTCTCTTAATTCTTGCGCGCGCTCATAAACGCTAATATCGAACCCTGCACGGTTTAATGCTAACGCAGTTGCGGTGCCTCCTATGCCACCACCAATAATGATTATTTTCTTAGTTTTTGTCATATTATAAGGGTTTTATGATAGTTAATTGACTGACTTGTCAGTTTGTTATTATTGATTAAAGCAAGTTTTTGGCAAATTTGTCAATATTTTGATCCCCCCTAACCCCCCTTGATAAGGGGGGAACTGGAGGAGCGTAAAAAGGTTATACTGACTGACAAGTTTGTTGATTTTTATAAAATTGTGCCACGTGCAGCGAAACCAGATAAGTCAAATACGAAGCAAGTTCGCGATGCGGAAGCTACTCAAGCTGTAATTTTGGCAGCAGCAGAAGAGGAGTTTGCTATTCATGGTTTAACTGCTGCTCGGACAGAAGCTATTGCAGCAAAGACTGGTGTAGCAAAATCGATGATTTACTACTACTTCAAAGATAAAGAAGGGTTGTATCAGGCTGTTTTAGAACGTTCGCACGCGAATTTACTACATGTTATTCAACAATTAGATTCTTCGCTAGAGCATTTGGCGCCAGAAGTCGCTTTAGAAAAATTTCTGGTTGCATTACTTGAGTGTGTGTCGCAAAATCCCAAGCTCCCGACGATAATGTTTCATGAGGCTGTGCAAAATCAGGGAAAATACTATAGCAGTAGTTCTTTAAATATAGATAAAACCTTGATGGCTATTTTAGACCGGGGTGTTGCAAGTGGTGCCTTTCGGCAACTCGATTCTTTCCAAGCAGCTATTAACATTATGGGAACCTGCTTATTTTACTTTATAGGCGCCGGAAACATACAGCAACATCCTCAAGGTAGGCGCCTGTTGAGTAAAGCAATGTTAGAGCAGCATATTCAAGAAGCAATTGCATTTACCTTAGCTGGTGTGAAGAAACCCGGTTTCTAAGCAAAATCATTATTTTATTACAAGATTTCAATAAAGAAACCGGGTTTCTGGTTTATGAAATCAGGATATTTCGTTGTGTATATCAAAAACACATGAAGTGCTGTGATTAAGGGTTATAAATAATTAAAGCTTACGTACTTATCCTTATCTGCTGTGTAATAATGCAGCAAAGTTTACACTGTCCAACAACTAGGTGTAAAAATTCCAGAAACTTTAATTACCAATGACCCAGAACAAGCTACGGAATTTGCAGCATCACATCAAAATGCAATTTTTAAACCAGTTTATGGTGGCGCCCATACTCAAACATTAACAGAATCATCACTCGAACCAAAACGGTTAGATTTAGCTTTGAGTATATCTCCTGTAACTTGGCAAGAATATATACCCGGTACTAATATTCGTAGTTATGTGATTGGCGATTCTGTATATACTGCGGAGATTCGTAGTAAATCACTAGATTTTCGCGAAGATGTAAATGCTGAATTAATACCAGTGGAGTTACCTTTGGAATTGCAACAAAAGTGTCGAGAAATTGCTTCTTCATTATACCTGGAATGGACGGCAATTGATTGGAGATTGGCGCCGACAGGAGAATATCTATTTTTAGAAGCAAACCCCAGTCCTATGTTTATATATTTTGAGCAGCAAACTGGTTTCCCAATTACTCAGGAACTAGTAAAATTATTAATGTCGTAACTGTTTGGTCATGATGTATGGTGGGCTTCAGCCCACCTTACAGGTTAACTGTTTAGCTTTGTCATTCCTGCAAAAGCCATTAACCAAACTACAACTACAATCCAGTGAATCATTACTATAACAAATAAGGAGCCTGTAAGCACATACGCAATTGTACAGGCAATTCCTAGTAATGCAGCTAAACATAAAAATATACGATTAAAAAACGTTTTATTAGCTTGTTTGAAAAAGGTACTGGCATTAATTGGGTGAGAAATAATGAATAATATTAAGCTCAGTAATGCCCACATCGTCCAAGTTAACCAATTTGTAATTTCAATAGGGTGAGGAAGTAATAAGACACGAAAGAATAATTCTTCTGATATGGCAGGAAGGAATAAACACCGTAGTATTAATAAAGACTTATCTGTATAGTTAGCTGACCAGATTTGTAATTGTAAAAATCCTGATTTAAGTCCTATAGGAAGAGCAATAATAGTATAAACTAACAGTGTTATACCTAGAACTAACCAATCTTGCTGTGTAGGAATTTTTAAAGATGCCAATACACGATTGAGTAAAATCGACAGTGGAGATATATCGGTAAAAGGTATTTTTATCTGTCCGAATAATACTGTCGGCGCCAATGGTGCAATATCAGCTTGCCATCCACCTATTTGATTGGTTCGTAATACTTGTAAACTGGCGCCATGCTTTAAAAATAGAAGAGCGAGGTCATCATGTACTTGTCGAGGCATCATTGTCCGCCAACTCGTTAAACCTGCCCAGATACTACCATCTCTAAATGGTTGATTATCACCACTACCAGTGCCAGCAAGTATACTAGTACTGCTGCGCCAATCTGTACGCACTATACCTAATGGTGCCAATTGTTTTTCGAGTTTGGCACCCAGTGATATCAACTCCCTAAACCGTAAAGTTTGAGGGTCGTTTGGATGTGTATCTAACCATTGTTGAATTTGAGGTGCAGTGGCAACTTGGTTTTTAATAGTAGTAATAGTGGCATAAAGTGCTTGGGCAGAGTCTTGACCACACGAAGTTCCTGGGGATACTGTGGCACCTCCTGTACCATCCCCCACACGGTAGCGTGCCATCATTATTTGTAATTGTCGCTGCAATTCGTTTAATGGTGATATTTTTACGCCATCAAAGTCATAATCTGTTGTTACTGGGTCAAATTTAATCAAAATATCTGAAACTGGGCGAGTATACATCCAACCACGTTGTAAATTGCCCATATAATTTGCCCATGTATGAATTCCGGCAATAATTCCGTCAGAGTTGTGGGCATAAATTTGATGATATTTTATGTCGAAGCGTAATTCTGATGTGAAACTATCACGTATAACTCGTGCTATTCCAAAGGAAAAGTGTCCGGTAATAGTATAAGGAAAACCTAGTGCTTCTTTTTTGCGTCCACCGATACCGCCAAATATATGTAAAACAATAGCTTTGTCATTTTGTTGCCATTGGTATTCCCCTAAACCACCTTGTAAAGAGGTAGTGGGAGTAGGAGAGGTAGGAGGGGTAAGGAGAGCAGGAGAGTTTTGAAATCCAACTAATCCGCCTTGGTATGGGAGGCTGGAAGTTGATTTTAATACACTAGAATTTAAAAGTACTGTGTCAATTTTACCTTTTTGCGCTGGTGTATTTCGCCAATGTTGATTTTTGATATAGCCTAGCGCGATATTTTCATTAGTAATTAATTTATCTGGCTGAATTTGCAATAAACTACGTGGCGCCAGTGCTTGGACAGTAAATATACCTTTATTATCTCTAGCACCGTAAATATACCACCCTTGTTCACCGAGGAGTGATTTATCAATTAATAATGGTGTTGAACTAGGTATGTTACGTGTGTCTACAGCTTGTTGGGGAATACGAATGGCGCCTTCTGTGCCATCAAAGTTTCCTGATGCTGGGTTATAATGTACTACTTTGTATAGAGAATCAGATTTTGATGTTGGCTCAATGATTTTGACTAAACCGTAAAATCTACCAGTTGTTAAAACAGGCTCACGCGCAATTTGTAAACTTACTTTTCCGACACCTTCAGTAACAACCGTCGCATCATCCAAAGTAACAATAACATCATCTTGAGGACGGGCGCCTGCTAAAGAACGCAATACAGAGACCTTGGCAACACCATTTAAACGGAACGGGTGGATATTGCCTTGTTTTTGACTCTTAATAGTATTAGATGTGAAATTTACATCTCGCGTTACAGCTTGTACATAAGAAAGAACATCTTTATCATTTTCCCATTCCAACCGTACAATCTTTCCAATTAAATTTTGTGCTTTTTGTGGTGCATGTTCAACTTCCATTAACACCCAATCTGTATTATCTTCCTGTAGTGTAGGCAAAATTAATCTTCCTACCCAGGCGCCTGTTGGTCGGTATAGTTTATTTGATGTATTTGGAGTAATAGGGTAAAAACTCGGTTGGTTAAAATCTTGCCGCGTGTGAATAGCATAATTACTTTCACGTTGAACTATCTGCTGTTGTCGAGGATAAAGTAGTGAGACAATAACAGCAGTAAAAATGAGTAGCAATATAAATATTGTTACCTTAAGTCCCTTTCGACCCGTTTTGTGTATAGCCACATACAAAGAATTTGATTTACCATCAAATTATACACGCGGCTGGTTCAGTAGCAACGATGGTTGAAGTCCAACTACTGTCCCGTGTATCATTCTACCGTCCTGACTAATGTACCACCAATAGCATACACGGCATCATAACCAATTCTTTCAGCCCAAATTGCAGCATCAGCCTGTTTAACTTGCAAACGACGACTCGTTATTAACAAATCATCACCTATTTCATATTCACCCGTTTCAACGTTGATTGAGATCAATTTTCCAATATTCTCTTCTGTCTCAACTTGGGGACGGATATGCTTTTCGTATAGCTCTTTACCGCGCTGTATAATTTCTTCGTCGTTTAGCTTTGGATAAGGCATGTGCATAAAAGCCTTCTGTTAAGATATTCATTCTTCTCTATTGTAATATAGAGCCATAAATTGTCCTATTTAAGGCTAACCGTCTGAGTCAAAATTTAGACACAGACCAACTAAAAGAGGTTTTAGAATTTTTACAAGCAATTCGTACCAACCTCTAAAACTTGACATTCTGCTACGAGTTATAAAATGCCTGCCTTTGTGCCAAACTGCCTAACTGCAAATCTATTGTCAATAAGTCTCCAATATCGTCTGGTGTATATCTAGTTGCTAGCGAAGCGCGTCTTGCTTTTAGGTTGGCAATTTCGGTATCAAGAATAGCACTAACAACTGGGTTGATTACTTCTTTGGGATTTTGTGGTGTGATAGAAGCAACTCGGCGCCATAATCTACGAATCTGGTTTTCTGTAAATACCACTACTTCAGCATATGGGGTATGATATGCTTCGAGCAAGGAATTTTCAATTTCCAATGCAGCAATCTTTGAAACAAGCGCTTCTGTAACTACATTGCTTATAGCAGCATTGCTTTTTGGCATAATTTCATCTATACGGTTTCGTAGAGCTTCTATAGACGCATCAATTTCTTCGATAGCTTCGTTGCTAGAAGTATGTTTAACATCTAACGTAGCCTTTTCAACTTCCAGGTTTGCCAACTCACGCAGCAAGACATCAAGTTTTGTTTCTGGTTTAGAATTACCGTTTTGTAAAGAACGCTGTACAAGCATAATAGCTTCACGCGCGAATGCAGGTTGAACAAGTGCAAACGCTGGTACTGTTACTGCTGTCATCCCCGTAACTGCAACAGCAATAATTGCCGCTTTGATTTGCATGTACTGCTGCGGTTTTGAGTAAAGAACTAATTTCCCTGATTTTCTCTTAGGTCTACGTACTAACATTTTATAATTTTAATATAGGTATTTTTTACTATATATATGGATACTTCCCTGTGTAATCCGGAAATATCCTACTTTATTTGACTATCTTCACTTGTGCGAATGGCGCCAAATGTTCTCCATTCTAGCGTCCATTCTCAAGAAATGCTCGTTCGATTATGTCATATAGCTTTATATCCAACGCCTTTATACAAATATCCCGAAACCTTGGGGACATCTTCCAGATAAAATTCTTCTAATTGGACATTTTGGAACTGAGTCTCAACAAGCTCGCGAATGCTGCGATTCAAATGGCATCCATCTCCGATGATTTTTTGTAATGGTGTCAAGCGGTTTTGCCACACCTGCACTTTTGGTTCTCGACTCAACCCATGCTCAAGGAAATGAAACCCTCCTCCTGGTTTGAGTACACGGTAAACTTCTTTAAGTGCTTGCTCAACACTCGCGATACTACACAGTGTAAATGTACTAACAACATTGTCAAATGAATTATCTGCCATCGGTAGATTTTCACCGCTTAATATTTTATGCTCTACCGTGATGGAAGAAGATTCGATACGTTTTTGCGCTAATGTATGAACACCTGGGTTTGGGTCAACCGTAACAATCTTGTAAATATCATCTGGATAGTACGACAGATTCAAACCCGTTCCAAAACCAATTTCTAAAACTTCCCCTTGTACACCTGCTAGCACTTCTTGACGGTACTTACCAATTATGGGAGCAGATAATGACCAATCGAGAAGGTAAGGAAGAATTCGCTTTTGATAAAAACCCATTGTATCAACTCCTCAAAATATCTTGTTGTTGTAGGTTGGGTGTAGCGCAGCGGAACCCAACATTAATCTATTAACTCTTAAAAAACACATTTTACAATCCATTATTACGCTCATACCCGCAATGGGACTCCAAGTCGAATGGCACTAAGAAAAGGCAGAGGGCAGATGATAGAAGGCTTTATATGTAATTAGATAAGGTATTTGCGGAAGCTTCGGTTCATCAAGCACTATTGTTGAACAGAAAGTTGGACATTTACCATAAAGTTTTAGATTTTAACGGTAGGAAAAAATAAGGTAAATTCTATACTACTTAAATAGCGTGCGGACACATAAGCATTATAAATTAACGCCACCTAAAAGTCTTGTCAGGCGCAACTTTTCCTTTGCTGTATAAAAAATAAAGAGCGATTA
The DNA here is from genome assembly GCA_019359675.1 of Calothrix sp. FI2-JRJ7. Classification (GTDB taxonomy): domain Bacteria; phylum Cyanobacteriota; class Cyanobacteriia; order Cyanobacteriales; family Nostocaceae; genus Dulcicalothrix. The sequence goes on from JAHHGX010000075.1 coordinate 145,326, forward strand.
TTTTATGTTGATGGTAACTCAACTTTTTCTGGCGACAACCAAGCAATAATTCGTGAAACTGTATTGTCACAACTTTTATCTACATCTAATACTTGTGTTCACGAAGTGTCTCCGAAGGAGAATAAAAACGCCCACAATGTTACAAACGGATCGAATAGACGGCGATAGTATTTAATTTTTAACTCTGCAATTATCTCTTGTATTAAAGACTGCGGTAGCACCTCTTGAAAAGGTAGTCCATAACTATTTACAAATTTTTCCTTGAGAATTTCTCAGTGAGTCTAAAATCTAAAGTTTCAGGTTTAACGTACTTCTTTTAAAGTTTCAACTTGCTTAGTAAACAGTTCTGTTAAAAGGCTAATGACTCTCCTTTCTTCACGCACTTTAATATTAGCAGTAATCGACATTCCCGATTGTAATGAGATGTCTCTACCTTTAACATTTAGTGATTGTCTATTCAAACTAATTTTTATTGGAAAACGATAGTATGGGTATGCTTGTTCTGGTGGTAATGCATCTGAAGCGACTTCTATTATTTCTCCTTCAATACCACCAAATTCGCTAAATGGAAATGAGTCAATTCTCACATCAACCTTCATTCCTTCGCGTACAAAACCAATATCTTTATTGGTAACAAATGCTTCAGCTATATATTTATCATTTGGTACAATTGAGAGTAGTTTTTGACTAGATTGAGCGACAAAACCAGGATTACCAGCTTGTTGTAAATCGAAAATAGTTCCACTTACAGGGGCCCGAAGTCTTTGGTATTTTAGATTTAACTGTATTTGTGAAATTTTACTGTTGATATTAGCTAGTTGTTTTTCATTATCTAATATAATTCTGGTAAATTGGCTTTCTAAGTCAGCAATTCGTCTTTTATTGTCAGCAATTTTTTCCAAAATATTTTTCTGGGAAACAGCTATTGTATTTTTCAATTCTTGTTGTCCTTGAGTAATATTAAATTGTAAACTTTGCTGTTCTTCTAACAATTGTGCTGCTTGTGCCTTAAGACTTTGCACTTTTCTTTGCTGTTGCAGATACTGTAGCTGTGAAATTCCACCTTCTTGAGCAAGAATAGTAAGCTTATTTAAAATTCCTTCTTCAATAGCTAAACTATCTTGGGTGTCGCTGATTTGAACTTTGTTTTGAGCTAATTTTTTTCTGATTTGTTCAACCTCCAACTGTGCTACTGTAGTCCGAGAATCTAATTCTCTTTTGGCAACTTGTAACCTTGCTCGCTCTTCTAATTCCAACCCAGTCGCATTATCAAAGTTTTTTAGCTCTTTTAGCAATAACTCCTTTTCTCTTGATAAAGCTGCACGATTCTTTAGCAAAGAAGCAGCTTCTTTGGATATATTTAAATTCAAATATTCGCTTTCATCCGTCGTAGATTTTATCTGCATCAACTGACGGTAAATTTTGTTTTCCTGCATTAAAGCAATGCGAACTTTTTGAAGCGAATTTAATTCAGCATTTGTAGCGGTAGAATCAAAAATTAGCAATGAATCTCCAGCTTCTACCTTCTGTCCATCTTTAATATAAACTTCTTTCACTACTCCACCAACTGGGGCTTGAATTTCTTTAACAGTACCTTCAGGCTTTAATTGTCCTGTTGCTGGAACTACTTGCTCAATTTTGGCTAAACTTGCCCAAGTAATTCCAAAACAAGCTAATCCCATCAGCGTTAGCATAATAGCGCGCGACCAAACAGGAGATTGACGTAGAACAACCGATTGGTTAAACCTCGAATTATCGGAATCGCTAAGAGATGACCTAGGAGTATTCGTTTCAGTTGACGATCTTTGTAATCTCGCTTCTTTAGTTCCGTTGTCATAATTAATGTTACGACTTTTTCCGTTGAGGTACACTTTATCTAGTTTATTCATTGCGATTTTAGATTTTGAATTTTATATTTTTTAAGATTTGTTAATAGCTAACTTTGGGGTGCTGCTTACCATATACACGTTTTGGTGGGCGATGCCCACCCTACGATTTATACATTTAATTACTCAATTACAGATTGACTTCTTGTTGATTGTAGAGGTAAAAATACTGAGCTTCTATAGCCAATAGTTCATCATGAGTTCCTTGCTCAATAACCCGACCACTATCCATGACGACAATTCTATTTGCGTGTTTAACAGTGTTAAGACGGTGAGTGATGAAGAACACTGTACTATCTTTAAATGCCTCAGCTAAATTTAGACAAACTTGTCGTTCCGTAGGATAATCTAGCGCGCTAGTTGCTTCGTCTAAAATTAATAACTTTGGTCTTTGTATAACAGAACGAGCAATGGCAATTCTTTGTCTTTGTCCTCCAGAAAGTGATGCACCGCGTTCACCTACCCGCGTATTATAACCATTAGGCAAGTCCATAATAAAGTCGTGAGCAACTGCTATTTTGGCTGCTTCGATAATCTCTTCTGTCGTCGCGTCAGGGTTAGTCAGAGCAATATTTTCTTGAATTGTACCATCAAACAGTAGCGTATCTTGAGGAACGAATCCAATTTGGCGCCGTAGTGAATAAAGTTCGACTTTGGAAATATCGTAACCATCGATTGATATTCTGCCTGACTCTGGTTCATACAGTCGAATCAACAACTTTGTCAAGGTACTCTTACCAGCACCACTTTGTCCAACAATTCCAATAAATTCACCCTCTTGAAAATTAAGACTAACATTACAAAGTTGGAGCGGTCGATCTGGTCTGAAGCGGAAGTTAATGTTTTCGTACTTCACCGCTCCTCTAATTGAAGGTAAAAGAATATTATCACGGTCTTGTTCTGCTTCTTGCGGTGTATCAATAATATCGCTTAAACGCTCTAACGACAAAGCAGTCTCTTGAAAACTTTGCCAAAGTTGTGCTAGTCGTAATATTGGACTAGTAACATAACTAGAGATAATCCTAAAAGCGATTAATTCACCTAAAGTTAATTCTCCTTGCAGTACCAAGTAAGCTCCAGCCCACAAAACTGCTAAACTACTAAGTTTGTTAAGAAAACTACTTGTGGAATTAGCAATAGTTGAAGTAATAATAGTATCAAAACCCGCTGCGACATAACTGGCATAGCGTTCTTGCCAAGAAAAGCGCGAACGCAATTCAATATTTTGTGCTTTTACTGTTTGAATACCTGAAATTACTTCGACTAAATAAGACTGAGTTTCTGCGTTACGTTCAGCTTTATTACGTAACTGTTTTCTAACTATAGGAGAGAAAATAAAAGTGAAGATTATAAATACAGGAATGGTGGCTAAACCGACTATGGTTAGCTGCCAACTGTAAAATAGCATCACGATAATATAAATTACCGAAAATAAAGCATCTAACCCCACGGTTAAAGCTGTACCAGTCAAAAATTTACGAATATTTTCTAATTCATTGATGCGCGTGGATAGTTCACCGACTGGGCGCCGCTGATAATAGTCTAACGGTAGACGTAGCAAGTGGTCGATAATTTCCGACCCCAAACTCATGTCAATGCGATTAGTAGTATCAACAAATAAATAAGTTCGTAATGTAGTTAATATCGCTTCAAACAATGCGACTACTATTAGTAAACCTCCAAAAAGATGTAATGTTTTTGTACTATTTTGTGTAATTACTTGGTCGATAATTATTTGAACTACTAGCGGGTTTACGAGCGCTGCTAGCTGTACGAAAAAAGAAGCCAAAAATACTTCTATAAGTACTCGCCGATACCGCGATAAATAAGGAACAAACCATCCCAAGCCAAAGCGTTTTTGAGGTGTTGCTTTGGTCTGAGCAAGAAGCACTACTCTTACCACAGATGGACGATTGCTGTCAAGACCATCATCTAAAGACGCAAGTAGTTCGCTTGGCTTTAAATGTTGGATTCCTTGAGATGGTATACCCAAAACGACCACATGTTCGCTTGCTTCAAACAAAACTGCAAAGCTATCACCAAAACGAATCAATGCTGGAGTCGGAACGCGCGTTACTTGAGATGAAGGTATATCTATTAGTTGCGCTTTAAGTCCAATCAATTCTGCAACATAAGCACAAAGCTGAAAAGATATTGTACCCTGACGTTTACTTTGTTCTGTTAAAATTCGACGAGCTATCTCTTGGCGGAATGATATTTCTAAATGATTTGATACCATTTGGAAACAGGCGATGGTAGAATTTAATTGCCCCTTTCCATGAACAAATGGATACTTTCTTTTTTGTTTGTTACGTACAGTTGTCGATTCTGGTAGTGGAATTTCTTTAGATACATAGGGAATCTCGATCTCGTCTGGATTTTCTTTAGTATCATGTACCCGATAATCTAAATGACTTTGATCTAATACCAACAAATCCGACTTGCGTAATCCAATCAAGCGCGATGCATTTTTCCCCTGAACTTCAATTATATTTTGTTTATTATTTTCTTTATTATCTTGTTTATCTGGATTATTCTCTAATTCCAAACGACTACAGGGGGAAAAGTTTTTTATTTCTCCACTACTGACAAACCAAATAAATTCCCTATCTAATTGCTTAACTTTATTCAAGCCGGGTGAGAGGTAATGAACTTTAGCCTCTTTTAAAGCTTTTTGAGCTAATTCTTTCAAATTTAAATCTACATTGGCTTGTACTTGTTTCTGTGTACCGAGAATGTCAAATACTTCCACTAGATGACAGCGGTTTTTACTAACAAGAGCAAACGCTGGGTATTTGGATAGTAAACGTAAATACTCTTTAGCATCCAATGTTAAACACGTAACTTCGCTAGAAGCTATTGCTGTTTCGCAAGCAATTTCTCGCAAAATGCTAGCCTCACCAACAATTGACCCAGATTCCAACAATTTTAAAGTTGTTTGCTTTCTTGTGCGGGCATCATATGCCAGCAGACGAACCTTGCCTTCATAAATAATTGTTACACAGTCAGGCATTTTTTCTTTCTCAACAATTTTCTGCCCTATACGATAGCGACTAGGTCGAATGTGTTGTGATAAGTAAGTTAGTGACTCACTTGGTAGTTGGTCAAAACCCTCAAGCTTGCCAACGAATTCTAAAAAAGCACTTGTGGCAATAGTCATACCAATTTTTAATTTTGCATTTAAGGTTTCGGTTCTGTTTCGCAGAAAAGGGTTTCATCGGTTTTGTAGCTGGTATGACTACAAGAGTATCAGACATATTAATTAAATCATGTAAAAGTGTAACATCTGCTTTAATTACGATTTCAAAATAAAATCAATTCTTATCCAATTCATTATAAATCCTTATAGCACTTGTCAGCAATCCGGATCGAATATATGTGTCAGTACATATATATTAAAAACATCCTACTTAGTTTTTTAAAATACGCCTATATCAAGTATATATTGCAAATAAACTAAATATTATTCATACTGAAATTCAGTTTTATGCTTAAAAAAGTGTTAAGTAAATATTTTTTTGTTACGTATGCTGCATTGGTTGACACTACAACAGCAATTCTCATTTAGCAAGCAACAGGTAACTTTAATTTTTGACTATCTTTTAGTTAAAGTTAGGTTATTGTTAATACTTGCTTTTTCAGTTTTATATTAATTTTTCATTACATTTTTTATTACTGCTTTTGGTGCCTACACTACATTAGATGAAAGCTTAAATATTTCATTTTGTTAAGTTGACAAACCGAAAAAGTTGTGTTAATAATTAACTAGTGCAGCATGGCTAAAATAACTATCCAGTTAGAAAAAGCTACAAAGCTTATCAAGTAAGGAATCTTTTTTCTGCCTTCTGCCTCCTATCTTCTGCCTTCTGGCACTAGTGCAGCATGGCTAAAATAACTATCCAGTTAGAAAAAGCTACAAAGCTTATCAAGTAAGGAATCTTTTTTTTGCCTTCTGCCTCCTATCTTTTGCCTTTTGGCACTAGTGAGAAATGTTCCCTATTTATTCGTGAAAAAAGTAGATACTTTTTGGTCTTTAACGAAGGATTATCATTATTAAAATTATTTGGTAATGCTGAGAATGTTAATAAGTAGCTCAAGCAAGTACAGCGTAGGCAGTTTATATATCTGCTGAAAGACTTGCGTATTAGCTCAAGGATATGCAATGAACTCTATGTTCGTTGCCATCAATTCATCGGGTTTGATTTACTGGTGTTTATGTATTTAACACCTTGCTACTAAAGTACAAGATAATTACTGACTATTATTTAGCACTACCCTAAAGTAATTTTTTTGCTTATTACATAGGGTATACTTTGCGAATTTAGTAGTCACCTTTAATTACCCAATTTGGGTTTCATAGTTTTATAAAGTGTCTTTGCTTTAGATGCCTTTTGTACTGCTATTTTGTCAAAGATGCAAGCTGTTTTGTTGGCAGATGTAAATATTCCTTAGCTATCTTTATAAAGTGTGTCATGAAATGTTCGTGTAGCTTAGATTACGGCGAGTAGTGATTAGCGTAGCTACAACCTTATTCAAGAGCATTTCAGATTTCAAAATTTGGTTATTCGTGGCGCCCAGCGTGAGGTTGAATGGCACTGAAACTAGCGAGACAATGATTCATACAGCTATGACAGTTCTGATGTTACAGCGAATAGCCCACAATCGTAGTTCTTCAAGTGTATTATGTCTTCTCACTATGTCTTTGACACCCCTCTTTCAAACTTGAGAGAGGGGGAGTAGTGAGAATATCAACAACTGAATTTGTCGAAGTGCATCTGGACAATAACAAAGTACTTCTCTGAAATAGGATTTTTTTGATTATGGCAGTAAGAAATGGAACACCGGAGTCCGATACCCTTACAGGTACTGCGAATGCCGATACCCTACGTGGTTTTGCAAAAGAAGACACTTTATCTGGTTTAGGTGGCAATGACCTGCTTCGAGGTGGAGACGATAAAGACCAACTGCTTGGTGGAGCCGGTAACGACACACTATTTGGGGATGCAGGCGAGGACTCACTATTTGGTGAGGTTGGCAATGACACCCTAATTGGCGGCACGAGCATTGATGATGTCAATGATGGCAAAGACTTACTTGATGGTGGTGCTGGTGCTGACTGGGTCTATGGTGGTTTTGAAGATACTGCCCAAGGCGGTGCTGGCAATGACACCGTAATTGGTAGCTTCTCTAATGATGCGCTGTACGGCGATGATACAGAAGGTACCATTTCCGGGGGTGCTGACTACATCGATGGCGCTGAGGGCAATGATACTCTCTATGGTGAAGGTGACAGTTTAGCATCAGGCGGTGCTGATACCCTCATAGGTGGTGAGGGCGATGACACCCTCTACGGCTATGCTGGGAATGACTCCCTTTTAGGTGGAGATGGTGTTGACTACCTCGATGGCGGCGCCGGTAACGACGTTCTCGATGGTGGTGCAGGTACTAGTACCCTCTTGGGTGGTGCTGGCTTAGAAACCATTAGAGGTGGCATTGACGGTGACTTCATCGATGGTGGCGAAGGTGATGACAACCTTAATGGACTCGGTGGTGATGACACCATCTACGGTGATTTTGACGCTCAAGAAAGTCTCGCTGGGAATGATGTCCTCAATGGTGGCGCTGGTAATGACTTCCTTGATGGTGGCGCCGGCGTTGACCGCGTTATCGGTGGTGCTGGCATTGACCTGGTGTTTGGTGGCGAAGATGCGGAAACCCAAACTGCACGCGACACCTTGACTGGCGGGGCTGACACTGATTACTTCCAATTGCTATTCACAGACTTTGCACCAGAGCCAATTGATCCCGGTGAACCAATCGTAACTCCTCCTCCTGGCGACTGGATTACCGACTTCGTAAATGGTACTGACTACTTCTTTGTTGAAGGTGTTGAATTTGAGGATCTAGGATTCCAGAACACCACGATTGGTGGAGTGACTGGTACTCGAATCTACGTTCTGGCAGAAGGAGTTACTCCTGCTCAATCCGAAACCCTCGCCTTTGTGCAAGGGGTGAACCGTGGAGCTTTCGACGCATCAGATTTCGTTGTTGAGCCTCCTGAGCCTGTATAAGAAATGGGGAACCAGGTAGTGTATTTGGGCAGCCAACTACTAGCACACACCTGATCCATTGAAGGACTTAAATTTCCATTTTATTCATGCTATCCCCAACAAAAGGGACAGCATGAATAAATTATGAAAGAAATATAAACATAGCCATGCGAATCTTATTCCTCCACCCCAACTTTCCCGCTCAATTTCGTCACGTAGCAGGTGCTTTAGCCAAAGATAGTAGTAATCAAGTTTTTTTCGGCACTACTCGCCGCGATGGTAAATTATCAGGTGTTAACAAAGTCATTTATAGCCCAAAACGAGAAGCTCGACCAGAGACTCACCACTACGTTAGACCTTTGGAAAATGCTGTCCTCCAAGGTCAGGCTGTTTTTCGTATGGCAGAACAGTTAAAAGCTAATAAATTTGTACCTGATGTAGTTTATGGTCATTCTGGTTGGGGACCAACATTATTTATTAAAGATATTTTTCCCCAAGCTAGATTACTGTGTTATTTCGAGTGGTTTTACCACGCTCATGGTACCGATGCTGATTTTGACCCCAATGAACCCCTGAGCTATGACGATGAAGCCAGAATTCGCATCAAAAATGCACCGATTTTGCAGGATTTATATAGTTGTGATCGCGGTCTTTCTCCGACCTATTGGCAGCGTCAACAGTTTCCATCGGAATACCATAATAAAATTAATGTTCTTTATGATGGCGTTGATACTGACTTTTTCCGTCCTAAATCGGGTGCAAAATTAGTTCTACCAAGCAAAAACCTTGACCTTTCCCATGTTGATGAGATTGTCACTTACGCAACTAGAGGTATGGAACCTTATCGAGGTTTCCCGCAGTTTATGGAAGCAGTTGCTTTGCTTCAGCAGCGACGACCAAATTGCCATGTAGTGGTTGTGGGAGAAAATCGCGTGGCTTACGGTAAAAAACTGGCTGATGGTCAAACCTATAAAGATTTGATGCTGGAGCAATTTCCTATCGACCAAAGTCGAATCCATTTTACAGGTTGGCTGCCTTACCAAGAATATTTGCAAGTTCTCCAAGCTTCCTGCGCCCACGTTTATTTGACTCGTCCCTTTGTTTTATCCTGGTCGTTACTCGAATCCCTTTCTACAGGTTGTTTGGTAGTAGGTTCTCGAACTGCACCTGTGATGGAAGTTATTCAAGATGGGGTGAATGGCTTGCTAGCCGACTTTTTCTCACCCGAGGAAATCTGCTCGCGCATTGAGGAAGCACTTGACCACCCTGATAAAATGATGTCCATTCGTGCCAAAGCTAGGGAAACAGTTGAAAAATACTATAATTTGTCAGTTTTATTACCCAAACACCTGCAATGGATACAACAGCAGGAAGATAATACGAAATTGATATTCCCAAGTCGCGAAATCAAAAGCGATTCAAAAGTATTACTAATTACAGAAAAGAAAGTACATCATAAGTACCAGGAGTTAGAAAAACTCACTCAGACATCAACGGAAGTATTACAGGTAAATAATCGTAAGGTAACGGCTCAAGAAATAGTGCCCTTGTTGAGTCAATATCAAATGCTACCTAAGCTTAAACAAGAACTAGTAATTGAAGAAGCGATCTCACCTTTTAGTTGTACTCCTGAAGAGGAAGCCAAGTGTCACCTAGAATTTTGCCAACAACATCAATTAACATCCGAGACTATACGTCAAAATTGGTTGCAACAGCAGGGATTGACCGAAGTACAATTTCTAGAATTAGCGACTCGAAAACTCAGAATTGAGAAGTTCCAACAAGCGACTTGGGGTAATCGTTTAGAAGCTTACTTCCGTCAACGTAAACAACAACTCGACTCTGTTATCTACTCGCTGATTCGCATTAAGGATGCAGATTTAGCGCGGGAACTTTACTTTCGCCTTTTAGAAGACGAACAACCTTTTGCGGAATTAGCAAGACAATATTCTGAAGGTGCAGAAACTTCTACAGGCGGTTTAATTGGTCCAGTTCCTCTTTCATCACCTCATCCAAAATTAACCCAAATCCTTACCATTAATCAACCAGGTCAGTTATCGCCCCCAACCCGTATCGGTGAATGGTGGATAATTGTCCGTTTAGAAAAACTATTACCAGCTAAATTAGACGAACCAATGAAACAAAAATTATTGGATGAACTATTTAGCACTTGGCTACAAGAACAACTCAAAGAAGCAACTGCTGAACCATTAGAAATCAAACAACCAGCTTAAGTTTGCTACAACAAGTTTCCTAGCCACAAGCTCTGGAAATCAAACAACCAGCTTAAATTTGAACTTCAAGCTAATTAAATTTAAAGGAACTACACAATATGCCAGTTTACAACTTTAGTGAACAGACTTTGACGGGAAATGATTTTAGTGGTGAAAACCTAAATGGTTCCACGTTTTTCAAAGCCAGTCTTACAGGGGTGCAATTTGCAGGTACAGCACTCAGAGGTACTAACTTTGAAGAAGCAAAACTATTTAACGTTGATGCCCGTAACGCCATTTTTGCCGCCAATTCCAACTTTCAACCCGCTAATCTTTATAAAGCGACATTAGAAAATGTTAATCTCAGGGGAGCAAACCTGACTGGGGCTAATCTATCATTAATCAACACAAAATTCATTAACCTGTCAAACGCCGATCTTAGCAATGCCATCCTGCATGAAGCTAATCTTAGTGGGGAACAGAGTGAACGACCGAATCTAGCAGGAGCAAACTTTACAGGCGCCGATTTATTTAAGGCGAAGTTAAAAGCAGCCGATTTGACGGGTGCAAATTTTACAAATGCCAAGTTTGAAGAAACTGAACTTGAAGGAACTCTTTTTGTCAATGTTAACGCAACCGGTGCTGATTTCCGATTAGCAAAACTTACAGATATTACTCTGCAAAATTCGATCTTTGACCTGGCTAATTTCAGTGGTGTCTCTATAAGCGATGCCCCACTCGAACCAGGTCAAACAGGTAATGTTAGGTTTCGCGGTGCTAATTTAAGTGGTGTGCTTGTAGATGATGGCAATTTAACTGGTGCTGATTTTAGTCCCTATGTAGCTGCCAATGGCGATGTAACGGTAACAAACCTGACTGGTGCTAAATTTGATGACACTGATTTGAGTGGAGCAAATTTTACTCAAGCCAACGCACAAGGAGCCTTTATTAATGGGCTTGCCGTTGGTGCAAATTTCACGAATGCCAATTTGACTAACGCTGACCTGTCAAAAGGTGACTTTACAAATGCTACTTTTGTAGGTGCGAACCTCACAGGTGCGAGAGCGGTTGATGCTATTGGCTTATATATTGGAGATGCAACTAACAACAATATGACTGGCACCAGCAACGGTGATAACCTCTTTGGTAATGGTGGCGCTGACATCTTGAACGGTGCTGGAGACGATGATTACCTTGACGGTGGCGCCGATAGTGACTCCTTAGTAGGTGGTGCTGGTAATGATACCCTATATGGCGCTGTTGGTGCTGATACCTTGAACGGTGGTGCAGGCAATGATTACCTTGACGGAGGTAATGGTAATGACAGGATGGTTGGCGCCGCAGGTAATGACATATACATAGTTAATAGCACAGGGGATAACGTCATCGAAAACGCTAACGCAGGTATAGATACTGTCCGTTCTAACCTTATTAACTATACCTTAAGCGATAACGTAGAAAACCTGATTTTAATTGATACAGCCCAAAACGGTACTGGTAACGCACTTAACAACACAATTACTGGTAATGATGGCAATAACAACCTCAGTGGGGCTGGTGGCAATGATACCCTAAATGGCGGTGCTGGGGATGATGTGCTGGATGGGGGTGTAGATGATGACGTTTTGATTGGTGGTTTGGGCAATGACACCTATATTATTAATAGTGCAGCAGATGTCATTACAGAAAACGCCGATCAAGGTATAGATACAGTTCAGTCTAGCTTGGACTACACCTTAAGTGATAGTCTAGAAAACCTCACTTTAATTGGCACAGCCTTAAACGGAACTGGTAACGCACTTGCCAACACCATCACTGGTAATGAATCTAACAATAACCTCAGTGGACTTGCTGGCAACGATATTCTCTTTGGCAACGATGGTATTGATACACTCCTAGGAGGAGTTGGCAACGATACTCTCGATGGTGGTAACGGCGATGATAACCTTAACGGTGGACTGGGTGCTGACTGGCTGACTGGTGGTGCAAATAATGATGTCCTCATTGGCGCTGAAGGTAATGATACTTTAATCGGTGGTGTTGGCAATGACACACTCACTGGTGGTGCTGGGAACGACACCTTTACCTTTGCATCCGGTTTTGGTAGTGATCGCATTAACGTTTTCACTAACGGTGAAGACAAAATTGACCTCACAGCATTTGCAACCAACCTTGGAGCTTTGACGGTGACTCAAGCTGGCGGAGCCACAGTCATTTCCAGTTCGGTGTTTGGGACAGATACCATTACCCTAGCAAACTTCACTGCAACCAATGTTGATACAACCGACTTTATCTTCTAATTTTGCCAACTAGCTGCGTTCCTTCCCGATTTTTTGCCAGAAGTCGGGAATCTCAAGGGGTTGGGGGGATTTTAATCCTTAATCGGTCGATATAGTTCAACTCGGTATTAACACTTCGTAAAGGCACATCTTATACCGTTTCTCGATGAAGATGCGCTTTATCCCTGACTGTAGAGATTGACATGTCAATCTCTACGGGATTTATTTGGCGCAACTTTATGCAGAATTGGTATTAGTATCTGTGGCACTACCATTTCTAACAATAACACTCACGATTACAGATGTGACAAATGTATTGCATAATATTTATGTTTACCCGTTTTTTAACTTAAATGCGGATTCTTTTTACGATTGCTCACTTTTTTAAACCTGACAATAACGGCAAGCACGCTTCCCAGAGGAAAAACCCTCAGCCGCGCATACAGGCTTTAAGTCAAAGCCTTGCTGCCTTACATCAGTTATTTGGCAAATCTCAAAGTATCATCAATATTGCTCAAAAAGTTGCTTTTCCAGCGAACGAGCATCAACAGAGTGAAATCGATATAGTTATATGTACTACTCAAGATTGTCATCTTCTAAATCAGCTATTAGTGCCATCGCATTTTTATAAGCATCATCCTGCCCAAGCTGAACCTATGCTTTTAGGATTTGAGTGCCAGTCAGTAATGCGTGATTGCCTTGGTCAGTACGATTATTACTGCTTTCTTGAAGACGACTTAATTATCCACGACCCTTGGTTTTTCCTCAAATTAAAATGGTTTAGTCAACAAGCTGGTGATCAAAGTTTGCTTCAGCCCAATCGCTATGAAGTGTCCGTACAAGCTCTAACTTGTAAAGCATACATTGATGGTGATTTAGCTCCACGAGTGACTGCACCCTTTCAAAATGTGCGAGATCAACCAGATCTCAAGGGGAAAATTATCGGAATGCCAATTATCTTTCGTCGTACACTAAACCCTCATTCTGGCTGCTACTTTTTAAATGCTAATCAGATGGCTCACTGGGCTAACCAACCTCATTTTCTTGACCGAGACACCAGCTTTGTCAGTCCTTTAGAAAGTGCTGCAACATTGGGAATTATGAAGACATTTCGAGTTTACAAAACTGTACCGGAGCAGGCAAATTTTTTAGAGATTCAGCACTTCGGAACGGCATTTTTGAGCCTAATTGGCAATCAGGTAGGATTGGCTGCAATTTCAAGTCGAAATACTGTTTCTACAAATTTATAAACTAGATTTTTATTAGTATTTATATATTAATATCTATCGTTAAATCGTTAGATATTTTTATAGTGGTTAGGCGCCTCGTTTTACACAAATTGGTGGGTAGAGACGCTCCCTATCGCGTCTCTACGTGGTTTAAATTTTGCAGAATCGTTAAACCAGGTGTTAGATACTTGATTTGCCATCAGTATCTGTTTTCAGGGAGGGGTTTAACCTAATAATTCCCCAGTTTCTTGCAGTGTGTGTAATCTGTGGTAAATACCACCATGACGCAGTAATTCTTCGTGACTACCAACCTCAATAATTCGACCTTGGTCAAGCACAACTATTTTATCTGCCTCCCTAACTGTACTTAAACGGTGAGCAATTACAATTGTGGTGCGGGTTCCTTGTAAGGAGCGCATTGCTAATTGAATCGCACGTTCCGATTCGTAGTCTAAGCTGGATGTTGCTTCGTCAAATATCAATACGTCGGGTTCAACGAGTAAAGCACGGGCAATACCCAGCCTTTGCCGTTGTCCTCCCGAAAGTCTGACTCCGCGTTCTCCAACTACGGTGTAGTATCCATTAGGAAGAACTTTGATTACTTCGTCTAAACGTGCAATACGACTGGCTTCTTCGACTTGTTCAAAGGTTACTTCTGGTCTACCATAACGTAAGTTATCAAGTACCGTACCGTTAAACACGTCTACTTCTTGGTGAACTATTGCTAAACGGCGCCGATATTTACTCACATCCAAGTTGCGAATATCTTCACCGTCGATTAATATTTTGCCCTCATTTGGTTTAAAGTAACGCAGTAGTAATTTAACCAGTGTTGATTTACCTGAACCTGAACGTCCTACTAATGCTACAGTTTCATACGGTTTAATTAGTAGATTAATGTCGTGTAATACGCGGCGATTTTCTTCGTAACCAAAGCTTACACCTGCAAGCTCAACTTTTCCTGTAAAGCTGTATGGTGTATTTGGTTGTGTCTTAGCCTCTAATATGTGATTAGAATCAATACTAGATGGTTCTTGGAGAAACTCGTGGAACCGCAGCATTGAACTAATACGACGAGCAAATACTTCTGCTAAAGAACTTATTGGTTCTAACTCAGCATAAGCCATACTTGCTAAGGTATAGACCATGAGAAAGTGACCCAGCGACATTTGCCCCCCAACAGTTGCAGCTAGGGTCATACCAAATACTATAAATACGCAAAATTGAATCATTGTGCGCTGTGTAGTACTAAGTATGACGTAACCCTTGTGAATACGGTCGTCTACAACTCTAAACTCACGGTCTAAACGAGTTTTTTGACGCTTGAGTTCCTCTGGTTCGGTGGCAAACGCTTTGACTGTCTTGATGTTGCTGATAATTTCGGAAGTCCGACTTTCGGTGTCTTCCATGTATTTATCTAACCGTTCTTCGTGCCAAATTAGGCGCCGTAAATCTTTCAGCGTATATCCTAATATCACTACAAACGAAATCAGGTATAAAACTGCTATTCGCCATTCAACAAATAGAATAAAAACAAAAATTCCCAAAACTCGTACTAGCTTGGGAATCATTTGTCCTGCTATTTCAGGATAAGTCCAAGTGTGGTTCGACACTCCACGCGCAACCCTTCCGGCTATACGTCCAGGGTTGTTTTCATCGTAATATTCTAAAGGTAAGGTGAGAATCTTTGATATTGCAGTTAAAGACTTATCTCGTCTCGCTCTCAACGCAATGTCCCAGTGAAACCATATAGTTAACCAGGGTTGCGTTGGCGCCCGTACAACTGTAACTAAGAAAATCATTCCCAGTAATATACCTAAAGTTAGAGGTTTATCAACTGGAGAATTGGTAATGTTCGCAAAATATGTAATTAATCCTGTAAGGGGTTTGTCTAACGGTTGATTAGACAGTACATTCAGAATTTGACCTATCGCATACGGTACAACTAAATCAATAACTTCGTAAACACTAGATGCCACAATACTAAAAATACTAAATTTCCAGTACGGGCGAAAATAACCGATAACATCTTTCAAAGTTGCCATGATGCACACTGTTGCTGTGTGAGTGGTAAGCTTCCGAGTTTTTTTATACTACATTTCGTAGTATCCTGTAGTCAAGGGGTAATGTAAAAAAATATTTACATATATCGCCAAGACCTTTTTTCAACCGCGCGTATATTCTGTACGTTCCTTAATTTATCAAGATAAGCGAGCAAACGCAGCAACTCATTATCTGTTTCATCACCTTCAAACGGTTTAACTTGGACTAAATTGCCGTAGCTTTGCTTCCATTTTTGCGGAGTATCATCTACAACGATGATAGATTCTAGAGAATAGCCTTTACGTTTAAGCTTTTTCAGCGTTTTGCGTGGATAGTGTACCAGTAACTCATAGTCATAAGCAATTGTACAACGTTCGCTTGCCCATAAGAAAGCTAAAGAATCTGGATTTTCAAAGATAGCAGCGACAATCTCTACTGCATAATCATTACTAGAGGAAGTCCATACAGCAACATCAAACCAATTTAAGCAGGTGTTGAGAAATTGTTTTAAATGTGGGCGCCTGTGAATATAATATCGTTCAATAATAAAATCAGCTTTGCGTGCAAGGGGTGTTTCTGTGCCGTAGATAAGAGTCTCATCAAGGTCAAGTATTAAGAGCTTTCGGTCGATATTTAATTGTTGTTTAATATTCATGCACACAGTAGTAATATTATTTTATTTATGAAGTTCCATTAATTTCGCCACAGGCAGTTATCAACAATAAGTCAAAATGCTGCAAAATTGTAAGGAATATTTAGTTTTTAAAACTTGTCACTAGTGAGGCGCCGTGAATTAAGGAAAGTGTTACGAATTATGAAGCGGCTAGGACAAGTTATTTTCATAATACTCACGCCATAACTGAGTGGCAAATTTTCCTCCTTTAATTGTTGTGTAAAGTCCAGATTCTATTAACCATTGTTCGGATGCATCTAAATCATTAGCTGATTGTTTGATGTCCATGACATTTCCAAGCCAAGAATGTAGAATCATTTCTAAACTCGAATTGCACATGTCTTCTGGCACAATTGTTGTCTTGTTATATAGCGTTTCAAAATAGGATTAGCATCAATATTATAATCTGGCAGTATATTATTAACTGATGCATCTGAAATTTTCCATAAGTATAGCCTATCAGGATGAGCAAATAGAAGGTATGGGGGATTTGGCAAAATATCATGCGAGAGAATGTTATATCTATATTCCGCAGCCCATTCCGGTCTAGTATTCGGTATTGCTTTAGCTAGTATGCCTAGCACTATTTGTTTTTTACGGTTGTAGATGGTGATATGCCAGTCGTCATGCATAAAACAACAATTCATTTAACTACACTTACTACAGTGTAGCATGAGAGCGTTAAAAATAATAAATATAAATGAACAGGCAGGGATGCCTGTTCCACAAGAGATATTGTTTTAATAGATGGTTATTTTACAAGAATAATGTTAATTGTTAAGTTTGTTGAAGGTTTTTGATAATCATAGTCAAACTGCATTTTTAACATGCTTTCTTCGTGTAAACCATCGGTAAGTACTATTCCTGCTACTTTTTCTGGAAAACGCGCTTGCATAAAGTCGCGCGTTGTAACTACCAAATGAATTGCCTACGAGAATATACGGTGGTTTGATGTGAGATTTTCTAAGTAGTAAATTTAGCTCTGTGACTATATTTTCGCGCTTTGCGTGGGCGCCAGCCAACTTATATCACTCCACCCAAACCCCGCGCGGTCGTATACGCAAACCCTTGTTATTTTCGCTAATTCGTCAATTAGGAAATAACCTTCGATACCTCCTTTGACTGTGGTCGATAACTACTGTAGGACTGCCTTCACCTTTGGTATAAATCATGACTTACAATATTGTTACATTGAGAACTGGTGCGTGACGCTACAAGTCTTGTCACTACGTTCAAATTTGTTCATAGCGTCACACACCCTACGGTTTTTATGCGCCAATCGCGTAAGTCCTATAAATGTGTAATTTGCAACTACCTATATTCACGATTTGACAAACAGCGCCGACTTTTTATCCTCTAACCAATAACTCAGTGCATGGTATGTTGTCGTGGCAATCAGTAAAAGTGTTTGCATTTTATAGACGATTTTATGAATTTTAAGCTAAAGTTGTAATGAGTATGAATTAGAATTTAATGAAATAACTTATCGTACTCGATGTTCAAAGGAAACAAATCTGTATCTGTAATTTCATGTGTCACGACATCTTGAAGTACAGATAGCAATAAACGTGATATTAGTTGCACAATAGTTGCATATATAACAAAACACTCCTGCTGCACAATTATTCCATTAACAAACTCGCATATGCAAAATCCAGTGACATCGATAACATCAAAACCTATTCGCTCCCTTGAAGACGCGCTATCTCGGTGTCAAGACCTGGGTATGCGCGTTAGCCGTCAACGTCGTTTTATACTCGAACTGTTGTGGCAAGCGCAAGAACACCTATCAGCACGAGAAATTTACGACCGTCTCAACCAACAAGGCAAAGACATCGGTCATACTTCTGTGTATCAAAATTTAGAAGCTCTTTCTTCACAGGGTATCATCGAATGTATTGAACGCTGCGACGGGCGCCTTTACGGTAATATTAGTGATTCTCACAGTCACGTCAACTGTTTGGATACGAACCAAATTCTTGATGTCCATGTCGAACTCCCCCAAGATTTAATTCGTCAAATCGAAGAACAAACAGGAGTTAAAATTACTGATTACAGTATTAACTTCGTTGGCTACCGCAATAAACAAGGTTAGCAGAAGCGTCTATGTTTGTCATGCTGAACGCAGTGAAGCATCTCCTAAGTCTCGAAATGACCAAGATTCTTCGCTACGCTCAGAATGACAAGGAAAAGATTCTACCCTTCGGGGCTAATGACTAAGATTCTACCCTTCGGGGCTAATGACAATACTCTAATAAGTTCCAATAAAGGTTTCGTCATCTACTTCGTCTTCATATAAATCTTCTGGTAGCATTTCTCCTTCAACGCTTTCAATCATTCCTATTTCTGGTGTACTGTTTAACCAGATGTTTGTGCCTGTGGTTGAGTCGGAGGTATAGGAACCTTCTAACTTTGATTGATGCGCTAATATATTTTTAAGCGCACGGTATTCTTCGGGTGCGAACATTGCTCCCTGTAAACTAACCGTTTCTTTATCTAGTTCCGATAGTATGGCGTTATATAAGCAGGCATTTGTAAGGACTGTTGACGTTAACCTTGTGCCTGTTAAATTCGCACGCTCTAAATTTGCTACTGATAAATTTGTATTGGTTAAGTTGGCACGTTCTAGGTTGGCGCCTGTTAGGTCGGCACCTGTTAGGTTTGCGCTGCTTAGGTTTGAAGAAGCTAAGTTGGCGCCTGTTAGTTTGGCGTTTGTTAAATTGGCTCCTTCTAGAGAAACTCCTGTTAGAGAAATTTGGGTCAGGTCAGCATTTGATAGGTTTAAAGCTATAAAAGTTTTACGATTTGCTCGCTCACTAAATGCATGTGGAGCCAAAATGTTTGTTCTATAAATTAATTGTGCTAATACTTGGGGGTTATGGCAGGGACTAAATATACGCTTGGACATGCGGTGACAGTCGCAAAGCAAGAAAAATAAATTTAGCCCGACTGCGGCGTTAATTTGTTCAACGTTGAGAGGGTTTTGTAAGTCTTTATAATACTTTCGAGCGTTGTGTACTACGAATTCATCAAGCCAACGACCTTGGCAGTAGCCATGCCAGACGATTAGTAAACGGTCACATAATAGTGCGAATACATCTTTGATTCCCGATTGGCGTAATGCTTCGATTACTAATTCTCCTATTTCGGAACTAATAATTCCGTAGCCTAGTAGGTTATAGACGTGCTGTGCAATGCTTGTATGATTATCAATTATAAAGTGTGATTCGCCGTAATCATTACGCTGACGTTGAGTAAGTAATTTTAGCTGTGTAGCAATTGCATCTGCACATAATAGTTCACCTAGTTTGGGATGAGAGAATTTAATACTGTTTGAGGTATAGTTATCAAAATAAAATGCGGGCAAAATGTCTGATGCTTCTGATTTTATATGCTGTTGCGAATGCAATATTTTCAATGCCAGGGAGAGCATCTGCGTATGTACATCTTTGGGATGATGGTTTTGTAGAAGATTTATGATGGCATCTTGGGTGCGGTGAATATGGGCTGTTCCTTCACGTATTAATATCGGTTTTATTCCACCTATTAAAGGATATCCCAATAACCAACGGTTGAGACGCTGATAAATTTCCCACATTACAAAGGCGCCACCATTTTGTCGTGAAGAAGCTAGTTCGATGATGTCATCTTCTAGTAATCCATCCCGGTATAAAATACCTAGTAGATATAGCATTAAGGGTTGATGCACTAGCGCTGCTAGTTCGGGTAGCTTTGATTTACCCGAAAATAACCCCGCTTGCTTTAAGAACATGAAGAAGTTTTGAGCAATAGGCGCCGACTGTACGGCAATCCAATTTTGAAACCAAATTCGCAGCTGCTCCTGCTCAAGCGGTTGCATTTTAATGCGTCGCAATGGTGTTGTGTCATCTATAATGTCATTTAAATCAATTGGTCGCGAGGTTAAAACAACTTTGTGCTGCGACTGCGACTGAAAGTTAAGTAGCTGCTCGATAAACTTTGTTTTTGAGATTTTGTTTGTCGTGAAGGGTAGTTCATCTAAACCATCGAGGATTATTAAACATCTTGGATATTCATGTTTCAGCCATTGTGCCAGGTGGATAGATAAATCTTGAGGAAGTGCAGAGCAAAGAGTTTCAATAAAAGTATTACATTCAGAGACATCACTTAATTTTATCAGTATAGGCATCCAGCTTGGGTAAATCTCTTGAGCGACTTTTGCGGCAAGCATTTGACAAAAGCTCGTCTTTCCATAACCTGCTCCGGCTTCGATAAAAGTGATATTACCCGAATTTTCGAGTTCTTGTAGTAACCATGTTGTTAAATCAACTAGCTGAACTGTTTTAGGTTCGTACTGGCTATTTGTATCAAATACTAATCCTTTGAGTGGTACATATATATCTTTTAGTGAAAATGATTCTAAAAATAGGGGTTCAGCTAAAAATTTGATTAAGCTAGCACGGTATTGCTCGCAGTGTAAGTCTATTTTTGATGTGTGGACGGTGAGTGATTTATCTGTATTGATGGCGCCTGACACAACATGTGAATTAGTGCTTGTGCCACTTGTATAATTCACCTGCAACCGCACAAACTTTTGTAGTTGTGCCAAACCAGCAGCATTTTGGGCAATGACTTCGAGTAAATGTCCTGGTAGTGCGTGTGATAATCGCTGTACCATTAATTTGGCTTCGGTTTCCTCGGCGCCGTTTGCTTTTAACCAAGCTACAGTCGCACTGTTCATTTGCTGGACTAAAAACGAGTCAGCCATTAATAAGAGCGCTTGTTCTGCTTGAGTATCAGTTAATTTGACTCCTTGAAGCGTTTTCAGCAAAGCTTGTAACGTCCCATCAGTAAGAGGAAAGCAAGTTTCTACATCCGACCAAAACATCGCTCGGTTTAACCAGGGCTTTTTTAAATGAATCTCCTGCTCTAAAATTTGTAATAGAGCTAGTAAATACGCAATTTGAAATCCCTGCCACGTTCCCTCATTCCGCTTCAACGGTTTTTTTTGACTACTGTTGGATAGTAGACTTTGGGTTAGTTGAATAATTACAGGAATTTCAAGACACGCTAACCTTATAGGCAGTTCAAGTATTTCTGCTAAACTACATATGTCAAAACAAGTTAAACTTTTATCTTCAATCTCGTTGATAATACGTAGGGATATTCCAGAGATGGAACTTGAGTTAAGTGCTTCTCTGTAGTTATTTTTGATAAATTTGCTCGCCAGCCAATGGCGAATACTTAAGTTCATTTTTAACTCAGTAAATAGCCTTCAAATTTAATTATGCTTCATTTAATCTCTAATCGGGAACTGTGCATTTGACTAGTATGACTACAACCAACGCGATCAGAATACTCTTAGTTGACCCCGACCCAATTTTTAGATTAGGACTGCGGGTAGCGTTGGAAGCTGAAGCGAACTTAGAAATAGTTGGGGAAGCTCAAACTGATGTAGAAGCGCTGCAACTAGTTTCATTGATGCAACCCAACCCTACACTTGATTTGGTTATTTTGGGATTAGCTAACTACCCCGCCGTTAATCAGTTATGTAGGCAGTTAAAAGCCCAGTATTCAGATTTACCAATTTTGCTACTAAGCTCACAACCATTGCAACAGCTAGCGGGTACAGCACAAATCGGGGTTGAGGGTTATTGCCCGAAAGGCGCCCCCATTTCAGAATTGGTAACAGCTATTAATACCGTTACAACTGGTGGTGTTTATTGGCTTTCTCGAAATATCGCCACAGACTATCAAGAGAATGTCTACTCACCTCCCCTTACTAAACGCACAGCAAGATTTATCAATAATCTCAGACTGTCGGGTAACAATTATATTCAAGCCAACCTGAGACAAATCAGAAGAGAATTGGGAGTTCCGGGAATACCGACACTTGAGCGTGCGGTTTTAGCTGGCAAAGTTCGCGAGCTACAGACCGCACGATGGTTGTTAAATCATTTATTGTCAGTATCGCCCCAACTTGAACAAGTCGAAACGCCTTCTACTATTTCTACTAATATTATTGAACCATCCAACGTTTTGGTGACTGAGGCGCCGCAGTTATCTAGTCCTCGGTCGCTACAATCAGATTTATTTGCTTCTTGTGTGTCGCAGTTTCAGTTACCATTACACAATGTTACTGATGTTGCCTTAGAAATAGATATTTTACGTGTTGACAAAAAACGCGAGTTACTGTACTTAATTTTGCAAAAACTAGCCGAAGTTTTAGACGAACTAAGAAATTCTCAAGTCGAGATTAATCAATTACAAGAATTAAAGTATATTATTTTACGTGATTTGTGGCAAACAGCGACCACTGAGTTTTTTGGCAAATTTACGCGCGTTCGTGTTGATGGGAATTATGTAGAAATAGTTAATTTATTACTTCAAGATACTGATGCTGTTCAATCGGAAATTTTGAATTATATACCATTATTTAGCGAATTTTTATCATATTTAATTTTTCAAAATGATTGGCATATTGATAATGTGATATATTCGGCTGATAGTACAGAAGCTAGAGCTAATGCATTAATGATTTTAGAAAATATAATTATTCAAGTAGCCAACAGTGTAATTCAGCCGTTGTTAAATCGATTAGCTGATGTTGAGTCGATTAAAAAAGATTATTATGACCGTCAATATATTTCAACCAGAGAAATCGAAAGGTTTAGAAATAACTTGTCGTGGAAATATCGTCTTAGAAATTATTATAAGGAACCACAGGCAATATTTGAAAGTCGTTATGAAATATTTGTTTTTGCACCGCGTGGCATTGCGAAAACCTCAATATACGCTTCGAGACGTAATGAACTGACGCAACTTAGAGGTATTCCACTATTTGTAACTTTAATGCTAGAATTTCGTGATGCCGTGGCGCCTCGGTTACAATCATTGTTATCTTTTCTAGGTAGCGGTGTAGTATTTGTTTTAACGCAAGTAGTAGGACGCGGTATAGGTTTAATTGGACGTGGAATATTACAAGGTATTGGTAGCGTTTCGTTTTTAGAAGGAAAAAATAAAAAACCATAAACATAAATATGAATGTAGAGACGTTACATGTAACGTCTCTACAAATTCCAATTGCGACGAAACTGGAAAAAGTCTTCTAGTAATTCTTGTAGTGCGTTACTTTTATCTAGTTTGATTTTGTTCCAATCACGTGCGGCTTGTAATATAATTTCTCCTACACTTGGGTAAGCAAGTGCTATTTTGTGAAAATTATAAATTTTAATTTTCCGATTTATTGCTAATGAAATTAAATTTATTAATTCTCCAGCATTTAATCCAAATACTGATGCTCCTAAAATATCGCCGTTTTTTAGAGTAATTATTTTACAAACACCTGTAGTTTCATCATTAATTTGAGCTAATGGCAACGACTTAAAATATTGTCGTAAAACTATTATTTCATCAAAATTATATAATTGCTGTGCTTGTGCTTCGGTAATTCCGACATGCGCTAAAGGAGGCTGAGTTGCTATTCCCCAAGGAACATACTGATAATCTACTTTTCTTGTCGGAAAAAATAAAGCATTTCTTAAAGCAATATTAACTTCATAATTTGCTAAATTAGTAAGCGTATATCCACCAATAACATCTCCACAAGCATAAATACGATTATTTGTAGTTTGCAGTTTTGTATTTACAAGCAAGCGATTTTTATGCCATTTAACTCCAACTGCCGCTAAATTAAGCGATTCTATATTCGGTGTTTGTGTTGCCACAATTATTTCGTCAGTTTCAATAGCTTTATCACCTGCTTGTAACCACTTTTTACCATCTATAGATAAAACTTGTGTAACTTTAGTTTGTTTTAATATACGTACACCCGAAGCTTCTAACTGTGCTTCGAGTAGCTGAACGACTTCGGAGTCAACGTGTGAGATAATTTTGGAACCCTCGACAATTAACGTTACGTTGCAATTTAAACGCGAAGCAGCTTGTGCAAGCTCAATACTTTGGGGTACACCACCTAAAATTACCCAATTATTAGGCGCCACTTCAAGAGAAAAACTTATATTTCCAAGCGTTAAAAAGCCTGTTTTGTGTAATCCTTCTATATCTGGTGCCAAGTAATGTGAACCAGTAGCTAACAAATAAGTCCGTCCTACTAATAAACGGTTATTGACAAAAAACGCTAGATGTGGTTCTTGCTCAAATTGACCGCTACCAACAATAACGTCAACACCTTGTGCTGCTATTAGTGCAAGCTCGTTATGGCTGCCAATTTGAGATTCTACTCCAAGTGCCCATAACATTGCTGTTTCCCAATCTATAGATTCACTTGGCGCCATCTTAGACACAATAGGACGATACTCACAAGCTATATGGTTCAGGGCACTTGAATATAATAATTCGGAACTATTCTCTGGCTCAACAAGTGCCACTTTGGCGCCTAACTCAATAGCGCCATATGCTGCATAACGTCCAGCTAAACTACCGCCAATAATAACAATATCGTATTCAATCACATTCTTCAGAGAATTAAATTCGCGTGGCTAAAATTATAATAAAACGCTTTGCAATGCAGTTAATAACCGCTTGTTATCTAATTCTGTACGAACAGCGACTCTAAAAAATCGGTCTCCAAGCTGAGGAAAGCTCTGACAGTCGCGAATAAAAATTTGATGGTTTTTAAGTAATCGATGTTGTACCTCCACGCAAGAATGTTCGGACTGGACTAGTAAGAAGTTAGCGGCACTTGGAAGCGGTTGTAAACCTGGAATTTGAGATAAACCCTCAAATAGTTCTTTGCGCGCTTTGGGTAGCCATTTCCAAGTGCTAGCTTGAAACTCTGTATCAGAGAGTGCAGCTACCCCAGCAGCAGACGCTAAAGTATTAACACTCCAAGGGTCACGCCAAGTCCTATAGCGCTCTAAACGGTCAGGATGTGCTATCGCATAACCCAATCGCAAACCGGGTATGCTATAGAACTTAGTCAGCGACCTTAAAATTACTAAGTTTGGATAATCCTGCATAACCGATATAAGACTTTGTTGCTCGTCTGGTGGTAAAAAATCCATAAACGCTTCATCTATTACCACCAAAGCAAATTTGTCTAAACAGGGCAAAATATCTTCGCGTGAAAACATTACCCCTGTAGGGTTGTGAGGATTGTTAAGAAGGAGTGCTGAGTCATCATTTGTAGAGACTCCATTAATGGAGTCTCTACCAATTAGAGGAAACTCCAACACTTGTGCGTTATAAGCAGCCAACGCGCGGTAATAGTCGCCAAAGGCTGGAGTTATTAAGGTAGTTGTTTCAAATTCTGATAACTCTCTACCGACTAAACTAAGTAATTCCGCCGAGCCGTTACCCGGCAGAATCCATTCGGAAGGTAGATTATGAAAGTGACTGAGCGATAAACTCAAATCACTGTAACTGGGGTCTGGATAGTGCCGTAAATTACTTAGCTGGGACTGTATTGCTGTCAATACACTCTCCGGTGGTCCCAACGGACTGATACTGGCAGAAAAATCCAGAATAGCACTAGGAGGACAACCAGCAAGCGCCGATGCCCAAACTAAATTTCCTCCATGTGCAGGTTTCCCCATCGATAATTTACTCCATTTAAAACTAACTAAGCTTTTGGGGGCGCCACTTTTTCTCTAAATAGCTTACCAGCAGAGAAAGCAGGAACCTTGGTAGCAGGTATTTCCATTTTCTCATTGGTTTTCGGGTTGCGCCCTTCGCGGGCTTTACGTTCGCGTGACTCAAATGAGCCAAATCCAACTAGTGTAACCTTATCGCCCGAAGAAACCGCTTCGATAATAGTCTCTAGCGCCGCAGTAAGGACTGCATCCGCTTGCTTCTTGGTAACGCTAGCTTTCTCTGCTACTGCATCTACTAATTCGCCCTTGTTCATGTCAAACTCCTTGAGGTTTACTTGGGATTGTGTAACAGACACACCCTGTGCCGAATTTACTTAAATCTCTGTTAAGAGATTTACAAAGTCTACCAAAAGGAGTATTTTTGCTTGAAATTGCTGCAACTCCTGTTGGCTCGACTTTTCAATGAATCATTCTAAGGTTTATACGACAGAAGTGAACAGATGAAACCATTAATTTATATAGATTTCAGGATTTTTCTTCAAAAAAGGGGTGTGTTTTACTAAAAACCACCCCCAAAGTAGGAAAAAATACCTAGTAAATTCCCTGATTCGCAAAAAAAACAAGGTTGGCTAGTGTACTGGAATGTAAAGAGATGTTACGGGTTTTTTGGAAGCATGGGTAACGCTCATCAATAAACTACACCAGCAAAAAAGAAAAAATTACTCATATTCAAATTTATTTTACTGCCGTATAAAATATCACAAATCCCATGCTATAAAAAAGAATTATCATTAAGTCCCGATTGAATGATAATTATTAATTAAATTAAATTACACAAAACCATATATTTTAGTAGTTTTTTAGTACTATGCGCGTGATTGTCCAGCGAGTTAAATCATCACAGGTAACAGTTAATAGTCAAATTATTGGTAAAATTGGGCGGGGTTTAAATGTACTTGTTGGTATAGCTGATACAGATACTGATGCTGAACTAGAATGGGTTGCGCGTAAATGTTTAGAATTAAGGGTATTTCCTGATGATGAAGGTGGAGACAGGTGGCAAAAATCGATACAAGAAATTAATGGGGAATTATTGGTTGTTAGTCAATTTACTCTTTATGGGGATTGTCGCAAAGGTCGGCGCCCCTCTTTCGACCGTAGCGCGGCGCCTTCTATCGCTTCTGACTTATACAATCGATTTGTCGAAAAACTGCGCGCGAGTGGGTTACGAGTAGAAACAGGGCAATTTGGAGCAATGATGCATGTAAGTATAGAAAATGATGGCCCCGTCACTTTGATACTGGAGAAAGAATTTGGGCAGTGATGAAATGTTGGTACTAAATGATGAGAGAATCTTAATTTAGGTATCACGCTACTTTAACATTACTTAATCATGGCTAAGATTCAATTTTCTAGAGGTGTCAATGAAGAAGTTATCCCAGATATTCGTTTGACACGCTCGCGCTCTGGTGAGAGTGGAACCGCGACGTTTATTTTTCAAAATCCAAACGCACTGGGCAGTGGCAATACCGAAGATATTACTGGCATGTACATGATTGATGAAGAGGGTGAAATAATCACTCGCGAAGTCAAAGGCAAATTCATTAATGGAAAACCAGAAGCACTCGAAGCAGTCTACATCATGAGGTCACCTGACGAGTGGGACCGTTTCATGCGGTTTATGGAACGTTACGCCGAAGACAACGGGCTAGAATTTGGAAAATCTTAAGTAGGGTGCGTGGTGCCACCAACATCTTAAAACGAAGCTAGAATCTCGTAGCGCCACGCACCAAACCACGAATTCTTAATAACCCTCATAATGACAAATCATCCTCATCCCGACGCACCACATACAACAATAAACTGTGCCGTCATCACCGTCAGCGACACACGCACTACCGAAACCGATAAAAGCGGGCAATTAATTCACGAATTACTCAAAGGCGCCAATCATACCGTCACCGCATACGCAATAATTAAAGACGAACCCACTTTAATTCAAACAGAAATAGAAAATTTAAAAGAACGAACGGACGTTGATGTAATTATATTAAATGGTGGTACAGGAATTTCACCAAGAGATACAACCTATGACGCAATAGAAAAATTACTAGAGAAAACCTTATCCGGTTTTGGGGAAATATTTAGATATTTGAGCTATCAAGAAATTGGTTCACGTGCAATAGCATCCCGTGCTACTGCGGGTACTTATCAAGGTAAGGTAATTTTTTCGGTTCCAGGTTCAAGTAATGCAGTGCGTTTAGCAATGGAAAAATTGATATTACCAGAAATTCTTCATCTGGTTGGACAAATTGGCAACGGATGATAAACGGATGTAACGGATAGTCGATTTTAAATAACTAGTGGTTCATATTATTAAATTTGATAAGCTGTAGCACATCTGTCTCAAATGTGCAGTCATATCGTTTTTTACCACAGAGACGTAGAGACGCGATTATTAAGAGCGGGACATCTAGGAAATTTATAAAGTTCCTCTCCGCCATTAGAGGAGCTGAAGGCTGAGGGGATTCATTTTTGAGATCACCACGACGGTCTTTAGGTTGCCAGTTAAATTGTCCAGTTGTCGTATCAAGTGTGGCGCCTTCTGGTAAATTGATAGCACTGTCTTTGAGCGTAGTATTAGCATCGAGGTCACTGCCAGCAAGTCTGAATTCTAATTTCGAGCCTAATACGACCGCTCTATCAGATATTGTAAGTCTTGGTGCCCGCAAAACATTGGCAATATTAACAACAACATCAAGCGTTGTAGTTGCAAGACCTGCATCTTTTGCTTGGAATTTGAGGACATGCTCAAGGGCTTGTTCATAGTTAGGTCTCCAAGTAAAGTCACCTGTACGGCTATCTAAAATTGCCCCTTGTGGTAATGCACCAATCGCAGTATATTCAACAGTGGCGCCGTCTGCGTCGTCTGCAACAAGTTTGAATGTTACCCTATCGTTTTCTTGACCATAAATTACTAAAGTAGGTGAGTGCTATACCATCAGCATCGGTCGCTTTAAGTTGAATGCGGACATAATCACCTTCCCTAACAACTTTATCAACAGGACGTACCAATGTTGGCGCCTGATTCGTCGGTGCAACAAGGATATTTACAGTTTGCGCTACCCTCTCCTTACCATCATTAACAACAAACTGAACATTCTCATAAGTACCAGCTTGTTGATAATTTGGTGTCCATGTCAGGATACCTGTTGTTGGGTCAAATACAGAACCACCAGGAAGATTATCTGCCTAATATGTCAGTTTATCTTTATCAATATCACTGGCGCCAACTTTAATTTGTAGAGTTTTACCTTCTGCACCACGAATAGTTATACCGTTTGTGTTAGTAGTAATTGTTCCACCCGAAGTTACTCCAGGAGCGAAGCGCGAATACGCCGTTCAAAAGCATTTTAAGTAATTTCCAAGTGGATTGATGAATTTGTGTTAAAAACAAAAAAAGCCTCCTCAATTAAGAGGAGGCTGAAGTGTCTTGTCGAAAACTTTATTTCATGTTTATTAAAATTTGCCGATTGCGAAACCGCATACTGCTAAAATGGCACCAATTATATAAAAGACTGCAACAACTTGCAATTCAGACCATCCAGAAAGTTCGAGATGGTGATGTAACGGCGCCATTTTGAAGAGACGTTTGCCTTTACCGTCGGGACCTTTAGTAGCTTTGTAGTAACCAACTTGTGCCATTACTGACAAGGTTTCAACAAAGAATATGCCACTTAAGATAAATAATGCTGCGAGACTATTTGTAAGTAATGCGACTGCTGCTAATGCACCACCCAACGCGAGGGAACCTGTGTCTCCCATAAATACGCGAGCAGGGTTGCGGTTATGCGCTAAGAAACCTAGACAGCTTCCACTGATGCTGGCACAAAAAATCATTAATTCGGGTGAAGTTGGAGCAGTTAAGGCGCCTAAAGCGAGCATCGCGATAGCTACCGTACCTCCAGCTAAACCATCAATACCATCAGTTAAATTGGTTGCGTTACTTTCGGCGACCAACACAAATCCTGCGAAGGGCCAAAATAATAATCCGAGGGGTAGAGAAAAACCCAAAGGAAACGCTATACTTGTAATGCTAGAAGGTTGACTATACATTAACCACAGACAAAATAGTGCTGCAAATCCAACTTGCAGCGCTAGTTTAGTCTTTGGTGAAATACCTTTGTTGGACTTACGACGAAGAATTTGCCAGTCGTCGAGCCAACCAATGAAACCGTAGCTTAATGTCAATGCAGAAACGGCGAGGACTTGACTCGCAAAACCAGACCATACACAAGCAACAATTGCGGCAACAGGAATAAAAAATATACCGCCCATTGTTGGAGTGCCAGCTTTCTTGAGATGAGCTTGTGGTCCATCTTCACGAATCACTTGCCCAGCTTTGAGGGCAGAGAGCCAGGGTACCACCCAATAACCGACTGCGGCAGAAATTAACGCACACAGTAGAAGTGGCATTGTTAATGATGTTGCAAGCCAAGGTAGACGACCTGCCATCACATCCAATATTAGTGCTGCTACACCCAGCCCCACACCCAGTAACGAGACTAAACCGATACCAGTAATATTCAACCCTTGGTTAGGAGATAATTTTGCGTCCACGTAAGTTTCCCTTCACTCCACACTCTTTTTAAGATTTAGCTTAATTAATAAGCTTATTTATTAATAGGGACTATGCTTGCCACAAGTCCTCTGCCTTAAGGATACATTTGGCTTTGTTTACGATTCATCAATATCGACTTCATCGTCTATATCGTCGTCATCGTAACCAATACCATCATCACCACCTAAAAACTCTGATATTTCTTCTTCACCATCATCGCCAAAGTCTGGTTCTTGCTCTGCGCGAGCGATAAGGCGCCCACTAGCTTGTAACCAGTCTAAAAGTGATGTTTCTTGCTTTAATGGAATTACAGCTGCGCGTTGGTTGCGGGGAGCTTCACGTAATGGAGAATTAAGCATATCGACAAAGACACAAAATAGGTAACGTAGCTGGACAATAAGAGTCTATCACTTGATACAAGAGATTTTAGTTATTCATTCAACTCTTTTCCAAGAAAATCCGTCAAAAAAAATATTATTTAATATCCGTAGGAAAATCTTGGTGAAATATCGAGTTTTTGGTATGGCAGTACACATTGGGGCTTTTTTCTTTTCAATAATGACTACTTACTGACCTGCATTTGAGGTAAAAAACGATGCTAGTAAAAACTCAACTTCTAAACGTTATTGCGTCCACAAATCGAGGTTTATTAGCGACCGAAGTTGACAAACAAGCAATTTTAGCTGCGGTTGCGAATCTAGAAGACCAGAACCCAACACCGCGTCCACTTGAGGCAAGTGAAATGCTTGATGGCGATTGGCGACTACTATACACCACAAGTAAAGGATTGTTAAACATTGATCGGCTACCTTTATATAAATTAGGTCAAATATATCAATGTATCCGCGTCAGCACCAACAGTGTATACAACATAGCATCAGTTTACGGATTGCCATACTTAGAAGGTATTATCAGTGTCGTCGCTTCCTTTGAACCTGTTTCATCAAAGCGCGTTCAAGTCAAATTCGAGCGTTCGATACTTGGATTGAGTCGTTTAATCGACTTTAAATCTCCTTCATCGTATATCCAACAAATCGAGAGTGGTAAAAAGTTTACCGCTATTGACTTCCCAATCAACAGCACCAACCAACAAGGATGGCTCGATATTACTTATATAGACAACGATTTACGGATTGGTCGTGGTAACGAGGGTAGTGTATTCGTTTTAACTAAGACATAAGTACTCCTAAATATTTTTTCCTTTGTGACCAAGAAAGTTACTCGATAACGAGTGCATTGTCAAGGATGAGGACACACCTTTTTTGAAATAGTCTGCTTTTTGCATTCTCAACAGGTATTTTTTCAAATAACTTAACAATGTGACAATGCGTCCCTTGCTAGTTGTAAAGTGTAGACATCAGACCCTGATATTTGACAATTCATAATCAAAAGGGAAAAACTTATGGTTCAACGTGGTTCTAAAGTGCGTGTTCTTCGCCCCGAGTCCTACTGGTACCAAGATGTAGGAACCGTAGCGTCAATTGACCAAAGCGGTATTAAATACCCCGTTATCGTTCGTTTTGATAAAGTTAACTACGCTGGTATCAACACGAATAACTTTGCCCAAGACGAGTTACTCGAGACAGAGGCGCCTAAAGCCAAGCCCAAACCAGGCGCTTAAGCGTCAAAATAACTCAAGTACGATTGTGAGATAATTTACGCGCCCTGAATGGGGAGACAAAGATGATGTAGAAGAGTTCCCTCGGCTTTTCCCGTCTTCAAGTCTCCCCATTAATTTTTTTACTAGATTAAATTTAATACTCGTTTATTCCTTCCCCATAACAATGCCAGAATTACCAGAAGTTGAGACAGTCCGACGCGGTTTAAATCAATTGACCTTAAATCAAAAAATTATTGGTGGAGATGTACTATTACATCGCACCGTCGTTCACCCTGATTCAGTTGAAAAATTTATCGAAGGTATAAGCAAAACGAATATTACAACATGGCGCCGTTACGGGAAATATCTTCTAGCTAGCTTATCTCCTGTATCTTCCCCCTCATACCTGGGGGTGCATTTACGAATGACGGGTCAATTATTATGGTTAAATCGCGATACTGCGTTGCACAAACACACACGGGTGCGGATATTTTTTGAAAACGACTATGAATTACGCTTTGTTGACCAGCGTACTTTTGGTACTATGTGGTGGGTAGAGCCTGAAGTTGAAGTTGAAAAAGTCATTACTGGTTTGGCAAAGCTTGCTGCTGACCCTTTCTCACCTGAATTTACAGTGGCGTATTTGACTGATAAACTCAAAAATAGTCGGCGCCCGATAAAAACTGCATTACTTGACCAATCGGTAATCGCAGGATTAGGAAATATTTACGCCGATGAAGCATTATTTTTGAGTGGCATTCGTCCAGAAACACTGTGTACTGATTTAAAACTCGCACAAATCGAGAAATTGCACCCAGCTATTATTCAGGTTCTGACAAGAAGTATCGAAGCTGGTGGTACAACTTTTAGTAATTTCTTAAATGTAGCGGGTGTTAACGGAAACTACGGTGGTGAAGCATGGGTTTATAATCGTGCAGCACAACCATGTAAAGTATGCGCTACTCCTATCCAACGAACTCGTTTAGCAGGACGCTCCAGCCATTTTTGTGCCGAATGCCAAAAGTAACGAATCGTTCTTGTAGCACAGGCATTCGGCACCATAGCTGCTCTTAAAACGGTACACTGTGCCCTAAATGTATCAAAATCATACTAATCACAGAGATTCATCCTGTAAAATAGCGCCTTTTTTGCGTTCACGGAGTGTCTCCGGAGGAGAATAATACTTAAATTTTCAAAAAAATAGTAATAATATTTACGTAAGCATTAATTTTAAAATCGGCGCCTAAAAAATTCTGGATGGTACTCCTCTGTGTACAGACGCGAGGAAAATCACGTTTCTACGTGTCTGTGTGGTAAGACTAAATTATCTTTATAACCTCAAAGGCTTGGTGCAAGTTACAATCCTTAATGGAATACTGTACGCGCTTATAGGAACTATCATGGCAGTCAAAAGAGGAGATATGGTTCGCGTTGTTCGCGATAAGCTTGAAAACAGCCTTGAGGCACAAGCTAGCGATATTCGTTTCCCTTCCTATCTGTTTGATAGTGAAGGTGAAATCGTTGATATCAAAGGTGATTATGCTTTTGTTAAGTTTGGGAAAGTCCCTACACCAAACATTTGGCTGCGTCTAGAGCAACTTGAAGCTTTTAAATAGTTATAAGTTATGAGTTATGAGTTATGAGTTATGAGTTATGAATTTCAACTCCGCGCCTCCTAACTCGTAAGGTGCGTGACGCTACTAGTTCATTAGTTTTACTTTGTGATTGTTATGGCGTCACGCACCCTACCTCCGCGCCTCACCAATTGATTTGCTGTCTTTCTTTGACTACCCTTGTGTAAATGTCTTCGGTAGAAAGTGCAAGTTTAGCCCAATTAAAGCGACGGTCTAAATCTTCGTAGGCGTTATCTATTAACCATTGTCGATAGCCTGGATTTTTTAAGACTTCTAAAATACCCCAAGCCAAAGAATCTGGAATATTTGTGTAAGTGACAATACCTGTTTTTGTGTGTTGAACCACTTCTGGTAATCCACCTGTATCTGATACTACAACTGGAACGCGCGAGGCAAAGCTCTCTAATGCAACAATACCAAAGGGTTCATATAAACTAGGAAATACGGCACAGTCGGCGACTGTTTGAAATTTATCTAAGTAATCATCTGACATAAATCCTGTGAAATAGCATTTATGCCAAATACCTAAATCCCAAGCTTGTTTTTTGAGATTATCTGTATTTCCACCACCAATAATTACAAATTTGACGTTCCCACCCATTTCTGCGAGAACTTTAGGCGCCGCATTTAGTAATACAGATACACCCTTTTCATAGGTCATGCGACCAACGTAGTAAACAATTTTTTCTTCATCCTCGGCAAAGAAACGACGAAAGTCTTGTGCGTGAAAGTCTTGATGATGAATTTTTTTCTCTCGACGTATACCGTTGTAAATTACATCTATTTTATCCCACGGGCTATGTAGCGCGCGCTCAACTTCACGTCGCATGTAGTCGCTGCAAACAATTATTCGCCATGCGTTGAAAGCTAATAGTTCCTCTTTACCGTTAATATAATGCTGGATATCTGTGTGAATGCCATTATGGCGTCCACACTCAGTAGCGTGAATAGTGACAACGAGGGGTACTTTGAAACTGTGCTTGAGTGCAATAGCTGCATCTCCAACCAGCCAGTCATGAGCATGGATTAAATCAAACTTACCTTCTTCTGCTATCAGTTTACCGCCATGTAGTCCCATGCTCTGGTTCATATTAACCACCCAGTGGAAAAAGTCATTCCCAGGCGCCACAGGTACACGATGAACTTGAATACCCTCTACAATTTCGTACAAGGGAGCATTGCCAAACTCAGGAGTCATTAAGTATACTTCATGCCCTAACTTTACCAACTCCGGGTAAAGTTCACCAACATGACGCGCAATACCCCCAACTATGCGCGGTGGAAACTCCCAACTTAACACCAATACCTTCATATGCTTTCACCCCTAGCCCTTTTAAAGTCCCTACTTTAGAACTTGCTTTGTTTAGACGAGTTTGACAATAACAATGGCTAAGTTTAGCAATTTTTTTACAATTTCTTTATACTCCTTTTGAATAAAGGCTTAGTTAAGAAGGCGCCTTTCCCCAGCACAACCTTATAAACGTTAATAGTTATCATTATTGTCGTCATTGTAATTCATTAAGTTATCTTTGTTACCTTTGTTGTTGCTTAAGTTGTCGTTCCCGTTATTGTTGCCGTTATTACTAAAGTTCTCGCTGTTATTGCCGCTATTATTACCGTTGTTACTAAAGTTGTCACTGAAGTTCAAATTTACATACACATTAAGTTGAATTAGGCTGCCTTTAGAACCAGAAAGCAAATATCCGAGTATTAACCCTAAAAGCAAGAATAGTACATTTAAATCCATAAGATGAGATAGTGACGCTATTACCTGTTAAGTTAGCGTTTGGGCAAATCTAAACTGTTCGTGAATATAATTTTTGAATTTAATGCCTAACTTTTCTTGTGAGGTGGGCTGTCTCTTGCCCTGCCTCATGCTTGGAACGAGCAAGGATGCCCATTCCACTCTTAGGGTTATTTGATAAGAAAATCAATGTAAGCCATGCTGTTACTTCAGTTAAACGCAAACAAAAATTTATCTTGTCAACAACTCTTATCAAT
Organism: Calothrix sp. FI2-JRJ7; assembly: GCA_019359675.1. GTDB lineage: Bacteria > Cyanobacteriota > Cyanobacteriia > Cyanobacteriales > Nostocaceae > Dulcicalothrix. Next base: position 181,088 of record JAHHGX010000075.1, read on the forward strand.
TATCTGATTGGTATTTCTGGGCGAAATCCTTACTGTGACATGCAATCGCAATATAACTACACATTAAAAATTAAAATATTAAGAAAATATAAACTATATTTTTTTGCAGAAAATAAATGATATGTTGGTTACATAACTGAATGATTATGAAAGTGTAGAGCGACTCTTTACAGCTTGAAACTCTAACTTTAGGCGGTTGCATCCTTAGTATATAGACTCCTAATGAGTACAATACACTCAGTTTACGAAACTTAAAAATAGGCTTCATATCCTTACGGCGTAAGGCTTACAGGTGAGTACAACAATACATATCCCACATACCATAAATACTCGTGGCTTCACCCGGAAATACTAGTACCTCTTCCCGAAAAAAAAATTTTAAAATCTCTTAAGCATTGATGTATATAAGTTTTGAGATTTGAGTACAAAACTTAATAAATCCAATAACTCTTATCCAGAAGGCATATTCCCCCTCATTAAAGGTGGCTGATATAAAACTTATATCGCCAATCACAAAGAGCGCCACCAAGCAATCGAACTTAATAAATAGATTTGGTTAAGTGGCAGGCGCCCCAAGTGAGTGGAGGGATGAGATAGCACCATGCCCCTGTGGACTGGAAGTCGCGGCTGAACACAACATAACTATAATTCACCCGCATTAACGCGCGTTGACACACACCGACGCCCATTACAAGGGTTTACAACCTGAAGAAGAAACTTACCCACCTTTGGGTGCTAGCTTCAACAGGATAATGTGAGCTTCAGACGCGACTTCTTTTATTTTGTTTCATCTCCCTGAAGGCGCCGACCTATGTACCCAACATTACCTTATATAATGACACTACAATCTACTGGGTTAGCGGAAGTTAAAACAACCACATCAAATAAGAGCGGTTGTGGATGCACAGGTAACAGCGCTTCTGTTGAAATGGAAGAAAGCATTAAGGAGCGCATTGCCAAGCATCCTTGCTACAGCGAAGAAGCGCATCACCATTATGCTCGGATGCACGTTGCTGTAGCGCCTGCCTGCAATATACAATGCAATTACTGTAACAGAAAATATGACTGTGCTAACGAAAGCCGTCCTGGTGTAGTTAGTGAATTACTAACCCCTGAAGAAGCAGCACATAAAGTACTGGTAGTTGCAAGCAAAATTCCACAAATGACTGTATTGGGAATTGCTGGGCCTGGTGACCCATTAGCAAACCCAGAGAAGACTTTTCGCACCTTTGAGTTGATAGCTGACAAGGCGCCTGATATTAAGCTTTGTTTATCAACTAATGGTTTGATGCTTACTGAATATATTGATAGAATCAAACAATTAAATATTGACCACGTTACAATCACCCTTAATACTGTAGACCCTGAAATTGGCGCCCAAATTTATTCTTGGGTTCACTACAAACGTAAGCGTTATAAAGGTGTTGAAGGTGCTAAAATCCTTTTAGAGAAACAGTTAGAAGGTTTACAAGCACTTAAAGAAGCAGATATTCTTTGTAAAGTGAACTCGGTAATGATTCCGGGTATTAACGACCAACATCTTGTTGAAGTTAATAAGATGATTCGTCAAAATGGTGCATTTTTGCATAATATTATGCCTTTGATTTCTGCACCTGAACATGGAACTCACTTCGGTTTAACCGGACAGCGTGGTCCAACTAGTACTGAGTTGAAGACAGTACAGGACAATTGCTCTGGTAACATGAAAATGATGCGCCACTGTCGTCAATGTCGTGCAGATGCGGTAGGATTATTGGGCGAAGATCGCAGTCAAGAATTTACTAAGGATAAATTCATGGAAGAGGCGCCTGAATACGACCTAGTAAATCGTCAACAAGTGCAAGAAGGCATTGAGAAATTTAGAGCCGAACTTAAAGCAGCTAAAGAACAAATTACTCTCGATAAAGCATCGAATGCTGGCGCCGTTAAGGAAAAAACAAAAGTTCTTGTTGCAGTTGCTACAAAAGGTGGCGGTTTAGTTAATCAACATTTTGGTCATGCGAAAGAATTCCAAGTTTACGAAGTTGATGGCAGCGAAGTTAAGTATGTAGGTCATCGCAAAGTAGACCACTTCTGTCAAGGTGGATACGGTGAAAAAGCAACTATGGACAATATTATCGAAGCAATTTCTGATTGCAAAGCTGTATTAGTTTCCAAAATTGGCGAATCACCTAAAGAAAAACTACATAACGCTGGTATTCAAGTTGTTGAATCATACGATGTGATTGAGAAGGTTGCTTTAGAATTTCATCAAGAATTTACCCAAGAAAGTTAAGAGTGATGAGTTATGAGTTATAAGTTATCGACTTCTAGATCATTAATTTACAACTCCTAACTCAATACTCCTAACTCCTAACTAATTAAAATTAGGAGGAGCATCTAAAATGTCTTACAAGATTACTTCTAAGTGTATTTCCTGCGACTTGTGTCTCCCCGTTTGTCCTACAAGCGCCATTTCAATAATAGATGGTCAGCGGACAATAGACCCTAATCTTTGCAACGGTTGTGTTGATACTCTTTACACAGTTCCTCAATGTGTAGCGGGATGTCCTACCTGCGATGGTTGTGTTAAGCAAGCTACTAATTACTGGGAATGTTGGTTTGACACTTATAAAAAGTGCATGGATAAATTGACCAACAAAAATCAAGACTATTGGGAAACCTGGTTTGCATCTTACTCCCAAAAATTCTCAGAGCAATTAGAAAAGAAACGTTCTTCGCAAGCAGCATAAATGGTTTGTAACGAATAGTTCGTAGCTAATAGTTAATAGCTAGTGGCGGCTCTATAAAGCTATTAACTATCAACTACCAACTATGTCCAACAGCTATTACCCATTCACTATTAATAATTGAAAGCGATGAAAAAAGAATGTATTTACTTAGATAACAATGCTACTACAAAAGTAGACCCTGAAGTTGTTGAAGCGATGTTGCCCTACTTTACTGACTATTACGGCAACCCTTCCTCGATGCATAGCTTCGGTGGGCAAGTTGGAAAAGCAGTTAATAAAGCACGTGAACAAATGGCTGCCTTGCTCGGCGCCAACGAATCAGAAATTATTTTTACAAGTGGTGGTACTGAAGGAGATAATGCGGCAATCAAGGCAGCACTCTTGGCTCAACCCGATAAGCGTCATATAGTAACAACTCAGGTAGAACACCCAGCAGTTTTAGCTTTATGTAAGCAGTTAGAAAACCAAGGTTATACAGTTACTTATTTATCGGTTAATGGTCAAGGACAGTTAGATTTCAACGAACTTGAAGCTTCGTTAACAGGTAACACTGCTCTTGTATCGATAATGTACGCAAACAATGAAACAGGTGTTATTTTCCCCATCGAGCAAATTGGGTTACGAGTCAAAGAATGCGGCGCCTTATTTCATGTTGATGCAGTGCAAGCAGTTGGTAAAATACCGCTCGACATGAAAACCAGCACCATTGACATGCTTACAATGTCAGGTCACAAAATTCATGCTCCTAAAGGAGTTGGTGCGCTGTATGTAAGACGCGGTACACGCTTCCGTCCAATGCTAATAGGTGGAGGACAAGAACGCGGGCGCCGTTCAGGAACACCAAATGTACCAGGAATTATCGCATTAGGAAAATCTGCTGAGTTGGAATTAATGCACCTCGAAGAAGCAACCAAGCGTGAAAGAATATTGCGCGATAAATTAGAGCAAGCAATACTTTCTAAAATTCCTGACTGCGAAGTTAACGGTGGAGGTTCTGAACGTTTACCCAACACAACTAACATTGGTTTCAAATATATCGAAGGCGAAGCAATTTTATTCGGTTTGAACCAATACGGTATTTGTGCATCCTCTGGTTCAGCTTGTAGTTCTGGTTCACTCGAACCTTCCCACGTACTGCGCTCAATGGGTTTACCCTACACAATTTTACACGGCTCAATTCGCTTTAGCTTGTGTCGTTACACTACAGAAGATGAAATACACGCAGTTATTGCAGTATTACCCGCTATTATCGAACGCTTACGCGCACTGTCTCCATTCACAGACGACAAAGCAGCTTGGTTACAAGAACACGAAAAAACCTTAGCAATCAAGTAGGGTGCGTGACGCTATTAATAACCTAAAAACGAAGCAACCATCTAATAGCGTCACGCACTGGCTCAAAGCTTATCACTCATCACTCCCAACTCATCACTCTCTTAAAACTATGTGGGAATACACCGATAAAGTACTAGATTTGTTCTATAATCCGAAAAATCAAGGCGTATTAGAAGACCAAGGCGAAGCAGGGATTAAAATTTCAACAGGTGAAGTAGGTAGTATTGCTTGTGGCGATGCCTTAAGATTACACCTTAAAATAGACGTAGAAGACGATAAAATTCTTGATGCACGATTTCAAACATTTGGTTGTACCAGTGCAATAGCTTCATCAGAAGCATTGGTAGAACTAGTAAAAGGTTTAACTTTAGATAATGCTTTAAAAATAACAAACAAGCAAATTGCTGATTACTTGGGTGGTTTACCCGAAGCTAAGATGCACTGCTCAGTTATGGGACAAGAAGCACTCGAAGCAGCCATTTATAATTATCGTGGCATCGAGCGCGATGTTCATGAAGATGATGACGAAGGCGCCTTAATTTGTACTTGCTTCGGTATAACCGAGAACAAGATTCGCCGTGTCATATTAGAAAACAATTTAACCAGTGCTGAGGATGTAACAAATTATGTCAAAGCTGGTGGCGGATGCGGTTCCTGTCTGGCAAACATCGATGATATAATTCAAGAAGTTAGAGAGAAAGCTTCCACAGCGACAGCAGTAAATATTACTACTAGCTCAGTGATTCCCGTTATTCAATCGGCGCCGAGCGCACTGACTAACGTACAAAAAATAGCACTTATTCAAAAAGTTTTAGATGAAGAAGTTCGCCCCGTTCTCATCGCAGATGGCGGAGATGTTGAACTCTACGATGTAGATGGCGATATCATTAAAGTATTACTTCAAGGCGCCTGTGGTTCATGTTCCAGCAGCACAGCAACCCTAAAAATAGCCATCGAAGCGCGGTTACGCGAAAGAATTAGTCCCAATATAGTTGTTGAATCAGTCGGTTCGCCAACAAGAAATTAAAAACAATAATACTCCACGTTCGTAATATCATGTCCTACTCAAGTTCTCGAAAAGCGGTTGAACGTCCGCCACCGTACCTAAAAGGCAACGTTCATCGTCCGGTTCGCACCATTACCTACAGATGCGTCCCGTAAACCTCAAAGACCCATCTAATCAACCAATTGCAGGAGATTAACTCATCATGTCAGAAGATAGAATTAGACAGATAGCCTTCTACGGTAAAGGCGGTATCGGTAAGTCTACAACCTCACAAAATACCCTGGCTGCAATGGCTGAAATGGGTCAACGAATTATGATTGTAGGTTGCGACCCTAAAGCTGATTCGACTCGTTTAATGTTGCACTCTAAGGCACAAACCACCGTATTGCACTTGGCTGCTGAACGCGGCGCCGTAGAAGACCTCGAACTCGAAGAAGTAATGCTCCCTGGTTTCCGTGGTGTTAAGTGCGTAGAGTCTGGTGGTCCAGAGCCAGGTGTAGGTTGTGCAGGTCGTGGTATTATCACCGCTATTAACTTCCTTGAAGAAAACGGCGCCTACCAAGACTTAGATTTCGTATCTTACGACGTATTAGGTGACGTTGTATGTGGCGGTTTCGCTATGCCTATTCGTGAAGGGAAAGCGCAAGAAATCTACATCGTTACCTCTGGTGAAATGATGGCGATGTATGCTGCTAACAACATTGCTCGTGGTATTTTGAAATATGCTCACTCCGGTGGTGTACGTTTAGGTGGTTTGATTTGTAACAGCCGTAAAGTTGACCGTGAAGCTGAATTAATCGAAAACTTGGCTGAACGTCTCAACACCCAAATGATTCACTTCGTACCTCGCGACAACATCGTTCAACACGCTGAATTGCGTCGTATGACCGTTAACGAGTACGCACCAGACAGCAACCAGTCTCAAGAATACCGCGCATTAGCTACAAAGATTATTAACAACGAAAAACTTACCATTCCAACACCTATGGAAATGGACGACCTCGAAGCGTTGTTGATTGAATACGGTATTTTGGATGACGACAGCAAGCACGCAGAAATTATCGGTAAGCCTGCTGAAGCTACCAAATAACTGACAATCTAAAAAAGGAGAAAAGGAAATAAGGAAGAAAAGGAAGATAAGTTCTCCCCCTTTCTCCTTCCCCTTTTCCCCCCTCTCCAAAAACGCACTTATTCTCCACATCTAACAATTACAAATAACCGAGGCTAAATATGACACCTCCTGACAAGAATTTGGTAGAAGAACAGCAGAAGCTTATCGAGGAAGTTCTCGAAGCTTACCCTGAGAAATCTAAGAAAAAACGCGCTAAACACCTCAACGTACACGAAGAAGGCAAGTCTGATTGCGGCGTTAAGTCTAACATTAAGTCGGTTCCTGGTGTAATGACCGCTCGTGGATGTGCTTACGCAGGTTCTAAAGGGGTGGTATGGGGACCAATCAAAGACATGATTCACATCAGTCATGGTCCTGTAGGTTGCGGTTACTGGTCATGGTCTGGTCGTCGTAACTACTATGTTGGTAAAACAGGTGTCGATGCTTTCGGTACCATGCACTTTACCTCCGACTTCCAAGAACGTGACATCGTATTTGGTGGTGACAAAAAACTCACCAAAATCATTCACGAAATCGAAGAACTCTTCCCCCTCAACAAAGGTATTTCGATTCAATCTGAATGTCCTATCGGTCTTATCGGGGATGACATCGAAGCTGTAGCTAAGAAAACCTCGAAAGAAATTGGCAAACCTGTAATTCCTTTACGTTGCGAAGGTTTCCGTGGAGTTTCGCAATCTTTAGGACACCACATTGCTAACGACGCTATCCGTGACTGGGTATTCCCTCACTTCGACAAAGCTAAGAAAGAAAACACACTCGACTTTGAACCAGGTCCTTACGACGTTGCATTAATCGGAGATTATAACATCGGCGGTGACGCTTGGGCCAGCCGGATGTTACTCGAAGAAATGGGATTAAGAGTTGTGGCCCAGTGGTCTGGGGATGGTACGATTAATGAACTTATCCAAGGACCTGCTGCTAAGTTAGTTTTAATCCACTGCTACCGCTCGATGAACTACATCTGCCGTAGTTTGGAAGAAACCTATGGCTTGCCTTGGATGGAATTTAACTTCTTTGGTCCTACCAAAATTGCTGCATCGCTTCGTGAAATTGCTGCTAAGTTCGATGACAAAATTCAAGCTAATGCTGAAAAAGTTATCGCTAAGTATCAACCTGTCATGGAAGCGGTTCTTAAGAAGTACCGTCCTCGTCTCGAAGGCAACACCGTAATGCTTTATGTTGGTGGTCTACGTCCTCGTCACGTTGTTCCTGCATTTGAAGATGTCGGTATCAAGGTAGTTGGTACTGGTTACGAGTTTGCACACAACGATGACTACAAACGTACTACTCACTACATCGACAATGCGACCATCATCTATGATGACGTAACTGCCTATGAGTTCGAGGAGTTTGTTAAGGCTAAGAAACCTGACTTGATTGCTTCTGGTATTAAAGAGAAGTATGTTTTCCAAAAAATGGGCTTACCTTTCCGCCAAATGCACTCCTGGGATTACTCCGAGCTTGATAATAGGTAATAAAAGCTAACAGGCGCCAAGCTTTTTTAATGTTAAAGCTTTTCAAAGATATTTTTTAGCCTAAATCCAATTATACCCAGGCACCGATAATAATCGACTTCTACAAGCTCACACTCCACAAAGCTTACTATATATAGCTTATAGAATTTATTTATTAGAGGCGCCACTAGTAAAATAGTCAATTTAAATACATTTATGAACTATATTTTTTAGATTAAATAGTAGAAATTCAACGTGCAAGCTGCTTTAATTGATATACGCCAGATATGGAAGGCGCCGCAACCACAGTATTTCTGCCGCTGTTTTTTGCGTGATATAATGCATCATCAGCCCGTTTAAAACAATTGTGTAAAGTTTCAGCAGTTTCAAACTGGGCAATGCCAAAACTGGCTGTAATGTTTCTAACTTCTGGAAAATTGTGTTTCGCAATAACCAAACGTAGTCTTTCTGCCAATTCGTAAGCTTCTGCCATAGAAGTTGAGGGAGTAAGAATTACAAATTCCTCACCTCCCCAACGAGTCAAAACATCCGATGTACGAATATTGTCCTTTAACAAATGAGCTAACCCTGCTAGTACACAATCACCAATTGGATGCCCATAGTTGTCATTGATGCTCTTGAAATGGTCGATGTCTAATATTAAAAGTGATAATAATTGATTGTGGCGTGAAAGCCGATTTATTTCAGCTGACACTATCTCCTCAAAATAAAGACGGTTCCAGGCGCCTGTCAATGTATCAGTTGATGCAATCCGTTCTAGTTCTGTTAATGCTTTTTGTAACTTTTGGTTTGCAAGTTCTGCTACCATACGCGCTTTTTGACATTGTGTAAATACTTGATTTATAATTCTTAGACTTATTAATAAAACGATCGTCATACCAAGTATGACTCCTAAAATTATTGGTAACTGTTTTTTAATAATATCTTTAACTAAAGCTTTTCTGTGTGCAATGTTAACAATCATCCAAGGTGCATTGTTTAATTTTTGATATGTTATTAAATATCCATTGATAGTAATTTGACCCTTATTTCCAGTTTTTAATAATTTGAGTAACTTTGCTCGAACGCTAAAATCTGGAATGAAATACTTAGCAGACTTAAAATAGCGAGGTTGCAAGTTAGGATGACTCAATACTTTTCCTTCGCTTGTCAAAATCATAGCACTTCTACCGCCAAGCTTTTGAACAAAACGATTTAAGCTTTCTAATGGAAAATCTATGCCAATATTTCCAAGATGGTTATTTCCTTGATAAACAGGACTAATAGCTGTGACTATTAGTCTCTTTCCCAAAATATCTTGATAAGGATTAGTAAAATAAGCTTTACGGCTAGGGTTATTTTTTATTCCAGATGTCATAAATTCTTGATGAATCGCTTTTTGAAACGTTTCTAGATTTTCTTTACGAGTCATTGGTGATATAGCTGGATAAGTTACACCAAGCGTACCAGCTATCGAAGTGTAATGAATTCTTGCCTTTGTTGGCAACTGCTTATAAATTGTAGGCAAAAGCGGTGCAAGTGACAAACTCATCTTGGTCTGACGTTGATTTCCTAAATATTCGGCTTGAGAACGCACTACTATCACATTGTTTAAGGTAGTTTTAAGCAATGCATCAACATCAACTGCTTTCACATTTATGTCTTGTTGCTTTTCTTCTAATTCCTGCTCATATAACTGTGCAATTCCCAAACCCGCAAGTGAAATGAAAACCATAATCATGATGCCATACGAAGCTTTGACAATTGATTTTGGATAGCGAGAAGCAATTGTTCCGGCTTTTTTAAGATTCGTAATCTTTCTCAAAGTCACTTGTGCCATGATGAACCCCTTTTTCTAATCTCAGAGTTTAAAGTATAATATTATACACATAGTTGTTTAAATTGTGTTTTTAGATTTATTTTATAATTGCCTACAAAAAATGGTTGATTGGAAAAAATCTTTATTATTTTTAAAGATTTAGCTTTTTTAAGGAAACAAGATGAATTATTTTTATATTTAGACATCAGTAATAATAACTTTGCGTCACATTCTAGTCCTCAGTATATTCATTGAGAAAAAGCAAAGACATATACAAATGTGCGTGTGCATAAGTTTGACATATTGTTGTCATTTTTGTTTGTCAAGCTGTATGTAGCTTGCTTAAGAGTTAACTCTATGAACAAATCGACAAAACCTACTATCGGTATTACTACATTTAATCAAAATGAAGATGGTCAGTATCACGTAAAGAATACATTTGTACAAGCAATACGTCGTTGTGGCGGTTTGCCTATCTTATTACCCCCTGGTCAACCAGAAGAAAGTGCTGCAATTTTAGAAGTTGTGGATGGTTTAATTTTTTCTGGTGGTGGCGACTTAGATCCAGCAACTTATAATGGCGAGTATCATCCAGCTATTTCTTCTGTTGACCGCGCGCGCGATGCTTTTGAATTACAACTTTTTAATCAAGCTTTGAGTAGTGATATCCCCATTCTGGGTATTTGCCGAGGACTTGCTGTCATGGCAGTAGCAAGTGGCGCCAGTCTTGTGACTCATATTCCTTCGGAGTTTGGTGAATTGGTCGCGCATACAGGAGATTCAGAAGAGAGCGTTAAACACCAAGTTGCTATTAACCCTCAAAGTCATCTTGCCTCAATTATGGAAGCAACAACTGTGGAAGTTGTCTCAATGCACCACCAATCAATACGTACTTTACCTACTGGATGGCGCCTTGCCGCTCGCGCTATTGATGGTGTAGTTGAAGCTATAGAATGTGAATATCACCCTTGGGTTATTGGAGTGCAATGGCATCCGGAACTTGCAATTGATAACCCACAGCAGTTGCGTATTTTTGAAGCTTTAGTTGAAACTGCGCGTGCTAGAAAAATTAGAAATCAAAACAAACGCGCTTCACACAGGTGTTCCGTAGCAAACCCGGTTCTTTAAGTTTTATTTTTAACTAGAAGCCGACGTTGAAATTTTCTTACCAGTATCCTCTAACAACCTTGCAATTAGCGCTGTCCATCCAGTTTGGTGACTGGCACCTAAACCTGTACCAGTATCACCGCAAAAGTACTCATGAAACAGAACTAAGTGGCGCCAGTGAGGGTCAGAGCAGAAGTATGGGTTCTTACCTTGCCAAGGGCAGTATTGTTTTTCATCTGGTAGAAAAATACGTGCTAAACGTTTTTTAAGTTCCAGAGCGACCTGTCCCAAATTCATATTTTGCCCTGAACCTGTTGGACACTCAACTTGTAAATTATCACCGTAGAAGTAGTGGTAACGTTCCAAAGCTTCTATAAGTAAGTAGTTTAGTGGAAACCAAATCGGTCCCCGCCAGTTAGAATTTCCACCGAACAAACTACTATTAGACTCCCCAGGAAGGTATTCAACACGGTATTCCTCATCACCAACCCGAAAAACATAAGGATTTTCTAAGTGAAAGCGTGAAAGCGAGCGGATACCAAAATCCGAGAGAAATTCAGTTTCATCAAGAAGACTTTGCAGCACCCGTTGCAAACGTGACTGTGTAGGAATTGCTATTAATAAATGATTTGTTTCTTGTGCCTTTTTCATACAGGAAATGTACTGCGTTATATCTTGGCGATTTTCCAAGAACCAGTGCATTCGTTTTTTAAATCCTGGCAAGCGCTCTATTACCTGAAAATCTAAAACTTCTACAGCAATTAACAGCACAAGTCCAACAAGCGAGCGGACTTTTAAAGGAATTGACTTGCCATCAACTTCAAGCCAATCATAATAAAAACCATCAGACTCATCCCAAAGTCCTGTTTCTCCAACTTTGTTCATTGCATCGGCAATTGACATAAAATGCTCGAAAAACTTTGAAGCAACGTCTTCATAAGCAGGGTCATCCGCTGCTAGTTCCAAAGCCATCGCTAACATTGTGACGCAGAAAAATCCCATCCAAGCAGTGCCGTCAGCTTGGTGGAGATGTCCACCTGTGGGCAAAGGTTTGGAACGGTCAAATACACCAATATTATCCATTCCCAAAAAGCCACCGGAGAAAATATTTTTTCCCTCAACGTCTTTACGGTTTACCCACCAAGTAAAATGCAGCAAAAGTTTTTGGAATACACGGGCAAGAAAAACTTTATCGCGCGCTCCTTTTTTAGCTGTAATCTTATAGATACGCCAACATGCCCAAGGTAAAACTGGTGGATTTGTATCAGAAAAGTCAAATTCGTAAGCAGGTAAGGCGCCGTTTGGGTGCATATACCATTCGCGTAAGAATAAGATGCACTGTTGTTTAGCAAAGTCTGGGTCAAGATTAGCAAAAGCAACGAGATGAAAACCTAAATCCCAAGTAGCATACCAAGGATACTCCCATTTATCGGGCATGGAAATTACATCGCGGTTATAAAGATGCTTCCACTCAGTATTACGACGGTTATCAGAGCTTGGTGCAGGTGGTTGACTAGGGTCGCCATCCAACCAATCTTTCACACCATAATGATAAAACTGTTTGTTCCATAATAATCCTGCATAAGCTTGTCGTACAACAAGCTTTTCGTGAGGAGAAAGATATGAAGGAATAATTTGAGCGTAATATTCCTCGTTTTCGTTTTGGCGCCGTTGGAATATTTTATCAAAGTCTTGGTCAAATGGATTGGAATGCGCCTCTTCTGATGAAAATAGTCGTAGTCGTATCGTTACCTCTTCTCCTGCTCTTGCCTCGATACAATAATAAGCAGCAGCTTTAGTACCGACCATTTCAGGATTAACAGTTTCTTCAACACCGTTAATTACATACTCATGAAAGGCATCTTTGACGTAAGGATTTGGATTTTCGGCGCCATATAGTTTGGCTAAGTTTGTTTCGTTATCGGTGAACAAAAACTTTGGTGTATCTCCAGAAGCTAATGGTTCTACTATAAACCGGAAATCACCTAAACTTTCATGCCACAGATGTAACTCCCCATCTTTCTCGTATTTTATTTGTGGTTTCGCCCAATAACTTTCACCATTGCGACCCCAAGACCAAGTATTTTGAAACCAAATTGTAGGCAGAATATGAAGTGTAGCAGCTTCTGAACTGCGATTCGCAATAGTAATTTTAATTAAGATGTCGTTAGGGGATGCTTTTGCATATTCGGTAAAAACATCAAAGTAGCGATTGTCTTCAAATACACCAGTATCTACTAATTCAAATTCTGATTCTTCCTTACTACGATTGCGGTTTTCCTCAATCAACTGTGTATATGGAAACTCAGTTATCGGATACTTATACAAACCCTTCATATAAGAATGAGTAGGAGTTGATTCAGTGTAAAAGTAATATTCTTTTACATCTTCTCCGTGGTTTGCGTCACTTCCTGTCAACCCGAAAATTCGCTCCTTGAGAATTGCGTCAACTCCGTTCCACATCGCAAGCGCAAAACACAAACGACCTTCGCGGTCGCAAATCCCCAAAATTCCATCTTCACCCCAACGGTAAGCACGACTGCGCGCGTGGTCGTGAGGAAAATAATCCCAAGATGACCCATCTGAGGAGTAGTCCTCGCGCACCGTTCCCCACTGTCTTTCAGCTAAATATGGTCCCCAGCGCTTCCAATTTTTTTCTCGTCGTACTTCTTCAGCTAAACGCAGTGACTCAGCATCAAGTTTGTCATCATGATTCATATTACACCTGTATTTTTTATCCTAAATTCCCGACTTCTTAAAGAAGTTAGGAATCTATAAAAAAAAATGTTTCTTTTATACGCATTTGTAGTTTATGTTGCAATGACGCTTAACACAACAATATAAGCCGAAGGTTCAATAATCTTCTAACTACAGACTTAAGTCAGATAACAGTCCACTCTTACGATGAGTAAAAAGCAATACTTAACATCTGCCATTAGTTAGATTATTTAGTTTTGCTTACCTCTTTTTAAGCTGGTGAAAATGTAACTGCTTTGGCTAAACCGCTTTTATCAACTTTGTGGGCAGGTAAGATTTTGAGTATTGGTAATTTGTTGATTTGGATAAGCTACTCGTTATCGAGTTTAGCGCTAATATACGGATTGGGCAGCAATCTACTGCCTCATTAGAACGCTTGGCTCACCTGTGAACCAAACACCATTGACCAGTAGGTGTTTAATGACCCAGCGCTCACCGCTGCGTATAAGAGTAGCCTCATACTGGTTTTTCATTAAACAATGTCGGCTATGGTTATTTGGAGGAAGATGTTGAGCTTCCACAATCGCATAAAGCAAAGCTCGTGTCTTGGCTGATTTCCGTTCGTAAATTGGTAACAGCGTGTGTTGTATCCAACAAACATACGCTCGTTTTTAACGCTTAGATTACAATATCACGGCCTTGAAAAACACAGAAGGAAAGTCCCCAAAGCTTGTTACCAGGTGTCATATCCACAATTGAATCCGGCGCCAATGCGCTCGACAAAAAACTCTTCGTTGTTAAAGTCAATTCCTGCAACGAAGCGATACAAAGCATCTGCTATTTCTAATTGGTCGCGCGTTTCAAGAGCAATTTGTTCAAAGATAATAATTGTTTTTTACTAAATAGTCAATAACTTGCCGAGGGTAAGTATTTTCTCTCCCTCGACCTAACCCCTACCTCTCTTTTGCATCGTAAATAGCGTTTATTACTGCTTCATTTGAACGTGCCCATTGACAAAGCATAGTTATTGGCTCATGAAGTTTTTGACCATATTTTGTAAGACTGTATTCTGTTTTAGGGGGAACGACGGCATAAACTGTACGGTTTACCAAACCATCACGTTCTAAACGGCGTAAAACCTGAGTTAACATTTTTTTTGAGATATCCGGTAGTTGACGCTGAAGTTCACTAAAACGCTTTTTCCCATCCGAAAGGCAATGGAAAATAATCGGTGTCCAAGCGTCTGATATAAGTACAAGTAGGCGCCGCACTGGATAATCACGCTCAAAAACCTGCTGCGCTGTAGATTTTGAGCTAGTTGTGCTTGCTTTAGTCATGCGTGCCTCCTCTTTGTAGTTGTAGGTTACCAATTGGTGCCTACTTACACTTTGACTTATTAGTCTCTATATTGAAAACATCCAATTGTAATCAGCAGAGTCAGGAAAGCAAAATGAAAGCTATTTTAATAAGAGATTACGGTAGTGTTGATGTTCTTAGTTATGAAGAAATCGCCACGCCCCAACCAAACGCTGATGAAGTTTTAATCAAAGTTGAGGCGGTTGGTGTAAATTATGCTGACGTAATGTTGCGAAAAGGCGTTTATATCATCAAACCTGAAACCCCCTTTGTGCCGGGAGTTGAAGTTGTTGGAACGATTGAAGAACTTGGCACGAACGTCAAAGATTTCTTCGTCGGACAGCGAGTTATTGCGATTCTACAGACTGGGGGTTACGCTGAGTACGCTGTTGCATTTAGTCAACAAGTTTTTACGATACCCGAAAATTTGGAAGCTGGAAAAGCTTTGGCTTTGGTTGTGCAAGGTTGGACGGCTTTAGCGCTGTTGCAAGATTTGAAACCTAATCAAACTGTTTTGATTCAAGCAGCAGCAGGTGGTGTTGGAGTTTTTCTTGTTCAACTTGCTTTAATACGCGGCGCCAAGGTTATCGGCACAGCTTCAACGTCAGAGAAACTTCAAACTATTAGGAAGCTAGGTGCGGAAGTAGCAATAAATTACAGTGAATCTGATTGGATTGAGCAAATTTTAAATGCAACTGGCAAACAAGGAGTTGACGTTCTAATTGAAAGTGTTGGCGGCGAAATCGGTAATCAAAGTCTCAAATGTTTAGCTCACGGCGGAACAGTAATTATTTACGGACAGTCAAGCGACAAAGGTTTTCAACTTTTATCTACCGATGTATTTTTCAAAAGCTTGACTGTTAAAGGTTATCTTCTAAGAGGTGAAACGCGCGAAAACTTGGGTAAATATACCAAAGAACTGATGAAGCTATTTGATGACGGTCGTTTGGATATTATTGTCACAAAATTTCCGCTTTCAGAAGCAGCAGACGCACAACGAGTATTAGAAACACGCAAAACAATGGGCAAAGTGATTCTACAAGTCAGTTAATATTCTGCCTAACAGACTATGTACTTAAAAGTATTTAATGAGTTATTTAATTTACTCTGTAGGCTTTTGGTGTTATATTAGTAAACTTGCGAAATTGTTTGCTCAAATGGCTGTGGCTGCTAAACCCACAATCTAAGGCAATTTCCACAATTGATAGCTCGGTTTGTTTTAATAATAGTTTTGCCCGTTCTATGCGTTGCTGGAGCAAATATTGGTAGGGAGCTATTCCCATCGACTGCTTGAACAGATGGCTAAAATGAAATTGGCTCATATCCAGCAATGCAGCTAAATCCGCAAGTTTGATGTCTCGATCTAGATATGTGTTGATATATTCTAATACATGTATCAGTTGGTTTAGGGGCAATCCACCGTCATAAGTTGCTATCGATTTAGAATTTGCATATTGTCTGAGTAAATGAACTGTCAGGAGATTTGTCAGTGATTCTACGTAAAGCCTAGAACCAACATTTTCCTGTTGAAGTTCGGTAAGTAGCATCATCCCAATTGCTTCAATTTGGCGGTCGCGTGCCCGAAATTGCGGGAGTAATTCTAGTTGTTCGGGATTAATATTGATGGTTTCTCTAGCAACACTTTGCATAAAATCGGAGGAAATGCATATTTGCAAAAATTGGTCGTGACTATCCCAACGACAAAAGAAAGGCACATCAGCAGGGGTGATGCAAATATCACCCTTTCCGTACAGCCCCGTATAAGTTTTTCCTCCTTGAATATGCTGTAAGCGGATCGGACGCGGTACGAGGGACAAATAAATTGCGTGTTGGTTGGGGTAATGGCAAATTGCCTCACCAGGAGGATTTTGGTATTGCTCCACCAGAATATTTTCCCAACCGCGATTTTGGCTGGATAGGTTGATTTTTTGTGGTGGTTGCTTTAACTCCATTATTCTCCCCGATAGTTTCTAACTTCTATATTTAAATCAATACTAATACAGGGCAAATACAGCGCAAGATTGTGACAGCGACACAAGATTTTGATAGCCGGAGGTAAGTTGTTTTTCTAAGCTGGGATAGTAAGCGATTTGGAAGAATTATGGCAAACTTATTACACCTCGATGCTAGTCCCCGCAATCAACGCTCCCACTCCCGCAAACTTTCGGGGGAATTTGTTGAGGCTTGGAAACATTCCTATCCCAATGATACAGTCACCTATCGAGATGTCGGACAAAATCCTGTTCCCCATGTGGATGAAGCTTGGATTGCCGCAGCTTATACCCCACCAGAACAGCTGACCCCCGAACTACAGGAAGCAATTCGCATTAGCAATTACCTAGTGGATGAATTCTTAGCTGCCGATATTTATGTGATTGGCGTTCCTATGTACAATTTAAGCATTCCCAGCACCTTCAAAGCTTATATCGACCAAATTGTGCGGATTGGGCGAACTTTTGCCTTGGCGCCAGAAAATCCTACAAACCCTTATCAACCACTCGTATTAGGCAAAAAAATGTTTATCATCGCTACACGTGGGGGTTCTGGCTTTAGTGTTGGCGGGCAATACGAGCAGATGAATTTTCAAACTCCTTACCTTGCAGCAGTTTTTGGGTTTCTCGGCATTAGCGATATCACATTTGTTGAAATGGAAAACGACGAATTGGGTGGACAAAAATTAACAGAAGCACTTGCCCTAGCTCGTATCCAAATCGCTCAATTGGTAGGAAAAAAGAAAATCTTTTCACAACATACTTAGTAAGAACGTTTGCTCAACCTTACTGATTTTGGGGGATAACCTATCAAAGCAGGATTTTACACGCGCGAGTCAGTAACCCGCGCGCTTTCCTATTGTAAGTACTTTTCACTCCAACTCAGCATTGTGTGTAAGATAGGCTCTAAGCTTAATCCCAACTGTGTTAAGGAATATTCGACTTTTGGGGGAACTTCCGCGTATACGGTTCTCTGCACAATACCATCCGCTTCTAATTCTCGTAATTGCAACGTTAGCATCCGTTCAGTTGCTTTGGGAACTAACCGCTTTAGCTCTCCATACCGCTTAGTTCCCTGAAATAACTGATAAAGGATAGATAACTTCCACTTTCCGCCAATTACATCAACAATTGCTTGAATGGGACATTCAAATTCTTTGTCACCTATTTGACTCATAACTACACAATACTTTTTGATAGTACCCTACAAAATTGTATGTACTTGTAATATTAGCAAGCTTAGTTAATACTGATGCTAAAGATACTAAATTTACAAGTTATGAGTAATTCAAAAATTCTTGTTTATGGTGCAAACAGCGCACAAGGTACTCCTGTAGTGCATAGGTTGCTTAGAGAAGGCTTTCAAGTGCGCGCGTTTGTTCGGGATCGAGATAAAGCACAGTCTCTTTTTCCTGAAGATGTGGAAATCTTGACAGGAACACTCGAAGATAAAGCTAGTTTGTACAGAGCAAACGAAGGTATTGATAGAGTATTTCTTGTTTTGCCAATGGAGCTTCGATTTGATGTGGCGGTCAATCAAGGTCGTAATGCAATTGATGCTGCAAGCAATGCAGGTGTTAGTCTTCTGGTATTTAATGCCAGCACCACTATTCCAGAGTCTGTTACCGACGTGACTTCATTTGAAATTAAGCGGAATATAGAGCAGTATATTCACCAAAGTAGTGTACCTCAGATAATCCTGCGACCGATTGTTTATATGGATAACTTAGCGGCGCCTTGGTCAATACCCAGTATTATTCATCAACGTGTTATCGCTTATCCTTTACCCCTTGAAACCAAGATTTCTTGGATTAGTTTGGATGATGCAGCAGCTTTTGCGGTAGAAGCATTAAAGAGACCTGAATTAGCAGGCTCAACTTTTGACATTGGTGGACTTGAAGCATTAAACGGACAGGAAATAGCAGAGCGATTTACTAAAGTCTTGAATCACCCTTTTACCTATGAACAAATTCCGATTGATGCTTTTGAACAAGGTTTAAATCAGGCATTTGGCGAACCAACAGGAACAGAGATTGCTAAAATATATAGTTGGCGAGCGGCTCATCCAGAAGAAGCGGTAATAGATGTAAATACTATTTTGCAAAAGCTTCCTATAAAGTTAACTACCTTCGCTCAGTGGATTCGCCATATTAAGTGGACTGATTCGGTCTAACAATTTGGTTGGATCAGACTGTAATATTCATAGATTGAAGGTTTTCGGAGAGCGGAGGCAGCGTCCTCAATTAACGTTTTAGTTGCATCAACCTGCCAGCCATGAGTAAAAAGTCGTGAATTTGTCCAGTTCATAATTCACCTGTACTTAGATTTAAACGAAAAATTCCCCCTGCACCGTCTTCTGTTTCAATTCCACCAGTAACAAATAAGTAATTAGAGTTCTCATTGCTAAAGGCACAGTTACTAGTTGTAAGGTTGCCACTATTGTATCGACGGATTAATTGTCCATTTTTATTAAGAACAACTACTTGTCTCATACCATAGTGAGCCACATAAAGATTACCCATCTTATCTAAACAGATACCATCGGGTTGATTATCGATTTGATTGCCCTGTTTTACTGGAAGCTCGGCAAAGACGCGCTGCGATCCCAACTTTCTGGGTGATAGCACATCGTAAACTAGGATGCGGTTGCGCCAACTCTCGGCAACAAACAGGCGCCCTTCAATGGGCATGACTACAAGCCCGTTAGCAAATGCAATTCCTGTTGCAACTTGACTAATGTGCCCAACTGCATCTACATAATATACACAACCCGTAGGATTCTCGCTTTTTCTATCGCCAGAGTCAGTAAAGTAAAAACCGCCTTGTGGGTCAACCGTAATGTCATTAGGATATAGTAAAGGCTTACCATCAAATTCCCGAATTACTTTGATTACTTGGCCATCAGCATTAAGCTGAACCACTGAGTTTTCAGCGGCAACAATATGAGTTCCCTGACTGTCAATTTTGTGACCATTGGCGCCTGCAACTTTTGCCCAAATTCTTACTTGACCATCGGGCGCCATTACTGTAATAGTTCCCGCTTTAGTTTGAGAGAAATAAAGGTTGCCTACACTATCAAACACAATGCCTTCTGTGTATCGGTCGGTTTGCAGCACTAGCATCGGTGTAATTAGATACGCTGGTGGTAGTGTTGTTTCAAGCTTGCCCATAACCCTGTTCGTTAGCAATACAGAAGACTTCGTTGTTAATTATATCTATCTTCACCAAACAAATTTACAAGCTGCAAGGCTCTCGACCTGTTACTAGTGCTTCAGGAAGATCAGGTTCTTGATGGAAGGCAGGATGCCAGACTTTACTTAATCTGCCAGTTGTGTCTTCTGCTTCAAACCCAGGAACAGTATTTTCCAAAATCACTAATCGCTACACTGCATTTGGATGTTTTGCTGCGTAAGCATAAGCTGCGATGCCTGCAATATCGTGTCCAACAAGGTAGATACGTTGAAAACCCAAGCGATTTATTTGAGTCGCTTTCCAAGATGCATAGTAGGTTTCAATTTCATCGATAATTCCGGTGTGACGCGGAACCCAACCGAGTAAACGATGTGCCTTGCGTGAAGTAATAAATTCGTTTTGATCAAACCAAGTACTGGTAATATCATCTTCTTGCGGTGGCGCCAATTCAATTTCGCCTTCATAACCAGTCGCGCGCAAGCAAGTTTTCATTACTTCTATACACTTGGGACGCTGCTCGTCAGCTATACAAAATACCTCGCCATTAATAGCAGCTGAACTTTCAGCTACCCGCACGTAAGCTTCTGCTAAGTCGCTAATATGAACCCAAGACCAACCTTTTTCTGGGTCCTCTCTAATTGTGTTTGATTTGTAGAGACGTGATATATCACGTCTCTACATAATTTATTCAACAGATATTAGTCCACCACTGACTTCAAGTAAGCTACCAGTGACAAAGGTGCTATCATTCGATCCTAAAAATACGTAAGCAGGCGCCAGTTCTTCAGGTTGACCACTACGACCAAGAGCAGCAATATTACCCCATGATTTAAGTGCTTCTGGAGGTGAGCTAGGAGGAATTGCAGGTGTCCACACTGGTCCCGGTACAACTGCATTAACCCGAATTTTACGGTCAGCAAGATTAACTGCTAGTGACTTGGTGAACACGTGGAATGGCGCCTTTGGTTGCACTATAAGGAATCAATGTTGGATGACCAAGTAAAGCTGTAGTACTACCAGTATTAATAATAACATCACCCTCTGTTAAGTGAGGTAGCGCTGCTTGTGCCATGAACATATAACCGAAGATGTTTGTCTCGAACGTGCGGCGAATTTCTTCTTCAGACACTTCTTCAAAGTTTTCATGCGATTGCTGGAAAGCAGCGTTATTTACTAAGATATTTAACTTGCCAAATTGCTCTATTATTTGCGATATAGCTTCTTGGCATTGCTGTTTTGAGCGTACATCACCTTTAATGAGGTGACATTGCCGAGAGTGCTTTTCCACCATTTTACGGGTGGTGTGAGCGTCGTCGTCACTTTGGTTATACATAACTGCGGCATTGTTGAAGGCGCAATCAAGACGACCGTAAGTTTCTACAGCTTTATTGACCAATAATTCGACCTCTGAAGCTTGGGTGAGGTCAGCTTTAACGAAAATTCCCTCTTCACCAGTTTCTTGAATCAAACGCAAGGTTTCTTGACCATCATCCTCTGAGCGACCAGCAACAACGATTTTTGCACCAAGCTTTGCAAAGGCTATTGCTGTTGTTTGACCAATACCAGAAGTGCCACCTGTAATTAAAGCAACTTTTTCTGCAAATTTTTGCATTTATTCATCTCCTTAAAATTACAGAGAATTTGCTTTTTCATTAAAGAAGGCAAGTAATCGCTCTGATAAAGCAGCAGGTTGTTCTTCAGCAAGCCAATGCCCAGACTTTTCAATTACGTTACTTTGCACATTCTCTGTTACTGCTTGCACACCTTTAAGCAAACGATCACCAATACCGCTGTCGCTTCCTGTTAGTACAAGGACAGGAACAACCAATTTGGTCTTAGCACTCTCTCGATTTTGCTGCCCATCTTGAAGTAAAGCTCGGTAGTATTCAAACCCCGCACGCATTCCACCAGGTGAGGCATAGTGGCGGACATACTCATCAATATCGGCTTCGGTAATTGCTGTTGGGTTGTATCCTGACTTGTAGGCAACAGTTGAGAGATATTCTCGTTCTCTTCCTTGAGTCAACATCTCTGGTATCTTATATCATGTCCGGTGGCACACCCATAGTAAAATAAGTTGAGTACATCTTTTTTACAAGCATCTACATTATCAATGCCAAAACGTATTAGTATAGAGTCACACCTATCATTAACCGAGTTAGAGCA
>JAHHGX010000076.1 GCA_019359675.1 Calothrix sp. FI2-JRJ7
TTAATAATAAATTGAAGCTACTCAAACGCTGCGGATTTGGGTTCAGAAATTTTAATAATTTTGAAATGCGAGCTTTGCTATTTTGGCATTTTCCCAAAAGTTTAGCCCACTAACTACGGAAGAACCAGAATTTAGCAATGCTTTATTAGAATTAGAACGAGACAACGGCAAACCAGTTTGGCAAGATTTTAACCCACGTCTTGACATTCGCACTGGTATGGCTAACGAGTATGGCATGGAATTGCAACGTGCTTATCGGCAATTTGAGAACAAAGAGCTACTTTCATATAAGCGCGCGCTGGAAAATTCTTGCAAACAAGTGCAGGCAACATTAACCAATTTCTTAGACAATACCATTAATCGCTATGCGGATGCTAACAGAAGCGGTTTGCACGAAGCGATTATGTTATTAAATCGATTGACTTATTTATATTTAGAACTGCAAACCGATGAAGCGCGTGACCAATCTCATAATTTAGTCACAGAACTGCGTGCAGCCGAAGCATTTTTTGATACAAAACTACAGGTAACAATCGATAACGAAGCCACTAAAAAGCTGCTTAACGAAGTTCTGTCTTTGAAATTACGACAACAACAATTACAAGATAACGTAACCGAAGGAAATCATCATGAACTACAGCAACTACAAACAATCTTAGAACAGCTAAGAACAGCCACCGATGAATATCAAAAAGCTGCAAATGCAGAAATTGAATCTGCCAACCAAATTCGCGCTCAAGCACGTAAGCAAGCTCGTGAAGAAGCTGAAGCAGCAATTATTGCCACTCAAAAGCATCTCACTGCCACTGAAAATCAACTTGAAACAACTACAGATAAACTAACCGAATTATTAGCTGAAGAAAGTCGTTTTCGTAACCAGCATTTAGTTATTTATCCTATATTTTTTGCAGTTAGTTTACTAGGCTTGCTAATTCTCCTAGGAATTTTCAACCAATCTATACTGTGGGGATTACTACAAAAAATTGGCGAAAACTTAGTTAACTGTTTGATTTGGACAGCAGTCGCAATTTTAACATACTTAGGTATTGTTTGGCTGCAATACAGCACCAATATTCGCGACCGAATTCAAAAGACTCAGAAACAAATTAAACGACTAGAAAGCAATTTGAAAGCAACAGCCGTCGAATTACGTCGCAATTATAACGACCAATTAAAGTTAGAATATGACTTCTATGTCCAAAACCTTCGTATCGAAACGTTGAATTATTTAATAAAAACAGCTAAACAAAAAGCTGATACTTTACGTCAAACTCTTGATACCTTTTCTCAAATACATACTTATTTGGTTGAGCAACGTGAGCAAGCTACAACAAAATTTTCCGAAACCAGACTGGCAGTTGTAACAGATAAAGATATTGATGATTATTATCAAAAATTTATCGAATCATCACCAACTAAAACATTCATTCATGAATGCGTTAGTCGTTCTCAGTCATGGAAAATGCCCGCGACCTTTCAAAATCAACTTACATCCTTTGCTCAGAAACAGTTCGAGCAATTGAGTAATTTGTCAATTGGAGAAGTTTTGCTTTCATCAGATTTAATGGCGCCAAATACTGCTCCATTACGTTTAAACCAGCTGAGTGATAGTGCTAATTTACTACTAAGACTTCAAGATATCGATGCCAACTTAAACCCAACTTCGCAACGCGAGACTACGCTTTGGGTTGGCGCCAAAGACAAAGAAGAAATTCTTGGACTTTGCAGTCGTTCATACCGAACTTTGACAGCTTTAGTAGCTGAAGACGAGCAAAAATTGTGCATTTTGACTCGTTCATTAGGCTTTCCAGCTTATTTTCTCAGTCAAATTGAGTTTTATCGAGACTGCTATGAGCGCACGCAAAGCGAACAAAAAGAGTCAGATGAGCTAGACAATATACCTGATTTAATACCAGATGAAATTGGTTCAAATCGGGAGTTGATATTTGCTTATTCTACCTTAATATTAGCAATTGCTTTAAATATAATATCTCAATCTCAAGGTAAATATAAATTCAAAGGTCAATCACTTGGTGAAGACCGAGAACAAATTGCCTTAGCTTTAGCGACTGAGTTTACCTTTCAAGAGTTATATGAGGAAATTCGAGAAAGTATAGAAGCGTTTGAGCATGATTTTGTTTACCAAAATGTACAAAAGTTAGGTGATACTTTGGCAAATGAGTTAACTCGTAATGAGCGTAAAGTATTAGATAATTTGAAGAAGGAGTATAATCCTTTGAATTAGGGAAAATAAATAGGGACGGGCAGGGATGCCCATCCCACAAGAATGCAAGAGTGTACAATAGTCTGGGAGCAATGCGAAAATATCTTGGATAATGAGAATCTAAGGAACGTTTCTTAGTTGTTCTTTACGATGTTTATTTTTGTAATTGTTCAACTTCTGCCACACTTAAGCCAGTAGTTTGACTAATCGTTTGTACATCTAAAACACCAAGCAGCGAACGTGCAATAGCAAGTGCTTTTTCTTTTGCTCCTTCTTCTCTACCTTGTTTTCGACCCTTAGCTTCACCGTCCTGTTGCGCTTTTAAAATTGCATTTTTGCTGTCGTGAAGAAACATTTCTCGTTTTTCTAGCACATCTAGCTCCTTTCTGGTTAATTTACTTTCTCTTGCAACTTCAAACGCATGATTTATTTCTGGAACTTCTTCCATAGTAGGTGGAACAGAGGTGAGTGTGTTTGCTGCTTTCAGGAAGTACAACCATTTATCTGATAACGTTTCTAATTCGGAAAGTTGTTTGTTGAATTTGGGTAACTCGACGAATACTAGTTCAATATCATCGCTATAATCTGTTAAATCTTCTTTTTCTTTTAATCGGTAGCGAGATATAACTTTATTATTTCCTTCAAACATGTCAAAATCAGTAATAGTCAAGGCTATCACTGGATTCAATAGTGTATAGTCCTCACCTAGTCTAAGCTGAATTGAAAAGGCTTTGGCTGCATTATATAGCACCCGCTTCTCGAAACCCAACACATTTAAAACCTGCATCTCAATAATAACGGTTTTATTTCCTGTGATACTTGCTTTTACGTCTAAGTATGAATCTTTCATACCCTTGATGCGTGGCGCCTGATAAGGGTCAATAATTTCTAAATCTAAAATAACAGGTTTCTCTTGATACAAAATTGCATTCAGAAAACCAATTAGAATATCTTTACTTTGTTTAGAACCAAAGATTTTTTTAAAAGCAAAATCAGTTTTAGGATTTATAAAGGTCACAATAAACCCTCCCAATTAGTATTCATTTAAGAACAATAGTATCATTTGTATGGGTTATTGGCGCCAATAAATTTTAGGCAGTTTTCTTATCAGCGTCATTTTGAATATGACGACGTAATATAGAGTTTATAGTTGCTTTGTATTCTCCGCCCTGTGCTTCAAACCAAGCCATTACATCAGGGTCAAGCTGCACTAAATTCTTTGCTTGAGAGACAGGAATCGTTAACATAGCCTTATTAAAAAATTCATCTGTCAATGGTGGAATGTCATCATAGTTAATATCATCATCAGACATTGACTCTAATGCTTCCCAATTAGTACGAGAGGTACTCTTCAAATTTTTGTCGTTCATATCGATTTGCCTGTCTTCACCGTAGTCAAAACGGTCATCTAACTTAGATACTTCAAGCCCGGATAGTTAGCATAGAACCGTCAAACATCTGAGGAACGTCCGCTCTCGTCAATTTTGTGTTTACGAATGTTTTCGAGGTTTTTGGCTTCGTCCCACTCAAAAACCATGAAGATTTAGGAAGGTAGTTGCAAGTTTATAGTTATTATCGCTCTTGAAGGGTGAATTTGGCGATAAAATATAAATTGACGTACTACTTTTAAATGGCGCCACCTATGACTCGCGCATTTACGGCAATTGTGTATTGGGAAGAAGATGTTTATGTTGCTAAGTGTCCAGAAGTGGGGACAGCTAGTCAAGGTGAAACGGTTGAGGAAGCAATTGCTAATCTTAAGGAAGCCACCGAACTTTATTTAGAAGAATTTCCTTTGCGATAGCGCAGACTCTTGATTGGCGCCACAATTGAAATGGGTATCTTTCCTAATGTGGAGGGGTTCATCAAATGAAATCAAATTTTGAAGCAATGTCTGACAAAGAACTGCTTGAGTACGTTCAATACCATCCAGAAGATAAACAGGCGTTTCACTTTTATATGGATTCTAATAATTGATCCCCCCAACCCCCCTTGGTAAGCAGGGCTGATTCATTCCCTAAAAAGCTTGAAAAATCAAGGGTTTCGCGCAATTTACAATTGGTTATTTTGCTACAAAGGCGCCGAGAAAATAGACAATCACACTTATAGTGATGTGTTTAAAAGTCTATTTTCGAGTTCCCTATACTGATGATTTTTCTAGCTAACCATCTTGACAAATCCTGTTTGAGAGGGAATGAAACAGCCCTGCCTTGGTAAGGGGGGCTTTAAGAGGTTTTTTCTTAGCCCCCTTTCTAGAAAAGGCTTTAAGAGGTTTTTTCTTAGCCCCCCCCGAACTCGCGGGGGGGTTGGGGGGGATCATAAAGTATAAGTAAAATTATCTACCAACATTCCCGGCGCCATATTACCCCCTAGTTGTCGCGAGTCATAAGTGCCCACTTCAGGAATAAATTCTTGGAAATTAGTAAAATCAACTAAATTTTCACCCCAAAATTTATACAGGGTCTCATCAAAACGCAAATTCTCGATAGGCGCCACAATTTCGCCATTTTCTACCCAAAAGCAAGCATAACGAGTCATTCCGGTAATACGACCAGTAGGTAAGTCACTCCAATTTAAATAGTGCAAATTAGATACATATAAACCTGTACCTAATTGGGTAAGAATATCATCGAAACTAAGATTTCCAGGACATATTTCTGGGGAACGTAACGACTCGTTACTATTGGCGCCGTTAGCTACTTTGTCATATTCTTTAGCAGTACGGGAATTTACAAGTGTCGAAGCCAAAGTGCCTTTTTCGATAACGTGTAGTTCAGGTGCTGCCATTTCACCTAGCTCATTAAATCGTGGTACTAAGCCAAGCTGAAAGTTTTCTTTAAGATTCAATAACGGAGAAAGTTGCTTTTCGCCACGCCATAGTAAAGCTAAAGAACTATGTCCCTGTTGAATATCCGCTTCGCTAACTCCACCCCATGACAGCATTGATATTAAATCGGAAACTGCTGCAGGAGCAAAATAGGTTCTATATTCTCCTCTTGGTAATTCTTTTACTGGATGCGCGAGCAATTTTAACTGTTTTTTCGCATCCTTTATTTTAGCAATATAACCATTCTCATCCCATTTACTGCCTGCGTAAAACCCTTTTACTGCTTGTCCTTCCGAACTAAAAATAGAGTAGTCTAATGTAAACGAATCTGTAACAAACCAGTGTTTTTGTCCGCAGGAATCAGCATATCCCTTAATAACTATACCACCTGCATAAATACCTGTAAAATCTAATTCCGAAACAGGCGCCAATATAGTTGATACAACAGCATCTAATTCTAATAGCTTACCAGTATTAACTTCGCTACTAGTATTATTCCCTGACGGCAAAACCAAATAAGGGTCAATTGGTAAATAAGGTAATTCTTCACGCAATTCTAATAAAGCAGCATATGCAGTTTGCCAATCAATTTCCCAATTTCCCGTAAAGGGAAAGTGACGATAGCAAGTGCGCTGATTATCCATTAAAGTAAGTTGAACATAGCCATCAGCAACACTACCACTTTGGCGAACTTTTGCATTATTAAAACGAGTAAATTGACTGCGCTCACTGCTTAATTTAACAGTGAATGCCTCGGTCTCTAATTTCTTAGCTATTAGTGTTTCAACTAACTTATTAAAGCTTGTTTCTAAAGTAGATAGTTCCGATATACTCATGGGTTAATTTAATTAGGAGTAGGGTGCGTGACGCTACCAATAATCTTAAAACGAAGCCAGCCATCCAGTAGCGTCACGCACCGGAGCGAGGCGCAAAGCGAAGTTATGTTCCTCCACCAAACACTTCAACCGAAGCAAACACACAAACAGGAGAACCATGTCCTACCCATATTGCCTGATTTGGTTCACCTTTGCCGCAAAATGGAGTGCCATACATTTCCCAAGTTGGGGCGCCACCTACCTTAACTAAACTTCCCCAAAATTCCGGAGTAGTCGCGCGATAGTTTGGATTACGAAGCGTTTTGGTTAATTTCCCGTTTTCAATGAGCTTGGCATACTCGCAACCAAACTGGAATTTATAGCGACGGTCGTCTATCGACCAAGAACGGTTCGATTCCATGTAAACGCCATGTTCGATATCTTTGATAACATCATCAAATGTACCTTCACCCGGTTCCAGATTCAAATTTGCCATGCGGTCAATTGCTGGACGGTTCCATGAACACGCACGCGCGCAAGCAACACCAGGAATACCTGCTCGTGCTTGACTTTCTAAACTGCCTACACCTCGTTGCAGTACTCCTTCCTTAATTAAATACTCCCGTGTAGCAACGGCACCTGTATCATCAAAAGCGTAGCTAGCTATTTCACCTGGAACAGTTGGGTCAAAGGTGATATTCATCAACTTAGAACCATACACCAAATTACCAAAATCGCTCTTCTTAACAAAACTACCACCTGCGTAGTTGCGCTCATCCCCCAATATTCTGTCAATTTCTAAAGGATGCCCAACACTTTCATGAATTTGTAACATCATTTGGTCAGGCGCCAAAACCAAATTCGTGCGAATATCAGGACACTCTTCGGCTGTGAGTAATTCGATAGCTTCCTCACCAATACGCTGTACACGATGCCAAAGTCTATCATCTTGGAAACGTTCTAATCCACCTTGATATGTATGTGCTTGCCAACCGTTATTAGTACGCTGTTGAACTACTCCACTATCTTGAGCAGTTGTACCATAATACGTACTAATAAATAGAAATTTTTGATATACTTCCGAACCGTTACTGCTGACAAACCAAGTTTCTCGGTCGGTAGTTACTACTTCTGCAACAGTTTGAACTATTTTGTCGCTAACTTTGAGAGTTTTGCAAGTGCGGACAAGTATATCATTGATTTCGCCAGAACCAATTGCATCAAACGGCTGTGTATAAGGAGAAACATATTCACCTACCACCTTTGGACGCGCAGTTGTCGCTGCAAATTTATATACCGACCATTGTTGTGCTGAACGAGCTTGTTTATATGCAGTTTCTGCCGCTAATTGTAAAGCATCATGTTGTAATGAATTTGTTGCAGCATAACCAATACAGCCATCAACTAAAACTTCAACCATTGCTCCAAGAGTGGTTGATTTGCCGTTGCGCTGTGGTATCCCATCACGAACATTCCGCGTAGCAGATGTATCTTTTACTGCTCTAATCCCAACCCAATCAGCGG
The DNA here is from genome assembly GCA_019359675.1 of Calothrix sp. FI2-JRJ7. Lineage (GTDB taxonomy): Bacteria > Cyanobacteriota > Cyanobacteriia > Cyanobacteriales > Nostocaceae > Dulcicalothrix. The sequence continues at coordinate 7,391 of JAHHGX010000076.1, forward strand.
CAATATCTATATTGTTTATTGCTTTTGTTAGCTCAATTAACATATCAATTTATTAATTTAAGTAAATAACTATTTTTGGCACCTACTTACTTCCATAAGTAATAACATAAGTGCTTTTATCAAAAGTAGCAGAATTTGGCAACGGATTATGAACGGATGTAACGGATAAACTTTCTGTTACATCCGTTACATCCGTTACATCCGATGCCAGGTTGTGCCTTCTTTTGTGTCAATTAAGGTGATACCTTGTGCTTGTAGCTCGTTGCGGATGCGGTCGCTTTCGGCAAAGTTTTTGTTTGACCTTGCTTCGGTACGTTGTTTGATTAATTTATCAATGTCCGCATCAGTTAAACCAGTACTACTGGTTTCGTCAACTTCTAACTTGGCTTCTAAACCAAGAACACCCGCAAGTGTAACTAATGTATGCCAAGCTATCTGTAGTTCTGCGGTAGGAGTTTCTATTTTACTCCCATGTACTAGTACATTACCTTCACGATTCAACTTTTTCGCTAGTTCAAAAAGCACAGCCAAGCTACCTGAAAAATTGAGGTCATCATCCCCACATTCTTCAAAGCGTTGAATTAAACTTTTATCAAGTTGATTTCCATCATTTGTAAAACCAAGCTTTTCGCCAAACTGTTCGCCAAATAGTAACCCTTCTTTAAGAGTATTCCAACTATTGACGGCGCCTGTAATTGCTTCAGAGGTAAAATCTAATGGTTTGCGATAATGTCCCTGTAGTACAAAAAATCTAATAGCCATTGGGTCAAGAGGTTGAGGGTACTTCGACCATTTGCCATCTAGCAATTCGCGTATGGTGGTAAAGTTGCCCAAGGACTTCGACATTTTTTTGCCATCTACAACCACCATGCCATTGTGCATCCAATAGTTTGCCAATGGTTTGTGTGTGGCGCCTTCTGACTGAGCTATTTCATTTTCGTGGTGCGGAAATACTAAATCTCCACCACCGCTATGAATATCAATTGTTTCACCAAATTGCGCTCGAATCATCGCTGAACATTCGATGTGCCATCCTGGGCGCCCTTTACCCCACGGAGAGTCCCAACTTGGTTCACCAGGTTTTGCAGCTTTCCACAACGCAAAATCAAGCGGATATTGTTTTTTCTGATTTTCTGGGTCTTCTACATCTACCCTACCACTGGCGCCTGCTTGCATTTGTTCGAGGTTGCGTCCTGATAACTTCCCATAAGTATGGAAACTATGAACTCGGTAGTAAACATCACCACCTGCTGCATAAGCCAAATCTTGCTCTTCAAGATTCTTAATTAAAGCTTCAATTTCTGGAATATGTTCGGTTGCACGGGGGTAAAAATCCGCATCCATCACGTTCAAACGGCGGATATCCTCGAAGTAGGCATCGATAAAGCGATTCGATACAGCCTCCATCGTCGAACCTTGTTCACGCGCACGATTGAGAATTTTATCGTCAATATCAGTAAAATTTTGAATGTAGCGTACTTGATACCCACGCCATTGGAGATAACGACGAAGTACATCCCAAACGATGTACGAACGCGCATGACCCAAGTGGCAGTAGTCATACACTGTCACTCCGCAGCAATACATTTTTACCAAACCTGGTTCAACAGTCTCAAAAGGTTCCTGGCGCCGGGTGAGTGTATTGTAAACGGTTAGGGTCATAGCGATTTATAGGTCTCAAAAGAATGAGCAATAATATGTTTAGTCATTAGGACGAAGATGTCCTAGCATCTCTATGCTAATGTTTTCAGTACAATTTAGGCTACACATTTATCTAGATTGAATTTCTTTGTATCACATTATGCAAACGCTTACCTCTGAATCTCAAACAATGGACGCAGCCAAACAAGGATTACCAGTAACAATTATTACTGGTTTTCTAGGTAGCGGTAAAACAACATTACTTAATCACATTTTGACAAATCAGCAGGGTTTGAAGACTGCTGTGTTAGTAAACGAATTTGGCGAAATCGGTATAGATAACGAATTAGTAGTTTCCACCGACGAGAACATGGTGGAATTAAGCAACGGTTGTATCTGCTGCACCATTAACAGCGATTTAGTCGATGCTGTCTATAAAGTTCTTGAACGGGAACAGAATATAGACTATTTAGTTGTTGAAACAACCGGACTCGCCAACCCACTACCAGTTGCACTAACCTTCCTCGGTACCGAACTACGCGATTTAACTCGCTTAGACTCAATTATTACCGTAGTTGACGCAGCAAATTACAGCTTAGATTTATTTAATTCTGAAGCAGCACACAGTCAAATTGCCTACGGTGACGTAATATTACTTAACAAAACCGACTTAGTAACAGAAACCGAATTAACAGACTTAGAAAGAAAAATCAACGAAGTCAAAGAAGGCGCCCGTATCATCCGCACCAAAAACTCCCAGGTACCCCTAGGGTTAATACTCAGTGTCGGTTTATTCGAGTCAGATAAATATTTTGAAGCTGACGACCACGAACACAACCACGACCATCACGACCACGACCATCACGAGCATGACCACGACCACTCAGCTTGCGGTCATGATCACGAAAACGACCATCACGAACACGACCACGACCACTCAACCTGCGGTCACGACCACAGTCACGACCACCATGACCATGATCACTCCCACCACCTAGAAAACGATGGGTTTACATCAATTTCTTTCCAAAGCGATAAACCCTTCATAATTAGAAAATTCCAATATTTTCTAGATAACCAACTACCCACAAACGTATTCCGAGCCAAAGGAATAATGTGGTTTGAAGAAAGTCCCAAACGCCATATATTCCACTTATGCGGCAAACGTTTCACAATGGATGACGACGAATGGAAAGGCGCCAAGAAAAACCAAGTAGTCCTAATAGGTCAAAACCTAGACAAAGAAACACTACTCAAACAAATTGAAAACTGCCTAAAAATACCTTCCACCACACGCGGTCAAGGATTCGGTAAATAATGCGCTCGTACTAAGTACTGAGTGCTGAGTGCTGAGTGTTGATAAAATGTAAGTTAACTCTTGTGGAACGGGCATCCTTGCCCGTCCCTTCTACTAACTATATGAATCAATACCAACTAAAAACTATTACAAAAGAATAAACACCTTTACAAGTAAAATTTTATATATAAAAGTATATTAGGTTATTTGGATTAAGCTCTTACGAATTTACGTGGACACATCTGTAATTGGAGGCTGTTTAGATGTAGAGTTTGCCACGGAATCACAACGTTTGATAGATTCTGTACGAAAGAATAAAGTTGTAATGCTTATTACGGATGTAATATACGATGAATTTTTTAGCGAGCCTATCGCATCCATATTGTCAAGCTCAGAAATATTCGCTAAATCGATGCCAAGCTCTTTTTCCAAGTTTTATTGTGGTATTCCTAAAGTGTTTTGTAACTCTATCAGGGAAATATGAAGTGATACTAATTTAGCACGAGCTTCACTTTTTGCTCTTTGCTCAGGAGTCATTTTTTTTCGTAATTCGCTAAAACGTTTAGTATTCATATTAATCCTTCATTTAAAAGTAACATCTTATACATCAGGACGTAGGGTGCGTGAAAGCTAAAACAAATTTTGCTATAAAGAAAGATTATCATAGCTTTCACGCACCATCTATATATTTTTATCTTGATGCTTCGAGGCGCCTGTTCCCAAGTGTTAACGCATCCTGATATAATAAAATTATATAATTAAGTTAATTTTATTAAACGTTATGGAACTATAATAATTTTATCCTCAGAGAGGTATAATTCAATGAGTGAGACGAAATTTGAAAAAGATTTTGATTGTTTAGAATTTAAACAAAAAGCTCAAGAGGAAGCCTTGGAGAAAATCAAAAACCTTACTCCTAAAGAGCAAATCAACTACTATCGCACCATTGCCGAATCAAGTCCCTTAGGTGATTGGTGGAAAAAAGTTAAAAATAAGTCTAGTAGCAATGTTGAATAAATAATTTACCGTCTTCTGAAAGGTAAATTAAAAGGCACCGTTCATAAGACAGAGAAAAGTATTGTCAGGGGCAAATTGAATTTTTGTCATGGGTAAAATAAATAGCCTAAAAACTTTGATGTTGGGTTACGCTGTCGCTGTACCCAACCTACACTTTTTTTGATTGCTGTAATATGAGGCGCCTGTTCTTTGAGTGTTCATATAACCTGCCAAATTAAAGCACATTATATTAAGTTATGTTACGAATATTTAAATTTTTAGTGTGTGTACATTGCCCGCCAAAGTAAGCTATAGTATTAGATAAGGTAAGCGTAAGAGCGAAAACTAGTTATGTCAGAAGCATCATTCGCTAAGGATAGCCGTATTGATTTGAGAGTAACTCAAGAGCAAAAAGAACTGTTAGAACGTGCGGCAAGCCTCAAAGGTATCTCTTTGAGCGCATATACTTTATTCCATCTTTTACCTCTTGCAAAGCTTGATATCGATACTCATGAACGGTTAGTTTTGTCTGACAGAGACAGAGATTTATTTCTTTCTGTGATGGAAAACCCACCTGAGTTAAAAGGGAAACTAAAAGAAGCCATTGACAAGTATAGAGAAGAATATGGTATTTGATGGCAAGACTAAATGGAGCTTTTTACCAATTGATAAAAAGTTTCTTTTTGAAACTTTTGACTGTGGCTATCCAGTTTTAAATGATTATTTAAAGAAATACGCACGCCAAAATCATAATAAGGGGATAGCCAAGGCTTTTGTCGCACTTGAGGCATCTGGAAGTTTGAAAATAGACGGTTATTATACAGTCAATGCAAGTGTAATTGAGTACGAATCATTACCAGAATCTATGAATCGGGGAATTCCAGCCTATCCAGTTCCGGCAATGTTGATTGGGAAATTAGCTGTAGACAATTCAGTTAAAGGGCAAGGGCTAGGAGGAAAATTATTAGCAGATGCGTTACTTCGTGCCGTTCGGGCTTCACAAGAAATTGCTATATACGCTATCAGAGTTGACGCAATAGATGACCAAGCTAGGCAATTTTATCTCAAGCATGAATTTATTTCCTTTACAGATAATGCGCTGTCATTATTTCTACCTATGGAAAGCATACTTAGAACATTTAAATAAAGCATTTTGCCATTCACTCTTTTTCTAATAAAAAACTGAGATTCTATTATTACGTTATTTAACGAAGCAAACATGGATAACCATCGCACACCATGCACTTTATAAGACATTTGTCTCTAACGTTTGGTGAAACTGTTCTTCGGTAACATCTTCAAAACGGTCTTGACACATTTGATAAGCTGCATTAGGCATTGCTTACCTTTCGCCTCAACCAACGCCTGAGTATCTTCCGCATCTTCATCATGCTGATTATAAAAGATAGCTACATCGGCGCCTTCCATTGCATAAGCTATCGCAACCGCGCGACCAATCCCAGAATCGCCACCTGTAATTAGTGCCACCTTACCCTCTAGCTTATTTGCTGGGCGATAATTAGAAAGGTCAGAATCAGGTTGAGGTTTCTAGGATTTTTACGTGAGTCCTGTTAATGATTCATGTTGAAGATGCTTAATTTCTAAATATTCATTAAATAATTCAAAAAAACGGTCTAACGCTTTACGCTCATCTTCAGAATAAAAAAGAATTATTTTGTCCCAAGATTGACTATAACTAATATTAAACTTTTCCTGAATCCATGATTGGAATTCAGTAAAATGTTTTTCCTGCTCAGTTTGAGTAATTCCTAATTCGCGACGAGCAAGAATATAACCAGCGATACAAGAGCGGAGATTACTAATTGCTGGTTTACCCAGATACATAGAAGGTCTTTTTTCAATTTTAGAGATGAGTTCGTAAAGGTTACTCATGTACATATCTCCTATTTAAAATGCAAATGTAGAGACGCGATTTATCGCGTCTCTACACAATTAAATCAAATTTAACAAATGTTTCACTACTTTCTTGGTACCTGTAAACCGCGACGTTCGAGCATTTGTCGCACTTCAGGACTTGGGTTGTAGTTGTAACCGTAAGAAGAACGCTCAGAGTCATCAAGAACTTGAGGTGTTAATAAAACAATTACCTCGTTACGTGTATTTTCTCGGTTTGTTCTTCTAAACAGTGAACCAAGCAACGGAATGTCGCCCAAAATAGGAAGTTTGGAAACAGTTGTTCTATCTTGGTCTTGGATGATACCGCTAAGAATTAAAGTTTGACCATCACGCAAACGAATTACACCAGAAGTAAGCGAACGTTCAGACACAAGAACTATTTGCCCTGCACCCGTATTTTGTGATGCAATGGGTGCGCTGACGGCAGGAGCGACCGAGAGGGATACAAAACCGTTATCATCAATTCGGTCAACTTTAACGTTTAGTGTTAAACCAACTTTTTGTTTGTCAATTGTTCTCTCAGTTCTAGAACCACCAGGAGTATCAACTATTCTTTCTGTTATGTTTCCTACTACTTCCTGAGTCAAGTTTACCTGAGCTTGTTGACCTTCCTGAACAATCAAAGTTGGATCAGTTAAAATCTTCGCATTGCGGTTTTGTACCTGAGCTTGTATCGAAGCAAGAAAACGTTTGGGAAATTGATATAGTGATGGTAATCCAAACTGGGAGGTAGCACGAGTACCTTCAGCAAAAGCAGCCGTTTGCCTTCCGGTAGTAGGGTCAGTAGTAATAGTAACTGTATCTGGCGTACCAGGTGTAAAGTCTGTTAAACCAGGAGCTGTAGGTGAATTAGTTGTTGGAGAAATTGGATTAAGGAATGTTGCGTTCCCTGGTATATCAGTTACAACTCGACCATCCTGAAGAACCCTTAAACCTGAACCGCCATTAGGTACTGTAAAAGTACCATTCGCATCGAGTAATGGTGCAGAACCAGCGTATGGGTTAGCAATTGTTGGTGTACTAGTAAGGCTGTTTCTTGCTTCAGTACTGCTAGCAGGTCTGGAACCTCCAAAGTTCAAGGATGCGGCGCCACCATCACTTACAAAATAGTTATTGCCTATACCAAAAGAAAAACTGGTGTTAAAGTCTTTAATTCCTGATAAGTTAATATCAACTATTTTGACGTTCACTGCTGCTTGGCGCCGTCTTACATCTAACTGACTCAACTGTGCCATTGCTAATTCAACTTGCTTTGGCGTACCAATTAAAGTTAGAGAGTTAGTACGTTGGTCTCCTAGTGCTTGCAAACCTCGAAGTAAGGGTGAAGAATATTTAGAGTCTTCTAATGACAAACGTTCAACTCTTGTTTCTGTAGTAGTTTGAGTTTGGGTTGTAGCTACACCTTGTCCTACAGGTACTGCACTTACACTGGTAACTTGACGCTCTCTGCTAATGGCACTTTCGGCGCCCAAACCAACTAAGAAGTTCAGTGCTACATCGACTGTTACTTGGTTCAGTCGTAAGTTCCGCATTACTGTATCGCGGCTAGAATTTGGCAGTCTAGGGCCTACGAAGATTGTACGTCCACTGCGGTTTGCTTCTAGTCCGCTTAAGCGTAAAACGTAATTAAATACGTCTTGTACGGGTTCGTTTTGAATGTCGAGCGATACTTTGAGTCCTTCTCCAGGCGCCGAAGCTGCTTGTTGTCCACCACCTGCTGCGGTTGGGTCTACTGCTGAATATGCCAAGTTCATGTTGGCAGCGCGCGCAAGTAATGATAGGACTTCACGAACTGGTGCATCGCGTAGTACTAAGCGAGGTACTCGTTCTTGTGTTCCTAAATCAATTACGCTGGGTGATGCGTCTATTGCGGAAATAGCAATGTCTCCTACTGGTGGCGCCACTGCACGAGGTAAGAATGGTGGTGCGACGTTGGAAGGTTGACCGGGATCTGTTGTGGGTGCGGTTTGAGCGTTGCTAATGCCAGCAGGTGGCGCCAGTGGTGCTGTGGGTACTGTGGGAGGTGTTGCTGCTACTGTTCCGTCGCCAGGTGTGAAACTGAGGGTTAAACCGTCGCGACTGCGTGCTACTGGTTGGGTGCCTGGAGTTCCATTGCTACCTGTAACTACAACGCGAACGCTGTTGGCATCAAGTTGGTTAATTGCTACCGAGGCAATACCAGGGGCAGGATTATCTTGACGAAAGTTGTTACCTTCTGGTAAACGTAATTGGGTGTTAATTATGTCGGCTACTAAGGTGTTGCCGCGTTTGGTTGTAAATACTTGGGCGCGTTCTCCAGAAGATGCTTCTAATACTAGGTTGACTCCTGAATCAACAGGGTTTAGTTTTACGCGGGTTACTTGTGTTACTTGCGCGAAAACTGGCTGTGCTGCGAAGATTGCAGCAGTGGCGCCAAGGACGAAAGCACTATTTATATTACCGTGAAGTTTCACGTTCATTCCTCACTGAAAATAAAGTAAAAGTTTGTTTAGTTTTGTCTAAGTTAGATTTGAATCAAAGTTTCACATTGCTGCAATTGTTTGAATTGAATTGAACCTGTTCGCGTGTTTTTTTTACGTATATAGAAATAGAGGGACGAACCACAAAGGATGCGAAGGACACAAAGATAAGAAAGATGCTTCGTTCCTCAGCATGACATTTTACGACACTCAGCACTCCTAACTCCTAACTCCTAACTCTGCACTCATCACTGTTTTGGTGGTTCTGCTGGTTTTGCTTGCGCTGCTGCTGTTTCTTCGGGTGTGAGTGGCATTAGCGCTTGTAGCTGGAAATTTGTAGAAATTTGGACTGGGCCAATCATTCGGATTGGTTTTCCTAGTGCGTCGTTAGCTACTTCTTGGTTGAGTTTTGAGTCGTAGTCTTTAACTAGCAATAATGGCTGTAATCGCTCGATATTGCGAAGAATTGACTGGGTTTGATCGTATGTACCCGTAAACTCAATGTTTATTTTGCTACGTTTTAATTTGCCGTTGACTAATGGGCCAAAAGTTCCATCGTTAATGATTTCAGTCTTTTGAGCGTCGGGTGTGTATTTCCGCATTTTGGCTTTGACGGCGTTTCCTGGTAGCAAATCGTTACCTGATTCTACTAGTCGGTTCAAATCAATTAGCAGTGTGTCTAAGGTGTTTTCGTTGGCAAATAAGCCTAATACCTGTGTTTGCTGAACTTTAGCTTGAGCTAGTTCTTTTTTTACACTGTCAATTTGTTTGATGCTGTCTTTTTTCTGCTGAATTTGACCTTGTAAGTCGGTTTGCTTGGTTTGCTGCTGTTGGAATGTTTCCCAACTTGGTAAAACCATGTTCATAACTACAAAAGCTGCTCCACCAAGTCCTAGCAGCCCGATTAAGATACCGCCGATTTTTGGTGTAAAAGTTATACCAAAAACGACGGGATACGGAGGGGCGGCTTCTTCAAACCCACCACCACCTTCAAAATCTAAATCTTCACTATAAGTCATCGCTGAAGCGCTCCTGTTTGTTGCAAACTACGAATACGAGCCACTAGTCCAACTGTACCTTTTTGTTCTAATTCGCGCATTAGTTCGGATGCTGGAACATCACTCAGACTAGATTGGATAGTGTATTTCACTACCTTTGGTAGCTTTGCTCCTTGGGGGAGTCCACCTGGAGGCGCCGGAGCATCTGTTAACTCGGCGTTTGTGATTCGCACTTCTTTAGCTTTTAAAAATCGCGATTGTTGTAATGTCACTAAGAAATCGTTGACATCAGCAAATGTACGTGCGAATCCTCCAATTTCGATTGCTCCAGCTTGGCTTGGTTGTGGTTGTCCTGCTGGTGGAGGTGTTGATGCTGCCGCAGGCGCCGCTGCCGCAATATGTTTGACGTTATCCAACTGTACTGAGGCTGGAATACGTTCTCGAACATCCTGAAGTATGGCAGACCAAGGACGAATTTGGTCGAATACTGTTACCAGAGCTTGGGTTTCACTCTTAACTTGAGTGATTTCTTGTCTGATTTTATTAATATTCCCAATTTCAGCCTCCAATTTTTGGTTTTCTTGCTCTAATTGGGCAATATTTTGCTCTAATTGTTCGTTCTGCGATTGCAAAAACCACCAGCCAGTTCCAACTAGTGCCAATGTGAAAGCTGCAACTGCTCCACCAATGTACAAAGGAGTTAAATCCCCTGGTGACATAGGAGCTTTCTTGATTCTGGTGCCATCATTTTTTGGAGATGGCGCCCGGTCTTTGAGAAAATTAATATCTAAAGTGTACATTTGCTTATACCTCCCTCATTCCAAGACCCAGAACTATCCCTAGTCCAGGACGTTGCATTGTTGGGTATTTTTCATCGTCGATAGCAAGAGAATTGGCGCCAACTGGGTCGATTTGGGTAGTAGGCAAACTCAAGCGTTGAGTAAAGAACTCATCCATCTGTGCTAGTCCACCACCAGGCCCTGCGAGCAATATTTGCGCCACTTCTAGGTTTTCACTTTGATTCAAGTAGAAATCTATCGAACGACGCAATTCATCGGTAAGTTCTCCTAAAACCCTCATCATCGCTGCCATACCAGGGTTAACAGCGGTTTGCCCAGTTTTACCACCATCCATTCCACTTGAAGGAATTGTCATCCCTTGTAAGAGTTCCATATCGCGCGATGCTGGTAAATTCATCGCACGCGATAACGCCATTTGCATCTGATACGTACCAATTGGTACTGTTCGCGAGAACTGCGGTACACCATTGACAATAATGGCAATTTCCGTGCTGTCGAACTCAATATCAACTAACACAGCTGCTTCCTGTGGACCAAATTGCCGTAATTGTTCACGAATCGTCCGAATCAGCGCAAAACTGCTTATCTCTAGGACATCGACTTGTAACCCTGCCTGCTCAAATGTTCTGATATACGTATCAGTCACATCCTTGCGCGTTGCTACAAGTAATACCTGAACTTTTTCAATGCCATCTTCATCGACAAAGTAACCAAGTTTCTGATAATCTACATCAGCTTCTTCACGAGGATATGGCAAATACAACCCAGCTTCGTGGTTAAGCACCATTTCTCGCAGTTCTTTATCGTCTAACTCTGCTGGCACAGGTATTAGGCGCACAATAGAATCACGACCAGGTACGGCAGTTGCTACTCTAGAAACTTTGATTTTACTTTCGGCAAGTGCCTGCTGGATAATTTGTGCCATCGCTGGTGGGTCGGCAATTTGACCGTCAACGAAGACACCTTCGGGAACAGGAACCGATGCTAAAGCATCTAGTTTTAGACCTTGACGCTGTTTGCGAATACGGGCAATATTAACCCGTTGTGGCGCCAGCTCGATGCCCACCCCTTGATTAGATTTCCCAAATGGACTGTTAAAGCGTTTAAGCACAGTTTTGACCGCAGAACTGAAGAACTATGAAATATTTTTATGATTAAAGTACGAACTATCCAGAAACCGGGTTTCTTTGTAAGGTCTACATAAAAACAAACAATCTCGGAACAGAAACCCGGTTTCTTTGGTTTCTTTGTAGAACAGAAACCCGGTTTCTTTGGTTTCTTTGCTTTCAAATAATGATTTAGTTACACATACCCACTTACGAATTAATTTATTTAACCTATAATCACCGCAATTCTGATTCGTCTTTTACCCTTATTAACCCAAAAACCATCTCTTACAATGATTCCTGTCCAAAAGTTTAAAAAACTAACAGTGTGTGCCCTACTTGGCTTGTTGACAACCTGGATTGTCAGCTGTAGTACAGGCAACAGTGGTAACACTAGCAACCAAACCTCAGAAAGCGGCGCCAAAATTGAGTTTTGGACTATGTCGTTGAAACCAAAGTTTAACGACTACTTTCAAAACTTGATTACGAGTTTTGAATCGCAAAATCAAGGTATAAAGGTTAATTGGGTAGATATACCTTGGGATGGGATGGAGAACAAAATCTTAACAGCTGTTTCCGCAAAAACGCCACCTGATGTGGTGAATCTAAATCCTGGCTTCGCATCGCAATTAGCTGGACGAAACGCTTGGTTAGACTTAGACGCGAAAATTCCTGCTGATGTTCGTTCCTCCTATCTTCCCAACATATGGAAAGCGAGTACGTTAAACGGCAAGAGTTTCGGTATACCCTGGTACCTCACGACTCGGTTAACCATTTATAACACTGATTTATTAAAACAGGCAGAGATAGCAAAAGTGCCCAGTACATATACTGAACTCGCACAAGTTGCTAAACAAATTAAAGACAAAACAGGTAAGTATGCCTTTTTTGTAACATTTGTCCCACAAGATTCAGGGGAAGTACTTGAGTCTTTCGTACAAATGGGAGTAAACTTGCTGGATGCATCGAACAAAGCAGCCTTTAACACCCCCCAAGGCAAAGCAGCATTTCAGTACTGGGTAGACTTGTATAAAAACGGCTTACTTCCCAAAGAAGCACTTACGAAAGGACACCGACACGGCATAAACTTGTACCAGTCAGGAGAAACAGCAATGTTAACTTCTGGCCCAGAATTTCTTAAAACAATTGCCCAAAATGCGCCTAAAATAGCTCAAGCAAGTTCCATAGCACCTCAACTTACAGGTGAAACAGGCAAGAAAAACGTCGCAGTCATGAACGTCGTTATCCCCCGCGACACCAAAAAACCTGACGCAGCAGTAAAATTTGCCCTATATCTAACCAACGACCAAAACCAATTAGCTTTTGCCAAAGCAGCCAACGTCTTACCCTCAACCGTAAAAGCATTAGCTGACAGCTACTTTAAAGAGGTACCAGCAAATGCTGAAACCTACGACAAAGCGCGCACTGTCAGTGCCACCCAACTACAACAAGCAGAAGTACTAACACCAACATTAAAGAACTTCAACGTTCTACAAAAAGCAATCTACGACAATCTCCAAGCAGCAATGCTAGATGAAAAAACCGTAGACCAAGCTATCGCTGATGCCGAAAAAGAATGGAATAGTCAACAAACTTAAAATTGCTCCCTCCTTATCAAGGGGGGCTAAAAATTTGCCAAACACAGTGAGGACGGGCAGGGATGCCCATCCCACAAGATTTCATAACCTATAGATTAATATCTCATCAGATTAAATAATTTATTTCCACCGCATCAACATAACCACAGTAATCAAACTCATCACCAACATCATCACAGCTCCTGCGCCATAAGTTGCACTCAAACCAACTTTCAAACTCAAAGGTTGACTAATCAAAGGAGAACAAAATTGTCCCAGAAAAAAGCTAGTCGTCAACCCACCTAAAACTCGTCCCCGCGCCATCGGAGGTATTATAGAAGTAAGGCAAAAATTCATATTCGGCATCAGCGCTCCAAGCCCCAAACCCGTAATTGCCAACCCACCCATTACAACCGGAAAACTTTTTGCCAAACTAATAAACCCATATCCAACAGCAATATTTAGAAAAGCGATTGCATAAATACTTAAAAAACTAAAACGTGATTTTATACGTTGATAAAGTAATGAAGTTACCGCCGAAAAAAACGTGGCAAAAGCAATTGCCAATCCACTCTGAGACGCATTTGCATTCACCAAATCTTTCAGATAAAACGGCAACTGCACTGGTATCATATAAAACACTATTTGCGATAAAAATGCCGCAATATAAGTAGTAGCTATTACAGCTATCGGTAACTTTGTTATAATTTCTTCACTTGTAATATCACCAGAATTATTTTTTATCGGCTCAGGCAATAAAAAAACAACACAGGGAATTAAAATTAAAGCAACTAAATAAATTAAAAACGGCAACCGCCAATTAACATCAGCCAAAAAGCCACCAAACGTCAGAAATACAACTCCTCCTAATGCCATAAACGCAGCTTGTAAACCGAGAAACTGTCCTCGTGCGGCGCCTACATAATAATCAGCAATTAAAGCAGTAGCTGTCACCATAACTCCTGCCACACTCATCCCTAACAAAGCACGTCCAACTAAAATAAACCCTAAAGAATCTAACCACAACCCAGAACTTCCAGCTATACCATATATTGCTAAAGCAACTGTTAATAATGGCTTGCGTCCAAACTTGTCAATTAGTACACCAACAACAGGGGCGCCAATAGCAATAAATAAAGCAGGCGCCGTTAAAACTAACCTCACAACAAAATCAGCATTATTAACCGATGCAAAAAATTGCCGCATCGCGGGTAATGATGGGGCAATAGTGGCGCCTGCCATAACTGTAAGCGTACTAACAAACAGTAAAGTCAAACGAACAGGTAGCGCATTTACTGGTTTATTCATTTTTGGCTATGCCTTGCGTATCCTACGTTGTTTCTGTCATTAAGCTTTGAAATTTAGCTTCATCAAAGTTAATACCCCGACGAGCAAAATACTTTTGAATATTAATTTCAACGAACAAATCCTTAAGCTCATCAGCAATTTCTTGGGGTGGATTTCCTGACAATGCAATTGCCATTAAACGCTCTGCTGTATTTATTTCGCCACAATCAATGGCTAACGAAGCGGCACTTCTATATAATATCGAACGAGCTGGCTCAACTTCTACATTATTTACTAATAACGAAGCTGCTTCTGTTTCCTTGGCAAAAGCCTGCCTAAATAATTCTTGACAATTAATTAGATCACCTCTAAGTTTCGCAACCTCTGCCATTTCTGCCAAATCCATTGCCTGTTGATGCAACTGTTGAATCTGACTCATTTTTCCACCACATATGCTAAAGGATTACCAAACTCGACAACCACTATATAAGCTGGGAACTCACCATCGCTTGGGCTGACTTGCTCTACTTTAAGTTTAACTCTAGTTTTAATTCTGCTATCATCCCCTTTGCGTATACCAGAAACTTCCAAGCGCACAGTTTGCTCGAACGGGATGTCATCGCTGTTTGTTTTTTTCCCCAACCAGTAATCAAACCCAGTCCCTTTACGGGAACGTTGAATAACTGTACAGTCTGTAAGTTGCTGTATAACCAGGAAAGCTGTCCCATAAGCCGCTTGCTCTGTTGTATATTCTTTATCATTCCAGCATCGTAGCATTTGGTCTGTAACGTCTTGCCAGTAAAGTTGGAAAGAATCTGTAAAATCTCCTTTAATTGTAATTATTACACCCTGACTATGCCCCTGGTCAGTTAGGCAAATTGCACAAGCTTCTGCCAATGTAATACCAAATGCTGGAGTGATAGCAGGTAATCCCTGTTGGAGGTCAGTTACTACTAATTTTTTAATTGGAGGATTCATTAAAGTCTTTTGTTCCTAAAAAGTGACCAATTAAATACAGCGAACCGCACAGAACTACTAAATCTTTCGGCGCCTTATCTGTAAAATTATCAAAGTCAAAATAATTTAGTTCAGGTAAGGCAAAAGCAGCATTAAGTGCTGATTGTAAATTTGTATAAGTTTGGCAACTTTTTAATGGGCAAATTTGATTAGCAAGTTGTGCTAACTCTTCAGGTTTTGCTGAACTATGGTCAGGTACTGGCACTATATATAATAGTTCATTCGGTCGTAATAATGCTTTAAATACTTCGTCGTGTTCTTTGGTCGAAAGCATCCCTATTACCCAACTCACTGATTTGAGATTTAGAGAATCTATGTAATTACGTAATACTACAGCAGCAGCTGGATTATGGGCGCCATCAAGCAGTAATTTATAGTTTGTGTTGTTGTATTGCCACTGAGTCCACTGCATTCGACCCAGCCATTTTGTTTTTGCCATTCCCCGAATAATGGCGCCTTCTGTAATTTGCCAGCCTTGTTTCTGTAAAATTTCTAATGCGGCTAATGCAAGGGCAGAATTAAATAGCTGAATTTGTCCTGCTAATGCCAAAGGATATTTAATTGGTTTTGACTCAAAGATTGATGAATATTGTCCCCATCCTTCATCTAGTTGCGAAGCGGGTTGCGGTACATAAGTAGGAGAATCTAGTTTTTGAGCGCGCGTCAGCACTACTTCTTTGGCATCAAGCGGTAATTGTCCCACTACTACAGGACAACCAGCTTTGATAATTCCTGCTTTTTCGCGCGCGATGTCAGCAACAGTCGGGCCAAGCTGCTGCCAATGTTCTCTACTTATAGATGTAATTATAGATACCAATGGTTGAGGACTAACATTAGTCGCATCTAGGCGCCCTCCCAACCCAACTTCAAAAATGGCAATATCAACGTTGGCTTGTGCAAAATATAACCAAGCGGCTGCGGTAATTACTTCAAACTGTGTGGGTGATTCTTCATTCGGGTCAATTTTGGCTTGTACTTGAAGTATCACACTAGATAAATCTTGCTTTGATATTGGTTCTTGGTTTAGGGTAATACGCTCTGTCCAATCAACAAGATGAGGAGAAGTATAGCGTCCTGTTCGATAACCTGCTTCTGTAAGAACCGAAGACAGGTAAGCACAAACTGAACCTTTACCGTTAGTTCCCGCTACGTGAATAAATGGAACTTTTAGGTGAGGATTTCCTAAGTTATTTAAAAGCTTATGTATTCTTTGGAGTCCTAGATGTACCCCAAAGCGTTGGAATGGTTTGATTATGGCGTCGATGTTCACAATTTATAATGAATGCCCACAGGCGAAGAACCTGGGGCTTTGATTTTATGCTTCTCTGTTCAAAAAGGCTTGAACCTGTCTTAATGCAGCCGCTCCGATGTTGAATGCAGCCCAACCTGCTGCAACTGCGATAGGCGCCAACACTACTGCTACACGATAATCGATATCCATTATAAAGTCCCCTCTTTTAAGTTAAAGATTTAAGTTTTGTCAATTCTTCTCATTTTATTTTTAGCTAAAATGGTAAATTTTTCAAATTCTTCCTCGGTTTTATGTAAAGAATATTTACAATTTCCTAAAATCCAGGTCTATTCCTTTACCTGCGTGTACCAAAGCTAACTTTTTGTAACGTTCGGCGTGTTCGATTAATTCTGCTGCTTCAGAAGAAGAAACCTCACGCACGACTTTTCCGGGAACTCCCATCACGAGTGACTGCGGTGGTACATTTTTGGTTACAACAGCACCAGCACCAATAATACTACCCGCTCCGACCCTTACACCATCCAAAACAATGGCGCCAATGCCAATTAAACAGCCCCGCTCAATATAAGCTGAGTGAACTACCGCACGATGCCCAACGGTAACATAGTCTTCTAATATCGTTGGCTTTCCTGGGTCACCATGCAAAATGGCTCCGTCCTGAATGTTCGTACATTCGCCAATTTCAATTCGCTCGACATCTCCCCGCACTACGGCAGAGTACCAAATGCTCGCACCTGCTTTCACTGTTACAGAACCAATAACCGAAGCAGTAGGAGCGACGAAAGAAGCTTGAGAAATGTCGCTTAAAGACCAGTAGGAAGATGTTGACACGATAGAATATAGGTAAATTAAGGAACGAAAGTGCTGATAGCCAAGTGGAAAGAATCAGTTATAAGTATTAGATTATAGTTTTTATTTGTAAATCTAAACTTAAAGCTAAGAACTGACGAACCAAAACCATGAAATGCTATATGTGTGTTACATTCGCAACTTCTTCCACCCTAGTTCATTACTTTTATATTGGTGATTATGCTTATGTAGTAAGTTAAAAATAGAACTAGTATTATTCAATACTGGTGATTAACTGGTGATAAAAAAATATGTTTAAATGCACTTCATGATGAACTCAGCTTTGCAGTACCCAATATTTGGTCCCGAAATTCAGTGTCCTCATTGCCGTCAAACTATTCCGGCACTGACACTTACTGACACCTATTTGTGCCCTCGACATGGTGCATTTGAAGCCAACCCCAAAACAGGAGAACTGATCCATCTCCAGTCAGGACGACACTGGCGCCGATGGAACAACGAATGGTATCGCCAGCACACGCACCCAGATGGAATTCGTTTTGAAATTCATGAAGCCTTGGACAAACTTTATACACAAGGTTATCGGGCAACGCGAGTTGTTATCGCCCGACGTTATCAGGAATTAATGGGTGGGTATTTAGAGCGAAGTACTCCCTGGCGTTCTGGACAGTCAGAAGGAGCATCTGCACGACTTTACGGTTTACCCGTAGAGTTCAGCCCCGACCCAGATACTGAACCTTGTTGGGAAGTTATTAATTTTGATTTAGAAAAAGAACCAGGAGTCCCTGTTAGGTATCCGTACTTCCGGTTGTTTGAATAAGCTGGTGCGTGACGTAAGTGCGTGAGGTAAGGTGCGTGACGCCACCAGATTATTCGTTTTGTTTCACAATTGTAATAGCGTCACGCACCCTACTTATTATGCATCATGCTTCGATTCGGACGGCAAATATTCATCGCGCTATTGCTTTCTACGAGCAGTTGGGCTTTTCTATTGCTGAACGTTTTACTACTGGTTACACATTGGCTTGTTGGATGGAAGGATTAGGTAGCAGAATTGAATTAATTCAAATTCCTGAACCAAATCCTGCTCCAGATGCATTTGCAGATGAACACTATGTAGGGTATTATCATCTCTCATTCGATTTAACTGAATTGGCGCCTGATTTGCCCAGTTGGTTGGCTTCG
Source organism: Calothrix sp. FI2-JRJ7 (assembly GCA_019359675.1). Taxonomy (GTDB): domain Bacteria; phylum Cyanobacteriota; class Cyanobacteriia; order Cyanobacteriales; family Nostocaceae; genus Dulcicalothrix. The sequence goes on from JAHHGX010000076.1 coordinate 25,733, forward strand.
TTACAAGAACGCTTTGCTGTACCTTCTCAAAGTTATCCTGATGGACTATTACCATTTAAAATCCTTTTAGAGCCAACACAGCAGCAAATAGGCAGCAGCATCTACGAAGTTACTTTTATTGCCGATGCAGACGGTTTGCCTTTGGAATTTATTCGTGTTCTTTCAAAAATCAACTAGCAGTAAATTTAACTAGATAAAAGTTATAAAAATAACTTAAATTACGTGTTTTCACTGTTATTAAGTTTGTTATTATAATTCTCTTAGATAGGTGTTAATGCGCTAAATATCGCGATAAACTCGAATTTAACCGTATTTCCTTTGTTTCATCTGTCTGTAGAATAATCTTATATGTAATGTTGCCGAGGCGACATAATCTCTCTTTAGGATTATACTATAGTCATAAAAAAATCTGTAGTTGAGTTTACAGATAATATCGTAAGATGCATGTTCGTGTTTTATAAATTATATCAGTATCGTTTTCCACTGCTGTTATTAAGTCTTTGGTTGATTGTGGTTGTGCTACTAAACAATTATTCTGTTAGTGGCGAATCAAATGCTGCGTCTAATCAAATATCTAATCAAGTATATACACGTAAAGAGATAATATCTAACTTTAAAAGTTTAAATATAAATAATTTACAGAAACAATCAATGAATGAAGATGCACGTAAAATAGTATTAGAAAATGGTCTTACTGTAATAACGAAAGAAGTTCACACCGCTCCAGTCGTAACGGTGCAAGTTTGGTATAAAATTGGTTCCCGAAACGAAGAACACGGTGTCAATGGTATTGCTCACCAACTTGAGCATATGATGTTTAAAGGTACTGCTCGGCGCCCAATTCAATTTGGAAGATTATTTAGTACGCTCGGTAGCGACTCCAACGCTTTTACAAGTTACGACCAAACAGCTTACTACAACACTGTTGAACGTACAAAGTTAAACGCTTTGCTCGAATTAGAAGCAGATAGAATGCACAACTCTCTCATTGATGCTCCTGCACTCGCAAGCGAAAAACGAGTCGTCATTTCTGAATTACAAGGTTATGAAAATAATCCCGAATATCGTCTTAGCCATGCTGTAATGCACGCTGCATTCCCTGACCATCCTTACGGACTATCGGTAGGGGGTACAAAATCTGATGTTGAAAAATTTACAGTTCATAAGGTTCAAGAGTACTATAATAAATTTTATAGACCAGATAATGCCGTTTTAGTTATTGTTGGTGATTTTCAAACTGAATCAACCATTACTGACGTTAAAAGAATATTTAATAACAGTGCTGAGAAGAAAGTGCTGAGTGCTGAGTATAAAAATGAAATACGTAGAGACCGTATTAACCCGGTCTCTACAGGCCCTATTATTCTAAAAGAACCAGGCGCCGCATCAATATTGCAAAGTGTTTATCCTCTGCCAGATATAAAACATCCAGATGCACCTGCGTTAGATGTAATGGACTATATTTTGTCAGATGGTAGAAATTCCAGACTTTATCAAGCGTTGGTTGATTCAGGTATCGCAACTGATGTTGATGCTTCGGTTGCAAGTCTCAAAGACTTTGGTTGGTATGAGATTACTGTATTAGCTACTCCCAAGCAAGATTTAAAAAAAATTGATTCAATAGTCACAAAAGTTATTAGTAAATTGGCTGAAGAGGGTGTTGACGAGTCGGAGTTAAAACGCGCAAAAGCACAGTTTGAGTCTTCTGTAATTTTGGGTAATCGCGATATTACTAGTCAAGCGATGCAGTTGGGTAACGATGAGGTCGTTACTGGTAATCATCTATTTATGGATAATTACTTGGATGCTGTACGCAAGGTGACAGCAGAGGATGTACAGCGTGTCGCTAAACATTATCTTAGTATTGAGTCACGAACCTTTGGTTACTTTTTACCTACCCAGGCGCCAGTAAGTACTAAGAATAGTAGTAGCAATAATAAAATTAATTCAAACCAAACTCACGAAAGTTTTACTTCGTCAAGTGGTGGTGTTTTAGATAAAGCTGATGTGTTGAAATATTTACCCCAGTTTGAGGCGCCGTCAGAGACTTTACAAAGTGTACCAGAACTAGTAGTGTTTCCAAATGGCTTAAGAGTATTGATGTTGCCTGATAAAAGCACTCCAACGGTGACACTAAGTGGCTATATTAAAGCAGGCTCAGAATTTGACTGCGATAATAAAGCTGGTCTTTCTGAGTTAGTTGCCGATAATTTACTTAGTGGCACTAAAACCAAAGACGTATTAGAACTTGCTAAAGCTTTAGAAGAACGTGGAGCTTCTTTAGATTTTAACCCCTCACGCGAAGGTGTACGAATTGAGGGTGATAGCTTGGCAGAAGATTTATCTGTACTGCTTCATACCCTAGCTGATGTAATTAAAAATCCGACTTTCCCAAACCGAGAACTCGAATTAAGTCGTAAACATGCTTTGAGTGCCTTAGAACAAGATTTAGATGACCCATCAGAAGTAGCGAGAAGAACATTTGTACAATCCATTTATCCAAAACCGCATCCGCTGCATAGATTTCCTACAAAACAAAGTTTACGGCGAATTACTCGTAAAGATGTAATTGATTTTAAAGCTAAGTATTATCGTCCTGATGCGATGGTTTTGGCTTTAGTTGGAGATTTTAACCCAGCAGAAGTAAAATCACGTCTCAAAGCTGAGTTAGGTGACTGGTCGGTTGATGGCAAAGCAGAAACATTACTGTATCCAAGTGTATCAATGCCTGATAACGTTATTCGCGTGAATTCGGTGTTGCCAGGTAAAGCCCAAGCAATTACTTACATGGGTAATACTGCGATAAATCGTAATGACCCACGTTATTATTCTGCGCTGGTTTTAAATCAGATTTTAGGTGGTGATACTTTATCGAGTCGCTTAGGCGCCGAATTACGTGACCGTCAAGGGTTAACTTACGGTATTTTCAGTAATTTTCTAGCTGGTAAAAACTCTGGCACGTTTTTAATCGAAATGCAAACCAGCCCCCAGGACACAGCGAAAGCTATTGCTAGTACACGTCAATTACTTCAAGATATTCACAAGCTTGGTGTAACTGAACAGGAAGTTGAAACCGCAAAGCGCACGGTAGTTAGTAACTATATTGTGTCTTTAGCAAATCCTGAAGAATTGGTACACCAAATTTTGATGAATCAAGTTTATGGGTTAGATGTAGAGGAATTACGTAATTTTACCGAAAAAATCAATCAGGTGGGTCTTTCTCAAGTTAACCAAGCTGCACGCGAGTTACTGCATCCAGATAAAATTGTCGTCGTCACTGCTGGCCCTGCTGTAGCAACGCAAGGTATACAGCCAAATTAAGTAATCTTGCAAGCACACAAAACATTAGAACCCAAAATAAGTTAAGTTAAGTACAGATGATATTGTTGCTTAACTACAGAATTTTACTGAAAAAGTTTCTGTGGCAAAGAAAAGATAGTTATTGGTAATCATGAACATTTTAAGCAATCTGCTTTCTCAACCAGTTAGAACCGCTCCGAAACGCCAACGTCGAGGTATTGAAATTAAATCACCGCGTGAAATTGAGATTATGCGGCAATCTGCCAAAATTGTGGCGACTGTACTCAAAGAAATTTCTGAACTGGTAAAACCAGGAATGACGACAGCAGACTTGGATGCTCATGCAGAAAAGCGGATTCGCGAAATGGGTGCAACCCCCAGTTTCAAGGGTTATCATGGTTTCCCAGCTTCAATTTGTTCGAGTATAAACAATGAAGTTGTACATGGTATTCCTAGCGCCAAAAAAGTTATTCGTGCTGGAGACGTTTTAAAGGTTGACACAGGCGCCTATTACGAAGGTTATCATGGTGACTCATGTATAACGATTGCAGTTGAAGAAGTAACACCACAAGCAGCCAAGTTAATTCGCGTTGCTGAAGAAGCTTTATACAAAGGTATCGAGCAAGTAAAAGCGGGGAAAAGTTTACTTGATTTAGCAGGCGCCATCGAAGACCATGTAAAAATGAATGGTTTTAGTGTAGTAGAAGATTTTACTGGACATGGAGTTGGACGCAATTTACACGAGGAACCTGCGGTATTTAACTATCGCACTCGCGAAATGCCCAACGTCAAACTGCGTGCGGGTATGACATTAGCAATAGAACCAATTTTAAATGCCGGTTCTAAAATTACACGTACCTTAGCAGACCGTTGGACAGCAGTAACAGTAGATAATTCGCTCTCAGCGCAATTTGAGCATACCGTATTAGTTACTGAAACCGGGTATGAAATTCTAACCGACCGCACCAATATATAGAAATCCGGTTTGATGGAATGTAGGGTGCGTAACGCTATAACAATATTTCAACGAAGCAAATAATTTTGTAGCGTTACGCACCATAAACATTTGTTACAATTTCTGGTGCGTGACGCTACGGGTTTTATCGCTACGTTGAAGTTTTTTCGTAGCGTCACGCACCCTACATTACGTTCAAAAATCTGCCGAGGAATCCTATATCTAAAAGCGCCTAACTTCAAATCCTTGAAAACCTTCAGGCGCCAAATACTCAACTTTAACAGTTTCAACAAGTGCTGCTGGTGGCCCCTCGTGACACCAGCGAATCATTTGTTCCACAATCTCACGTTTACCTTCAAATACTGCCTCAACACGCTTATCTGGTAAGTTACGTACCCAACCATTAAGCCCTAACTGTGTTGCTGTTTCAACTGTTGAGTAACGATAACCAACTCCTTGAACTCGCCCAGAGATATAAATATGAGCGCATATTATGTCTGTTGGTGATGAAGAATTTGACATAGGCTGATTTGGCAACGGATAAAGCGGATTTAACGGATATATATAATTATCCGTTACATCCGTTGCATCCGTCGCATCCGTTGCTAATCATCATCATCATCATCATCATCATCATCATCACGGCGCCGTTTTGACCTGCGGCCATACTCTTCATCATCGTCGTCATCGTCATCATCTCTTTCACGACGATAATCAGAATCGCGATAATCACGGTCATCATCTCTATCACGATAGTTAGACGCGCGTTCGTTATCGTAGTCTCTATCACGGTAGTAACGTTCGTCTTGATTATCTTCACGCTCATCATCACGATGACGGTACGAACGTTCGTCTTGATAATTGTCACGTTCGCGCGTTTCACGTCCAACAGCTTTTCTAAAAAAATCGCCTAGTCCCATAATATTCCTGTTTTAGTTAAATAAAATTGAAAATTTATTCAGATAAAGCACTATTAATGCAATGCTTCTAAATGTAGTTTGCATCCAAGCCGTCAATTACAACTCTCCCTTTGGATGTAAATATTTGTGTTTATAATCCTCTAATAAGTTTGAATTGTATGAATGATTTACCACCTCTTAATACCGAAACACTTTGGGCAATTCTAAATGAAAAAGTCGATGAGACTACTGTTAACCAGTTAGTTTGGTATTACTTAGGCTATAGATACAATGAGGCATCAAGTCGCTGGGAACCTACATATGCCGAAGAATGGCGCCAAGATTTTCCAGAACCTCCAGATTTTTTTGATAGTCGTCCCGCAGCAATGAAGCTAACTCGTTCAATTCCTCAACAGAATAAACAGTTACTTAAAGAAAAGCTGGGATTCAAAGGTTATAAAATCGGTGAATTTGGACCTAAACAAACACGCAGAGCTACTGCTGCTAATTGGTTACTAAGTTACATGGAAATTAATGGTATTCAATATTAATCGTGCTGGTTATGAATATTTAAACTTTTTTTACACACCTATACCTTGTTTCTCTCTCTAGATAGAGGCAGCCATAATTTAATTCTTTCTACAGCGAGATAGGCAAATCCCCACTCGAAAGCTGAAAATACTATTAATAATTATGGGTAATTAAATAAACATTCGATTTGCCTATTATTGCTATTTTATTCCCGTTGTTTAACGGTTTAATAGCCAAGTCAGTGTTTATTTATACCCTAGGTTCTCGTTTACAATTATATAATAGTATTTCTGTTATGGCATCCATTGAATTTAATCTATTTGCACCTTATAACAAAGGCGCCGCTTTAATTGGTTCGTTTTCAAATTGGGAACCAATTGAGATGGAAAAAGGGGATGATGGTTATTTCCGCACAAAAGTAGAATTAAAAGACGGGGAGTATCAATATAAATTTCGGGTTCAGTCAAAGTCTTGGTTCTTTGAAGAAGACCAATGGGTTGACGTAACCGACCCTTATGCAACAGACATCGATGAGTCTACAGGAGAAGATAACGGTGTCGTCAAAATAAAGGATGGAGAACGAATTCTTGATACTTACGTTTGGCAGCACGACGATAAACCATTACCTCCCGACCATGAGTTAGTAATATACGAAATGCATATTGCTGATTTTTCTGGTGGTGAAGATGACCCAAATCCACGTGGACAGTATAAGCACGCAATAGAGAAGTTAGATTATATTACCGAACTAGGAATTAATGCAATCGAGTTGATGCCAGTTAAAGAATATCCTGGTGAATATAGCTGGGGTTATAACCCACGCTTCTTTTTTGCTACCGAGTCAAGTTATGGTTCAACAGCAGAATTGAAACGCTTTGTTGATGAGTGTCATGCTAGAGGTATTCGGGTAATTCTTGATGGTATTTATAATCACTCAGAAGCAGGGAGTCCTCTAACACAAATCGACCATGATTTTTGGTATCATCACGAACCACGTGACCCTGACAACAACTGGGGTCCAGAGTTTAACTATGAGTTTTACGACGAAAAATTAGAGACTTATCCTGCACGTAAGTTTATTGGGGAAACAGTTAGATATTGGGTTAGTGAGTTTCATCTTGATGGTATTCGTTACGATGCTGCACGGCAAATTGCTAACTATGACTTCATGCATTGGATTGTGCAAGAAGCTAAAAACGCTGCTGGCGCCAAACCGTTTTATAATATTGCGGAACACATTCCTGAAAGTACCAGTATTACCAATATTGATGGTCCAATGGATGGTTGCTGGCATGATAGTTTTTATCACTGTATAAAAGAACATGTTTGTGGTGACAAATTTGACTTAGAACAACTCAAAGATGTTATCGACTGTAAGCGTCAAGGTTTTATGGGCGCCACAAATGTAGTAAATTATCTGAGCAACCACGACCATGACCATTTGATGGTAGAGTTAGGAAATCGTCAGATTTTTGATGAAGAAGCATTTCGACGAGTTAAGCTAGGTGCCGCACTTTTAATGACTGCTGTCGGTGTACCATTAATATGGATGGGTGAAGAGTTTGGCGAATATAAACCAAAAACACCAGATGCATCGAAAATCGATTGGACGCTGCTTAAAAATGATTTAAATCATAGTTTGTTTGAGTATTTTAAGGGCTTGATTAATTTACGTAAAAATAATCATGCACTATATACAGAAAATATTGACTTTATCCATGAAAACCCAGAGGCAAAAGTGTTTGCTTTTAGTCGTTGGAACGATGAAGGTTCACGAGTGGTTGTTGTAACTAATTTCTCTGAAAACTTCCTCGCTGGATACCATGTACCTGGTTTTCCATCTGGTGGCACTTGGCACGAGTGGACAGCTAATTACGAGGTTGAAGCTGGTGATGATGGAATTATGACCGATTTAGGACCATACGAAGCAAAAGTCTTTGTTTGGCAATAAATTGATCCCCCCAACCCCCCTTATTAAGCAGGGCTGATTCATTCCCTAAAAAGCTTGAAAAATCAAGGGTTTCGCGCAATTTACAATTGGTTATTTTGCTACAAAGGCGCCGAGAAAATAGACAATCACACTTATAGTGATGTGTTTAAAAGTCTATTTTCGAGTTCCCTATACTGATGATTTTTCTAGCTAACCATCTTGACAAATCCTGTTTGAGAGGGAATGAAACAGCCCTGCCTTATTAAGGGGGGGTAGGGGGGGATCAAATTCACACAATAGTACCAATTTCCTTCAAATAAACCCGTGTAAACGGTTCATCTTCTCCTAGCGAATACTCTTCAATTAGTCCTTTGCGGTGCAGCATAATACTGTCACCTTTTTTCAGGACTAATGTGGAGCCATCTAAAATATCACGCGATAGCATCATTTCGGTCTCAGTAGGATTGTCTAAAACAACCATATTGCTACCGTAATAAAACATACCGTCGCGTTCTAAAATCTCTTCGCTGTATTCAACGATGAGTAAATCAAGCTTGGGATTTCGCAGTAAGCTTTGAACGTTGGTATTGTAATCTGGATTTGAAACTTTTCGCGAACGATTTACAAACACAGCATCTTGACAAACGGCGCCGATTGTCCAGTCAGGATGTTGTGAGAGAATATGGTCGATAGTCTCTTGCAAATCATGAATTGAAACTTTATTAAATGTAATAATTGGTATTCTGGCATCATCCCTTGAACTAAAGAATGTTTCCAAAATGTGGGAAGGTACATCAACGCTGTCACCTACCGCCGGGTTAAGATGCATCATAACACCAGGCGCCGCATTAATTTCTAAAATGGCAAAGTTGCCTTCTTTCCAAGATTTGCCTAAATTTTCAGAAATAACATCAATACCCAAACAAGTTAAACGGAAATGCTGGGCTATATCCTGCGCCAAGATAATATTATCAGGGTGCATTGTGAGTGTAGCATCAATACTGACTCCTCCGGCTGAAAGATTTGCTACTTTACGTAGGAAAACACGCTTACCCTTCTCAATGACAGTAGCTAACGATAACTCTTGTTCTTCTAAGTAAATCTCCATTGCTTCATCGCATTGAATTTTACTCATCGGTGAAGTTGGAGTGTCACGACGTACAGGTTTTTGGTTTTCTTTTTGAATCAACTCGTCTATTGTTGAGTAGCCATCACCAATAACCGAAGCAGGACGACGTTCGATAGCTGCGACAAACCTACCGTTAACACACAATAAGCGAAAATCACTTCCCTTTATACTTTTTTCAACGATTATTCTAGTAGGTTGGTCTTCGGGTATTGCTTTGAGCGCACGTTCGTATGCTGCCTCAAGCTCTTTTGGTCCCTGAACATCTGCTGTTACACCAATACCTTTGTGACCTACTACAGGTTTAATCGCAATCGGATAACCAATTTCACGCGCAACAGATAGCGCTTCGCGTTCGCTAACTATAATGTCACCTTGGGGAACAGGGAATCCTAAAGTCTTTAAAAACGCTTTGCAGTCGTCTTTACGAGTGGTAAAGTCAGAATCTAAATGGCTATCACCATCGAAAGTTGTTGCCACACCTCGAACATGCTTTTTACCAAAACCATATTGCATTAACCCTTCTTCCCACAGGTAAAAAGCTGGGATACCCTTTTTATAAGCAGTTCGCAGCAAAGCATAAACAGTGGGACCACCGTAAACAGAAGAGCGAAAACGATTTTGCAGTGTCGTCAACTGTTCTTCAAAAGCGACATCGCTATCTCTGGTAATTGCTTCAAACCAATCCCAAACAAAATAAATCACTCCACGGGTAGTACGTGCGTATAGTGATTGAATCGCAATTTTATGGTGATTTCCGTCTTCTCTAATACTCCAACCGTTGACGTGCAAATCCATATCTAGTTTTGCCACTTCAGAAGCTGTACGTGCAAACAGATGAGCATGTGAAGAGTATTCTTCGTCACGTAACTCAGGGTAGCGTTCGGATATAGCTTTGACGTAATCTTCCAAAGCAAGGACTTCTTGAGCGTCAGTCAAAGCAAAATCGAATACAAGTGCCCCTGTCTCCAGATAAGGGTTGGGACCTGCGTAATTGTGAAAGTTGAAAATATCAAAAACATCTGTTTTACGCGCGTTAACACGAATTGCTTCGGTGGTATTATCTTGAATCATTGTATAAACCCTTGGCAAAACACCCTTCCTTCACAATAATAACCCGCTTAAATTAATGTGAGTATCAAGTTTTTACATCTCTACCGCGTTTGTTAAAAGTTATATCCATTGGGAGGTGTTATTATACACGTATTTCTGTTAAAACTTGGAAATAGTACAAAAAAGTTGGGACACAGCGTATGAATGCAACAGAAGCTAGCCTCAGAAATGAAGTCAGACAGCTTGCTGAGGAAGCTTTTCATCGCAAGCTGATTTCCGGATATGGTGATGGTCCAGATGTATCGGAGTATCAAATTGTTATTGAGGGAAAACCAAGACATCTGACATTAGAACATGCCAAGTCATTTTTAAACGCTTTATTAGAAGGTAATGGGGATGCTGAGGAATTAATGTGATAAAATTCATAAAATTTAATTAGATAAGTGAAACCCGGTAATTTAAAACCCGGGTTTCCTGTTTGTATGAACCTGTTTGTATGAAATTTAATCAAATAATGTGCCGTTGGAATGAGATCAAAATATCATCAATCTGTGACAATGTAATAGTAAGGCGCCAAAGTGTAGTCGTCAACCAAAGTTTTTAACAACTTTATTAAGCATTATCAATATTTATCAGGAGGCAATGCTGTGGCAAACGAAATTCAACGTCAACTAGTCATTATTGGAGGAGCAGAGGATAAGGAAGGAGATTGTATTATTCTTCGCGAATTTGTGCGGCGTGCTGGAGGTACAAAAGCTAAAATTGTCATTATGACCGCAGCTACAGAGTTACCAAGAGAAGTTGGCGAAAATTATATTCGTATTTTTGAACGTCTTGGCGCCGAACAAGCTCGCATTATTGATACTGAAACGCGCGAAGATGCTTCTTCATCTACTGCATTAAAAGCTGTTGAAGAAGCTACAGGTGTATTTTTCACAGGTGGTGACCAAGCACGTATTACTAGCATTCTTAAAGATACCGACATTGATGCTGCAATTCATAAACGTTATGCCGAAGGAATAGTAGTAGGAGGAACGAGTGCAGGAGCGGCGGTAATGCCTGATATAATGATTGTTGAGGGAGACTCAGAAACTAATCCTCGCATCAATATTGTAGACCTTGGCCCCGGTATGGGATTTTTGCCTGGTATTGTAATTGACCAGCACTTCTCACAACGCGGTCGTTTAGGGCGCCTAATATCAGCACTTGCCCAACAACCAGCAGTATTAGGTTTTGGTATCGATGAAAATACCGCAATGGTAATAACAGGTGACGTAATGGAAGTAGTAGGTGAAGGTGTTATCACCGTAGTGGATGAAAACGAATTAGTCCACAATAACGTAGATGAAGTACTTCGCGATGAACCTCTAGCATTTTGCGGCGCCCGTCTTCATATATTACCGCACGGTTATAAATTTGACCTCAAAACTCACAAGCCAATTTTAGATGGTCGTTCTGTCGTAAATAACGAAGGTAATGAATTAGCTGCCAGTGTAAATTAAATAAATTATAAATACTAAAAAGTTTAGTAGATGCATCAACTGGAGAAGTAATTAATTTACTTCTCTTTTTTTATGTAGGTTGGCTGGAGGAACGGAATCCAACATTAATTAACATATTATTAGCACATCTATCGCTAGCAGGAATCGCATTGTAAGCAATTCAACGAATATATATAAATATTTACACTCATATTAAGATACATGGCAAGCTCAATCGAATTCAGTCTTTTCGCTCCTCGCATCAATGGGGCAGCTTTAATTGGGTCTTTTTCTGAATGGAAAGAAACACCCATGCAAAAAGGAGAAGATGGTTATTTCAGGGTTAAAGTAAATATAGAAGACGGTACTTATCAATATAAATTTCGAGTTCAAACCAAAAGTCCAAACTTTAAACCAGATGAATGGATTGATGTTATTGACCCTTACGCTACAGATGTTGATGATGAGCGTACCGTCGGTATAGTAAAAATTAAAGACGGTGAAAGAATTGTAGATACTTATGTTTGGCAGTACGATGACCAACCGTTACCTGAAAATCATGAGTTAGTAGTATATGAAATGCACGTCGCAGATTTTACAGGTGGAGAAGTTGACGAGCATAGACGTGGTAAATATGTAGATGCCATCGAAAAATTAGATTACCTTAAAGAACTTGGTATTAATGCAATTGAGTTAATGCCAGTAAATGAGTACCCTGGTGATTATAGTTGGGGTTATAAAATACGTCACTTTTTCGCGACTGAATCAAGTTATGGTTCTACAGAAGATTTAAAACGGTTCATTGATGAGTGTCACAAACGTGGTATTCGTGTATTAATGGATGGAATTTATAACCATACCGATGAAGAATGTCCATTAATGTTAATCGACCGTAATTACTGGTATTACGAACACATGCACTATCCAGAAGACCCTGATAACTACTGGGGTCCAGAGTTTAATTACAGTAATTACGATGAAAAGTTAGATGTCAAGCCAGCATGGAAATATGTTGGTGATATCGTAAAATATTGGGTAGAAGAATATCATATAGATGGAATTCGCTATGATGCAGCGCGACAGTTAGCTGACTTTGAATTTTTGAATTGGTTAGCCACTCAAGCTAAGAAAAATTATACAGTTCAGGGGGCGCCGAAACCGTTTTATAATATTGCCGAACATATTCCTGATACAAGTGATGTTACAAAACCAAATGGTCCATTAGATGCGTGCTGGCATGAAAGTTTTCGTTATTTTGCCGTACCTGCTATTTGTGGTGAAGAGTTTGATTTAGAAAATCTCAAACAAGTGTTAGACCCTAGAAGACAAGGGTATGATAGCACAGTGAACGTCATAAATTATTTGGCAACCCACGACCGAGAACATCTTTTTCGGGAATTAGGGGATAGAGGCATTTTTGATGAAGCAGCATTTACACGTGCCAAGTTAGCAGCAGTGTTATTAATAACGGCAATGGGTGTGCCAATGCTGTGGATGGGAGAAGAGTTTGGAGAACACAAGCGTAAGAGTCAAACTGTTACCCAACCCAAAAAGATAGCTTGGGCATTATTAGAACGCCAGGAAAACAAAGATTTATTTGAATACTACAAAAAATTGATTCACTTGCGAGTCAATAATCCGGCTTTACAATCTGACAATATCGAATTCTTCCATGAAAATCCTGATGCAAAAGTACTCGCTTTTGTACGTTGGAATGACCAGGGAGGGCGCCTGGTAGTAATACTCAATTTTTCAGACCAAAACTTTAGCGAGTATAAAATTACTCACTTCCCCGATGCTGGTACATGGCAAGATTTTATGGAAGATTGCAATGTTGAAGCAAGTTCTGAAGAAAATCAAAATTTTTTAATAACAGAGTTAAAGCCATACGAAGCAAAAGTTTTCATTAATTAACTTCGACATCTTGTAGCACAGGGCGGAAAGCCTGTGCAGTGCATAATAACCAGCAGCAATATTTAACTCAAGATTATATTAAATAAAATTGCAAATTCACTACTCAAAAATCATTGGTACCGCTTCATACTTACAATGGTACGGCGAATGGTACGAAAAAACGAGTTCGTACCATTTTTTTCACAGTTTCGTACCAACTTTTAAGGTACGAAACACAAAGATCATGGTACCAATTTAGGCATGGTAAAGCAGAAAAGTACGTTTTTTCGTTGTAACTTATGAACAATATACTTGCTGGATGATAAATTTAGGTTAACACCTGGCAACAGATGTGACGGATGTAACGGATAAATTTGTTGTCGGCGCCGATTTTTGGCTTTGTTTTTCCCGAAGCCAATACATTGTGATAATATTAGAAACTGCTGCATTAGCTAAAAACTGTCAATTTAAAAATATTCAATCATGGCTCTGACGCAACAGCGAAAACAAGAAATCATTACACAGTACCAAGTACACGAAACCGATACTGGGTCTTCTGATGTTCAAGTAGCAATGCTGACAGCACGCATTATGCGTCTATCAGAACACTTGCAAGGTAATAAAAAAGACCATTCCTCCCGTCGTGGTTTGTTGAAGTTAATCGGTCAACGCAAGCGCCTTCTATCATATATCATGCAAGAAGACCGCGAACGTTACCAAGCTTTAATTGCTCGCCTGGGTATCCGTGGATAGAGTATAAAATGAACGCCTATGAGTGCCGAATCAGAACGTAACAACTTGCCATTTGAACCGAAAAGCAAACCAAAGAAAGCTAACAAAAAAGCAAGTGGACAGAAAGAACAACCTGTTAAACAAGCTGTTGTAAAGCAATCTGAGAAAAAAGAAAATAGAAAAGCTCCTTATAAAAAAGAGGAGATGGCTATTCCAAAAGTAGTTAGTGACCGAATGGTCAAGCGTGTAGCGGCATTTTCTGGTATTCCCACATTTTTGGGTATTGCCAGTTTAGTTGTTAGCTACTTGCTTTCTGCATACGCTCATATCAAACTGCCCCCCATCGCGGTTTTGTTGGTCAATATGGGCTTATTTGGTCTGGGAGTGTTGGGTATTACCTATGGTGTTCTTTCAGCTTCGTGGGACACCGAACAACCTGGAACTTTATTTGGGTTTAGCGAATTTAGTACCAACTGGGGACGAATGGTGGAGGGTTGGCGCGCAACTAGGCAAAAAAAGGTGTAATTACATAGTGCTGAGTGCTGAGTAGTAGAGACGTGATTAATCACGTCTCTACAATAATTTTCGATAAATATAAAATCCTAGAAACCGGGTTTCCTCGTTGAAATCTGTTATGACAATGACAATTTTCCGTAGAAACCCGGTTTCTTAGTAAAAAATTTATTAAATCAGGGAAAATAACCATGATTGTAGTTATGAAAATAGGTTCCCCAGAAGCAGAAATAAACCGCATTAATGAGGAACTAACGACTTGGGGACTGACACCGGAAAAAATTGTTGGTAAACACAAAATTGTAATTGGTTTGGTTGGTGAAACTGTTGAGTTAGACCCTTTACAAATACAAGAAGTCAGTCCTTGGATAGAACAGGTGTTGCGGGTTGAGCAACCTTATAAACGTGCGAGTCGGGAATATCGTCACGGTGAGGCATCAGAAGTAATAGTTAATACTCCTGATGGCACCGTTATTATTGGTGAAAATCATCCAATATCGGTAGTTGCGGGGCCTTGTTCGGTTGAAAACGAGGAAATGATTATTGATGTGGCGTTACGTGTGAAAGCGGCAGGCGCCAAGTTTTTGCGTGGTGGTGCATACAAACCGAGAACATCGCCTTACGCTTTTCAAGGACATGGTGAAAGTGCGCTTGAACTTTTGGCAGCAGCGCGTGCAGCGAGTGGGCTGGGAATTATTACTGAAGTGATGGATTCTGCTGACCTAGATAAAATTGTAGAGGTTGCCGATGTTATCCAAGTCGGCGCCCGTAACATGCAAAATTTTTCTCTGCTCAAAAAAGTTGGCGCCCAACCGAAGCCAGTATTATTGAAGCGAGGAATGGCGGCGACAATTGAAGATTGGTTGATGGCTGCTGAGTATATATTGGCAGCAGGAAATCCAAACGTAATTTTATGTGAACGTGGTATTCGGACTTTTGACCGTCAATATACCCGTAACACCCTTGATATATCGGTAGTACCTGTATTACGAAAGCTAACCCACCTGCCAATTATGATAGACCCTAGTCATGGTACAGGCTGGTCAGAATTTGTACCTTCAATGGCAATGGCATCAATTGCAGCGGGTACAGATTCGTTAATGATAGAAGTTCACCCTAACCCTAAGAAAGCACTATCTGATGGGCCTCAATCGTTGACACCTGAAGCTTTCGACAGACTCATGCAAGAATTATCTGTTATTGGTAAAGCTGTTGGACGTTGGCGCCAACCTGTTGCTGCAACAGTCTAAAAAAGTGCTGAGTTGTGAAAAGTTATGAGTTATGAGTTATGAATTGAATTTGTAACTCCTAACTCCTAACTCCTAACTAATTATTATCATCTTCTTCTGCTGCCGAAACCACCGGAACGAGGAACTCTCGCAGGTCTGCCGCTTCCGAAACCACTCGACGGATTTCTTCTTACTGAACTCGAATTACCAGATGGTCGTAAAGTACTGCTACCAAAACCGGAACCTGTAGCACGACTACCAGTGTTAACTCGTGGTTGAGTTCTTACTGTTGGGTTATTCGGATAATTTCTTCGTAAGTTGCCTGTGGTACGGAACGCTGTGCGATTTCTTTCTGCCGCAGGAGGTGCGTTATAACGCGAGCGATAACTCGAAACTGCATCGCCATATGTACGACCGTAACCGCCGTAACCAGTAATTAAACCACCTGGTTGATACATAGGGGGTACGTAATACTGCGGTCTAAATAACAAGCTGCCAATTGCTTGACCAGCTATTGCACCCGCAAACGGCGCCCAGAAACCACTTTGCTGACGAACAACGACAGTCTCTTGCTGTCCAGTTTGAGGATTAACGCGATTTTCGGTAACGTTATGAACGTATTCGATTTTGAAATCCTCTGTCATGTATAAAGCAGGTTTGCCATTTTCGACTTTGAGGTAACTCTTCTTACCTTGCTTTATTTCGTCATCGGTCAAGCGTGCCATTTGTAAATTTTCGGTTCTATATGTTGGTGGTGTGCTGTTCAACAAAAACAGCGTGTACAGACCATCACCATCGTTGTAGCTTGCTTGTTGTACTTCGTATTGACCGTCTGCAAGGTTTGCCGAAACCTGAGAAACTGAGTTACCACTCTGGTTTCGAGCTTGTGGTGTTACCTGTGAACTAACTTGGTTAGCTCCACCACCACAACCTACGGTTGTAACACACAACGACAGCGCCAAAACAACGACTGTAAATTTACGCAAAACTTTCATGATTACATTCAGGAGCATATTATAGTCATCCCATTTTGAGCTTAACAAAATTTTACATTCTTTATTCAGTGTGGGCTACCGAACAACGTTTTTAATTTAGAAACCAGGTTTCTCTTTCATTCTAAGAGCATGAGTAGCAAAAAGAAGAGGGGGTTGGTTGTAGTATTTTTGCTACCTTTTTCTGGTTAAGGTAAAATTTTGCTGCCTATATCTATATATATAGATTTATATAATTGCATAATTTAAAATATGTTAATTCCTCAATTAGAAAGATTTTTAACGGTAAAGTTAAGTGAAAATAAAAGACAAAATAGAATATATTTATTATTTTGGTTGATTTTAAGCTTGTGTTTTGCCGCTGTTTATATTGGTTTAGGAATACGGCAAGGTTTTAGTAGTGAGTATGTCATTGGAGATGATGCACGGGAATATATATCTTGGATGTATCGTTATTTAAACCCAGAGTTATTCCCTAATGATTTAATTGCCGATTATTTTCAATCTGTTACACCAATTGGATATGGTGGAATTTATCGGTTGATGATGAGTTTAGGCGTTAATGCAATTGTACTGAGTAAAATTTTACCAATTGTATTAGGGTTAACTACGAAAGTATTATGCTCAGTTTAGTCAACGTATGAATGACTTGATTAATGCTCAATATAGTCAAGATATTAGCCAGGTGGTTAATTTTACAGATAAATACCGTGTTAAATATTGGCTTTTAGAGCGTAATGCTTTTGAGCCTGAATATATAAGTAAAAATACTTGGATTCAGCAGTATCAACCTGCTGCAAAAATAGCTGATTCTAAGCTTTTACAAGCAAGTGATTTTGTTTTGCCTAAGTTGATAAAGTCTTGTAGTGTGGTTGAAAGTGGGAATTTGTTTTTGCTGGGGGCTGAGTGTATAAAAAAAGCTAGGTAGGGTGGGCAATGCCCACCTTACGGTTTTTAGAGGGGAATTAGTTCGGGGTAATGTTGTAACAGTTGGTCGTTGGTAAGTTCATCACCGAACTGTGCGGGTGAGAAGTGTACTTGTGCGGCGCGGATTTTATTTTTGTAATGTAAGCTAATTAATGCTTTTAAACCTTCTTTTAATGCTTGGATATTGGATAAGTCGGTTTCAAGTTGAGGTACTTCTCCCTCAAAAGCAGCTGTTAGCATGACAACAACGTTGCGGGTAGCAGGCGCCGATAATGGTTCGTTGGTATTTGGCGAAGTATAATCAGGTTCACTTAGGTAGCGTTGAGCAGAGTCTGTAAATAGTTCGTTGACAAAATCTCCTGCTTCCCCTTCACTCCAAAATACATCACCTTCGTTAGCTGCGGATGTCCAATATTCATCGTATTGCAGCAAACTCTCGCAAACCCTTACTAGTCCTTCACTTACTGTTTGCATGTCGCCCTCGTTTTGCAAAACGAAGCGCGCGACATCGTTTAATGTACCTAATATTGGCGCCACTTCTGACCCAGCTAAATGTATAAACAAGCGGCAAACTACATAACGAGTCTTGCCCAGCATTCGGTTGAACATAAATACTCCTTTCAAAAACTATCTATAGACCTATATAGTGAAACCCTTTAACAAAATCAATAACTGTATTTACAGAGAATGGTATAAATTTTACAGCTTCGTCATATTTATCATCATAGACAGCATCGCTAACATCAGAACGATTAATTAGACGCTTGCCAAAATTAGGGTGTTCATGAACTATAAGATTTTGCGAACTCGAATTTGTTAAAATCACTTGTGTTGGCGCCTGAAAGAAAGAGAGGCGCTGTGTTAGTGCAAGAATATTCTTGACCTGTTTAATTGTATCAGCTTGGTGAAGTGCTTCTTCTAGCTGTTGATTAAAAGTTTGAATACGATGGAATGGAATGGAGGCATCGTTGGATGTATCATCACTCTTCATCATCTCGACTACAGAAATTAGATTTCGCTGGGTACTTTTGGCATCTTGAAAGGGCAAAATTGCAATACAGGCTGTAGGTAATAACAATTCATCGCTATCTATTCGGAATGTAAAAACTGTTCGGCGTCTACTATTTTCTACGCTTGGTGGTTGTTTTAGCTTTAAATACTGCTGGGCAATTTGGAAGTAAGCTCCCGATATGGCAAAGTTTGCTTCATGGTCAAGTGGTTTATCAACGATAATGCTAATCGTTGGCGAAGTGGCGTTAAAAAAATCACGTGACCCTTCGGGAGTGAAATATTGAATTATCGAAGAGTCTCCAGTTGGACTTAAATCAATCCACTCGCAAATTATGCCATCTGTCTTTAATCCAAATCGAGTCGTAGCATAAAGTTTAGCGCCTGTCAATGTTGCACCCGTTAAATCAGCGCTTACCCATTCGGCTTTAATTAATTTCGCGCTCGTTAAATTGGCATGAACTAAACTGGCGCCTGTTAAATTGGCGTTACTGAGATTAGCATTATTCAGGTTTGCACCACTTAATTTTGCACCGCTTAAATCTGCCCAACTTAAGTCTGTATCGGATAAATCTACCCAACGGAGGTTGGCGCCGCTAAGGCAGGCACCACTAAGATTTGCTCGACTGAGGTTAGCTTGCCGAAGTTCAGCATCACGAAGATTGGCGCCACTTAAGTCGGTGCGACATAAATCACTATTAATTAGATTTACTTGTTCTAAATTCGCTCCTGTTAAAAAACCACCTCTAAGACAAACATCACTCATATTTGCTCGACTGAGGTTTGCTTGTCGCAATGTTGCTTCGCGGAGGTCAGCATTTTTGAGATTCGCTTGCACTAGGTCGGCATGGCTGAGATTCGCGCGAATTAATTCGGTACGAATTAGCGAAGCTTTGCAAAGTATGGCATGACTGAGGTCAGCGCGAATTAGATTTGCAACATTAAGGCTAGCACCTTTAAGGTCAGCACCCATTAAATGGGCGCCACTAAGTCTCGCAACATTTAATTTGGCGTACCTCAAATTCGCGGTATTAAGATTGGCGCCTGATAGATTAACGACACTTAAGTTTGCTTGGCTCAAGTTGACACCGTTGAGCTTTGCACCGCTTAAGTTTGCTTCGCCGAGGTCAACACCGCTAAAGTCTCGCACCCCCATCGCATATTTTTCTAGGAACTCCTCTGCCTTCATTCGCGCTACCCTTAAATTGCCAACTTACTTTTTTTTTATAACTTGTGAATATCGGTATATTAGGACTTGGATTAATTGGTGGCTCCTTGGGTTTAGATTTACGAGCTTGCGGACATCATGTAATTGGTGTGTCGCGACGTGCTTCAACTTGTCAGACAGCAGTTGCCATCGGTTGTGTTGACTCTTCGTCAGTTGACATTGATGTACTTGGCGCCGCAGAGGTGGTATTTATATGTACGCCTCTTGGACTTATTGTGCCCAGTATTGAGCAATTGATAACGGTATTACCAAAATCGACTGTTTTAACGGATGTCGGCTCAGTAAAAACACCGATAGTTGAAGCAGCATCACCACTATGGTCTAATTTCGTTGGTGGTCATCCAATGGCAGGAACGGCTGATAGTGGTATTGAAGCAGCCTTAAAAAATTTATTCGTACAAAGACCATACGTATTGACACCAACATCTGCAACACCTGCGTCAGCTGTTGAGGTAGTATCCGAATTAGTAAAACAATTAAAATCCAATATTTACTACTGCGCTCCAGAACAGCACGACCGAGCGGTCAGTTGGATTTCTCATTTACCTGTAATGGTAAGTGCTTCATTAATAGCGTCATGCATGGGAGAAACAGATAATCAAGTTTTACAGCTAGCGCAAAACTTAGCGAGTTCTGGTTTTAAAGATACAAGTCGTGTTGGTGGCGGTAATCCAGAATTAGGCGTAATGATGGCAAAATATAATCGTGAAGCTTTATTAACATCAATGCATCAATATCGCCACAAGTTTGATGAAATTATTAATTTAATTGAGCAAGAAAATTGGGAGAGCTTAGAAAATATATTAAAGTCTAATCAACAGAGGCGCCCAGACTTTTTGTAACAGAATGTTTTGAAAGTCTTGCTAGTGCTATTACTGCGATTTAGCATTATCACTGTCTACTAATAATTTCAATCAACTTTTATCTTTATAAATTTCACTACGATGTCCAACTTCTACTACTTTTACTACTAAAACATTATCAAAAATATTATATATAACGCGATAATCGCCTACTTTAATTCTATAAGCATTTTCTTCACCTTTCAGCTTATTAACCCCATTTGGTCGCGGTTCTATAGCTAATTCATCTATTTTAAGTTGTATGCGGTCTTGCAAATCATCAGATAGTTTGCTAAACATTTTTCTAGCACCCTTGGTAAATTTAATTTCGTAAGTCACGCTACATCCTTTCTTCTTTCATTCGCAATTTCTTTTTTAATATCTTCCCAAGCGAAAGTAAGATTATCCGCATCACTTTTAGTAGCGTGATAAGCTTTTAAATCATCTTCATCTTCTTCCGCTTCTATTCGTTTCAATAGAGCGTAAATCTCATCTAAAGTACTGTCATAAGCTTGATGTAACAATACGTTAATATCTTTAATCAACATCTCTCTTTGGTGTTCAGTTTTCATTTTTATTCATCCTTTATATTTACTAGATTTTCTGTCACCACCTCTATTCTCTCCTAATTTCTCTTCCTCTTGAGATATCAAACCCATAGTCTTTAAGGAATCAAATAGGTATAATTCTAGCCATCTGTTCGCACTAATACCTTGATTATGTGCCGCTTTCTGTACAGCTTCTATAACCAAGTCATCTATACGGTAAGATACAGCTTTTCTCTTACGTTCTAGCATTACATTTAACAAACCTCTCATATTGACTTTAAAATAATACTATCTCAGATGTCATCGATTGTATAAACGATTGTAATCAATTGCAATACTTTTGGCATGAGTTAAACTTATCAAAATATAAATTAAATATAGGCTATAGGAATAATCAAAGTCTTGCAATTGATTGAGGTTTGATTTATAAGGATAAATTTAAAGTCTAATCAAGTTTGGCGCCCAGACTTTTTGTAAATATTAAGACGCTGGCAACGGATGAGCGCGGATGTAACGGATGGGGGGATATAAATTGTAAAATGAGATAAAGCACGCTTTGTGAATAGAGGTTAGAGAAATGGTGTTACAAACTGAAAAACGTTATTATACTCTAGAGGAATATTTAGAGCTTGAAGAACAAGCAGAATATAGAAGTGAATACCTTGATGGAGAAATGATACCAATGACTGGGGGCACTACCAATCATAATAAGATTGCTGGTAATTTTTATAAAAAGTTTCCTCTTGGAATCAATGACCAAAATTATGAGACTTATATTAGTGATGTCAAAGTATGGATACCTCGTTACGGTCTATCCACTTACCCGGATGTCATGGTTATTAAAGGGCAACCTGTATATAAAGGTACTGGTACAGCAACTCTTACTAACCCGTCAATTATTGTAGAAGTTTTGTCTAACTCTACAAAAAACTATGATAGAACCGATAAGTTTAAATACTACCGTTCCATTCCTGAGTTTGAGGAGTATATTTTGATTGACCAATATAGTTACTCTATTGAACAGTATACAAAAAGATCTCCAGGAAAATGGTTATTTAAAGAATACGAAGGGGAAGATGCAATTTTAGAGCTTGAGTCTGTAGAATTTGAAATTAGCTTTAAAGATATTTACACACGGATTGATTTTAATTTGGTTGAAGAATGATTAATTAGTTAATTGTTATTGTGATGGTGGAATTCTAATAATAAATGTTGTGCCTTCACCCGGCGTCGAAAGGCATTGTATAGAACCATTATGTTTTTGGGTAATTATTTGATGACAAATAGATAAACCCATACCTGTACCTTTACCGACTGGTTTAGTAGTAAAAAAAGGGTCGAATATTTTAGCTAGTGCTTCTTTAGGGATTCCAATTCCGTTATCAGAAATGCAAATAGCTATATTATTATCGTTTGTAAGTTCAGTGGCGATGTATATTGTCGGTTTATTATTTATTAAGTTGTTTACAAGTGATGCGTTGGTAATTAAAGATTTATCAAATGCATCGATTGCGTTAGTTAAAAGATTCAAAAATACTTGATTTAACTGTCCTGCATAACATTGAATTAAAGGTAAATCACCGTATTCTTTAACTACTTCAATATGAAGACGATTGTTTTGTTTGAAACGATGCTCTAATATCATTAAAGAACTATCAATACCTTCGTGTATATTAACTTTTTTATACTCTGCTTCGTCCATTCGGGAAAAATTACGCAGGGAAAGGACTATTTTTTTAATACGGTCTGCCCCAATTTTGATAGATTGAAGTAATTTGGGCAAGTCCTCCATTATATATTCTAATTCGGTAGTTTCAATTTGAGGTATACTTTGATTATCTATATTTGAATGATTGAAATTTTCTTGATAAGCGGCAATTAAGTTAAATAAATATTGAACATATTCACGCGCAGGTTCAATATTTCCATATATAAAACTAATCGGGTTATTGATTTCATGTGCAATTCCTGCTACGAGTTGTCCTAAAGATGACATTTTCTCATTATGAATAAATTGGGTTTGTGTACGCTGTATTTCTTGAAGCGCATTTGCTAATTCTTGTGATTGCTGCTTTATTTTCTCTTGCGCTAGTTTTTGCTCGGTAATATCAATAAATATGCCATTATGCAATACATGTCTAGATTTTTCTCCAACTGGTTCAGATTGACAGTAAATCCACTTTTGCTTACCAGAACGAGTGATAATGCGAAATTCAGAAACCCAAGGTGCATGTTGATGTACAGCAGAGTTTATAGAAAATATTAGTGAAGTAAAATCTTCTGGATGAATCAAAGGCAAAATAGGATTACTTCCTTCTGTAAGCTCTGATTCATCTAACTCAAATATCATTTGAGCTTTAGAGCTTAAATAATTAAAATGTGATTCTCCAGTTTTTAAGTCAAACTCATGCTGATAAATTGTTCCAGGTACTAAGCTATTGATATTAATCAGACGCTGTTCTCGTTCTCTCAATGCTATTTCTGCTTGCTTATGTTCGCTAATATCACGCACAACTGCTAAAAGGTGAGGTTTTCCACTATAAATACACCTACTAGCGTTAACTTCCACATCAAAATTACTACCGTCTTTACGTATATCAACAGCTTGACACCTATAATCATTCCCATTTCTAACAGTTTCGATAAATTGCTCAAATATATGCTGGGAGTCAGGATGAATGTATGCTGTTGGTGGTAATTGGATAAATTCGTCGTATGAATAACCGTGCATTTTACAAGTTGCAGGATTAACTTCTACTAAGTTTGCTGTTTCCATATCGAAAATTAATATTCCGTCGGTGACAGCTTCAAAAATATTACGGTATTCTATAGCTTTCTTTTCTAGTGCTTTTTTCGTTGCCATCTCGACTGTGACATCACGTGAAATACCCACAGTCATGATGACATCGCCCTGAGCGTTGCGTACAGCAGATTTTGTGGTATTCAAGACACGAACTTTTCTATCATGTCTTAACGCGCGTTCTTTGGGAATAACTAAAGTTTGTCCTGTTTCAAAAACATACTGGTCGTCTTTTATGTATTTTTGCGTATGTTCGGGTTCATCAAAAGGTATATCAGTAATACCTTGTAACTCTTCCTTGGTCATGCCATAAAATTCACAAAATGCTTTATTCGCCCATATAATTTGTGAATCGGCGCCTTTAATTAGAACCAAGTCATTGATAGCATCTAATATTTGATGATATGTACTTTCTGTCTGGCGTAGTGCTGCTTCTAACTGCGTTTGCTGCCTTGAGGCAGTTTCTAGCTCAGAAATGCGCGCTTGCAAAGTATTTAATTCATGAAGCAGTTCGGTAGACATAATAGCACACTCAAATATTTTTTTGCTATGAAAGCTTATTTATAGAGTGCCCAGGTTTTAAGCAAAATACACATAAAAGCGTAAATCTTCATTGATAAAGCTGGATGGGGGACGGAAAACTTCCTTTGTTTCAAATAATGAAACGACATGGGGACTTGGGCAAAGTATGGCTTAAGGTAGAAGCTAATATACGTATCACCGTTCATACAGTCTTAATACCCGTGCAACAAAAGCTTCACAACGAGTATCTAGATTGGAAGTACTTCTAAAATATATCGCTTACACCAAATGTTAAACAAAAAACCAAACGACCAATATAGTAACGATAGTAACGAATCAAATAATCAAACTCTCAACTCCAAGGGTCATCGACTCTGGGGAAGAGCTATTGTTAATCTATCCCTGGTATTAGTCGGGTCAGGTATGACGCTCGCAGGTGGTTATATTGCTGGAAACCAACAAAAAGATGCATCGAACCTTGTTGTTGGGTCGGTGAAAGCTGCTTCTGCACCTCGACAGGAGGGGAATTTTGTAACCAACGTTGTGAACAAAGTTGGACCTGCGGTTGTGAGGATAGATTCTTCGCGTACCGTCAAAGCTTCGTTACCTGATGAATTCAATGACCCGTTTTTCCGTCGCTTTTTTGGCGCCCAAGGGCAAATTCCTCAGCAGAAGCGAGTCGAGCGCGGTACAGGTTCAGGGTTTATACTCAGTGCAGATGGTCGCATTTTGACGAATGCTCACGTAATTGACGGCGCCGATACAGTAAAGGTAACCCTAAAAGACGGTCGTAGTTTTCAAGGTAAAGTTATTGGTAAAGACGAATTAACTGATGTTGCGGTTGTTAAAATTCAGGCAAACAACTTACCAACGGTAACAATTGGAAATTCCGACCAACTCCAACCTGGTGAATCAGCTATTGCCATTGGTAATCCGCTTGGTTTAGATAATACAGTGACTACAGGGGTGATTAGTGCTACTGGTCGTAGTAGTAATTCAATTGGCGCCCAAGATAAGCGTGTTAGTTACATTCAAACCGATGCAGCAATTAACCCAGGTAACTCAGGTGGTCCATTGCTCAACTCTAAGGGTGAAGTTGTTGGGATGAATACCGCTATTATTCAAGGAGCGCAAGGTTTAGGATTTGCAATTCCAATTGCCACAGCACAGCGTATCTCGAACCAATTAATTGCAACAGGTAAAGTTCAACATCCTTACTTGGGTATTCAAATGCAAGCTTTAAGCCCAGAGTTGAAAGAAAATATTAACTCTGACCCAAATAGTGGTTTAAATGTTGACAGCGATAAAGGTGTTTTGATTCGTCGGGTAGTTCCCAACTCTCCCGCAGCACAAGCAGGAATTCGTGCAGGTGACATTATTGAAAAACTCAATGGTCAACCTGTCGCTGATGCTGACAGCGTTCAAAAAGCTGTCGAAGATAGCAAAATCGGCGCCGATTTACGTATGGATGTACGTCGCAACGGTCAAAATGTAGTTATTTCTGTTCGTCCTGGAGCTTTCCCAACTCAAGCACAACCACAATAGCAATTACCTACGGTACACTCCGTGAACGCAATGATATAGAGACGTTACATGTAACATCTCTACATCATTGTAATTTTAAATACGCTCAAACTCTAGAATAGCTGAACATGTCTAGGTGAATGAGATAAGTAAATCTCATAATTGACATTAGTTTTTTATTGTCAAGTAGTCTTGCTAAATTTTTACAAAAATTCTAATATCTTAACAAAAGAAACCCGGTTGCTGTCAGAAACCGGGTTTTTAAGGTTTTAAGTTGTAAATACAATAAAAGCTTTATTGATTATTAAGTTTTCTCCCAATCACCTCGATTTAGTCAAATAATCGAGGTTTTTTATCTATTTCAAAGAAACCGGGTTTCTAGGATTCAGAAGTGCTATCTATCGCAAAATTTTATTTTTTAAGGGAAATAAATCTAACCTTAATACAGCAATACTAATAGGGCTACAAATGATATTAAACCGATGGTGTGTAAGAAGACGGGGCAAAATCTGAAAGGGAGTGTAAAGGGGAAATTGTTAATTCAGGTATAGTGACAAGCTTAAGGCAAGAACGGCGCCTGCGACAGGAATAGCAGTACCAAACTCTAATCTACGCTTTTTGAGAATCTCAAGCACAGAGATTGGAATGATGAGGGGCCACAGAATAGTGGTGATACAGCACATAACGAAAAATAAGAAAGTGTCTTCTACAGACGAACTGGGATGACGCAACGCAAATATTATCCAATTAAAGAAAAAGCAGAAGGTCACTAGCACATAACTAATAACCATAATCAGTTCAGTTTTGTTCACAGTGGACTCTCCTTAATATCGTGGTATTGACATCAAACAAAGGCGAAATTAGCTGTATTGAACATATACGCGCTTATTGAATAGATGTTAGTTGAATTCTTGAGACTAATAAATCAGTACATTCACTTATTTTTAAATCACTATACATCAATCCACAATTATACTTGTTGACTTATTTGTACTTCACTAACCTTTTGTCTAAAATTTACAAGACCAAAGTGTAAATATCATCATCTGGTTAGTTTTGGATAATAATCCGTCAAATTCTTACTTAACAAGACTTATATTGCCCAAATACCTCATATTAGCTTTATATTTAATTTCAAATCACCTGTATAATTTGTATTATTTTTTTTCACAAAAAATAGTAATAATATGTACTTACTGAATACTCTCTTCGTAATTAAAGAGACTAGACAGGATAAAAATAATAGTTATAATCGCATCCTGACGAGTTATTAAAAATATTTTTTTCCTTGTCGGAAATTATTAGTAGTGCTTATAGATGCAGTGTGCTGTTGCCTTGGTTATAAATTGCACAGTATAAAAAATACTATCAAGCAATTAGCTTGATAGTATTATACAAAATCAATCATATGTCCAAGTTCTTACCGAGCTTGAAAAAGGTTTGTAATAATGAATGCTAATACCGTTTCTCGATGAAGATGCGCTTTATCCCTGACTGTAGAGATTGACATGTCAATCTCTACGGGATTTATTTGGCGCAACTTTATGCAGAATTGGTATAACTATAGATTTTTTGTATTGAAAATGAACGAAGCAAGGTTACTCAGGTAATGCAGTTGAGTTGACGGACTTAAAAAGGCGCCAGTTTAATCGTGATAGTTTTCGTGGGGAAATAAGTAGGCAAGGGCGGCCCAACCAGATACAGTCAGTAGGCTAACTAAAAATGCAGCTAAGAACAAAGTGAACATACGATTAGCCAAATAGATTAGGTAATGGGTAATTAGTGCCAAGCTTTGGTTTTATCTTTAAATTTTTTTTAGCACTATATTCCCAAGCTACCAATCAGATATGACATCGCTATGGCCACCCTATGTCAATAGCTTGTAGATAAGATGGTTGAAGATACTTAATATGCTGGAAGTAAAGAAAAGCGAAATGTGGTGCCAATGCCTAATTCGCTCTCAACTTCGATTTTACCGCCTTGTAATTCAACTAAGCGACGGGTAATAGCAAGCCCAATACCTGTTCCTCCTGAGTTACGGTTACGTGATTTATCCGCACGCCAAAAGCGTTCAAACACATGGGGTAGGTCTTCGGTTGCAATTCCTACTCCTGTGTCTACCACTGCAATCCAGAGTTGTTCATCAAACCATGTACGTATAGAAATTGAACCGTTACAAGTATAACGAATGGCATTACCAATTAAGTTGATTAATATTTGTTCGGTGCGGTCGATGTCAGCGAGTACAAGCGGTATTGATGGCGAAGACTCTAAAAGTAAAACTGGGCCATCTTCGAGTAGCTGGTCTTTGAATCTTTGTACGAGTGATTCAAGTAACGGGTATAAATCAACTGGTTTGATATTAGTTGGTAGATAACCTGCTTCTGCTTTTGAAAGTTCTTGCAAATCGTTAACTAATCTTTCGAGGCGCCTGGTTTCTTTAATCAACTGCTGGTAAACTTGCTGTTGTTCATCGATACGTCCATCAGCAAGTTCTTCTAAGTATCCACGTACTACTGTGAGTGGGGTTCTAAGTTCGTGGGTCATATCGCTAACTAAATCACGGCGCCGAACCTCAACATCTTGGATACTAGCAGCCATACGATTAAAACTACTTCCCAAACGTTTAAATTCAGGAATATCTGACAGGGGTAGTCGCGCATTAAATTGTCCAGCAGCGAATTTTTGGGTGATAGACTCGATTTCGGTTAGCTGCTGCATTATTCGTAAAGAAACCCAATAACTCAATCCTCCAGCAGCACTGGCGCCAACTAGTACTGACCAAAGAGTGCTGCTTCGCCAAGCAGAATCAAAGGAATGTACCAATTCAGACCGGATATCGTCTATATCAGTTCCTTGTCTCTGTAACGTTTCAAGATGCTGACTAAAAAAGTGTGGTGATGAAATTTTACTAATTATCACATAACTTAATACCCCAACTATCATGACTACAAAGTGCGAGAAAAACAGACGCGATGCTAATGGCAAAGATTTTCGCTTACGCACTTTCATTATTTTTTAATGTTTAATGTTTAATTTTTAGGGTAAAAATTTTAAGGTGCGGTATCTTCAAATTTATATCCAACTCCAACAACAGTTTTGATGAAAGTTGGATTTGCAGGGTCTGGTTCGATTTTCTTTCGCAAGCGTGCTACATGAGTATCTACAACTCGCTCATCTCCAAAGAAATTATCGCCCCAAAGCTTATCAATTAATTGACTACGGTTCCAAACGCGACCAGGGTTACTGAGGAAAGTACTTAAAAGATTAAACTCTAAAGTCGTTAAATCTAGTTCTTCAACTGGTTTTGAGCCAAGCAAACGATTAGCGGTGCGTTGCTCTAAATCAACTAAAAAATGATTAGTGCGGTGTTCTTGTCGCTGTACAGAAGAGCGCATACTACGACGTAATAGCGCCCTGACACGTGCTACAAGTTCTCTAGGGCTGAATGGTTTTGCCATGTAATCGTCGGCGCCTGTAGAAAGGCCAATTACACGGTCAATTTCTTCTGCCTTAGCAGTCAATATCATTATGTATGGGTCTTTGGCGCCGGGTTTTTGGCGAATACGCGCGCAAACCTCAAGTCCATCGAGTCGAGGAATCATTAAATCCAGAATAATTAAATCGGGTGGAAGTTCTGTAAACATTCTTAACGCGGTTACGCCATCGCGACTGACACGACAAGAAAATCCTTCTTTTTCGAGAGTCAGCTGGATTAACTGAGCAATTTCTGCTTCGTCTTCAACAATTAAAATATCCATTCAAGTTTAAAGCAATTCTGTACAAGGCAGCGTCTTAAATCGCGGTTTCATTGTAATCCATAAATTTCAAATAGTTGTGTATTAAAACCAATTTTTGTTTTCTCTTGAAGATTATGTAGATATATTGCGAAAATTTAAAGATTTTAAGTTTTTTATGGTCTAGATAAGAAATCGCGGTTAGCTTTGAAGAAAGAAATTTTGACTCACAAAAATTTTGTTATTTGTTACCTAGTATACACTTATGAATTCTTGTCCCTGTTGTTCTGACAGACTTTTGCGACACGTCCGAAAGACTGAAATTTACTGGTTCTGTCGTAACTGTCGCCAAGTTATGCCTGTACTAATCTGGAAAAAACACGCATCTTCACTCGAATCTGTAAAAACTATAACCAGCTAGTCACTTAATTTAA
The DNA here is from genome assembly GCA_019359675.1 of Calothrix sp. FI2-JRJ7. Lineage (GTDB taxonomy): Bacteria > Cyanobacteriota > Cyanobacteriia > Cyanobacteriales > Nostocaceae > Dulcicalothrix. Next base: position 55,937 of record JAHHGX010000076.1, read on the forward strand.
GATGCTTCGCTTTCTAAAACAGCTTTGGCTTTGAGAAGTTGCTGACGGTGTTCGTCGCTAAGAGTTGGGTATTCCAAGTCGAGTTGTTTGAGCTTGCTACAAATAATATCGGCAACTGCAAGACGTGCAAACCACTTGTGATTACTTGGGATAATATGCCAAGGCGCCCAGTCAGTACTAGTATGATTGAATACGTCCACGTAAGCTTCCATATAATCGTCCCAATATGCGCGTTCTTCAACGTCACTCATAGAAAACTTCCAATTTTTTTCAGGCAATTCAATTCGCCGCAAAAACCGCCTTTTTTGTTCAGATTTTGATATATTTAGAAAAAATTTGAGAATAACAGTACCATTGTTTGTCAAGTATTTTTCATAATTATTAATATCATCAAATCGCTGTTTCCATATTTTTTTACCTGGTGAATGAGGCAAACGCTCGTTTAGCAGAATATGAGGATGAACACGAGCAATTAGTACTTCTTCGTAATACGAACGATTAAAAATACCAATTCGACCGCGTTCGGGTAGAGCCTTTGTACTGCGCCATAAAAAATCATGGTCTAATTCTTCTGTACTTGGAGACTTAAAGCTGTAAACTTGACACCCTTGAGGATTAATTCCTGACATCACATGGCGAGGACGCCCGTCCCTATATATTATTAACAGGGCGGGGCAAGAGAAAGCCCACCCACAAGATTATCTATCTTACAAGGATGGTTAATTATGTTTAGATTACGTTTGCTACTGTTGCGTATTTGGTAGCTAAATCAGCTGGCGCCATTGTTTCGTATGGTTCAAATGGTTGGTGAATCCACGGATTGTCAGCTAGGTAGTCAACGTAGTAATCTGGTTCAATTACTGAGCAGGCTTTATACCAAAGTACTGCGGTACGAATATCTTCGATTTGAGTTGCGCTATATTGTTTAAGCCAAGGGATGGTTTCTTTGAGGGTAACGCCAGAGTCTACTAAATCGTCAACTAGTAGAATCCGCGAGCCTAGGGTATCGGTTGTCATTGCTAAATGTTGGGAAAAGATTAAGTTCCCCCTTTCTTGCTTGCCCGCGCCGCTGTAAGATGATGTAGCGAAAATTGCGAGGGGCTTGTCGTAAATGCGTGAGAGAATATCTCCAACTCGCAGTCCTCCGCGTGCTAGACAAATAATTTGGTTGAATTCCCAGCCAGACTGATAAATCTTAGCCGCGAGTAGTTCGATTTTTTGGTGGTAATCTGACCAAGAAACGTAAAGGTCTGGCATAAACAACCTGGTGATAGCTAATAATACTAATTGTCGAGCTTTGACTATCTTATTATGAGTGCGAAGATTTATGAAGGATTCTGATTTAGATTATATGAAGAGCAAGGCTAGTAAGAAACTCAATTTTAGTACTAAGCTAGCTTACGGGGCCGGAGATTTGGGTCCAGCGATTACTGCGAATATCTCGGTTTTTTTCTTACTGGTTTTTTTTACTAACGTTGCGGGTATTCCGGCAGGGATGGCTGGCAGTATTTTGATGATAGGAAAAATTTGGGATGCTATAAACGACCCGTTTGTTGGATATTTGACGGATAAGACGAAATCAAAGCGTTGGGGGCGCCGTTTACCTTGGCTGCTTTATGGTGCAATTCCGTTTGGAATATTTTTCTTTCTACAATGGATAGTACCACGCTTTGGTAGTGGTGAGAATAATACTTGGGGTTTGTTTTGGTACTATGTGGCAATAGGGATATGTTCGCAGGTGTTTTACACGGTTGTGAATTTGCCATATACAGCGATGACACCCGAACTGACTCAAGATTATGATGAGCGCACAGGCTTAAATAGTTATCGATTTGCGTTTTCGATTGGCGGTAGTATTTTCTCGCTAATATTGGCAAGAATTATTTTTGGCGCCGTTCCTGACCGTCAGCAGCAGTATCTTGTTTTAGCAGCGATATGTGGAGTGATTTCTGTAGCTTCTTTATATTGGTGTGTTTTTGGGACGCGCGAACGGGTTTTGGCTTTTGAAGCAAAGCGTATTCAAACCGAAGAAGAATCTGCTTTTTCAATAAAAGAGCAGCTAACAGCAGTTTTTACTAATGTTCCTTTTTTATATGTAATTGGTATATATCTTTTTTCCTGGCTTGCCGTGCAAATCACTGCTAGCATTATTCCCTATTTCGTTGTTGAGTGTATGCGTTTAAAAGAGTCTGATGTACCAACGGTAATGATAGGGGTACAGGGTACTGCCTTACTAATGTTATTTGTATGGAGTGCTTTGAGTAAGCGTGTTGGTAAAAAAATCGTTTACTTTTCGGGAATGGCTTTGTGGATATTAGCAGCAGCAGGACTATATTTTTTACAGCCTGGTCAAATTGGGTTAATGTACGTTTTGGCTGTAATGGCAGGGTTTGGTGTTTCCACAGCATATCTCGTTCCCTGGTCGATGATTCCTGATGTGATTGAACTTGATGAACTTCAAACGGGACAACGACGTGAGGGAATTTTCTATGGTTTTATGGTGCTGCTACAAAAATTTGGGTTAGCATTTGGTTTATTTGTTGTTGGTTTGTCACTCGAAGCGTCTGGTTTTAAAGCAGCAACTGCTGGAAGTGGCGCCTTACCAGTTCAACCAGAGTCAGCACTTCAAGCTATACGCATCGCGGTTGGTCCTCTACCATTGGTTTCATTGATTTTAGGTTTGGTTTTAACTTACTTCTACCCCATTACGCGCGAAATGCACGCCGAAATATTATTAAAGTTAAAACAGCGTCAAGAAGCAAAAGAGAATTAAAATATGTCAAACCCAGAATATTGGGAACAAAAGTACCAAGAGCAAAATACTCGTTGGGATATTGGACAAGCGGCACCACCTTTTGTTAGTCTTTTATCTTCAGGTTCGGCGCCTTTACCTGGGCGTATAGCAGTACTAGGATGCGGACGTGGGTATGATGCGGTACTATTTGCCAAACATGGTTTTGAAGTGATTGGGTTTGACTTTGCGACTTCCGCAATTGTGGAAGCGGAAAAACTCGCGAAGTCAGCAAATTGTGACATTAAGTTTTTACAGCGTGATATTTTTGATTTACCTAAAGATTTTATAGGTTATTTTGACTATATTCTTGAACATACTTGTTTTTGTGCGATTGATATAGAACGGCGCCTTTCTTATGTAGAAGTTGCAAGTTCCATACTTAAACCACATGGTCAAGTAATTGGGTTATTTTTTACACATAATCGTCCTGGTGGCCCTCCATTTGGCGCCACTCCAGAGGAAATAAGGGAATATTTCCAGGATAATTTTAAGATTCATTATTTAAATCCAGTTGCGAACTCAGTCCCATCGCGTCAAGGAGAAGAGCATTTAGGGCTATTTGAGTTAATCGGTAAGTGACGGTTATCTCTCTACTGGAAGCGGAAAAATACACCTTTCCTGACATGGAGCAAATTGCAATAATACTTAATATTCTAGAATACTAGAATCATAAATATTAAGTAGCAAAAGCGCTCTCATACAATAGATGGCTACTCCCAGTTTAGACGAACTATCTGCCCAGCTAGAAAGTTCTAGCTTACGTGACCGCATGGTTGCCCTTGCAAATTTGCGCGATGTTTCTGCTGAGGAAGCAGTACCCTTGATTAAGAAGGTGTTGAATGATGAATCGCTGCAAATTCGAGCGATGGCAGTTTTTGCACTTGGTATCAAGCAAACTGCTGAATCGTATCCAATTTTGGTGAATATCGTTGAAAACGACCCTGACTATAGTATTCGCGCTGATGCGGCAGGCGCCTTGGGATACTTAGAAGACAAACGCGCGTTTGAAGTGTTGGTACGGGTGTTTTATGAAGAGACTAATTGGTTAGTGAGATTTAGCGCTGCGGTAGCATTGGGTAATTTAAAAGACCCACGGGCACGTGAAACATTAATTAGCGCGTTAGATGGGCCAGAAGTAGTATTGCAACAAGCGGCAATTGCTGCGCTTGGTGAAATTAAAGATGTAAGTGCAGTAGATGAAATACTTCGCTTTGCTCAAGCTGAAGATTGGTTAGTGCGTCAACGACTAGCAGAAGCTTTAGGAAATCTTCCTAGCCCAAAAAGCGTTTCAGCATTAAAATATCTTGAAAAAGACAGTCATTATCACGTTTCTGAGTCTGCTAAAATTTCTTTAAAACGCCTAGAAGAAGCAGGTTATCAAGGAAGAGTGTAAATATGCCCCGTTGTAAGCACTTCAGTGCTTTCCCCATAAGGACTGAAGTTTTTACTACTAAAGTCCTTAATGCGAACGAAATACGAACATGATTTAATTAGAGCGTCATCAACAATGAATATTCAAGACTTTTTTGAATTAAGTGCCGGAAAATGGTTTGCCCATCGTACTGTTCAGGACTTAGGCGCCAATAAAGCAAACGAAGCTAAATCAGAAATTGTTATAGAAAAATTACCAGCAACTCACCCTGATGTAGTGAAACTTTGCGAAGTTTTGCAGGTAAACTCCAATTCCTCTGTTGTTGCAGCTAAGGTTAATTGGAATGATACAACTAAACTAAATCAAAAAAACGTAGGTACAACAGTTTTAGTTTTAGTCCCTGGCAATAGTCCTGATGAAGGTAAATTATTACGTCAGGTTAGCAACGAAGATAAACCATCGCTAGGTCAATATAAATTAGGTGAAGATGAAGCATTATCGCTATCGTTTGAATCTGGCACAACTTCTTATGAAGAACGTTTGTGGTTTGCCAGCGATAATCTAAGAATGCGCGTTAATGTCATTAAGCAAGCAGGTGGTGTAAATACTACTTCTTTCACTACCGAAATACGTATGGGTGTTCCTCCTGCTAAAGAATCTCAAGCTGCAAGTTCAACATCTAGTTAAAGATGATCCCCCCAACCCCCTTTACTAAGGGGGGCTAAAAATATCTTTATTTCCCCTTACCTTAAACCTTGCTGTTGCAACAAATTCGCTGCCCAAACTGCATCAGTTTTAGATAATTTCGGCGCCGGGTCGCTAGTATAATCTATTGCTAGATAAAAACCTGCTCTGTCATAGATTTGATTTATTAATAATTGTAAATCTAATAAAGGTTCATTATCACCCATGCGTAAAGGTAATGGAAATTTAGGAATAGCTTCTTGGAGTTCAAAAGGGTATAATTCAGCTTTAGGACGGTAATTACTACGACTAACTAAAATGCGATAGCTACTAGGAATCTCTTTACCACTTATTGGCATTGGTTTTCCACTTCTTAACAAGTCAATCTCAACAAGATGAGTTGCACTACCTAAGATTTTCTGACGTTTGTTTTCATATGCATTTCGTCCTTCTTTAGAAAGTTTATTTTTTGGTGAAAGAAGCTCAATAACAGTAATCACCTCACCAGTTCCTACTTCCCTAACTTCTAAATATCCCTCCATTACTTCTTCAGGTATAGGAATATTTACATTTATAGGTTTATTTAACGGTTCAGCAACTGCTACATTTAAGTTTGTATCAGTATCAGATTTTGAGTTAATTACTAAAACGTCTGGAATCCCTACTGATAAAGATTCTTCATTTACTTGATAAACTCGCTTTTCAATGGCAACTCGATATTTAGGTAGTACTTGTGGGGAAATAGCATCAGAGATTGCCACTACTAAACGGCTGTGAACTTCTGGCCACAAGTCACTATTCTCAAGATAAGGATTCATTCCAGGGAATGGAGAAACCATAAGTCTTTATTTTAAATTTTTCTTAAATCAATTGTAATTTAATCAGCGTAATCCTTGCTGCCGTAATAAATTATCTGCCCAAGTTTCATCTGCCTCAGATAATTCAGGTACTGCCTTGCGTGTATAATCTATTGCCATGTCTAAACCTGCTCGGTCATAAACTTCTTGTATTAAAGTTTGTAAATCTAGCAATGGTTCGGTATCACCTTGACGTAAAGGTAAAGAAAAAGTTGGTATTGGTTCAGTTAGTTCAAACGGGTATAATTCAGCTTTAGGACGGTAATTGCTACGACTTACCAAAATTCGGTAGCTACTGTTGATAAATCTACCTACTATTGGCATCGGTTTTCCACCTCGTAACAAGTCAATTTCGACAAGATGAGTTTCGCTACTTAATACTTTTTGACGTTTGGTTTCGTAAGATTTTCGTCCATCTCCCGCGCGCTTGTTCTTTGGAGAGAGAATTTCTATTGTTGTCACAACTTCACCTGTTTCAACTTCTCGTACTTCTAGATACCCTTCTCTTTCTTCCTCTGGCATTGGAATTGTTACAGTTACGGGTTTAGCTTCCGGTGAAGCAACTGCTACAGCCAAAGCACGTGGGTCATTAGAATCAGTTTTGGAACGTGCTACAGACACATCCGGTATTCCAACTAAAACTGTTTCTTCTCCAACCGTTTGATAGACACGCTTTTCTATAGCTACCCGATATTTAGGACGTAGATGAGGAACTAAGCTATAAGCCATGAGTGCAATTAACCCGTGATGGACTTCTGCCCAAAGGTCAGGGTTTTCGAGGTAGGGATTCATTCCCGGAAATGGAGAAAGCATATGGTTACGCTGGATGAACGATATAAAATCACAGGCGCCATTTAAAATAATCGTAGCAGTTCTACTAAAATCTTAAAGACCCAACAGTCGTACAAATATGTTTGGTAACGGCAATACGATAAGTATTAGTAAAGCTATTGACACAATTCCTAAAATATCGCGTTGATTATTAAGTTCAGTTACATCATTCAACGTAAAAATAAGGTACAGTTCGGTCTTTTTTTCTTAATAATCGTGCATGTGCAAGATATAAGTTAAGCAATGTTTTCTTAAATCAATTGTAATTTAATCAGCGCAAACCTTGCTGGCGCAATAAATTATCTGCCCAAGTTTCATCAGCATCAGATAATTCAGGTATTGGCTTACGTGTATAATCTATCCTCATATCTAAACCTGCTCGGTGATAAAGCTCTTGTATTAAAGTTTGTAAATCTAATAATGGTTCGGTATCACCTTGACGTAAAGGTAAAGAAAAAGCTGGTATTGGTTCGGTTAGTTCAAACGGGTATAATTCAGCTTTAGGACGGTAATTGCTACGACTTACCAAAATTCGGTAGCTACTGTTAATAAATCTACCCACCATTGGCATCGGTTTTCCACTTCGTAGCAAGTCAATTTCTACAAGATGAGTTTCGCTACTTAATACTTTTTGACGTTTGGTTTCGTAAGATTTTCGTCCATCTCCCGCGCGCTTGTTCTTTGGAGAGAGAATTTCTATTGTTGTTACAACTTCTGTTGTTTCAACTTCTCGTACTTCCAAATACCCTTCTTTTTCTTCCTCTGGCATTGGAATTGTTACAGTTACAGGTAATCGTGGAGGTGAAGCTACTGCTACGGTCGAAGTAACTGGGTCATTAGAGTCAGTTTTGGAACGTCCCACAGACACATCTGGTATTCCGACTAAAACTGTTTCTTCTCCAGTAGTTTGATAAACACGCTTTTCTATAGCCACGAGGTATTTAGGACGCAATTGAGGAACTAATTCATCAGCAATGAGTGTGATTAACCGATGATGGACTTCTGCCCAAAGGTCGGGGTTTTCTAGGTAGGGATTCATTCCCGGAAATGGAGAAAGCATATGAGTGGGTAAATAAAGAATGTTATTTTGACAGGCGCCATTTAAAACAATCGTACCAGCTTTACTAAATTCTTAAAGACCCAAAAGTCGTACAAAGATGTTTGGTAACGGCAAGACGATAAGTATTAGTAAAGCTATTGAAAGAATTCCTAAAATATCGCGTTGGTTATTAAGCTCTGTTACATCATTTAATGCTGGCTCGTCAATTAAAGGTACAAATATCAAAATGATTGCCCACAGTAAAAATCCTGGTTGTACCAATGCCAGTAATAACAGTAAGAAACGCGCGATTTGACCAATAATAATGGCGTTTTTTTGTCCAAACATGGCGTGGATAATATGACCACCATCAAGTTGACCTACTGGTACTAAATTTAATGCTGTTACTACTAAACCTAATAACCCAGCAAATGCAACTGGATGTAAATCGATAGCTGTTTTGGTAATTAATTGACTGCCTAAGACTAATTTTGATATTAATGCTAACAGTATTGAGTATCTGGGGTTGAGAGAATCTGGGTTAAATAATCCTGATTGTTCGGTTAGAGGAATAATCGTTGAATTTGCTAATCCCCACGCGAGTATTGGTAAAGTCGCGATAAAACCAGCTAATGGGCCAGCTATACTGATATCAAATAATGCTTTGCGGTTAGGAACTGGACTCCGCATTTGAATAAAGGCGCCAAAAGTTCCTAAGAATAGTGGCATGGGTATAAAGTATGGTAGTGTCGCACGAATTTTATAGCGTTTGGCTGTAATGTAGTGACCTAATTCGTGGATTCCCAATATTGTTAATAATGCTAAAGCGTAGGGCAATCCTTGTAGCAATACACCTGAATTTTGTCTTAGTTGTTGTGCTTCAACTCCAGCAATTCTTGCTCCTACTAAAGTAGTTGTCATTAGCGTTGCAAATAGTAAACCTAACGCTATTCCAGGTCGTGTTAATTTTTCTGAACTATTCTGATATTTGGCTAATTGAGTGTTAGGTACTAATACAAATATTGGTTTTCCGTTGAAACCTTCTTGAAGCATTACTAAAAAACGGTCGCCAAATTGTGCTTCGACGTTTTCTTTAATTTGTTGGTAAGCTGCTGTTGCATCTGTCCGCAGTTGACCTTTACAAATCACTGCTTGTGGTCGATATTCTATATCTTGAAGGTAATATAACGACCAAGGAAAACAATTTCTTAATTGAGCTTCTTCGTCTGGTTTAATGGGACGTACTGATACAGACGATTCTGCTACTTGATGAATAGCTAATTGAGGTTGAGGTGTTGCTGATTCAGTTTGGGTGACTTCACTCGGACGGCGCCCTATTTGAAATAATACCCAGTATAAAATAGGGCTAATTACCAAAGGAGCAATCATTAATGCCCTAGGTGGACGGACTTGTACACCATACACAGTAGACCATGCAGTCCAAATGAGTGGTGGCGCCATTAGTACCAACCATAACAGCCAAACGGGTGTTCTGGTGATTCGAGCAACACTCCGCTGCACCATGAAATAAGTAATTATTCCTAGTAAAACGAGAAACCAAAATGTCATCTTATTTTTATATATTTTGAATCGTTATAACCTGATAAAAGCAACATTTACACAAACACTCCTCTTAAAATAAGCTCTTCCCATGTTTCTCCAGAATCAAGACAAAAACCAAACAGTCAAGCAACCACGGGTTATACTCGATACCATTTATGCCTTTGCACCGAATCGAGACACTTTGGGAGGAACTGCTTACCTCATTGTAAGAAATGAAGGTAACATATTAGTCGATTGTCCAGCCTGGGATGATACAAACCAGGATTTTATCAAAGCACATGGTGGGGTACGTTGGCTATTTATTACTCACCGCACAGCGATTGGTAAAACTGCTGAACTAAAACTTGCGCTTAACTGCGAAGTCATTATCCAAGAACAAGAAGCTTATTTGTTACCTGAAGTAGAATTAACTACTTTTAATCAAGATTTAAGCTTGGACTCAAGCTTGCAGTTGATTTGGACACCTGGACATTCTCCTGGTTCCTCTTGTCTCTACTATAGCGATTTTGGAGGGATATTATTTTCTGGGCGCCATATACTTCCTGACGGTTCGGGTAAACCAATGCCATTGCGAACCGCTAAAACTTTTCATTGGAAACGTCAACTCAAAAGTTTACAGTTACTGTTGGAACGTTTCTCCCCTGATACGCTGCAATACTTATGTCCCGGTGCAAATACAGGGTTCCTTCGAGGTAAACGAATTATCGATAATGCCTACAATCAGTTATGAATTTTAACTTCTAATTCGTTAGTCAGGTGCGTGACGCTACTAGATTACTCGTTTTATTTGACAATTGTTATAGCGTCACGCACCCTACTTTATGCTGCTCCTACGACGACGTTTCGTTGTTGTAGAAGATCTAATGCAGCTTGGTATTGAGCATCGTCCTTGGTTGCTACTTGGTCGCGTGTTAAGGGTTCAGAACTCACTACCTTGTCAGGTTTTATACCAATTTTATTAATATCGTGGTGTTGCGGTGTTTCGTATTTGGCAATGGTTACTGCCAACCCAGAACCGTCGGAAAGTTCAAATAGTGATTGAATTAAGCCTTTTCCAAAGGTTGTTTCACCTACTAGTGTTGCTCGACCGTTGTCTTGTAAGGCGCCTGCTAAAATTTCGCTAGCACTAGCTGTACCTTGATTGACTAGAATAACTAATGGGTCATTAGTTAAAGCCGAGCCAAGTGCTTCAAAACTGCCGATTATGCCTTGACGATTAACTGTATAAACAATCGTACCCTCTGGAAGCCAAAGGCGCGCTATTTCAACTCCTGCTTGCAGTAAACCACCTGGATTATTTCTCAAATCGAGTATGTACGAGTCGGCGCCTTTTTTCTCTAAACTATTAATAGCGTGTGCTAACTCCATTGGAGCATTAGCATTAAACTGAGTTAAGCGCAAATAACCTACTGACTTACCTTGTTCGGTTTTGTGTAGTTGGGCAATAACTGGGTTGAGTTCAATGCGTGAGCGTGTTAGCTGTATTTCACGGTTTGGGGCACCTTCACGCTCAATAACGAGCGTTACAATGCTACCGTTTGGTCCGCGCATTCTAGCTGCGGCTTCATCAAGAGTTAGTTTTTCTGTTGAAATACCCTCAATGGTAACGATACGGTCGCGCGGTTGAATGCCAGCTTTTTCTGCTGGTGAACCCGCTATTGGCGCCACAACTTCTAATTTACCTGTTTCAGGATTGAGCGCTATTTGCAACCCAACTCCTGTTAACTCCCCAGAAGTGTTGACCTGTAAGCTGCGATATTGCTCTGGGTCTAAAAAACGAGTGAAAGGGTCATCTAGACTCTTGAGCATCGTCTGAATAGCTGCGTATGTAGCTTGCTGGTTTTGGAGGGGCTTTTCTAAGATTTTTTGCCGAACGGATGCCCAATTTTGATGATTAAAGCTATCATCAAGATAAGTACGGTTGACAATTCGCCAAACTTCTGATAGTAATTTCTGCTCGTCAGTCAATGCTGTTGCACTTTGACTGAAGCTAAAAAAAGTAAGAACCAACGCCATTAGCAGCGATAATACCACCCGAAAAGTTTTCTTTTGCATTTTGACCATTAGAAGCAACACGTTTAACTCAATTGCTAAATTAATCGCGCGTTGAGTGCGGATTTGATGAAATATGTCTCTCGACTATGTTACTTTTTTTATAGAAGCGATGCATTCTCTCATCAAACGGGCGACCAATTGATGTGGTTTATCCTTCTTCATAAACGCTAAAATTTACTTTGTGTCTATCATCCTCCGAGATTGGGTGCAAAGTACGCCATAATACGAACAAACTTTGAAGAGTGTTAAGTTTAGTAAAGAGTCTTAGCACGATTGGGCGCCAAGACAACAAGCGAACCTCTATAAGCCACAATCCCATGCAGTGATGTTTGGGAACTTTATCACAGTAAGTATCGATTTTTAGGAACTAGAGATTGTATGGCTAACGTTTACGACTGGTTTGAGGAGCGTTTGGAGATTCAAGCGATTGCTGAAGACGTAACCAGCAAGTATGTACCTCCTCACGTAAATATTTTTTATTGTCTGGGTGGAATTACCCTGACATGCTTCCTTATCCAGTTTGCAACTGGATTTGCGATGACTTTTTACTACAGACCAACCGTTGCTGAAGCTTATACTTCTGTACAGCACATCATGAACGATGTGAACTTTGGCTGGTTAATTCGCTCCATTCACCGCTGGTCTGCCAGCATGATGGTGCTGATGATGATTCTCCACACTTTCCGAGTTTACTTAACAGGTGGTTTTAAAAAGCCCCGCGAATTAACTTGGGTCAGTGGCGTAATTTTGGCAGTAATCACAGTTTCATTTGGTGTAACTGGTTACTCGCTGCCTTGGGACCAAGTTGGTTATTGGGCTGTAAAAATCGTTAGCGGTGTACCTGAAGCTATTCCTGTAGTCGGCGTTTTAATCGCTGATTTACTCCGTGGTGGCGCCAGCGTTGGACAAGCTACTTTAACCCGTTATTACAGCGCTCATACATTTGTATTACCTTGGTTAATTGCAGTATTCATGCTGTTCCACTTCTTGATGATTCGCAAGCAAGGTATTTCGGGTCCGCTGTAAAGGCGCACGTATTTTTCTGAAAGTTATACTGGGTGTAGCTTTAGTTGCATCCAGTTTACACCAAATAAATGCTTTAACTTAAAAAAGTAACGCAGGAGAACATACTAAACATGGGAACACAAAAGAAACCCGACCTCTCGGACCCAACTTTAAGAGCCAAGCTGGCGAAAGGCATGGGTCACAACTACTACGGTGAACCTGCATGGCCTAATGACCTACTGTATATTTTCCCAGTAGTAATCATGGGTTCGTTTGCTTGCATCGTAGCACTCTCAGTTCTTGACCCCGCAATGACTGGTGAACCAGCAAATCCTTTTGCAACACCTTTGGAAATTTTACCTGAGTGGTACTTGTACCCTGTATTCCAAATTTTACGCACAGTTCCTAACAAACTTATCGGCGTATTCTTAATGGCTGCGGTACCACTGGGTCTTATACTCGTTCCTTTCATTGAGAACGTTAATAAATTCCAAAACCCATTCCGTCGTCCAGTTGCTACCGCTGTATTTTTGTTCGGTACTTTGGTAACAATCTGGCTTGGTATTGGCGCCACCTTCCCAATCGACAAGTCTTTGACTTTAGGATTGTTCTAAGCCAATAGTCTTATAATGGTTCTTTAACGGTTTGACGCCTGTGAGTTTCGTGATTGTGGGATAATTCCACAGAGCGAAATGAGCGCAGGCGTCATATGTTCTGTGAAAAATGTCGTCAATATGAAGCAAAATAATAAGAATCGGTAAGATTTGCCTCAATAAATTTGACATTAGTTTCAATCATTTAGTATAAAATCTGTACATCACGATTATTTAGAAAATAACGATTAACCTGCATAGTGTTTAAGTCAAGGTCAATGCTAGGCATGGAGCAGCAAGACCATCTGACGGTAAAGAGCGAACTAAAGCTTCTAAACCAAGTACAACAATGGTTTGAACAATTTTGTCTGAAGTACCTATCGCCAGGAGGGTGGTCTGAAAGCCAACTTTACCGTCTTAATCTCGCGTTGGCAGAAGGTTTTACCAACGCTGTTCGTCATGCTCACCACGCTTTACCACCAGAGACAACTATTGATATTGATGTTTGTTTGTTTCTTGACCGACTCGAAATTAGAATTTGGGACCGTGGTAAACCTTTTAACCCTGATGCAATTAGGGAACCGGAACCAGGTACTCTTCAAGTTGGAGGTTATGGTTGGTTTTTACTACGACGTTTGGCTGACCGTGTTGTTTACGAACGCACGCTCGACGATCGAAATTGTTTGCTTATCGTTAAATACGCTTTAATCGGTCAATAATCTACTTCTTCAACAAATCATAATCAGATTCGGCGCCTCACTGACAGCACAGCAAATTTGAAGAGTAAATTTTGAATGAATTTGTATAAAATTAAATCAACAATTACGTAAACGCCGCATTTCTAGTTGCGGTTTTTTTTTGCTATGATTTGGAAAACTATATATTTCAAGTAAAATTTGTGCCAAAATTAAGAAGATATTCAGGATAAATACTTAAATTTAGGGTGCGTACCATTTTAGCATGAAAACCTAGAAACCTGGTTTCTTCGTTGATAGCATGTAATAAAAATGACGATTTGTCTGCGACAATGAATGCGTAGAAACCAGGTTTCTTTGCGACGAACCCTTTTACATATAAAGCAAATGCTAAAAACAAGTTATAAAAAAATAAACGATTTAGCTGTGAACAAAATCGAAGCAGCAAGTCACGTATTTGTATTTTTAGAAATTTTTGCCCGTGAGGGTGGGATTCAATCTTATGTAAAAGATGTTTTTCGCTCTTATACAGACAAGAACGAAGCAATTCGTGCAGAAGTATTTTTGCTACGGGATGCTGCTAACTGCGTGAATAACTTTGAATCTGCGAACTTACGGTTTCGCTACTTCAAAACGAATTGGCCTCAAATCGACAGAATACGAATGGCAGCAGCATTATTTTTGCATTTGCTGCTTCATCGACCAAAGCATGTTTATTGTGGACACGTTAATCTTGCCAGTCTAATTGGTATATTTTGTAATTTTTTAGGTATTCCTTACACGGTGATGACACATGGTAAAGAAGTTTGGCAACCTTTACCAGCACTCACAATTAAAAGTTTACAAAAAGCGACTTCTATTTGGACGGTAAGCCATTATACCCGTGACCAAATTGTAAATGGCGCCAATAAGCTAGATGCGCGAAAAATAAAAATATTACCTTGTGCAGTAAATAATAATTATTTTACGCCAGGAGTAAAATCAGCGGCACTTGTAGAACGTTATGGTTTGAACGATGCTAGGGTGTTGATGACCGTGGCAAGACTATGGTCGGGAGACCGATATAAGGGAGTAGATATAACAATACAAGCTTTACCTGAAATCGCCAAAGTTTTTCCAGACGTAAAATATTTAGTGATTGGTCGAGGTGATGACCAACCGAGATTAGCGTCTTTAGCAGCAGATTGTGGTGTAGAAGAACGTGTAGTGTTTGCCGGGTTTGTAGCAAATGAAGAATTAGTAGAGCATTATCGTTTGGCTGATGCCTATGTTATGCCTTCGCAAGAAGGATTTGGTATTGTGTACTTAGAAGCAATGGCTTGTGGTGTGCCTGTTGTAGCAGGTGATGCTGATGGTTCTGCTGACCCACTTCAAAATGGTAGGCTTGGTTGGCGTGTTCCACATCGTGATGTTAAAGCGGTAGCAATAGCTTGTATAGAAATACTCAAGGGTGATGACCAACGATGTAATGGTGAGTGGTTACGTGAACAGGTCGTATCACACTTTGGTATTGATGCTTTTAGGGCGCGACTCAGAAAACAGTTTTAATGTTTTTACCACTATTCTATAACGGATTATAACTTCGCTTCTTCAAAATCGTTATCCTAGGAAGAGAACAAAAAAGAAGTTTGAATTCATAAGTTTGACAATGAGCTTTAAATCCCCCCAGTATCAATTATCGAATCTCCGTCCAGTACTGACTCTAGTCGCTATCGCTTGGTTACTAGGGTCACTAGGGTTGAGTTGGTTGGTTAATTCAGTCTTAATTATCGTTGGATTGCTGCTTGTGGCGCCAGCTATTGCTTTCTTCGGCTTTCAGTGGTGGCTGAAACGAAGCTTAGTAGCAGATAAATGCCCAGTATGTCAATTTGAATTTACAGGATTAAATAATACACAATTGCAGTGTCCTAACTGCGGAGAAGGGTTATCGGTGGAAAATTCACATTTTCATCGCATAACTCCCGCAGGTACCATCGATGTTACCGCTGTTGAAGTACCTACGAAATTACTCGAAGAATAGTTATTTTGGATGATAAATGTAGGTATTTTTAACAATTGACAGCTTAGTGTTGTTAAACAGTTGTCAATTGATTATTTCTTCTGTTGCGAAATCGAGAGCGTATAGTTATACTGTCCCTGAGATAATTCACCTACATATAGCGAGTAACTACCAGCTTGCCAAAACCCTGTAATTTCTGGCTTCTTGCCTGAGTAATTATCGGGTAGTACACAAAAACGACCCCCAGGTCCATCAATTAGTAATGTTGGTTGTCCGGAACCTTCGACTGTTAACCGTAAATACGGTAATGGTTCAGTGACTTGGATAACCTGATTTGGAGTAGGTGCAATATTACCGCAGTTACCTTTGTTAGAACCTCCTGATTTACCCGTTAGGGTGAGAGGGTCTGGTTTGAAATTGGGACTGATTTTTACTTGCTCTGCTGTTGCTTGTTTGGCAATGGTGAGACACAAACTCATCGCTAAAGCAGCTGGAACAAGCCTTAATAGTAAAGATGTATTCATTTTAATAATGCCCGCCAACCCGCGCACGAGCGATAAAGTGTTGATAAAAGCTAATTTTAAAGACGAAGGCAACTATTAAGAGGTTCCAATCGTCCCACGTAAAGATTAGTTATATGTTCAGAAATATTAAGTTGTAACTCGTTCGCTATTAACTATTAAATAACCTTTAATTTATAAAGGTTGTGATTGCTTAAAAATTTCAGAATAAAGGAAATATTTATGACAACCCCAATTGTGAGGAGAGGGACAAACGAGAATAAGCCACGAGAGTCTGGCAAACAGGCAAATGTAATGTCTTTAAAAAAAAGGCGCCTGACAGCTTGGGCAGCAGAAGTGGCTATTGTGTTTGTAAGTGGGTTGGTACCGTATGGAATAGGAGCTTTTGCGAATACAAGAAGCGAATTTAGCAGAGTACCGTTGAATCCGGTAATTGGAGTAATTGAGCGTGAAGTTTCGCGTCCTTTAGCATTGCCTGTAAGCTATGGAAATCGAAACGTTTCATTACCCACAAATATTTTGTGGACGATTGCTGCAATTGCACCTTTAACGTTTTCGTGTTGGCAGTTATATTTACTAGCAAAGACAGGCAGTACGATTCCCAAGCGTTGGTTTGCAGTGCGGGTTGTTTCTGAACAAGGAACACCACCGGGTTTGGCGCCTGTTTTAGTACGCGAAGGAATTGGGCGTTGGGGTGTACCAATGTCTGTCGCTTATATATTATGGCGTTATAGTCCAGCGTTTCCCAATTTAGTAATTCTAACTGGTTTAGCTGGGATTGCAATATTAAGCGAAGCAACAGGATTTTCTTTAAAGCGTAATCGTCGTGCGTTCCACGACCAAATTGCAGGAACTTATACAATTGACGCAACAAAACCCTTTATACCACCAAACACTGGCTTAAAGCAATCTAGGGAACAGTGGAACGAATCAGATGAAGAAGCTGCAATTGCCTCAGTGGTAATGTCTCCAGACAGAATTCGACGCTCAGGACTATGGCGTTGGATGGTTTCCAACCCTAGTATTACTCTGTTTAGCATTGCGCTAGTGAGTATGACTGCGGTTTTAGCGACATTAGTAGGTACCCAAGTATATATCCAGTCACAAGAAAATAATCGAACGACCGAAGAAGGTAATCGTAAGCAGTTTATCGATTTAGAGAAACGTTTGAAAGCAAGTTCCAATGCCAGTGTTGAGGAGCGTCAAAGTACCATCATGACGATGGGCACTTTAAATTACTCGCAAGCCACACAGTTTTTAGTAGATTTGTTGGCAGAAGAGAAAAACCCAATTCTTCTTAATACAATTCAGCAAGCTTTAGTTAATGTTGGTGCTGATGCGATTCCTTATTTAAAGCGTAAAAATTTACAACTTGCAACTGGAGTTGATACGAGTTCCGGAAACGAACAATTGAACAACCAACAGGAGTTACAAGTTAACCAGCAAGCGATTAACAAAATTGTCGGAACTTATAGTGGTCAATTACAAAACGTTGATTTAAGCCGTTCTAAGTTATCACAAACAGTTTCTATTCCAACTGCTTTCTTTAATTTGGTACTTGACAAAACAAATTTGTGGGGCATCAATTTTAGAGGCGCCAATCTGAATCAAGCTAGTTTTAAAAACACTCGTTTTCGGGGTCCAGGTCCCGATGGTCGCTGGGATACATATGATGACTGGACTGCGGATTTGCGGTTTGCGTCTATGAAGCAGGCAAATTTTACCGAAGCTAACTTAAGTCGAGTTTCGTTGAACAAAAGTGATTTGAGTGGTGCCACTCTCAACAAAGCTAATTTATCTTCCGCGCGGTTATTAAGTGCCAATCTTAGTAGCGCTCAACTTGTAGGCGCCGATTTACGTGGTGCTATTTTAGAAAATGCTAGCCTTACAGGTGCTGATATTGGTGAAGCTAAATTGAATGATGCTGAAATGTTTGGCGCCCAACTAGGCAGGTCAATTGCAATTGGCACCCAATTATCTTATGCCAACTTAACCAAAACAAACTGGCAAGCAGCAGATTTATCGGGTGCTTATTTAGACCATGCAAATTTAAGTAGTGCGAATTTGAATGCAACTAGGTTGACAAACGTAATATTGCGAAAAGCGAACTTAGAAAATGCGAGTTTGCGAAATGCCGATTTGAGTCTAGCAGACTTACAAGGTGCAAACGTAGCAGGCGCCGATTTTCAAGGAGCAATTTTATCTAGTTCCGGTCAAGACCCTTCTGAGCAATTTGTACAGAAACCTCAAATAGGTGTTCAGTCAGCAGTAGTAAAAGGTGTTGATTTTAGCCAAGCCAGAAATCTAGATGCCAAGCAACTAGCCTACATTTGTACTCAAGGTGGCATTCATCCACGATGCCCGTAATGTTATAAATGAAGAATGGGGAAAGGGAAAAGTAAGAAAAATAACCCTTTACCCCTAATTCAAAATTATGTGAGGAGTAGGGCAATGAGGCATCTGGGGTATTTGACATCACTTGTATTCGCTGGTTCGATATTGGGGTTGACGCAGTTTGCTCAACCCGCTTCTGCACAAGTTGCATATGGAAGTTATGTAGGTGTTGGGCCTGCTGTTGGTCTTTCGGATGGTGTCCAAGTTGGAGGAGTTTTAGCAGCGCGTTATAAGTTGTTAGAAACACCGATATCATTGCGCGCACAAGCTTTGATAGGTCAAAGTACAGCAGTTGTACCTACAGTATCTTATGATATTCCTTTAAACTGGCAAACCGATGCTTATATAGGCGCCGGGTTAGTACTTGCTGGTGGTAGTGACCCTTCTCCTGTTGGTAACAAAATTAGTTTTGCGCTGCAACCTGGTGTTGATTACATGGTTCCCAACAGTAATACAGTAATTTTTGGTAATGCGATTATTGCATTTGATGCTTACCGCGATGGTGGTGGTACTGCACTGTCGTTACAAGGTGGTGTTGGTTTACGATTTTAATTCACAAATTAATACGGGTTATAATGTTACATTTGGTAGAGACGTTACATGTAACGTCTCCACATTTGTTGGTTTAGATTATTGGTTGTATTAATGAATCATTATTTTTTGGTAGCTGGCAGCATCGAAGAATGGGCAACAGTTTTTACATACTTGGGTTTAACGGTGTTTGTGATTGGCGCCATATTTATAGCAGGCAAAAAATAAGATTATACTCTTTAACCAATAGATAGATTTTTATATCAAACTAGTAGTACTAGAGGTAGATTCTCTAGCGTGTAAAGCATCTTAAAATATTTAAGAATTATCAGCATAAAGTATAACTTATGATGGAGGCGAAGCTAGTTAGTCCTAATAACCTTTTCTCAGAAGAAGGTGAAATGGTGGGGCTTGTGCAGAATATGGATTGGGCTGCAACACCACTCGGTTCAAAGGAAAACTGGCCACAAAGTTTACGAACTGCTGTAGATATTTGTTTGTACTCGCGGTTCCCAATGGTGATTTGGTGGGGACGAGAACTTGTTTTAATATACAACGATGCTTGGCGCCCAATTCTTGGTCCACTTAAGCACCCCAAAGCATTAGGCAAACCTGGATACGAAATGTGGCAAGAAGCTTGGGACATTATTGGAGCGCAACTCAACAGTGTATTAAATACAGGGCAAGCTACATGGTCTGATGATTTATACCTACCTATAAATCGGTTTGGTTTTATCGAAGAATGTTATTTTACTTATTCTTATAGTCCTATTCTTATAGAAACGGGAGAAGTTGGAGGAGTATTTACTGCTGTTACGGAAACTACCGAGCGTGTAATTGGTGAGCGACATTTACGAACATTACGCGAACTTGGTGCCAACACATCCAAAGCAAAAAATGTTGAGGAAGCTTGTAACTTCGCTGTTAATACTTTATCTCATAATCTTCACGACATTCCTTTTGCTTTATTATATTTAGTAGAAGAAATTGAAACGGTAACATTCGCGCGTCTTATTGGTACGGTAGGAATTGAGACGGGATGTGATGCAAGTCCAACACAAGTAGATTTAACACAAAATCAAAGCAGTGATGTTTGGAACCTTGCAGAAATTTGCCAAACTTGTGAAGCGCTAATTATAGATGATTTAGCATCTAAATTTGATGCAATACCTTCGAGCGTCTGGAGTACACCGCCAAATTCCTGTATTGTAATGCCAATTGCTCAATCGGGACAAAAAAAGCAGTTAGCTGGATTGCTGGTTATGGGTATTAGTCCCCAGCGCAGTATGGATGACACTTACCAAAGATTTTTTGAATTAGTAGCTAACAATGTAGCAACTGCAATTGCCAACGCTTCGGCATATGAAGCAGAAAAGAGACGCGCGGAAGTGTTAGCAGAATTAGATAAAGCTAAAACAACTTTTTTTAGTAATGTTAGTCACGAATTCCGAACTCCACTGACATTAATGCTATCTCCGTTAGAAGACATGGTGGCAGAAGATGCAGAACTTACGCAACAGCAAAGGCAAATATTAGAATTAGTTCATCGTAATGGCTTGCGTTTACTAAAACTCGTTAATACGCTGCTTGATTTTTCTCGTATTGAAGCAGGACGTGTACAAGCAGTGTATGACAAAACTGACTTAGCAACGCTGACAAGAGAATTAGCAAGTGTATTTCGTTCTGCTATTGAAAAAGCGGGACTACAGCTAATAATCAATTGCCCACAATACGTCGAAGCATATGTAGACCAACAGATGTGGGAGAAAATAGTTCTAAACTTAATTTCTAATGCTTTTAAATTTACCTTTGTAGGAGAAATTGAAGTTGCGCTGCACGCTATTGGTGACAATATTGAACTAAAAGTGCGCGATACTGGCATTGGTATTCCAACTACAGAGCTGCCACATTTATTTAAGCGATTTTACCGTGTTGAAGGCGCCAAAGGACGTTCTTTAGAAGGGTCAGGAATTGGGCTATCACTAGTACAAGAATTAGTCAAGCTGCACGGTGGCAATATTCATGTAGAAAGCACTGTAGATAAAGGCACTTGTTTTACAATATCAATCAAGAGAGGGTATGCCCATCTACCTGCTGATCGTATCAGTGCAACTAGTACACTTGCCTCAACAGCTTTAGGCGCCACTCCTTATGTCGAAGAAGCTGTACGCTGGCTACCTCAAACAGTGGAAAGTGCTGAGTTAAAAGTGCTGAGTCAACTACAAACCATTAATCACTCAACACTCAACACGACTCACTCAGCACGACTCACTCAGCACTCGAAGCGCATTTTGCTTGCAGATGACAATGCGGATATGCGTGAGTATGTCAAGCGTTTATTAGAAGAAAATTATATAGTAGAAGCTGTAGGAGATGGGATAGAGGCTTTAACTGCGATTCGTCAACAAGTTCCTGATTTAGTTCTGACAGATATAATGATGCCGGGACTCGATGGTTTTGGGTTATTGCGAGAACTAAAAGCAAACCCTGATACTACAGATATTCCAATTATTATGCTATCAGCGCGTGCGGGTGAAGAGTCGCGCGTTGAAGGTATGGAAGCTGGAGCAGATGATTATTTAGTGAAGCCATTCTCAGCTCGTGAATTAAGAGCGCGCGTTGCAGCAACTTTGAAATTAGCTCAGTTACGCAAAGAAGCATTAATACGTGAACAAGCATTGCGTCAACAAAGTGAAGAGACTTATAACCAGCTAATATCCCTTCTAGAAAATATGAGCGACGCATATATTGCTCTAGACAAAGACTGGCGAGTAGTTTATCAAAATGCAGCAGCCGAGCGTATCAATGGTAAATCCCGCACAGAGGTACTAGGTAAAACTCACTGGGAGGAATGGGCAACTTCAGTTGGTACAAATGTTGAACATCAGTATCGATGGGCAATGGAACATCAAGTTCTAGTTCACTTTGAACACCATTATTATGTACCATCTGTATACGATGTCTGGCTAGAAATTCATGCTTATCCTAGCGAGAGCGGGTTAAGTATTTTTTATCGAGATATTACCGAGCGTAAGCAAGCAGAACAGGAACGCGAACGTTTATTACAACAAGAGCAAGCAGCACGTGTGGATGCTGAAGCAGCAAACCGAATTAAAGATGAATTTTTAGCAGTGTTATCTCACGAGTTGCGCTCTCCTCTCAACCCAATTCTTGGTTGGGCAAAATTATTACAAACCCGTAAATTTGACGAAGCAGCTTTAAAAAGTGCGCTTTCAACAATTGAACGTAATGCCAAGTTACAAGCGCAACTTATCGAAGACTTGCTTGATGTTTCACGAATTTTACAAGGTAAACTCAGCCTGAATATGGTTAGTGTTAGCTTGATACCTGTTATTGAGGCAGCACTCGAAACCGTGCATTTAGCAGCAGAAGCTAAAAATATTCATATTCAGACGCAGTTTGACTCAATTGGACAAGTTCTAGGTGATGCTGGACGTTTGCAACAAATTATTTGGAACCTTCTATCTAATGCCGTCAAATTTACGCCTCAATCCGGACAAATTAAAATTTGTTTGGAATGTGTAAATAAGCAAGCTCAAATTTCAGTTAGCGATAATGGTAAAGGTATTAGTGCAGACTTTTTACCTTATGTATTTGAACACTTCCGTCAAGAAGATAGTGCCACAACCCGAAAATTTGGCGGTCTGGGACTAGGGTTAGCAATTGTTAAGTATTTAGTTGAATTGCATGGTGGAACAGTTAAGGCAGAAAGTCTGGGTGAAGGACTTGGCGCCACTTTTATAGTTAAATTACCCGTAATACAAAATTTAACAAAAACCGAAGAAATAAATATGAACTTATTAGATACTCCTTCAAATACCCTGCCTCTTGCAGGTAAAACTATTCTTATCGTAGATGACGATACAGACAATCTGGAATTTTTTAGCTTTATCTTAGAAGAGTATGGAGCTAATGTTACAACAGTGGCATCAGGAGCCGAAGCTTTACAATTACTATCACATTCTCAGCCCGATATTTTACTCAGCGATATTGGCATGGCAGAAATGGATGGGTATATGTTAATACAAGAAATACGGACTAGGGAAAAAGAGAAAAATATACAAGAAATACCAGCAATTGCATTAACAGCTTATGCTGGTGAAATGAATCAGCAGCAAGCATTAACAGCAGGTTTTCAACATCACATCGCTAAACCTGTAGACTCAGAAGAATTACTTGAAGCTATTTGTAAATTACTATCTTGATATATTTAAGTTTTGTTAAGAGACGGGCAAGGATGCCCATCCCACAAGAAAAAAATAAATTTAAGTAAGCTAGTACTACTGGTTGAAACTGTAGGCTGGGTGGAGGAACGGAACCCAACAAATGGTTTTGATGTTACGCCGAAGTTAGCACAGTCATAACTCAAGCTTGCAACTGGTACTACTGGTTAAGAGTCAACCAGTAGTACTGCTTGATGTGTTTACTCGACAGGCGCCTTTTTGGTGGTACTACTGGTTCGGTTCCGGAACCGAACCCAACAAATAGTTTTGCTGTTACTCAAAGAAAGCACAGCCAGAACTCAAGCTTGCAACTGGTACTACTGGTTAAGAGAGTCAACCAGTAGTACTGTTTGATATCTTTACTTGATAGGCGCCTTTCTGGTGGTACTACTGGTTGAGGATATGTTGGGTTACGCAAAGCCTCCACCCAACCTACAATTTCAAGCAGTAGTACTGGAAAATATTATGATTACTTTTGATCTCCAAGGAAAAACAGTATTAGTTACAGGCGCCTCACGAGGAATAGGGGAAGCGATAGCAACTGGTTTTGCAACAAGTGGTGCCCGTGTAACAGTTCACTATCATCAGCAGCATGATGTTGCTGAAAGTGTATGCAATTCTTTAGCAGGTACGGGACATATTACAGTTGGAGCAGACCTTGCCAACCCTGTAGCAGTTGAGGAAATGGTGACTTCGACGTTAAATGAATTCGGGCAAATAGATATTTTGGTTAATAATGCAGGTATTTATCAAGAGCATCCTTTAAATCAAACTAATTATGAAGATTGGCAAACTGTATGGCAGCGAACTATAAATCTTAACTTACTAGGCGCCGCGAATGTTTCGTATTGTGTAGCAAAACATATGATAGAACGACGCAGTGGACGGATTATTAATATAACTTCACGTGGTGCATTTAGAGGAGAACCAACAGCTACTGCATATGGCGCCAGTAAAGCTGCTCTTAATTCTTTGAGTCAATCATTAGCTCAATACTTGGCGCCTCATAATATATTTGTTACGGCAGTCGCTCCAGGTTATGTAGAAACCGAAATGTCACGTGCAGTTTTAGAAAGTCCAGCAGGAGATTTCATTAGACAACAAAGCCCATTAAATCGTGTTGCTTATCCTGAAGAAATTGCACACACAGTTTTATTTTTAGCTTCACCAGGTTCAGAATTTTTAACAGGTAATATTGTTGATGTGAATGGCGCCAGTTATTTACGCTCGTAATAATCGCTGTTCACAATTCATAGTTAGAAATAGTATTATAGAAGAGAATAGGCGTTATAGCAACTTTAGAAGGAGGGTCGAATCAATGCTACTAGCACCAAACTAAGAAAAGATGTGGGAACAGCCCATAAACTACAGCATCAGCGAACTGGATAAGATGTATAATGATGTTAAGATAGATACCGACTATTTAAAAGAAAAAAGAAGAATACTTAACGAAAGAAGCCGTCATAAGCTTCCAGGATTTTTAGAAGCACTTAAAAATCGTGATTATATAGATTTAGAACTCTTCGCTCAGATCAGCAATTTCTGGGATGTAAAAAAGCAATCCAGGCTGATAGAGTCGATATTAATTAATATTACAATACCCCAATTATTCTTTTTGAGAAAAGGTATGGGTATAAATCTTATGAATTGATAGATGGAAGACAGAGAATTATAGCTATTCGTGATTTTTATAGCAACAAGTACCAATTAAGCTGACTCGAATTGCACTAAATTTTTGTGCTACTGGCGCCCATTTGTGGGCTAGTTGTTTAGTTCGATTTTTAATGGCAATTCGCTCTATGACTTGCTCGAATAACCCTAAAAATAGGTGTGATGGCAAACTATTTAGCCGTTGAGATAAAGCTTGCACCCCTTACCTGCATTGCAGGCGCCCAAAGTAAAGTTTCAGTCTCAAGTGTACGTAGTAAATCTGTTAATTACTGTAATTTTATATACACTATACTCAGGACTATCGCTGCCATGACTGGCAGCGTTAGTACTCTAGAAGCGCAGGTCACGCTCTTTATCTTTAACGCGTTTTAGATTAGTAAACGTGCCTGGACGCGCGTAGTTCAAACAAACGCGATTCAATTTCTTCGGTTGGTGACGCTGGCACTGAAGAACTATGGCGAAAGTCTGGATTTCCTGGTTTTTTGCGTGGTTTACTCATGGCTTTTCCTACACCGTTCTGTTGAGTTAACCACAACAGGCGCCCCCACTTGACAAGGCTATAATTTTCGCGCACTTGACGCCAATGGCATCCTTGCCCGTCCTTTAGTTGATTTTATAATCCAAAATAAATGACTATATTTAGAGTACTGTATATCTTAATTTTGCGTTTCCAGTGAGAAACCGGGTTTCTGTTCCTTTCTATTGAAGATTGTTTTGTTCAGTGATGAAGAAACCCGGTTTCTTGCAAAAACGTACAATACATACTTTGGAGAACTACTTAAAATAAATACTACGCTCTGGTTGCAAGTGTAGAGAAGCGATGAAAATGGCTCAGGAACAAGCAAAGTTTTGGCGTGACAGCGCTCTAAGTAATTTAGAGATGCTCAGTGCTACATATATAACTCATTCTTTCGCGCGTCATACTCATGAGGGTTTTGCTATTGGTGTTATTGAAGCTGGGGTTGAAGCATTTACTTATCAAGGGTCACATTATGTGGCGCCTGCGAGTAGTATTGTTATCATCCATCCTGGGGAAGTTCACACTGGACATGCGGCAATACCCGATGGTTGGAAATATCGGATGCTTTATCCTGATGTGAAGTTGCTACAAACTGCTTTTACAGAGGTTAGGGAAAATGGACAAGCAATTCCCTTTTTTCCACAACCTGTAATTCAAAATGTAGAACTGGCAACACAGCTACGACAATTTCATATTACTTGTGAAACTTCTGCTTCTCAGCTCGAAAAAGAATCTCGTCTACTTTGGACACTCGCACAGCTAGTAACACGCTATGCTGACAGTCGTCCTTTGTGTAAACCTGTTGGTTGTGAGCATAATCGTGTTCAATGTGTGAAGCAGTACTTGGATGATAATTATGCTGAGACAATTTCTTTAGAACAGCTAGCAAAAATAGTGAATTTAAAACCACTGCGTCTGTTACGTGCGTTCCTGCGAGAAGTTGGTTTACCACCTCATGCTTATCTAGTACAACTACGAGTTAACCGCGCTAAAGCAATGCTAGCAATGGGTATACCAATTTCTCAAGTTGCTTCTGAAACTGGTTTTACTGACCAAAGTCATTTACATCGCCATTTTAAGCGTTTAGTTGGTGTAACACCAGGACAGTATGTATCTGGATGCTGTAATAATAATCATAATCATATTAGGGTAAGAAAATTATGTCATTTGCCAATTGGTTAACTGTTTTCTCTTTGGGAATGGTCGCTGTAATGAGTCCTGGCCCAGATTTTGCGCTAACATTGCGAAACAGTTTAGTTTACAGTCGCAAAACTGGTATTTATACGGCTTTAGGTATTACTGTTGGACATATTATTCATGCTACTTACTGTTTAATTGGGATTGGAGCAATTATTTCGCGCTCAATTATACTGTTCAATATCATTAAATGGGTCGGCGCCGCTTACCTAATTTACATAGGTATAAAATCATTAAAAGCAAAGAAATATCAAGAAGAGTCTATAACTAAACAAGCTTTAAAAATAGGTAACTGGGCAGCTTTTCGTATTGGTTTATTAGGTGACGTACTGAATCCAAAAGCTACATTATTCTTCCTTGCTCTGTTTACTCAAATCATTCATCCTGCGACACGATTAAATGTACAAGTTGTATATGGAGGGACTATTGTAGTGCAAGCACTAGCTTGGTACACATTAGTTGCTGTTTTGATTTCACAAAATGCTGTAAAAAAACTGTTTCAGTCAATATCACACTGGATAGAGAGAATAACAGGCGCCGTCTTAATTGGTTTAGGTTTGCGTTTAGCTTTCGCAAAAGCCAATGATTAACTAATATATTACAACTCTTGTGGAACGGGCATTCCTGCCCGTCTCATTACACATTAACTTGAAAAATGAATATTAATCCCATTCCAGATAAAATATCTCGTAAAAGTGAATTTTTCGCAGGTTGCCGAGGAATTGTACCATTAATAATAGGCGCCATTCCATTTGGAATTATATTCGGTGCCGTTGCCCATAACAGCGGTTTGTCTTTTGCTGGTACTATCGCAATGTCAGCTTTTGTCTTTGCTGGCTCTTCTCAGTTTATCGCCTTAAGTTTACTTAAAAGTACTGCAATACCTTTAATTATTCTAACTGTATTTGTAGTTAATTTACGACATTTACTTTATGCAGTTAGCTTAATACCTTATATACAACGCTTACCTCAAGTTTGGAAATTTTCTCTAGGGTTTTGGCTAACTGATGAAGCTTTTGCTGTTGCAATTGCTCGTTATAATCAAGCAGATAAATCACCTTACAAACACTGGTATCATTTTGGAGCAGCCTTATTTATGTATGCAAATTGGCAGCTTTTCACAATTGCTGGATTTACATTAGGTAATCTTATTCCTAATGCAGCTAACTGGGGTTTAGATTTTGCTATGTCAGTAACTTTTATTGGTTTGCTAATTCCCTATTTAATTAATAAACCAATGATAATAGCTGTTGTAGTATCTGGAATAATGGCGTTATTTTTCCATAGCCTGCCATATAACTTAGGCTTAATTGTTGCTACTTTATCAGGTGTAATATCTGGTATTAGTGCAGAAAAGCTTTATCTAACTCAATAATTTATATGAATGAATTTCCTCTAATTCTTGGAATGACACTAGTAACCTTTATTATCCGCTATCCTATCTTAGGAGTCAGCGCGCGGATAAAAATGGCGCCACAATTCATCCAAGTTCTTCGTTATGTTCCACCCGCAGTTTTGACGGCTATTATTACTCCTGCGGTACTCATATCGACAGATGATAAAATAGATATTATCACCAATCCTCGATTAATAGGAGCAATTGCGGCATTGATTGTAGGTATATGGCGCCAAAATCTCTTATTAACTATTTCTGTTGGGATGATAGTGTTTTTAATATGTCAGTTATATATTTAAGAGAACATTACTAGATGAATATTTTTTAACTAAGTTACCAAGTATTTTAATCCCAATTTCAATTTGTTCTATATTGTGAGAAAAGTTTAAGCGCATTGCAGGATAACCAACACCAGGGAAAAATGCTGCACCGTTGGCAACGAGTATATTTTGAGCTAAAGCTTCTTTACAAATTGCTTGGATTGGAAAATAATCTGGTAAATGTGCCCATAAAAATAAACCACCTTTGGGAACAGTCCATGTTACTGCTTCAGGAAAATAAGATTCTAATGCTTGCAACATGGCATTTCTAGATTGAAGGTTGTGTGTTTGTAAGCGGTTGAGATGGCGCCTAAATTGTCCTGATGCTAAATATTCGCTTACAATTGCTTGTGATACTGTGGAAACGTGCATATCATGAAGTGCTTTTTGTTTGACTAATTCTCGGTAATGTTTTCCTGTAACGACCATATAACCGACTCGCAGTCCTGGCATTAGGGTTTTGGAGAAGGTGCTAATATATGTAACTAAGTTGTTATTATCTAATGCTTTGATAGGCGCCGTCCCTTTATCAAAGTTTAATCCTTCATAAGCATTATCTTCTAAAATCGGACATTCGTACTGTTGTGCTAACCTGAGTAATTCTTGACGGTGCGTTAGTGAAGTTGTGATGCCAGTAGGGTTATGAAGAGTGCTGATAGTATATATTAACTTGGGACGGTGACTTTTAAGGTATTGTTCGAGCAATTCTAAATTCATCCCTGCACCTGTCATGGGAATACCGATTACTTTGGCGCCGATATTCTCTAAAATACTTAAGGCGCCGTGATAAGTTGGTGTTTCGACAATTGCCCAATCACCACGCTGAAGGTAGTAATTCATTGTTAATGATATACCTTGTTCAGAACCACTTGTTATGATTAGTTCCTCTGGTAAAACCTCTAATCCTTGCTGAAGTAGCATTTGGGCAATTTGTTGCCGCAGGATTAATTGCCCTTCTGGAAAATCATACCGAAATAGATTGTCAAGTGGTTTAGCAAGCGCGCGTTTGGCAATTTTTTGCAGGTTATCTACACCATGACTACGTGGAAACCCTGAACTAAAATCAATTATGCCCGTTGTATGCTGTGCTTGTAGTGAAGCTATATATTGTTCAAAGAATGAACTTCCCCCTTCGGAAATAATTACTTTTTGGGCAGGTGCAAAATGCGATTCTGTATAAGATATATTACGTGAACGTAATGTTAAATCTGAAGCTACTACACGATCAACAAAATATCCTGCTCCTTGACGAGCGTAGATTAACCCATCGGCTTCTAAGTAACTATACGCTTGTATTATTGTTAATTTATTTACTCGAATGCGTTGAGATAGAGCGCGAATTGATGGTAACTTTTGTCCGGGTGTAAGTTTGCCTGATTTTATTAAACGGCTGAAGTGGTTGTGAATTTGCTGATAAACTGGCTGCGAGGAATGACGGTTTAAAAGAATATTCACAAGCTTACCCCTTTCAATGAATGGCGAGTAATTAAAGCTACTACAGGCAATATAAGTGATTTTTGATTATTTGAGTTGGTACAGTTATGTGAAATTGAACTAGAACAGTTGAGATTATTGTAACTGTGCTAGGTAAAACTAACTTAATCTGTACCTTCTCGCGAAGCTGTACTTGGTGCGAACCTAAAAGTAGGCGCCGCAGGGATCTACATAAGGGTATGAAAATGAAGATTATAGACTCATTTTTCGCGCTGAAATCTCACCTAAACAGCGTTTGGCAAAAGTTAACACTCCTTTTTATAGAAAATTCTGAGTTACAAGTTTGGTCAACTCGTGATAGAAACGGTGAAATATGCTGGTACGCTTATGACCCTTCTACAAGACGTTCTGCTTGTTTCGGTTCAGAAGATGATATGCGCGCGTGGATTGAAAAACGATTGTATTTATAATGAAACAACTTCTTTCTCGTATTGATTCAGAAACAGTAGGGTTATTTTATGGTTTTCTGGGGGTGTTGGGTTTTAGCCTAACTTTACCAGCTACCCGTGTTGCAGTTATAGATTTTGACGCTGTTATTGTGGGACTTGGACGCGCGGTTGTTGCTAGTGTATTGGCAATGCTGGCACTGTGGGTAAATCGTCAACCTTTTCCACCACGTAAACTTTGGGGAAGTCTTGTTGTTGTCGCAATAGGTGTAATTATTGGATTTCCTTTATTATCTGCTTGGGCAATGCAGCAATTACCAGCTGCACATGGCGCCATTATTACTGGTTTAGTACCTTTAGCTACTGCTATTGTTGCTACTGTTAGAGTTGGGGAACGTCCTTCACTTAAATTTTGGATTGCTAGTATAACAGGTAGTACTACAATCGTTTTGTTTGTTTTACTTTCAAATGGTGGCAGTATTCAAGGGGCACATGTTTTACTTTTAGGCGCCTCTGTTGCCGCAGCTATTGGATATGCTGAGGGTGGAAAACTTGCTTCTATATTAGGAGGATGGCAGGTTATTAGCTGGGCATTGGTTTTTATTGCCCCGATTTTACTTGTTCCTGTAACGTTAAGTGTTTTTCAACATGGATTAATTGCTTCACCTCATGCTTGGTTAGGGTTTGGGTATGTCAGTATTATTAGTCAATTTGTGGCGTTTTTTGCTTGGTATCATGGAATGAAGGTTGCAGGTGTTGCCAGAGTTAGTCAAATACAGTTATTACAACCGTTTTTAACTATTCTATTTTCTGCTTGGTTGCTTCATGAGCAAGTTACACCCCTGATGTTATTAGCTACGTGCATTGTAATTGCTTGCGTATTTATCGGTAAACAAGCTTTAATTAGGCGCCGTTAGTAACTTTCCATCTTCCATGTTTACAATACGGTCTGCTATATCTAAAATGCGCGCGCTGTGCTGTAATTTCTGCTTGTTTTACGTCTCCTTGCTGAATTTTTAGTAGTTCTGCTCTTTTTATTGCGACGTTTGCGTGTGCGTCGCGAAGTTGTTGTTCGGCTCTTTCTCTTCCTTGTAATATGACTATTACTTGATTGGCTTTTACTAAGTCTCCTTCTT
Organism: Calothrix sp. FI2-JRJ7; assembly: GCA_019359675.1. Taxonomy (GTDB): domain Bacteria; phylum Cyanobacteriota; class Cyanobacteriia; order Cyanobacteriales; family Nostocaceae; genus Dulcicalothrix. Next base: position 87,234 of record JAHHGX010000076.1, read on the forward strand.
TTACTAAAAGTTGGTTTACTCTGCTATCTCTTGCGTTTACTACGGAAATTTTTATTACGTCACCTTCTGGTACTAGTTTTCCTAGTGCTAATACTCGATTTGATGTACTTGTGTTTACAGGTAATGGATTAGTGGTATTGTTTTTTGCTTGTATTGAATTGCACGCAGCACATAGCAATGCTATTCCAAGTATTATTATGCATTTATTCATTTTTTTAATAAACCACAAAGGCACAAAGGAAGAGGGGAAGAGTTAGGTTGATGTTGGTGTTTTTAAATTGTTGCTATTTATTAATAAGTTATTAGTTGCGTTTACTATAATTTGTGCTGAACCTTTAAAGAACTTACGGTCTATGGTTTCTGGTTTGTCACTGGGTTTATGGTAGTGTGGTGTACGTAAGTTTGCTGTGTCGGTTACTAGTACTGCTCCTATTCCTTGATACCAAAATGGTGCATGGTCACTACGCAGGGTGTCGGGGGTTAATAGTCCTTTGAGTGGTATGGGTACTGTGAGGACAGCAGGTAAATTTGCTTGCTCGGATGCGTTATTTTGAAATGAATTTAGTAGTGGTAAGTGTTCTATGTCACCAACTACTGTTAGAAAATCTCCTTTATCACTGGGAGGTGTAATTGGTAAGGTTGGTGGGTATTTTTGACATCCTGGAGTATAACATGCGTAACTTACCATATCCATTACTACGGCGCCGCGTAAGTTCCTAATATTGGTTGCTTTTTTCGCGTAAGCTTGACTTCCTAGTAAACCTGTTTCTTCTTTATCGAATAGTACTAGCTGTAATCCTCGTGGTGTCGGTTGCGTTAAGAGTCGGGCAACTTCTAATACAACTGCTACACCACTTGCGTTATCATCTGCACCTGGAGATTGATATACTGTGTCATAGTGGGCGCCTACTAAAATATTACCTGCGGTTTTATCTGTTCCTGGACGTTCCGCGACTACGTTAACTCCCTGACCAAAGTTTTGTAATTTTGGTTTCCAACCGTATTTTTTTAGCTCCGCTGTTATATAACTACGTGCGGTAGCTCTATCTGCATCGGTGTATCGCTGATAATTCAATTTTTGAATATGAGCAAGCAAGCTGTCTATTTGTACTAACGGAGAACTCACCGCACTTTCTAACTTTTGTTGCGGCGCCTCATTAATATCATTTTGAACTCGAATTGTGTCAACAGGTGGTTGCGGTGCTTTATCAAAAAAATTTGTACCAGCAACTATACCTAACGCTACTATTACCAGCAGCACCAGCCAGATTATTTTTTTCATAACTCCTAACTCGTAAGGTGCGTGACGCTACTAGATTATTCGTTTTGTTTCATAATTGTTATAGCGTCACGCACCCTACCATAACTCCTTCAATGTTAGATTTTTGGCTTATTTTTACTCTCGGTTTTTTGGGAAGCTTTGGTCACTGCGTTGGGATGTGCGGTCCTCTTGCCGCTGCTTTTTCTCTTTCTCAAACCCAAAATACCCCTGACTGGCGCCAACAATTACAGTTCCATATTCTTCTCAACCTCGGTAGAACACTTAGTTACATGATAATTGGCGCCGCTATTGGAGCTATTGGTTCGGTGTTTCTAGCAAGCGGTCAAATGGCAGGAGTCGGGAGTGATATGCGTCGCTTTCTGGCTATTATTACTGGTTTAATGTTGATTTGGTTTGGATTACGGCAAATTAAACCCGACTTATTACCCCGTGTACCTCTATTACATCCTTTATTACAATCCAAATTACATGACCGTCTAAGTGCCGGAATGGTCAAACTTTCGCTTAAACCAACTTGGTGGACTCCTGCTTTACTTGGAATTACTTGGGGTTTGATACCTTGCGGTTTTTTATATGCTGCACAAATTAAAGCTGCTGAAACTGGTGATTTAATTAAAGGCGCCACCACTATGTTAGCTTTTGGCTTGGGAACTTTACCAACTATGTTGGGAGTAGGAATATCAACGTCGGTTTTAAGTAAAGATAAGCGCAGTCAGTTGTTCCGTTTGGGTGGTTGGGTAACGCTAATAATTGGCGCCTTGACTTTGCTGCGAACGGGCGATATGATGGTTGACTTTACGGGACATGCGGCATTGTTCTGTTTAATGTTAGCTAGTATTGCACGTCCAATTAGTAATTTGTGGTCGGCACCATTACGTTATCGTCGCGCTTTGGGTGTGGGAGCATATGTTCTTTCAATAGCTCATACAACTCATATGCTCCAACATTCTTTAGATTGGAATTTTGAAGCGTTTTGGTTTTTACCATTACAATTTCAATGGGGTATTGCTGCGGGTGGTGTGGCTTTAGTATTAATGACACCTGCTGCACTCACTAGTTTTGATTCGATGCAGAAGAAATTAGGTCAATATTGGCGCCAAATTCATTTATTAAGTGTTCCTGCTTTGATTTTTGCGGTTGTTCACACGATTACTACTGGTTCGCTTTATTTAGGCGCCCTTTCTATAACCTGGCAAAATCAGTTAGCTATTATATCATTGGCAATTTTAATGTTAATTGTATTATTATTGCGTTTACAAAGTAATAAATAATATTCATATTACTTTTATTACTTTTATAAATTCTTGTATTTTTATATTTTAGGCATTTATGACATTTATTTAGTTGTGTAATCAACTTCTAATTTAGAGTTGCATTAATATTGTAATTGTGTTTAAATTTTGATCAAACCTAATAAGAAACCGGGTTTATTAGTTAACTGTAGAAACCCGGTTTCTAGGATTTTAAAATTTTTATACAAAATAAATAGTAAGTACTAATTATTAAAATATTTCTTCAAAGAGTAAAAATGAAGATATTAGGGATTTGTGCATATTAACAGAATAGCGGCACCGCTTTATTAATTAATGGTGAAATTATAACCGCTATTCAAGAAAGATGTTTTACAAGGATATTGCTGCGTCTATTCAGAAAGTTAAAGAAGAAATAATACGGCGCCTAATTTACACAGTTTATCAAGGATTAGGAGAGGATTATCTTTGTATTGCTGGTGATGTTGCTCATTATCAGATGCGTGAAAATTGTTTTCGAGATGTTTGGATTCAACCTCAAATTGATTATTCGGAAAGTGCTGCGCTTGCAGTTTGGTTTCAATGGGCTTGTGTTTGTTTGAAGTGAGGGGGTTTTTAGATAAAGGGCGGGCAATCTTAAGCCCGCTCCACAAGATATTCACAAGATTATGGAACAAGATATTGGGTTTTTTATTTGTGTATTTTTTGATGCCAAGCCCATGCGTGGGTAAGTATATCTTCGATGGAAGAATATTTTGGTTCCCAGCCTAATGTTTGTCGCGCTTTGTCGCCACTGCCTATTAATGCTGGTGGGTCGCCTGGGCGCCGTTCGCATTCAATGGCTTTAATTTTTTTGCCTGTAACTTTGATGGCGGTATCAATGACTTCGCGCACTGAGAAGCCGCTACCGTTGCCTAAATTAAATACGGCGCTGTTGCCACCTTTGAGCAGGTATTCTAGCCCCAATATATGAGCATCTGCTAAGTCGCTAACGTGAATATAATCTCGAATACATGTACCATCTGGTGTTGGGTAGTCGGTACCAAAAATTGATACTGAGTCGCGTAAACCAAGAGCGGTTTGTAAAACTAAGGGAATAAGATGGGTTTCGGGGTTATGGTCTTCGCCTAAATTTCCACTTGGGTCGGCGCCTGCGGCGTTAAAGTAGCGGAATCTTACTGATTTTAGTCCGTATGCAACATCAAAGTCGGTAAGTATACGTTCTACCATCAATTTGGTGGCGCCGTAGGGATTAATGGGATTTTGCGGGTGGTCTTCGGGAATGGGTACCTGATTGGGCACACCGTATGTTGCACAAGTTGATGAAAATACAAAATTCTTAATAGAAGCCGCTAACATCGCTTCTAACAGCGTTATGGTACCAATTACATTATTTCGATAGTACTTTGCAGGGTCACTGACCGATTCACCTACGTATGCGTATGCCGAAAAATGCATGACCGCATCGAACGCGCGCGTTGTAAATAGCTTATCCAGTAAGGTTCGGTCATTTGTATCCCCTACAACCAACTCGACCTGTAAAACGTTTTCAACTAAGTCACGATGCCCGTACACAAGATTATCAAGTATTACTACCTCGTAACCTACTTGCTTGAGGGCAAGCACGGTATGCGAGCCAATGTATCCAGCTCCTCCTGTGACAAGGATGGTGGGCTTTGCAGACGACATAGTTTTTCCTTACATGTAGAAGTCTCTTTAACTAATTTAATTTACTTAATACAAAATACCTAACAGGAAAATCACAATTCAGTAAGCCAAGTTCGAGATTATGCTCTAAAATCACTACGACGGTAGTCTTTGTGTGTGGGGTGTGAGGAGTTTATTGCGGTCAAAAGGAAGTCCTACTACAATTTGACGGTAACAATAAGTCAATCGCCCAAATCAAAAAGGCTGTCGCTTATATACGATTTGAGAGTGAGCCTATGTTTGTAATGTTAAGCCGGGTACTACTCTGGCTACTTCTGGGTACTATCCTTTATTCCTTGTTCCAAAGGTTTTATCCTTCTGGGGGCTTTTTCGGAAGATTCGTTTTAATTGTTCTTTCATTTGTACTACTGCTGTCGTTTTTTAACCCTGGTGGTACAGGAACAGTTGTATCTCCTTTATGGCAATTCATATCGTTCCCGCTCAAACCACTGGGTGCGGCGATTTTACTGATGATTTTTGCCGCACAACGTCTTAAAGGTGGCGCCATTGACAAACCGGGCGGATATTTACTCGGTTGGGCACTAACGATTTTGTTAATTGCTAGCACACCAGCGTTTGCTTACTTCTTGGTTAGCCCTCGTTTAGCTCAGATGTTACCAGAAGGTCAACCACAGCAAACCCTCGTAGCATTAGCTTCTCAATCTGATGTTAATGCTATCGTTAGTGGTTCAGCTCGTAGCGACGTGCCTTCATACTTGATGCAAACAACACCAGCAGATACTGCCCGTCGGGGAAGGATAGCGCTTGAGGATTTTATTCCTAATGCACAAGCTCTTGCACAAACAACCGCTGCTTGGGAAGCTTTCCTAAACCAAGGCTTTATATTCCTTCGTGGTCGTTAATTTCTGAATTTGATAATCATTGTCATTTACTTTGAGCCACGCCTTCGTGGCTCGTTCTGTTGATAGTATACATACGATAAATTTCGTATTGTAATAAATATAAAAACTATTTGTGCAAAATATATTTACTTCTTAATTTAAATTTCTAATCATTTGGATATAAATGTATCTATGTAAGTGAATAGAAGATAATAGGTATATAAACAAGTAACAAAATTTTTGAGTCGCGACGCTGTAATGGCAACATCAAGAAGGCTGGCAAAATTGGGTTCTTACCTGCGTCCGCATTGGCGTGATGCAGCATTAGGAGTAGGTGCATTATTCACTGTAAACGGTTTGGGGGTTTATATACCTCTACTAATACGCTCTGCTGTTGATAGACTAAGTTATGAATTTACTATTGACCAAGTGCTACGTTACGTCGTGCCTGTTGTCTGTTTGACATCGGCAATGTGGCTAATTCGTATGGCTTCGCGTATTTGGCTGTTTGGTGTTGGTCGTCAGGTTGAGTTTGACCTGAAACAAAATATATTTGAACATTTGCTGACATTAGAACCTTCATATTTTGCCACTAACACTGCTGGTGACTTAATCAGTCGTGCGACAAGCGATGTAGACAATATCCGCAGATTACTAGGTTTCGCTGTGTTGAGTTTGGCGAATACATTTTTTGCTTACACATTGACATTACCCATAATGTTGAGTATTAATATCGATTTAACCTTGGCATCGCTGACTGTATATCCATTGATGTTTTTATTAGTACATCTGTATAGTGAAAAGCTTCGTAACCAACAAGCGAGGGTTCAAGAAAAAATTTCAGATATCAGTGGACTTATACAAGAAGATGTTAGTGGTATGGCGTTGATTAAAATTTACGCACAAGAGGACAACGAACGACGTGCGTTTGCCGAAAAAAATCAACGACTATTAGGAGCAAACCTTGAGCTAGCTAGGACTCGTAACACAATTTTTCCATTAATTGGTGGTTTAGCGAGTGTTAGTTCTTTAATCATCATTTGGCTAGGCGCCACAAAAATTGCAGATGGTAGTCTATCGGTAGGGAACTTTGTCACGTTGCTTATTTATGTTGAACGTCTAGTTTTTCCAACTGCGCTATTAGGATTTACAATTACGGCTTACCAGCGTGGTGAAGTCAGTATTGACCGTATCGAAGCAATTTTATCTACTCAACCAAAAATCGCTGACGAATTAAATGCGATTCGTTTAGCGCCAGAAAATGTTAAAGGTAAAATCACTGCTCGAAATTTTAGTTTCAGCTATCCACCTCGTAATACATTAGTTCTAGATAATATAAACTTTGAGATTGAACCAGGAGAAACGATATCGATAGTTGGTGCTATAGGTTCAGGAAAAACAACCTTGGCAAATTCGCTACCAAGATTAGTCGATATAGCTCCAGGACAATTATTTCTTGATGATATCGATATAACTAAAATAGCGATTGCTGACTTACGGGGTGCAATAGCTTATGTACCTCAAGATAGCTTTTTGTTTAGTACAACTATAAAAAATAATATTCGTTACGCTGACCCTATAGCTGAAATTGAAGAAGTTGAAGCAGTATCTAAAAGCGCGCAAATTCATCCTGAAATTATGAACTTTCCAGCGAGTTACGAAACTATTGTTGGTGAGCGTGGTATTACTCTTTCGGGTGGACAACGGCAGCGTACTGCTCTCGCGCGTGCGATGCTTGTAAATGCTCCTGTATTGATTTTAGACGATGCCCTTTCTAGCGTTGATAATCAAACTGCAACGGCAATTTTACGTAATATTTCTGGTGGTACAACTCGTAAAACTGTACTTTTTATTACGCATCAATTATCAGCAGCGGCAGCAGCAGACAGAATATTTGTCATGGACAAAGGGCAAATAGTCCAAACGGGAACACATATGGATTTGGTGCAAAAGCCAGGTTTATACCGAACTTTATGGAGTCAGCATCAGGTTGAGGAGTTATTACATTAGTAAATATTACTACCGATTTTTTGAATAATTAAGTGTTATTCTCCTCCGGAGACACTCCGTGAACGCAAAAAAGACGCTATTTTACAAGTTAATTTGTATGATTTGTGTAATTTTTATACACATTAATTATGGAAGTCGGCGCCAACTCGCGCACCTTTACCCTCTGTGAACTAAGCGTGCGCCTAATAAGGTAAAAATACATGTGGAAGATTGTATATTAGAGCTATGGAAGTTAATAAAGATTGGGAAGAATGTACAAGTGATGCGGCAGTTGCAGAAGCTCTTCGTTTAACTGACGAGCAGTATAATAAGAAAATGCAGCGCCGCAAGGAAGTGCAAGATAAGCGTATAGAAAACGCGATATCAGAAAAAGGTTTGATTATCGTTAATACTGGTAATGGCAAGGGTAAAACTACAGCAGCCTTAGGAATGGTTATACGTGCGCTTGGGCACGGTTATAAAGTCGTAATAATTCAGTTTATCAAAGGCGCTTGGGAACCAGCAGAGAAGAAAGTATTAAGTGTATGGTCTGACCAGTTAGAATTTCATGCGATGGGAGAAGGGTTTACTTGGGAAACTCAAGACCGTGAGCGAGATATAATGGTCGCTCAAGCTGCATGGGAAAAAGCGCTCTCTTACATCAAAAATCCAGAGTTTCGCGTCGTGCTTTTGGATGAAGTTAATATTGCGCTCAAACTTGGTTATCTAAATGTCGAGGATATTATCAAAGGATTAGAACAGAAACCTGACTTGAATCACGTTATTCTTACAGGAAGAGGGGCGCCGAAGCAACTCATTGAACGGGCAGACTTAGTAACAGAAATGACTTTAGTAAAACATCCCTTCCGTGAACAAGGGGTAAAAGCACAACCAGGAATTGAGTTTTAATTCTTATAATTTAATATTATGTCTTTAAATCTACCACTTGATGCTCCACCATTACGGATACTAATTGTCGAAGATGACCCGATGATGCAATTGGGACTTGAGCAATCATTAATGTCGTATCCACAATTAGAGATAGTTGGACGAGCAGAAGATGGTTACTTAGGTGTTCAAGCAGCGCTGAAACTTAAACCTGATTTAGTCGTAATGGATATTGGACTACCTCGTTTAGATGGTATTGCAGCAACACAACAAATCAAAGCAGCACTACCCCAAACTCATATCGTAATGTTAACGTCGCATCAAACCGAAACCGAAATTATCGCTGCTTTATCGAGCGGCGCCGATGCTTATTGTATCAAAGGCGCCACCGTCGAGCGGTTATTAAGCGCAATTTCTGCCGCAGTCGAAGGTGCAGCATATCTCGACCCACAAATAGCAAGACGAGTCATTGAAAATCTTAAACCACCAGCAAATAAAACCAATTCTGCAAACTTATCACAGCGCGAGTTAGAAGTATTGAAGTTAATGGTAGATGGTTTGAGTAACCCTGAGATTGCTGAGAAACTATATTTAAGTCCTAACACAGTAAAAACCCACGTTCGCGGAATCATGAATAAGCTTTCGGTTGACGACCGAGTACAAGCTGCTGTAGTCGCTTTACGTTCAGGACTTGTTTGAAGTTTGATGAATAAATTTTTGTAGAAAGACGCGATATATTCCCTGCGGGACACTACGTGAACGCGTCTCTACATCACGTTCATAAATTTTCAAACCAACGGATGAAGAGTAATACCATGAAATTTGCCAAAATTACAACTAAATGCCAGATGGTGGTGTCACAATGATTAAATCGTGGATGGTTATTCTTGGCGTTGGTTTTATTATCGCGCTAGGCGCCAACTTTTTTACTCCTGATGACCGTAAGTGGTTCAATCGTTTACAGCGTCCACGTTGGTTGACTTTTGAAAAGTTGATACCTGTAATTTGGACTGTTGTTTTTGTTTGTGCAGGATGGTCTGCTTATATTGTTTGGGAACGTGACCCAGGAGCTACGACTACTTGGTTACGAATGGCTACATATATACTATTAGAAATACTCACAATTGCATATACGCCTATAATGTTTAGACTTCGCAGTTTGAAAGTCGGTACAATCATTGGTGGCGCCGGATTTGTGGTAGGTTTATTACTCACATTATTTGTTCTTCCTGTTTCTGGTTTAGCAGCTTTACTTCTTGTCCCGTACTTACTGTGGAGTCCTATAGGTACTTATACTACTTGGGTAATGGCTCGTTTAAACCCTCGCAATGCTTAATAATATGCCAATAATTTTTCCAACCATAGATTGATTAATAGTTACAGTCAGGGTTGACAAAATAGATTTATAACTTTACTTGCAGAGTTTGAATGCTATGTTGCAATCTTGGATAGTAATTGGTGCAATTACACTAATAGTACAATTCGGAAGTTTTTTCATTACTCCGCGCGATGTTAAATGGTTTGCGAAACTAGCTCGTCCCCGTTGGTTGATATTTGAACCTTTAATTCCAGTTATTTGGACTGTTATCTTTATTTGTGGCGCCGCATCTGCTAACTTTGTATGGCAGAAAAATCCAGGAACCTTACAGACTTGGTTATTAATGGCTTTTTATTTGCTACTGGAAATCATTACTGTCACGTATATTCCTTTAATGCTAAGATTCCGTAGCTTGCGTGTTGGAGAAACTATCGGTTCTGTTGGTGTAATCTTAGGTTTGCTTTTGACATTATCTGTCCTGCCTGTTTCTCGTATCGCTGCACTGCTACTTGTACCTTATTTGATTTGGAGTCCTGTCGGCGCCTATACTACTGAAGAGTTGGTGCAGCTAAATCCTCAAGATGCGTAAGAGTCTTTGCAACGGATACAACGGATGTAACGAATAATTTATTGGTTACAAATAAAAGTAGGGTGCGTGACGCTACCAGTACTCCGCTTCGTTTTAAAATTTTAGTAGCGTCACGCACTCTACTATTTAAAATCAATCATCCGTTACATCCGTTTATAATCCGTTGCCAATCTTCCGTATTTTGCGGTGACGATATTATTTGGGTTTTTTTCGTTGTGTTGCCATGCCCACATTTGGTCGCCATATGAAAAGTGCCACCATTCACGTGGGTTACGATGAAAACCTGCTTTTTCCATGACTTCGCACAATAGTTTACGGTTTGAGTGATATTGGTTTGAATTAGAATGATTGTGATTATCGTAGTAGTTGGGGAGTGACCTATCAGACATTTCATCGATAGGTGAACCCATATCAAGAATTTCTTGATTTTCATTTACTAAAGTTACATCGACTGCGGCGCCTGTACTATGAGGTGGTGGAGTTTCCATGTCTAAACTCGGTACTGCCCAGATTTTATATACTTCTTCCCAAACTTGTTGACCCTGTGTTGGGGTTAAATCTGATTCGATTAATTTTTTTTGTTGAAGTAAAGATGTAAAGCTGTAATCAACCATAAATTGCTGTACTGCGACTGGACGATAAGCGTCAAATATCTGGATTTGCCAGTCAGGATACTTTTGTTGCAGGTAATTTTGAGCTTCAATTAAACATTGTATTACGCTCTGTCTTAAGAAATATGGTGAGTATTGCCCGTAAGGGGCGCCTAATTTTTCGTATGGGTGGGGTGTTTCTACAGCGAAGTTTTCTAGAGGGATTTTTACCAGTGGTTCATTACATTCGATGATTGGTATATTGTTATATGGTCGCATTATTTAGTTAGGATTTAGGAGTTAGGAGTTAGTTCTTGTTATGATTTTTAGATGAAGATGAGGATTCGGGTACTGGGTCGTAACCACCTGGGTGGAAAGGGTGACAGCGTAAAATGCGCTTTGTGGCTAACCAACTACCTTTGATGGCGCCAAATCTTTCGATAGCTTGAATGGCGTACATTGAACAAGTCGGTTGAAAACGGCAAGTTGGCGGAAATAGGGGAGAGATGAAAATCCTATAACCGCGAATTAACCAAATAAATAACTGCTTCATTTTAAAGGCAAAAATCCGATAAAGTTAGTATAAAAGACAAAATTTACTGTTTATTATTTAGTGTTGTATCTTTGATAACTTTACTTACTGATTTAGATTCAAGTTACCCATTATGGCTGCAAATTTCTAGTGTTGCAGCTTGGGTTGGGTTTGTCCTGTCGCTCGCATGGGTCGTTAGCCGTACTGCGAGTCAAGACACTGAAATTTTGCGAAAGATTGTTCACATTGGCACAGGTAACGTAATTTTACTCGCATGGTGGCTTGATATACCCGCTATTCTAGGCATTACTGCTTCAATTTTAGCAGGCGCCATAACGCTTTTATCTTATCGCTTCCCGATTTTACCTGGTATTAATAGTGTGGGGCGCAAAAGCTTAGGCACGTTTTTTTATGCCGTGAGTATTGGCATCTTAGTCGCGTGGTTTTGGTACGTCAATCAACCTTACTACGCAGCGTTAGGTATCTTGATAATGGCGTGGGGTGATGGTTCTGCCGCATTAATCGGAAAGCGTTTTGGGAAACATAAATATATAGTCTTAGGCGGACAAAAAAGCTGGGAAGGCTCATTATCAATGACCTTCGTCAGCTTTGTAATCTCTAGTTTGATTTTATATAGCGTTCAAGGCAACATTTGGCAAACTTGGGTTGTATCCCTAATTGTTGCTGTCGCCGCAACAGTTTTAGAATCCTTTTCCTTCCTAGGTATCGATAATTTAACCGTCCCTTTAGGAAGTGCTGCCTTAGCCTTTTTTCTCAACCAGATAATGTACGGTATTTGACGCTACCCACGCATCCCACTAATTAATGGCCATACCCATTATTGTGGTACCCATTATTTTGATACCCATTATTGTGGTGCCCATTATTGTGGTACCCGTTGTTGTGGTACCCATTATTGTGGGAACCATGACCGTACTTTTTGTGACCACTATTACGGTAGTAATTGGTTTGATGGTAGCCACTGTGGCGAGGACGGTAGTAATTTTGCTGCTGATATCCGCCATATGACTGACGTTTGTAACGAGGTTTGCAATTAGATTGGTAGTTATAGTTGTTGGCGTAATATTGAGGCGCCGAATCTTCTAGACTTTGTGCGACTTCTGATTGTGCGTTACTTTGAGGAGTTACTGCTGCTTGTGCAGAAACTGTGCTAATCCCTAAATAAGCGGGCAACATGAGGGCGCCAACTGCTAATTTCCAAAGCATTATGTTTTACTCCTGATAATGTTTAACGTTTGAATGCAAGAGATATAATTGTCTGTAGCGTGCTACTTGCTTTTATGCTCAAACTGTGGACGTTTTAGATTTATATACAGCATTTGACTGCTGCAAATGATTTTCGCCAATTAATAAAAATCTTGAACCTAAAGTCCTTCGTTAATTTCTGTGCCATTGGTAGAAGCTTTAAGAAATAGTTATCACAATACTCATAGTCGATATGGTTACTCGTGAGCGCAAGTGTACTTTTCACGATATTTTTATTTTTTATTTAGAAATAGAAGCCGGGTTTTTACAATAAACCCGGTTTTTTTGATAGTATCTATGCCCAATTGTTAAATTTTAATAAAATTTGTAGGTAAGCGTGTGTAGCTTTATGAGCCGCATAGTGCAGAAGCTAGACAGTAGGGCTGCGAATTTGTAAAAGGAATAGCAGAATATACTGCATGAGACAGAATATAAAATAACCAAACTCACTACCCGTAGACAGAGTAAAAATAAAACGTTGCCAGACAAGATAAAACATAAATATGACGTACCTATGTCAGTAAATCATTAAATCATTAAATTTTCATAAAAATAAAGCAACGTAATAATAATGACCTTTTTTAATTATTCAGTACCACCGTTACGCCGTAAACAAGCCACTCTAGACATACATGATATGGAGGGACTTTGGCTTGTAAATTGGCAAATTGGCTCTTTTAGACTTTATTCTAATTTTTATACCCGCATTGACCAAGCATTTTTGGTGTGGAGCTTACTGCTTATCCCAATGTTTATAACAGCCCAGTTTCTACCAGTCGATTGGAGTCTACAAGCAACATTATGGTCGATTCTTAGCTTTATTGGCACTATTGTAATGATGAGTTGGTCGCATTACTGGGTAAAGCGCAGACAAGTGGAATGGTTGCTGTACTTGTGGGCAGCATTAATGCTAGTAGGAATTATTCTAACTGATTTAGGTATTTCTTTTGGTTGGGGAGAAATACTGCTGAATTTATGTCCGTTGTGGTTAGGACTTAGCGCTACTGGATATTTATGTACTGGTTTAGCTGTACGTTCTCGCACGCTTTTAATAACAGGTGCCGTACATTTACTAGGTATATATATACTAAGATTTATTGGGGAATGGCAATTTTTAGCAACAGGTGCTTTGATGGCATTTTGCTTACTATTACTAGCAGAATTTGAATGGGACCATTTGTAAAAAACCCGGTTTCTTGGAGGAACCGGGTTTCTAAATTACAACTTGTCAACGTGACCTTTAAACGGTTCACCATGAAAAGGCTGTATACCAATATTGGGATAAGAATCGTGCGTAGGAGCAAAAATTTCCATCGCAGCTTCGCTAATATACTGGGTGACGACTGCTACAATCTTTGAGATAGACATAACACTATACCCCTTGTGTGATTTCTTTAATCACTACTTTTTTGTGATATCCATACTCTAGTTCCGATGACATTAGTTGGCTTATATTCGCAACATATTTAAATTAGACGCAATATTACTTGAAGTTATTGTGAACTACCACTCTGGTTTTTTATACTTTTCTTTACATACCTGGCAACGGATGTAACGGATGTAACGGATAGGCTATTTATCATGAATAAACCATCCGCTACATCCGTTGATCATCCGTTGCAAATAAATTCAGGTATAACCATTACAAAATGTTAAATATTCTATAAATTTAGTATTATATTTACCGTAAATATACTATTTAAGCGAGATTGGGTACTTTCTAGCTTTTGTCACTTGACATTATTTTTGGTGAAACCTACCATAATTAGTATAAGCATTCTTCGGAGGCGCCTTTGACAATGACCATTTATTCGGGGTTGGGCTATCTGGAAAGAGACATGCAGCAATCATCGCTGTTTGTGAGTGAGGATGATTGCAGTTTGCTGACAGACCTTTACCAGTTAACAATGTCAGCTTGTTATGTAGGTGAAGGGGTTGAAAACAAACGAGCGAGTTTTGAGCTATTTGTGCGTCGTTTACCATCGGGGTTTGGTTATTTGATTGCAATGGGTTTGGCGCAAGCGTTAGAGTATTTGGAGAAATTGCGGTTTAATCAGACGCAAATAGAAGCTTTGAAGCGAACTTCTATTTTTGATAACGCACCAGAAAGGTTTTGGAAACTACTAGAAAACGCTCGGTTTACAGGTGATGTTTGGGCGGTTCCAGAAGGTACTGCTGTCTTTGAGAATGAACCATTTTTACGGGTTGAGGCGCCTCTATGGCAAGCGCAGTTAGTAGAGACGTATTTATTGAATACAATTAATTATCAAACTTTGATTGCAACACGTGCAGCACGTATTCGTGATGTGGCAGGTGAAAATGCGACGCTGTTGGAGTTTGGGACGCGACGTGCCTTCAGTCCTCAAGGCGCCGTGTGGGCGGCACGTGCAGCTTTAGCGGCAGGTTTAGATGCTACGTCAAATGTGTTCGCTGCGTTACAGTTAGGTACGCAACCGAGTGGTACGATGGCTCATGCGTTAGTTATGGCACTTTCAGCACTCGATGGTAGTGAAGACCAGGCGTTTACGGCATTCCATCGTTATTTTCCTGGTGCGGCATTATTGATTGATACCTATGATACGGTAGCGGCGGCTAAAAAGTTGGGTGAAAAATTAAACTCTGGAGAAATAGAGTTGGCTGGGGTTAGGCTTGATTCTGGAGATTTAGTAAATTTGTCAAATCAAGTACGTTCTCACTTACCAAATGTACCAATTTTTGCCAGTGGAGATTTGGATGAGTGGGAAATTAGTCGTTTGAAAAAATCAGGTGCCCAAATTGACGGTTATGGTTTAGGTACAAAACTGGTAACGGGTTCTCCTGTGAATGGAGTTTATAAATTAGTAGATATAGATAGTATACCTGTAATGAAGCAGTCGAGCGGTAAAACAACATACCCAGGACGAAAACAAATCTTTCGACGTTATGTAAAGAATGACAATGGTATTAAACTAGAAAACGACCGTTTAGGGTTAATGACAGAAGAACCATTGGAAGGAGAAGAAGCTTTATTACAAGTATTTATTAAAGAAGGTATACGTGTAAAAGATCAAGAAGATTTAGCTACTATCAAAAAACGTACTCAAGCGCAAGTAGCAAGCTTACCTGAGCAAATAAGACAAATAGAAAATAGCCACGCACCCAAAATTGTAATATCACAAGATTTAGAGCAACTGACTCAAATAACCCAAAAAAATCAGAACTAACTTATGCAAATAGCATTATTTGGAACAAGTGCCGACCCGCCAACTGCTGGACATGAAAAAGTATTAAAATGGTTATCAGAGTGTTTTGATTTAGTTGCGGTATGGGCGGCAGAAAATCCTTTTAAGTCACATAAAGTATCATTAGAGCATCGCGTCATAATGTTACAAATGCTTATTGATGGTATAGAGTCACACCCTAGTAATATACATTTACAACAAGACCTCAGCAGTTTACGAACTTTAGAAACGTTAGATAAAGCCAAGCAAAAATGGCAGGATGCAGAGTATACTCTAGTAGTTGGTTCAGATTTGCTTACTCAGCTACCACGCTGGTATCGAATTGAAGATTTATTGCAACAGGTAAAACTTTTGGTAGTACCGCGTCCAGGATATGCAATAAATGAAACTAGTATGCTTCGAGTAAAGCAACTTGGCGCCAAAATAACAATTGCGCCAATAACTGGTTTAGATGTTTCCTCTACATCGTACCGGGAACACGGCAACTCTGATGCTTTAATACCATCTGTAATAGACTATATCAATCAACAGCATTTGTACAAATGCCAGGACGTAACTCAAAATTGCCTGAACGTTCGCTAAATCAACAATCTTTGGCAGATTTCAAAGTTGGCGTTGATAATGTGATATTTTCAGTAGACACTGCCCAAAATCGGCTATTAGTTCTGTTAGTAATGCGGCAGCAGCAGCCGTTTATCAATTCTTGGAGTCTTCCTGGTACCCTAGTACGACAAGGAGAGTCTTTAGAAGATGCTGCGTACCGAATTATGTCGGAAAAAATTCGCGTGAATAATCTTTACTTAGAGCAGTTATATACATTTGGTGGTCCAAAGCGTGACCCAAGAGAGGATTGTGATAGTTATGGGGTTAGATATTTATCGGTTAGTTATTTTGCTTTGGTGAGATTTGAAGAAGCGGAATTAATTGCTGATCGAGTGACTGGTATTGCTTGGTACCCTGTTAAGGATGTTCCACAATTGGCATTTGACCATAACGAAATTTTGACATATGGACATCGGCGCCTGAAAAACAAGTTGGAATATAGCCCTGTTGCTTTTGATGTGTTGCCTGAGATGTTTACCCTTAATGATTTGTATCAGCTTTATACAACAGTTTTGGGTGAGAATTTTTCTGATTATTCTAATTTCCGTGCCCGACTTTTGAAGTTAGGGTTTTTGTCTGATACGGGTGTTAAGGTTTCTAGAGGGGCTGGGCGCCCTGCTTCATTATATCGGTTTGATGCTGATGCTTTTGCGCCTTTTAAAAATAAACCTTTGGTTTTTATATAAAAATATTCGTCGTACTAAGCACTAAAGTGGTTCATAAAATTATGAAAATTGCAATCGCACAACTTAATCCTATTATTGGTGATTTACCTGGTAATGCTGCAAAAATTCTTGAGGCTGCACGAAAAGCTTCAACAGATGGCGCCCGTTTATTGTTAACTCCGGAACTGTCGCTGTGCGGGTATCCACCTAGAGATTTGTTATTGAATCCTAGTTTTGTTGAGGCGATGGATACTACTTTGCAGCAATTAGCAAGAGATATTCCAGAAAATTTAGCTGTGTTGGTTGGCACTGTTGAAGCAAATACAAAGGCACTTGATAACGGTGGTAAAGGCTTATTTAATAGCATGGCACTGCTTGACGAAGGCAGTATTAAACAAATTTTTCATAAGCGTCTTTTACCAACGTATGACGTTTTTGATGAACATCGCTATTTTGAACCAGGGTTACAAGCTAATCACTTTACCTTAGATGACATTAATATTGGTGTTACCATCTGTGAGGATTTATGGAATGATGAAGAATATTGGGGTAAACGTAGTTATGCCATCAACCCAATTGCAGATTTAGCGATTCTAGGTGTAGATTTTATCATCAATTTATCTGCTTCACCCTACAGCGTTAGCAAGCAAAAGTTACGCGAAGCAATGCTACGATACAGCGCGTCTCGATATAAGCATCCAATAATATATGTTAATCAGGTTGGTGGTAATGATGATTTGTTATTTGATGGCAACAGCTTTGCACTCAACCGTGAGGGGGAGATTGTTTGTCGGGCAGCAGGTTTTGATATAGATTTAGCATATATTGAATTTGATAGTAACTGTTCAGGGGGGCGCCACGACTTACTACCAAGTTCGATTATTTCAGCATGTGAAAGCGAAGACGAAGAAATTTGGCGTGCTTTAGTGTTAGGAGTTCGTGACTATGCCCAAAAATGCCGCTTTTCTAAAGCTATTTTAGGTTTAAGCGGTGGTATAGACTCTGCGCTTGTTGCCGCTATTGCTGCTGCTGCCCTTGGTAAAGAAAATATCCTCGGTATTTTAATGCCATCACCCTATAGTTCTGACCATTCAATTAGTGATGCCTTAGCACTAGGTGACAACCTTGGTATAAAAACACAAACTATTCCTATCGGTAATTTGATGCAAGGGTTTGACGATGCTTTAGTTGGTTTATTCGCAGGTACAGAATTTGGGCTAGCTGAAGAAAATATTCAATCCCGAATTCGCGGTAATTTACTAATGGCAGTGGCAAATAAATTTGGTTATTTACTGCTTTCAACTGGTAATAAATCAGAAATGGCTGTAGGTTACTGTACTTTATACGGTGACATGAATGGAGGACTCGCAGTTATTGCCGATGTTCCAAAAACACGAGTTTATTCGTTATGTAACTGGTTAAATTCTAATTCCGAAATAATCCCCAATAATATATTAGTCAAAGCACCAAGTGCAGAATTAAAACCCGGACAACTAGACCAAGACTCATTACCAGAATACGAAATCTTGGACGATATCTTACAAAAACTCATACACGAACATCAATCTGCTGCTCAAATAGTAGCTGCTGGACATGACGCTGCCACAGTAAACCGAGTCATTCAAATGGTAGCACGCGCCGAATTTAAACGAAGACAGGCGCCTCCTGGCATCAAAATAACAGACCGAGCGTTCGGTACAGGATGGCGAATGCCTATTGCTAGTAACTGGTTAGCTGTAAAAGGCACCTATCAATTGTAGGTTGGGTGGAGGAACGGAACCCAACATCTAAAGCATGGAGCATTTGTTAGGTTCCGTATTCGAGAGTTTTTAAAGCTCGCGCGAATCGTATTGTTCAAGCGCTTCGCGAACCAAATCCGGTACAGTACATTTCCTTTCAGATGCTAATTTTTTAAGGGATAGGTATTTATTTCAAATCTACCTTCTCATGCTCTCCGACATTGCTAGCAGGTTTTCCCGTAGTAACAGCCTTCACCAAACTAATAGCATTAGCAACAATACTGGAAGGAGAATCCCAATACTCAGCTTTTTCGACGTTAACTTTTAACAAAGCAATATCTGGTTCATCAAGCTCTTTAGGGAACCATGCTTTAAGCTGAGGTTGCCATAATTCTTCAAGCTTTTGTCTATCTCTGACAATTTCTGCTGTACCAGTCAGCGAAACGTAACTCTGTTTTTTAGGGTCAGCATAGCTAACGTTTACTTCATGGCGCTGATTAATTTCCGAGACCTTAAGTGAGCTTGCGTAGGTAAAAAACCATACATCACCATTAAATTCGACTTCTTTGTTGGTTGACATGGGACGACTGTGTAATTTGCCTTCGCTGTCAACAGTCGTTAGCATGGCGAAGTCGATATCTTTGATTAATTCTCGAATTTTTTTAATGCTGTCGCCGTTGTTTCCATTTGAGTTAGTCATGTTTAATCGCTATATATAAACGTCTTGGCTCGAAATCAACATTGATTTATCTGTTACGTTAGCCTTAACGCCTAAGTCATATCTTGCATCTAAGGTTAGGTATTTTGAAGGCGCCACTCGAATTAAGCACTGAGCAGATGCTGATTTTTATGCCAAATATTGCGACTATAGTGGATTTTGGCGGCAAACACCACTTAGGGTTTACGGTTGACGCGAATTACTTACAGTATTATTTCTCATACATTAGACGAAGTGAAATAAAACAAATTGTGAGTTTGAAAGCTGCTGCATGAAGCCAATTGGCTGACCGTCCGTTAAATTGTTCGGGAAACCACCCTTCATGGACAGGCTACACAGGCTCAGTATATATATCAGCATAGTTATGGGTTTTCACCCCACGAAAGCCAAATTTTAAGGTTTGAAGTGCTGAACTGGTCGCAACTAGCGACTCAGTTGGTTTAATTTTCTCGTCCTTATTACGTCCATTTATTAATTTGTAGTTACACGGAGCCAGCACCTACAATGGCAAAAGTAGTTGGAATAGACTTAGGAACAACTAACTCCTGCGTGGCAGTCATGGAAGGTGGTAAACCCACAGTTATTGCTAACGCTGAAGGTTTTCGTACCACTCCCTCTGTTGTCGCGTTTGCGAAAAATGGCGACCGCTTGGTTGGCCAGATCGCCAAACGTCAAGCGGTAATGAACCCCGAAAACACTTTTTATTCAGTAAAACGCTTCATCGGGCGCCGCTTTGAGGAAGTTACAAATGAAGCTACGGAAATCTCATACAAAATTTTACAAAGCGGTGGAAACGTTAAATTAGACTGTCCAGCGGCAGGTAAGCAGTTTGCACCAGAAGAAATTTCCGCACAAGTTCTTCGTAAGCTTGTTGAAGACGCTAGTAAGTATCTCGGTGAAACTGTTACTCAGGCAGTAATTACCGTACCTGCTTACTTTAACGACTCACAACGTCAAGCAACCAAAGACGCAGGTAAAATTGCGGGTATTGAAGTATTACGGATTATCAACGAACCTACTGCTGCATCGTTAGCATACGGTTTTGATAAGAAGAGTAATGAAACAATCCTTGTATTTGACCTTGGTGGTGGTACTTTCGACGTATCTGTCCTCGAAGTAGGAGACGGAGTATTTGAAGTACTTGCAACCTCTGGTGACACCCACTTAGGTGGTGACGACTTCGACAAAAAAATCGTTGACTTCCTCGCTGAAGAATTCCGTAGAGCGGAAGGTATCGACCTTCGTAAAGACAAGCAAGCTTTACAACGTTTAACAGAAGCAGCAGAGAAAGCCAAAATCGAGCTTTCGAGCGTTACCCAAGCAGAAATTAACCTGCCTTTCATCACTGCAACACAAGATGGTCCCAAGCACCTCGACACAACGCTAACACGCGCTCGCTTTGAGGAACTTTGCTCTGACCTTATCGACCGTTGCCGCATTCCTGTTGAAAATGCGTTACGCGACGCAAAACTCAGCAAGACTGATATTGATGAAGTTGTACTAGTTGGTGGTTCGACTCGTATTCCCGCAGTACAACAGTTAGTCAAAACTGCGTTAGGTAAAGACCCCAACCAAACAGTAAACCCTGATGAAGTGGTAGCTGTTGGCGCCGCAATTCAGGCTGGTGTATTGGCTGGTGATGTTACTGGTATCTTATTGTTAGACGTAACACCATTGTCTCTAGGTGTAGAAACCTTGGGTGGTGTAATGACCAAGATTATTCCTCGTAACACAACCATTCCTACCAAGAAGTCAGAAGTATTCTCTACCGCAGTTGACGGACAAACAAACGTAGAAATTCACGTCCTCCAAGGTGAGCGTGAAATGTCCAACGACAACAAGAGCTTAGGAACTTTCCGTCTTGATGGTATTCCTCCTGCACCTCGTGGTGTTCCCCAAATTGAAGTTGTGTTCGATATCGATGCTAACGGTATTTTGAACGTAACAGCTAAAGACAAGGGTACAGGTAAGGAACAGTCCATCAGTATTACTGGCGCCTCGACTCTCGACAAGAACGACGTTGAGCGCATGGTACGTGATGCAGAGCAAAACGCATCAACCGACAAAGAACGTCGTGAAAAAATCGACCGTAAAAACCAAGCTGACTCTTTGGCATACCAAGCAGAGAAGCAAATTCAAGAACTTGGTGACAAAGTACCCGCAGCAGACAAAACCAAAGTTGAAGGTTTAGTCAAAGACCTCAAAGACGCTGTTGCAAAAGAAGACGACGAGCAAATCAAGCGCGTTATGCCCGAATTGCAACAAGCACTATTTGCAGTTGGTAGCAGCATCTATCAACAACAAGGTGGTGACGCTGGCGCCCCTGGTGCTGGTGCCCCTGGTGCTGACCCTGGTTCTGCTGGTGGCGCCTCAAGTGGTGGAAGCGGTGATGACGTTATTGATGCCGACTTCACTGAATCTAAGTAATCTTGTATTAGTCTGTTCCCAAGTTGAACTTGGGAACATCAATAAACCCACATTGGCTAATGAAGCGTGTGGGTTTTTATTTTTTATAGTGATTAAAAATTTAATTAAATCTTGTGGAATGTTTAATTATAAGAGTGGAATGGGCTTTCTCTTGCCCCGTTCCAAATATATATAGGGTGGAGCAAGAGACAGCCCACCCCACAAGAACATTTTTAATATCTTGTGATTAGCTTAATATTACAAATTACTCAAATCTTTGTCTCCAAGCATCAGGGACACGGCGGGCGTGCAAAATAGCAAAAATTGTTATGTTATTACTCGCAACAACATAATATACACAATATGGAAACTTTTGCATTAATGCTCTGCGAATACCAGTATCAACTTCACGATAAGCTTCTGGATACTGTGAAATCAGTATCAACTTCACGATAAGCTTCTGGATACTGTGAAATCATTACAATTACAGCATCAAGCGCTTCTATAAATTTGACAGCAGGCTCTAATTGCTGTTTCACATACCATTCAACTGCCGTATCAATATCTTCGATGGCTCTTGGGTCAAAAATTATAGGTAGATTAGCACTCACGGTACTTATTAAGTAATTGTTGTTTCACTTCAGTCCAAGGAGTACCTTTATTTGGTTCGTGGGAAGTTATGCGTTCGCGAACTATATCAATATGCGACTGAGGTGTAGAAACTTCTTCTTGTTTAGCAGCTATTATATCCCAAAGTTGCTGAACATAAACGATTTGTTCTTCTTTGCTCAACTGTTCAAAACCAGGTGGAGGAGCTACAAGTGGAAAGTTGCTCATACGATTGCTTGTTAATGGAATTTTATATAAGGATTATAACTTCTATCACAAGCGCGTTTATATGTCTCCAAGCAGGAAAAAGTGATTACGGGTTTCTGAATTACTACCGAATCTTTAAATCACGATATTTGGTACTACTGGTTGAGTTAACCAGTAGTACTACGGGGGGAAGGTAAGCGAAAAAGCTTATATTTATAAACCTAAAACCTTCGATAGTAGTACCAGCAATCGGACGCGGTATATACTTTGCTGGTATTAGCGAGGGTAAATATGACATATCCAATGGCGCCTTGGAGTTTGCAGGGTTATGCGGTGCAAACTTTACATTTGGTAGATACTAACCGCGTTCGTGCGTTGATTCCTTCTGAGTTTGAGATTTTTTCGGTCTTTCCAGGTAAAACGGTTGGTGCAGTATATATATCAAATTACCAACCAGGTTCGGTACTTGAATACAGCGAGTTAATTGTTGCACCTGCTTTAGTTAAATATCAAGATAAGATTGGTGCTTGGGTAACACATATATATGTAGATAATTCTGACTCGGTGGCAGGTGGTCGAGAAATTTGGGGATTACCCAAGGAACTTGCTGATTTTACTTGGCTCGATAAGCGTGTTGCTGTACAGCAAGGAGGTAAAACTCTGTGTACCCTTGATTTCGATAAGAAAAGTTGGTTTAACTGGCGCCAGTGGTTAAAAGGGTTGAGTTTTAGTACTAAAGATGCAAATATAATGTCTTTTGCGGCTGAGTTTGAGTTTAATATTGGTTTCATTGGTTCTAAATTAGAAGTTCCCCCAGAAAGTCCGTTTGCTTCTTTGAATTTGGGGGCGCCGCTTTTGAGTGCCCGTTCTGATAATATGATTTTGAAGGTTGAGGCGCCGCAAATAATAGGTGCGCGTGCAGTTGATTATAGCTATAATTAAGACCTCAAGGTTACTTGCGTCCTTGGCACAAAGCCAGGACGCAAGAAAAGCAAAATTATCGCTCCAATATTGCTTTTAGTTACTTTCACTAATATTTATTTACGCCTTTTTGAAAAAACTGCATACTCAATCACTGAGATTGCTCTGAATAAACGATACAATTTTTTCATGATTTTAAATGCGTATCATTTAACAACAATCGTAAAGTTTTATAAGTATTTTTACTTAATTAATACTTTTCATTGGAATGTAGGCTAACGCTTCTTGAAAAAGCTGCAAATTACGGCGCCTGCGTCATCTTTTCCAAACGATATAACCTTGCCATTACTTTGAGTATAAATTTGCTGACGACAATTGTAGAGTTCAACAGGTGTTTTGGTGCCGTCAATACTTACCGATGCGCGATATTCCCAGTGATTTTTGGCGCTTCTTTTAATGCTGTGAATACAAACCTGATGACCGTTATAATTACGACAGGTAAAAGCTTGAGCAGGATATGTAATTGTAAAGCTAAGTAAAATTATTAGTATAAAAGCAAATATCTTGCTCATGGTAAAAACTCGTAAAGTACGGTGAAATGAAACTTCTCTCGCTACTTCAAAAAACCTCTGGAACTTCGTTTATAGGCGCCGTTTTTGCGGGTCTTGTTAGTGGAGTAAGCAGTACAGGATTAATTGGATTAGTAAATTATGCCATAGCTGAGAAAGTTAACATAGATACATTGACTGTAATTAGTTACATTAGTCTATGTGTTCTAATGCTAGTGAGTATAGCTCTTTCCCGTATCATTAGGTGGCGATTTTTTGGAGTAATTCGGGGTCAATAGTAGTAAAAGAATATCGATATTCATCAGACCGATGAATAGGTTTTGTATTTTTGGGACTAAAGCTTGTCTCTTTACCACCAAATGGAATAAATGCCAATGTTTTCGCTGCTTTTTTGACGCGCCCCACCCAATACTGATGTAGCGTCTTTTCGATCCTACCAATTGAACGCAAAAGCGATAGATGGCGTTTTTTGCATGGTGAGGGATGAAAATGTAACAATAATTTAATTTTGACTATATATTATCTAGTTCAAATTTTTGCAAATCATTCAAAATCAAAATATCATCTACCTTGGTCAAATTACCTACACATAAAATTGGTAGACGTTCTTGATAAGCCTTCATAGCGATGTATAATATTCATCGGCAGGCAAGGCATTAATTTTTCGTAACTTGTCAAAAACTACACCAAACAGTGTTATTTTACCACCACTGCTTTCATAAACACTGTTTTCATGTAACCGTTCAATAGGCGCCTGAATTTGAGAAACTAATCCTTGAATTTGAATGGTAGGAAATGTTGTAAGCAACTCACCTAAAATTGCAATTGGTGTACGATTCTCAACTTCTGCTAGGGTTTTAACTGCTTCGCCAACTCGAATAGCATAATCTCCTACATCTTGCCTTGAAGGAAGTAAAATTTCCTTTTAAAGAAATGTATGGAATTGATGGGGGCTTTGTAAATGAGACAGTATATGTAGAGGACGGGCTTTTGACGCCCATCCCACAAGGCATGTCAAGCACAATGCACGTCAATTACAATGCGTGTCAATCACAAAGCACGTGAATCATTTAGCTATAAAATAAATAACCTGTTTCTATGCGATACCTAATACTTTGCGTAGAACTGTTTGGTCTTCTGACTTAACTTTTAGGCGCCCATTTTCGATGTCGCGTATCCAGCTTTGACTTTTGCCTGCGAGTTTAGCTAGTTCGCGCTGGCTCATATTGAGTCTTTTTCTTGCTTGCGAAATTTGGTCACCTATTAGTCCAGATGTGGTTTTAGTTTTTTTTCTGTTTCTTGTTGTGGCAAGATGCTTTTTTTCGGCTTCGGATAGTGCTTGCTCAAGTTCGGGTGGCAGGTCGAATGACAAAATACGTGCGTTCATAAGTAAGTTCCATTTGCCTCTTGGACCTGCATCGGTGAGACGTGACTTACCACCACCGTCATTAATCCAAAATTCGATAGCTTCATCGGGGTCTTCAGGAATATCAACTAGCTTTGCCCACATTGGTTGAATGTTAGGTGGATAGGTAACGGGGTCGAATTTGGGTTTCATACCGTAGTGATTTAGCACTTCTAAGTCACTTTCAAAGGTACGCAGTAACCGTTTGCGGTCGTCACGCTGTCTGCAAGCTGTGGCAACTTTTTGCTCTCCATAGGCAACGCGAAGTAATGTAGGGACGGTAATTCGCTGTGAGTTACCCATTTTGGTTTTGAATAATAACCACAACATTAAACGCGCGGCGCCTTCATGTTGCTGCCATATACTCATAACAGTGTTTAACAGCGATTTAGGCAAACTACCATATTGAAAATAGGCGTTACGCTGTTTACAGCCTTGCTTGTTTAAAAAATATTGTGCCCAAATTCCAGCTTTGACTTTAAAAGTTAATCCAATTAGATATTTACATCCCTTGTCGTCTTCTTGGAAGTGGTGCTGAATATCCACCAAGTGCCACAAGGGACTTTTTTCTATTTCAAATCCTGGTACTCTACCCTGCTGTGCCCAACTAATTGATGTCATTAGCGAACAACAACTGCGAACCCAGTTTTTCATTAATGTTAGTTTCGCAGTTTTATTGAGGTCTTTACGCTTCTCTAATCCCAAATATTTCTCGATTTGTTTGTCATCTATAACAAACTCTTGCTTCCACGGTTCGCTAACGGCAGTTGCATGTGCCGCAAAAATTAGATTTACAAGTGCAGCGCGAATATCCAAAGCTTCAACTGCTGCTGTTGTTGTCGCAAGTTGATTTTCACTAAATGGTACTGCAAGGTGAAAAGCTATGTTACCCTTACCTTGGTTAACTTGGCGCCGATAGCAGATATACCCATTTTCATCTAGTTCCCACGGTAAAGACGTGCGTTGTGCTAAAACATTAGAAGCTTCCCAAATTGCAATTGCAGAAGCAAAGGGATTATTCTTGCCGTTAGCAAATAAATTTGAACTAGTGACTTCGCGTGGTTCAATCTTGCATCTTCCTCGTTTCACCTGTAAGGGAATAGGAGATTTAGTCGGACATATGGTCAAACATTGAGGTTCGGAGTAAAAACCCTCACAGTTATTACATAGACAAGGGTCAATCCAATATTCGTCATTTACAAGCTTGATAGCACCCACAGGGCATTGAGGACGACATTTATCGCATTCAATGCAACTGCTATTTGGAATTGTGTAAGGCATAAGGTAATGGCCACATTACTTCATTCGTATGCTTGGTTATTAATTAGCCCCTGGATAGCAGAATGTTAGTTCATATAAGTATTTAGAATACTTTGATTTGAATACTATTCAGGGTTATTAGTCGATTCGTTTTTATGCTGAATGTTTTCTATTCATAACAATTCCACAAACAACTTTACAAAGTTGTTCATAACGAGCCAAGATGTCTTGATTTTTCATATTCATAGCCCCAATAAAATTTCCTAATCTTTCCTATTTATTTATTTGTACAAGCTAATAGTTCTTGAGTAACACAAGCGACTATATTTAAAACTTCGGCGCCTTTGTTAATATTATTAATAAATAATAAAAAATATAAAATTGTAACTAAAATAACCCTTTGCATAAATAATATTGTAGGGTGCGTGACGTTTACAACAAACTCAAGCGAAGCAAATAACCCCGTAACGTCACGCACCATATTATGATTTTTTTATTAATTGACAACAAATATCAACCAAGCATTGAAGGATAAAGCGTTTACCTTATTGTCTAACAAGCAGTTAATAAAAATTATTAGCATTACAAATTAAAAATAGTTTATAAGCGTGTTTACAAAAAAGAATAAAAACAATTTTTTAACATAGACAATAATGTTACTTTTTCAAAAAAAAGCATCTGATAACATCAAAATTAGAGAGTGAATAAAGTACTAGTGCATCGAGTAAAATCTAGCACAAAATTAAACACAAAATTGCTGAAGGTTAACACATGGCTACTCTAACAGGTTTGACATTTGGTGGAAAAACTTGGACACCTAAATTTGTTCAAGAAATTGACCAAGATAAATGTATCGGTTGTGGCAGATGCTTCAAAATCTGTGGACACGATGTATTGCTGTTAAAAGCAATGAATGAAGAGGGTGAGTTCGTCGAAGATGAAGAAGACGATGAAATTGAAAAGAAAGTCATGACTGTAAAAAATCCTGACAATTGTATTGGTTGTGAAGCTTGTGCCAAAATTTGCTCGAAAAATTGCTACACTCATGCGTCGTTAGACAATTAATTAACTGCACAGGCATCCTGCCTGTGCTACAATTCGTTTTTAAATATTTTTATAACACGTTGTAGAGACGCATAAATTTGCGTCTCTATATTTATGTTTTTAAAAATCTAGATATTAAAAAAATTTAAAAATTTAACTAAAATCTATCAAAGTGTGTCAAAACTAGAAATAGTAAAAACAGGTTTAAAGGTGTAAGAGCCAATTGCTATCAAGTTATTAACTATGCAAAGAAACCTGGTTTCTACGCAAAATCGTTGTTTTTATTACATGTCATCAACGAAGAAAGCAGGTTTCTATATTTTCAAGAAACACTTATCGTTTTTAGTATGCAACAAGTCCCTGTTTCTCTTTTGACCCTTGTTGCTGGCATACTCGTTACACTTGTAAGCATCTGGGTAGGTCAGCACTCGGCTAGTTTGTTACCAGTGCAAGCATCTGAACAAGCTCCACTAGTAGACAGATTTTTCCAAATTTTGGTTGGTATTGGTACTGCATTGTTTTTGATAGTGCAAGGCGCCATTGTCATTTTCATGTTTCAATATCGGCGTCGTCAAGATGATGACCGTGATGGAACGTTAATCGAAGGGAATTTCCCGTTAGAAATTTTCTGGACAGCGATTCCCTCGATAATAGTCATTGGACTTGGAATATACAGCGTTGATGTATATACGCAGATGGGTGGTTTGAGTGTAGGGCATCATTCAATGGCTCAACATGCTGCTGCACCAGTTAAGGGAAGTGCCTTAGCTGCGACATTAAACGACTCTGATATTGAAGCGCTGACTGAAGAAATACCTACAGACGAAGTTATTCCAGAACCAGCTTCAGACAGCAGTGAGTTGGCGCCAAATGAAGTTTCTCAGGAGGCATCATTAGAAGAAGCACCCGTTGAAGCACCATTACTGGCGCCTATTGAAGAACCTATAACTCTCCCTGTTAAAACACCAATTAAAACACCTGTAAAAAAATTGGTAAATGTACCTCAACCAGGTATTGGTATTGGCGCCAACCCAAAAGTTTTAGGTAAAGCAGCAGATTTAGTTGTGAATGTAACAGGTATGCAGTTTGCTTGGATATTTAACTATCCTGAAACTGATATTACATCTGGTGAACTACATGTACCTGTGGGTGCCGATGTTCAAGTGAATCTTGCCGCGTCGGATGTTATTCACTCTTTGTGGATACCGCAATTCCGACTCAAACAAGACGCTATACCCGGACAAGCAACGGGTTTAAGATTTAAAGCTACCAGACCAGGTACATATCCGATAGTTTGTGCAGAACTTTGCGGAGGATATCATGGTTCGATGCGTTCTCAAGTCATTGTTCATACACCTGATGAATATCAAGAATGGCTGGAATCAAATCGTATTGCTAGCGTACAAAATCAACAAATAGCAGCAGCTTTACAAACTCACTAACATCTTCCCCCTTCAAAGGGGGTGGATAATCTATACTCATACGAATTTTATGACGTTACAACTTCCACAAAATAGTCCTCCTGGCAAAAAACCAGAGAATGTGGTCGTTACCAGCCACACCACTCATCAAAAAGCTTGGAAATGGCACGACTACTTTACATTTAACGTTGACCACAAGGTAATTGGCATACAGTATTTAGTTACTGCATTTGGATTTTATCTAATTGGTGGGTTGATGGCAGTGGCAATGCGTACTGAATTAGCTACTCCCGACTCCGATGTACTTGACCCAAATTTGTACAACGCTTTCATGACAAATCACGGAACCATAATGATATTTTTATGGGTCGTGCCAAGTGCTATTGGTGGTTTTGGTAACTATCTTGTACCACTAATGATAGGCGCCCGTGATATGGCATTTCCTAAGTTAAATGCTATTGCGTTTTGGCTTAACCCACCTGCTGGACTTTTGCTAGTTGCGAGTTTCTTTTTTGGTGGTTCACAGTCGGGGTGGACGGCATATCCTCCATTGTCGCTGATAACGGCGCCTATTGCTCAGAGTTTGTGGATTTTAGCAATTGTATTAGTAGGTACTTCATCAATTTTGGGTTCGGTAAACTTTGTCGTCACCATTCTCAAAATGAAAGTACCTAGTATGCGTTGGGACCAACTACCTTTATTTTGCTGGGCAATTTTAGCAACCTCAGTTTTAGCGTTAGTATCTACTCCTGTATTAGCATCGGGGTTAGTTTTATTACTGTTTGATATCAACTTTGGAACATCATTTTTTAAACCAGATGCAGGTGGAAACGTCGTTTTATATCAGCACTTGTTCTGGTTCTACTCGCACCCGGCAGTGTATTTAATGATTCTGCCTGTCTTCGGTGTCATGTCCGAAGTGATTCCTGTACATTCACGCAAACATATCTTTGGTTATAAAGCAATTGCCTACTCTAGCTTGGCGATTTGCGTAGTAGGTTTGTTTGTGTGGGTTCACCACATGTTTACCAGTGGTACCCCAGGTTGGATGCGGATGTTCTTTACTATTTCCACTTTGTTAGTTGCTGTACCCACAGGTGTAAAAATATTTGGTTGGGTTGCAACACTCTGGCAGGGTAAAATTCGCTATACCAGCGCAATGCTATTTGCCATTGGTTTACTGTCAATGTTTGTGTTAGGGGGTATTGGTGGTGTAATGCTTGGAACCACTCCCTTCGACATTCACGTTCACGACTCATATTATATAGTTGCTCACTTCCATTACGTACTATTTGGTGGTTCAGTATTTGGTATTTACTCAGGTATTTACCACTGGTTCCCTAAAATGACTGGACGAATGCTAAATGAAACTTGGGGACGAGTTCACTTTGCCCTAACTTTCGTTGGTACTCACCTAACTTTCTTCCCTATGCACGAATTGGGACTACAAGGAATGCCTCGTCGCGTTGCTATGTATGACCCACAATTTACAGCTATTAACCAGCTTTGCACTTACGGCGCCTTTTTATTAGCTTTCTCTGTAATACCTTTTACTTACAACGTCATTAAGAGTTGGAGAGAAGGCGAAGTTGCAGGTGATAACCCTTGGAATGCGCTAACCCTGGAATGGACAACCGCTTCACCCCCAGCAATTGAAAACTGGGAAGAATTACCTGTTGTTACACATGGGCCATATGAATATGGTCTAACTGATAATCATCGCGCAGATGGACTTGCGAATATCGGCGCCTAAAAAATTCTCTCTTTGGAGACGCGAGGAACATCGCGTCTCTACCTACGCACTTTTAACTTATATGACAGCAGTAACACCAACAGATACATCTCACCACGAGGAACATCCTGATTTAAGGGTTATAGGTTTATTGACCTTTCTTGCTTCAGAGTCACTAATGTTTGGCGGATTCTTCGCAACTTACTTGTTTTTTAAGGGAGTAACTCCTGTTTTTCCGCCTAAAGGTACTGAGGTAGAGTTATATTTACCTGCTATTAACACTGCTATTCTGGTTTCCAGTAGCTTTGTGATTCACCTTGGTGATGCAGCAATTAAGCGTGGCAGCGTTTGGGGAATGCGGTTTTGGTATTTTGTCACCGCTATTATGGGCGCCACATTTTTAGCTGGTCAAATTTACGAGTACCAGCATTTGGGATATGGTCTGACGACAAATGTGTTTTCCAACTGCTTTTACATTTTGACTGGATTTCACGGTTTACACGTTTTTATCGGATTACTGTTAATTTTGGGTGTAATTTGGCGGTCGCGGCGCCAGGGTCATTATTCTGCCCATAAGCACACTGGTATCGAGATGGCTGAGATTTACTGGCACTTTGTGGATATTATTTGGATTATCCTGTTTTTGCTTTTGTATGTAATGACTCAGTTTTAATTAATCCCCCCTAACCCCCCGCAAATTCGGGGGGAAAAAGAGCAAATACAAAGCCCCCCTTATCAAGGGGGGTTGGGGGGATCAAATTTAATTTATAACTATTAAATTTTAATTTACTATGTTTTCTTGGTTTAACGTTCCGGATGATATTAAACAACTATTAATACTTGCTGCTGATAATTGGCAAGATACGTCAAAATCACAACACTATATAAATCAAGCACTAATTCAAACAAATAATTCTGTAGATGTTCTAATCGCCGCATATAGTTACTTTTACTATAAAAATAATTATAAAATGGCACTAAGTACAGCTAGTCAGGTTATAAATAATATTAAAGACTCAGAAAATTTACCCGATAACTGGCAACAACTTCAACCCGTGTTATCTAGTCGTAAAGAAGACTCGCAAATTCGACTTTATTTAAATGCATATGCAGCTTCAGGACTAGTGCTAGCAAAGCTTGGAGAAATTGAACAGGCTAAAACTATTTGCGTGCGTATTAAAGAAATTGATGTAAATAACGAATTTGCAGGCGCCAGTATTTTACTTGATATTCTCACCCGCCCACCTGAAGAGGAAGATGATTAAAATCCGCGCATTGTGGAGACACGATTAATCGCGTCTTTACATTTAGGTATTTTTCACAAATCATGTGGGACTGCTATATGTTACAATTCTGAATAATTTATCAAAATTATATTATTATTTAGAGATGCAATAAATAGAAGTTATGTATTATTTATGGTTTCATGGGCAATTGAATATTTTTTGATTAAAGTTATTTACCTTGACTTTAATATCTGAATTTTATTTATTCTTTTAGTATATTCTTGCTTATTACCTTGCTGTAAATATAATGCGGCAGCTTTTTCTAAATCATTAATAGCTGCTGAGATATTTCCCTGCTGCTCGTATATACCACTTCTATTGGTATAAAAAGTAGGTTCCTTAGAATTAATTTCAATTGCTTTATTAAAGTCATTGATTGCTGCTTCAAGTTTGTCTAATTTAAAGTAAGCAAAACCTCGTAAATTGTAGTAATAACCATCTTTCGATTCTTCAGAAATTGTTTTAGTCAAGTCATCGATTGCAGCTTGATAATTTTTTAGCTGATAATTAGTTCTACCTCTGTTACTATAAAAATATGTAATATTAGAGTTGATTTCGATAGCTTTATTAAAATTTTCAAGAGCCAGATTAAATTTATCTAAACTATAACACACAACTCCTCTACTGTTGTAATAGTAAGGATTCTGTGGACTTAAATCAATAGCTTTGTTGTAGTTAATAATTGCAGCTTCGTATTTTTGCATATCACGATAAGCTAAAGCTTTTTGATAGTAGGTTTCGGCGTGCTTAGAGTTGATATTTATTGCTTGATTGTAATTATCAATAGCTACTATATGCCTACCATTTTTGGCTTCAATTATTCCTTGTGCTAAATAGGACTCTGTAAGATATTGATTAATATTGTCAGATAAATGAGGAGTTTCTGTTAATGCCAAATTCAAATGATTAATAGCCTCATAATAATTACCTTTTTGATAATGTTCTATTCCTTGTTGATAATATACTGGGCTAGTATTTGAATCTACAGGCTTCTTAGGTGTCTCTGTACTTTCTTGAGTTATTTGATTAGAGTTATTTTGCGTTAGATATTTATAATCATTAACTTTTACTGTAAAAAAGAAAGAATGTATTATGGGTATCGCAGCCGTAATAAAAGAACCAATACCGAGAATTTTTAATACAATTTTCCAATCCTCACCTTTTTGTGCTATGGTTATTGGTGCTTGCGATTTATAATTTTGTTTTAGTTGAGATTGTCCCTTTGACGGTGTAGGAGTAAACATAGTAGCACCGTTTGCAGGAACATTCAGAGTTTGCGACCCTTGTGGTGATTGCTGTTTTGCTTGTGATGGCATAACTGCATTTGCCACATGTGGGAAAATGTCTATTCCAAGTTGCTGTTCACGTTCACACCAATAGCACTTGCCATAAACTTTACTATAGGAGTGATTTGCTACTTTGCGACAAGCAATTAAATCAGAAAGCGCTATTCGCAAAGCATTACACCAATCTTGTGCTGTTGGTCGTAATCTGGGAGATGTATGACCATCGTTAAAACATTTTAAAAATAATTTCTGAATTTCTGGATGAACAACATTTAAAGGTATTGTATTTCGGGTGGCTTGGAGAGGACTATTTTGACTATACAACCAAAAGCCTTGCCGAATATATTCGTTTTGTTCTGGTTGTTCTCCAAAAGCAACCCATTTTCCTGTAAACGGATGGTAGCCAAAAAGCAGAAAGTGAATTATTACAGCTAGCCGAAAGCGGTCATGGTATTTAGTTTGATTCAAAGAAGATAAATCTTTATTAAGTAGTTCAGGAGGAATAAAACCATCTAAGCCAACTTTGCATCGGTAAACCTTTCCATGTTTAGAGTCTGTCACTTGAAACGAATCTACATCAATGATAGAAATTAGCCCCTTGTCATTAACAAGTAAATTTTTCGGATTCATATCGCCAATCACATAGCTTTTTGCATGAAGTGCGCCTATAATAAGCGCAACATTGTATGCTGTTGCATGTAAGTAATACCAATTAAAATTTGGAGATTGTTGTAGTCTATGTTGAGGATTATACACATAGAGCAATTCTTTTACTTGACTAATAACTGGCATTAAAAAACCAACACAGTTACCCTGAATATCTATTAATAATTCCTGTACCCAAGCAATAGAAACATGATTTTGGCTTCTTGTCGGGTCTTCTGGTGGATTTGCCAACATCAGTTGCAGTTTTTTGACCCTTTCTGCATCATGAGAAAAATACAACTTGGCTAAATATCCACTACGATTTGTTTGCCAAACCGCTCCTTCTCCGCCACTAGCCAGCTTTTTTGTTAACAAAATAGACTGACCTTTGCTATCACGATATTGTGTCATATAGGGTAGTCTCAAATCATCTTTTTAACATCAGCGAAGAGGTAAGTATAAAACTATTCCTAGCAACAACCCTAAAATAGTATTGCTTAAAGTCACAATTATTACTGCTCGAATCCTGTATATAAGTTGTAATAATTTACTGTAATTTTTAATCTCATATTTATAGTTAATAGGTTTTATTCGAGTTTTATTAAACCATTTAAATAGATTAATAAAAGTAATGGATAAAACCCAAAGTACAGCAGCAATGCCAAATCCAAAAGTCATCCATTTTATTGGTTTTGGTTTCATCCATAAAGATGCTAGTAAGTAGCCTGCTAACATATTACATACGAAGCTCACTATTAGAAAATCCCAAGGAACCTTTACTGAGTCCTTAATTATTGGAGACGCAACAGCTTCCTTTGCTGGTTCTTTAGGCTTTATGTAATCTAAATTTATTGATGGTGCATATGAGTAATCCTTAGACTTACTCTCTCCATCGTACAAGCACAAAAGCAGAGTTTTATCATCATCAGTACGTGTATTTACATCTTCTGAGTCTAGCCACTTTTTAATATCCTCTTCTTCTTGCTCAAGGTTTTCCGTCATTTTTAGCCCTTCTTCAAAGGGTTTAAAGAAGCCAGAGGAGGGCTTCCAGTCACGGAAGTTAATTGCAAGTCTTTCTAGTCCATCTGTGGAAGCACAAATAAATTTAGGATTGTCTAATACATCCACATCCATTTCATAATGTGCATCCTTTGATGTTACAAATGTTGTTTCGTTGGCATATTCTCCTTTATCAGGCGGAAAAAATAATTTATATTCATTGGAGTTTTCAGCACGTACTACAATAAAGCCATCCCCAATTTGCATTGCAGCAATCCAATCGGGAGTGGCAATAAAAGCTAGTAGAGTACAAGCTAAATCGTTCAACTCACATTCTTGTTCAGAAGCTTTTGCTGTTAATTCATCTTTTACCTTATCTAAAATTTTACCAAAAACTTTCCTAGCTAATTTTTTTGGTATTGGTTGCTGTAAATCACGCTTCTTTTTTTCCTTGAAATTTTTGAAGAATTCCTCCAAGTGTGAAAGAGCAGTTTGAACTGCTAACTCCGCACCAATCTTAGAGAATTTGGCACTACCAGCCCCATCAGCGACTGCACCTACAATCACATCATCAATAACTTTACGTTCACTATAGTCTTGACACGGTATATCGCCCTGTTTATGACTAGTTCCTTCAACAGAACTTCTAATAGCTTTCCACCCCATAAAATACCTCACCTTTTAAACAGATACTTGACTCCATCCCACGGAAGGAAGCTTTATCATTGTTCCTCCCGGTTTGCTGTGAGAAACCTGCTTCATTGACTGACTTAGCCAGAGAAACATATCTCTGAATTTCAATCCATCTAGCCACATAGGTGGACGTTCTGGTGGAGCAATCTGGCTTAAAGTCGCTATATCCGCTCCTTTGACACCAACTGCAAAAAACGAGATTTTCCGATTGTTTTCTGCATCTCTAACACGCTGTGCTGCATTCTGCCAATAATCTGTTGGCGCCCCATCTGTAATTAACCATACCCAAGGACGATAGTATTGGATACCGTTTTCTCTATAATCTTCTTTACGTTCCTCAAGCAAATCTAAACCATAGTTAATAGCTTCTCCCATAGGAGTAGCACCATAAGCTTTCAGGCACGAAGGGTCAAACTGGTCAATAGTTACAAACTTTTGAGCCACATTTACCGTCTCGCCAAATGTGACAATAGCAACTTCGACTCTAAGAGAAGCAAGCCCATCTTGTTGAATTGACTGTTTGAAGGTCACAATTCCATCGTTTAATTCTTTGATTGGTTGACCACTCATGGAGCCTGAAGTGTCAAGTAGCAAAACTACGGGGCATCGAGGCTCAGGGTTAAAAACAAACTCCGGTTGTCCTACAGGCATTTATCTAGTTTAATAGTACTTACAATTACTATTAAACTAGATTCTTTTTTTACATTGCATCAGAAAAAATACTAGTATTTTACTGTTTCTCTTTAAAAGCTTTGAAGATTATATATCAACCATGTGTAGCTCTAAGCTTTCATTGTTAATGAGATATAAGGTATAAAATTATACTGTTGTCATAAGTCTATTATCGTTTTATAGACGTTAGAAGGCAAATAATGATCAAGCGGGATAATTAATTAATAATTCTTACGTAAAATAGCAAATTGGTGTCAGTATAAATACGCTATAGTAGCGAATCTTAGTCTAAATCTTCTCTCTCCAGGTTTAAAAGAATTTAAATCGAAACAGTTGATACACTAAATTTTAAAATTAAAATACTCACATTTGCCGCTAAATACTAGCTCATACCTAAACTTGCTTTCCATTCTCTCAGAACTTTAGCGGATATGTGTTTACCACGCTGGTTGATTAATATATCAGCCATTGTTACAACTTCTACCGCTGTTTTGTGTCCAGTCTCTACCATCTCTTTTAACAATCGTAGTGTTCGCGTGTAGGCAATGCTGTATGCTTTACAAGTTTCTATAACTAACCCGTCATCGCTGGCACAAATTAATAACTGGTGACGAGCTATAGCAATTGTCGAACGGTCTGCAATGCTTAAAAGCGGCGCCCTCACAGCAAATTCTAAAAAACTAGCAAACATTTCCTCGCTCAGAAAGACTTAGAGGAGTTAAATATTGGTTAGCAGCTTCACGGGTGGGAAGTTAGAGTTGGTTTGAGTCTAGAAGTTCTTGGGAAATATACAATCGGCTGTAATGCTGTTGTAACCATTCCCACTCGTTGAGCCAACAGAAATCAATTAGTGCTGTAGCGTCAAGAATGGTTCCGTTAAGCGACTGCATAAACCTCAGTCTCTTGACGACGCACCCGCAGTTGTTCCACGGTTATATTTAAAAGTTCGGCAGCCTTCATTTCAGAGATTTTACCTAGTTTAAGGGCATTCCAGATTAGGTATATAAATCTTTCATTCTCTGGAAATTCCTCTATTGTCAGTGCTGGGGGTAATTCAATTGAATCTTGTAGTTTGACGCCATGTTGTTTTTTGTAGATTCCATGTATTTTGGTTTTTTCTTTGGAATAATCAATAATTCCCATTTCTGCCAAACACTTCAAAATAACTAAGTAACTCACCCGAAAATGCCGTTCGAGTTTAACAATGTCTTGAGTGCGCGCGTATATCCGCTCAAATTCGGACTGGGGTACAAGTAAATGCGCTGCAAAATAATCAGCTACTTTGTCGCTCGCGTTTTGTTCTTCTTTTGTTTCTTTTATTACAAACATATCTTGGTACTCTACACGGTGAAAAATCAGGTGTCCAATCTCACGTGCTAAGGTAAATAACTGACGTTCAATCGTGACGTTATGAGTATTTACCAAAATGAAGGCGCCTTCAGTATCACTATAGCTACCTTTCGCATAGTCAAACATATATTTCTATTACTCTGACTATCTGCTTAGTTTAAGTCAATATAGCATTTCTAGAAGATTTAAAAAAATACAAATGATGTATGAGTTTAATTCAAAATTTCTTGTGGAATGGGCATCCTTGCCCGTAAAGATTTCTTAGGCGCCGGATAGTAGAGATGTGCTGGGCGTAAGCGACGCCCACCCCACAAGAAGGCCACCTACTTGGGTAGTGCGACTCGGAGCGGCGCCGTCAAGCTTGGGTTTGTAATGTAGCTAAATTATCCTCTGAAAGCGGAATACGACTGGGAAAGTGGAAAACAATTAAAGAAATTCTTTTAGAACTACGAGCAATTGCCTCAGTTGTAATTCCTAAGCTGGGTAGACCTGGGATAGTAGAATCACTGTTATGGGTTAGTATCAATAAATCATCGGGTTGCAAAATTTTTAAGATGCTGTTGGTGAATTTTCCCTGTATGCGCTGTATCGGAATGTCCAAAATAATTTCAGGAATTTCTATATCTTTTGAGCGTTTCCGAGGAGGGGATACTTGTAATAGTAGTACCGATGCTTTGAGTTCATTCGCTAAAATACGGGTCAGTGCTAAGGTACGTAGAAATGTGACTGAAGTTAAGTCTGTTTCGATAATTGGTAAAAGTACTCGTTGAGTTGTCTCAATTGGATGGGTGAAGCGTGTAATCAATACTGGTATTGTAGTACGACGTACTACGTTATCAATGGCGCCGCCAAAAAAGTTATCCCGATATGTAGCAAAACCTTTCCAACCACAGATAATTAGATTGGCATTGCGCTCGAAGGCAGTTCGCAAAATTCCCTTTTCAATTGAGTCGTCCAACCGACCAATAGCTTCAACGTTTGTCACTGCTGCATGGGCAATAGTTTCTGCTGCTGCTAGCAACTGCTGCTGTTGAATCTTTGTCTCACCTGAAATTTTTGGTTGGTTATCAACTATGATATTTAGCGGTAATAAGGTTCCGTCGGTAGCTTTTGCCAAAATCATTGCCAGCTCGAGTATATCCCCTTCTGTATTTGGGTTAGCGACGGGTACCAAAATACGATAACGAGGCACTTTATAGTTTCCAACGGTAACTAATTCCTGTTGGCTATTTGTACTTGAACTTTTTGTACCGTTGTTTGAGCTTGCACCCCAACGGTCAGTTATCCAAGGAGAAGCAATACAGGTAACTAATATCATTGCTACCGTACCATTAACTGTGAGTTCGTCTACCAGCTTAATATTGAATGCCACGGTAATTGCAGCCAAGGTTGAGGCAGCTTGAGCTACGGAAAGCCCAAACATTACCATAATATTGGCAAAATCAAATTTGAATAGTTTTCCTGAACCCCAAGCAGGTAGAAATTTAGCGATGATTGCTACTAATACCATTACCAGCGACACCAACATCGAGCGTGGTTCCTTAAACAAAATCCAGGGATTTACTAGCATCCCTACAGAAATTAAGAAAAAGGGTACAAACAGCGTATTACCAATAAACTGAATCCTGTTCATTAAAGGACTAAGTTGCGGTATGAGTTGGGAAATCGCAATACCTACCAGAAAGGCGCCTATAATTGGTTCAATTTCAATTAACTGTGCTGCGTAAGACACTACAAATAGCGTGGCAACCACAAAGATAAATTCGGCGCCATCATCATGTCCAAATTTCTGGAAAAACCAACGACCAATTTTAGGAACTCCCCACAACGTCGCAAAGGTGTAAATGCTTAAAGAAGGTATCAAAAATAGCCAAAAGCCAAGGGTTAGGCTACCTTGATGAGCTTTAACGACTACTGCTAATACCAACAAAGCTAATATGTTGGTAATTAGCGTTCCTCCCAAAGTAACCGTTACCGCTTGGGTTCGCATAATGCCCAGTTTAGTTGCAACTGGCAGTGCTAGCAAAGTGTGAGACGCAAAACAAGATGCCACCAAAATAGCTGCTAAAAAATTATAACCCAATAGCAGCATGGCGCCAGTACCTAACACCATTGGTATGACAAAGGTTGCTAGTCCAAAAATTATCGCTTTATTCGCGTTGAGTTTTAGGTCATCTATACTCGTTTCCAACCCCGCCATAAACATAAGGAACAGTAGCCCCACTGTTCCTAGTAAAATTATTGTGCTATCTCTTGCCAATAGACCTAATCCATTTGGCCCGACAATCACCCCTGCAATAATTAAGCCAACAATACCAGGTAGACGCAACCGCTCAAACACTAGTGGAGCGACTAGCATAATCGCCATGATTATTAAAAATACAGCCACTGGGTCTTTTATTGGCGCCGATAAGCCAAAAAGCGCTAGTAACTGTGTTGGCGAATGCCATACGCTTGCTAGATTTACCCAAAGATTTTCCATTTGTGGAATACGTAGAATAAAAGTATTGTTTCCTCACATTTGATTACTCTTTGGGTTTATAAGCTTGTGTTATTGGTAATAATTTTTTGAATCAAAAGACGTAATACTAAGTTCAAGCAAAATCTACTTCTGTGGTATTGACTCAATTGTACATGATAAGACTTACACAAATTTTGGTATTTATTTTTACTAAGTAGCGAACATTTACAATGCAAATTTGTGCATCTGGATATTATATGGTCTACATAGGTCAGGTCTACCTATTCCCTTATTTACTATAAAAATAATTATGAAATGGCACTAAGTACAGCTAGCCAGGTTATAAATAATATTAAAGACTCAGAAAATTTACCCGATAATTGGGAACAACTTCAACCTGTGTTATCTAGTCGTAAAGAAGACTCGCAAATTCGACTTTATTTAAATGCTTATGCAGCTTCAGGATTAGTGCTAGCAAAGCTTGGTGATATTGAACAGGCTAAAACTATTTGCGAGCGTATTAAGGAAATTGATGTAAATAACGAATTTGCAGGCGCCAGTATTTTGTTTGATATTCTCACTCGTCCACCTGAAGAGGAAGATGAGTAATAAAGGTTGCATGATGATATTTAACCTAGAGGTATGGAACAAGCTTTCTAAGCTATTTACCACAGACGGCGTGATATAATTAGTAGATTTATTCCTTATCTTCAATTTCCATAGAAACCGCTTCCAACTCTGCCTCTAATTGTTCAATTGTAGGTAAACTTCCTTGTAATTGTTCTGGTAATGTATCTCGTAGTTGATAAGTTGAAACCCCAATTGGTTTACTTATATCCCGCAGCGCATACTCTACAATTGTTTGACTTTTAGTTTTACATAAAATTAAACCAATACTAGGATTATCATCAGGATGTTTTAGTAAATCATCAACTGCTGCAACGTAGAAATTCATCTTACCTGAAAATTCTGGCTTAAATTTTTCCATCTTCAAATCGATTACCACAAATCGGCGTAAACGTAAATGATAAAATAATAAATCAATATAAAAATCCTCTCCATCTACTTCTAAATGATGCTGACTACCAACAAAAGCAAAACCTACCCCTAACTCTAATAAAAAATCACGGATATGTTTTAGCAATCCTTTTTCTAAGTCTCTTTCTTCTGCCTCTTTTCCTAAACTCAGAAAATCGAAATTGTAGGGGTCTTTTAAGATTTGTTGTGCTAGTTCTGATTCAGGTTTTGGCAAAGTATTCTCAAAATTAGTAATTGCTTTTCCTTGACGATGGTATAGCCCACTTTCTATCTGATGAACAAGTACGTTACGACTCCAGCCATATTGAATAGTTTGTTGGGCGTACCATAAGCGCTGTTCTAACGACTTCAACTTTTCCATTAATGTTGTATTGTGATACCAGGTAATTTGTGCAAACGCCTCCTGCACAAATTGCTCGTCTGGGTAAGCTTCAGCAAATGCCCGCATATATTTAAGATTGCGTGCTGAAAACCCTTTCATTTCAGGAAACGCTTGCCGCAAGCCACCTGCAAGCTTATCAATAACTTTTGCACCCCATCCTTGCTGTTGCTGTCGCATTAAAATTTCACACCCAATTTGCCAATAAAGCAACAGTAATTCCCGGTTAACAGACAACACAGCCCTGACTTGGGCACTGCGGATACGTTCTTTTAACTCGCGCAAAAAGTCATCATAACCATCTATCAGAGACAACTTACTCACCATACCTTCCTAACATCCTATAACTGCTGCTGTAAACTTTGCTAGATAAATTAGCTCTCAAATAGCAGTAATCCATTATTATTGCAGTAAATAAGTCCAAGAAATATAAGTAAGTGTTAAGTTATTTTATGTAAATAGAGTATAAAATGCGACAATCAGGATTATTTTAATTAAATTAAGATGGGAAAAAGTTTTGTAAAATTTGATATTCTAACCCGCCCACCAGAAGATTTATTCAAAATTGTTAATGGTGCGTGAAAGCAGTTTATTGTGTCGTTTTATTTGAAGTTTGTTCAGGCTTTCACGCACCCTACGTTTGTATTGGCTTTTAAGAAACACAATATAGAAAACGTGTTGTATGCTACTAAGTGTGCTATATGCGTGTTTTGCTTCCAGCGGTTATATTAATAAGGAGCATTCATGTCGAATCAAAACCTGTCGTATGTCCGATACTCTGATGAGGTAGAAGTTAAGCAACCTGATGAGGACAAAACTATTGAGGACATAATTGCTTCTTTTGAGAGGATGCGACGCTTTGTATATGATAAGCATCGTCATGCGTTACGCGGTGCCCATGCTAAGGGTCACGGCGCCGTTAAGGGTGTGTTAAAGATTTACGATAATTTACCTGTAGAATTGAGGCAAGGTATATTCCGCGAACCTCGAACTTATGATGTTATTATTCGGTTCTCGACCGCTCCTGGTGATATTAACCCTGATGGGGTGTCTTCGTTTCGGGGTATGGCTATTAAGGTTATTGGGGTTGAAGGACGTAAGGTTTTGGAGCAGAAAGCAGATGCGCTTACCCAAGACTTTTTAATGATTAATCACCCTACTTTCCCAAGTGGTGATGTTAAAAGATATCTTATAGAACAGTTGGCACAGGAAAAAGTTGTTACCGTTCCTGAAGAAGCACAGCAACTTTTAACTACTGTCGCTCGCACCGTAAACGCTGTTACCGAAAAGGTTGGGCTAGAAATATATCCTACTTCTTTGGGAGTGACAAAACCTGAAACTCATCTTTTGGGTGAGACATTCTTTACTACGGCGGCACATCGCTATGGAGACTATATTGCTAAAATTAGCGCTGTCCCTGTGTCAGAGAGCCTTATTCCCCTAATTGGAAAGCATATCAAAATCGATAATCATTCTACTCTTAGAGATTTGGTTGTTGATTTCTTCCGTGAGAACGGCGCCGAATATGAGTTACGCACGCAGCTTTGCACGAGTTTAGAGCGGATGCCTGTAGAAGATGCTTCGGTTGTTTGGCCAGATCAGGAGAGTCAGTACCAGCCAATTGCAAAAATTACGATTAAAGCGCAGGATGCATATAGTCCCGCACGTCGTGTTTATGTTGATGAGGTACTGTCTTTTAGTTCCTGGCATTGTATTCCTGAGCATCGACCTCTCGGTTCTATTCAACGGGTACGCATGAAGGCTTATGAAACCTCTAGTGT
Organism: Calothrix sp. FI2-JRJ7; assembly: GCA_019359675.1. Classification (GTDB taxonomy): domain Bacteria; phylum Cyanobacteriota; class Cyanobacteriia; order Cyanobacteriales; family Nostocaceae; genus Dulcicalothrix. The sequence goes on from JAHHGX010000076.1 coordinate 130,597, forward strand.
TTTCCGCCACGAAATGAACCAGCAACCACGAGTTGAGCCACGCAGCATTGACGAAATGCCCGATTGATATGTAAGTGTTTATTTAGAAAATTAAATAAGGGTAATGGCGCCGATAGCCGATATAAATTCTGCCTCTAGATAATCGGCGCTTTTATTATTTTTTATCAATAATATAATAAATGACTCGGAATTAAAACTCTTCATATTGAGCATGAAAAATAGAGATTGGTTTGTTGGTGGAGATGGTCAATATCAAGCTTGTAAATCTCCGCGTGAATGGGATTTACTTAGAGATAATTATCGTCTGTATAGATTTTTAACTGAAGTGGAAGATGTTCTTAAGGGTGCTGAAGATGAGTCTAGTCGTCTTCCGGAAATACGAATGCTGGTTCGGCGCCTAATTACTAATTCTTACTGGGTGCAAAGTCAAGCACAAGAGTTATCTGATAATAAAACTTCGGTTTTACTTTTATATGATGAGTTAGGTTTTCCTCTTACTGTTCAAACTGTTACTTTTGCACCAGGTGTTAAGTCTAATATTCATAATCATGGGACATGGGGTATTGTCGCTGTATTACAAGGAGAGGAAAAGAATACTCTTTGGAAGCGTACACAAAATCATAACGGAAGTGTTCAGATTGAACAGACGGGAGAATTAACTTTGTTTCCTGGAGACATTATTAGTTTTAACAGTGATGCTATTCATTGTGTAGAAGCTATGGGTGATACTCCGACCGTCACTTTCAATATATATGGAGAAACTGACCCAAAACAGCGGTATGAGTTTGACCCGGTAAACAAAAAAGCTAAAAAATTCTAGATAGGTAGATAGGGAAATGGCAAAGGTAGTTTTTTACGAGAAACCTGGTTGTAAGAACAATACTAAGCAAAAAGTACTATTGACAGCGGCAGGACATGAGTTAGAAACCTATGATATTCGGACTTATGCATGGACACCTGATGCGCTCAGGTCATTTTTCGGCAACCGTCCAATAGCGGACTGGTTTAATAAAGCGGCGCCTAGCATCAAGTCTGGTGAAGTGGTTCCTGATAAAATCGATGCTGATACTGCTATTAAGCTGATGATACAAGACCCTTTGCTGATTCGGCGCCCGTTAATTCAAGTCGGAGAACGTAGAGAAGTCGGTTTTGATGTTGATAATATCAGTGCTTGGATAGGTTTGGAACCTGTTGATGATTCACAACGAGCGGTTAGTGCAGAACTAATGCGTCAAGATTTGCAAGGCTGCGCTCATGGTCATGAGCATAATCATAACCACGAACACGGAAAGTGTAAACATTAAATTCGTACTAATCACTTTCGTGATTCAAAAACATTATTTTATACGCATTCTTCAAAACTCAAAACCAGGTTTCTTGCTGAAGCCTGGTTTTTCCATTTACTGCTGCTATATTTTTATACATTTATTTCTATTACAAAAATTAATGCGTATTTATTGTTACTAATTAAATCTCAATTATGAGAATTTTTAAAATAAATATTTGGCGAATTTTAAATAAGTGGTTATACTAACTGTTAGCTGTAATCAAAATCGGAAAAATTTAACACACAGCGGCAACTACCAAACAGCAGGTGCGTCGGGAAACCTAAAGTGGGAGCATCCCAGTTTTGAAAAAATATATTTGTCATTCTGAGCAAAGCTTGTCATTCTGAGCGTAGCGAAGAATCTAGTCAAGTCGTGAAGGTTAAACAGATACTTCACTACGTTCTGTATGACGTAAAGTCGTGAAGGTTAAACAGATACTTCACTACGTTCTGTATGACGTAAATTTGTGAAGTTAAACTGATACTTCACTACGTTCAGTATGACGTAAAGTTGTGAAGGTTAAAGAGATACTTCACTACGTTCAGTATGACGTAAAGTCGTGAAGTTAAACTGATACTTCACTACGTTCTGTATGACGTAAATTTGTGAAGTTAAACTGATACTTCACTACGTTCTGTATGACGTAAATTTGTGAAGTTAAACTGATACTTCACTACGTTCTGTATGACGTAAATTTGTGAAGTTAAACTGATACTTCACTACGTTCTGTAT